>NZ_FOCI01000044.1 GCF_900110065.1 Loktanella fryxellensis | reverse complement strand
CGCCGCAACGCGCTCTTTGCCGGCCACGATGAAGGGGGCCGTAATTGGGCGCGCTTTGCCAGCCTGATCGGCTCCTGCAAGATGAATGGTGTCGAACCCTATGCCTACCTGCGCGATCTCTTCACCAAGCTCGCCAACGGTCATCTCAATACGAATATCGATCATCTGATGCCTTGGGCCTACGCGGCAGCTGCCCCGCACACACAATGAGCTCATCCGGGAATCCCCAGTGAACTCATTCTGAGCTCTTACGAGGGCGAAAGCGTCAGGCTGACCTCGTCGCAAATCCTGCCCGCAACTGAAATCCCAATGGGACGGAGACGACGCTTACAGTAGATCCGATAGACGCGTTTGTGGTTCCAAGGGTGCCCCTTCACGTGGCCCAGATGCAGGAAACACAACCCGAAGTCCCAGGTTTTGCGGGCGTCGGTCAGGCCGACGAGCAGGTCAGCGATCATCTCATTCTCATCGCTGAGCAACGGACTGTAGCGATAGCACGTCTCGCTCACGCCAAACGCCCGGCACGCCAGCGCGATGCTGACTCCTCGATGTTTTACGGCCTTGGCGGCCATCTCGCGTCGCTGACCCTCTCATGGTTTGCAAGCAAACCACTGCCGGGCAGTGGATGGCCCAATCACTTTTTTCCAAGGGCTTCCTTCAGCAAGTCGGCCTGCATGCTCAGATTAGCAAACATGCGCTTCAGCCGGCGGTTCTCGTCCTCCAGGCTCTTCATCTAGCTGATCATGGACGCATCCATGCCGCCATACTTCGCGCGCCATTTATAGAAGGATGCCGTGCTCATGCCGTGCTCTCGGCAAAGCTCAGCCACCGGCACGCCGCCTTCAGCCTGGCGCAGTATCGCAAGGATCTGTGGTTCGCTAAATCTCGTCATCTTCATCAGAATTTCCTCAGGTATCTTGCTGAGAAAATCCTACGTCCGCATCCCCTTCGTTTTGGGGAGGATTACCCGCCTTCTCCGCCTCGATGTAGCCGAAGGTCATCGACTTCCCTCTTACGCGAACAAGGCGTAGCCATTGACGCCCAGACCAATGGCGCAACGATGTGGACCTGTTTTTGGAATGTCGCGCTCCTGCTTCAGGGCCGCATTCCCACGCCACAACCGCTCTAGCTCGGCATGGACATCGACCGGTGCCTTACCCGGCGCGCCGGCATCGCGTTTCTCACCTACCCGCCGCGTCAACGTCGACAAACCAATCCGCACATCGTCAGCGATCTCTCGCAGCGTCCAGCCGCTGAGCAGTGCCAGACGCACTGCTTCACGCCGAGCCTATGGCGTCGACCTGCTTGCGTCTTTCGTTGAACAGCTCCTTGGTTCCTCGGACGGTGCTCTCTCGTTTTTTCCGCACAAGTACAGTCCCGTAGATCTGCTGGTGTCGGAACATCACGAAGGGGATGTCTGTCCGGCCAACAGCGACGCTGTGGATGTGGTCCAGCAGCCTGAAGCTCAAATCAACAGTTCCAAGCCCACAAGATCCCGACGCCGTTGCCATCTGCACGGGCGAACTGATCGATATCTCGATCATCGTCGGACCGCATCGGACGGGGGCGGGGCCGACGCAATGGCCGACCCCGCCGGGGTGCTCAGAGGGGCAGGGAAAACGCGACGACGTAGTCGCCGGTGGTGGTCGTCAGACGCTCGTGCCCGGTCGCGGTGATCACGACATACTGGCGACCGTCGATCTCGTAACTCATGGGAGAGGCCTGACCCCCGGCGGGCAGTCGCCCTTCCCACAGCAGGCGGCCGGTCTGCGTCTCGAAGGCGCGCAGCCAGTTGTCCTGCGCCGCTGCGATGAAGGTCAGGCCCGTGGCGGTCACCAGCGGACCGCCGATGTTCGCGGTGCCGAGTGGCACCTTGAGGAAGGTCGGCAGGCCAAGCGGTCCGCTGTCGAACCCGGTGCCCAAGGGTTGCGACCACAGCAGATCGCCGGTGCGCATGTCGGTCGCGGCCAGGATGCCCCACGGCGGGGCGATGCAAGGCACCTCCAGCGGGGACAGCCAGATCGGCCGGTCCACCCCCCAGTCCGAAAAGAAATGCGGCGCAATGGTCTGGTCCGGGCGCGCGCCGCCCAACCCGACGGGCATGTCCGATACCTCTTCGCGGGGGATCATGTCGACGATGTTGGGCAGGCGCGAATGGTTGGTGACGAGGATGCCGCGATCCTCGTCAAAGCCCAACCCGCCCCAGTTCATGCCCCCGATGGTGCCGGGGAACAGCAGCATCTGCCCCTCGATCGGTGGGGTATACATGCCGTCATAGCGCATCCGCTCGAACTGCAGGCGGCACATGGCGGCGTCGATCGGGGTCAGGCCAAACGTATGGCTGGGGTCCAGCACCTCGGGGTCCGGACCGGGCATCCCCGCGAGATTCGGATAGAACACCGATTGCGGTTGTGTC
Source organism: Loktanella fryxellensis (assembly GCF_900110065.1). GTDB lineage: Bacteria > Pseudomonadota > Alphaproteobacteria > Rhodobacterales > Rhodobacteraceae > Loktanella > Loktanella fryxellensis. The sequence goes on along the minus strand of NZ_FOCI01000044.1, from coordinate 8,830 downwards.
GGGTTGAGACGCTCGCCCGGAAGACCGTCCTGCGGCGCCGGCTTCATCTCGACGGGCGTGACCGGCTTTCCGGTTGCGGCATCGAGGACGAAGAGCGAGCCGGTCTTGGTACCCTGGATCACGACCCGACGTTCCGCAGCGCCGTCGACGGCGAGGTTGCCGATGATCGGCTGCGCCCCGATGTCATAGTCCCAGACATCGTGGATGACCGTCGCATAGCTCCAGATCGTGTCGCCGGTTGCCGCGTCCACGGCGACGACGGCAGCGGTAAAGGTATCCTCTTCGGCGGTGCGGTCGCCACCGAAATGGTCATTGGCGGAATTGCCGGTGCCGAGATAGACGACATTCGCCTCCGGGTCGCCGGAGATGATGTTCCAGACATTCGGCGTGCCGCGCGGATAGACCTCGCCCGCGGCCAGCGGCTCTTGCGCCACGCCCTGCCGCAAGGCGTCCCAGGCCCAGCGCAACTCTCCCGTCACGGCATCATAGGCCCGCACAACGCCTGACGGGGCATCCCGGCGCTGGTTGTCGCTGACCTGCTGGCCGACGATCAGCGCGTCGCCGATCACCGCCACGCCCGACGTGGACGAGGCGAAACCGAGCTCCTGCAGGTCCATCCCGACGGCCAGATCGACCGTGCCTGCGGTGCCGAAGTCGGGGCAGGGGGCCCCGGTGGCAGCGTCGAGCGCGGTCAGATCGCTGGCCACCGTCGTGACATAGACCCGTGCAGCACAGACGCCGCCGACGTCGGATGCGGCGCCGGTGTCGGGCAGCGCGTCGGTAACCGCTGTCGCGCCGTTATAGTAGCCGACGCTGCGGCAGGCGACCGAAAACAACGATTCCATGTCGGCGGCCAGCATCTGCGGATCATAGCTCCACAGCTCCGTCCCGGTGGCCGGATCGAGTGCAAAGACGCGGTTGGACGGAGAGCAGACGAAGAGCCGCCCTCCCGCCAGGATCGGCGTATTCTGCGCAGAGAAAAACACCCGCTCGGACGGGCTCAGATCGCCGGTCCGATAGGACCATACCTCCTCCAGCGCACCGACGTTGGCCGGGGTGATCGCCGCCGCAGGGGTAAAACGGTGCGCGAGGGGGGATCCGCCGAAGGCCGGCCAGTCCCCGGCGCCATGTCCGATGCCCGCGCCGTCGGTCGCAGCAGACTGCACCGCCCCGGCGCGGTCTGGGCGTTCCCACAGCACGGCCAACAGGGCGACCGCCGCCACTGCGGCTGCGGCCACGCCGCCCAGTGCATAGCGCAAGGCGTTCGGCGCTTCCGGCGAACGGGGCATCCCCATCAGCCGCACGATGGCACTTGCGACGAACAGCGCCGCCAAAAGGCCAGTGCGGCCGGCCAGATCGGCACCCCAGGCAGGCAGAAACCCCTTTCCTGCGATTTCCCAGATCGACCAGACCAGCGTGCCCAGCAACACGACACCCTGCAGCCGGACACCGGCAATGTGCTGGCCCGCCAGCAACGCCAGTCCCGCAAGTGCCAGACCGAGACCTGCCAGCAGGTAATACCAGGTCCCACCCTCGGCCACGATCTGATAGCCAAGCCAGCCTGCAGCCAGTCCGACCCCGCCGATGATCAGCCCCAGAATTGCAAGCACTGCGCGCGCCCACGGGGCGATGCGGCGGGTCATGCGCGAGGTGCGGTCTTTGGTGTTGGCCATCAGCGGGGTCCGATCTGTATCATTTCAGGAGCATGTTGCAGCGACGACGCGCCGGCCGTCATGGCCAGACGCAGGGGGACAGTTGCCAACGTCGCGGGTATCGGCCAAGTTCCGCGTATGAGATACGATGACCCATTGCCGGACCAAACCGGCGCAGTCGGCGCACGGTTTGCGACGACGGCTGGCATGGACCCGGAACCGCTGCGGGTTGCCGGTGTTGCTATGCAGAGCGTGGCCGCAGATCGCATCGGGGTCCGGACAGAAATTTGATGGCCGCACGCAACGGCCATGACGGGGATGATACGCGGTGCTGACATAAATGGCTGCCCAGATCACCTATTGCGGCCCGGCCCCCGCACCGGGCGCCCTCATCGGTGCCTGGAACCTTGATCCTGTCCTGCTGGTGGCCCTGGCGGTTGGTGCCGTCGTTCTGTGGCGGCTGGCGGATCAGCGACGCTGGGCTGCGATCGCCGTTCTGGGCCTGGCAGTTGCATTCGTGTCCCCGCTTTGCGCACTGACGGTGTCGCTGTTTTCGGCGCGGACCGTGCATCACATCGTTTTGCTGTCGTGGATCGCGCCCGCGCTTGCCCTGGCCTTGCCCGTGGGACGGCGCATATCAGGTGCGGCGGCGTTGATCGCGACGGTGGCTGCGCTGTTGGCGTGGCACGTCCCGTCGGTCTATGGTGCGGGCTGGGACGATCCGGTGTTCTATTGGGCCTTGCAGGGGGCGGTTCTGATCCCCGCCTGGGTATTGTGGTCCGGGATCCTGCGGCCCGTCGGGGCCGCTGCCCCGTTACGGTCGGCCGCGCTGATCGCCGGACTGGCCATCGCCATGGGGTTCCTCGGCGCGATCCTCACGTTCGCGCCGCACATGCTCTACGTCGAACACCTGCCGGGCGCAGCGCTCTGGGGGATGGACCCGCTGGCGGATCAGCAGCTGGCCGGTCTTTTGATGTGGGTGCCCGGCTTCGTGCCGCTGATGGCGGTGGCGGCGCGCCTGCTGACGCGCGCCTGGCGGGACAGCCTGACCCTGACGGAGACGCGTCCATGATCCTGGCAGGCCTGAAGTTCGTGCATATCGCGGCCCTTCTCGGCTGGTGTGCCGCATTGATCGCGCTGCCGGTCATGCTGACGATCTACGGTCAGGCGCGGCGGCAGGCGACCTATGCCGAGTTTCGCCTGATCACGCATTTCGGCTATATCGGTTTTGCCACGCCTGCCGCCGTCGTTGCGGTCGGATCAGGGATCGCATTGATCTTTGCAGCGCAGGTCTTCGACCTGTGGTTCGCGGCAAAGCTGGCCTTCGTCAGCCTGATGGCCCTTGTCCATGCGTGGATCGGCCACCTCATCCTGCAATCGGGCGAAGGCGAAGGCACCTACCGGATGCCTCCGGCGATCCTGGGACTGCTCGTCGGCATCCCCGCCATGGCGGCGGTGTTCTGGCTGGTCCTGGCCAAGCCCGACCTGACCGGTCTGACGGATTTCGTACCCGAGGTGTTCCTTGCCCCGTTGGGCGACCGCCCATGAGGAGCGCCGCACAAGGCCTAGCGGTCGACCTTGCCATGCATCCCGATCCCATAGTCGAACACCAGCTTGCCGCCGTGCCAGCCGGTGATGCCGGTCATGCCGGCGGCCAGCGCGGACAACAGGAATCCCCACGGCAGGACCACGCCGACCGGATCTTCCAGACGGAAGCCCCAGTTCAGACCCAGCACGGACAGCAGGACCATGGCGAGGATGAAATGGGTCCAGCTGGCGGACCGGATGCGGATGCCGGGGACCATCAGCAGTTCCACCGTGCCCGCGATCGCCGCCAGCACACCCACGGCAAAGGCGATGCCGACCGCATACAGCGCGACACGCGGCCAGAATTCGTCGCCGGTCACCCAGTACATCACGTCCGCCCCGAGGGTCGAGAAGGCCAGCGCGATGGGAAAGGCGACCATCATCGCATGAATCGGGTGACTCGCGATCGCGATCTTCGACTCGGTATCGTTGAACGACACGATGTCCTGAATGGGGTCGGCCAGTCTGCGACGCTGCTTGAACGTCAGTCTGCGTTGCTTGCCATCCGGTGCGGCCATGTGAAGGGTATCCTGTCGTCGATGTTGTCCCGCCCACGCCACCTGAACCGACTGGTTCCGGCGCTGGCCATAGGCGTATTGACGGGGTGCGGTGGCCCGCTGTCAACCCTTGCCCCCGCCGGCCCCGCAGCACGCGAGATCGCCTTTCTGTGGTATGTCATGCTGTTGGGCGGCACCGCCATCACGGTACTGGTCATGGGGCTGATCGCGATGGCTCTGCGCCGCCGCCCGGCCGACGACTCCGATGCCCGCGCCGAACGGGTGTGGATCCACGGGTGGGGCTTGGGTTTTTCGGCCGTGGTGCTGACCGCCCTGCTGGCCACCGGCATCGTGATCGGCGAACGGATGCTGGCACGCGACGATGGCGCGCCGCGGGTGCAGGCGATCGCGATGCAATGGGGCTGGCAGTTCGCGCAGCCGGGACCGGATGGTAATCCCGTCACGACCGACGGCATCCTCTATGTGCCCGCCGGACAGGATTTCGAAATCGCGATCGAGGCGCGCGACGTGATCCACAGCTTCTGGGTGCCGCAGCTGGGCGGCAAGATGGATGCAATCCCGGGCCGCGTGAACCTGCACCGCCTGCGCGCCGATGCGCCCGGCCGGTACGAAGGGCTGTGCGCCGAGTTCTGCGGTATCGGCCACAGCGACATGCGGTTCGAGGTCGTGGCCTATGACCCGGCTGCACCGTTGCCGCCGTTCCTGTCGGCCGACGATCCGCAGGACGCCGCCGCAGCCCAGCCCGACCCCGTCCAACCCCAGCCCGATCCTGCCTCATCCCAGCCCGACCCCGCCCCGGAGACGACCCGATGACCGACGCGGCTCAGCCTTCTGCCCCGGTGACCGTCCGGTTCAATACGCCGCGCCGCGCCCTGTCCCTGCATCGCGAAATGGCGCAGGTCTGGGATGACGAGCCCGGGCTGCGCGGCATCCTGTCGTCAGTCAACCATGGCACGATCGGGCGGCGGTTCATGATCACCGCCTTCGTGTTCTTTGCGATCGGCGGCGTGCTGTCGATGCTGATCCGTGCGCAACTCGCCACCCGCGACGGGGCGTTTCTCGATACCGCGCTCTATAATCAGGTCTTCACGATGCACGGCAGCATCATGATGTTCCTGTTCGCGATCCCCATGCTCGAAGGGCTGGCCCTGTGGCTGTTGCCCAAGATCCTCGGCGCGCGCGACATGGCGTTCCCCCGCCTCTCGGCCTTCGGCTACTGGTGCTATCTGATTGGCGGGACGGTGATCGTGCTGTCGCTGGTGGCAGGCGTTGCCCCGGACGGCGGCTGGTTCATGTACGTCCCGCTGGCCGACGCCACCCATACGCCCGGCATCAATGCCGACGTCTGGCTGCTGGGCGTCACCTTCGTCGAGATCTCGGCGATGGCCGCCGCGGTCGAGATCACGGTGACGATCCTGCGCGTCCGGGCGCCGGGGATGCCGCTGTCGCGCATGCCGCTGATCGGCTGGTATCTGCTCGGCACCAGCGTGATGATGCTCGTGGGCTTTCCGCCTCTGATCCTCGGCTCCATCCTGCTCGAGGTGGAGCGGGCCTTCGATCTGCCGTTCTTCGACGTGGCGCGCGGCGGCGATCCACTGTTGTGGCAGCACCTCTTCTGGCTCTTCGGCCATCCGGAGGTCTACATCATCTTCCTGCCGGCCGCCGGGGCGCTGTCCACCATCATACCGGTCCTCAGCGGGCGACCGATCCTGGGGTATGGTGCCATTGTCGCGGCGATCATCGGCCTGGTGTTCCTGTCCTTCGGGCTATGGGTCCACCACATGTTCACCGTGGGCATCCCGCACATGGCGTTGGCCTTCTTTTCCGCCGCATCGGTGCTGGTCGCGGTGCCGACAGCGGTGCAGATCTTTGCCTGGATCGGCACCATGTGGCGCGGTCAGGTGCAGTTCCGCCTGCCGATGCTTTACATCATGGGCTTCTTCTCGACCTTCGTGATGGGCGGGCTGACAGGGGTCATGCTGGCGATCGTTCCTTTCAACTGGCAGGCCCACGATACGGCGTTCGTCACCGCTCACCTGCACTACGTGCTGATTGGTGGGTTCGTCTTTCCGATGATGGCCGCAGTGACGTGGTGGATGCCGCTGCTGAGTGGCCGCTGGCGGGTCCGCGGTCTGGGCGAGGCGGCGTTCTGGCTCATCTTCATCGGCTTCCACGGGACGTTCTTCCTGATGCACCTGACCGGGCTTCTGGGGATGCCGCGCCGGATCGCCGTCTATCCCGACAACCCCGAGTGGGAGTGGCTGAACCTCACCTCCTCGATCTTCGGCATGGTGATGTCCGCGGGCTTCGCGCTCTATGCCTTCGACATCGTCATGCAGGCGCTGTTCGGACGGCGCAGCTGGCGCAACCCCTGGAAGGCCGCAACGCTGGACTGGGCCTTGCCCCTGCCGGCGCCCAGCTACAACATCGCATCCCTGCCCGGATCGATGGGCGGACGTGCGCTGGACACTGCGGATGCGATCCTCCCGCTGGCCCGTGGCGAGGGGTTTCTGCCCGGTGCGCCGCGCGGTCAGCGCGAGACCCTCGTGGTGACCGCCGGGTCCGGCACGCCGGTGCATGTGGCCGTCCTGCCCGGAAACACCACGTTGCCCCTTGTCACCTCTTTGGCGGTGGGCAGCTTCTTTGCGATGATGCTGTCCGGCCTCTACCTTCTGACGCCGATTGCGATCGCCGCAATCCTCTGGGCCGGCTGGCGTTGGGGCGACATCATGGGACGTGCCGACGATTCGGACCCGGTCGCGGTGACGGATGACCTGATGCTGCCGCAACATTTCATGCAGAGAGAGACCCTGTCACTGACCGGCGTGCGGCTGCTGCTGGTGGCGGGTGCGACGCTGTTTGCGTCGCTGCTGTTCGGCGTCGGGTTCCTGACGGTCGTGGCGCCGGGTTGGCCTGCACCACCCGGCAGCCTGTCCGGGACACCCGTGATGATTGCCATGGCCGTGGCGTTGACAGGCATGGTCGTGGCCCTGCTGGCGGCGCACCGGGTCGAAACGGTGCGGGTCCACGCCGCAGCCCGCAGCTGGGCCTTGCTGGGCCTTGCGGCCAACCTGATGGCCCTGATCGCGCTTGCGGGACTTGCGGCGTGTCTGGACGATCCGACAGCGCATGCACGCGATGCGCTGCGCGTGGTGATGCTGGGCCATGCGGCCGTATACGGCGTCACGGCCACAGTTCTGGCCGCACGCAGCTGGCGCGACGCCGCGACGGGGCGATTGGGCGCGCTACGTTTTGGCGCCGTGCCGGCGTGGCGCCTGTTCCAGGGGTTCTGGCTGGTGACGGCGGGGCTGTCTGTCGTTCTGGTGGTGGCACAGGAGGTTCTGTGATGGGCTGGCTCGCGCGTGCCCTGCTGGGGCCCTTGATCTGGGCCGCGCTGTTCAGTGCCGTCTATGCGCTGCACGGGGTGGGTTGCGCGCAGGGATGGTCCGCCCGTCCGGTGCCGCTGATCGGCGATCTGCAGCGACTGGTTCTGGTGACGCTGTGGCTGGCGGGCCTCGCGGTCCATCTTGCGCAGATCACGCTGACTGCCGTGCCGCAGGGCGTCACCGGGCGGATCGTGACTGCGGGGGGATGGATCGGCTTCGTGTCGTCCGGTGTCACCCTGATGCCGGTGATTGCCACATCGACCTGTCTGGGGCCGCTGTGAGCGCGTGTCTTCGCGTCGAGGCGACGGCATGACCGCCTGACGCGGATCGGTGGCCAAGACGAACGCGGCATTCATGTCCCCGTGCCTTGCCACGGCGCCCTTGCACCCGCCCGACATGATCGGAGCCCCGCAGTGAAGCCATGCGGTTTGACGCGCCACGCGCCGACGTGTTCGACCACGTCGAGCGCTTCTATAATCCGATCCGACGCCATCCGAAGTTGGGCGATCTCAGCCTCATGGCGTTCGACGAACGACACATGCAATCCTGACCCGGTGTCCTCGAGTCCGGCAGCAGCTCGCTGGACCCCTTCAGATGGCTCTGTCGCACACATCCTGCGCGTGATTCATTTTGTAGATCCAGCGTGGTCGCTGGGGTGCCTGAGCTGTCCGACACGAATGATCTACAAAACCGAGAACCGGCCGGCCTGTAACGAAGCGCTCAACAGCTGGGGCTTGCTGACGGTCTGGTTTGACCCCCGGGGATAAGCTGGGATGCCGCGCCGACAGGCAGGCGTGGCCACCATCAGCCCTATGGTGCCACTGCCATTCAGACGTGTCTGACGATGAAGGTTCTGTTCGGCATGCCGCTTCGGCAAACGACCGGTTTTGTCGAAAACCTGCTGCGGCCGGTTGGCCTCGACTGGACGGTGCCAGACTTCAGCACGCTGTCCCGCCGCCAAAAGAACCTGGCCATCAACATCCCCTACCGTGGATTGAAGGGCCCGCTGCACCTGCTCATCCCATCTCATGGTTCAAAGACAAATCACTGCCGGGCAGTGGACAGCGCGGGCATCAAGGGCGAAGGCGAAGGCGTGTGGCACGCCAGCAAGCATGGTGGTCCCAAACCGCAGGTCTGGCGCAGGATCGACCTCGGGATCGACGAGCAAACGCTGGAGATCCGAGCCGCCGAGATCACCGGAAGCCACATTGGTGACGCTCCGGTCCCGCCCTATCTGCTCGGCCAGATCCCGATCGGCGAAGAGGTCGGCTCGGTGACCGCCGTCGGTGCCTACGACACCCGCAAGTGCCATGATGCCATCGCGGGCCGCGGTGCCCACGCTGTCATCCCGCCCCGAAAGAACGCGAAGCCGTGGCAGCCCGTCACCGGCGGTGCCGCCGCGCGAAACGAGATCCTGCGGGCCTCCAAATAGCTCAACCGCGCTCTGTGGCGACGATGGAGCGGATACCACCAACGGAGCCGCGTCGAGACGAAGATGCATTGTGTGAATCTGCTTGGGCAGCGCCTCATGGCACGGGACTTCGACCGCCAGGTCGCGGAACTTCAGGTCCGTATCGCCATGCTCAACGGCTACACAGCGCTCGGCATACCCGTCAAAAAAGCTGTGGGATAAACCCGTCCGGGAAAAGGCGAACCTGGGCCACAAGCCGATTTGTGCAACAGGGCC
>NZ_FOCI01000024.1 GCF_900110065.1 Loktanella fryxellensis | reverse complement strand
CATCACTCACCACAAGATGTCCATTTATCGATGATGGACATCTAGCTGATACTCCATCCAGTCGTCAGAGCGGGACAACCGGACGGATACCTTCAAGCACAGCGTCAGTGCCATGAAGCCATGCCGCCACCATCTCCCGTGTTTGCGCAATGGATGTCTCGGTCCGCAGGGCGCACTCCCAGACTGTTCCGACCCGCCAGCCCGCCTCCCGAAGAGCGGACTGAACTGCCGAGTCTCGCACTACATTTGCATCGAACTTGGTCATCCAGAACTCCGGGCGTGTCGCTGGAACTGTGGCATAGCGGCAGCCTGCGTGGCGATGCCAGAAGCAACCATGTACAAAGATGACTGCGCGGTACTTCGGCATCATGATGTCCGGCTTGCCGGGAATGCCCTTCGGGTGCAGGCGATAACGAAAGCCGAGCGCATGCAAGGAACGACGCAGCGCCAGTTCGGGCTTCGTGTTCTTTCCACGGATCCCGGACATCATGCGGGAGCGGGCCTGACTGTCGACGATGTCGATCATTTGCCTCCTGGCTTCATCTGTCGGACCTAGTATACAGCCAGTGATCTGAATTCGAGAGGACACTGATTTGCCAGAGACTTTCGGCATAGTCGATCTGTTTGCCGGGCCTGGTGGATTGGGCGAGGGTTTTGCTTCGCTGCGTGTTGGCGATCATTCTCCGTTTCAAATCGGTATTTCGGTTGAAAAAGAGACATCAGCGCACAGAACGTTGACCCTGCGCGCATTTGTTCGCGCTTACACCCAAAAGCATGGGGCTTTGCCGAAGGCCTATATCGATTTCCATTCTGGCCAGTCAGCCGAACCGGACTGGTCTAAGATTGATGAAACTTCGTGGGATCACGCCATAAGTGAGGCACGTTGCCTTGAACTGGGTACCGAGCCTGCCGCCGAAGCAATCGACAGCGTCGTCGCCCGACTGAGACAGGACTTCGACGACACGGTCCTGATCGGCGGCCCTCCCTGCCAAGCCTATTCCTTGGTCGGTCGTGCACGTGCCAACGGAAAGATCGGATATGTGCCCGAAGAGGACGCGCGGCACTATCTTTTCCGCGAGTACATTCGCGTGCTGGACCGACTGCGCCCTGCTGCCTTCGTGATGGAAAACGTTAAGGGCATGCTGTCATCGACAATCGAAAGCCGGATGGTCTTCGAGATGCTGATGGAGGATTTGACCTCGCTCGGCACCGGGCATGCGCATCACTATGAACTCCGGGCGATCCGTCTTTCAGACGGCAAGGCAACGCTGCAGGAACCGAACAAGCCGTCCGACTTCATCGTGCGCGCCGAGGACTTTGGGGTGCCACAGCGCCGCCATCGGGTCATCATCGTCGGTGTCAGGTCAGATTTGGCCCACCGACTATCAGGCACAAGTATTACCGTTTCTGGCTCCAGACGCACAGTCAGCGATACGATTGGCAACATGCCGCCCTTGCGCAGTGGTATCAGCCGAAGCCCGGACGATCCGGTGGCTTGGAAGCGTGAGGTCGTCGACGCCGCAAAGTTTCTCGCCAGGGTCTACAAGGTCAAGGAGGATGACACACTCCGGCAGGCATTCCTCGCAGCGGCAATGCATGTGAAAAGTGGCGCATACACTCAACGCTCTGGAAGAAGCCTGCCTGTTGGGTACGGGACCTCTAACGACGAACTGATGCGTTGGCTCGAACGACCGGAACTGCAGGCCCTCGCCCAGCACGAAACGCGTGGGCACATGGCGTCAGATCTCGGTCGCTACCTATTCGCGGGGGTCTTCGGGGATCAGCGCCGGTACAGCCCGAAGGCGGCAGATTTTCCCCTCGCGCTAAGCCCCGATCACAAGAACTGGCACAGCGGTATCTTCAGCGACCGTTTCCGGGTTCAGTTGGCCCATGAGGCTGCAACAACCGTGACCAGCCACATCTCCAAAGACGGGCACTACTTCATCCATCCAGACCCTGCGCAGTGTCGCAGCCTGACAGTGCGCGAAGCCGCCCGACTGCAGACCTTCCCGGACGACTACCTGTTCCTCGGCAATCGGACGCAGCAGTACGTCCAGGTTGGCAACGCAGTCCCACCGTTCCTCGCGCGGCAGATCGCAGCGTTGATCCACGCATCCCTGACAAAAGCGGACACCCATACGACTTGAGGGCCAGTTTGACCGCTCTGCGTGGCTTGTAACGTCGATGTGTTCCCGCCAATGTAGATCACAGTCGCTCCACCAAGGGTTAACATGGCAGAAATTGTTGTTTCAAGACGGGCGGATGCGACCCCACACGCCGCAGCATTGATCGAAGGGCTGCGGGATATCGGGTATTTCCTTGAAACCGCCATTTCCGACATTATCGACAATTCAATTACTGCAGGCGCACATCGTATTCAGGTCATCACGGAAACCTATTCCGATGAACCCTACATCGCCATTGTCGATGACGGCGATGGCATGGCTGAGGATGAACTGATTGCGGCAATGCGGCCAGGCAGCAGAAATCCCCTCGCAGCCAGAGATGAGCCAGACCTTGGACGTTTCGGGTTGGGCCTCAAGAGCGCAAGCTTTTCTCAGTGCCGAAGACTGACTGTCATTTCCCGGAAATCCGGCCAGACCTCTGCCGCCATCTGGGATCTTGATGATGTTGCCGAACGTAACGAATGGGCTGTCCAGTTGCCCGATGATCTTGCGGGACTTCCTGCCGTCGAGCAGCTTGGCCCGACCGGTACTGTCGTCCTTTGGCAGAAACTTGATCGGCTGACCGGCGGCTATTCCCATAATGCCGCCAAACGCGCCGAAGTCATCAACCAGAGGATCGCTGAAACTGAACGGCATCTCCGCCTCGTGTTCCATCGGTTCATGGAAGAAGCAAAGCCCATCCGCCTCTTGCTGAATGGGCGTCTCTTGCAGCCGCTGGATCCCTTTGCCCGCAAGAACCCGGCCACAATCACGGATCCGGAAGAGAAGCTGACTTTGATCCGGGGCGACGTTGAAATCCAGAGTTTCACGCTTCCGCACCACAAGCAGATGAGCAAGGCGGACTGGGAGGATATCGGTGGCCCGGAAGGCCACCTGAAATCGCAGGGCTTCTATCTCTACCGCGGCAAGCGGCTGATCCTACACGGCGCATGGTTCGGCCTGTGCCGACAATCCGAAATCACCAAGCTGTCCCGCGTAAGGATCGACATTCCCAACAGCATGGACGCCGACTGGAAGATAGACGTCAAGAAATCCTCGGCGCAGCTGCCACCCATCGTTCGCGACCGACTGAAGAAGGTGATCGAACGCATACTGGCGGGATCCAAGCGCACCTACAGCAAGCGCGGTCAGAAGCTGGTCGATCATGAACGACTTCCGATGTGGCACAGGATTCAAGCCGACGGGCAAATCCGCTATCGACCGAATGCGGACCATCCTGCGTTTGCAGATTTTGCAGAGAGCCTGCCACCGGATTTGCGGCGCGGTTTCTTCAACTGCGTCTCTCTCGTCGGGGCATCGCTGCCCATCGAAACCCTTTTTGCCGACATGGCAGGAACGGCAGAGCAGATCGTCCCAGACCACGTGGATGAGGACGCGTTGAGTCAGGCAGTGCAGGCAGTTCTGACACGCATGCTGAAAGCGAAGAAAGACATGAAGGAAATCATTGCCTTGATGAAGGACAACGATCCTTTCCGATCGGCTTGGGAAGACACCCAGCGCATCATCGCGGCAACGATTCAGACGAAGGAAGACAAGTGAAGCCCCTCCTGAGCAGCCTTGAAGGCATGACGTCCATGTACATGGCGTCGCAACCTGCGCCCCATACCGCACAGTCAATCCGCGACATCATCACGCAACTGCGCAGCACGCCCATGTTTGCGGGACAGGTCGAAAACAGTGAAGCGGAAGAGCTCGCCCGTCTGATCGAGGAAAAGTACGGCATCAGCATGGGCCTCGGCGCCATTGTAGACGCAAAGGATTTTCGCCCTTGGCTGCACGACGCGCGGATCAATGGCGAGGTTGGTGACTTTTACTGGGGTAGGTACCGCCAGTTGTTGAACCTGAAAGGTCTGCCTAAGTCTGTCGTCAACGCAACAGATGAAGTGACAGACAAGGTTCTCGACCGGCTTGGCGACCCGAACAACACCAGTGCGTGGAGCCGCCGAGGCATGGTCGTCGGGCACGTCCAGAGCGGGAAAACACAGAACTATACAGGTCTCATCTGCAAGGCGGCAGACGCTGGCTATCGCCTGATCGTGGTGATCGCGGGCATCCACAACAATCTGCGCAACCAGACACAGGCCCGTATCGACGAGGGCTTCATCGGTCGAGATACCGGTCGGCTCGCCCATGTCAACAAAGCCCAGCGCCAGAAGCTTATCGGTGTGGGACAATTCGACCAGCGCGAATTCCCGGTTTCACTTACCAACACGCTGCGCGATTTCAACAAGGCGACTGCCACTACCAACACCAGCCAGATCGGGCAATACAACGTACCGGTTGTTCTGGTCATCAAGAAGAACTCCAGCACATTGAAGAACTTGCTGGAATGGCTGAAGGAGCATTCGGTCCAGCAAGGGACGCAGATGGTCAACCAGCCCATGCTGGTCATCGACGATGAAGCGGACAATGCATCGATCAACACGGCTTATGCACGCGACGAGGTCACGAGGATCAACGGCCAGATCCGCGAGCTTTTGTCGATTTTCCACCGCAGCTGCTATGTTGGCTATACCGCCACGCCCTTTGCCAACATCTTCATCGATCCCGACACCGACGACGACGCGTTGAGGCAGGATCTGTTTCCGCGCCATTTCATCATCGGCCTTGATGCGCCGTCCAACTATTTCGGAGCACAAAAGGTATTTCTGGACGCCCGCGACCGCCACATTCGTCTGATCGAAGACAATGAGGACATCTTCCCGATGAAGCACAAGATCGACCATCCGGTCGATGTGCTGCCTGGCAGTCTGGTGCAGGCGGTGCGTGCCTTCATCGTTTCGCGGGCGATCCGTAACGCGCGGGGCCAGCAGGCTGCGCATGCCTCGATGCTGATCAATGCCTCGCGTTTCACCGATGTGCAGGGGCGTTTAAGGTCGCAGGTGGCTGATATAGTTGGCCGCATCCGTGACGCTGTGGCTGTCGAGGCTGGCAAGGGCCGGGCGGCACTGAACAATCCCGAAATAGCGGCGCTGCATTCGGTTTGGCAGCAGGAGTACGCAAAAGAGGCTGACTGGGCCGATGTGCAACCACGACTGCATGAAGTTCTGGTTGCTGCCCGTGTGGTTGAAGTGAACGCCTCAAAACGCTCTCAGGCGCTTGACTACGACCAAGGAGGCGAACACGGGGTGACCATCATCGCGGTTGGCGGCTTCTCCTTGTCGCGCGGCCTGACGCTGGAAGGGCTCACGGTTAGCTACTTCCTGCGCAACTCGATCATGTATGACACGCTGATGCAGATGGGCCGCTGGTTCGGCTATCGCCCCGGCTACGAGGACCTGTGCCGCGTCTGGATTCCGGCAGATGGGGTGGGCTGGTACGCACACATTCACGAGGCGATGGACGACCTGCAGGCCCAGCTGAAACGCATGGAACTGGCCAAGGCGACGCCCGAGCAGTTCGGGCTGGCTGTGCGCAGCCATCCCGAATCGCTGATTGTCACGGCACGGAACAAGATGGGCACGGGTAAGGAATTTCCTGTCCGCGTGGGTCTTGCCAACAAACTGGTTGAAACCACCCGCATCCGGGCAGATCACGACCAGCTTGACCGCAACCGAAAAGCGGGAGAACGGCTTGCCGCAGAAATCTTGAAGCTGGGTTTGGGGGGCGAAGACCGATCGCGGGGGGCGCTGTTCAAATCCGTTCCGGTTGACCTCGTGCGTGAGTTTCTGGGGGTGTTTCGGACCGATCCGACCGATCCACTGACGGACCCCCGCCTGATGAACGACTATATCGACGCCCGCGGTGAGAGCGAATTGCGGACATGGGACATCCTGTTTGCAAGCGCCCAGAAGGATGATGTTGGCGCGGACAGTTTGGGAAATGGCCCAATGAAGCCGTTTGACCGATCGGTTGGTGCGGCCGATCTACGTCAGGGTGTGCTGGCAATCAGCGGTACGAGCCGCCGTGTCGGATCGCCCGGGGATGAGAAAGAAGGGTTGGGGCCGGAGGAACTTGCCAGCGCTGAAGTCGAATTCCACCGTGAATATCCTGAGAGTAAAACGCCCAGTTCCCTGCCCGATCGTTTCTTCAGGTACGTCAGGACGCGGCCGTTGCTGATCCTTCGCTTTGTCTCACCGGACGCACCCGATGACCTGCAAAGTCTGTTGCCGCAGGGCAACCTCTTGG
This sequence comes from Loktanella fryxellensis, assembly GCF_900110065.1. Lineage (GTDB taxonomy): Bacteria > Pseudomonadota > Alphaproteobacteria > Rhodobacterales > Rhodobacteraceae > Loktanella > Loktanella fryxellensis. The sequence continues at coordinate 35,601 of NZ_FOCI01000024.1, read as the reverse complement.
CTTGGACAATCTCTTTCCCAAGGAGCGAGATTGAAGGTGGCACCGTGGAATACATCGTCAACACTATCCGCATGCGCGAGATGTTCGGCGAAGAGGAAATCGAAGAGGAGGCGCTCGGTGATACCGACTGACACGCCATGGTCTGGCCTCGAGGCCGGAAAGACAGACACAAGGCGGGTCGGTGCCGCCGCACGCTGGAACTGGTTCTGGGCTGTGATGCCCCGCGCTGACGTCTGTCTTCTGCTTCAGCTGACCGACTTACCGAAACCGGTTCCCGACCTGCCCAAACTGAAGAACCTCGAAATCAGGTTCCAGACCTTGCCGGGCGGCCCCATCCTTTACATTCGGTTGAAGGATAACGCCCAGATGGAGCTGTTCGAAACTCTTTGTCGCGACGTCATGGCGGCCGGTGAACTTGCAGAGACCGAAGCGGAAGCGCTGGAGCGCGCCATCGGGCGGACCTTCCGCTGGCACTATCTGCTGCGCGGCGGAAAGCTCGAGGTTCTGTCGGAGGAAGCACAGAAGGGCTTGATTGGGGAAATCGAGGTCCTGAAACTTCTGATCGCCAATCTCGGCCCCAAACCTGCCCTCACCGCATGGACTGGGCCCTCGGGCGCACCGAAAGATTTTGAACTCAAGGCCGACTGCATCGAGGTCAAAGCCCGTCGCGGCGCGTCCCAGCCTTTCGTGAAAATAACGAATGAGCATCAGTTGGCTGATGTGCCTGATCGTCGCCTATGGTTGGCTGTCTTGGCTGTCGACAAGGTACAGCAGCCTCATGGCAAAACGCTGACCGAACACGTGGCCGAAGTCACTGACCTTCTCGAGAGGACAGAGCCTTCAACCATCATGGATTGGGATCTGCACCTTGCCGATGTTGGGTACGACTGTCTGCACGACTATTCAGCATGGCGCTGGATCGTTTCCGCCCCAGTCTTTCACACCATTTCAGAAGGTTTCCCACGCATCTCGGCCCCAGTGCCACTCGGCGTTTCTACCGTGTCCTATTCCCTTGCGCTATCTGCCTGCGCTCCATTTCGAACCGACTGGGCCGATGTACAGGCTAACCTGATCGAAGAGGTGCAACCGTGACCGAACTTGACGAGTACCATCAGAGCCTCATGGCAGACATTCGCCGCGAAGCTGATGCCAGTGGTGTTTTCCCGGTCGAGGCGTTTTTCGACCGGATGACCGAGCGATTGACCGAAGCGGGCGAACTGGAAGTGGCTGATCGCGCATATTACCAGAGCGGCGATGGCGGTCACAAACTTCGTATCGATGGTTACGCAGGCGACCCACGCGACAGCGAAGGGGTCCTCGGCCTGATCATTTGCGATTTCGCTGACAGTGAAGAGGTTCAGACCTTCGGCAAGGGCGATGTGCCTCCGATCCTCAACCCGCTGATCCGTTTCTTGAAGAAGGCAAAGACCGAAGACTTTCGTGACGCACTAAACGAGGCGAACCCGGCGTTTCAGGTTTCCGACCTGATCATTGCGACATGGTCTCAGGTTACCAAGGTCAAGCTGATCCTGATTTCAAACCGCCAGTACATCGGCCGGGACGACACGGTGAAGTTGGCTGACTTGGGCGAGGTGCCGATAACCTGGTCGGTGTGGGATCTGGCACGTTTTGAGCGCTTTGACCGCTCTGGTCAGGCGCGCGAGAACATGGTCATCGACTTTGCCACGGACTTTGGCGCACCTCTACCAGCGCTCAAGGCTTCGCAGACCGGCGCTGCGTTGGAAAGCTACCTGTTGATTGTGCCAGGGGAGCAATTGGCCGCGATTTACGACCGTTGGGGCGCGCGCCTGCTCGAGGCAAATGTGCGGTCTTTCCTTCAGGCGCGAGCGAAGACGAACAAGGGCATCCAGAAGACGATCAAGGATGAACCCGAGCTCTTCTTCCCCTACAACAACGGCCTTTCAGCGACAGCAGACGAGGTATTATGCGTCCGAACCGCTGACGGATTGGCAATCGCATCGATCAGCAACCTGCAAATCGTGAATGGCGCACAGACCACAGGATCGATTCACAGTGGTCTGAAATCAGCCAAGGACCAACTCGCGCAGGTCTTTGTTCAGATGAAACTGACCGTTGTGTCCCCGGCCAAGTCTGAAGAAATCGTGCCTAAAATCTCGGAGTATGCCAACACGCAGAACAAGGTGAACGCGGCCGACTTCTTCGCCAACCACCCGTTCCACATCCGGATGGAGCAATTCTCACGCGATGTCATCTTCACAGCCCGCGACGGTGAACGTCATGACAGCAAATGGTTCTATGAGCGTTCACGTGGGCAGTTCATCAATGCGCGACCGAAGGTGAAGGGCAAGGCTCAGACGAGCTTTGACATTGAATTTCCCAAGGCACAGCTTTTCAGCAAGACCGATCTTGCAAAGTTCGAGTTTTCGGCCGCGGGCCAGCCCCATATCGTGTCGCGCGGCGCACAGAAGAACTTTGCAGAATTCGCGAAAGAGATTGGCGAGGCTTGGGCGAAGAGTGACACGAAATACGACGAACTTTGGTATCGGCGGCTGATTTCCAAGGCGATCGTCTTTCGCTGGCTGGAGACCGAGGTTCCGAAGCAACCGTGGTACGAAGGCGGCTACCGCGCAAACATCGTCACCTATTCAATGGCCAAACTGTTCCATGACGCTAACGGCGAGAAACAGGTCCTCGATCTGGATGCCATTTGGCGACGGCAATCTGTGCCAGAGGCAATGCAGCGTGCACTTCTTCTTGCCGCAGCAGAAGCTCATGATGTGATCACTCACCCTCCGGCCGGCGTCCGCAACATGTCGGAATGGGCGAAACAGCAGGCGTGCTGGAACGGCATGAAAGGCCGCACGCTAGCCTATGATGACGACTTCGAAACCTGTTTGACGCTGGTGGAAACAGCTCGAACCGCAAAACGCGACGAAAAGGCCAAGAAGGCAATGACTGAAGGCATCAACGCCCAGTCCGAGGTTGTAACGCTTGGGGCCGATTTTTGGAAAGACCTCCTCTTCTGGGGGCGCGAAAGGAAGCGACTCACACCGAAGGACCAGCAGATCTTGGAGGTCTGCGCATCTATCCCACGACGGCTTCCATCCGATCTGCAATCACGCCATGCACTCGACGCCCTTGCGCGCATGCGGGATCAGGGTTTCGGCGACGGTTGATCCTCGGCAAGCCCCCCACGGCATGGTTCCTCCCCGGCCCCGAACGTATGCGGGGGGGCGCAGCGCGGCGTTTCGCTAGCGACAGGCAGTTTCACCGGGGAAGCCAAGCGGAATCCACCTGCCGGTTGATCTTGGAAAAACTGACTCATTATCAAAGGCTTGGTGAATCACGATCTCGCCGTGCTGGATTCTTTTGTGGAATCCAGGGAATCCACTTTGCGGAAGCCACCCTGCCAGAAGCCTGCCAGCGGAAGCCACCTGCAGTGAAGCTGTTGAATCCGCTTCATTTTTTCATTTGACAAAGCTGCCCATCTTGACCTACCCCTTGATCATCGAAGAATTGCGCCCGGAGGACACCCCTCCCGGGCGCTTTCGTTTTTCCCCACATCGCGGACCCTGATCCTGACGTTGGCATCGCCCAGCGCGCATCGGCTTGTCCGCCTACCCGAGAGAGCCACCCCATGGACCTGGTCTTTGCGCCGAGCCAGATCGAGACCTGGCCGCTTGACCGGCTGCGCCCTTACGCCCGCAATGCCAAGATCCACGGAACCGATCAGGTCGCGAAGATCGCCGCCAGCATGGCGAAGTTCGGCTGGACCGTGCCCTGCATGGTGGCCGACGATGGTGAGCTGATCGCGGGGCATGGCCGTGTGCTGGCGGCGGCAATGCTGGGGCTTAAGGACGTGCCAGTGATCCGGCTCAGCCACCTCGACGAGGCCGAGCGCCGGGCCTACCGCATCGCAGACAACAAGTTGCCCGAGTTGGGCGAGTGGGACGAGGCCATGTTGCGCGACGAGATCGCGGGGCTGCTGGCCGAGGATTTCGACCTATCACTGCTTGGGATTACCGACGAAGATCTGGATGCCCTGTTGCGCGATCCCGATCAGGTGAATGGTGGTGCGGTCGAGGGTGAGGACGACATTCCCGAACCGCCGGTCACGCCGGTATCGGTGGCAGGCGACCTTTGGCAGCTGGGATCGCACCGGATGATCTGCGGCGATAGTACGGCGGCCGATGTGGTCGGGCGGCTACTCGGCGATGTGCGGCCGCTGCTGATGGTGACCGACCCGCCTTACGGCGTGGAATACGATCCGTCTTGGCGCAACCAGGCGGGCGCGGCCAAGACCAAGCGCACCGGCAAGGTGCTCAATGACGACCGTGCCGATTGGCGCGAAGCGTGGGCGCTATTCCCTGGCGACGTCGCCTATGTCTGGCATGGCGCGCTGCATTCCTCGACCGTGGCCGAAAGCCTGATGGCGGCGGGCTTCAACGTACGGTCGCAGATCATCTGGGCCAAGGACCGCCTTGTTCTGAGCCGAGGCGACTATCACTGGCAGCACGAACCTTGCTGGTATGCGGTGAAGAAGACCGGCAAGGGCCATTGGGCGGGGGATCGCAAGCAGACGACGCTGTGGCACATCTCGGGCAAGGATCAGGATGCCGCGACAGTGCATGGCACGCAAAAGCCAGTGGAATGCATGCGTCGCCCCATCCTGAACAATTCCAACCCGGGTCAGGCGGTGTTTGAACCCTTCATGGGATCCGGCACCACGCTTATCGCCGCAGAAACTACAAGCCGCGTCTGTTTCGGGATCGAGTTGAACCCGGCTTACGTCGACGTGGCCATCGAGCGCTGGCAGCAATTCACCGGTGCCAATGCCGTTCTGGCCGACACCGGCGAAACCTTCGCCGAGCTGAAGGCCAAGAGGCTGGCGGCATGAATGCGCCAATCCTGCCGGGCCGGATCGAACATTGGCCCTTGGCCCGGCTGAGGCCTTACGCCCGTAACGCAAAGACCCACGACGCTGATCAGGTCGCGAAGATCGCCGCCAGCATGGCGGAGTTCGGCTGGACAGTTCCGGTGCTTGTGGCTGCTGATGGCGAGTTGATTGCTGGCCACGGTCGCGTCCTGGCGGCGGCCCATCTTGGGCTGACGGAGGCACCGGTCATCATTCTTGGCCATCTGACCGAGGCGCAGCGCCGGGCCTGTCGCATCGCCGACAACAAACTGACCGAGTTGGGCGGCTGGGACGAGGCCCTGCTCATGCAGGAGTTGCAGGCGCTGCTGGCCGAGGATTTCGACCTCGGGCTGATCGGCATCCCCGAGGACGAACTAGACGCGCTGCTGGCGGATGGGGACGACCGCCCTTCGATTTCTGACGATGCGGCCGATGCCATCCCCGCCCCGCCTGCCGAACCCATCACCAAGCCGGGCGACATCTGGGTGCTGGGCAAGCACCGCCTATGCTGCGGCGACGCCACCGATCCAACCGCTGTTGCCAGGCTGATCCAGGGCGAACAGGCTACGCTGATGTTTACCTCGCCGCCCTACGCCCAGCAGCGCGACTATGGCGCGGCCAAGGAAAAGGTGGGCGATTGGGATGCGCTGATGCAAGGCGTGTTCATCGCAGCGCCGGTCACCGCTGACGCGCAACTGCTGGTCAACCTCGGCCTCGTGCATCGCGACAGTGAGTGGCAACCCTATTGGGAAGGATGGGTGGAATGGATGCGCAAATCTGGCTGGCGGCGGTTTGGTTGGTATGTGTGGGATCAGGGGCCGGGCTTGCCGGGCGACTGGAACGGTCGCCTCGCCCCATCACACGAGTTCATTTTTCACTTCAACCGCGCGCCCCGCAAACCGCACAAGACCGTGCCGTCCAAGCACGCGGGCGAAACCCTCGGCGGCGGTGGGCTGCGCGGGGCCGACGGCATCGTCCATGCCAAAACCGGAACCGGCAATGCGATCCAAAGCCACCGCATCCCGGACTCGGTGTTCCGCATCATGCGTCACAAGGGCGGGCTGGGTGCCGCGGGATCGCATCCGGCCGTGTTTCCGGTGGCGCTGGTCGAGGCGGTGCTGACGCGTTCTCGGATCCGGGCGATCTGATCTACGAGCCGTTCTGCGGCTCCGGCACCCAGATCGTCGCCGCAGAACGCGCTAGGCAGCGGTGTTTCGCGATGGAGCTTGACCCGGCTTATTGCGACGTGGCGGTGCGACGGTGGGAAATGGCAACCGGAAAGTTGGCGCTTTTGGATGACAGCAACGAAAATACTGATGACATGGAGAGGCTGCAGCAATGATAAATAGCGACTATCTCTGGCGAAATGGTGATCTGGTCCGAGCTGTTCCGATCCAGTGCGCCGATCTGAACCAAGCCATATCGCGGTGCGGCTTTCGGCCGGAACACACACCGGAGCCGGGAAAGGGCCGCTGGTACACTTGGCGGGACGTGGTGGCCATTGCTGTGGCGCAGGATTTGCGCCGGATCGGCCTTGGTCCTTTAATGGCATTTGGGCTTGTGCAGGAGCATCTGTCGCAGTTTCTGCGCGCCCGCATCGATCAGCCGGGCGACTGTGCCGGGGTCGTCTGGGTGATCTATCAGAGTGACGACCACCTCGAGATCAACACGCCTTGCAAGTTTATGCGCCATGCCGAAGACGTAAAACATTTGACGGCATCAAATGAAGGCGCGCACCTTGTCGTCAATGTGGGTCAGATCGCAGGCCGCGTCTTCCGTGACCTGCAAGCGGTTAGAGAGGGGCAAGCGCTAGCTCTTTCTGAAGAATTGAATTTGGCAGAAGCTGAAGCGATGCATCAGGCGATTTCCAGCTTGTAAACGGTCCCCCGTCCTTCAATCTTTTCTGCTGTGACCGGGAGAGCGAGCTTCTTTTTCAATACCCCTGAGATTGCACCGCGCGCGGAGTGACCCAGCCAGCCGGTAGCCTCTACGATCTCCGCGATGGACGCGCCTTGGGGCCGCCGCAGCATCTCGATCAGCATACCCTGTTTCGTCCCGGCGCGCTGCTTGGGCTGGGCGGCGGTGGCCTCCATTGGCGCGGGAGTCTTTGCGGCGTGTTTGCGGATGGCGACCACGCTCTTGACGACCACCGGCTCGATCCCGATGGCCAGCAAGCCAGCATCCGTCACGATCAGCGTGGTGCCATGCCCATCGCCGGTTTCGCGCCAGAGGGGTTCTCCGCGCCGGAGGTTGGCGTCGACCTCCTGCAGCCAGCCGTGTTCGATCATCTTGGTCACGGCCATCTTCGCCGCCGCCCCTGCCAGCCCTTTGGGCAGCGGCAGGGCGATGTTCTCGGGGCGCTGGGCCCCGGCGGTCAGGATAATGGACTGGGTTTCGGTCATTTTGGTCATGGCGGTTTCCACTATTGATCGTGCTTGGCAAGGAAGGCGGCAATGCGCGACATCAGGTCGTTGTGGCCATCGGCGTCCGTGCCGATGATCACGTCACCATCGTCGTCGCGGTCCAGATCGGCGATCTCGCGCAGCAGGGCGATGGCGTCGTCGCAGGCGGCGAGGCGTTCAGCCTCCCAAGCGGCGGCGATCGCGTCCTGTTCGATCTGGTGGCGCTGGGCGGGATCAAGCGGCATGTTCGCCCTCCTTGAACGCAGCGTCGGTGATCTGGCGCAGAAGGCTGGCGTAATGGTTCAGGGTGCCGACATCGCCCCAGTTGATCTCGTCGGGGTGGGTCTCGAAATGGTCGTCGCTCAGGGCCTTCAGCCGCTCCAGCATCGCGTCGATCTGGAACTTGGTGGTCATGAAGGCGTCGAGGGCTTTGGTGTTGTTGGTGGCGGCGCGGCGGGTGGTCATGGCAGGGGTTTCCTTGGCTGAGTTGCATCGTTTTCGTATAATCACCATCGCTCTGGCGGGGCGGCTAGTGTAGGTAAATCCGAGCAATATCAGTGCTTTCTGATTACACTCAGGGCACATCGGCTTGCGGCACCACATGCACCCATTGGCATCCGATCCACATGTAGAGATGCGCAAACTCCCATGTCGGGAGGGGCAGGATGCGCGGCGCACGGGGAGGGCTGAAGCAATCTAGCGCCTCGGCCGTGACTTGCCGGATTTCTTGGGCGGTGAGGATATCCTCCGGCTTCCAGCGCGCCAGCGCGGGCAGCATGTGGGCGGGATAGCCCTCGAAATGGACGTAGACATGCGCTCATTCCTCCGGCCCGATCTGGATGGCGATCTGCGCGCGGGTGCTCATGGTGCTGCCTCAGATCAACTGCAGGTCGACCAGCACGGCGCTGGCGGCGGCCAGCTGTGCAGTCGGCAGGTCGATCTTGATGTGCAAAAACAGGTCCGAGCAGTCGGCCTTGATCCCGCTCTCGCGGAGCGCGGCCTCGATCGCCTCGGCCACGACAGTCGGGCGCGAGCGGTCGAGATCGTCGGGCAGCGTGGCAATGTCGATGCGGATGGTAGTGGTAGCCATGGTCATGTCCCTATCCTCCTTCAGCGCTTGGTCGCGGCGGCGTGACCAGCGGCGTAAGCCGCTTCGAGTGCTGCACGGATCGCCCAGACCGCCACGTCGTGGAAGTCCAGACGGTCGCTGTTCTGGGTCTCCAGCGTCTCGATGCTGTGGAAATGCCTGGTGGCGATCTCCAGAAGCAGGGCTTCGCTGGGGCCTTTGGCGGGGGTGGTCTTGTCAGGCATGGCGTCGTCTCCAGGGGTGAGTTGCATCGTTTTCCTGCCACCAGAATCGCTCTATCGCGGAGTGTAATCAACTGAATAAGATAGCTATTTCTGTTTATTTCCAATAACTTGAGGTCCGTTCAATCGCCATGGAAGGTATGTCCGAGCGGGAGTATTCCGCCCATTCCGGCCTCTCGCGTGGGGCGATCCAGAAGGCGCGCCGCGCCAGTCGGCTGGTGGTATACAGCGACGGGTCGATCAACGCGGCGGCGTCCGATGTGCGCCGTGCCGATATGACCGATCCGGACCAGCAACGCCGCAGCACCGGCGGGGATAGCGGGTTCAGCGGTCCCGCCGACAGCTCGTCCTATCTGAAGGCCCGCACAGCGCTGACCGTCTACCAGGCGCAGGACAAGCAGCTGGGCATCCAGAAGAAGAAGGGCACGCTGGTGGATCGCGCCCGGGCAGAAGCGCTGGTCTTCCGGTTGGCCCGGCAAGAGCGTGACACTTGGGTGACCTGGCCGAGCAGAGTGGCGGCGCTGATTGCGGCCGAAGTGGCAGCGGAGGTGGAAAAACAGACCGGCGCGCCGGTGATCATCGAGGCCGCGATCCTGCAGAGGGTGTTGGAAGCCCATGTCAGACAGCACCTCGACGACCTTGCCGACCTCCGGGTCAGCCTCGGATAGTGCCGACACGACAAACGACGATCTGACCGCCGATCTCGATCTCGGCTTTGACGGTGCCGAGGACATCCTGCGCAGCTGGCGTAAGGGCATGCGGCCCGATCCGGACCTGACGGTGTCGGAATGGGCGGATGCGCATCGCTGGCTGTCCTCGCGCGGTGCGGCTGAACCGGGGCGGTATCGCACGGCCCGGGCGCCATACCTGCGCGAGATCATGGATGCGCTGTCGCCGCGGCACCCGGCGCAACGCGTGACTTTCATGAAAGCCGCACAGGTCGGCGCGACCGAGGCTGGTAACAACTGGATCGGCTTTGTCATCCATCATGCGCCGGGGCCGATGCTGGCGGTGCTGCCATCCCTGGAACTGGCCAAGCGCACCTCGCGGGGCCGTCTTGATCCCCTGATCGCGGACAGTCCGGCTCTGCGCGAACGGGTCAACCCCGCCCGGTCGCGCGACGCGGGCAATTCGATGCTGTCGAAGGAATTCCCCGGCGGCATCTTGGTGCTGACCGGTGCCAACTCGGCGACCGGCCTGCGGTCGATGCCCGCGCGCTACATCTTCCTCGACGAGGTTGATGCCTATCCAGCTTCTGCCGACGAGGAAGGTGATCCGGTCACGCTGGCCGAAGCGCGGACCACCACCTTCTCGCACCGGCGCAAGGTGTTCATGGTCTCGACCCCGACGATCCGGGGTCTGAGCCGGATCGAGCGCGAGTTCGAGGCATCGGACCAGCGCCGGTATTTCGTGCCATGCCCGCATTGCGGCCATATGCAGTGGCTGCAATTTGAACGCCTGCGCTGGGATAAGGGACGGCCCGACACGGCGGCTTATCACTGCGAGGGCTGCGAAAAACCCATCGCCGAGCATCACAAGGCGCGGATGCTCGAGCGTGGGGAATGGCGGGCAACGGCTGTATCCGCCGATCCGCATTCCATCGGGTTCCATATCTCGGCCCTTTACTCGCCCCTTGGCTGGAAAAGCTGGCAACAGATCGCGCGCGAGTGGCTGTCAGCGCAGGGCTCGGAGGAGATGCTGCGCGCCGCGCGCAATACGCTTCTGGGCGAGACGTGGGTGGAGTCTGGCGACGCCCCCGAGTGGCAGCGACTGGCAGAACGCCGCGAAACCTATGGCGGCGTGCAGATCCCGGTGGGTGGGTTGTTCCTGACGGCGGGCGTCGACGTGCAAAAGGACCGGATTGAGGTCGACGTCTGGGCATGGGGTCGCGGCCTCGAGTCTTGGCTGGTCGATCACATCGTTATCTCCGGCGGCCCGGACGATCCGGCATGCTGGGACAAGCTGACGGCTCTGCTCGGCCGCACTTGGGCCTGCGCCAATGGAGCAGTGATGCTGATCGGCAAACTCGCCATCGACACCGGTTATGAAGCCCCGGCCGTCTACGCTTGGGCGCGCAAGCAAGGGTTCGATCAGGTGGCCCCGATCAAGGGCCTTGAAGGCTTCAACCGCGCGACGCCAGTTTCGGGCCCAACCTTTGTCGATGCAACCGTCGGCGGCAAACGCTTGCGCCGCGGCGCGCGGCTGTGGTCCGTGGCCACGGCCACTTTCAAAACCGAGACCTATCGCTTCCTGAGGCTGGAGCGTCCCTCGGACGAAGACCGGGCGCTGGGCGCCCTCGACGCCCCCGGCACGGTCCACTTGCCCGACTGGATCGACACCGAATGGCTGAAACAGCTGGTGGCCGAGCAGCTGGTGACCGTGCGCAACAAGCGCGGCTACGCCCACCAAGAATGGCAGAAAATGCGCGAGCGCAACGAGGCCCTCGACACCCGGGTCTATGCGCGGGCTGCGGCGTGGATCATGGGCGCAGATCGTTGGGATGAGGCGACCTGGCGAAGGCTGGAAGCGCAGGCAGGGGTGGAAACCCGACCAGCTGCGCAGGTTGCGACCCCAACAGAACCCGCCGCGCCCGCCGCGCCCAAAGCCGGAACACCGACAACGCCACGGCGCAAACGCCGGGCGTACACACCGAACTTCATGAGGGATTGAGATGGACCTGGAACGAATGCGCGCCCTGTTGGCGGCGCTGCAGGAGGCTCGTTACGCGGGCGTCCGGTTGGTCAGCTATGACGGCAAATCGATCAACTATGGCTCGGACGCGGAACTGGCGAACGCGATCAGCGACCTGGAGAGCCGGATCGCCACGGCCACATCCGGCACCCCGCGTCGTCGGCGCTGGGGCACCGTGGCCACGAAAGGTCTGTGATCCATGGCGTTTGAAGCGTTCCGGCAACGCATCGGCTCGATCATCGGCGGGTTTGACGCGGCCCAAGCGCATCGTCGTCTGCGCGGGTTCCGCGCGTCCCGCGCACATGTGAACACGCTGATCGCGGCCTCGGGCGACACTATCACCGCCCGCGCCCGCTGGCTGGTACGCAACAACGGCTATGCAGCGAATGCCGTGGAAAGCTTCGCCAGCAATGTCGTGGGCGACGGGATCAAACCTTCGTCAATCCTCGCGGATTCGGCCAAGAAGGAAGAGCTGCAAGCACTGTGGTTGGCCTGGACCGACGATGCCGACGCCGAGGGCCTGACTGATTTCTACGGGCTTCAGCGTCGGGCGGCACGCGAGGTGTTTCTGTCGGGCGAGGTCTTCATCCGCATCCGCCCGCGCCGGGCCGAGGATGGTCTGTCGGTTCCCCTTCAGTTGCAGATGCTGCCCGCCGAGATGCTTCCCCTCGACATGAACCGGACCGTGCCCGGCGCAGGGCTGATCCGGCAGGGCATCGAGTTCGACGGCATCGGTCGCCGCGTGGCCTATCACTTCCTGCGCCGCCATCCGGGCGACCTGACCGATCCGGGGCTTGCGGGCGAAACCGTCCGTGTCTTGGCTGGCGATGTGATCCATGTGCTGGACCCGGTCGAGGCTGGCCAGCTGCGCGGCGTGTCGCGCTTCGCGGCCGCCATCGTCAAGCTGTTTACGCTGGATCTCTACGACGACGCCGAGCTGGAGCGGAAGAAGATCGCGGCGATGTTCGCGATGTTCATCACCTCCCCAGCGCCAGAAACCCCGCTGGAACCGACCGAGGAGGATCTGGAGGTCGAACCCGGCCAGGTCGTGCGCCTCGATCCCGGCGAGGATGTCTCCACCCCGGCCACGCCAGACTCGGGCGGCACCTACGAGCCATTCCAGTACCGGACCTTGCTGCAGATCGCGGCCGCGCTGGGCGTGCCCTATGGCTATCTGACCGGCGACACGGCCAAGGGCAACTTCTCGAACACGAGGATCAGCCTGATCGAATTCCGCCGACGCATTTCAGCGTGGCAGCACGGCGTGCTGGTCTATCAGCTTTGCCGGGCCGTCTGGGTGCGCTGGATGGACACCGCTGTGTTGTCGGGCGCGCTGGACCTGCCTGGCTATGACAGCCAGCGCCGCCAATATCAGGCCTGCGCCTGGTTGCCGACCAAATGGGACTGGATCGACCCGATGAAGGACGCATCGGCCGAGATCCTGCAGATCGAAGCGGGCCTGAAATCCCGCACCCAAGCGCTGGCAGAGCGGGGTTACGACGCCGAGCAGGTCGACCGGGAGATCGCTGCAGAGCGGAAGAGGGAACTGGCGCTGGGCCTCGACTTCCGCCGCCCCGGGTCACCCGCACAGGGGCCGGGCGAAAGCGGCAAGACGGACGAGGGCCCCAACGCTGAAAAGGACGACGAGGCCGACGACACCGGCGACGAAAAACCCGACCCCAAGGAGGGCGCATGATGCACCACGCGCAAATCGCCCAGCGCGCCTTCAACACGCCGTTGATGGTCGACCCGGCCAAGGCGCTGGCCTTCCTGTCCGGGCTGGGGCCGCGCATCACCGGACAAGAGATCACTTTCCAAGGGCTGGACGTGCAACCAGCAGAACAGGCCACGGCCGCCCTTCCCGCCCGCGCCTCGCTTTTCGGCAATGATCTGGCCCAGCGACATCAGCGCAACGGAAGCCAACCCTTTGCGGTGGTCGATGGCATAGCGGTGATCGAAATCGCGGGCACACTGGTGCACCGTGGCGCCTGGATCGGGCAATCGTCGGGCCTGACGTCCTATGAGGGCATCGCGGCCCAGCTTAAGGCGGCGCTGGCCGATCCCGGCGTGCGGGGCATCGCACTCGACATCGACAGCTTCGGTGGTGAGGTCGCGGGCGCCTTCGATCTGGCAGATCGCATCCGGGCGGCCCGGGCGCAGAAACCGGTCCACGCATTCGTCGCGGAACATGCTCTGTCTGCTGGCTATGTTCTCGCCTCCCAGGCCGACCGCATCATCCTGCCGCGCACCGGAGCGGTCGGCAGCATCGGTGTCGTGGCGCTGCACACCGACATGAGCGGTGCCCTCGACCAAAAGGGGATCGCGGTCACGCTGATCCACGCCGGTGCCCACAAGATCGACGCCAATCCGTATCAGCCCCTGCCCGAGGCCTTGCACGACCAAATGCAGCGCGAGTTGGAGGTGGTCCGTTTTCTCTTTGCAGAAACCGTCGCGGCGGGTCGCGGGGATCGGCTGACCCAATCGGCCGCATTGGCAACCGAAGCTGCCATCTTCCGCGGGGCCGATGCCATTGCCGCCGGTCTGGCCGATGATCTCGCCGATCCCGTCGCCGCATTCCACGCCTTCGCCGCCGCACCTCGCGGCACAACTTCCCCCAGCAGAAAGGGTCCGCAGATGGCCACCACGCCCACCGAAACCCCGACCATGGCACCAGTTGCAGCTTCTCTTGCGGCAATGCCTATGGTCGCGGTCGCACCCGCCACGCCCGAACCGCCGGTGAACGCGGCAGCGTCCGTCATCACCACCATGACCACCGACGCCATTCGCGCCGAGGCCGCCGAGGTGGCGCAGGTCTGCGCACAGGCCGCCCGGCTGGGTGTGACCATCGACGCGGCCGATGCCGTCACGCGCGGTTTGAAACCCGAAGCCCTGCGCGCCCGGGTCCTGGCCGACCTCGCCGCCCGCAGCGACGCGGCTGGCATCATCGCGACCGCTCCGGCTGCAGCGGCCAAGGAAAGCCCCATCGTGGCGGCCGCCAAGAAAACCGCGACCGACGCCAAGCGCTGAACCAGCGCGTACTTCGACCATCTTCCCCATCCCCCAAACCATGGAGACTTACCAATGCCCGTCCTGACGGAACCGCCCAGCATGGGCGATGTCCTCAAATATGAGGTCAACCCGAACTACACCCGCGAGGTGATCACCTTGCTGATTGGCACCAACTATCCCTCTGGAGCCGTCCTCGGTCGCATCACCGCCAGCGGCAAATACACCCTGTCCGCCGCCACCGGCGCGGATGGTGCGCAGGTCGCCGTCGCTGTGCTGCTTTATCCGGTGAACGCCACGCTGGCGGATGCGGTCGGCATCGTGCTGGTCCGTGGCCCTTCCATCGTGACACGTGCGGGCCTCGCCTACGAGGGCAGCGTCAACGACGCGGCCAAGATCACCGCCAAGATCGCCCAACTCGCCGCCGTGGGCATCATCGCCCGCGACGGCGTCTGATCCTCCAATCCCCCTTCATTCCCCGGAGCGCCCCATGACCCTTGTCCGAAATCCCTTTGACGCTGGCGGTTACTCGCTGGCCGAGATGACGCAGGCCATCAACATCCTGCCCAACCTTTACACCCGCCTCGGCCAGATCGGCCTCTTCCGCTTCGAGGGCGTCAGCCAACGCTCGGTGATCATCGAGCAATACGAGGGCGTGCTGAACCTGCTGCCCTCCGTCCCGCTGGGCGGTCCCGCCACCGTCGGCACCCGCGAGGGGCGCTCGATGCGCAGCTTCGCCCTGCCGTGGATCCCGCATGATGATGTGATCTTGCCGGGCGACATTCAGGGCCAGCCCGCGCTCGGCGTCTTTGATGGCGCCGACCCTCTGGTCGAGGTGATGAACCGCAAGCTGCAGCTGATGCGGCGCAAGCACGCCCAAACCCGAGAATACATGGAGATGAACGCGCTGCGCGGCATCGTGAAGGATGGCGCGGGCACCACGCTCTACAATTACTTCACCGAGTTCGGGCTGGCGCAAATCTCGGTGGATTTCCTCTTGGGCACGGCAGGGACCCTCGTGCAGGCCAAGGTCCGCGAGGTCTTGCGGGCAATCGAAGACAACCTCCTCGGCGAAAGCATGTCGGACGTCCATGCCCTCGTCAGCCGGGAATTCTTCGACAAGCTGATCGCGCATCCGAAGACCGAGGAGGCGTACAAGTTCTACGCCGCCACCGGAGCGCAGCCCCTGCGCCAGGACGTGCGCCGCAACTTCCCCTTCGCAGGCATCGTGTTCGAGGAGTATTCCGGTACCGTCACCCTGTCCACCAAGGTCACCGAACGGCTGGTTCCTGCGAACGAAGGCATCGCCTTCCCGCTTGGCACGATGGACACGTTCACGACCTATGGCGGCCCGGCCAACCTGCTCGAGGCGGCCAATACCATGGGCCTGCCGCTCTATGCGCGCCAGCACCTCGACGAAAAGGGCCGCTGGATCGACCTGATGACCGAGGCCTCGATCCTGCCGGTGAACAAGCGGCCGCGCATCGCGATCCGCATCACGACCTCGAACTGACGCGTCATGACCGTCTTCGCCGCCGCCGTGGACCGGATCTATGCCAACCCGTCCATGGCGGCGGCCGCAGTCTGGATTTCTGCCACCACGTCCGAGGAACGCCCGATCCGCGCCATCCGCCGCGCCCCGGATCGCATCACCGAATTCGGGGCTGGGCGGTTTGTCAGCGACAGCATGATGGTGGACGTCCGCGTATCCGACCTGCCCGATCCCCGCCCCGGCGATCTGATCGTGATCGGCACTAACAGCTTCACCATCCAAGGCGAGCCAGTGCGTGACCGTGAACGCCTGATCTGGTCGCTGGACCTGCGCCCATCATGAAATTGAAGATCGCGTTCGACCCCGACCTCGTCGCGCTGATGCAGGCCGAAATCGCCGCCGGTGAAAAGGCGGTGTCCGCCGCAATGCGCGAGGCGGGCACCTCCTTGAAATCAGCCTGGCGCGGCCAAATCACCGGCGCGGGCCTCGGCACCCGGCTCGGCAATAGCATCCGCCTCGCCAGCTTCCCGAAATCCGGCGACAGCCTGAACGCAGCCGCACTGGTCTGGTCAAATGCCCCGGTCATCATTGGCGCGCACGACACCGGCCCGCTGATCCGGTCAAAGGATGGGTTCTGGTTGGCCATCCCCACCCCGGCGGCCGGGAAAAGCACCAAAGGCGGCCGCATCACCCCCGGCGAATGGGAACGTCGCACCGGATTGCGCCTGCGGTTCATCTACCGCCGTCGCGGGCCGAGCTTGCTGGTGGCCGAGGGGAGGTTGGATTCGAAGGGTCGAGCCGTAGCGTCGAAGTCGAAAACCGGACGCAGCCTCGCGACAGTGCCGATCTTCCTGCTGGTGCCGCAGGTCAAGCTGCGCAAGAGGCTGGATCTGGCGCGGGATGCGGAGCGGGCGGTGGACGGTGTGCCGGGGCGGATCGTGGCAAGGTGGGTGACAAATTCGGACAGGGTCTGACGCTGGCTCGGCGATGTTCGCTTGATGGTTGCATTGTGGATCGCTAGCCTGATTCTAAACAGACAATGGAAGAATTCTCAAAATGATGCGCAATTTCCTCCTTACGCTGACGACGACGGCACTCATCGCATTTCCTGCCGGTGCTGATCCGTCGCAGCAAGAGGTCGACACAGCGCGTTCAGAATGCCGCGATGCGTTTCTTGCTCGGGATGCCGAAGCCTATATGGACGCTGCGGCATCAATGATCGCATGGGGCTCCTTGCAGAACGCGGATTGGTCGAGGGAGGTCGAGCTGTGCCTTGCTTTTGCCGAAGCAATTGAAGGCGCGAGTCTGGACACCGCTCGTGAAAGGGCGGCGGGCCTATCCGGTGTAGTCGGCCCGACCTCTGCCCCGTCTTCGGAGGTACCGGCACCACAGGCAGATGGGCCTGCGGCCGATACGCGGCTCGCAGATTATATTTCCCGGATCGGAGCAGATGGGGCAGACGTGGAAGCAATTGCACGCGAGATAGCGGCGGACACGACCTTTGCGCCACCTCCAAGTCCTGAACGTGATGCGCTTGAGGCAGCACTCAATGCATACGTTCGACCCATTCCCGCCGCGCAAGCCGAACGCAATTTTGTCGCGTATCAAGCCTTGGCCCGGGTAAACGGCGAAAACCAGACTTACACGGACAAGGCTGCCAGTTACGAACAAGCTATCGAAGCGGAACGTGAGCAGCTGCAAAGAACGGCCCGTGCGCTCGAGGGGCGACTGGTGCGAACGACGGCCGAGTTCGACGGTTCCTCATGGGCACGGCACCCGTCGTCCCCGCGCTTTCAAGATATCCGGAACTACGTGACGCTTTACTTGATAGAAGCTGGCTCCGGCCAGAAAACCCTGGAGCTGTTCTTCAACTACACGTCCCGTAGTGGCTGGCTGTTCGTCGAGAGCGCTTCGATCAACATCGACGGACAGACAACACGGGTGCCGGTCGGACAATGGTTGAGGGATAACGACACTGAGATTTGGGAATTCGCAAGTTTGCGAGGCGACACTGCTGTTACGCTTGCCCGCAGCATTGCTGAAGCGGATCGCGCTGTTATCCGGTTCAATGGGCAGCAATTC
Source organism: Loktanella fryxellensis (assembly GCF_900110065.1). Lineage (GTDB taxonomy): Bacteria > Pseudomonadota > Alphaproteobacteria > Rhodobacterales > Rhodobacteraceae > Loktanella > Loktanella fryxellensis. The sequence goes on along the minus strand of NZ_FOCI01000024.1, from coordinate 17,723 downwards.
TACGATGATTACGTCGTGTCGGATGGGGACAAGCGTGTCATCCGAGAAATGCTGGCAATGTGGGATGTGATTTCCGCAGAATAGAATGTGATCCAAAGACTTGGCCAGTTACGGCCATTCAGCAATGAGCTGATTAATCTCCGTCAAAGCGGCGTTTGCCCGGCAAATGTGACATCAACAGTATTGTGAGCCATGCCCACCGCCCGTGAAACCGTTCTCACCGCGCTTCAGGCGCGACTTCAGCCGCTTGACGCCCTCGTTCTGCGTGACGAGGTGTTGCCCGAACGGATCCCGGTAACCGGTTTGATCATCCTGCGCGACGGCCAGCCGGGCGAGCCGGAAGTGACGCTGTCACCATTGCGCTACCACTATCAGCACCGCGCCGAGTTGGAGGTGGTCGTCCAGGCCCCGAATGGTCGGGCCAGCGCCTTCGATACCCTGATTGCCAGTATCGGCGCGGCGCTGGAAGCCGACCGCACGCTTGGCGGCCTTTGTGACTGGATCGAACCCGAGGCCCCGGCCTCCGCCGACCTGCCCATCGAGGGCGCGGCGGCGCTGAAGGCGGCGGTGATCACCGTCGTGCTGCATTACACCACCACCGGCCCCTTGGCCTGACACCCCCAACATCGAGGAGACCCCCATGGCACGTGCGCAAGGCGCGCGGGCGCAGATGGCGCTTGCGTATGAGACAGTTTACGGCACCCCGCCGGTGACTGGGTTCCGGTTGATGCCCTTCGCCCGGACCACGCTCGGGTCGGAGCAGCCGCTGCTGGAATCCGAACTGCTGGGTTACGGCCGCGATCCCCTCGCCCCGATCAAGGACGCGGTCACTGCCGATGGCGAGGTGGTGATCCCCATCGATGTGGAGGCCTTCGGGTTCTGGCTGAAGGCGGCGTTCGGCCAGCCTGTCACGAGCGGCACCACGCCTAAGACCCACACCTTTCAGTCGGGCAACTGGACCTTGCCCAGCATGGCCATCGAGACGGCAATGCCGGAGGTGCCGCGTTTTGCCATGTATTCCGGCTGCGTACTTGATCAGCTGACCTGGCAAATGCAGCGCTCCGGCCTGCTGACGGCCACCGCCCGGCTGGTCGCCCAAGGGGAAGCCATCGCCGCCGCGACAGCCGCAGGCACGCCAGCGGCGCTGGGCTTGCAACGTTTCGGCCATTTCAACGGCACGGTCAAACGCAACGGCAGCAGCTTGGGAAACGTGGTCTCGGCCGAGATCACCTATTCGAACAACCTCGACCGGATTGAGACCATCCGCGGTGATGGGCGCATCGATGGCGCCGATCCCGCCATGGCCGCCCTGTCTGGCCGGATCGAGGTGCGGTTTTCCGACACGGCACTGATCACCCAAGCCATCGACGGCACGCCTTGCGAGTTGGAGTTCAACTACAGCCTCGGGGCCAACGCCAGCTTCACCTTCACCGCCCACGCCGTCTATCTGCCCCGCCCTCGCATCGAGATCGCCGGGCCCCAGGGCGTGCAGGCGACATTCGACTGGATGGCCGCCAAGGCAACCAGCCCGGCGCGCATGTGCACCGCTGTCCTCATCAACACCCTTGCAGGATACTGATCATGATCCGACTGAATTTGACCGCCACGCCCGAATGGCTGGACCTCGCCCCTGGCCTTCGCCTGCTCGTCGGCCCGCTGACAACTGCCCTGATGGTGTCGGCGCGCGCCGATTCAGCCATCGAAGAATTGCCGGAAGGGGCGACGCAGGAAGCACTGGCCCTCGCGATGGCCAAAGCCGTCGCCCGCCGCGCTGTGCTGGATTGGGAAGGAGTGGGTGATGCCATGGGCACAATTGTGCCCGTCACCCCTGAGGCGATCGACGCCTTGCTGGAAATCTGGCCCATCTTCGAGGCGTTCCAGACCTTGTATGTCGCCAAGGGTCTGATCCTGGACGTTGAAAAAAACGTCTTCGCGCCCTCGCCGACTGGTCCTTCGGCGATGGCGACCGGTATTGCGCCGCCTGCGCGGGCCCCTGCCCCGACTGCCCCGCAAGACTGAACCGGCCACAGACCCCCGAGGGCTGGCAGGTCTGGGATCTGGTTGGCCGCCTTGGTGGCCAGCTGCGGGTCATACCCGGCGCGGTGCTGGGTTGGGACATGGGCGCGGCCTTGGCCATGGCCCATGCGCTGGGCATCGACACCCTGATTGCCGCCGAACTGCTGCCCGAGATCGAGGCGGTGATGGTGCGCAAACTGAACGAACAGATGGAAGGAGGCCGCGATGGCTGAAAAACGCGTATCCGTCCGCCTCGTGGCGGAGGGCGGCAGCCAGGTGCGCGCCGAGCTGGAAGGCATTGGCGATGCCGGGGCGCGCGGCTTTGGCCGCCTGTCCACCGAGATGGAACTGGCCAACACCCGACTGGCCAGCTTCGCCCGCAAGGCCGGGATCGCGCTGGCGGCGGTGACGGTTGCGGCGGCTGCAGCTGGCGTGGCGATGGTGCGGTCGGGCCTCGAGACCATCGGTGCTCAGGCCGATATGGCTGCCTCGCTCCGGACCACTGTTGAAAGCCTGCAAGTGCTGACTTGGGCTGGGGAGCTGGCAGGCGTGTCGATGGGCGAGATCGAGCAGGCGACCAAGAAGCTGACCACGCGGTTGTCGGAAGCTGCCGCAGGATCCGGATCCGCTGTGGGGGCCTTGCAGCGTCTGAACCTGACTGCTTCTGAACTTCAGGCCCTCCCGCTCGACCAGCGCATCGTCGCCATTCAGGAAGCCTTGAACCGGTTTGTACCGGAAGCGGAGCGGGCGGCTGTTGCATCTGACCTCTTCGGCGACAAGGCGGCGCTGGCGTTTCTGCGCATCGACCCGGCTACCTTGCGCGAGGCGGCGCAGGATGTGCGCGACTTTGGGGTGGCGGTCAGTGCGGCCGATGCCGCCCAGATCGAGCGCACCGGCGATGCCATCGCCAAACTCAGCCTGATCTGGCTCGGCCTGACCAACCGGCTGACTGCAGCAGTCGCTCCAGCACTGGAAAACATCGCCAACACACTGGCCGACATGGCGCGCAGTACCGGTCCCATCGGCATCGCGATCAATGCCCTCTTCGACAATATCGGTCGCCTGACCACCTATGCCGCCACCTTCGCCACGCTGATGGCCGGGCGCTGGGTCGCCGGTCTGGCGGCGGCAGCTTTGTCCGTGCGCGGCCTCGCCACCGGCCTTGTCATCCTGCGCGGAGCGCTGATCCGTACCGGCATCGGCGCCTTGATCGTTGGTGCGGGAGAATTGGTGTTCCAGTTCACGCGGCTCGTCGCGGGCGCGGGCGGGTTCGGGGCCGCGATTGGCGTTCTTAAGGATCTGGCGCTCGAGGTCTGGGATCGCATCGGCCTCGGCGCGGCCTCCGCCTGGTCAAAGATCGAGGCCAGTTGGGCAGGGCTGCAGGCCACGATCTATGGCGCGATGCAGTCGTCCGTCGAGGCTGTGACCAGCTTTGGCAACTCAGCAGCGGGCATCTTCAAGGGTGCTTATGAAGCCGTGAAGGCGATCTGGGGCCAGCTGCCCGGTGCGATTGGGGATTTCGCCTTCCAAGCCGCCAACGGCCTGATCGGCGGCGTCGAAGCCATGCTGAACGGCGTGGTCACCCGGATCAACAACTTCATCAATGGCTTGAACGCCGCGCTGGACCTTCTGCCCGATTGGGCAGTCGGCGAAGGTGGGGTCCGGATCGGCACGCTGGATCCAGTGGCGCTGGGCCGGATCGAAAATCCGTTTGCGGGATCTGCCGCTGCTGCCGGGACCGCTGCCGCCGAGGCCTTCTCGGCAGCGATGGCGCAAACCTATGTCACCACGCCCGATCTTGGCCTCACGGGGATGGCGGAAGAAGCGGCCGCGCGTGCCGAAGCCTATCGCGAGGCTTCGGGCATGTTGGCCGATGCGGCTTCGCGTCCGATGCAAAGCTGGCAAGCTCCGCAGGATGCGATGGCCGGGGCCGGAACCGAAGGCGAAGCTGCACTGGAAGGGGCAGCCGATGCCGCAGACCGGCTGGACGAGTCGATGACCGAGGCCGGGCGCGCCGCCGGTGGCGCTGGGGCGGCGGCTGCAGTGGGGGCCGAAGTGGCCAAGACGGGATGGGAAGCGGCTGTGGCCACGCTCGCTGACTATGCCGCGAAAGCCCGCGACATCGGAGGCGATATTGGCAATGCGCTGGTCAGCACCTTCACCTCGGCTGAAAACGCCGTGGGTGAGTTCGTGAAAACCGGCAAGCTGGATTTCCGCGACCTCGTTACCTCGATGATCGCCGATCTCGCGAAACTGGCGGCGCGGCGCTTCATCCTCGGCCCCATCGCCAATGCGCTGTCGGGCGCGCTGGGCGGCGCGGGTGGCATCTTCGCCAACATCCTGCATGCGGGTGGCATGGTCGGATCACCAGGCCCGGGTCGGATGGTCCCGGCCATGGCCTTCGCCGCTGCCCCGCGCCTGCATGCGGGCGGCTGGGCCGGGATCAAGCCCGACGAGGTTCCGGCGATCCTGCAACGCGGCGAGCGGGTTCTGTCTCGGCGAGAGGCAGCAGGTTACGGCCAAGGGCAATCCGCTGCACCAGCCGTCAATGTGACGATCAACGCCCGTGACGCCGAAAGCTTCAGGCAGTCCCGCACGCAGGTCGCGGCGGACATTGCTCGGGCGGTGTCGCTGGGTCGTAGGGGCATGTGATGGCGTTTCATGATATGCGCTTCCCCGACAATATCAGCCGCGGGGCACGTGGCGGGCCGGAACGGCGAACCCAGATCGTGGAACTTGCGAGCGGTGACGAGGAACGCAACGCCAGTTGGGCCAATTCCCGTCGACGCTATGATGTCGCGTACGGCATCCGCCGTGCCGATGATCTGGCGGCGGTCGTCGCCTTCTTCGAGGCGCGGAACGGTCGCCTGCACGGCTTTCGCTACAAGGATTGGTCCGATTACAAATCCGCCTTGCCATCAATGGCAGTCACCGCGACCGACCAGCAGATCGGCACCGGCACCGGCAGCCTGCAGAGCTTCCAACTGGCCAAACGCTATACCTCCGGGGCGCAGACGTGGGTCAGGACCATCACCAAGCCCGTCGCCGGAACCGTCCGCCTCGCGCTAGGCATGGTCGAGCAGATTTCAGGCTGGACACTGGACAGCACCACCGGCGTCATCACCTTCACCGCCGCCCCAGCAAACGGCGTCATCGTCCGCGCCGGTTATGAATTCGATGTGCCGGTGCGCTTCGACAGCGACACGCTCGACGTGACCCTCGACTTTGAGCGGCTGGGGTCGATCACCTCCATCCCCCTTTTGGAAATCCGCAAATGAAAAACCTCTCGCCGTCGCTGCAGTCCCATCTGGATGATGGCACGACCACCCTGTCTTGGTGCTGGCGGATCAGCCGCGCCGACGGCGTGGCGCTGGGCTTCACCGATCATGACCGAGTCCTCAGCTTCGACGGCACCGCGTTTGAACCGGAGAGCGGTTTTGCCGCCTCGGAAATCCGCGCTGGCTCCGATCTGGCCGTAGATGCACAGGATGCCACCGGCGTGCTGACCTCAGACCGCATCACGGAAACCGACATCCTCGACGGGCGGTGGGACAATGCGGCGGTCGAGCTGTGGCGGGTCAATTGGGCGAACACCAGCCAGCGCGTCTTGCTGCGCCGGGGTGCTGTGGGGCAAATCCGCCGTGGCCGCATGGCCTTCGTCGCCGAGGTGCGCAGCCTCGCGCATGTGCTGGGCCAGACCGTGGGGCGGACGTTTCAGGCGGGGTGCGACGCCCGCTTGGGTGATACCCGCTGCGGGATCGATCTGGAAAACGCCATCTACAAGGGTACTGGCGTGGTCACCGACCTCGTGCGCGACCGGGCTTTCATGGTGTCGGGGCTGGCCAGTTTTGAAGCGGGCTGGTTCACCTCCGGCACGTTGACTTGGACCAGCGGCGTAAATGTTGGACGCGTCACCGAGGTGCTGTCCCATGGCTTGGCCGATGCCATCGCCACAATGACCTTGCTGGAAGCTCCAGTGTTGCCCATCGCCGAGGGCGACAACTTGATCGCGCGCGCGGGCTGCGACAAGCGCATCGCGACCTGCAGCGCCAAATTCGCGAATGTCGCCAACTTCCGGGGTTTTCCGAACATTCCCGGTCAAGACGCGGTGCTGCGCTATGCCAGCCAAGACGGCGGGCATGAGGGGAATGTGCTGTGATGACCGCCGATCCCGCCTTGGTCATCGCCGTCGCGCGGTCTTGGTTGGGGACGCCGTATCACGATCAGGCCAGCCTTCGCGGGGTCGGCTGCGATTGCCTTGGCCTGGCGCGCGGCGTCTGGCGCGAGGCGGTCGGGGATGAGCCGTTCCCGATCCCGCCCTACAGCCGGGATTGGGGCGAGACCGGACCAAGCGAAGTTCTGGCGGAAGGCGCGCGGGCGATGATGCAGGAAATCACCACGGCCGAGGCCGGTCCCGGTGCCTTGGTCCTGTTCCGGATGGCCCCGCGTGCCATCGCCAAGCATGTTGGGATCATGTCCGCACCCGACCGCTTCATCCACGCCTATGAACGGCTGGGTGTGGTCGAGGAAGTTCTGACCCCGGCATGGGCGCGCAAGATCGCCTTCGCTTACCTCTTCCCCAAAGATTGAGACCTCACACATGGCAACCCTTGTTCTCGGTGCCGTCGGCTCCGCGATTGGCGGCGCATTTGGTGGTGCTATCCTCGGCTTTTCTGGTGCGGCCATTGGTGGCTTCATCGGATCCACCATCGGGTCGGTTGTCGACAACTGGATCGTGTCGTCGCTGGCTCCTGCGCAACGGATCGAAGGCGCGCGGCTGGACAGCTTGCGCATCACCTCCTCGACCGAAGGGGCCGTGATCCCGCGCCTGTTCGGCCGGATGCGCATTGGCGGCAACATCATCTGGGCCACGGATTTTCGCGATGAGGTCAACACCACCCGCCAGGGCGGCGGCAAGGGCAGCGGGCCCAAGGTCACGACGACCGAATACCTTTACTTCGCCAGCTTTGCGGTGGCGCTGTGTGAAGGCGAAATCACTGGCATCGGTCGCGTCTGGGCCGATGGCAAGGCGATGGACATGACCGGCGTGACCTGGCGCTGGTATCCGGGCGATGAGGTGCAGGCCCCCGATCCGTTCATTGCAGCCAAAATGGGTGCCGCCGAAACCCCAACCTATCGCGGCACCGCCTATGTCGTGTTCGAGGAGTTAAACCTCAGCGCCTTCGGCAACCGCCTGCCGCAGATCAGCTTTGAGGTGTTCCGGCCCCTCGCGGATGCCGACACCGCCGAGGGTCTGGTGAAGGCCGTCACGATGATCCCCGCCTCTGGCGAGTTCACCTATGCCACTGCCCCGGTCAAGAAGACCACAGGTTCCGGCGGCACGACCGTGGCCGAGAACCTGAACGCGATCACCGACACCGCGGACATCGTCGTCGCGCTGGACCGGCTGCAGTCGCTGGCCCCTGCCGTAGAAAGCGTCAGCCTCGTCGTGGCCTGGTTCGGCGACGACCTGCGCGCCGGGAACTGCAAGGTTCGCCCCGGTGTCGAGGTGGACACCAAGACCACGACGCCCTCGGCTTGGGTCGTGAATGGCGTCGCGCGATCGGACGCGTTTCTGGTCAGCCGCGACTCCGAGGACCGCCCGGTCTATGGCGGCACCCCTGCGGATTTCGCGGTGGTGCAGGCGATCCAGGAGATGAAAGCGCGCGGCTTGCGCGTCACCTTCTATCCCTTCATCCTGATGGACGTCCCACCCGGCAACACCAAACCGAACCCCTACAGCGCCAATGCCGCCACCTCGGGCCAACCGACCTTCCCCTGGCGCGGCCGGATCACCTGTTCCCCGGCAGCAGGCTTTGCGGGTTCGGTAGACAAGACCGCTACCGCCGCCACCCAAGTATCGGCGCTGTTTGGCACAGCCACGCCCGCGAACTTCAGCTTGTCAGGCACCACTGTCAGCTGGACCGGCCCGGTCGGCGAATGGTCGCTGCGCCGAATGATCCTGCACTACGCGCATCTGTGCAAAGCAGCCGGGGGCGTCGACGCTTTCCTGATCGGATCGGAAATGCCCGGCCTGACCACCATCCGCTCCGGCGCCAGTACCTATCCTGCCGTCGCAGCTTACAAGTCCCTCGCTGCGGCTGTGCGGACCATCCTCGGCGCTGGGCCCAAGATTGGGTACGCCGCAGACTGGTCGGAATACTTCGGGCACCACCCGGCCGACGGCTCGGGGGATGTGTATTTCCATCTCGATCCCCTCTGGTCGGATGCCAACATCAACTTCATCGGCATCGATAACTACATGCCGCTGTCAGATTGGCGCGACGGCTTCGATCATGCCGATGCGTCGCTGGCACCGGCGATCTACGACGGCGCATACCTGCAGTCGAACATCACCGGCGGCGAAGGGTTTGACTGGTTCTATGCCAGCGCTCTCGACAGGACGACGCAAACCCGCACACCGATCATGGATGGCGCGGCCGCAAAACCATGGGTGTTCCGCTTCAAGGATTTGCGCGCCTGGTGGTCGAACCCACATTTCAATCGCCCGGGTGGCCTGGAGAGCGGCACGCCGACGGCATGGGTGCCGCAATCCAAACCGATCTGGTTCACCGAGCTGGGCTGCCCGGCAATCGATCGTGGCACCAACCAGCCGAATGTGTTCTTCGACCCAAAGTCGTCGGAAAGCTTCACGCCGTATTTCTCGCGGGGATGGCGGGACGATGCGATCCAGCGGGCCTACCTCGAGGCGACCTACCTGTTCTGGGGTGCTGCGGCGAACAACCCGACATCGTCTGTGTATGGCGCGCGCATGGTGCATGTGCCGGAATGTGCTGCCTGGACATGGGATGCCCGTCCCTATCCGTTCTTTCCGGAACTGACCGATGTCTGGACCGATGGTCCGAACTGGCGGCTGGGCCACTGGCTGACCGGGCGGCTGGGTGCTGTGTCTCTGGCCGCGCTGGTACGGCACCTCTGCCTGCGCGCCGGGATGCCCGAGGAATTGATCGACGTCTCCGGCCTTTGGGGTGCGGTCGAGGGCTATGTCATCTCGGCGCTGGAAGCCCCGCGGGCGTCGATTTCCACCTTGGCCCGGCATTTCGGTTTCGATGCTGTCGAGAGCGAGGGGCGCATCAAGTTCCTGATGCGCGGTCGCATTGCCGGTCTGACCATCATTCCGGACAGCATGGTTGCAGCCGCCTCTGCGCAAGGCGATGTGATGGAACTGACCCGCGCGCAGGAAACCGAACTGCCGCAGGCCCTGAAATGGCAAGTGGCGCGGGCGGACGAGGACTATGACGCAGCCCAAGTCGAAGCACGACGGATCACCGTCGACACCACGCGCATTGCCTCGGAAAGCTTCCCGATGGCGATCCCGCCCGAAGAGGCAGAACGCCGCTGCCGTCGCGCGCTGATGGAGGCATGGGTTGGCCGGGAAAGCGCCGTGTTCCGGTTGCCGCCCTCGCGTCTGTCACTGGATCCCTGTGACGTGATCCTCTTGGACCACGATGGCCGCCTGACGGAAATGCGTCTGGTGTCCATCGCCGACTCCGACCTGCGCAGTGTCGACGCCGTGCGCCAGGACCGGGCAGTCTATGATCTGCCACCCGGAGAACCACGACCCGCCACTCTGTCAACACCGACGGTCTTCGGCGCACCCGACATTGTGCTGATGGACCTGCCGCGGCTGCGCGAGGATCAGCCAGCACATCGCCCAATGGTCGCTGCCCATGCCAAGCCGTGGCCGGGCGAAATCGCAGTCTATCGCAGCGCCGCAACCGATGGGTTTGCCCTGCTGACCACGTTCGGCACTCGGGCGCGCATGGGCGTGTTGGCAGCGGATTTCTGCACGGGGCCGGTGTCGCGCTTCGATCTGGGCAATGCGCTGGTGGTCGATCTCTATTCCGGCAAGTTGGAGAGCGTCACGGACATCACCCTGCTGGGCGGGGCCAACGCACTGGCCGTGGAAACCGGCGCTGGACAGTGGGAGATCGTTCAAGCCGGAAATGCTGAACTGATCGCGCCCGGACGGTACCGGCTGACCCGCCTGCTGCGCGGCCAGCGTGGCACCGAACAGGCCATGGTCAGCATGGTGCCGACCGGCGCGCGGGTGGTGGTTCTCGATACGGCTGTGGCCACGTTGCCCATCAGCGAGGCCGACCTCGGCCTGCAATGGAACTGGCGCATCGGCCCGGCGTCCAAGCCAGTCAGCGACGACACCTTTGTCGCCACCACCTTCACCCCAGAGGGCGCTGGGCTGCGGCCGTTTTCGGTCGCCCATGTCGAACAGCCTTGGCACATCGCTCGGACCCCCGGCGATCTGACGATCCGCTGGACGCGCCGGTCGCGGTCGCTGGCCGCCGACACCTGGGGTGCGGGCGATGTGCCGTTGGCCGAGGACGGTGAAGCCTACGAGGTGGAAATCCGCGATGGCGGGACAATCAAGCGCACACTGAACGCCTCCACGACCAGCGTCCTCTACACCGCCGTGCTGCAGACCGCCGATTGGGGCGCACCCTTCGGCCCCGGCCAATCCCTCGCCATCCGCATCTACCAGCTCTCGGCCTTGATCGGCCGGGGCGCTGGGCGATCCGTCACCCTCACCTTCTGAAAGCAGGATCATGTCCGACATCACCACCCACCTCCTGCTGCCCTACATCCTGGCATCGCAGGCGCAAAAGCATGTCACCCACAACGAGGCGCTGCGCCTGCTGGACGCCATGATCCAGCTTTCGGTGCTGGACCGCACGCGCACGATTCCACCTGCCAGCCCCGTCGACGGAGACCGGCACATCGTGGCGTCAGGCGCGACAGGTCTATGGTCGGGCTGGGATCTGAACGTGGCCTTCTGGGTCGACGGCGTCTGGATGCGCCTCGTCCCGCGCCCGGGCTGGCTGGCGTGGATCGCCGCAGAACAAGCCTTTGTTGTCTGGACCGGCAGCGCCTGGGATCTGGTCGGTGAACCGGTGGATGTATCGGATGCCGTCTTCAGTCTGGTGAATGATGCTGATCCGACCAAGAAAGCGCTGTTTTCGCTGTCAGGCATCACCACCGGAACCTCGCGCACCTTCACCCTGCCGAACACGTCGTCAGAACTGGCTATTCTCGCGGGCACGCAGACCTTCTCCGGCAACAAGACCTTCTCCGGCTCCCTGACGGCCTCGGGTGCTGTGTCCATCACCGGCACGCTGACCGCCTCGGGCACGGTCACGGTTTCGGCTGCGGCAGCCTCGATCGGCACCGCCATCACCGCTGCGACCTATGGGATGGGCATCGGGATCAATCCGACCGGCGTGACCAAGACCCTGAACCTCGGCACCGGCGGCGCATCCGGATCGACCACGGTCGTCAACATCGGCTCGGCGACCGCAGGCGCTGGCGGCACGACTGTGGTGAACACACCCACGGTCACCTTCGCAAATGCCGTCACGCAGGTCGGCATGCCCCAGGCCAACTTGACCGCCCAGCTTCTCGGGCTGGGGGGTGCCACAGCCGACAGCTTCAACCGCTTGTCGATGAATACCCCGGCGGTGCTTTTGAACAACGCAGGCGCAGGGATCGAGGCGACCGTCAACAAGGCGGCAGCCGGGAACGATGCGGCCTTCGCCTTCAAGACGGGGTTCTCGGTGCGCGCCTTGATCGGCCTCCTCGGCAACGACAACTTCAGCTTCAAAGTCAGCCCGAATGGATCGACGTTCTTCGATGCCATCGTTGTGGATCGCACCAATGGTCAAGTGGAGCTGCCCCAGCCAACCGTGCTGCCCGGGCTGAACGCTGCCCCCACCCCACCGCCCTCGGGCAAGACCTCGATCTACGCACGCAACCGCGCCGGGGCCCCATGGATCGATGTGATGCGCCCTTCGGGTCGGGATTTTCCGCTGCAGCCGCATTTCGGGGTTAATCGGATCGCCAACTGGGCGCCATCGATCACAACTACGATCACCACCGAAGGCCTCCCGATCACCAACGTCGGCACGGTCTCGCATCCGACGTTGGCCGCGACGAACCTAGCCGCCAGCATGCGGCGCTGGCGCCTGACATCGGCGGCTGTGGTGGATTCAGTCGCCGAACAACGCTCGGCCGGTTGGGCTTGCTGGCGAGGGAATGCGGTTGGACTGGGCGGCTGGGCCTTCGTCACCCGGCTTTCCCTGACGACCCTGCAGGCGACCGGCATGGGGTTCTTCGGCCTCTACGGTTCCATCGCGGCGCTGGCCGTCAACCTGACGCTGGCGACAGTGATCAATGCGGTCGGGATTGGCTTCCAACGGGGCACCCATGCCAACTGGCAGATGGTGACCAATGACGCCACCGGCGCGCCGACCCTGACAGACCTCGGCGCACCCTTTGCCATCGTGCTCGGCGGCGTGCTGACCCTGTTCATCGCGGCCCCGCCGAATGGATCGTCGGTCTGGGTGCGGGCGGTGAACGAGGTGACGGGCGCGGTCTTTGAACAGGAAATCACCGCCGACCTGCCCGCCAACACGCAATTCCTGTCACCCCGCTTCTACCTGAACACCGGCGCGACCGCCGCCGCCGTCGCCTACGACTGCGCGGGCCTCTATCTCGAGACCGATTACTGAAAGGACCATCATGACCGAACGGACCACCATCCTGCAGGAGGTCGGCGAGGCCTTCCGCGAAAACGGCCTGACCGCCGCCATCACCGCGCTGGTCGGCGGCAGCCTTGCCATCGCCGCCACCGTAACCCGCAAAGCCTTCACCAACGAGGCGATGCTGGAACGCCTCGACCGCGAACTGCACCTCGAGCGAGAGCGGATCGATAAACAGCGCGCCGAAGACCGCAAGGCCGATGCGGACCGGCTGGAGCGCATCGAGACCGACATCCGCGCCATGCGCGACGTGATGTTCGAAGCCTTCCAGCGCGGCCGTACCGACTGACGATCAATGAGCCACCAGCAACTCTGCCACCCCACCCGCCCTCGAGGCGGGTTTTGCATTTCTGGAGAACTACCATGCCAACCACGACCTATGCCCATTTCCGCGACGTGCCTGAAGCTGCCTGGCGCTGGCCCAGCTTTTCCCCGGCCGAGATTGCTTGCCGCGGCACCGGCGCGATCAAGATTAACACCGAAGCCATGGACAAGCTGCAGTCACTGCGCAACCGCCTCGGCAAGCCGCTGATCGTCCGTTCTGGTTATCGCAGCCCCAGCCACAACCGCGCCGTCGGTGGGGCACCGGCATCAAAGCACATGCTGGGCACGGCGTTCGACATCGCCATGTCGAACCACGATCCAGTGGCTTTCGCCGAGGCAGCCCGCGCCGTGGGTTTTCTCGGCTTCGGCACCTATCCCCGCTCGGGCTTTATGCACATTGACCTCGGGCCCGCACGGTCCTGGGGCGAACCCTTCGCTCCCCGCGCAACGCCCTTCGTGCCGGAACTGGCCCCCGCCCGTGAGGTCTTGGCCGACAGCCGCACGCTGAAGGGTGGCGGGGCAGCTGGCATCGCGACCGTCGGTGCGGCCGGTGTCGAAGTCGCGCAAGATGTACTGGCGGAAACCCAATCCTCCATCCTGCCCTTGGTGCCCTACCTCGACACCCTGCGCTGGGTGTTCATTGCGGTGGCGCTGATTGGCATCGCCGTCGCAATCCACGCGAGGATCGACGACTGGAAGCGGGGCCAGCGCTGATGAGTTGGCTTGCCTCGATCCTCACCAACGGCCCGGCGCGCAAAGCGCTGGGCCTGCTGCTGGTCGCCCTTACCATCGCCCTGTTCCTGCTGAACCTCCGCCGCGCCGGTGAACGCGCCGGTCGGCTGGCCGAGCGCCTTTCAACATCGGAGAGAACCCATGAAGTCCAACGCCAGATGCTGGACGCAGCCAGCCGCCGCCCCACTAATCGCGATGCTCTGGCTCAGCGCCTGCGCGACGGTCAGTTCTGACGCACTGGCACCCTGCCCGCCAGTCGTCGATTACAGCGTCGCCGATCAGGCGGGCGCCGCAGCCGAGGTTGAAGCCCTGCCAGACGGGGCGATGGTCGTTCGAATGCTTGGCGAATATGCCGTCCTGCGCGACCAAGCGCGCGCTTGCAGATGAAAACGGGCCGGGCATGTGGTCCGCGGGAAGCGCCAGACGCCTTGCCCGCAGAGTGAAGCCTGGCCCGTTTTACGGATTCACGGTTTCAAGGAGCGGCAGGGATTCGCTGCGCGGGAATGATGTCATGTGCCGCAATGTCCTGTCGCGGGTGGAAATGGGAAGAAGTAAGCACCTCGGGGCCTGTTTGCGGGGAGTCACGAACTGTCAGTCACGCGCCGAACGCACTTGCACAGCGATCGGTGCGACTTTCGAAAGCTTCCCAAATCAGCCAGACTGGACTACGGTTCGCTGAAAACGAAAATCGGCAGGGGTCACGCGGTGTCAAATGCAAAACAGATACTGGCGATGCTGAGGAGCCAAGCCGAGGGCGATCAAGAACAGTTTTACTCCATTGCGCTACAGGTTGCTGCGGGAGAAGCGCGTCAGGGCCATCGCGCCACCGCCGAAGAAATTCGCGCTGCCGTCGACGCGGCGCGGTCCCAACGGGGCGCCAAGTCTTCTGTCCCGATTTCCTTCTCGCGGCCGCGTGGCGATCTTGACAGCCTGTTGGACCTGAGAGAGCCGGGGATCCGGCTTGCCGATGTCGTGCTGAACACCTCCGTCAAGGGGCACCTCGATGCTGTTGTCCTTCAGCAGCAGCGTAGAGACTGGCTGAGGGAACATGGCAAGACCCCCAGTCGCCGTCTGCTGTTCGCTGGGCCACCCGGCTCTGGCAAAACAATGACCGCGGAAGCGCTGGCGGGGGAACTGCGATTGCCGCTGTTCGTCATCCGCCTCGAAAGCCTCATCACCCGATTTATGGGCGAAACAGCTGCGAAGTTGCGGCTCGTGTTCGACGAGGCGCAAAAACGCAGAGGGGTTTATTTGTTCGATGAGTTCGATGCCGTCGGCAGCAATAGGTTGGCGACGAACGACGTGGCCGAGATGCGGCGTGTGCTGAACAGCTTCCTTCAGTTCATGGAAGAACCTTCTGCCACTGACAGTTTGCTTGTTGCTGCAACAAACCATCCATCTCTCCTCGACCGCGCCCTGCTGCGGCGCTTCGACGAGGTTTTGCGGTTCGAGATGCCCAGCACTGAAGAGGTCCGGGCGATCATCAAGACCCACCTTTCGCCGATGAAATATCCCAAGCTTGTCTGGAAGACGATTGAACTGTCGGCGGATGGGCTTAGCCAAGCAGAGATTGCCCATGCTGCTGGCGAAGCGGTCAAGGAAGCCATTCTTTCAGAACGAAATCAGATTTCTACGGCCGACTTGACCCGCCAACTGCAGAAGCGGCAAGGCATGAGAACGGTATTCACCGAGGAAAAGGGGCACCTTGGCTGAGTACGAGCATCGCCACATTGATCTCAGTGGGCTTGCCGTGGTCCGCGACTATAAATCCCCCGGAAGCAACGCGCGGCAGAGAACACTCCAGCGGATCCGCGAGGAGCACGGTCGCCAGATCTTCGCCGAACTTGGTTCAGCGTTCGATTTGGCAGATCGCGGACGGGATGCCTTAGAACTTCCCGTTGGCGCACTGCCGCCAGATGGCGTCTATCTCGAGGTTGAACTGGCCCCGTCAGTGGGGCCAACGACGCTTGAAAAGAAAAAAGAAGGTACTCGCCAAGGCGCTGTGACGATTTCTGCGACTGGCGCACGCCGCATCGCGCTCTTCGTGCCGGATGATAGCCGTGATGTATTTGAAGCGGTCTTCCGAGACTACGCGTTCAAAGAGGTCGAAGCGGGTGCGGCGGCACCGAAAAAATCGCGCGTTGAACCGGTGGAGCATATTCGTACCGCTCGCCTTCAGACCTTCTGGCGAGATGACCCTTCTGCACTGCCGGAAGACCCGCAGGTGGAAATGTGGTGGGCACTTTGGTGCTTCAAAGATCGCCTCCAGCGTGTAGAGGATCTCGCATTTCGGCTCGGGCTGACCATTGGCCCCGATGACACGCGCCTGCAATTCCCGGAAGTAATTGTCCTGCCCGTCTACGGCCGGCGCGCAGCCATCGAGCTTCTCCTCTTTTCTACGGGAGGCATTGCAGAGATCCGGCGGGCGACGGATACACCCACCGTTTTCACCGACGAACTTTCAGGGATGGCCAACGCTTTTGTTGATGATCTGGCCGAGCGGATTACTTGGCCCGGCCGAGAGGTCCCTGCCGTCTGCTTGCTCGATACGGGCATCAATCGGGGACATCCGCTAATCGAACCCGCCCTGACGCCGGGCGACATGCATGCCGTGATTTCTTCTTGGGGTGTCGATGACCACAGTGAAATTGGCCATGGATCGGGCATGGCGGGTCTGGCACTGCACGGTGATCTGACGGCACCGTTGGGCGATACATCCCGGCCGACCATGGCGCACCGCCTTGAATCTGTGAAAATACTTCCTCCAGATGGCTTCGAGCCGAACGACCCGTTTTCCTATGGTGCCATCACGACCTCGGCCGCTGCGCTGCCGGAGATTGCGGCTCCAGATCGCGTAAGGGTCTATTGCATGGCGGTCACGAACGAGAACCGGTCGGGCGCAGAACCGACGGGTTGGAGCGCCGCACTCGATCAGATCAGTTCCGGTGCCGATGCGGTTGAAGAGGGGCCCGACCACATTCGGCGGCTGTTTGTTCAGGCAATCGGCAATATCGGAGACAATTCGCGGGCCGAGGAAATCGCTGATGGCGATGCGTTCCCAGGGGAAGATCCCGCACAGGCTTGGAATGTGCTGACGGTGGGCGGAACCACTCTCAAATCCGACATCGCCGAGCGTGCCTACCGGGATTGGTCTGGGTGGTCGCCGCCAGGAGATCGCAGCCCTTACAGTCGGACCACCGCGCTCTGGCGTCCAAGCCAGTCTCCGATAAAGCCCGAGATCGTTCTGGAGGCTGGGAACCGTGCGCTAAGTCGATCTGGGGCCGAGGCCCTGTCTGGCCTTCCCTCCCTCTCACTGCTGACGACTTCCAAAGCCGCTGGAATTCATCCTGTCACGCCTTTCTGGGCAACGAGTGCCGCAACGGCGCAAGCCGCGAGGATGGCTGCGCGCATCATGGCTGAATATCCGGCATACTGGCCCGAAATGGTCCGCGCGCTGATGGTGCATAGCGCGCGTTGGACACCACACATGCTTGCCGAGTTCGATGGGAGGCCGGGAAAGCTTGAACGGAAGAACTTGGCCAGAAAGTACGGCTATGGAGTGCCTGACCTTCGCAGGGCGCTGGCATCGGCGAGAGACGACCTTTCCTTGGTCGCGCAGCGGCATATCCAGCCTTTCCGGACCGACGGCGGAAATGTGCGGTTCGGCGACGCGCACGTTTATCGTCTGCCTTGGCCTCGATCCGTCCTTGAAAGTCTTGGGGATGAACGAGTCCGTCTGAAGGTTACCCTTTCGTACTTCGTCGAACCCAACCCGAGCTTCGCGAGCGCAATCGACCCGGCCAGGTACCAGTCGTTCGGCTTGCGCTTCGATCTGAAGCGGGCACGGGAAACGGACGGGAATTTTCTACGTCGGGTTAATAAGGACGACCGTGGCGAGGACGATCCACGCCCGATCAACGAAGACAACGACGGTTGGTTTTTTGGCCCGAAGTCGATTTCAGCAGGTTCAATCCATACAGACATCTGGTAAGCGCCGTCCCCGTCCCATTGATTTCCAGGGTTCCGCTGCGCTGGTGGAGGAGCGAGTTTCCTTTTGATGTTTCAGAAGGAGATTGCAGT
>NZ_FOCI01000011.1 GCF_900110065.1 Loktanella fryxellensis | reverse complement strand
CAAAAATGCCCAACCATGGGAACCAACCACCGCCGGTGCCATAGCCAGGAATGATGCGCTCCGCGCATCGAAGTGTCTGGGTCGGGCGCTCTGGCGGAACTGGAGCGGATACCACCGCCGGAGCCGCGTCGAGACAAAGATGCATTGTGTAAAGCTGCTGGGCCAGCGGCTGATGGCTCGGGACTTCGACCGCCAGGTCGCAGAGGTCCAGGTGCGCATCGCTATCCTGAATGGCTACACCGCCCTTGGCATCCCCGTCACAAAGGCAGTGGCATAAATCCGTCTGGGGTAAGGGGAAAACCGTCCGTCAGCTGATTTGCGCAACAGAGTCTTAAGAACCCCAAAATTAAAATGCTTGAAAATACAACAAGTGCACCAATCAAGGTAGCCGTTCTATTCTTCAAAACTATTCCCCATTCCAACCGAGATCTTGTTCAAGCCGCCACCCCGACCCCATCTGCCGACAACAGCCCCACCACCGAGATATCCTCGTCCAGCGCAGCCCAGTGCAACCCGAACGGGCTGACCTTGACCCCGGCCCGATCCTCTGCCGTGGCGTTCAGCAGCCGGGGGAACCATGCCAGCGGCACGCCGAGCCTGCGGCCATCGGCAAGGGCGACCCACAGCATCTCGTCGTCGCAATGCGCCTCAATGGCCGAAATGGTCATGCCAAGCCTCCTAGATCTGATTAGCGCGGTCCGCGACGATCCGGGCGATCACCTTCAATGTGCGCGCGTCGAACCCGTGGGATCGGGCGCAGGCCACCGGGCGGACCCAGAACTTCGCTTCGCCGCCGTCCTTCATGACGTGGACGTGGGGTGGCTCTCGCGGGTCGCCTTCGTTGGAGTAGAAGAAGAACCGAAACCCGTCCTGTCTGAAAACCGTCGGCATGGGGGCAGGTTACCAGCCGTCCCCGGCAAGTCACGCGAAAGTTGCGGGCGCGTAATCGCACCCGGGTGGGCATGCGTTTCGCTGCGCAAAACGCTTCCGCCCACCAGCCTTCATCCGCGCCGAAGACGGACAGCCTTCAGCTGTCCATCTTCAGTGCGCTGATGAAGGCTTCCTGCGGGATATCGACCTTCCCGAACTGCCGCATCTTCTTCTTGCCGGCCTTCTGCTTGTCCAGCAGCTTGCGTTTCCGCGTGGCGTCGCCGCCATAGCACTTCGCCGTCACGTCCTTGCGCAGCGCACTCAGCGTCTCGCGCGCGATCACCTTGCCGCCGATGGCCGCCTGGATCGGGATCTTGAACATGTGGCGGGGGATCAGGTCCTTCAGCTTTTCGACCATCGCGCGGCCGCGCATCTCGGCCCGGTCGCGGTGGACCATCATCGACAGCGCGTCCACCGGCTCGTCGTTGACCAGCACGCTCATCTTCACGAGGCTGTCTTCCTGATAGCCGGTCAGGTTGTAGTCGAAAGACGCATAGCCCTTGGTCACCGACTTCAGCCGGTCGTAGAAGTCGAAGACGACCTCGTTCAGCGGCAGATCATAGACCACCATCGCGCGGCTGCCCGCATAGGTCAGGTCCATCTGCACGCCGCGGCGGTCCTGACACAGCTTCAGCACATCGCCGAGGTATTCGTCCGGCACGAGGATCGTCGCCTTGATCCGCGGCTCCTCGATATGGTCGACCAGCGTCAGGTCGGGCATGTCGGCGGGGTTGTGCAGGTCGCGCACATCGCCGTCCTTCATATACAGGTGATAGACCACCGACGGCGCGGTGGTGATCAGCTCGATATTGTACTCCCGCTCGATCCGGTCGCGGATCACCTCGAGGTGCAGCAGCCCGAGGAACCCGCAGCGGAAGCCGAAGCCGAGGGCCGCCGACGTCTCCATCTCGAAGCTGAAGCTCGCGTCGTTCAGCGCGAGCTTGTCGATGGCGCTGCGCAGATCCTCGAACTCGGACGAATCCACCGGGAACAGGCCGCAGAACACCACAGGCTGCGCGGGCTTGAAGCCCGGCAGGGCCACGGTCGCGCCCTTGCGCTCGCTCGTGATGGTGTCGCCGACGCGCGTGTCGCGGACCTCCTTGATCTGAGCGGTGAAGAAGCCGATCTCGCCCGGTCCCAGCTCCTCCATCGGCAGCATGCCGGGCTTGAACACGCCGAGGCGGTCGATCAGGTGCACCGTGTCGTTCGACATGAAGCGCACGCGGTCCTTCAGGCGGATCACCCCGTCGATGATCCGCACCAGCACCACGACGCCGAGGTAGCTGTCATACCAGCTGTCCACCAGCATCGCCTTCAGCGGCGCATCGCGGTCGCCCTTGGGCGCGGGCAGGCGGTGCACGACCGCCTCCAGCGTCTCCTTGATGCCGACGCCGGTCTTGGCGCTGACCCGGATCGCCTGCGACGCGTCGATGCCGATCACGTCCTCGATCTGCGTGGCGATGCGGTCGCATTCGCTGGCGGGCAAGTCGATCTTGTTCAGCACCGGCACGATCTCGTGGTCCGCGTCCAGCGCGTGATAGACGTTGGCCAACGTCTGCGCCTCGACCCCCTGCGTGCTGTCCACGACCAGAAGAGAGCCTTCCACGGCGCGCATGGACCGCGACACCTCATAGGCGAAATCGACGTGGCCGGGGGTGTCGATCAGGTTCAGCACGTAATGCTCGCCGTTGTCGGCGACGTAGTCGAGGCGCACGGTCTGCGCCTTGATCGTGATGCCGCGCTCGCGCTCGATATCCATGCTGTCCAGCATCTGCGCCTTCATGTCGCGGTCCGCGACGGTGCCGGTCGACTGGATCAGGCGGTCGGCCAGCGTCGATTTGCCGTGGTCGATATGCGCCACGATCGAGAAGTTGCGGATGTGCGACAGTGGAGTCATGGCAAGGTCCCGGCGGGCTGGTAACGGTCCCCGTCAATGGCGCGGAAGGCGCGATTTTGCAAGGGGACATGGCGGCGCTGGCCGGGCGGCGCATCCACGCCGCCCCCGTCCGCCGCAGACGACGCGGCACAGGCCGGGCCGCTTCCTCCCGCCGCCCTGCAGGTAGGCCCTGACACGGGTGCCCCCTCACGTCCCGCAGCGCCTCCCCGTCCGGTCGTCCTGGTCAACGACATTGCGCGCAACACCCTCGTGCTCACCCTCGCCGTCCCCGCTCAGAGGCGCGTCAGAGCCATGGGCATCGCTCGGCCGGGTGTCGCGCGGCGGAACCGCGATCTGCCGGGTCACGCCGAGGCCGACCCAGCGGCGGCTCACGGAGTGCACCGCATGTATGGCGGTGCCAAAGCCGCGAAACGGGGACGAGGACGACATCGCCGGAACGCTAGGAAGGCTACGGGTTATTTCGTCAACCAGCCCAGTTGACGTAGAGTTTACGGGTGCGCCGCACCCGCCGGCAATCGCGAATTGCAAAACTGGGCCGGCGGCGCTAAGCTCCCTCCAGGCGGTAGACGACGATGACATCGGGCAAACCGGGCGCGTCACAGGACAGGCACTATCATGCGCATCATTCTCATGGGGCTTGCCCTGTTGACCCTCAATTCCTGCGGCATGGCCGTACGTGGCGAGATGGGCAAGGCCTGCATGGCCTCCGGCAGGTCGGCGGCCAACAGCGCCCTGTGCAACTGCGTGCAGACTGCCGCGAATGGGACGCTGGACAGCCGCGACCAGCGCCTGGCGTCGAGATTCTTCGAAGACCCCCAGCGCGCGCAGGACGTGCGCCAGTCCGACAGCCCCGGCGACGAAGCGTTCTGGTCACGATACCGCCAGTTCACGGCGCAGGCCGAACGCGTCTGCCGCTGATCGCCGCCCTGTGACGGGTCGCGCCGGCGCACGCCCGTCCTGCCCTTCTTCTGGTTGGAAATATCCCGGAGGTCTGGAGGCAGCGCCTCCAGCCACGCCGCAGGCGTGGATCCCCTGGCACCCCACCGCACCCCGGTCTCTGGACACGCGCACCCGCAGCGGTGAGAATGGCCCATGCGCATCGACGTGCCCCATCTGACGCAGGCCCTGCAATCCGGCGACCGCCGGGCGCTGGCGCGTGCGATCACGCTGGTGGAAAGCGGCCGGGACGATCACCGGGACCTCGCGCTGAAGCTCCTGGCGGGTCTCGATCCCGCGCGGCAGGCCCTGCGGATCGGTCTGTCCGGCACACCGGGCGTGGGCAAGTCGACCTTTATCGAAACCTTCGGCCTGATGCTGACCGCGCGCGGCCTGCGGGTCGCGGTGCTGGCGGTCGATCCGTCCTCGGCCCGCTCCGGCGGGTCGATCCTGGGCGACAAGACGCGGATGGAGATGCTCAGCCGCGACGCGCGCGCGTTCATCCGCCCGTCCCCCAGCCAGACGCATCTGGGCGGCGTCGCGCGACGCACCCGCGACGCCGTCCGCCTGTGCGAGGCGGCGGGATACGATATCGTGCTGATCGAGACGGTGGGCGTGGGCCAGTCGGAAACGGTCGTCGCACAGATGGCCGACCTGTTCGTGCTGCTGCTGGCCCCGGCAGGTGGTGACGAGTTGCAGGGCGTGAAGCGCGGCATCATGGAAATGGCCGACCTGATCCTGGTGAACAAGGCGGACGGCGACCTCAAATCCGCGGCCCAGCGCACCTGTGCCGACTACGCCGGTGCCCTGCGCCTGCTGCGGCATCGTCCGCAGGACATGGACGGCTATCCGCTGGCGATGACCGTCTCTGCGCTGGATGCTGTGGGACTGGAACTGGCGTGGGACCGGATGCGTACGCTGGCGGACTGGCGCGCGGCGCAGGGCATTGCCGCCGGCACCCGCGCCGATCAGGCCCGCCACTGGTTTCGCCACGATCTGCGGGCCGAGATGATGGCCCTGCTGACCCGTGATCCGGCGCTGGCCGCGCGCCTTGCCACGCTGGAGAACGCTGTGGCGGCCGGCAGCCTGTCCCCCGCTGCTGCGGCGCGCGCGGCCCTGGCCCCGCTGACGGTGACCCCGCAGGCCACCGCCGCGGTCGTCCCATGACAGTGACAGGCAGCGGGACCACGGCAGTGACCGGCCCTTTGCAGCGCGTCTTCGACGGCGCGCATCTGCGGGCTGATCTGGCACGGAACGGCGGCAGGCGGCTGATCGTGACCTTCGACTATCGCAAGCGGGGCCGCACCGGGTTCGGCGTACCTGATCCGTCGCGGCAGTTCGCCGCCGCGGGCTTTGACCAGTTGATGATCGCGACGCAGGCCAACGACTGGTTCGTCAATGCAGACTTGCCGGCGCTGGCCGGGGTCTGCGCCGTGGTGCGGCGCGATTACGCGGCAGCGCGGGCACTGGGATTCTCGATGGGCGGTTACGGCGCGCTCCGACTGTCGGGCGCACTGGCGCTGGATTACGTCACCCTGGTGTCGCCGCAGGTGTCGATCGCGCCCGCCGTGGTGCCCTTCGATCCGCGCTACCGGGACGAGGGGCGCAGCTTCGACATGGCCTTGGGCGATCTGACGCCGCAGGCCAGCCACGCCTTGCGCGGCGAGATCCTGTGCGACCCCTGCGATGCACCGGACCTGATCCATGCGCGGATGATCCAGGCCCTGTTCCCGGGCCTGTCCCTGCTGCGGCTGACCGGCGGCGGCCACCCGTGCAGTCAGGTGCTGCGGGCGACGGGCCGCAGCGGATTGCTGCAGCGCCGGGCGATGGACGCGCTGCCCTCGGCCCGCATGATCGTCACGACACACCGCCAGTTGCGGGGCGGTCAAGCCTGTTACTGGCAGGCACTGGCCCGTGCCGCACGCGTGCGCCGCCCGCATGTCGCGGCCATGGCCACGGCCCGGCAGGCGAAACTGGCGGCGGGGACCGTGGGCGGGGTTGACGCGGACGGCGATTCTGCCTAGTGCCTGCGAACTGAATTGACGGCCCCCGTGCGGGGGCCATTCCTGCCACCGGGCGCAGGTCCGCAAACGGGTTGTTTGCCGGCAGGCCCCACGACGGTCCACCCTGCGAAGGGTCGGCCAGAACCACGAAGGATGATGCCCATGTCGCGCCGCTGCGATCTGACCGGAAAAGGCCCGATGTCGGGCAACAACGTGTCCCACGCCAAGAACCACACACGCCGCCGGTTCCTGCCGAACCTGCAGGACGTGACTCTGATGTCCGACACGCTGGGTCGGTCGTTCAAGTTCCGCATCTCGAACGCGGCGCTGCGCACGGTGGATCACCGTGGTGGCCTCGACGCTTTCATGAAGAAGGCCAAGGACGCTGAACTGTCCCCCGAGGCCCTGAAGGTCAAGAAAGACATCGCGAAAGCCACCGTCGCCGCAACGGCGTAAGCGGTTCCGCGATGGAAGTTGCAAGGCCCGGTCGCGCAAGCGCCGGGCCTTTTGCGTTTCCGTGGGTTGGCGCGAACGGGCCTGAGGCCCGTGCCTTCGGCGAGAGTATTTGAACAAAAGCGAGGATGGCAGGGCGGATGGCGGAGCGGCTTCCCATCGACGACGTGATGGCCGAGGTGGTGGCTGCCGTGCAGTCCCACGGGCGCGTCGTGCTGCAGGCCCCGCCGGGGGCGGGCAAGACCAGCCGCGTGCCGCTGGCCTTGCTGGCGGCCGGTGTGGAAGGCCAGATCGTCATGCTGGAACCGCGCCGTCTGGCCGTGCGCGCCGCCGCCGAAAGGTTGGCCGAGGGGTTGGGCGAGGCGGTGGGCGGTCGTGTCGGCTATGTCATGCGGGGCGAGCGCAAGATGGGGCGCGGCTGCCGCATCCTTGTCGTGACCGAAGGCATCCTGACGCGGATAGTGCAGGACGATCCGTCGCTGACGGGCATCGGGGCGGTGATCTTCGACGAATTCCACGAGCGGTCGTTGCAGGCCGATCTGGGGCTGGCGCTGGTGTGGGAAGCGATGGGCGCGCTGCGCCCCGATCTGGCGCTGGTGGTCATGTCGGCCACGCTGGATGCGGCCCCGGTCGCGGCGCTGCTGGACGATGCCCCCATCGTCACCGCGCAGGGCCGTGCGTTCCCGGTCGACGTGCAGTGGCTGGACCGCGCCCTGCCGCCCCGCGCGCGGTTGGGTGACGCCGTCGCCGACCTGCTGGTGCAGGTGGTGCCGCAGACCACGGGCGGCGTGCTGGTGTTCCTGCCGGGCGAAGGCGAGATCAGGCAGGTGGCGGCGGCCTTGACCGGGCGACTGCCGCCCGACTGTGACGTCCGGCCACTGTACGGTGCCCTGCCCTTTGCCGCGCAGCGGGCGGCCATCGCGCCGGTCGTGCTGGGTCGCAAGGTAGTGCTGTCCACCGCCATTGCCGAAACAGCACTGACCATCGCCGACATCCGCGTCGTCGTGGATGCGGGCCGCGCCCGGCGGGCCCGTTTCGATCCGGGCAGCGGCATGGCCCGTCTGGTGACGGAACGCGTCAGCCGCGCCGAGGCGACCCAGCGGGCGGGCCGCGCCGGACGCGTCGCCGCCGGCACCGCATGGCGGATGTGGACCAAAGGCGAGGAGGGCGCCCTGCCCGCCTTCGCCCCGCCCGAAATGCTGCGCGCCGACCTCACGGGGCTCGCGCTGGAACTGGCGATCTGGGGCAGCGCGGACCTTGCGTTCCTGACGCCCCCGCCAGAGGGCGCGCTGGCCGAGGCGCGGGCGCTGCTGCGCGATCTGGGTGCACTGGACGCCCACCACCGGGTGACGGCGCATGGCCGCACGCTGGCCGCCCTGCCGGTGCATCCACGGCTGGGCCACATGCTGGGCGTGGCGGGCGCGCAGGCCGCTCCGCTCGCGGCCCTGCTGGAGGCGCGCGATCCCTTGCGGGGCGCCGGCGTCGATCTGGCGCAGCGGCTGGCCGTGGTGCGCGGCGATGCCGCGATGCCTGCCGACAGGGGCGCCGTCGCCGCGATCAGGACCGAAGCCGCGCGGCTGGCGCGCGGGCTGAAGGACGGCCCGACCCTGAGCATCGGTCAGATGGCGGCCCTCGCATATCCGGACCGGATCGCGCTGCGGCGGCCAGGCGACGATCCGCGCTATCTGCTGTCGGGGGGCAAGGGGGCCGCCATGGATGCGGGCGACGCGCTGGCGGGGCAGCGGTTGCTGGTCGTGACCGACACCGACGGCAACCCGCGCGAGGCGCGGATCAGGCAGGCCGCCGTCATCGGCATGGACGAACTGCGCGCCGTCATGAATGGGCGCATCCGCTGGCACGACCATTGCGCCTGGAACCGCCGCAGCGCCCGGGTCGAGGCGGTGCAGCAGGAACGCCTTGGCGCGTTGGTGCTGGAGGAGCGGGCGTGGCGCGACGCGACGCCTGATGCAGTTGCGGCAGCAATGCTGGAGGGGGTGCGGCAGCTGGGCCTGCGCCCTTCGGCTGCGGCAGACCTGTTGCGGGCGCGGGTGGCGCTGGTGCCCGACATGCCGGACATGACCGACGCCGCCCTGCTGGCGACGCTGGAGGACTGGTTGCTGCCGTGGCTGGACGGGGTGCGGACGGCGGCGGACTGGGCGCGCTTCGACCTGTTCCCGGCCCTGCGCGGGATGCTGGATCACGGCACGCAACAGCGCCTCGACCGGGCGGCGCCGCCGCATTTCACCACGCCGCTGGGGCGGCGCATTCCCATCGACTATGCCGGTGATGCCCCCGCCATCACCCTGCGCCTGCAGGAGATGTTCGGCCAGACCGTGCATCCGTGCGTGGGCAATACGCCACTGCGCGTCACGCTGCTGTCGCCGGGGCACAAGCCCGTGCAGGTCACGCAGGACATCCCCGGCTTTTGGGCCAGCAGCTATGCGGACGTGCGCCGCGATATGCGCGGACGCTATCCGCGCCACCCCTGGCCAGAGGATCCGCGCCTCGCTGATCCTACTTTGCGGGCAAAACCACGCAGCAGTTGATGAAATGCACACTTTTGCGTGGCATTTCATTGTAATCGGTCCGCGGACGCATAGAATCGATCCAACAACAGGACCCATCGCATTGACCGAGCTGCCCGTATGACCGACCAGACCGCCACCGACCCGGATCCCGCCACGCCGCGGCAACAGGTTGCGGCCCTGTGCCACCGCAAGGGAGCGAAGGGTCGCGAGGTTCTGCTGGTCAGCAGTTCCCGCGGGCGCTGGATCCTGCCGAAGGGTTGGCCGGTCGACGGGTTGAGCGATGGCGAGGCCGCGTTGCAGGAAGCATGGGAAGAAGGCGGCGTGCGCGACGGATCCGTCTCGTCCGAGCCTTTGAGCCGGTTTCGCGGCATCAAACGGTTCGACGACGGCGAAATCGTGCCTGCCGACATCCGCGTCTACGGCATCAAGGTCCGTCACATCGCAAAGACCTTTCCGGAATCCCACCGTCGCAACCGCCGGTGGGTTACGTTGTCGAAGGCGGCCAAGCTGCTGATCGACAAGGGATATCGCAAGGCGTTGAAGGCGATCTGAGGCAGCGTGACCCGCAAGGGTCGCCGTGATCCGCGATCGTCATGCCGCTGACGACGGCGGGAGCAGTTCGTCGCATCGTGCAGTGCCTGTCCCGGTCCAGCCTGTCTGCCGCGATGTCGCCGGCACATGGCGCCCAAGTCCCCGACCCGACGTCGGCCCAAGGCAGGACCAGCGCGTCGGTGATCCTGCGCGGTCCGGTACGGTGGAAGGCCAGCACCTCTGGCACCGACGTGGATCAGAACTCCTGCGAACCTCCAGATCGCCGGATGCACGCCCCGTCATGGCATCGCAGCGACAGGTGTGGCACGCCCGCACGACGCGGTCGGCAGGGGGTATCGCCAGCTGGTCCGAGGATCGCGGGCGGACACGTCATGTCCCCTCGGCCCACCCCCGTTGCAATGCGCGGCAGACCCTGTGCCCTGTGCCCTGTGCCCCTCAGCCCTGCACGCACCAGCGCATGATCGCCTTCTGTGCATGCAGGCGGTTCTCGGCCTCGTCGAAGATCACCGAATGGGGGCCGTCCATCACCGCCGACGTCACCTCGTCGTCGCGGTGCGCGGGCAGACAGTGCATGAACAGCGCGTCGGGATTGGCCTGCGCCATCAATCCTTCCGTCACCTGATAGCCGCGCAGCTGGTTGTGACGCCGTTCGCGCGCGGACGCAGGGTCGTGCATGCTGACCCATGTGTCCGTTACCACGAGGTCGGCGCCCTGCACCGCCCGGCCCGGATCACGCTCGATCCGGTAGAGGCCATCGAGGGCGGGTTCCGGATCCAGCGGCGGCGGGCCGGAGAACACCAGATCGAAGTCGAACTGCTTGGCCGCATGGGCGAAGCTGGCAAAGACGTTGTTGCCGTCCCCCGACCAGACCACGCGGCGGCCCTTGATCGGCCCACGGTGTTCCTCGAACGTCATGATGTCGGCCATGATCTGGCACGGATGGGTCCGGTTGGTCAGGCCGTTGATCACCGGCACCGTGGCGTGTTCGGCCATCTCGTGCAGCGTCGCCTCCTCGAACGTGCGGATCATGATCATGTCGACGTAGCGCGACAACACGCGTGCGGTATCCGCGATGGTCTCGCCGTGGCCCAGCTGCATGTCGGCGCCCGACAGCACCATGGTCTGCCCGCCCATCTGGCGGACGCCCACGTCGAAACTGACGCGGGTGCGGGTCGAGGGTTTTTCGAAGATCAGCGCGACCATGTGGTTGGCCAGCGGCTGATCGGCGTCGGGCGTGCCCTTGGGCAGGCCGTGGCGGGCGTCCTTCATGGCGCGGGCATCGTCGATGATGGCGCGCAGGGCGGCGGGCGGGGTGGTATGGATGTCGAGGAAATGGGTCATGGCGTCGTCTTCTTCTGTGGCGGGTCGGGGCACGGTGGTCCCTGACCGAAGGGGGCTTGCATGAGGTGCGGCGTTCAGTTGTGAACCATGACCTGCACCGGGTCGCCGTCCTCGCGTGGCACGACGCGGTCGGTGCGGAATCCGGCACGGGTATAGGCGGCGATGGCACGCAGGTTGGCGGGGTCCGGGTCGGTCAGCACGAGCGGGCAGGATCGTCGCAACTCTGCCACGCGGGCCGCGATGAGACCGGCCCCATGCCCCTGCCCGAGGAAGGCACTGTCGCCAAGGAAGGTGTCGATGGCCCGCGCCGCGGCGTCAAATCCCGCGAACTGCGGAGCACCAAAGGCGTGGGCGTTGTAATCCTGGATGTAGGCAAACGGCGTGCCGTCCAGCTCCACGATCCGAATGTCCACCAGGGCCCTGCCAAGGTCCTCCTCGATCAGCCGCGCCTCGGTCGCGCCGTCGGCCCACCAGCCGCCCATGTGCGGCTGGTCCAGCCAGTGGCGGAACATCGGGAGGTCGGCACGGCTGATCGGGCGGAAGCGGTAATCAGCCATGGCCGCCCACCTGCCCCGCCGCAGTATCGAGGCGGTCCACGGCGGTCGCAATGTCGGCGTCGGTCAGGTTCAGCGGCGGCAGCAGACGGATCACGTTGTCGGCGGCGGGCACGGTCAGGATGCCGGCGTCATAGCCCGCCTTCACGATGTCGGTGTTCGTGGACTTGCACATCAGGCCCAGCATCAGGCCGGACCCGCGCACGCCGGTAAAGACGTCGGGGTGCGCGGCGGTCAACCCTTCCAGCTTTTGGCGCAAGAGGCCCGCCTTGCGGTTCACCTCTGCCAGGAATGCGGGGTCGGAGATGATCTGCATGACAGCCAGACCCACGGCACAGCCCAGCGGGTTGCCGCCATAGGTCGACCCATGGGTGCCCGCCGTCATGCCGTCCGCCGCATCGGCGGTGGCAAGGACGGCACCAATGGGGAAACCGCCGCCGATACCCTTGGCCACCATCATGATGTCGGGGGTGATGCCTGACCATTCGTGGGCAAAGAGCTTGCCCGTCCGCCCCACGCCGCACTGCACCTCGTCGAATATCAGCAGCAGGCCGTGTTCGTCGGCCAGATCGCGCAACCCCTTCAGGCACTGGTCGGGCACCGGGCGGATGCCGCCTTCGCCCTGCACTGGCTCGATCAGGATGGCAGCCACGGTCGGCGATGCGACGGCGGCGGTCAGCGCGTCGTGATCGCCGAAGGGCAGATGCACGAAACCGGGCAGCAGCGGGCCGAAGCCTTTCACCATCTTCTCGGACCCCGCCGCGGCGATCCCGGCAGATGAACGGCCGTGGAAGCTGCCCGAAAAGGTGATGATGTCGGTGCGGTCCGGCTGACCTGCGTCGTAAAAATGCTTGCGCGCCATCTTGACCGCCAGCTCGCACGCCTCCGTCCCGGAATTAGTGAAGAACACCGTGTCGGCAAAGGTGTGCGCCACCAGCAGGTCGGCCAGCGCCTGTTGCGCGGGGATCTGATACAGGTTGCTGACATGCCAGACCGCGTTAGCCTGATCGGTCAGGGCCCGCACCAGTGCGGGATGCGCATGGCCGAGGCTGTTGACCGCGATGCCCGCCCCGAAATCGAGGAAACGGCGACCGTCGGTGGCCGTCAGCCACGCACCCTCGCCCTTGGCGAAGGCCATGGGCGCGCGGTTGTAGGTCGGCAGGATGGTGGAGATCATGGGATCGGCCTTTGTGGCGGCGTATGCCCGGCATCGTGCCCGCTGGGGGCTGCCGGGTCAACGTGACGTGGTCAGGGAAAGAGAACGAACGTGCAGAGGCGGACGCAAATCAGCGTCGGCGTCGGATCGCGGTGGCGGCACGGGTGTTCATCCGCAAACCCTAGACCGGACGATGACGTGGGGGCAAGCCCCCGTCGTCACGCCTTCAGACGGTAGCCCCGGTCGAGCCAGCGCCAGACCACGGCCTGCACCACGACGTTGGCGGCCACCACCACCGCCAGCCCCAGCCAAGGCGAGCTGTCGGACACGCCGATCATCCCGTGGCGCACGCCGTCGATGATGTAGAAGAACGGGTTGGCATGCGATGCGGCCTGCAGCAGACCCGGCAGTGCGTCGATGCTGTAGAAGGTGCCGGACAGGAACGACAGCGGGGTCACGATGAAGTTCGAGATCGCGGACAGCTGGTCGAACTTGTTGGCGAAGATGCCGGCGATCATGCCCAGCCCGCCCATGAACATCGACCCCAGCGTCACGAACGCCAGCATCCACGCCGGGTGCAGCACCGGCACGCCCAGCAGCAAGAACGCGCCCGCCGCGATCACCACCGCCACGATCAGGCCGCGGACCACGGCCCCCCAGAGGTAGCCCGCCAGCAGCTCTGCCGCGGACAGGGGCGGCATCAGCGTGTCGACGATGTTGCCGCCCACCTTGGCCGAAGCGAGCGAGGACGAGGTGTTGGCGAAGGCATTCTGGATCACCGTCATGATCAGGATGCCGGGGGCGAGGAAGGTCATGAACGGCACGCCCATTACGTCGCCGCGTTGCGGGCCGATTGCGATCGTGAAGATCATCAGCAACAGCCCCGCGTTGATGAGCGGCGCCATGATCGTCTGGCTCCATACGTTCATGAAGCGTCGCACCTCCCGCGCCGCAAGCGTCCGGGTGCCTGTCCAGTTGACGCGACCGAACCGGCGCACGCCCATGGCGGCGTTGCGGGTCGTGGCGCCCCCCGGTGCGGCGGCCCCGGTTGTGGCGGATTGGTCGGTCATGGGCGCGTTCCTCATCTTTCGGGGTGCGGTCCTTCACTTCCCCGGTTGCAATGCTTAGAATAGGGGATTGCGACAATAGACAAGGCCCAGCACCGTCCGGGCTAGAACGAAGGAAGCCCGATGTCCTGGACTGATGAACGTGTCGAGACGCTGAAGCGCATGTGGGGCGAAGGGCAATCCGCGAGCCAGATCGCCAAGGAACTGGGCGGCGTGACGCGCAATGCCGTGATCGGCAAGGTCCACCGGCTGGGCCTGTCGAACCGCGTCGGCCCCGGCGGCGCAGACCCCGTGGAACCCGTGGCCGAGGTCGAACCCGAAGTGGTTGACGACAAGCCGGTGATGCGCACGGAATCCGCCACACCCGCCCGCGTGCCAAAGCCCGATCCCGGTATCGTGGTGGCCGAAGAGCTGGACGAGAACGGCATCCCGATCAGCGCCGCCCGCCGCGCGATCATCCCCGCAGGCCAGCCCCTGCCGCCGCAGCCGTCCGCGAACGAAATCAGCCCGGAGGCGCTGGCCAAGGTCAACGAGGTGGAAAAGACCGCCAAGAAGATCGGCCTGATGGAGCTGACGGAAAAGACCTGCAAGTGGCCTGTGGGCGATCCCGCGACGCCGGACTTCTGGTTCTGCGGTCTGCCGAGCCAGCAGGGCAAACCCTATTGCGAGGCGCATGTGGGCGTCGCGTTCCAGCCGATGTCGTCGCGGCGCGACCGCCGCCGCTGACGCGCCATCCCGCGGGGTTCTGCCGGCGCCGGACCCCGCTGCGACATCCATGGCCTTGATCTGCGCGCAACCGCGCCCATCTGACGGGCATTGCAATGCAGAAGGATTTTACCATGGGCAGGCTTGCACTGATCACCGGCGCATCGGGTGGCATCGGGCGTGAATTCGCCCGCATCCATGCGCGGCGCGGCGGCGACCTGATCGTCGTGGCCCGCCAGACCGATGCGCTGGCCACGCTGAAGCAGGAACTGGAGAGCGCCTATGGCATCACCGTCCAGACCATCACTGCCGATCTGACCGACCCCGATGCGCTGGCGGGGGTCGTGGCGCAGGTCGCAGCCCAACCCATCGACATCCTCATTAACAACGCCGGCTTCGGCGGTCAGGGCGAGCATATCGACCGCGATCTGGCGCGGGAACGGGCGATGATCGACCTGAACATCACCGCCCTGATGACCCTGTGCCACGCGGTCGGTGGCGCAATGGCACGGCGCGGATCGGGGCGCATCCTGAATGTCGGCTCGACCGCAGGCATGATGCCGGGCCCGCTGCAGGCGGTCTATTTCGCCACAAAGGCGTTCGTACGCAGCTATTCGCTGGCCCTGGCCGAGGAGCTGCGCGACCGCGGCGTCACCGTCACGGTGCTGGCCCCCGGTTTCGTCGATACCGGCTTTGCCGACGCGGCAGACCTGCACGGGACCGCGCTGGTCAAGGGGGGTGGCAAGACGGCCGCCAGCGTGGCGAAGCTCGGCTACGAGCAGATGATCGCGGGCCGCCTGCACGTCATTAACGAACCGGGGCTCAGCCTGGCGCTGAACTGGCTGATCCCGCTGATGCCGCATCGCATGGTGCTTGCCATGCTCAGGCGGATGCAGACCAAGGGCTGATCCGCGTCAATCCTCGTCTTCCCAATTGGACCCGATCGCCTCGCGCTTGGTGTTCTTCTCGCGGTCGATCATGTCTTCGATTTCGACCATGTCCTCTTTCGTCGCGTCTTCTGGCCGGGTTTCGGCCGCCTCGACCGGGGTCAGCAACAGCTTGAAATACATGGGAAAGTGGTCGGACTTGATGTGAACCTCGCGGCGCATGTCCAACAGGCGGAACTGGGCGTCATGGAACAGATGATCCAGCGGCCAGCGCATCCACGGCATCGTGGCGCTGAACGTGTTGTAGAACCCCCGACCGACGCGCGGATCGAGCAGACCCGACACCTGTTGGAACCGCTGCGTGGTGATCGACCACGCCACGTCGTTCAGGTCGCCCGACACGATCACGGGCAGCGGATCGTCGCGCGCCTCGATCGCCACGGACGACATTTCGGCGTCGCGACCCTCGGTGTCCTGAAACGGCACGGGGGGTTCGGGATGCACGACATACAGCCGGAACGCGAGGCCGTCCGCGAGGGGCACTCGCGCCCGCAGGGACGGCACGCCGTCCACGACGGCCTCGCGGAATTCGGCATCCTCCAGCGGCAGGCGGCTGTAGACCGCCATGCCGTAACCGGTATCCAGCGGCCGCAATCGCTGGTGCGGATACATGTCCGACAGCACGTCGAGGGCATCCACCCATTCCTGATCCACCTCCAACGCCATCAGGATGTCGGGCTTGGCCCGCCGGGTCAGGTCAATGAGGGGCTGATACTCGCGGTTCGACTTCTTGACGTTGGCGGCCAGCAGACTGACGGTACGGTCTTCGCTGATCACCTCGTGCTTGCGCGGGCGCAGCGACTGCCGGCGGCCCACCGGCAGGTAGCGACCGATGTAATAGAGTTGCACCAGCGCGCAGGCGATCATCAGACCGTAGATCCAGCGCCAGTAGAGGGGGTGGAACCACCATGCGACCGCGATCAGGATGACCGCCAGCCCCAGCACCTGTTGCCGCGGAAAGTCGGCGCTGCGGATCAAACCATGGGCGCGGCGCGAAAAGGGCAACAGAGTTGCCAGCACCGTCACGCCGACAAAGAACCACAGAAGTATGTCGTAAACCAATGCCATGGCGGGTCGTCCTGATCCGATGTCGGCGCATCAATGCACGGAAATGCCGCATCCTCCACCCCGAAACGCCATGTGACCTGGGGGACCGCCCCCTTTTCGTCGGGGCATCGACACGGTAGAAGGCCCCATGACACACAACCCCCCAGACCTGCGCCCCGACCTTGCCCGTGCCCGCGTGACCGATGTGGCCAATCTTAATCATGCGAGGCCCGGTCAGCCCACCATCGGCATGGTCAGCCTCGGCTGTCCCAAGGCGCTGGTGGATTCCGAACGGATCCTGACCCGCCTGCGCGCCGAAGGTTATGCGATCAGCGCCGACTATCACGGGGCCGAGGCGGTGATCGTCAACACCTGCGGCTTTTTGGACAGCGCCAAGGCCGAAAGCCTCGACGCGATCGGAGAGGCGCTGCGCGAGAATGGTCGCGTGATCGTCACGGGGTGTCTGGGGGCCGACCCCGACTACATCCGCGAGCATCATCCCCGCATCCTTGCCGTGACGGGGCCGCAGCAGTACGAACAGGTGCTGGACGCGGTGCATCTGGCGGTGCCGCCCAGCCCCGATCCGTTCATCGACCTGCTGCCCGCACGCGGTGTCAGCCTGACCCCGCGGCATTACAGTTACCTCAAGATTTCAGAGGGTTGCAACCACGCCTGCAAGTTCTGCATCATCCCCGACATGCGCGGGAAGCTGGCGTCCCGCCCCGCCCACGCGGTCCTGCGCGAGGCGGAAAAGCTGGTGCAGGCGGGTGTGCGCGAGTTGCTGGTGATCTCGCAGGACACCAGCGCCTACGGCCTCGACCGCCGTTACGATGCGCATCCCTGGCAGGAGCGCGAGGTGCGCAGCCACATCACCGACCTGACCCGCGAACTGGGGCAGTTGGGGGCATGGGTGCGCCTGCACTACGTCTATCCCTATCCGCATGTGCGCGACCTGATCCCGCTGATGGCGGACCCGGCCAACGGCGTTCTGCCCTACCTCGACATTCCGTTCCAGCACAGCCACCCGGACGTGCTGCGCCGCATGGCCCGCCCCGCCGCCGCGTCGAAGACGCTGGACGAGATCGCCGCATGGCGGGCGCAGTGCCCCGACATCACCCTGCGCTCCACCTTCATTGTGGGCTATCCGGGAGAGACTGAGGCCGAATTCCAGCATCTGCTGGACTGGCTCGATGCCGCACAGCTCGACCGCGTCGGCTGCTTTCAGTACGAGAACGTCGCGGGGGCCCGGTCCAACGCCCTGCCCGACCACGTCGCACCCGAGGTCAAGCAGGACCGCTATGATCGCTTTATGGAAAGGGCGCAGGCCATTTCGGCGGCGAAACTGGCCGCAAAGGTTGGAAAGGTGCTGGAGGTCATCGTCGACGACATCGACGAGGATGGCATCGCCACATGCCGCACATGGGCCGATGCCCCGGAAATCGACGGCAACCTGTTCATCGACGCGGACACCGAAGGTCTGGCGGTCGGCGATGTGCTGAAGGTGACGGTGGACGAGGCGGGCGAATACGATCTGTGGGGCGTCCGCCTGCCCTGACGGCGGCGGAGCCGTCCCGCTTTACACAACCGCAATCTTTCGTCGTCAGGGTTGACCTGCCGTCACGGCGACATCCCTGGCCCTGGGCCCTATATCACCGACATGACCTTGCCCCTCGACGCCTATCCCGCCTATGCCCGGTCCGAACGGATCGCCGATGGCAGCCTTCACCTGCTCGGCGTCGTCCTTGCGGTGGCGGGTGCCGTGGCCCTGTGGGTCTGGGGTGTGCCGCGCACGTCCGGTGCTGACACGCTGGCCCTGATCGTCTATGGGCTGGCCCTGATCGCGACATTCGCCGCGTCGGCCTGCTATCACATGACGCCGTGGACCCGTTACCGGGCCATCCTGCGGCGGCTGGATCACGCGGCGATCTACCTCAAGATCGCGGGCACCTTCACGCCTCTGGCGGTGCTGGTCGGGTCGGGCCTAACGCTGGCGGTGCTCGCGGTGGTCTGGATGCTGGCGCTGTGGGGGATCGTGCGAAAGGTGTTCTTCTGGCAGGTGCCGGGGCGCTTCGGCCCGGCGCTCTACCTCGGGATGGGGTGGCTCGGCGTGCTGCTGGTGCCAGGGATCGCGACACTGCTGCCCGCGACAGCGCTGGGCCTGCTGGCAACCGGTGGGCTGCTCTATTCCGCTGGTGTGATCTTCTTCTGGTGGGACGGGTTGAAGTTCTCGAACGCGATCTGGCACGGCTTCGTGCTGGCGGCGTCATGCTGTTTCTTTGCCGGTATCTGGATCGCCGTCGCGACCCTGACCTGACGGCCCGGCACGCGAAAGCGCCGCCAGCCGAAAGCCCCAGTCGCCTAAAGTCCCAGTCGCGCCGCCGTGCGCTGCACGATCCGCACCCGTTCGGCATTGGCCGGATGGGTGCCAAGGAACGTGTCGCCCGGATCGGGGATGCGGAAGAAGAACGCGGCCCCCCGCACCGGATCGTACCCCGCCTGCGCCGCGATCACGGTGCCGAGGGCGTCCGCCTCCAGCTCAAAGTCCTTGGAATAGGTGCGCGCGCCGATGGCCGCGCCGAATTCGGCGGCGCGGCGGCCCACGTCGGGGTCGTCAGACAGGCCGACCACCTGCCCCATGATCGCGGCCCCGATCGTCGCGTTCCGCCTCTGGCGCGCCAGATGGCCTTCGATGTGGTGCGCCGCCTCATGGCTCAGGATGAAGGCCATCTCGTCGACGTTGCGCGCCTCGGCCAGCAGGGCCACGGTAAAGGCCACGATCGGCCGCCCGTCAGGCCCCAGCGTCTGGAAGGCGTTGGGCGGGGCATTGGGGTTGCGGTCGACGGCAAAGGCGAAATCGCAGTTCAGATCAGGCGAGCGGTCGCGGCAGATCGCCTCGGCGACGGGTTCGACCGCCTCCACGACGGTGACCAGACTGCGCACTGCAAGACGCGCATCGTCGCGGCTGGTGTCCAGCGTGCTGGCGGATTCCGGCAGCACGATGGGCGTGGGTGCCGGCGTGGAATCCTGCACGCCCGGGGCGGCGGCGCATCCGGCCAGCAGCAACGCCACGACAAGGCTGATCGGATGGCGTGACATGCGGGCGGCAACCTTTGGCGATGGGGTGGGGTCACACTGCTATCGCATGTCGCGACCCGCCCCCGCCAGTCCCCGCCTGTGGCGGCCGTGCACAATATCGAGATTGTCCAGACTGGCGTTGTCCGGGCTGGCGTTGTGCAGGCTGGCGTTGTGCAGGCTGGCCCCCGCCCGCATCCACCGCTAGGTTGAGGGCATGTTTACCATCGAACACGATTTCGACGCGACCGTGATCACCCTGGTCGACGAAGGTGCCCCGTACCTGCAGGAGGATGTGATCGTGAACGCCTTCGACGACTGCGTCACGATCACCCAGTTCGACGCCCGCCTGAACGAGACGCGGACCATCACCCTGTCCCTGTCGCAGGTGCGCGATCTGGGGGCAGCGCTCGATCTTCCGGAGGGCAGCTATCAGTTGTCCAAGCCGGACGGGACCGCGCGGTGACCACGGGATTCTTCTGGGACGAGCGCTGTTTCTGGCATGGCGGCGGCAACTATGCGGGCGTGATGCCCGTGGGCGGCCTCGTGCAACCCAGCGCCACCGGCGGCCTGCCCGAGAACCCAGAGACGAAGCGCCGGTTGAAGAACCTGATCGCCGTCACGGGGCTGGACCGCGACCTGCACATGACAGGCGCCCCCCCTGCCACACGCGCCGATCTGCTGCGGGTGCATCCGGCGCACTACATCGACGCCTTTCAGGCCCTGTCGGACGCGGGCGGCGGCGAACTGGGTCTCCGCACCCCCTTCGGCCCCGGCGGATTCGAGGCCGCGTGCCTGTCGGCGGGACTGGCGACCGGCGCACTGCGCGCCGTGCTGCAGGGGACGCTGCACAACGCCTATGCCCTGTCGCGCCCGCCGGGGCACCATGCCCTGCCGGATTTCCCCAACGGCTTTTGCCTGCTGGCCAACATCGCCATCGCCATCCGCGCCGTGCAGGCGGACGGGCTGGCGCAGCGCATCGCCGTGCTGGACTGGGACGTCCACCACGGCAACGGGACCGAGGCGATCTTCTACGACGACCCGGACGTGCTGACGGTCTCGCTGCATCAGGACCGCAACTATCCGGTGGATACCGGTGCCTTCGCCGACCGGGGACGCGGCGCGGGGCTGGGGTTCAACCTGAACATCCCCCTGCCGGCGGGCACCGGACATGACGGCTACCTCGCCGCCCTCGACCGGCTGGCGCTGCCAGCGATCCGCGCGTTCCGCCCCGACGCCATCGTCATCGCCTGCGGCTATGATGCGGCACTGAACGACCCATTGGGTCGGATGCTGGCCACGGCGGACACATTCCGCCAGATGACCCGGCGCGTCATGGCGCTGGCGGACGACGATGCGGCGGCTGCATCGTCGCCGTGCACGAGGGCGGTTACGCGGAAACCTACGTGCCCTTCTGCGGCCATGCGGTGCTGGAGGCGTTGTCCGGCAGCCCCGTCACGGCGTCGGACCCCATGGCCGCCATGTTCGCCGCCCGCCAGCCGGATGCCCGCTTTGCATCGTTCCTCGACGCGTGGCTGCGCGAGATGGAGGATGCCCTGTGACCACGCACACCGGGGCCTGCCTGTGCGGGACCATCCCCTTTGCCGTGACCGACCCCCTGCCCGCCCCCAACGCCTGCCATCGCGTGCAGTGCCGCATGCAGTCGGGCCATGTCGGGGCCTCGGTCGACGTGGACCGAACGGCGCACAGCGTCATCGGGACACCCGTGTGGTTCGCATCGTCCGACACCATGCGCCGGGGCTTTTGCGGCATCTGTGACGCGGTGCTGTTTCGGGACCCGCTGCACGGGCCACGCACCGCCGTCGCGATGCGGGCATTCGACGACCCGACCGGCACGCGGCTCGCGCTGCATATCTTCACGTCGCAGCAGGACGATGCCTATGATATCGTCGATGGCCTGCCACAGAACCCGCGCTGAGCGCAAAAAGGACCGCCCCATGCCAGATGCCGACCCCGCCGCCCTCGCCTTCCTGCTGTCCCGCCGGTCGGTCCCGGCACAGGCGCTGACCACGCCGATGCCGGACCGCGACACGCTGACGCGGATCTTGACCGCCGCCGCCCGCAGCCCCGATCATGGCAAGCTGGAACCGTTCCGCTTCGTCGTTCTGGGCCGGGATGCGCTTGGCCGGATCGCAGGCACCCTGCCCGCCCATGGCGCGCGTCTGGGCGTCCCCGCCGACAAGATCGCCAAAGCGGTGGCGACCTACGGCGCGGCATCGCTTGCGGTGGTGGTCGTCCACAGCCCGAAGCCCTCGGACAAGGTGCCCGCGATCGAGCA
Source organism: Loktanella fryxellensis (assembly GCF_900110065.1). Lineage (GTDB taxonomy): Bacteria > Pseudomonadota > Alphaproteobacteria > Rhodobacterales > Rhodobacteraceae > Loktanella > Loktanella fryxellensis. The sequence goes on along the minus strand of NZ_FOCI01000011.1, from coordinate 90,873 downwards.
GACCTATGCGACAGGCGGCGTATGTCTGGCCCTCGTGAACGCCAGCCTCGCGGCGGGGTTCGGTGCGACATGGCTGTCGGGCTGGTTCAGCCACGACGCCACCTTCGTGCAGCACGAACTCGGCCTCGCACCACTGGAATCGGTGGCTGGCATCGTCCACATCGGGACCGCCACCAGCACGCCCCCCGACCGCCCGCGCCCGGACCTGAACGCGATCACCGACTGGTCGCGCGCGTGATCTTTGGTGATTTCATCAAGGCGCTGGGGCAGTTGCCGGACCCGCGGTTCCGCCGGGTCGTGGGCTGGGGCATCGGGGTGTCGATCGCGCTGCTGGCGGCGATCACATGGGGCGTGCAATGGCTGATCGCCACCTTCGCCTCTGGCCCGGTGACGCTGCCGCTGATCGGTCCGGTCAACTGGATCGACGACGCACTGGGCTGGTCCATGCTGGCGCTGATGCTGGTGCTGTCCATCGTGCTGATGCTGCCCATCGCCGCCGCGGTCACGTCGCTCTTTCTCGACGACGTGGCCGACGCGGTCGAGGCGCGACACTACCCCACGCTGCCGCCCGCCCCCGCCACGTCATTCTGGGACGGGCTGCGCGACGGGATCGGGTTCTTCGGCCTGATGATCGTTGCGAACTGTCTGGCCTTCGCCATCTATTTCACCGTGCCGCCCGCAGCACCGTTCGTCTTCTATGCGATGAACGGCTATCTGCTGGGGCGCGAATATTTCCAGGTCGCCGCCCTGCGCCGTGAAGGGCGCGCCGGTGCGCATGCCCTGCGGCAGCGTCACGCCGGCATGGTCTGGCTGGCGGGGGTGCTGCTGGCAGTGCCCCTGTCGATCCCCGTGGTGAACCTGCTCGTTCCGGTGCTGGGGGCCGCGACCTTCACGCACCTCTATCACCGGCTGGCGCGGCAGGCCTAACCGGGCTGCACAAGGGGCTGGCCGCGCTCCATCCGGTCGAACCAGTCGATGTCCTGCAGCGTGATCGCACCGGACCAGATGATGCTGGCGAAGACGATCCAGATGCCGATGGCCCAGACCGTCGTCACCTTGGCCTTGCGCCCGATCTTGACGTCGGCGGGGGCGGATTTGTGGGTGCCGGGCACGACGACGCCCGCCTCGCCCTGACTGACGTTGCGCAGCGGCAGCACGATCAGAAAGATCATCCACCAGATCACCGCGAACATCACGATCGCCGAGGTCGGTCCCATCGTCACTCATCCTTCATATCGCCCGGCCTTGCGCGCCACGGGCTTCTTCTGGTCAAAAATATCCCCCTGCCGGAGGCATCGGTCCCGGCACGGGACCGACATCAGACCTGTTCGAGTTCCACCAGCGTGCCCTGGAAATCCTTGGGATGCAGGAACAGCACCGGCTTGCCATGTGCGCCGATCTTGGGAGTCCCGTCGCCCAGCACCCGCGCCCCCGTGGCCGTCAGACGGTCGCGGGCGGCGACCAGGTCATCCACCTCGTAGCAGATGTGGTGGATGCCCCCCGCCGGGTTCTTGTCCAGGAACTTCGCGATCGGGGATGCATCGCCCAGCGGATACAGCAATTCGATCTTGGTGTTGGGCAGCGTGATGAAGATCACCGTCACACCGTGGTCCGGCTGGTCGAGGGGCGGTCCGACCTCCGCCCCGAGGGCCCCGCGGTACTGGTCGGCCGCCGCCATCAGGTCGGGCACGGCGATGGCCACGTGGTTCAGGCGTCCGATCATGACAGGCTCCCTTCGTGTTTGGGTCGTGATGCCATGACGGTCGCGCAATGCCAACACCGGCATCTCGCCGCAGGTCCGTTAACGCTGTGTTTACGCTGCCGTGGTGATCTGAGGTTCACCGCTTTGCGCAACCCAAGGGGCCACATCCGATGGACAACCTTTCTTCGCTGCTGACCACCCGGGCGCCCACCGCGCAGCGCCCCCTGCTGGGCCTGACGGTGCTGGTCGTAGAAGACAGCCGTTTCGCCTGCGAGGCGATGCGGATGCTGTGCCTGCGGTCCGGTGCCCGCATCCGCCGGGCCGACACGCTGGCCAGTGCGCGCAAGCATTTGTCGGTCTATCGCCCGACCGTGGTGATCGTGGACGTGGGCCTGCCGGACGGGTCCGGCACCGCGCTGATCCGTGCGTTGTCCCAGGGATTGCCGCGAATCGACGTGATCCTGGGGACCTCCGGCGATCTGACGGCAGAGGATGCGGTCATCGCCGCCGGGGCCGACGGCTTCGTGGCCAAGCCGATGGCCAGCCTTGCCGCGTTTCAGGCGGCGATCCTGATGCACCTGCCGCCCGACCGGCAACCGCCGGGGCCGCGCATGGTGTCGCGCGATCGGGTGGAACCGGATCTGTTGGCCTACCGCGACGACCTGTCCCATGCGGCGGACGTGCTGGATCACGACGACAGCCCGCAGACACTGGATTACGTCACCCAGTTCCTGTCGGGGGTCGCGACCTCTGCCAAGGATGCGGACATGCAGGACGCCGTGTGCCGCGTGATCGCCCAGCGTGCAGCGGGGGTCGCGCCCACGACGGGCCTACGCGACCTTGGACGGATGGTCCGCACGCGCCTGTCGGCCGCACCGGGGCTTTGACGCGAGAAGGACGATGGGCATCGTGTCAAAGAGCGGCACGGCGGTCCCGCAGGCTCGATCATTGCCGGTGCACGGCACACCGCAGGCACCGCACGCACCGCGCACCCCGCCCGCGACCTTACGCCGGTCGCGACGGATCCCAACCGACCACATGCGGCGCCGTCAGATCGCCCAGCGCCTGCCGCTGCCGGCCATCCGCATCAAAGTTCGCCGGATCCAGCCACCGGGCATGGGCCGTGCGGATCGCGGGCCAGTCACCGTCCGTCATGGCGAACCATGCAGTGTCGCGGTTACGGCCCTTGACAATCATGTGCTGGCGAAAGAGCCCCTCGTAACCGAACCCAAGGCGCTGCGCGGCACGCCGCGACGGCGCGTTCAGGGCATTGCATTTCCACACGACGCGGCGATAGCCCGCATCGAACGACCAGCCCAGCAGCAGGCTGAACGCCTCGGTCGCAAGCGGACTGCGCTGCAGCGCGGGCGACAGGTTCGCATTGCCGATCTCGATCTCCCGCATCGCGGGCACGACGCCCATCAGACAGGCATAGCCCAGCGCCGCCTCCGACCCGACCCGCCCCACGGCGAAGGTCGCACAATCGCCGCGCGCGACCCAGACGGCGAGCGCGGTCGTCAGCGCCGCGGCATCCGTGGGTGCCTGCTCGCCCATGTAGTCGAAGACCCACGGACTGTCCGCGAAGGCAGCGAACAGCGCGGGCGCATCCGCGACCGCGTCCAGAGGCCGCAGCCATGCCAGCCGTCCGGTCAGCGTCACGCCCCGCGGATGCGGTGGCGGTGGGGCATCGGCCACGATGGCCCCCAGGGGCCGCGCCGGTCCGGTCACAGGATAAGGCCCGGATCGGTGCCAAGATCGAGGCCCGGAAACACCGACTGCGCAATCACGTCGGCGTCCAACCCGAACAGCCCGCGCATGATCCAGCCCGCGACGGCCCGCACATCCCCCGTCGGCATCAGGTCGCGCCGGTCATAGAGCGCCGCCTCCGACAGGCCCGGCCAGCGGCCCGCCACCTGTCCGCCGCGTAGCGCGCCGCCTGCATAGATCAGCGCGCCACCGGTGCCGTGATCGGTGCCGCGGGTGCCGTTCTCGCGCGCGGTGCGGCCGAACTCGGTCATGCACAGCACTGCCGTCCTGTCCCAGACCGGCCCCAACCCGTCGCGCAGGGTCAGGATCGTCTGCGCCAGCTGCCCAATAGCGCGGCTCAGGTTGCCCGCCTGTCCCGCATGGGTGTCCCAGCCGTTGATCGAGAAACTGGCGATCCGCGTCTCCTCGCGCAGGCGGGCCGCGGTGAATTCCGCCAACGCCGTGGCGGATGCGGCGTTGCCGGTTGCCATGCCGTCGTCATCCACGGCCATGCCGTCCGCGATGGCGACGGCCTGCAGGGCCGCGTCGCGGAACAGCGGATCGCCGTGCAGCGTCGTCTCCAGCAGGCGGCGCATCTGCGGCGACATCTCCAGCGTCACCTCCGGCGACCAGCGCAGGTGCGGCGCGGGGCCGGTCATGATCGCCATGCGGTCCTGACCGATGGCGTAGGCCGTCTCGGCGGTCATGCCGGGCACCGTGGCCACCATCCGGTTCAGCCAGCCGCCTGCATCGCCATCCAGCCGCAGGCTCCCCGCCTCCAGCACGTCCTGACCGTCGAAATGGCTGCGCCCGTCGCGGTAGGGGGTCGAGACGGCATGCACCGCCCCCATCTCTCCTGCCTGCCACAGCGGCAACAGGGGCGACAGCGCGGGGTTCAGCGCCCAATAGTCGTCCACCGCCAGCCCCTTGCCGTCGTTCAGCGTGGGCCGCAGACCGGCATAGTCGGGATCGCCAAGCGGCCGCACTGCGTCCAGCCCGTCCATCGCGCCCCGCAGCACGATGACGACCAGCCGGTTGTCCCACGGTCCCGACGCCAGCGCCACCGGCGTCAGGAACGGGCTGGCGGCGGCAGAGCATCCCAGTGCGGCGGACCCGAGGATGAAGCGGCGACGATCCATGGTCAGATCCTTTGAAATGCGGGCGAGGTCAGGACCAGCGCGATGCCATCCGCCTGTTTTTCCGCCGCAGCGGCGGCAAAGACCAGATCGGCGGGCGCGTCCGGCCCGATGGCCGTGACGACAAAGGCGCGCGGGTCCGGCAGGCGGTCCACGACATCACCGGGCCGTTGCAGCGCCCACGTGATCCGCGCAGCCAGGTTCTGCGGCGTGATCCATGTCGCTGCCGCCTCCGACCAGCCATCGGGGCCGATCGGACGCTCGATTGGTTGGCCCATCGCCGCCAGCGGTCGGTCGATCAGGCGACCGAAGCCGCCGGTGTTCAACGCCATCAACGCGTCTGCCCGCGTGCCCAGCGCCCGCAGGGCAGCGATCACGAACAGATCCGGGCGTCGCACCTTGGCCCGCGTGTGCGACCATGACGCGGGATGTTCGAGCAGCGCCGCCGCCACGGCCAACAGGTCGCCGCCGCTGGCCACATAGGCACCGGCGATGTGGTCCACCAGCGCCGCATCCGGCGTCTCGGCCACGAAATGCACCGCCAGCTTCAGCGCGATATGGCGCGCGGTCGCCGGTTGCAGCGCCAGATCGTCGAGCGCCGCGTGAATCGTCCCGATCTCCGCCTCGGCAGCGTAGCGGCGTCCCATCACGACTTCGGCCCCCGGCTCGGCCCAGCGGGGGCGATAGATCACGCCCGCATCCGCGTCATAGGCCAGACCCGTCAGCAATTCCGCCATCTGCGTCACATCGGCTTGGCCGTAACCGCCCTGCGGGCCGAGCAGGTGCAGTTCCAGCAGTTCGCGGGCCAGATTCTCGTTCAACCCGCGCCCGGCCTGCAGGCCTTGTGGCGAATTCGGCCCCAGCGAGCGGCTTTGATCGAGGTAGAGGATCATCATCGGATGCATCACCACCGCCTTGAGCATGTCGCCGAAGCGGCCCGTCACATGGGGCCGGATCGCATCGGACACGAAGGGCGTCAGCATGTGCCGCTGTGCGGAATTCTTGGCCAGCACCGTGAAGTGATCCGCCCAGAACAGCGTCAGCCGTTCGCGCAGGCCGTCCTGCGCTATGACACCGCGGGCGATGGTGGACCGGATGTTGTGGCCGCGTACCGCGTTCGCTTCCCGGTTCAGACCGCGCAGGGCTTCTGTCGTCACCTCTTGCCGGGGCGTGCCAGCCGCTTCGCGGCGGGCCCGCGTCGCCTGCTGCATGTCGCGCATCGACGGCACGGTGCCGGCCATGCCGGTGATCGGCAACCGCTCTGCCGCGCGGTCCGGGCCGGACAGCAGGACCAGCATGCCATCGACATCCCACGGCGGTTCGATCACCGGGGACAGTCCGGTGCCGAACCGTGTCGCTGCAATCGTCGAATCGAATGTCATGCACGTCCCTGCCCTGCCCAGACTGGGGCGACCATAACAGGCCCGCGCCCCGGCGCCCATCCCGCAGCGGGACCCCAGCGGGACCGCAGCAGGTTTCCGCGCCGGGCACCGGCAAGTCGACCCCATGGATCGCGGCGCGTCGGACTGGAGTTCAGACGGCCCCGCGGGGCGGCAACCTGTCCGCTCTTGCAGCCGCTTGCGGGTGTCCGCGACGCCACCGGACCCGGCATGCAACCTGATTGACACATCACCCGCGCAGACGTGACTCCGACCATCTTGCATCGGGGCCAGCACAGGATCATCTTGTGCGCAAGTTATCGTGTTCCAGGAGCCTTCCATGATCGACCGCCGCCTCTTCTTGACCACCTCTCTGCTGGGGGCCGGCGGATTGATGCTGCCTTCGGTGCTCTTCGCGCAGGACGCCGCGACGGGAGAGGTCCTCGACCCGATCGAGCCGCCCGCCCGCGACATGTCGCCGAAGCTGGTGCAGCTGGACAACCCCCTGCCCGCAGGCGAAGTGCACGTCGTCCCCGACGTCTACTCGCTCTACTGGACGCTGCCCAACGGCGAGGCGCTGCGCTATTACGTGGGCGTGGGCCGGGATGCGCTGTACATCGCGGGTGTCTTCACCATCGGCGCCAAGAAGGAATGGCCAAGCTGGACGCCGACGAAGGACATGATCGAACGCGATCCCGAAGCCTACGAGCAATACGCCGACGGCATGCCGGGCGGCCCCGACAACCCGCTGGGCGCGCGCGCGCTCTATCTGTTTCAGGACGGGATCGGCGATACGTTCCTGCGGATCCACGGCACGAACAGGCCCGACACGATCCGCACCGACGTGTCGAACGGTTGCGCGCGTCTGACGAACGACCAGATGATCGACCTCTATCCACGCGTGCCGATCGGCGCGCCGTGCTTTCTGTACGAAAAGAACCTTCTGCCGCGCGCGGCCTGATCCGCAACGCAAACGACAAAAAAGGCGCGCCGGAGCGATCCGGCGCGCCTTTTTTCGTGGCCGGCCGGTTCAGCCCTCGACGGGAAGGACGCGCAGGCGCAATTCGCGCAGCTGTTCGTTCATCGGCTCGCTGGGCGCACCCATCATCAGGTCCTCGGCGCGCTGGTTCATCGGGAACATGATGACCTCGCGGATGTTCGCCTCGTCCGCCAGCAGCATCACGATCCGGTCGATACCTGCGGCACAACCACCGTGGGGCGGCGCGCCGTACTGGAACGCGTTGACCATACCGCCGAACCGCTTCTCGACCTCGTCGCGACCGTAACCTGCGATCTCGAAGGCCTTGAACATGATCTCGGGCTTGTGGTTGCGGATCGCCCCCGACACCAGCTCATAGCCGTTGCAGGCCAGGTCATACTGGAAGCCCAGCACGTCCAGCGGATCGCCCCCCAGCGCGTCCATACCGCCCTGCGGCATGGAGAACGGGTTATGCTCGAAATCGATCTTTCCGGTCTCGCCATCCTTGGCATAGATCGGAAAATCCACGATCCAGGTAAAGGCGAAGCGGTCCTTGTCGACAAGGTTCAGCTCTTCGCCGATCACGGTGCGCGCGCGTCCCGCCACCGCCTCGAAATCGCCGGGCTTGCCGCCAAGGAAGAATGCCGCATCGCCGACGCCCAATCCCAGTTGCTGGCGTATGGCCTCCGTGCGCTCGGGGCCGATGTTCTTGGCCAGCGGACCCGCCGCTTCCATCCCCTCGCCCTGATCGCGCCAAAAGATGTAGCCCATCCCCGGCAACCCCTGCTGTTGCGCAAAGGCGTTCATACGGTCGCAGAACTTGCGGCTGCCGCCCCCGGGGGCGGGAATCGCGCGGACCTGCGTCCCCTCCTGCTCCAGCAGCTTGGCGAAGATCGCAAAGCCAGAGCCCGCGAAATGCGCCGACACGACCTGCATGCGGATCGGGTTGCGCAGGTCGGGCTTGTCGGTGCCGTACCACAGGGCGGCGTCGCGGTAGCTGATCTGCTCCCACGTCTGATCGACGCGGCGGCCGCCGCCGAACTCTTCGAAGATGCCGCCGATCACCGGCTGGATCGTGTCGAACACGTCCTGCTGCTCGACGAAGCTCATCTCGAGGTCGAGCTGGTAGAAATCGGTGGGCGAGCGGTCGGCGCGCGGGTCCTCGTCACGGAAACAGGGCGCGATCTGGAAATATTTGTCGTAGCCCGAGACCATGATCAGTTGCTTGAACTGCTGCGGCGCCTGCGGCAGCGCATAGAACTTGCCCGGATGCAGGCGGGACGGCACGAGGAAATCGCGCGCGCCTTCGGGGCTGGATGCGGTGATGATCGGCGTCTGGAACTCGCGGAACCCCTTGTCCCACATGCGCTGACGCATCGACCGCACGACGTTCGACCGCAGCGTCATGTTCTTCTGCATCGCCTCGCGCCGCAGGTCGAGGTAGCGGTACTTCAACCGCGTCTCCTCGGGGTATTCCTGATCGCCGAACACCTGCAGCGGCAGTTCCCTGGCCGCGCCCAGCACCTCGATGTCGCGCACGTAGACCTCGACCGCCCCCGTCGGCAGCTTGGGGTTCACCAGTGCGGCATCGCGGGCCTTCACCTCGCCGTCTATGCGGATGCACCATTCGGAGCGGACCTTCTCGACCCCGGCAAAGGCCGCGCTGTCGGGATCGCACAGCACCTGCGTGATGCCATAGGTGTCGCGCAGATCGATGAACAGGATGCCGCCGTGGTCGCGCACCCGGTGGACCCAGCCCGACAGGCGCACGGTCTGGCCCACGTCCGAGGCGGTCAGATCGGCGCAGGTATGGGTGCGATAGGCGTGCATGGGCGGCTCCTTGCGGTCCAAATTCGGATCGCGCCGTTTCACACCCCGCCACCCCATAAGTCAAGCGCGGCCCAGCCACAGGTCGCCGCCGGACCATACGTACCGCCCTCCCACTCATCCGACCTGTCAAACCTCCGCGCGGATCGCTGCGATACCGGCCCCCATCCCCACCCGCCGTTATCTAGCACGGATCCGCCCCCCGCTTGACCTTGTGGCGCACCGGCGAACGGCTGCGTGGCATGCGCCGCTGTCCGCCCCGCGCACCTGTCCTCGCTTTTTGGGAAAATACTCCCGCGCGGCGCGCTGCCGTCCGGCACGGATGGCAATCGCACCGCACGCTGCCGCCACGGCACTCGCCCCTTGCACCCTGGCCCGACAGTTCTATAAGGCGGAGAATTTGCAAAATACCGGGGGCCACCATGCCAAAACGTGATGATATCAAGTCGATCATGATCATCGGTGCGGGGCCCATCGTGATCGGGCAGGCCTGCGAGTTCGACTACTCCGGCGCACAGGCCTGCAAGGCCCTGCGCGAGGAAGGCTACCGGGTCATCCTCGTGAACTCGAACCCCGCGACCATCATGACCGACCCCGGCCTCGCCGATGCGACGTATATCGAGCCGATCACGCCAGAGATCGTCGCCAAGATCATCGCCAAGGAACGCCCCGACGCGCTGCTACCGACGATGGGCGGCCAGACCGGACTGAACACCGCCCTCGCGCTGGCCGACATGGGGGTGCTGGAACAATACGGCGTCGAGATGATCGGTGCCCGCCGCGAGGCCATCGAGATGGCCGAGGACCGCAAGCTCTTCCGCGAGGCGATGGACCGTCTGGGGATCGAGAACCCCAAGGCCACCATCGTCACCGCACCCAAGAAGGACAACGGCAAGTTCGACATCAAGGCGGGCGTCGCCCTCGCCGTCGAGGCGATCGAATACGTGGGCCTGCCCGCGATCATCCGCCCCGCCTTTACCCTTGGCGGCACCGGCGGCGGCGTCGCCTACAACCGCGAGCAATACGAACACTACTGCCGCACGGGGATGGAGGCGTCGCCCGTCGCACAGATCCTCGTGGACGAGAGCCTGCTGGGCTGGAAGGAGTTCGAGATGGAGGTGGTTCGCGACCGCGCGGACAACGCCATCATCGTCTGCGCGATCGAGAACGTCGATCCGATGGGCGTGCACACCGGCGACAGCATCACCGTGGCCCCCGCGTTGACGCTGACCGACAAGGAATACCAGATCATGCGCAACGGCTCCATCGCCGTGCTGCGCGAGATCGGTGTGGAAACCGGCGGGTCCAACGTCCAGTGGGCGATCAACCCCGCCGACGGCCGCATGGTCGTGATCGAGATGAACCCCCGCGTGTCACGCTCCTCCGCGCTCGCGTCCAAGGCCACGGGTTTCCCCATCGCCAAGATCGCGGCGAAACTCGCGGTGGGTTACACGCTGGATGAGCTGGACAACGACATCACCGGCGTCACGCCCGCCAGCTTCGAGCCGACCATCGACTATGTCGTGACCAAGATCCCGCGCTTCGCCTTCGAGAAGTTCGCAGGCAGCGAGCCGCACCTGACCACCGCGATGAAATCCGTGGGTGAGGTCATGGCCATCGGCCGCACGATCCACGAATCCATGCAAAAGGCGCTGGCGTCGCTGGAAACCGGCCTCACCGGCTTCGACGAGATCGCCATTCCCGGTGCCCCCGATGCCGCCGCCATCACCAAGGCGCTCGCCAAACAGACCCCCGACCGCATCCGCGTCATAGCACAGGCCATGCGCCACGGCCTGTCAGACGACGACATCAACGCCGTCACCATGTTCGATCCATGGTTCCTCGCCCGCATCCGCGAAATCATCGACACCGAGGCCACGGTGCGCACCGACGGCCTGCCCGCCGACGAGGCGGGCCTGCGCCACCTCAAGCTGATGGGCTTCACCGATGCCCGTCTCGCCACGCTCACCGGCCAGTCAGAGGCGCAGGTGCGCAAGACCCGCACCGCGGCGGGCATCGTCGCCGTGTTCAAGCGCATCGACACCTGCGGGGCAGAGTTCGAGGCGCAGACCCCCTACATGTATTCCACCTACGAGACGCCCGTCATGGGCGACGTGGAATGCGAGGCGCGCCCGTCGGGCCGCAACAAGGTCGTGATCCTCGGCGGCGGACCCAACCGCATCGGCCAAGGCATCGAGTTCGACTATTGCTGCTGCCATGCCTGCTATGCCCTGTCCGATCAGGGCTACGAGACGATCATGATCAACTGCAACCCCGAGACGGTCTCGACCGACTACGACACCTCGGACCGGCTGTATTTCGAGCCGCTGACGTTCGAGCACGTCATGGAAATCCTGCGCGTCGAACAGGACAACGGCACCCTGCACGGCGTCATCGTGCAGTTCGGCGGCCAGACCCCGCTGAAGCTGGCCAATGCGCTGCAAGAGGCTGGCATCCCGATCCTTGGCACCACGCCGGACGCCATCGATCTGGCCGAAGACCGCGAGCGGTTCCAAGACCTCGTGAACCGTCTGGGGTTGAAGCAGCCTGTCAACGGCATCGCATCGAACGACGCGCAGGCGTTCGAGATCGCCGAAAAGATCGGCTTCCCGCTGGTGATCCGCCCCTCTTACGTCCTCGGCGGCCGCGCCATGGAAATCGTGCGCGACCGCGCGCAGCTGGAACGCTACATCTCCGAGGCCGTGGTCGTATCGGGCAAGAGCCCGGTCCTGCTCGACAGCTATCTGTCGGGCGCTGTCGAGGTCGACGTGGACTGCCTGTGCGACGGCACCCACACCCATGTCGCGGGCATCATGCAGCACATCGAAGAGGCGGGCGTCCATTCCGGCGACAGCGCCTGTTCCCTGCCGCCCTATTCGCTGTCGGACGCGATGATCGCCGAAATCCGCGCGCAGACCGAGAAACTGGCACTTGCGCTGCACGTTGTCGGCCTGATGAACGTGCAGTTCGCGGTCAAGGACGAAGAGGTCTACCTGATCGAGGTGAACCCCCGCGCGTCCCGCACCGTGCCCTTCGTCGCCAAGGCGACCGATTCGGCCATCGCGTCCATCGCAGCGCGGCTGATGGCGGGCGAGCCGCTGTCGAACTTCCCCCATCGCGCGCCCTATCCGCATTCGGAAAACCCGATGGACGTGCTGCCCTTGGGCGACGCCTTCACCCTCGCCGATCCCAAGACGCCGTGGTTCAGCGTGAAAGAGGCCGTGCTGCCCTTCGCCCGCTTCCCCGGCGTGGACACGATCCTCGGTCCCGAAATGCGCTCCACCGGTGAAGTCATGGGCTGGGACCGCAACTTCGCCCGCGCCTTCCTCAAGGCGCAAATGGGCGCAGGCACGATCCTGCCGGAGGAGGGCTGCGTCTTCGTGTCGATCCGCGACGGCGACAAGACCGACGCGATGGCCACGGCGGCGCGCGGCCTGATCGGCCTCGGCCTGACGATCGCCGCGACGCGCGGCACGGCGGCCTGGCTGAAGTCGCACGACATCCCGTGCGAGATCGTGAACAAGGTCTATGAAGGCGGTCTGACCATCGTGGACCGGCTGAAGGACGGCCACATCGCGCTGGTGCTGAACACGACCGAAGGCGCGCAGGCAGTGGACGACAGCCGCGACATCCGCGCCGTCGCCCTGAACGACAAGATCCCCTACTTCACCACCGCCGCCGCCGCACAGGCCGCCGTGATGGCGATGCAGGAACGCGCGAACGGCGCCATCGACGTGCGGTCCCTGCAGGGCTGACCTCTGGGCGGGGCCGCAACCGGCCCCGCCGACGACCGCAAAGGTGTGTCATGTTCCGTCACCTGCCCTTCGCTCTGCTGCTTGCCGCCTGCGCGCCAGTCATGGCCGCGGCACCGGGCGAGTTGACGCTGGCCCCGACCGGATACCGTGACGCCGACGATCCCTGCCGGCTGGCCTACGAGACGGCGGCGACGAACCGCTATCTGGACGACGCCGCCGATCTGGTCGCCTGTCCGGCCGGGCCCGACGCCGACGCCTTCGGTGCTAAGACCAATGGACGTACCGTCGCGGACATGGCCGGTTACCGCCTGTTCTCGGTGCCGCGCCGCTGACGCAGGCGTGCGCCGGGTCATGCTGGACTTTGTCGCGGCAGATGGGCAATTTGTGCCATCACGTAAGGGGCCCCACATGTATCGCGCAGCCATCACCGGCACCGGGGTCTTCACCCCGTCACAGGTCATCACCAACGCAGAGCTTGTGACCGCCTTCAACGCCTACGCGGACCGCTACAACGCGGAACACGCCGCCGCCATCGCGGCGGGAGAGGTTGCGGCCAAGGCGCATTCGTCCGTCGATTTCATCGTGGCGGCGTCGGGCATCGAACAGCGCCACGTCATCGACAAGACCGGCGTGCTGGACCCCGCGCGCATGTATCCACATTTCCGTGCCCGCACCGACGACGAACCCAGCCTGATGGCCGAAACCGGTGTCGATGGAATCGTCAAGGCGCTGGCGCAGGCCGGCATCGACGGCAGCGCCGTCGATCTGGTGATCTGCGCCGCCTCCAACATCGAACGCGCCTATCCGGCGGTCGCGGTCGAGATCCAGCAATTGATCGGCGCGGGCGGCTTCGCCTTCGACATGAACGTGGCCTGTTCGTCGGCAACCTTCGGCATCCAGGTCGCCGCCGACATGATCCGCACCGGCAGCGTGCGCACCGCCGTCGTGGTCAACCCCGAGATCACGTCCGCCCATCTGGAATGGCGCGACCGCGACTGCCATTTCATCTTCGGCGACGTGGCGACGGCGACGGTCCTGCAACGCGCCGACGACGCAGGCGGCGATCACTTCATCGTCCGGTCCACCCGCTGTGGCACCACGTTCAGCAACAACATCCGCAACAACGCGGGCTTCATGCGGCGTACCCGCGACCAGATGGACGACCGCCGCGACATGCAGTTCATGCAGAACGGCCGCAAGGTCTTCAAGGAGGTGCTGCCGCTGGTCAGCCAGCACATGGCCGACCACATGGCGGCCGAAGGCATCGTGGCGGACGACCTGAAGCGTCTGTGGCTACATCAGGCGAACAAGGCGATGAACGACTACATCGGCAAGCGCGTGCTGGGCCGCGATCCGCAACCCGGCGAGCAGCCGAACATCCTGCAGGATTATGCCAACACGTCCTCTGCCGGATCGATCATCGCGTTCTCGCAACACTCTGATGACCTGCAGTCGGGCGATCTGGGCATCATCTGTTCCTTCGGGGCGGGGTATTCGGTCGGGTCCGTCGTGGTGGAACGCGCCTGACGGCGCGTGCGCGCCGCGCGGGAGTATTTCGGAAAAAGCGAAGCGGGCGCGTCATGGCGCGCCACCTTGCACAGCCCCATGCAGGGCAGCTAAGAGGCAGCCCATGGCAAAACTCTATTTCAATTACTCCACCATGAACGCCGGCAAATCGACCGTGCTGCTGCAGGCCAGCCACAACTATGTCGAGCGCGGGATGCAAACCTATCTGCTGACCGCGCGGCTGGACACCCGTGCAGGCCAAGGCAGGATCACCAGCCGCATCGGCATCGCGCAGCCCGCCGACACCTATGCCCCCGGTGACGACCTGTTCCACATGATCGACCGGCGGCTGGCGACCGGGCCGTGCGCCTGCGTCTTCGTGGACGAGGCGCAGTTCCTCGACCCCGAGCAGGTCTGGCAACTGGCCCGCGTGGCCGACGATCTGGGCGTGCCGGTCATGTGCTTCGGCCTGAGGGTCGATTTCCAGGGGCAGCTGTTTCCCGGCTCGGCCACCCTGCTCGCCCTTGCCGACGAGATGCGCGAAGTGCGCACGATCTGCCATTGCGGGCGCAAGGCGACGATGGTGGTGCGCAAGGACGCAAGCGGGGCCGTGGTGCAGGCGGGCGATCAGGTGCAGGTCGGCGGCAACGACCGCTATGTCTCGCTGTGCCGCAGGCACTGGCGGGCGGCGATGGACGATGCAGCGCCAGACCGACTGATCTGACGGTCCGCCATCAGCGCCAAAGCGCCTGCGGCAACGGGCGGCCTTCGTCGCTGGCGATGATGTTCTCCAGCGCCATCAGCCCCATCGCCTCCCGCACCTCCAGTGCCGCGGTGCCGAGATGGGGCAGCAGCACGACGTTCTCAAGCCTGGTCAACGCTGTCGGCACGACAGGTTCGCGGGCATAGACGTCGAGGCCCGCACGGATGCGCCCCGTCTGCAGTTCCGCGATCAGGGCCGCCTCGTCCACCACGTCGCCGCGCGCCACATTGACGAAGATCGCACCATCCCGCAACCGCGCCAGCGCCGCAGCCCCGATCAGGCCGCCGTTCGCCCCGCCACCGGGGACGGTGACGACGACCACGTCGGACTGCGCCATGAGCGTGTCCAGATCCGCCACGCGGGTGGCGGGCAGGTCCACGTCCCTCGCCGACCGGTTCACATAGGCGACTTCCATCCCGAAGCCGTGATGCACGCGCCGGGCCACCGCCTGCCCGATGCGCCCCATGCCGACGATGCCCAGCCGCTTGCCCGTCACATGCGTGCCCAGCAGCTGCGTCGGGTGCCACCCGGTCCATTGGCCTGCGCGCACCATCCGCTCCCCCTCGCCCGCGCGGCGGGCCGCCATCAGGATCAGCGTGATCGCCAGATCGGCGGTGGCATCGGTGACGACGTCCGGCGTGTTCGACACCTGCACCCCGGCGGCCTGTGCGGCCTTTACGTCGAGGTGGTCGAAACCCACGCCGAAACTGGCGACGACTTGGCATCGCAGGTCGCCGCTCAGGGCCGCTGCGTCGAACCGGTCACCCAGCGTGCACAGGATCGCGTCGTAATCCTGCAGCGCAGCCGCCGCTTGCGTGGACGACAGACCGTCGGTCCGGTCCAGCACCGTCACCGCAAAGCGCGCCTCGGCCGCGGCGATCACCGCCTGCGGAAAGCGGCGCGTCAGCAACAGCGTCTTCAATGCAGCCGCCCCCCCACGGGCACATCCTGATCCGGCGTCACCAGCACCACCGCCCCGTCCGCATCGGGCATCCCCAGCACCAGCACCTCGGACATGAAGCGTCCGATCTGGCGGGGGGGAAAGTTCACGACCGCGCAGACCAGCCGCCCCACCAGCGCCTCCGGCGTGTAGTGCACGGTCAACTGGGCACTCGTCCTGCGCTCGCCGATCTGCGCGCCGAAGTCGATCCACAGCTTGATCGCTGGCTTGCGGGCCTCCGGATACGGCTCGGCCCGCAGGACGCGGCCGACGCGGATATCGACCGCCACGAAGTCGTCGAAGGTGATCTCAGCCACGGGACAATTCCCGGCTGCGATCGGCGGCAGCGGCCATGGCGCGCTGCAAGAGCGCCGGGAAGCCGCTCGCCTCGTCCATGAGCACGTCCAGCGCCGCTGCCGTCGTGCCGTTCGGGCTGGTCACGTTGCGGCGCAGCTGTGCGGGATCGTCGGTGCTGTCCTCGGCCAGTTGCCCGGCGCCGCCGACCGTCGCGCGCGCCAGCGCCAGCGCCAGATCGGCAGGCAGCCCCTGTGCGGTGCCCGCCTGCGCCATCGCCTCGATCAGGTGGAACACATAGGCCGGTCCGGACCCGCTCAGCGCCGTCACCGCATCCATCTGGGCTTCGTCCTGCAGCACGACCGTCTGCCCCACGGCGCGCATCAGCACCTCGGCCAGCGCCAAGTGATCGCCCGTGGCAGGCACGTTGCCGATCAGCGCCGTGATCCCGCGCCCGATGGCTGCCGGGGTATTGGGCATCGTGCGCACCACCGGTGTGGCATCGCCGAACGCCGCCGCGAAACGTGCCAGCGGCGTCCCCGCCGCCACCGAGACGAAGAGCGTCGCACCACCGCCCAGCGCGGTCATGGCGGGCAGCGCGTCGCCCATCATCTGCGGCTTCACCGCGACGACGGCCACGGCGGGGCTTTCTGGCAGACCTGCGTTGGTGTGAACGCCGGTCGCGCGGACCGCATCGCTCGGCGCCGGGTCGATCACCCAGACAGACTCCGCCGGCAATCCGCCCCGCAGCCAGCCGTCAAGCAGCGCCTGTCCCATCTTGCCGCAGCCCAGCAGAACCAGCCCGCGCCGGGCCACATCGTCCATGTCCATCTGATCACTCCCCCGTCACGGGCCAAGCCTAGGTCGGCCGCACGGCGGAGGCAACGTCAGATGCCAGTCTGCAAGGCCCGCAGCACGACGTCCTTCATTCTGTCGGTCAAAAATATCCCGGGGAGCGGGCGGTTGGTGCGCCACTGGTTCGATAATCAGCCGGCGGCGGGCTGGCCCCCATGACGACATCACGACGACCGGCTTCCTCGTTCAGCCGATCAGGCCCGTCCATAGACCTCGCCGATGGCGATGCGGATCGCCTCAGCAGGCGTGCGTTCAGCCCAGGTGACCAGCTGCAGCGCGGGGTAATACCGCTCGCAGCTCGTGACTGCCGTGTGGATCATCGTATCGACCTGCTCGGGGCTTGCGATCTGTTCACCCGCCAGCACAAGGCCGTAACGATAGACCATCATCTTCTGCTCGGGCCACCAGGTGAACGTGCCGGCCCAGCTGTCGTCGTTGATCGTGTTCAACGCCTCGAACAGGGCCTGTGTCCGGTGGGCAGGCGGCTCCATCTCGAACGTGCAGATCAGGCGCAGCGTCTCGTCCCGGTCGGACCATGACAGCGTGATCGCGTAGGTGCGCCACTGACCTTCGACCTGCATGGCGATCTGGTCGTCGGCCAGACGGTCGAACTCCCACGCGTGGTGTTCGGCCAGGTGTTCCACCAGGTCGATGGGATGGACGTCGCCATCGTCGAAATACGGCTCGATCAGTGCCATTGCCTTTGCCTCGTTCTCATGTGCAGACGACCGCGTCGGATCCCCAGCAATATGCCACTGCTCTAGTGACGGTATTTTTCTTTATTGGCCCCTACGAGATATGGTGCGACCGTGGGGGCAGTCTGTAAAGCGGTATTCTGGGGATAAGTGCCTGCTGATTGCGCTTTTTAGCGCTATTGCAACATTGATAACGCATTCCGACGCGCAGGGCTACCAAAACACGCAGATGCGCCGATCACATGCGCGGAACTTGGCTTGGGGGCACGGGCAACGCCCATCCGGCACACGGCAAAGAAAAAGCCCCGCATGCAGTGCATGCGGGGCCTCGGCTGCGAAAGGGATGCAGCCTGACGCGGGGCGTCTTATTCGGCCGGGAGGATGACCGTGTCGACCACGTGCACGACGCCGTTCGACTGGAACACGTCGGCCTGCGTCACGGTGATGATCTGGCCGCGCTCGTCGGTCAGCGTGACCATGTCGCCGTCCATCTTCGCCTGCAGGACGCAGCCACCGACGGTGGTCACTTCATGCGTGCCGTTGTCGTCGGCGATCATGCCCATGATGGCTTCGGCGCTCGCGTTGGCGGCAACCACGTGGCAGGTCAGGATCTGCGTCAGAGCGGCTTGGTTGGCGGGCTCCAGCAGCGAGGCCAGCTGCGCTTCGTCGATCTTGGCGAAGGCGTCGTTTGTCGGCGCGAACACGGTGAAGGGGCCTTCGCCGGACAGCGTCTCGACCAGACCGGCGGCCTGCACGGCTGCGACCAGCGTCGTCAGGTTTTCGGCGTTGGAGGCGTTCTCGACGATGGTCTGCGTCGGCAGCATCTCTGCGCCGCCGACCATCGGGTTGGCGGCCATCGCGTCCTGTGCGACCACGGAACCGGTGGTCAGGGCCAGAACGGCAGCGGCGGTCATCAGGTTGGACTTCATCGACATAGGTTTACTCTTTCTCTTCCCGGCAGCCCGTTGTGAACTGCTATGATCTAAGAACGTAGCAACCCGCCACATGGTTTCCCCCCGACAGAGCCGATCACGGATATGTCAGCCATGTTTCACAGATGGATCTGTCCTGTCGCGGGTCAGCCATGCGGGCAGGTCCGCGATGCTGTCCAGCACGACGTCCGCATGGGGGGCCAGCGTCGCGCGGTCCGCCGGTCCGGTCAGCACGCCGATGCAGGTCATCCCCGCCGCCCGGCCCGCCGTCATGTCGTGCACGCTGTCGCCGATCATCGCACAGCCGTCAGGGTCGAGCCCTGTCGCATCGCAGAAGGCGTGCAGCGGATCCGGTGCAGGTTTGGCACCGTGACCGCTGTCATAGCCCGCGACGAACGCCATGTGCCCCGATAGACCCGCATCCGCCAGGTGCCGCCGCGCCGGCGCCTCGCCATCGTTCGTCACCACCCCGAGCGTCAGCCCCATGGCGCGCAAAGCGTCCATCAACGCGGCGAGGTTCGTCACCGGATGCTGCGGCACGTCTTCGGATGCCGCGATCAGACGGGCTGTCAGGGCGGCCACGTCCACAGCACCCGTCACCGCAGCAATCCGCCGGGCGATGACATCCACCGGCTCTGCGATCATCACGCTGCCGGAGGCGAAGCGGCCCGTCGCGGGGTCGAAGCCCAGTATCGCGGCCAGGGCCTCGGTCCGGTGCGGATCGCCGCCCCCCTCGGCAATCAGGACCGCGCGCGTGAACGTCGCCCAGGTCGCCACGAAGTCGAACAGGGTGCCGTCCTTGTCGAAGATCAGTCCGCGCATCGCATCCGGCCCCCGCATGTCACGTCCAGTGCACCTGCTCGGACCCCGGCAGCGCGTGGCGTGCGCGCAACGGCGCGTCATAGGGATGCCCGTGTGCGTCGCAGAAGGCCATCACCCAGTCGTCCTGCTGGGTCAGGAAATCCAGCACCGACGCCAGGAATATGGGGTCGCCCGCACCGCGCCGCAGATCGTCTGGCGACAGACCGCTCGACCCCATGAACGCCTCGGCCAGATCCGGGTCGCCGGCGACATGGCTCAGGGCCTGCAGGGCCAGCACCTCTGCCCCGTCGGGTGTCATGTCGCGCGCCATGGGTCGTTCCTTTTCCTGACGATGAACACTTTTTTAAGGGTTCTTGTGCAATGTCACCGTGCGATGGTGAAACCGTCAGGTAGGGATTGCAAGATGTCTGGCAGAATACTGATCGTTGATGGCGTATCGACCAACCGGATCGTGCTGCGGGTCAAGATGCTGGCGGCCCGCTATGACGTCGATGCCGTGGCAACCTGCGCAGAGGCATTTGGAGTGATCGCCCGTGCGGCGCCTGACCTGATCCTGATCAACCTGACCGATCTCGTCTCCGACGGGTATGCCTTTTGCCGGGCGCTGCGTGAAAATCCGGTTCTGGCGAATATCGCGATCGTCTCGGTCGGCGTGCTCGACACCAGCGCCGCACGGTTCCTCGCCCTTGATGCGGGTGCGGACGACGTATTGCCCCGGCCGATCAGCGATGCCCTGCTGCTGGCCCGCGTGCGCAGCCTGATGCGTCGCCGGAACATGTCGCGCGAACTGCAGATGCGCGACGGCACCAACCGCAACTTCGGGTTCGAGGATACCCGCCCCCGCCGCATCACGCCGGACCGCATCACGTTGCTGTCCGACGATCCGGTCAGCGCACGCCGACTGATCACCGGGATCGAGGCGGACCTGCACGCGTCGACGCGCATCGTCGCGTCCGATTCGGCACTGATCGACGCCGTCGACATGCCGAAGACCGACATGTTCATTATCGACGCCCATGCCGCCGACATCACGGACGGGCAGTTGTTCCGTCTGGTGGCCGACCTGCGCGCGCGCGAAACCACGCGATTGGCCAGCCAGATGATCCTGCTGCCCCGCGACAAGAGCGACGTGGCCGCCATGCTGCTGGATCTGGGCAGCGACGACGTCGTCATCGGAGAGGTGGGGCCTGCCGAACTGGTGCTGCGCACACGGTCGCTGCTGCGGCACAAACACGACCAGGACCGGTTGCGCGACACCCTGCGCCACGGCCTTCACGCGGCGATGACCGATGCGCTGACGGGTCTGTACAATCGTCGCTATGCCGAAACCCATCTGCGCCGGATGGCCGAACAGGCGCACGCGGTCGGCGGACGCTATGCGCTGATGATGATCGACATCGATCATTTCAAGCGGATCAACGACGGCTATGGCCATGCAGCGGGCGACCGTGTCCTGTGCGAGCTTGCGGACCGGTTGAAGCAGAACTTCCGCCCAGAGGATCTGGTGGCCCGCATCGGCGGCGAGGAATTCCTGATCGCCATGCCGCGCACGACCCTGCCGGAGGCAAAGGCAGCGGCCCAGCGGCTGCGCCGTCTGGTGAACATCAGACCCTTCGCCCTGGGCAGTGGCCACGGCGACATGCATGTCACCGTCTCGGTCGGGGTGGCCGTCGATGCGATCGACCCGGACCAGATCACGACGCTCGGCGACATGTTCAAACATGCGGATGCGGCCCTCTACCATGCCAAGGCGAACGGCCGGGACGGCATCGCCTTCAGCCAGTCTGCCGCCTGAGACGCCGGGCGACGGGTTGCCGGCAGTCCCCCGCCGACCTGCGCCCGTCCGCCTGCCAGTAAGGCAAGGCACTGCGTGACCCGTCCACCCAGAGCCAACCCTGCCCGATGGGCGGGTCACGTCGCCTGCGCTGCGGGTCACGGCGCCTGCTATCAGTATGGCAGGTTATGCCGCCTGCTGGGGGGTCGCGCTGCCTGTTATCCGGCTGGCGGGTCGCGCCTCCTGCTCTCTCGTCCGTCCACTTCGCAGCATTGCCGTCACTTCCGCGCCGCGACACGTGCAGATAAACCAGATTGCCTGACCGGCCGGATTCGCGGCATTCAAATGCCGAAACCTCATACCAAATGCAGCGGCACGATTACGGGCGGCACCCTGCGATCAGCCAGCCCCACATGCAACCCGGCACTCCCCCGACCGCAGGTGCGACGCAGCCCCGCGCCGGTGGCGTGTCCGCGCACACGCTCGGCGCAGCCTGCGCGTCACATGCGCGCAATGGCGATCGCCCCTTTCAATTCAAACCGGGAACAGCCATCTGGTAAAACTGAGGAGCGACCATGTCAGATACCCGGATCACGCAGGCCACCCGCAGTTCCAAGACCGCCATGTGGCGCGGCTTCCGCCGGCGGTGCCCCAACTGCGGCGAAGGCCACATGTTCACCAGCTTCCTGAAGGTCGTGGACAGGTGCCCGGTCTGTCAGGAAAGCCTGTCGGGGCACCGCGCGGACGACGGGCCGGCCTATCTGACCATCCTTATCGTGGGGCACCTGCTGGCGCCCATCCTGATCTACAGTTTTGTCGAATATCGCCCCGACCCGCTGGTGCTGGCGACAGCCTTCACCATCGGAACGGTGGGCTTGTCGCTGTTCCTGCTGCCGCGCCTCAAGGGATTGGTGGTCGGCATCCAGTGGGCGAACGGGATGCACGGATTTGCCAGTCCCGATTGATCCACAAGGCGTGCCGATCAGGGATGCCGCGACGGTCATCGTGATCCGGCGTGACGGTGCACCCTCGGTCCTGATGGGCCAGCGCGGCGCGTCCGCCGCATTCATGCCGGGCAAGTTCGTCTTTCCGGGCGGTGCCACCGATCCCGGCGATGCCCACGTGCCCTTGGCCGACCTGCCAGCGGCACAGGCGGACGCGCTGTCGCGCGACAGCCGCCAGCCACCCCATGCCATCGCCGCCGCAGCGATCCGCGAGTTGTGGGAGGAGACGGGCCAAATGCTGGCGCGTCCCGCCCCCTGGCCCGATGCGCCCATCGGCTGGCACGGCTTCGCCGCAGCCGGTCATGTCCCCAGTGCGCGGGGTCTGCGCTATTTCTTTCGCGCCGTGACGCCGCCGGGGCGCACACGCCGCTTCGACGCGCGGTTCCTGCTGGCCGAGGCGTCGGACCTGATCACCGACCCCGACGACTTCAGCCATGCCGAGGACGAGTTGTCCTTGCTGCAATGGGTTCCACTGGCGGACGCGCGGACGTTGGACCTGCCCTTCATCACCACCGTCGTGCTGGCCGAACTGATGGCGCATCTGGCCGACCCGGAGGCGCCGCTGACCATCCCGTTCTTCCGCAACGACGACGAGGCGCATCTGGTCGCCCGCCTTGGCGGTCGCGGCCCGCTCTGACGCCTACTGCCCGACCATCACCAGACGGCTCAGGTCGTAGCCGTTGAATTCCAGCACGTCGCGCGCCGCCGCAAGCCGATCGGCGGGGATCTGGGGATCGCGGTTCAGGATCCAGCCGGACCGCCCATCCGGCGCGCCCACCACGGCGGTGCGATAGCCTTCGTCGATCCACAGCACCCAGTAATCGGCGGCGAACGGCACCGTGTCGAACCGCACGGTCAGCCGCCCCGGCCCGACCACCTCGGCGCGGCCTTCAATCGTGCTGCGCACGTTGCCGTCCGGCGTGCGGCAGGTGTTCAGCACGGACAGCCCGCCATCCGGCAGCGGCGCATATTCCGCCGTCACGCCGACGCAGCCCGTCTCGAACGGCACCGGATAGCGCGCGACCTCGTACCACGTACCCGCATAGCGGCCCGCGTCGAAGTTCAGCGCCGACCCGATGGGCACGCTGCGGTCGCGGTAGACCTCCAGCAGACCGCCCACCGGCTCTCCCGGTTGGGGTTTCGCGCAGGCGCTCAGCAGGGCCAGCAGGGCAAGGGTCGCAAGTCGTGCGCGCATGGAATCGTCCTTTTTCGTAAGGTGGGGGTGCCCCTCAATAGGGCATCGGATGCGCCTTGTGGGCGGCGTCGATCTCGGCCACCACCTCCTCCGACAGCACCAGGTCGCGCCCGGCCAGGATCTGCGCCAGCTGGTCCGCCGTGGTCGCGCCGAAGATCGCGCTGACCGCAAAGGGTCGCGTCGCTTGCCACGCCATCGCCATGTGCACCGGGTCGATGTCGTGGCGCGCCGCGATGTCGAGATAGGCCTGCACGGCGTCGAATGCGCGGTCGGTCTTGCGCCCGCCCAGATCGCCGTTCAGCGACATGCGGCTGGCGGCAGGCACGGCGCCGTCCTGATACTTGCCCGTCAGCAGGCCGGCGGCGAGGGGCGAATAGGACAGCAGCGTGACATCCTCGTTCACCATCACCTCGCTCAGGTCGGTGTCAATGATCCGGCACAGCGGCGAATATTCGTTCTGGATCGCGGCCATGCGTGGCAGGCCGTGCTGTTCGGCCACATCGCACCATTTCGTGGTGCCCCAAGCCGTCTCGTTCGACAGGCCGACGGCGCGGATCTTGCCCGCCTTCACCGCCGCATCGAGGGCCGTCAGCACCTCGTGCATGTGGTCCAGCGTCGTGGTCCGGTCCTGCGCCGAAGGGTCGTAGCCCCAGTTGCTGCGAAACGCCCATGACCCGCGGTCGGGCCAGTGCAACTGGTAGAGGTCGATCATATCGGTCTGCAACCGGCGCAGCGATGCGTCGATGGCGTCACCGATGTTGGCCCCGGTGTATCCCGCACCGTCGCGCACGAAACCGCCGTTCGGCCCCGACACCTTGGTGGCCAGCACCCAGTCGGCGCGCCGCCCGGATTTCGCGAACCACGCACCGAGGATCTCTTCGGACCGGCCAGCGGTTTCCCTGGACACCGGGTTCACCGGATACATCTCGGCGCAGTCCATGAACGTCAGGCCCGCGTCCAGCGCCATGTCGATCTGGCGGTGCGCGTCACCGGACGGCGTCTGGTTGCCGAAGGTCATGGTGCCAAGGCACCAGTCCGTCACCGCGATGTCGGTGCGGCCGAGGGTGATCGTCTGCATGGGCTGGTCCTGTGCTGCGGGTCTGCGGGGGTCTGCGGGGACTTGGGGGGCCAGGGGTCTTGGGGACTTGGGGTCTTGGGGTCTCGGGGTCTGGGCCATGACCTAGCCCGCGCCCCTTGCCGGGGACAAGCCCTCCCCTTTCATTGCGGCGGGTGCGGCGCTAGAAGCAGCGCCAAGCAACAGAAAGCAACGCGCATGGCCCGCCATCTGATCACCTCCGCCATCCCCTACATCAACGGGATCAAGCATCTGGGCAACCTCGTGGGCAGCCAGCTGCCTGCCGACCTCTATGCGCGTTACCTGCGCGGGCGCGGGCACGAAGTGCTGTTCCTGTGCGCGACGGACGAACACGGCACGCCCGCCGAACTCGCCGCCGCAAAGGCGGGCCAGCCGGTCGCAGACTATTGCGCCGCGATGCACGACGTGCAGGCCGACATCGCCCAGCGATTCGGTCTGTCGTTCGACCATTTCGGACGATCCTCCAGCCCGCAGAACCACAGGCTGACGCAATACTTTGCCGGACGGCTTAACGATCAGGGGCTGATCCGCGAAGTGACCGAGGATCAGGTCTATTCCGTCACCGACGCCCGCTTCCTGCCAGACCGCTACATCGAGGGGACCTGCCCCAACTGCGGGTTCACCGATGCACGCGGCGACCAGTGCGACAACTGCACCAAGCAGCTCGACCCCACCGACCTGATCGACCCGCGCTCCACCATCTCGGGGGCGACGGATCTGGAGGTGCGGACAACCAAGCACCTCTACCTCGAACAGTCGCGGCTGAAAGGACAGTTGGCGGACTGGATCGACAGCAAGACCGACTGGCCGATCCTGACAACCTCTATCGCCAAGAAGTGGCTGAACGACGGTGACGGGTTGCAGGATCGCGGCATCACCCGCGACCTCGACTGGGGCATCCCGGTGCGCGACGGCGACGCGGACTGGCCGGGCATGGAAGGCAAGGTGTTCTACGTCTGGTTCGACGCGCCCATCGAATACATCGCCTGCGCGCAGGAATGGGTCGATGCCGGCAAAGGTGCCAATTGGGAATCCTGGTGGCGCACGGACAAGGGTGCCGCCGACGTGCGCTATACCCAGTTCATGGGAAAGGACAACGTGCCGTTCCACACCCTGTCGTTCCCCGCGACCATCATGGGCGCCGACGACGGCTGGAAGCTTGTCGACTACATCAAGTCGTTCAACTACCTCAACTACGACGGCGGCCAGTTCTCGACCTCTCGCGGGCGCGGCGTGTTCATGGATCAGGCGCTGGAGATCCTGCCCTCCGACACGTGGCGCTGGTGGCTGCTGAGCCATGCGCCGGAAACATCGGACGCCGAATTCACGTGGACCGCCTTCGTGCAGGACGTGAACAAGGATCTGGCCGACGTGCTGGGCAACTTCGTCAGCCGCATCACAAAGTTCTGCCGCTCGAAATTCGGCGACGCCGTGCCCGCAGGCGGCACTGAGGGTCCGGCAGAGGCCGCGCTGATCGCCGACCTGACCGCCCGCGTCGCGGCCTATGCCGCGCACATGGACGCGATCGAGGTGCGCAAGGCGGCCGCGGAACTGCGCGCGATCTGGGTCGCGGGCAACGAATACCTGCAATCGACCGCGCCCTGGACCACGTTCAAGACCGACCCCGATGCCGCCGCCGTGCAGGTGCGCATGGGTCTGAACCTGATCCGCCTCTATGGCGTGCTGTCCGCCCCCTTCATCCCCGACGCCAGCGCCGCGATGCTGGACGCCGTGGGGGCGACCGATGCGGGCTGGCCCGACGATGTGGCCGCCGCCCTGCACGCGCTGCCCGCAGGGCACGCGTTCACGGTGCCGGACAACCTGTTCACCAAGATCACCGACGATCAGCGTGACGACTGGGCGGCGCGATTCGCCGGTGTGCGGACCTGACACGGACCCGCAAGGACCCTGCTGGTAAGGCCCTGCGCCGCTCTGACGCAGCTGTTATTGGATAACGGGCGTGTCGTGCTAGTATCTGCGCCAACATTGACCCTTTGAAAGCCTTCACATGCGCCGCCTTGCCCTGACTGCCATCTTCACACTCTCCACCGGCGCTGCCGCAGCTGCCACCTGCGGCGACACCGCCAGCGGGTTCGACGCCTGGAAACAGGCCTTCGCCGCCGAGGCGCAGGCCAGCGGCGTGGGCGCCCGCGGGCTGGAGGCGCTGGCCGCCACCCAATACGCCAGCCGTACCATTGAGGCCGACCGCAACCAGCGGTCCTTCCGCTATGAGCTGGACGAGTTCCTGCGCATCCGTGGTGCGGACACGATCGTCAGTCAGGGCCGCAGCAAGATCGCAAACAACCCCAACTTTTACGGCACGCTGGAACAGCGCTACGGCGTGCCGCCGTCGGTGATCGTGGCGATCTGGGGCATGGAAACCGGCTTCGGCAACTTCATGGGCGACAGCAACGTGCTCAGCGCGATCACCACGCTGGCCTATGACTGCCGCCGCTCCGACTTCTTCACGCCGCATGCGATGGCCGCGCTGCAGCTGGTGGACAGCGGCAGCCTGTCGTCCGCCACCATCGGCGCCATGCACGGCGAGGTCGGCCATACCCAGTTCCTGCCGGGCAACGTCGGCATCTACGGCGTGGACGGCAACGGCGACGGCGTGGTCGATCTGACCGACGACGTCGACGCGCTGGCATCGACCGCGAATTTCCTGCGTCAAAAGGGCTGGCAGCCCGGTGCAGGTTTTCAGGAAGGCGAGCCGAACTTTGCCGTGATCGAACAGTGGAACGCCGCAACCGTCTATCAGCGCGCGATCGCCGTCATGGCTGGCCAGATCGACGGCTGATATCTCCGCGTGGGATATGCAAAGGCCGGCCTCCTTGCGGGGGCCGGCCTTTGTCGTTTTCAGCGCTGTCGGAGCAGATCAGTGATGATGCTCGGGCAGATCCGTCAGCTGGTCCTTGGTCATGGGCGAAGTGGCATGCACGTCGCCATTCTCGTCCCGCATGAAGTTCAGGCGCGACACGTCCAGTGCGACCGGCTTGGCACCCAGGCCGAGGAAGCCGCCCACGTCGACGATGACCTGTGCGTTGGCACCGACGCCATGCAGGTGTGCCACGGTGCCGATCTTGCTGTCATCGGGGCCATAGACGACGGCGCCATCGATGGTGGCTTCGGTCAGTTCGTCGGCACGCAGGGGGATATGCTTGGAATGGTCCATGTGAAGGCTCGCTTTCGTATGTGTTTCCATTGGCCTACCAACACGCGGATTGCGGCGTCTGTTCCCGGCGATGTGCCGTGTCCGCCATTGCCGTGACCGGCTGGCACGTTTCAGCCGGTTTCACGCGCCCGGACCGGACCATTCCTGCCGAGCGGGAAAATTCCACGGAACAAACGCATTCCGGGCACCACGTCCGCTGCGACGCGACGCCGGTCATTGCCACGCCAAGGCGGTGATCGTAAGACGGACGCGCCGGTCCCGTAGCTCAACCGGATAGAGCACCTGACTTCTAAGTCCCCGCTCTGGGGGGGAATAAAGACGTAAAAACAACTGGTTAGGGAAGCGGCAGCGCCTTGCAAACCGTTTTCCGAACCGCTATTAGAGGAATCACGGTCCCGTAGCTCAACTGGATAGAGCACCTGACTTCTAATCAGGATGTTGGGGGTTCGATTCCTCCCGGGATCGCCACCACCTTCTTAAGTCAGCTAGTTAAGAAGCGGCAGGTCGTTAACTTATATGGTCTTTTAACTGATGTGTGGGTATTATCACACCATACCGAGGAAAGCCAAAATTGTCAGCGCCAGAACCCAGAAAGCAAAAAGCGTCACGCGCTCTTCTTCATCGCCTGTTTGGAGATGCCGCGAACGTCTGGGTGATCCACTATTCATGTGAGAGCTTTTACGAAAGGAAGGATGGTCGCTCGCCTAGAATCACATCTATCGCGATCAGGAAGCTGGACGCAGGCCAAACTGTCTCTTTCTCAATCCATCAGGTTGCAGAACTGGGCGGGATAGACCTGACGGGCATTACCGCACAGTATGACGCGCTGGAGCGCAAGATGCTTGACGCCTACTTTGCCCATATTGGCAGTCACCGTGGGATGAAATACCTCCACTGGAATATGCGAGATATCAACTACGGTTTCGCTGCGATTGAGCACAGGTATCGCGTCCTCGGCGGTCAGCCATATGTCATCTCGGACGACAACAAGTTTGACCTAGCACGGCTGTTGATCGACATTTACGGCGTTGGATACACTGGTCACCCTCGGCTTACCACGATCCTTGAGAAGAACCGGGTCGATCCACGTGACTTCTTGAATGGGGCTTCAGAAGCAGAAGCATTCGAACAACAGAACTATGTTGGGCTGCATCAGTCAACCCTGCGGAAGGTTGATGTTCTCGCGAATATCGCGGGCCGCGCCTACGACCGTTCTTTGAAGACAAACACTAGTTGGTGGGAAATGCACGGAGGCACCCTGCGCACATTCCTCAACTTTGCGGCTGAAAATCGTCCATTTCAGCTGATCGCAGGTCTGGCAAGCATTATCGGGCTTGCTATCACTTTCAACCCGGGGCTGCCCGGCTCAGTCTTGGCAGCAATCAAACTTGCAGGGGGTCTAACCCAGCCCTAGGGCCGTCAGCCTTACTCGGCGGCCAAGCCAAGCGATCCTGTGTTTCAGGCTTGAGGTCCAGCGTCTGGCCTGCCGATAGTGCGGTATAGACCTATGACAGCCGGGCGTCCCGATCTAGGAAGCGGAAAGCAGATGCAGCAAGGTATTCCGCGCTGAGCTTTGAGACTACCCGTCCTACGTGACTGACGGAAAACAGTAGGGCTTGCTGCAGCGCCACCAAAGTGAGAATCTGCCGAGGAACAGCAACAACCCGAGTAGTGCTATCATGGCCTTTATCATTGAAAACTTACGACTGAAAGAACTTGCAATCGTTGCGGAGCTAAACCGGCCCGCATTTGAATATTTTGTTCAATTTGTTCAGGCAGCAGGTTATCCGTCACTACAGGCTTTTGTATTAGAAGGAGACGAGGCAAAGGCAAGGGCGGTGATTCTTCGCTTCATTCAAACGCCTCTGCCGAAAGGTGTTGAGCTTTTCGACGGCATTGCTCGCCCCTATTTGCCTCAGAAGGCTAAGTGGCTCCTCCTCGGCTGGGTGTTCCGTGATGCGCCAGAACAGCGATTGAGGCCGATGGTTGCCTCAATGCCGGGACGGAACACGGCAGAAAAACAGGCCTACCTGCTAAACCAATTGCGCGCATTCGCAGGCACGATTTTTCCAGAGGCGGCACGTTGGGATTGGACTGCCGTTTCAGAAGTTGTGATCGACCGCCTTGAAGGGAGCCGTCGCGCGATTAAGGGCACTCTGTTCGAGGCTATTGTTCGACGCAATCTTGAGAAGATATTTGCAACTAAGACCTTAAAACTGGAAATCGGAAAGACGGAAATCAGGTTGGGTGGAGAGACTTATGACGTGAGCGTGGTTGGTAGTAGAGGGCAAATCCTGATTCCAGTAAAAACGCGTGAAACGATGGGTGGAGGGCATGCCCTCCTATTTACGCGCGACATCCACAAGTCGATAGCCGTCGCGCATGAATCTGGATTCGATTGTCTACCAGTAATTATCGCAGAAAGCTGGGCGGGTGATCTGACGACCCTCTCTTGCAAGGATCACGTCTACATCAATCGCAACCCGAACCAAATCGCCGAAGTTGAACCGCTCCTTACAATCGAACTCGAAAGAAGACTGTCCGCGTTTCAGTCGATCATGTGATGAGGCGACGCTGCGCCATCTCGCAATAGTCACGGTTCAGGTCGATGCCAACGAAACGGCGGCTATTGTTTAGAGCGACGAGGCCAGTCGTGCCAGAGCCAAAGAAAGGGTCGAGCACGAGGCCACCGCGAGGGCTACCAGCCAGCACACAAGGTTCGATTAGCTTAACTGGAAAAACGGCAAAGTGCGCCTCGCGGAATTTCCCAAGCGGCACAGACCAGACCGTGCGCTTATTTCGCCCGAGCGGATGAAACGCTTGATCCCATCGCGCGTCGTGAAGGTTCGAATTTCCGCCGTTCTTTCCGGCCTCTGGCGTGCTGCCCCTCTTGCCAAGGTGATTCCGGCCCCCTCGCATCTTGCTATTCTCCGAGAATGTGACGTGCGGCTCCCGGATTGCGTCTGCGTCGTAGTAGTAGTCCTTCGACTTGCTGAACATGAATAGATACTCGTGATCAGTCGTCGGCCTCGTTTTTACAGAATGTGGCATCGCGTTGGGCTTGTGCCAGATGACGTCCGAGCGAAGGGTCCAGCCGTCGTCAACGAGTGCTAGGGCAACGCGCCAAGGCATCCCGATTAACGCGCCGTCTCGATACTTGTCGCCCAAGTTGAGCCACAAGGTGCCATCGTCGCGCAACGCCTCGCGAACGTGCCTAAACACTGTGACAAGGCGTTCGATGTAGAGAGTGGGCGTCATTTCCGACCCGACCTGCCCTTCCACCTCGTAGTCGCGCTGTCCGAAGTAGGGCGGGCTGGTAACGACCGTGTTGAACGCGCTCTTGGGGCTGCGCGCGAGAACGTCGGCTGCATCGCCATTAATGATAAAGTTTGCTGCCGTCCAATCAACCGATAAAAGGTCGTCCTCGCAGATTACCTGCGTTGTCCGCGCGGCTTGAAACAAGGATTCAGATTGATCGACGGGAACGTGCTTCATAAAATCTCGATGCAGGGTTGAAGTGTGGACATACTATATGCGCTACAAATCGATTGAACCGCAACTAGTCAAGAGTCTCTGCCCGCGCGCTGAAAGGTGGGCAGGCACCGAATTGACCGCCCATCGGGCGGCGGAACCGACTGGATCACGGCGAGACCGGAATATGGGTGTGACGTTCATGGGGCTCCTGGAGTGTGAACAAAGTGTGAACTTATCCCCAGTCTAGCGCCCGCCCCCAGCGCAAGTCTAGACTTATCCCCGGCCCAGACAGGGGAAAATTCCATTACACAACAACAGCTTGACGCGCGCAAATGTGGGCGCGTCACGCGTCAACGCGGCGAGGGATTGACAAAGTGTTGGAATTATGGGCCGGAGCTTCGGCGGGGACCGCACGATTTTTCTACGATCAGTGGGATAAACATTTCTGGACAGGTGCCCGAATCAGCCCCATATATGAAGGAGGTGGGCCAGACTGGCACGCGGTCGATTAAATCCCTGTTGAAGGGGAGCCCTGCTTGGGTTCGGCTAGGCCCTCATTGCGGACGTTAAGACCATCCGCGAACCGACACGATGAAGCGTAACCCCCGGGGGCGCTGACGTGTCGGTATGTCAGTGCGCCCGCGTGGCCCGTCTCCGACCGTCAGCGCTCCACAATGGAGACTTATAGTTATGAAGATGCACAAGGCTGAGGCTGCGGAGCTGCGCAAGGCGCGCCGGACGATGGACCAGCTTGAGGAAATGTCTGAATACAACTGGGGCTACTGCATCGGGATGGAAGGCCTGATGTGGCACTTCGGGAAGCTGATCCCCGAACAGGTGCGGCTGCACCTGACCCTCGGCAACCGCCACCACAAGGTGCTGCCCCCGGTTCTGGAAGCCGTCGCCCGATGGGCAGACCATCATTCGGTGGAACACGGCGACCCGGAAAACCAGCATGTAGCGGAGGCGCTGGACGCGCTGAAACAGGCGGCGATCCATGCCGCAAAGGTCGTGGCCGATCACCACGCCGCCTGACCCCTTGCGCCGTCCGGCGCGGTGTCGGGCGGCGCTCCCCCCAAATCATGAAAGGAAAACCCGATGGGTGAATTGATTAACGTGGGTGACTACCGCCTGCTTGCAGCGCAGCGCGCCGTTGCGCGGCTGATCGCTGAAGTCAAGGTCGCACCAGAGGCGTCTGAAGGCACCGGCCACCGCCCGCTTGCTCTGGCCGCATTGGAGGTCGCCGCACTTGCGATTGAGGCGATGGCCGATGAAGGGTGCTGGCCCCTGCCGGAGGCGGCGGTCATCATGGGCGAAGCACTGGCCGACCTTGCAGACAGCGAGCCGGAGGACGGGTCCAACACCATCTGGGTTCCGGCGAAGGCGCTGGCGCGGGCTGGCATGGCGGATCAGGACAGTCCTGATCCCGACTTCGGGATGGTGGCGGATGCGATCAGCGAGGTTGTGCAGCGCAGCACGGGCGATGATTCAGACCGCAACGGACCTTGGAACGCACCGACCTTCTGGCAGACGAATGCCCATGACCCGTCGCAGGCAGACGTGATCCTGAAGATTGCGCCCATCGTGGCCGAAGTGGCGGCAGACCTTGCCCTCGGCAGGCAGATGACCCGCAACCCGCTTGATGCGATCAGAGCCGTGATCTGACGCCAAACCCGGCCCGGCGTGACAGCCGGGCCGGGTCCTAATGCACCGCCGCGCCTTCGGCCTGCGACAGGGCGGCGGCGGTGTTGTAAAATCCATAGGCGATGAGCGCCCGGCGGCTGAAACGGTCAGCGCTGGTAATATGGACGTGAGCAGGGTGTCGCCTTGCATCGCAAAACACCGTTCGGTTGCCCAGACGATACACCAAGAAACCGCAAAGCCCGGCGAGCTCAGCCAGTGGCACATCATAACACCGGGCGAACCGCCAGATCATGGCGTTGGTGGGCCAGCCGTCCTCTGACACCTCCGCCGCAAAAGTCAGCAATGCCTCGTGAGCCAGCCGCAATTCGGGGCTGAACAAGAGGTCGTAACCGTCGATCAGGTCTTGGCTGGTGACCATCACCGCCCCCGCCGTGGGCCGCTGTAAGCCGCGCCGACCACGTTGCCCTCAATCAGGCAGTTGACGAAACCGCCTTGCGCCACTGCCGCGACCTGCACGACAGTATAGCCCGCGAAGGGCGTGTTCAGGTCCGGGCAGAGCGTGTGAGCGGCGGCGATAGCGGCGGCGGGGTTGGCCGCGTCAATCAATGCGGCCTCAATGGCGGCGGTGTTGTGCATCGCGTCACCGGCGGTTCCGGCGGGGCGGTAGATCAGGTAGAGAATTGCCATGTCAGGTTTCCTTCTTGTTGTTCAGGGCCAGCTTGACCCGGTCAATGGGGTTCACGCGCCGCTGTTCAAATTCGCGGTTCCGCACGATGGCGCGCTGGGCTGCATTGC
The DNA here is from genome assembly GCF_900110065.1 of Loktanella fryxellensis. GTDB lineage: Bacteria > Pseudomonadota > Alphaproteobacteria > Rhodobacterales > Rhodobacteraceae > Loktanella > Loktanella fryxellensis. The sequence goes on along the minus strand of NZ_FOCI01000011.1, from coordinate 57,385 downwards.
GGATGGCGTTGATGGCGTCCTGGACGGCTTTCGTCTCCGGCCCAACCAGCTTTTCCGCAAGCTCCGCCGCATTGAACGGACGGTCCTTGCGAGGCATCCGGTCTAGGATGCTGACCAAAGCCGCGCCCAAAACCTTGTTGCCGGTTGCGGCCGCATGGACGGCCATATTGCGCAACTCGACAGGCCCCGCGCCTTCGATCTGGTGAATGAAATTTGTGCGCTCGACCGATCCAAGTCCGGCCCGCGACAAGACGGTGACAGGCGATGCCCAAAGGGCAGCGGTGGTGGCGAGAGAGTCAGCGCTTGCGACCAATTCCCTGACGGCCAACCAACGCGCATCGGAACTGTTTTTCTGCACTTCGGTGCGCGCGGCGGCTTGCGCCTTGACAACTGCCGCTTCCACATCGCGGCGGGGGAAGTTGGCATCTGCAAGGCTCCGGCCCACCTCAGCGGCGCGGGCGGCGGGTCCGGCCTCCAGCGTGTCGATCAACGCGGCGAACTTCGCCGCGCGCTTGGCTGCTACTTCGGCCAATGAAATCACTTCGGCGGTCGCAAGCGCCGGGGTGTTGCTGAATGGGATTGCGGGGGTGGTGTCCACATCGCGCGACTTGGGGTCAGGCGGGGTGAACGGAAAGGCTGGTTGAGCCATGGGGCGCTCCTTGCGCTATGGGCCAACCGCCATTGGTGGCCCTACGCCGGAACTATACCTTGGGTTGCGTGGTCGCGCCTAATGGCGTTTATTGTTGTCGCTCACCAATAAGCAACTCTGGGCTCTCCCAACTCCCAACTTTTCGTCTTGCGAATCTTAAACGAGCTTTCGGGCAGATATTCCTCTGGATCGGAGGTTACAGAGGTGATGGCATATCCGACAATCACAGGCGATGCGTCCGTCACGAGGGCGATGACAGTCCTTGTTTGTCCGACTGGGGTGAATGACGGCTCTGCAATGGCGCTGAAACCCATACGGGAGAGGAGCCTGGCGGCATTTTTGAAAACCTCAAGCCGTGTTTCCATCAATCGCCCCGCCGGATACGGGGGCCGGGGAAAGGTGCGATGGTGGTGCCTGATGGGATTGGGCGGCTGGGCTCCGGTTCGGGGTCTGGGGATGGCTCTGGGGGGGCGATTGAATGGCCCGGATAGAGCGCGGCGGCGGGTCGTTCGGTTGGGGTCACGTCGATCATGTTGCCCTCCGCCGCCTTCTGGGCAAGGTATTGCTCCACCGTCATGTCTGCGGGCACGACAAGGACGCCCCCGGTGTTGACGCTGACTTTGACCTCAAGGGGCTCCCCCTCCCGGTATCCGTGGCGGGTCTTCAGCAAGAACAGGTTGGCGACCACATTGCCATCGTCTGCGAGGATGCGCAGGTTGCGGGTCAAGGCGTCATGCTCGACAGCAAGCCCGCGCTGATAGGCTTCATCCACTTCCGGCTGGCGCTGGCGCACAAGCCGAAGGGTATCAATGTTCATCCGCAGAGCCTTGGCGATGGTGGTCAGGCTGCACCCCCGGGCCGACAACTCCTCCACGATCTTCAAACCCTTGGCCCCCACTTTGTAAGAGGAGCGCCCGACGCCCCCCTTGCCGGGTCCGGTCAGCCGCACGGGCAGGTTGTCGATTGGGTCAGACATTGGCCATCTCCTGACAAACACGCTGGACAAGGCCCTTGCCGCAGCGCAATTCCTTGGCGATGCGGTCCATGCCCACTTTCTGGACGCGCAAGGCCCGGATGGCATCGGTGAGCCCATCCGACGCGGGCGGGCGGCCACAGTGAACCCCCTTCGCCCTTGCATGGGCCAGCCCGGCCTTGGTGCGTTCCACGATCATCGCCCGTTCAAACTCGGCAAAGACACCCGACATTTGCAGGAGAGCCCGGCCCGCCGGGGTGGACGTGTCCAAGGCCTGTTGTTCAAGGAACAGGTCCACCTTGAGGGCGCGCAAGGTTTCAAAGATGTCCACGAGGTCGCGCAAAGATCGCCCAAGGCGCGATACGTCCCATGCCATCACCACGTCAAACTTCCGACGCGCCGCGTCTGCCATCATAGCGTCCAGCGCCGGGCGGGAGCGCTTGGCCCCGCTGGCCGTCTCAGTATAGGTCTGGACTATCTCCCAGCCCGCCCGCGCCGCCACCTCCCGGAGGCGCAGAAGTTGGTTCTCGGTGTTCTGGTCGGCGGTGCTGACCCGGGCATAGATCGCGGCTCTTCTTTGCATCAGTTTCTCCTTGAGAATTTTAGCACTATTTGCTATAGTTAGAGAATGAAGAGAAAAGGAGATTCGAATGAGCAGAACCATCGCTATTTCTACATCGGTGTTCGCAGTCATCTGGGCGCAAAGGTTGCCCGGCGAAGAAACGGAGGATGCGATCCTGAGTAGGTTGTTGAAGTGCGATCCCCAAGAAGCGCCGCACGAAGCCAAAGAGGACAGCGGCGCGGGCCTGAGAGACGGACGAAGTGGGGTACATTTCACAGAAGGATTTGAAATCCAGAGGACCTATAAGGGCAAGCAGTACAAGGCGACTGTGGCAGAAGGGGATTGGAAGCGGTCGGACAACGGACAGCGGTTCCCGACAATCAACCAACTCAACCGGTCGATAGTTGAAGGCAACGAAAACGTCTGGAATGGCAACTGGAAGTATCTCGCGCAAGACGGGACTGCCCGCTCTATTGCTGAACTCCGCCAATAGCGCAGGAGAGGGGCCTTTGGTCTGGTCGGCGGTGCTGTCCAGACTACGGATCGCGGCGCGGTGGGTCATCATTCGGCCCCCGGCGGAAGCGGGTCGCCAAAGACCAACAGGTTCATCTTGTCAGCGACGGTGATGTGCGGTCCCCCGATATGCGGGACCGGTTCTTTCATGCCTTCGGGCAACACGATGTGATAGACCGCAAACACCTGCGACGGGTCGTATCCATCGGCAAGGTTCTGGGCCAACAGTGCCGCCCGCTCCGCCTCTGAATTGTCGTCAGGGTGGGTATCGCCTTTGAAGGTCCCCATCCCAGCGTAATCGGTCGCAAGCCAGCGCTGGTATCCATTTTCGTGTGTGGTCCTGATACCGTAACCCTTGATCGCGCCCATATCCCAAGACAGACCCGACTTGATGGTGCTGTCCTGCCAAGGGTGAAGCGCCTCCCTCAATTCGGCCATGGATGCGCCGCCGGAGCGGAACAGCAGATCAACGAGGATAGCTTGCTTGGTCCCGGCCTTGCAGGCTTTCGCCTCCGCCTTCGGGGCGATTGTGATGCCCTTGCTGCGGCGCTGGGCTTTCGGCTGGGCCTTGCCCAGGGTCTGGGCGACGGGCTGGGGCGCGGGCGCGGCGGGCACCTCTGCCACAGGAGCGGCAGCGGACAGTGCAACGAGGTTTGTCCAGATGCGGCGGGCGGCAACGTCGCGGGTCGCAAAGCGCTTCACGGGCGGGATGCCCAAAGCGGTCGCAGTGAGCGCAAAAAGGGTGATGGCAACTGGCCCGGTCAATTCGGACAGGTGGTCTGCGGACAACGCCAAGAGGTTGTCGTTCGCATCTGCAAAGGCGGTGGCGACATCGGCGGTCGGGTGCAGGGCGTAAGCGCCGCTTGCGGTGATGGTGGCGAAGGTCGTCATGGCGTGCTCCATTTCTAAGGTTGGCTGCACACAACTATAGGTTGTATCCAGTGATGGAACATAGCGTGAACGACATCCAGTCGTCTATAGCAAACCACCCCAGAACCGACCGAAAACGGGGTTGCCGGGAGGGGGTGCGGGACCGCCCATAAACGTGGGGTGCGGCGGTGCTGGCGCGGGTGGGGCTTTCGGGGTGGCCCGAACCACAACAAGATTGGCCGGGTCTTGCTGTCGGGCGGTGGATGGTCTTTTAGCGACACGCAGAGCGCGCAAATTGGTGACTTCACCACCCCGGCACCGCACCTCCCTGCCCAAGGGCAACCGCAGGAGCGGTCCGGGGTCCGGTCTGGGATAGGTCCGGGTTCGGTCCGGGGTCGCATTCCGCTAACCCCTATCCCCGCCACGCTATTCCGCGTCCGGTCCGGGCGGTCCGGGTTATCTCCTACATAACGCGGGGAAAGAAAGAGAGAGGGAACAGGGGGGAGACGGAGGAAGGGCAGATGTAGACCACAATAGGGGGCAACCCGGACCGCCCGGACCGCCCCCGCTAAGTGTTTGTTATCTTGGGCGATGGCCCGGGTGGAACCCGGACCGGGACCCCGGACCTAGAACGGCGGTTCTGCATCCGTGGGCCGGAACCCCACATCAGGGCGCAGGCGGATGCCCCCGAAGGACGGGACGCGCGTCCCGCCCCCGTCGCGTGGCTTCACGTCCCGAACCCCGCCCTCCATCGCACTGTAGAGGTCGCGCGCGAAGGTGTTGGAGCTCCCCACGAAGTCGTGCCCGATCCGCTCCCGGTGCCACGCCCGGAATGCGGTGAACAGGTGGTCCTTCGCAACCCGGTGGCCGCCCCCGACCTCGCACCATTCGCGCACGAAGGCCGGGATGGGCGACGCAAGGTCAGTCATCTGCAAGGCCACGTCGCGCCCGCCTTCGGGCTGGGTGATCCGGCCATTCGCCCGGACGCGCCGCCACCCCTCCATCGCCCAGTTGAGGATTCCCGGAAGCTCCCCGATCAGGGCCGGGGTCAGGCCGCTGTCCTCCCGCCCGAAGAAGGACTGCCGCATGGGCAGCACGATGAAGCGCGACACCAGCGCACCCGACCTGTCAGCGAACTTCGGCACCTCGTTGGTCATCACGACAAACCGCGCCCGGAGCGTCACCTCCATCGCAGACCTGTGCTTGCGGTTCACGCTGACCCGGTCCTCCCCCGTGATCCGCAAGAGGTTCTCCGCCACCGCCGCTTCATCGGTGCGGCTGGACAACCGCATGTCGGAGACAATCGCAAGCTGCTTTGCCAGCAGGGGTTCAAGCCCGAAGTCGCTGCGCCCAAGGCTGTTCAGGGACGGTGCGACGGTGTTGGCCTCCCCCACTAGCTTGCCCATGATGCGCCCGATGGTGCCCTTGCCGGAGCGCTTCGGGCCGGGGATCAACAGCGCCTTCTGTAGGCTGGTGTCCGGGGTCAGCAGGTAGCCCATGAACTCCTGCAAGGCGGCAATGCAGTCGGCTTCATCCGCGCCCGGCCAGACCTCTTTCAGGAACGCCAGCCAGCGCACCGGGGCGGGCGCGGCGGGGTCGTGGGCGAAGTCCAGCGCATTGCGCGTGAACAACTCCGGCGTGGCAGGCAGCAGGTCGCCAGACGGCAGGTGCAGGAGGCCGGAGCGGGTCGGCAGCAGGTCCAGCGGGTCAGGCCGGGCCCGCCCGTCCAGCCAGCGCGGCGGTTCCACCCGCGACGGCGGCAGGTGCGACACCGCCTTCAGGGCGTCCAGCGCGGCGGACACGGCACCCGGGGTCGGCACGAAGGGGCGCACCTCCTTGTCCCTCTCCATCCGGCACGTTTCAAGGAAGGCCCAAGCCTCCGCCCGGATGGTTGCCTCAGTCAGGCCGATGTAGGCCGCGCCGTCCCAGTCAAGGAACTCCTCATGGTGGTGGAGGAGGCGCGGGCGGCGGGCGTCACGCAATGCCCGTGCCCAGTGCATCGGCGCGCCCGTCACGACAGGCCCGGGCCGGGGCTGGCGCTCCAAGGCCCGCTGGACCTGCCGCCGGGCGTAGCTCTCCGGCTTGGGCTGTTCCAAGACGTGCGCGCTCACCCCGAAGTCACGGTCAAGGATCACGGCCAGCATGTCGTCGTCAGACACATCGGCCCGGATCAGGTCGCACAAGACATGCAGCACGAGGTTGGAGCGGTCAGCCTCCCACTTCCCCGGGTTGTCGGGGTCCAGCCCCTGCACGATCAGCTTCTTGGTGTGGTCGGACACGCCCCGGAGGTCGTCAAGGCTGTTCAGTCGACCGACAGGCCCCGCCAAGGCCACACGCCCCGCCACCGGAGCGCCACCGCCTGCCACCTTCACCGCGCCGCCCGCCTTCGGGTCGGACACGGGCGGGAAGGCCAGCAGGTCATGTGCCGACGCATCCGCCCGCACGACGCGCGCCAAGCGCCCGCCGGGCTTGCGGTTCACCGTGCCGGGAAGCCGACAGACGCGCTCAAGGTTGTGGCAGGCATCCGCCCCGAAGGCCAACTCAAGCCCCCGGTTCCGGTCCTCCACCGACGCCCGCGCTGCGTCCCATGCAGGGTCATCGGCGGGCGGCATCACCACGGGTTGCGACAGACGCCAGAGCCCCCAGAAGCCGCGCCCGCTGTCGATGATGACAGTCGGCGGCGGGACGCCCTTGGGCAGGTCGGTGGTCAGCAAGCCCAACAGCCGCGCCCGTTCAAGGTCAAGCTCCTCTCCGGCCCGGGGGTCAAGGTCCACCCAGAGCCACCCGACACTTGCCACGTCCTCTTTCTTGGCCTTGTCGCCTTGCCAGCCCGCCCGGAGCGCTGCAATCGACACATATGTGTTCAGGGTCCGGTTCTGGGCAATCGCCCATCCCGCCGCGCCACCCTCCGAACCGGGCGCAAACACCTTCCCGGTGAAGCCCTTCTCCCGCTTGGCGCTGACGTGCCACGGGCCTTCGGAATGGATCAGCCGGAGCGCCGCGCGCACGGCCTCCTTTGACGACAACAAGCCTTCGCCCTCGCCCGTGCCGTCAATCCCCGCTATATTCGGGGCGTCAGTGTCACTGGCAAGGGTAACAAAGTCTCCTGCGCCCCCGGTCCCCAGCCGGGGGCGTTCCCCGTTCTGGCCCCCGCTCATTCCGTCACCTCGCCCGCTTCCATGAAGGCGCGCACGTCTGAGGTGCGGTAACGGACATTGTTCCCGATCTTGATGTAGGGGGGGCCGGAGCGGTCAGCCCGGCGGGCTTCCAACCACTTCGGCGAGAAGCCCGTCATCTGCGTGACCTGATCGGCAGACAGGTATTCGGGCGTGATCGGAAACCGCACCCGAGGGAGGGCTTCAATCACGCGCGCCGCAACAACAGCGGCAAGCTCATCAATGCATTCAATCATCTGGCATCACCAGTCCAGACCGCTAACGGGCGATCAGATTGGTGACAGGCTCATCACTGGGTCAGCCCGCGCCATTTGTTTGCTGGCGCTCCCCGCGAGTGGCACACCCCAGCCAGCCACCGCAGATACATAGTCAATGCATCATCATAGATCAGGCGGGGCACAAAAGAAACCCTAAGTTGCCCCGGCAACAACAATCTGCGGCTCAATCAGCGCCGCCAGCGCCGCCGTCATCCGCTCTTGGTCGGCAAGCAGGGTGTCGAACAGCGCCCGCTCGTGGATATAGACGCCATCAATCCCCGGCACGGTATGGTCCAGCAACAGCCGGGCGTTCACCTTGTCGATGCCCGCGCGCTGGGCAACGGTGCGGTAGGTGTGGCGCAGGATGTGCCCAGTCTCAGACGGCAACGCCTTTTCGCGCCAGACCTGCGTTGCGATCACCTCAAAGGTCTTGGTGGACCGCGACGGGAACAGCCACGGCGCGCCCGGGAACAGCACGTCACCGACAGCCATCGCGCGCCGAACGACGCCCAGCATTCGGTCGGACAAGGGCAGGTCAAAGGAGCGGCCCGACTTCATCCGGGGGATAGAGATGGCCTTGGCATCAAGGTTGATCCATTCGCGGCGGAGCCCGACAAGGGTGCCGGGGCGCAGGCCCGACAACAGGCCCAACTCGTGCATGTCGCGGCGGAGCGGGTTGGTGATGGCGCAAATCTTCTTCCACCATCCCGCAAGATCATCAGGCATCAAAACCTTATTGCTGGCCCGTTCCTTGTTAAAGGTCACGGCCTCCACCGGATTGCCGGGCAAGGCGTCAGGATCATCGACCACCTTCAAGGCGAAATTGTAGGCGGCGCGAAAGTCGCGCATGGCCTTGTTGGCCGTGGTCGCACCGTGGTTGACCGTGATCCGGCGGTGTTCTTCGCGCGCCGCGCTCCGCTTAATGTCGGTCACTGGCAGGTCGCACCACTTGGGCAGGTATCGGTCCAGCCGATCCATCATGTCGATGATGCTGCGCTCCACACAATCGCGGGTCCGCATGTCGGCCCCGTATTCCTCATACATGCGCTGGACGGTCCAAGCGCCTGCATCAGCCGAAGGATCGGCGGGCGGGGCGTTCGGGTCAATCCCACGCTTGATGAGGTCCAGCATCGCCGTGGCCTTGCTGCGGGCATCGTCCAGCGTCATCTCCTCGGTTCCGCCCAAAGTGTGGCGCACCGTCTTGACCAGCTTTTTGCGCCCGCGCTGGCCCTGCCAGAGGTCGCGCTGAATCTTGTAAGACTTTCCGGTCTTGTTCACCGCGACCATGAGGCCTGTCACCTTGGCATCACGCACGATACTGGGCGCGCCCTCATATTTCAGGGCCTTCACCGCCGCTTCCGTCAACTTCTCTGGCATCCCGCATTCCCTTTACGAACCGTGTGGAGCGCTGCCTGCGAACCGTAAACGAACCGGGGGCGGAACGGGAAGGTAAGGGCAGCCTAGGGGGAATCTACCTACAAACACCTGAAAAAGCTAGTGTTTTAAGGTGTAGAGAGGGCTGTGAAGGGGCGCAGGCGACCGACTTCTAATCAGGATGTTGGGGGTTCGAGTCCTCCCGGGATCGCCAGTCACACCACACCGCAGCCGCAGCCTAACCCACGTCATCGGGGGCGATGGCGACGGACTTGATGATGGCATGCGCGGTTGTGCCGGGCGCAAGGTCCAGCGCTTGCGCCGACCGGGCGGTGATCCGGGCAAGGACCACGCCCGCAGGGGTCGACAGCCGCACCATCGCACCGGGGCCCTGCCCCTGCCGGATGGCAGTGATCGTGCCGGGCAGGATGTTCAGCGCCGAAAGCCCCGTTGGCCTGTCGCGCGCCAGGATCACGTCATGTGCCGCGATCCGCAGGCGGACCGATGTGCCGGGCGCCATGGCGATGCGCGGCACGAACAGGGCGATCCCGCCAGCGTCGAGTTCGCTCAGCCCATCCGCATGATGGCGCCGCAAGGTGGCGGCGATCACCGCACCGGCGCTGCGGATGCCCAGCGGGGCCACGTCCGGATCGCCCAGCACCTGCGCTGCCGTCCCGATGCCCGTCACCCGGCCCCCTTCCAGCGCCACGACGGTGGTGGCGATCCGCGCCACCTCGGCGGGTGCGTGGCTGACATACAGGATCGGGACCTGCACCTCGTCGCGCAACCGCTCCAGATAGGGCAGGACCTCGGCCTTGCGCGCGTCGTCGAGGGCGGACAACGGCTCGTCCGCAAGGATCAGGCGCGGTTGCGCCAGAAGCGCGCGCCCGATGGCCACGCGCTGGCGTTCGCCGCCCGACAGACCCGCCGGACGGCGGGCCAGCAGCGGACCGATCCCCAGCATCTCGAGCACGTGGGGCAAGGCGCGGGGACTGCGGCCCAGCCCGGCGAACCATGCGCCATAGATCAGGTTCTGGCGCACGGTAAGATGCGCAAACAGCCGCCCGTCCTGAAAGATGTAGCCCAGCCGTCGGCGATGCGGCGGCACGCGCAGGCCCCGGTCGGTATCCAGCAGCACGGTGTCGCCGACGGTGATCCTGCCCCGGTCGGGGCGCAAAAGGCCTGCCACGGCGTTGACGATGGTCGTCTTGCCGGACCCCGACCGCCCGAACAGGACGGTGACGCCGGGGGCTGCGTCGAAGGACACGTCCAGTTCGAAATCCCCCTGGCGGTGGGTCAGCGCCACCCGCAGCATCAGGCCCCCGCGATCCGGCGGGCGACGGCGCGGCTGACCCATTCGGACAGCAGCAGCGCCGCCATCGCGATCACGATGGCGACGACGACCAGCCGTGCCGCCTGCGCATCGCCGCCGGGCACCTGAAGGACGCTGTAGATCGCCGACGGCAGGGTCTGCGTCTGGCCGGGGATGTTCGACACGAAGGTGATCGTCGCGCCGAATTCGCCCATCGCCTTGGCAAAGGCGAGGATCAAGCCGGCGATCACGCCCGGCAGGATCAGCGGCAGCGTGACGGTGGCAAAGACCCATGCGGGTGATGCCCCCAGCGTCGCCGCCGCCTGCTCGATCCGGGGGTCCACCGCCTCGATCGCCAGCCGGATGGCGCGCACCATCAGCGGGAACGCCATCACGGCGGCGGCCAGTGCGGCGCCCGTCCAGCGAAAGGCCACGACGATGCCGAACCACTCCTCCAGCATGCGGCCCACGGCCCCCTGACGGCCGAAGGTCGTCAGCAGCAGATAGCCGGTGACGACCGGCGGCAGGATCAGCGGCAAAAGGACGAGGCCGTTCAGCACCTGCTTGCCCGGAAACTCCCACCGGGCCAGCGCATAGGCCACAAGGATGCCCAGCGGCAGGCTGCACAGTACGGCCCAGACCGACACCTGCACCGACAGGGCGACGGCCTGCCACGCGTCGGGGGGCAGCCAGTCAATCATGGAAAGCGGGCCGTCATGGAAAGCGGTCCGTCATGGAAAGCTGGCCGTCATGGCAGGACCACGAATCCCTGCGCCGCGAACACCGCGTCGGCCGCATTTTCGGTCAGGGCAGCAAGAAAGGCGCTGTCGGCAGCGTCGGCGGCGCCGGTCAGCAGTGCGCCGGGGTAGACGATGGGCGGATGGTTGTCTGCGGGAAACGTGCCGACGACTTGCACGCCGGGTTCGGCCACCGCGTCGCTGCCATAGACGATGCCGTAAGGTGCCTCGCCCAACGCGACAAAGGCGAGGGCCGCGCGCACGTTGTCGGCTTGTGCCACCTCCGGCGCGACCGCCTCCCACGCGCCGAGGGTGTCCAGCGCCGCCTTGCCGTATTGCCCGGCGGGCACGCTGTCCACCAACGCCATCGCCAGCTTGCCGTCGCCCAAGAGCCCCGCCAGATCGACGCCGGGCACAAGATCGACGGGGCCGGCATCGGGCCCGCCCACCAGCACCAGCGTGTTGCCGAAGAGGTCGGCCCGCGTGCCGGGTGCTGTCAGGCCCGCGCCCTCGACCTCGTCCATCCAGTTGACCGCCGCCGACAGAAAGATGTCGGCAGGCGCACCGGCGATGATCTGCATGGCAAGCTGGTTCGATCCGGCATAGCTGACGGTCACGGTGTGACCCGTCGTCGCCTCGAACTCCGCAGCGACCGCATCCAGCGCGGTCTTGAGCGAGGCCGCGGCGAACACCACCACCTCTTCGGCGCGACTGGGCGTGGGGGTCAGCGCCAGCCCGACCACCCAGGCGGAGATCAGCGGTGCGGTGCGGTTCATCGGCGGCCTCCGTTGATATGTTTCACGAAACATATCGACCGGCCACAGGGCGTCGCGCAAGCGTTATTTCCCATCGGGAATATCCGCCAGCAGCGCGGAGAAGGCCGCCAGTTCCGCCGCACCGGCCTGCGCCGCAGCCGCTTCGACCGCGCGGTAGTGATCCAGCACCGCACGCCCTGTGTCGGTCAGCACCGCGCCACCACCGCCCGGCCCGCCGCGCGTGCTGGTGACGACGGGGGCGCTGAACATCGCGTTCAGCGTGCCGATCAGTTCCCACGCGCGCTTGTAGCTCATGCCCATCCCGCGCCCCGCCGCCGCGATGGACCCTGTCGCGGCGATGCGGTCCAGCAATTCCGCCTTGCCCGGCCCCATCGCCCCCGCCGCCCCCAGGGCGATGCGGATGCGCAGGCGGGGCTGGCGGGTGTCGTCGGGCGCGGCGTCATCGGGCATGACCCGGTGATGCCAGAGCGGTGACGGATCTGGCAAGTCCCTTGCACCAGCGGCCGCAGGCAGCCACTGGTGCGGACCCGGCCAAGGTTCTAGACCCGTCGACATGGACAAGCTGCGATCCCTCTGGCTGGGCGATCTGCCCCTGCGCGACGCCTTCTGGGGCTGGGCGGTGCGCGGCGGACTGACCGTCAACGTCACCACCACACTGCTCTTTCTGTGGCTGGTCAGCCGCGACCAGCCGTGGCTGGCGCTGGCGCTGGGGTATGGCTGTTCGGTCCCTTACAACATCGTGGCCGTCATCGGCGTCTGGCGGTCCGCCGCGCGCCACGACGGGTTGCCCCTGCACGCGGATCTGGCGCGGGGCACCGTCATCGCGCTGATGGCCGTGTTGAGCGTGCTGTGACGCACCCGGCCTCCCGCACGGCCCGCGTCGATGCCTTTGCCCGGCGCCATTTCCTGTGGCCCGGCACCCTGCGCCTGCACCGGCAGGCGCTGGGCTGGGACATCCTGCGCGCGCCCGTCAACGTGCTGCTGGCGCCCGTTGCGCTGGTGCTGCGGGCCCTGGCTTGGGTGCTGACCCGCCTGCGTCTGCCACGCGCGGCGGCGATGCTGCGCCGTCCCCGCCTGCTGCTGCGCACCGCCGTCGCCGCCCGGGTCGAGGCGCTGGTGCTGGCCGATCTGCTGGACGTGCCGCTCGACGCCCGCACAGCCGCATCCGACCGGGCGGCTCTGGCGCAGGCGGTGCTGGCGGCACCCGCGTTGCGGGACGCGGTGCGCAGGTGCGGCGACGTGGCGGGCGCGCGGGGCATGGCCGACCGCATCGTGACAGCCGTCGCCGACTATTCCGGCACGCGCGCCGCCTTGTCGGAAATAACGACCGCCCTTCTGACGCTGATCCTGGGTGCCATCGCGTTTCATGCGGTGACGCCGGGTGCCATCTCGATCGCGCCACGGCTGGCAGGCGCGATGAGCAAGGTCGCGGCCATCGCGGCCTTTCCCTTGGGCGATACGCTGGGCGGCGTCTGGTATGGGGCGTTTCCGGTGGGCACGCCGCTGTGGCTGACGCTGGCGTTGCTGGTGGCGCTGATCGCCGCCGCTTCGCTGGTCGCGGCCTTTGCCGGGGTGCTGGCGGACCCGGTGCAGGTGTGGACGGGCCTGCATCGCCGCCGTCTGCTGCGTCTGCTCGCCACCTGCGACGCCGCGACCGAAGGCGCCACCGACCGCCCCTTCGCAACCCATGAGCACCTCGCGGTGCGGGTGTTCGACCTGTGGGACGCCCTGCTGCTGGTGCTGCGGTCGTTCCGCGGCTGACCCGGCGGTGCAGGGCGGCGCCATGGCCAGCAATCCGAAAACGTGGGAACACCGGCCTGTCCCGATACGTTGGTCGCATGACATGATCAGGACACACGACCGGAGGAACGGCCCATGCCAAGACCTGACGACAGGTGCCCCATGCCGCAACGGCCCTGCGGCAGACATCAAGCCCAACCCTCGGACAGGCGCCCATGACCGACGGGACACTGACCGACATTGACCTCGACACGTTGTGCCTGTTCCTCGACTTCGACGGCACGCTGGTGGATCTTGCGCCCACGCCGGACGGCATCGCCGTCCCTGCCGGACTGCCGTCGCTACTGACCCGCCTGCATGCGCGGCTGGACGGCCGACTGGCCCTGATATCGGGGCGCGAGGTTGCGGTGCTGGACGGGTTCATCCCGGGCTATCCCGGTGACATCCACGGGGCGCATGGTGCGGAATGGCGGATGGGCGGCACCTACACCGCGCACCCGATGGCGGAGGGCAGCGTGGTGCGTGCCGCACAGGCGCAGGCGCAGGCCGCCGCCGGTTCCCTGCCCGGCCTGACCATCGAGACGAAGCGCACCGGCGTCGTGATCCACTACCGCGCGGTGCCCGCAGCAGAACCCCATGCGCGTGCCATCGCACAGATGATTGTGGCCGATGCGCCGGGGATGGAACTGCATCCGTCCAAGCTGGCGTACGAGATCCGGCCCGACGACGTGGGCAAGGCGGACGCCGTGGCGCGGGCGATGGCCGGGCAGTCCCCCGGTCTGGTCCCGCTGATGATCGGCGACGACCTGACCGACGAGGCGGCGATGGTCCGCGCCATGGCACTGGGCGGGGCCGGCGTGCGCGTCGGTCCGGGCGAAAGTGTCGCCCGGTGGCGGCTGGACGACCCCGGCGCGGTTCTGGACCTGCTGACGTTGTGGGCGGACAGGACGTGACCGGGCGCACCGTCATCGTGTCGAACCGGGTGCCGTCGGATGGTCCGCCGTCGGGCGGGCTGGTCGTGGCCCTGCACGACTGCCTGCGGGCACGCGGCGGGGTGTGGTATGGTACGTCCGGCCAGATCGCAGATGCGCCGCGCGACACCTTCGACGACGTGCCGGGCGACGGCTATGCGATCCGCACGTTCGATCTGACGCAGGACGAATACGACCGCTATTATCTGGGCTACGCCAATTCGGTCCTGTGGCCGCTGTGCCACCGGCGGGCGGACCTGATGGCGTTGCAGGCCGGTGACTTCGACGCCTATCTTGGGGTCAACCGCAGGCTGGCGCAGATGATGGCGGCGGAACTGCGCCCCAACGACCTTGTCTGGATCCACGATTACCATTTCCTGCCGCTGGCCGCCTGCCTTCGCGAGGCCGGTGTGACGGCCACGATCGGCTATTTCCACCACATCCCGTTTCCCGCCGTCCACGACCTGTTGGCCCTGCCCGAACACGACGCCTTTCCGGGCTGGATCGCGGCCTATGATCTGGTGGGCCTGCAGACCGGCCGCGATGTGGCGGCAGCGCTCGAGATGGTGCGCAATCTGGCCGGGGCTGAACACCTGCGCGACGGCGCACTGCACTATGGCGGACGCAGGTTCGAGGTGCGCAGCTTTCCCATCGGGATCGACGCACGGTCCTTTGCGGCGGACGCGGGTCACGGCGATGGCCGGGCGCTGCTGAACCTCGCCCCTGCCGAGCGGCTCGTGATCGGCGTCGACCGGCTGGATTATTCCAAGGGGCTGGACAACCGCCTGCGCGCCTTCGGCACGTTCCTGCAGGCGCGGGCGGACGACAGCGTCCGCGCGTCGATGCTGCAGATCGCACCGCCCACGCGCGAAGAGGTCGCGGCCTATGCCCAGATTCGCGACGATCTGGAACGCATCACGGGACAGGTGAACGGGCTGCATTCGGATCTGGACTGGACTCCGATCCGCTACATCCATCGCGGCATCCCGCGCGCCACGCTGGCCGCGCTCTATCGCGCGGCGGACGTGGGATTCGTGACGCCGTTCTGCGACGGGATGAACCTGGTCGCCAAGGAGTTCGTGGCCGCTCAGGACCCGGACGATCCCGGCGTGCTGATCCTGTCGCGCTTTGCCGGGGCCGCCGAACAGATGTCGCAGGCGCTGCTCGTCAATCCATATGACATCGAGGAGATGGCCACGGCACTGGCGGACGCGCTGGTCATGCCCCGGCCCGAGCGGCAGGCGCGCCATGCAGAGTTGCTGTCGGGTGTGATGCAAGAGGACGTGGCGCACTGGACCGACAGCTATCTGCGCCGCATGACCCGTCTGGCGGATGCAAAGGCGTGACGGGGACGGGCCCTTCGGCAGCGTGAGAGCAGCACGACGGCTGGTCAGGGTCCGGCGGCGACCCTATGCTGGGACATGGCGCGCCATGCAGGCGGCGAGAGAGTGACGATGACAGCGACGGCCGCAGACCGCTTCAACATCATGATCGTGGGACAGGGGGGGCGGTTGCAGCACGAGGCGCTGCTGTTCGCGGCGTCCCTGCGCGAGATGTCTCCGGGTTTCGCAGGGCGCCTCATCGTCGCCGAAC
Organism: Loktanella fryxellensis; assembly: GCF_900110065.1. Lineage (GTDB taxonomy): Bacteria > Pseudomonadota > Alphaproteobacteria > Rhodobacterales > Rhodobacteraceae > Loktanella > Loktanella fryxellensis. The sequence goes on along the minus strand of NZ_FOCI01000011.1, from coordinate 41,882 downwards.
CGCAACCCGGCCCGCGCTGGGACGACGATCCACGGATGGACGACACCTTTCGCGCGGCCCTGACCGAATTGGGCGCCGAAGTCGTGGGGTTCGAGAGCCACGCCTTTGGCAGCAGCTATCCCTATGGCAACAAGATCGAGGGGCTGGTGACGCTGCCTGCGGACGAGCCCTTCGTGTTCTTCGACACGGATACGCTGGTGACCGGCGATCTGGCGGCGATGCCGTTCGATTTCAACCGCCCGGCCGCGTCCATGCGGCGCGAGGGCACATGGCCGGTCGAAGAATTGTACTGGCCGGGTCACACGGCGGTGTGGAAGTCGCTTTATGACAAGTTCGGGCTGGATTTCGCGTCGAGCCTCGATCTGTCGCAGCCCGAGGACCATTGGGAACGCTATCTCTATTTCAATGCGGGCTGGTTCTTTGGCGCGGATCCCGTGGCGTTCCACCGCCGCTTTCTGGACTGGGCGGTCGCGGTGCGCGACGATGCCCCGCCGGAACTGGTGATCCAGCCGCTCGACCCGTGGCTGGACCAGGTGGTGCTGCCGCTGGTGATCCACAGCTTCGGCGGCGGGCGACCGGGGCCGGACCTGTCGGGTCTGGACGGTGACGTGACCTGCCACTACCGCGTGCTGCCGCTGTTCTATGCCCGCGAAAGCGACCGCGCCGTGCAGGTGATGGAGGCGGTGACCGCCCCCAACCGGATCAAGAAGCACCTCAAGGGTCACGAGGCCTTCAAGCGGATGATCTATCAGGGTCGCGGCCAGAAGGTGCGGGCGATGTTCGACCGCGACGCCCTGCCCCGCCGCGAGGCGCAGATCCGGAACCAGATCAAGGCGGCGGGATACTGGGTCCGGTAAGGCGCAGCCAGATGGCGAGTAGCGGCGTTGACCGGGGCCAGCCCCGGACCCCGGGATATTTGGGACCAGAAGAATGACAGGACGATGGCCTGCTGGCGCGCGCGCGTCAGCTGGCGAACAGCTGGTCGTCGTCGGCGAAGCCCTTGATCTCGATGGGATTTCCGGACGGATCGCGCAGGAACATCGTCCATTGTTCGCCCGGTTCGCCCTTGAACCGGACCGAAGGGGCGAGGATGAAATCGGTCTGCCGCTCTTCCAGCCGGCCCGCCAGCAGGGTCCAGTCGGTCAGCGGCAGGACCACGCCGAAATGCGGCATCGGCACCATGTGATCGCCGACGCGGCCCGTGTCGGCACTGGCGAAGGGTGTGCCGAGGTGGCACGACAGCTGGTGGCCGAAGAAGTCGAAATCGACCCAGGTGTCGGTGGACCGGCCCTCTGTAGCGCCAAGCGCACCGGTATAGAATTCGCGCGCCTGATCCAGATCGGTAACGTGGAAGGCAAGGTGGAACGGGTGCGGCATGGTGGCGGTCCTTTGCGACAGGATGATGTCGGCTTTCCCTAGCGGCTGTGCGGGCGGTTGCCCAGTGCCGTGCGATGATCGCGGACTGCGGCCGTCGCCGGAGGAACAGGTGCATGCGGGGCAGGCGTCGCCGCCTGCCCCGCCCACAGGGTCAGTCGGCGCTGGTGCCGTAGATCATGGTCACGTCGGCTGCGATCGTGATCTGGCCTGCGGCGACGGGCACCGCCTCGGCGCTGTCCATCGCCATGCGCATCATCGGCTGCGGCATCCCGCCGGATGCTGCACCCTCGGTCAGGCTCTGCACCGGACCCAGGCTTAGGCCGGCCGCCTCGGCGAACAGCGTGGCCTTGCCCGCCGCGTCCGCGACGGCGGCGCGGCGGGCCTCGTCCAGCGCGGGCTTGCGGTCGGCCAGATCGAAGGTGATGCCGTTCATCTGGTTCGCCCCGTCCTGCACCACCGCATCCAGCGACTGGCCCAGCGCGGTCAGGTCCATGACCCGCACCATGACGTCGGTGACGGCGAGGTAGCCGGTGACGTTGGAGCTTTGCGTGGGCTCGTTGTAGCGCATCTGCGGCTCGACCCGCAGGCTGCTGGTCTGGATGTCGTCCGTCGCGATGCCGGCGGTGGCGAGGGCTGTCAGCACGGCGTCCATGTCGGCGCTCATGCTGCGCACCGCGTCGGCGGCCGTGTCGGCCTGACGGGCGACGCCGATGGCGATGGTCGCCATGTCGGGGGCCACGCGGACCTCGCCGGTGCCGACGACCGTCAGGGTCGCGTCACGGACCGGCGCGGACGCCGGGACCGGTGTCGGTGCGGGTGGAGGGGGCGGTGTCTGTGCCAGTGCGGGCAGCGCCGTGGCGGACAGCATCACGGCGGCGGCGATGGGACGGAATCTCATGAACGTGATCTTTCCATTGGGTGTTGAACAGGCGGGGGTGCGCCGCCGGGTGTGTGAACGGCTTGGCCTTTGTCGGGTTCTGCGTTAGCCTGTTGTCACGGAAAACATCCGCTTTCCAGATCCGTACAGGGACCGATAGCCAGCCGATGACACCCAATTTCGCACTCTCGCTGTCCTTCGACGGTATCGCACTGCTGCAACGGGTGCCAGACGGCTGGTATCCCGTGGGCGAGGTGCCGCTGGACGCGCCCGATCTGGGCGCCGCACTGGGACGGCTGCGCGAAGCGGCGCTGGCCCGCGCGCCCGGCGGCCTGCGGACGAAACTGGTGATTCCCGCCGATCAGATCAGGTTCATGTCGCTGGCGGACGACACCGCGACCCTCGCCGATGTCGAGGCGGCGCTGGAGGGCAAGACACCCTACACGCTGGACGAGCTGGCGGTGGATTTCGAGGTGACCGGCGGGCGCACCCATGTCGCCGCCGTCGCACAGGAAACGCTGGACGAGGCGGAAGCCTTTGCCGTCGAACATGCGTTCAATCCGGTGGCCTTCGTGGCCGTGCCGGAACCCGGCACCTTCGCGGGCGAAGTCTTTTTCGGGACGACCCGCGCCGCCGGCGTGACGCAGGTCGACCGCGACGACCGCCCCGTGACTTTCGGCGGCGCCAGCGGCAAGGCTGCCGCCGATGTGCCGTCCGATGCACCCGTGCAGGCGGCGGCAGTCAGTGCACCGGTCGTCGATCAGCCGGTCGCCGCACCGGAGGGACCGGATGCGGTGCAGAATGGCGTCACCTTCGCCTCGCGCAACCGGACCGGCGCGGGTGCCGCCACGGCCGGGTCGGCACCGGACGGCGCAACCGTGACCGCCCCCGCAGTAGCTGGAACGGCCGGTGTCTGGGCCGCCAGCATCGGCGCGGCCGCACCACGGGACGGTGTCATAGCCGAGACCGCCGTCCCGCATGCGGCACCGCCTGCCAGCACGACGCCGAACGACGCGCCGTCAGGGCCGTCCGCCACCCGCGGCCCCGTCGCGTCCAAGGCCGCACCGCGTGGAACGCCCGTGCCACCGCCCGCACCGGAGCCGCTGTTCAGCCATCGCAAGACGCAGCCCCCGGTGGCGGCCACCGGCGGTCCGGCGCGTGCGGGCATGTCGCCCGGCGATATCCCGCCGACACCCGCCGCCCCGCATGCGGCGTCGAACGGACCCGTCGTGCGTGCGCCATCCACTTTTACCGCCGGGGCCGCGACCGCCAAGGCGGGCACAGCCGAACGGATGCCGACCCCGCCCCGTGCCGCGCCTGCGACGGGACCGTCGCCACGCCGCGGCGCCGCCCGCGCGACAGGATCCCCGGGGGCACCCGTCTCCGCGCCGGTGTCGGCGGTGGCCGCAGCGGCGGGCGCCTTGCCGCGCATCGCGCAATTCGCACAGGCCGCACGCGCCGCGACGACGCGCGCCATCCAGGACCGGGCCGCCAAACCGCGGACCGCCACCACGCCAGATCAGCGGGACGACGCTGCTGCGGCGACGGCGACCACCGCCGGTGCGCGCGGCAAGCCCCGGTTCCTCGGGTTGATCATGACCGGCATCCTGTTGCTGGTGCTGCTGCTCGTCGGCCTCTGGGCCTCGACCCTGCCGGCAGGTGGCGTCGCCGCCTGGTGGCGCGGGGATGATCCCGCCGTCGCCACGGCCAGCGAAACCACGCAACCGGACCCCGTCAGTGTCGCCGTGACCACCCCGCCACCGGGCGCGGCGGCTGCGGCGGAACCCGTGACCGCAGTGGACACAGACATGCCCGTTGCCGTGGCCGACGACACCGCCACCACCACGGCCATCCCCACCACGACGGGTCAGGTGCTGACCCCGGACGAGGCCGACCGGATCTATGCGGCGACCGGCGTCTATCAGCGGGCGCCCCGGATCGCGGTCATGCCGCGCAGCGCCGCCCTTGGCGATGTGGCGCCGGTGGCCTCCGTGCCACCGCCCGCCACCGCAGAACAGCCCGCACCGCTGGCTATGGCGCTGGCCACGCCGGACGCGGTCATCCCCCCGCAGGCGGTACCACCGGCCCCCACGGACACCTTTGTCCGCGACGCGCGTGGCAACATCGCCGCGACGCCAGAGGGCACGGTGACGCCGCAGGGTGTGGTGGTGATCGCAGGCAGCCCCGATCTGCGCCCCGTCGCCCGCCCGCAGGGCGCTACCGTCGCAGACAGCACATCCGCCGCACCGCCGATCGCGCCCGTCGCACGGCCCGCAGCGCTGGCAGCCGGTGGCGTGACGGTGACCACGCCGCCCGCCGCCACCGACACGACGGCGCCGGGGGACGTGACCGTCATCGCCGGGCCACCGCCGCTGCGGCCTGTCCTGCGCCCCGCTGCGGCAGAGGAGGCGGCATTGCCACCCGCCCCGCCGCCCGCAGCCTTCGCCGATGTCCGTCCGGTGCTCCGGCCCGCCGGGCTGGCGCCACCGGCGGCTGCGGTGGCGATTGCCGCCTATACCGGATCGCGGCCCGTGCTGCGCCCGGCTGGCCTTGCCCCCGACGCAGTCCCTGCGGACCCCGCCATCGAGGACGCCGTGGCCGCCGCGGCAGCAGAGGCAGAGGCCCCGGCCGCCGACATCAACGCGGTCGCCGCAGCCATTGCCGCCGCAGCCCCGGAGCGCAGCAGTTTCGTGAACCGCACGGCGCTGGCCGTCAGCGTGGCGCGCAGGCCGGACACGCGCCCGCGCAACTTTGCGCAGGTCGTGGCCCGCGCGCAAGAAGCGGCTGCACCGCCGCCTGCCGCCGCCGCCGCAGCGCCAGCCTCTGCCCCCGCCGCCACACCGGTCGCTGCCACCACGGTGGCCCCCAGCGGACCCGTGCCCGGCGGCGTGGCGCAGGCTGCGACGCGCAACGATGCGATGAACCTGCGGCAGATGAACCTCGTCGGGGTCTACGGCAAACCGAACCAGCGCCGCGCACTGATCCGCTTGGGCAATGGGCGTTATGTAAAGGTCGAGATCGGCAGCGCGCTGGATGGCGGTCAGGTCACGGCGATCGGCGACAACGCCCTGAACTTCGTCAAGCGCGGCCGCACCTATGCGCTGGTCCTGCCGGGCTGACGGGCGACACGCCTGCCCCAGCACATCCGTACGCGCCGCATCCTGAAACGGCAGCCGCGCGACAGCCATTGCACCGGCTGCGACCGCTTGCGATAGCTGGGCTATGGAAACCTTTCTGTTGCAGGCGACGATCTACCTCGGTGCGGCGGTCATCGCGGTGCCGCTGGCGGCGCGTCTGGGACTGGGATCGGTGCTGGGCTACCTCGCGGCCGGGATCGTCATCGGCCCGCTGACCGGCCTCGTGGGATCGGAGGCGCAGGACATCCAGCATTTCGCGGAGTTCGGCGTCGTGATGATGCTGTTCCTCATCGGGCTGGAGCTGGAGCCGCGCACCCTGTGGGGCATGCGCGACCGTCTGATCGGGCTTGGCGGGTTGCAGGTCCTGCTGACGACGGCCGTGATCGCGGGCGTCTGCACATGGCTTGGGTATGCGCCGCAGACCGGGCTGGCGATCGGGCTGATCCTGGCGCTGTCGTCGACCGCCATCGTCCTGCAAACCCTGACCGAAAAGAACCTGATGCGCACGCAGGGCGGACGCTCCACCTTCTCGGTGCTGTTGACGCAGGACATCGCCGTGATCCCGATGCTGGCGCTGTTGCCGCTGCTGGCGATTGCCGACGGCACACCCGTCGCGGATGCAGAGGCGCACGCCGCCCTGTCATTGGTCGACGGGCTGCCCGGTTGGGGCGTCACGCTCGTCACCGTGGCCGCCGTCGCGGCGGTGGTGCTGACGGGCATCTATCTGACCCGGCCCGTATTTCGCTATATCCATCACGCCCATCTGAGAGAGATGTACACCGCACTCGCGCTGCTGATCGTCGTGGGCATCGCCGTGCTGATGGGCACCGTCGGCCTGTCGCCCGCCCTCGGCGCGTTCCTGGCCGGTGTCGTGCTGGCCAACTCGGAGTTCCGGCACGAGCTGGAAAGCGATCTGCAGCCGTTCAAGGGGCTGCTGCTGGGGCTTTTCTTCATCACCGTGGGGGCCGGAATCGACTTTGCGCTGCTGGCGGCGCAACCGCTGGCTATCGCGGCGGCCGTGGCCGGCCTGATCGCGATCAAGGGCGGCATCCTTTATGCGCTGTCGCGGCTGTTCCGCATGGGCGGCAAGGACCGCTGGCTGTTCACGCTGGGGCTGGCGCAGGCGGGCGAGTTCGGTTTCGTGCTGGTGTCCTTCGCCACCCAGCGGGCCGTTCTGGACCCGGGCATGGGACAGATGCTGCTTCTGGTCATAGCACTCAGCATGCTGGCCACGCCGCTGCTGTTCCTCGGTTACGGCTGGCTCAGCGCGCGGATGGACGACGACGACCCCAAGCCCGACGCGGACGAGATCGCGGAACACGGCACGGTCATCATCGCGGGCACCGGGCGCTTTGGGCAGATGGCGAACCGGCTGATCCGGTCCGCCGGGTTCACCACCGTCGTCATCGACAACGATCCGGCGACGATCGAAACGCTGCGCACCTTTGGCATCCACGGGTATTTCGGCGATCCGACGCGTCCCGACCTGCTGGCCGCCGCAGGGATCGGGACAGCCCGCGTGATGATGGTCGCAGTGGACGACAAGGATGCGGCGACGCGCCTCGTGGCCTATGTGCGGCGGATCAGACCCGACATCCGCATCATCGCCCGGGCCCGCGACCGGGTGCATGTCTATGAACTCTATGCGGCGGGTGCCGACGACATCGTGCGCGAGATGTTCGACAGCTCGCTCCGCGCTGGTCGCTATGCGCTGGAGACGCTGGGTCTGAGCGCCTTCGAGGCGGCAGAGGTGCAGGCGATCTTCTATCAATCCGACCGGGCCATGGTGCGGGAACTGGCGACACTGTGGAAACCCGGGGTCCCGGTCGCGCAGAATGCCGCCTACGTCGCCCGGGCACGGCAGCTGAATGCGGATCTGGAAACCGCCCTCGCCGCCCGTGCGCAAAGCGGCGAGGATGGCGGGACCGTCATCCCCGGTGACGGGACCGCTGCGGACCAGAACCGTCGCGCCGACTGACGCACCGACACGCCACGTGTGCGGTGCAGACCGCACGCAGCACCGACCGTTGCGTCAGTGCTGCGCCTTTGCGTTCGCAAACACCGTGAGCACCCGCGAAGAACCACGGACCGGTGCCGCAGTTTTCGTCTGGTGCAGGCAGCGTCAGATCTGCCGTTCGGGCATCTGCACCCGCAGGCCGTCCAGCGCATCGCTGACCTTCAGCTGACAGGTCAGGCGCGACCGGCTGGGATCGGGCTGATAGGCGAAATCCAGCATGTCCTCTTCCATCGCGTCCTTGGCGGGCAACCTGTCGACCCAGGCCGGATCGACATAGACGTGGCAGGTGGAACAGGCGCAGGCACCGCCGCAGTCGGCCTCGATTCCGGGGATGCCATTGTCGCGCGCCCCTTCCATCACGGTCAGGCCGGACCTGACTTCGACGACGTGTTCCTTGCCGCCGTGTTCGACATAGGTGATCCGGGCCATGCGCTGTTCCTTCTGCGACTGTAACGGTCCCGTTCTAGGGGATGGCCCCGCCCCCTGCCAGTCACATTTCAGCCGTCACAAATCCGCCGCAGCGCGCGGGCGACCCACGCCACCCCCTATCGTCCGCAGGGCGGCCCGATTATGTAAGGCGCGAGGGATTTCAGATGCATGCACCGTCACAGCTTTGCCGACTGGGCCAGACCGCTGCCATGGTCCTGCTGACCGCCTGCGGTGCGGCACAAGGCCCCGATGCACAATCCGCCCCCATCGTCATCGCGATGGGAGAGATCGAGACGGATGCGGCTGGCCGCTGCTTTGCCATGACCGCCCCGCAGACGCAGACCAACATCGTAGAGGACACGGTCGAAGTCGTGCCTGCCCAGCGCGCGGCTGATGGTACCGTTACGCAGGCCGCTGTGTTGCGCCGTGTGTCGCGACCGCAGACGGTGGCGGTTGGTCCCGGCGCGCGGTTCGAAACGCTTTGCCCGCCCGCCTACACGGTCGCCTTCGTACAGACCCTGCAGCGCGCCCTGCTGATCCGTCGCTCCTATGCGGGTCCGATCACAGGGCAGTACGATACCGCGACACGCGAGGCTGTCGCGGCGTTCCAACGCAACCGCGATATCGACAGTTCGTTGCTGTCCGTCGATGTCGCCCGCGATCTGGGCATCACCGCCGTCCCGCGCACCTGAGGGCGCAGAACGGCGGCGCGCCGCCGCGATCACTCGCTGTCGGTGGAACCATCATCCAGCGACAGCGCCAAAAACCGCGGGTCGCCGCCACGGCGGACCAGCAGCAGCACGGAGGTCTGCCCCGCATCGACCGCATCGTCGATCCGGGCCTGCAACTCCTCGATGGTGGTGACAGGCTGCTGGCCCGCATCGGTCAGCAGATCACCTGCGACCAACCCCTTGGATGCCGCATCCGATGCGGGATCGACGGCGGTGATGACCAGACCTGCGCGGTCGTCGAGACTGTATTCTTCGGTCAGTTCCGGCGTGACCGGCGACAGGGTCAGACCCAGGATTTCGCCGCCACTTTCTGCGGGGGCCTCCTCCTCGGTGTCGGAGCCCGGGAAGGCGGTCGCCTCGTCCGTCTCGCGGCGGCCCAACGTCACGTCGATCGTGATCTCCTCGCCAGCGCGCAGCACCTGCATCGGCACGACGGCACCGACTGCGGAATTGCCGACCATCCGTACCAACTCGCGGGTATCGGCGATTTCGGTGCCCTCATAGGTCAGGATCACGTCGCCGGATTCCAGACCCGCCTCTTCCGCAGGGCCCGGCGGCACGTCGGTGACCATCGCGCCGCGCGCGGTGTCCAGCCCGTCGATGGCGCTGACCATGTCCGGCGTCAGGTCCTGAATCCGCACGCCCAGCCAGCCCCGGCGGGTTTCGCCGAATTCCTGCAACTGGTCGATCACGGTGCCCACGACCTCGGCCGACATCGCGAAACCGATGCCGATGGACCCGCCGTTGGGCGACAGGATCGCTGTGTTCACGCCGATCACCTGCCCTTCCATGTTGAACAGCGGTCCGCCGGAGTTGCCGCGGTTGATCGCGGCGTCGGTCTGGATGTAGTCGTCGTAGGTGCCCGACAGTGCCCGGTTGCGCGCCGAGACGATGCCCGCGCTGACCGAGAAGCCCTGCCCCAGCGGGTTGCCCATCGCCATGACCCAGTCGCCGACCTGCGCGCCGATACCGTTGCTGTCACCGAATTCGACGAACTTCAGCGGATCGGGATACTCGACCTTCAGCAGGGCGATGTCGGTGTTGGGGTCCGTGCCGACCAGCGTGGCAGGCAGCAGCTCCGACGGCTGACCAGAGCCGGGAAAGAACTCGATCTCGATCTCGTCGGCACCCTCGATGACGTGGTTGTTGGTCACGATGAACCCGTCCTCGGAAATGACGAAGCCGGAGCCCAGCGCGCTGGACCGCTGCGGTCCGCCGCCGCCGGGGCCGTTTTCGAGGTCGTTGAAGAAATCCTCGAACGGCGACCCTTCGGGCACGATGCCCTGAAGGCCGTCGTTGCCCGCGACCGTCGTGGAGGTGGTGATGTTCACCACGGACGGGCTGACCTGTGCGGCAAGATCGGCAAAGGTCAGCGGACGGTCTGCGACGGAGCCGGGCAGCGCCTCGGTCGTCTCGGCCGGGGTGGTCGCGGGATCGACCTGTGCGGCAGCGGGCAGGGTCTGCGACAGCACCAGCGCCGTGGACAGCGCCAGACCCGCCAGAAGGCTGCGGGGATCGGTGGTGGAACGGGCGATGGCGGTGATCCTCACGGGCGGACTCCTTGATGGGGATGCGGGATGCGACGGGTGTCGCAGGGGCGCAGATGTTGTGTTGCGGCATAAGCTAGGCCGCAAACGGGCGGACGCAAAGTGTCATTGCGGTTTGTGACCGGAACGTGACCCTTTGTCCGGCCAAGGGTGGCCTGATGCACGACGCGGGCGGGCCGCAGGCACGCACGGCGCCGTGAAAAACCCAACGGAGCCGTAAAAACGCAACGGGGCCGGTGCATGCACCGACCCCGTCTTCCGTGCCGCCGCCCCCGAAAGGTCGGCGGCCTTGTCACGCCTGCATCAGTTCGATGCGGTCGCCGTATCGGGTTGCGCGCCACCCGGGGCCGGGGCCAGGTCCGGTGCAAGCTGCGCTTCCGGTTCTGCCGCAGGGGCGGCATCGGCACCCGCAGGGGCCGGATCGGCTGCCGCCGTGGCCGCTCCGCCGTCACGTCCCACATCGGAACCGAGATAGTCGAAGAACTCAGAATCCGGCGACAGCACCATCGACGACCGGCCCTGTGCGGCGAACCGCTGATAGGCGGTCATCGAGCGGTAGAACTCGAAGAACTCGGGGTCCGCACCGAAGGCACCGGCGAAGATCGCGTTGCGCTCGGCGTCGGCCTCGCCTCGGGTGATTTCGGCCTGACGCTGGGCGTCCGACACCAGTTCCACCACGGTCCGGTCGGCGGCAGAGCGGGTCTGCTGTGCTGCCTCGTTACCACGGGCGATCTCGTCTGCAGCCTCGCGCTGACGCTCCGCCATCATCCGCTCGTAAGTGGCGTTCAGGTTCTCGGCCGGCAGGTCCGTGCGCTTGAGCCGAACGTCGATGACTTCGATCCCCAGCGCTTCGGCCTGCGTGATCGCGCCGTTGCGGATGCGCAGCATCAGTGCTGCCCGGTCCACCGACAGGATGTCGTTGCTGGCCACGGTACCCAGCACGTTCCGGGTCACGGTGCGCAGGATGCCATCCAGACGCTGTGCGGCGATTTCTTCGCCACCGGCACCGACGGCCTGACGGAACTGTTCCACGTCCGCGATGCGGTACCGCGCAAAGGCATCGACAATCAGACGCCGGTCGTCGGACGGCGTCACCTCCAGCGGTTCCAGATCGCGCGACAGAATCCGGTCGTCATAGCGCACGACGTTCTGGATGAACGGGATCTTGAAGCCCAGACCGGGGCTTTCCTGAACTTTCACGATCTGGCCGAATTGCAGGACCAGCGCCTTCTGGCGCTCGTCCACGATATAGACCGACGAAATGCCGGTCACGAGCAATACCAGCAGAACCGGCAGCAGGACGATGGACTTGCGCATCAGTTGGTTCCTCCGGTGGCGGGGGTCGTCGCGGTGGGCGTGGCGATGCCCGTGTTGTTCACGGCTGCGGGGGCCGCAGCCGGATTGGCGGCCCGGTTGCCGGACCCCAACTCGTTCAGCGGCAGATAGGGCACGACACCTTGTCCGCCCGCATCGTCGAGGATGATGGTATCGACGCCGCCAAGGACACCTTCCATCGTTTCCAGATAGATGCGCTTGCGCGTCACTTCGGGCGCCAGCGCGTATTCGGTCAGAACCGAGGTGAAGCGCGACGCTTCACCGGCGGCTTCGTTCACGACGCGCGCACGGTAACCTTCGGCCTCCTGCACGATCTGGTCGGCCTGACCGCGGGCCTCGGCCTCGACCCGGTTTGCATAGGCGTCGGCCACGTTGCGCAGGCGGTCGCGCTCCTGCTCGGCGTCCTGCACCTGACGGAAGGATGCGATCACCGGCTCCGGCGGATCGGCGCGGTCGAAGTTCACCCGCACGATGTTGATGCCGGAGTTATAGGTGTCCAACGTCGTCTGGATGTCGTTCCACAACCGGCTTTCGATCGTGCCGCGGTCGCGGTTCAGGATCGGCGCAAGGTCGGTCTGCGCGATGATCTCGCGCATGGCGGATTCGGCAACGGCTTGCACCGTCACGGCCGGATCGGCGAGGGTGAACACGAAGTTTTCCGCGTCCTTCACGTTCCAGACCACCTGAAAGTCGATATCGACGATGTTCTCGTCGCCGGTCAGCATCAGGCCCGCTTCCATGCCGGTCTGCCCTTCGCCCACGTCGAAGGAGCGTTCGGTCGTGACCGGGATCACTTCGCGCGTCACGATGGGCCAGGGGGCAAAGTTCAGACCGGGTCCGTTGGTGGACTGGTAGCGGCCGAACATCAGCTCGACCGACTGCTCGTCCGGGCGCACGGTGTAGAAGGACGCAAAGCCCCACAGAACGGCCAGACCCAGCACGCCCAGACCGATGGTGCCCCGGGTCATCTTCGGCCCGCCGCCGCCCATCGGGCCGCCGTTGCCGGTGCCGCCGCCGCGACCGCCCATCAGCACCCGCAGCTGTTCGCGGCCACGGTTCATCAGATCGTCGATTTCAGGGATCTGCGGGCCTTCGCCCGGCCTGCGCGGCGGACGTGGCGGCGGGTTGCCGCCGCCGTTGCTGCCGCCATTGCCGCCGTTGCCGCCGCGATTGTCACCGCCGCCGCCCCCCCAGGGGCCCCCGCCATTACCTGCCATCGTGTGTCAGTCTTCCCATCGTTGTGATCCGTCGTGGACCGTCCTAGTTCACATCGGGCCAAAGCCCTGCGTTTTCAAGTCTTGCGCACCGGATGTCGCATGGTGACCATTTCCTCGGCCATGGTCGGATGGACGGCACAGGTGCGGTCGAAATCCTCTTTCGTGGCGCCCATCCTGATGGCGATGGCCGCCATCTGGATCATCTCGCCGGCGTGGTCCGCGACGATGTGACACCCCAGCACCTTGCGCGTCTCGGCGCTGACGACCAGCTTCATCATGACGCGGCCCGGCCCGTCGATGAACGCGGTCTGCATCGGGCGGAACGTGGTGGCATAGATCTCCGCCGCCTCGCCGCGCGCGGCGACCTGTTCTTCCGTCTCTCCGATGCTGCCCAGTTCGGGCTGCGTGAACACCGCGCTGGCGATCAGTTCGTGGTCCACCGCCGTGGGCTTGCCCTTGAACACCGTCTCGACAAAGGCCATGCCCTCTCGGATCGCGACGGGGGTCAGTTGCACCCGGTCGGTCACGTCGCCGATCGCATAGACGGACGGCACGTTGGTCTGGCTGTAGTCGTCCACCACGATCTCGTGGTGCCGGCCGAGGGTGACGCCCGCATCGTCCAGCCCGAGGTTGTCGGTGTTGGGCGCACGGCCCGTGGCGAACAGCACGTGATCGAAGACCGCTGAGGTCCCGTTGGTGGCGCGGGTCCAGATCGGCCCCGCCCTGCGTGACGCATCGGCCGCGTCGGGACGTTCGTCATCGGCCACGGGGCGTTCACCCGCCGGCAGCCCCATCGTCGCCACGCCGCCGCTGGCCGCGTCCGACCCCGACGGCACGGGCCCGCCCGGCCTGTCGCCTTCGCGGGTCATCTCGGTCAGCGACGTGCCGGTGTGGATGTCGATGCCGCGGTGGCGCATCGCCTCGGCCAGCAGCCCGCGCGCCTCGTCGTCGAAGCCCTTGAGGATCTGCGCGCCGCGCACATACATCGTCACCTTCACCCCAAGACCCGCCATGATGCAGGCGAATTCGCATGCGATATAGCCGCCGCCGACGATCAGCAGGGTCTCTGGCAGGCGGTCCAAAAGGAACATGTCGTTGGAGACGAGACCCCATTTCGCGCCGGTCACGTCCGGACGGACCGGATGGCCGCCCGTGGCGATCAGGATGTGCTTGGCCGTCACAGTTTTGTCGTCGCCGATCCGCACGGTATGCGGATCCTCCAACACCGCGCGGGCGTCGTGGATCTCGACCTTGGAGCCGTGCAGAAGCTTGCGATACACCGCCTCCAGGCGGTCGAGTTCGGCGTGCAGCTTGCCCCGGAACCGGGTCCAGTCGAAATCGCCCAACGTCGCGTCCCACCCGTAGGCCTGCGCCGCCGCGACCTGATCGGGATAGCCGGACGCATAGACCATCAGCTTTTTCGGCACGCAGCCGCGGATGACGCAGGTGCCGCCCATGCGGCTTTCCTCGGCCAGACCGACGCGGGCGCCGGTTTCAGCTGCCATGCGGGCCGCACGGACGCCGCCGGACCCGCCGCCTATCACAAAGAGGTCGTAATCGAATGACATGTGGCACCTTTTTCGGATGTGACCGGCAGCCTAGCGTCTAACCGGGGGAAAGGCCAACGCCCTGGGCAGCGGCGGGTTGCACCGCGTACGGGGTGGATCAGTCGTCCAGATCGGCGAACAGATTGTCATTGTCCTGCACGTCGTAGCGCGTCTCTTGCTGGGTGCCCGCGTTGATGTCGTGCACCGTCACGCGGCCATCGCCATACCCCGTGATCACGATGTCGCAGATGTCGATGAACAGCCCGTTCTCGACCACGCCGGGGATCTGGTTCAGCACCAGCGCCAGCTGCCGGGCGTTGCCGATCCGCGTCAGGTGCAGGTCGAGGATGTGGTTGCCTTCGTCGGTCACGAACGGCGTCTGACCGTTCATCCGCAGCGACGCGGTGGTGCCCATCACGTCAAGGCCGACGAGCGCCTCCTCGACCAGCGCCTTGGACGTTTGCCAGCCGAAGGGGATCACCTCGACCGGCAGGGGAAAGGCGCCCAGAGTCTCGACCTTTTTCGAGATGTCGGCGATCACGATCATGCGGTCGCTGGCCGTCGCCACGATCTTTTCCTGCAACAGCGCCCCGCCGCCGCCCTTGATCAGGTTCAGCGCGCCGTCGTATTCGTCCGCGCCGTCGATCGTCAGGTCCAGCCAGCGCGCCTCGTCCAGCGAGATGACGGGAATGCCAGCCGCCTGCGCCAGATCCGCCGTGCGCCGCGACGTGGGCACACCGGTGACGCGCAACCCGTCGTCGCGCACCATCTCGCCCAGGCAGCGCACCAGCCACGCCGCCGTAGACCCGGTGCCGAGGCCGAGCTTCATGCCGCTCTCGACATAGGTGCAGGCCCGCTTGGCGGCGACGAACTTGGCCTTGTCGATGGGGGACAGGTCGGCGGGCATGGGGCTGATCTCCTGCGATGCGATGGCGCGGTTATAGGCAGGGCACAGCCGCCGCGACAGTGAAAAACGACGGATCGGGGCGATGGCGCACCCGTCAGCGGCCCTGCGGGACCCCTGCGACGATGCCGGGCCATGCCGCCTGCGGCACGGTCAGTAGGACCGGCCCGGTCACGTGAAATCGCACCGGGCCGGGGCCCACCTGATTGGAACTGCTGACCAGACCGTCAGGCGCCATGGCTGCATCGTCCAGGTCCCAGCGCAGGCCGCGACTGGTGACCCGCGACAGTCCCAGCGGCAGCAGGGCCGCACGTGCACCGCGCGGCAGGTCCCACGCGCTTTCGCCCTGTGGCAACAAAACGCAGGCATCGCTGTCAGAGATCAGCACGACATGACCCGCCCCGCGCCGCGCCAGCACGCCCAACACCGCCAGCGTATGATCCAGCCGCCCGCCAAGGAACCCCGCCGCCATGATCAGTGGCGCGTCCACCCTTGAGAGGACCTTTTCGAAATCGGTACTGTCCTGTTCGGCGACGGGATGAAGGACGTTTGCAAAGGCCACCCGCGCCGCGGGACTGGCCGAATCCATGTCGCCGATCACCGCCAGCGGTGTCAGACCGGCTTTCAGGGCATGGTCGGCCCCGCCATCCGCCGCCACGACGATTGGCGCAGCGGCCAAGCAGATGCTAAGCTGATTGTCGTCTATATCGGCACCACCCAGCACAGTGACTGGTGACGCTGTGTGCACAATCCAATCGATCATGGCGGTATTGTCCCCCCGCTGGCGGCTTGCCTTGAAAGGGACACGAAAACAACCCCGCGCCACCCCGACCCGGTGCCGCATTGCGAACCAATTGGTGGTAAACACGCAATCACCGGCACTGGCAGAAAGCGAACGACATCATGGTCGACTCGAGCAAGATTCTTACGGTTTCCTATGGCACCTTCTCGTGCACGCTGGAGGGATTCGACGATTCCTTCTCGACGATGAAGGCGATTGCGGAATATTTCCGCGATCTTGCCGCCGGCGACCGTTACTTCGGGGCGGAACCGCCGACCCCGGACGCCGAGATGTTGACCCGCATCGCCGAGCGCGAGATCGCGCGGCGTGTGGAAATGCGCACCAGCGGCGACGGAATCGTGCTGCGCGCCCTGGATGCGAAGCCTGCGACAGCAGCACCCCAGACCCGGCATCCCGCGGAAACAACGGCAGCGGCGGACGAGATGGCGGTGCCGACCCCAGCGCCAGCCGCCGCAGCAGCGACGCCGGAGGCCGAGGCTGATGTCGGCACGCCTGCGCCGGCAGCGCAGACCCGGCCCGCGATGCCGCCGGTGCCGCAGGCACCGCTGCCCCGCGTCGCGGCACAGGTCGCAGCGCCGGCGCAGACGCAGACCCAGACGCGGACAGAGGCTCCGGCCCATCCCGACCCCGAAAGCGTCGCAGCAAAACTGCAGCGCATCCGTGCCGCCGTCGGCCACACGGCATCGCAACCCGCATCGCAGGCGGACGTGTATGCCGAGGATATCGAGGACGCGCAGGAGGTGCCCGACGCCGCAGCGCCGCCGACCGCACCGTTTGCTGCCACGCCCGACCCGGTTGCGGCAGACCTGGACGCGGCGTTTGCGCAGGTGGCGGACCCGACCCCCGCCGCACCGTCCGACCCCGTCGCCACCATCGCCGCGACGGCACCTGCGGCAATCCCGATGGTGGCCGACCAAGACGCCGTGCCCGATGCGGCCACGCAACCTTCGCCCTTGTCAGAGGCTGAAACGGACGCTGCCATCGCGCGGGCTATCGCCACGTTCGACGACGCACAAACGCCGCATGGCACGGACACAGCAGCAAGAGAAACGCCGTCGAGCGACGCACATCTGCCGCAGCACCCGTCTGCCCCCGCCGCGCCGGAGGCACCCCGCACGACGGCAGACGACACCGACGACCAGATCGACGCGGTGCTGCGCAACCTCGAACGGGCCGGGCTGCGGCAGACGCGCCGCGACGATGCGGACCAGAACGGTGCAGCTCATACTGGGGCGGCACAGGACGACGCGGAGCGGACCGGCACATCCGACGACACGCCAGCCGTCACCGCCGAGCCTGCGGAAATGCCTGCGCTGCCGCAGGCGCGGGAAGCGTCAGTGAACCCCGTCACGCCGCGCGCCCGGATCCTGCGCGTCACCCGCCGTCCGCGCCCCGTGGACGATGCGGCCCCCGGTGTGGTGGCCCCGGCAGATGCGGCGGCCGCGGTTGCCGCCGATCACGACGCGGTTCTGGATGCGGTCGCGGCAGCAGCACGCCCCGCCACGCCGCAGATGACCGCAGCGGCGGATGCCACGACCGATCTGATGCAGCGTGACACGGACCCGTCCGACGCCGTAGCAGACGAGCAGGCCGCGCAGCCTGTGGATCTGTCCGCCGACGACCAGCCCGACGAAACGGACGACGCGCAGATCGACGATCTGGACGACGCGCGCGACGCCGATCTGGACGCGGATCCGGAGGAGGATTGGCAGGCCGAGTATGTCGTACCGGCAGCACCGGCCGCAGTTTCGGTCGCGACCCTCGACGGGGCCGACGATCTGACCGGCTTTGACACCGCAGCCCCCAGCACCCTGTCGGATCACGACGAGGCCGACCTCCAGCGCACCCTCGCTGCGCTCAGCGGTATCAGCGTGAGCCAGCCATCCACCCCCCGCGTCGCCCGCGACATCGCCGCCGAGGGCCGCAACCGGCGCGAGCCGCTGCACGGCGCATCCGAGGCCGAGATGTCGCGCATCATGACGCAGGCCGATGCGCAACTGGCCGATCCCGGTGCCAGCCGCCGGCGGGACGCCATCGCGCATCTCAAGGCCGCCGTGGCCGCAACCGAAGCGGCGCGCCAACTGGGCGAGGCAGGCCCAGGCCGCGACAGCACCGAGGGCGTGTTCCGTCAGGACCTCGATCAAGTGGTGCGCCCGCGCCGGGCCGAACCGCGCCCCGACGCCGCGACCGACCGCCCCCGCCCCGCACCCCTGAAACTGGTGGCCAGCCAGCGCATCGACCTGGATCAGGACGCGACCGCCACGCGTCAACCGCTGGTGCAGCCGCGCCGGGTGTCGGTCGGGCCGGGGACGCCAGCCCAGCCTGCGGCAGCCGGGACGTCAGCCGAAACCGCGACCTCCTTCTCTGCCTATGCCAAGGCGATGGGTGCCACCGGCCTGCCCGATCTGCTGGAAGCGGCCGCCGCCTATACCGCCTTCGTCGAACGGTCGGAGGATTTCTCGCGGCCACACATCATGCAGAAGGTGCGCGAAACCTCGGACACCGAGTTCAGCCGCGAGGATGGCTTGCGGTCGTTCGGCACGCTGCTGCGGCAGGGCCGGATCGAACGGGTCCGCAATGGCCGCTTCGCGGTGTCCGACCAGATCCGGTTCAAGCCGGACCAGATCGCCGCCGACGGCCGGTAACCTTCGGTATCAACGGACGAAGGCAAACGGGCGCGGGGATCATCCCCGCGCCCATTTGTGTTTGCGTAACCCGAAGTCTCAGTCGCGGCGGTCGCTGTCGGGACCCGTCTCGTCCGGGTCGGCCTGACCGATCCCCTTGAAGATGCTGCGGAACGGATAAGCCCACAGGATCCCGAGGCCCACGTAGATGAACAGCTCCGTCAGGAACGACGGGCGGTCCAGCGTCGACGTGATCGTGACCGCCACGACGATGTAGGCGGGCAGACCCACCACGAGGATGAACAGCGCCCAGCGCTTGCGCGCCTTGTAGCTGAGGTTTGAAAACCAGCCGTTCATCGGGCGGCGAACGGGTCGGTGACGAGAATCGTGTCCTCGCGCTCTGGCGAGGTGGAGACGAGGGCCACGGGGCAGTCGATCAGCTCCTCGATCCGGCGGACGTACTTGATCGCCTGCGCGGGCAGGTCGTTCCACGACCGCGCACCTTCTGTCGATTCGGACCAGCCGGGCATTTCCTCGTAGATCGGTCTGCAACGCGCCTGTTGATCGGCGGCGGTCGGAAGATAATCCAGCACCTGCCCGTCCAGATCGTAACCCGTGCAGATCTTCAGCGTCTCGAACCCGTCGAGCACGTCGAGCTTCGTCAGCGAGATGCCGGACACGCCGGACGTGGCACAGGTCTGCCGCACGAGGGCCGCATCGAACCAGCCGCAGCGCCGCTTACGGCCCGTGGTGGTGCCGAACTCGTGGCCGCGCTCGCCCAGTTTGTCGCCGTCCGCATCCAGCAGTTCGGTCGGGAACGGGCCTTCGCCCACGCGGGTGGTATAGGCCTTGACGATGCCAAGGACGAAATCGATGGCCCCCGGCCCCACGCCGGTGCCCGTCGCCGCCTGCCCCGCGATCACGTTGGACGAAGTGACATAGGGATAGGTGCCGAAGTCGATATCCAGCAGCGCGCCCTGCGCACCTTCGAACAGGATGCGCTTGCCGGCCTTGCGGGCGTCGGACAGGACCTTCCACACCGGGGCGGCGTATTCGAGGATCGCAGGCGCGATGGCCCGCAGGCTGTCCAGCAGCGCATCCCGGTCGATGGGGGCAAGGCCGAGCCCCCGGCGCAGCGCGTCGTGATGCACCAGCGCGCGATCCACACGCAGTTCAAGCGTCGCGGCGTCGGCCAGATCGGCGACGCGGATCACCCGACGCCCCACCTTGTCCTCGTAACACGGACCGATGCCGCGCCCGGTGGTGCCGATCTTGGCCACGTCCGCCTGCGCCTCGCGCGCGCGGTCGAGTTCGCCGTGGAACGGCAGGATCAGCGGCGTGTTCTCGGCGATCATCAGCGTGTCCGGCGTGATCTCCACGCCTTGGCCGCGCAGACCCTCGATCTCCTTCAGCAGGTGCCAGGGGTCGAGGACGACGCCGTTGCCGATCACGCTCAGCTTGCCGCCGCGCACCACGCCGCTGGGCAGCGCGTGCAGCTTGTAGACCTTGCCGTCGATGACCAGCGTGTGACCGGCATTGTGCCCACCCTGAAAGCGGGCGACCACGTCGGCCCGCTCCGAGAGCCAATCGACGATCTTGCCCTTTCCTTCGTCGCCCCACTGGGCGCCGACGACGACGACGTTTGCCATGATACTGTCCTGTGCCGGATAATCCGCCGACCGCTATAACGGGCGGGGGCGGCGGCGGAAACCGAAAACCGCCCGATCGGGATGCGGCACGCCAGCCACCGGACCCCTGCGGCCTTTGGGGTTGCGGCATGAGGGCCGGTCGCATAGACAGCGCCGAACCACTATAACCGCAGGCCATCCGCCATGGAAAACGTCGTCCTCGTCATCCACCTGATCCTGGCGCTTGCGCTGATCGGCACCGTGCTGGTGCAGCGGTCCGAAGGTGGTGGACTGGGCATCGGCGGTGGCGCAGGTGGTCCGGCAGGCAGCCGTCCTGCCCCCACGGCCATGGCGCGTGTGACGTGGATCCTGGCACTGGCGTTCATCGCCACGTCGATCGCACTAACCATCATCGCCGCAGAAAATGCCGCCGGATCGTCCGTCGTGGACCGCCTGCGGGATGCGCCTGCGGCGACGGACACGGACGGCGCACCCGCGACGGACAGCGGGTTGGGCGGCGACCTGCTGCCGCCGTCCGCGTCCGACGTGCCGCTGGTGCCGTCGGGCGACTGAGCCGTCATGACGATCCGGTCGCGGTGCGCCGCGACCTCCATCCCTTCCAGCGTCACGGGTTGCGGCGGGTGGCCGTTTCCGGCTATCCTCTAATCCCGTGATGATGCGATCCGAAAGGGTCGGAAATCGACAATTGTGACACCGTTGGTGTCGAACACGGGGGCCCACCATGGCACGGTTTATCTTCATCACGGGTGGGGTTGTGTCCTCTTTGGGCAAGGGTCTGGCGTCCGCCGCACTGGGTGCGCTGCTGCAGGCGCGCGGCTATACGGTGCGTCTGCGCAAGCTCGACCCCTACCTCAACGTCGATCCCGGCACGATGAGCCCGTTCGAGCACGGCGAGGTCTTCGTCACCGACGACGGCGCGGAAACCGACCTCGATCTGGGCCATTATGAGCGGTTCACCGGGGTTGCCGCGCGGATGAGCGATTCCATCTCCTCCGGCCGGGTCTATTCCACAGTGCTGGAGAAGGAGCGTCGTGGCGACTACCTCGGCAAGACGATCCAGGTCATTCCGCACGTCACGAACGAGATCAAGGACTTCATCCGCATCGGCGAGGATGAGGTCGACTTCATGCTGTGCGAGATCGGCGGCACGGTCGGCGACATCGAGGGCCTGCCCTTCTTCGAGGCGATCCGCCAGTTTGCGCAAGACAAGGCGCGCGGTCAATGCATCTTCATGCACCTGACGCTGCTGCCCTATCTGGCGGCCAGCGGCGAGTTGAAGACCAAGCCCACCCAGCACAGCGTCAAGGAATTGCGCAGCATCGGTCTGGCACCTGACATCCTCGTCTGCCGGTCGGAGCATCCGATTCCCGAACGCGAGCGCGAGAAGATCGGCCTGTTCTGCAACGTCCGCAAGGATGCGGTGATCGCGGCCTACGACCTGAAGTCGATCTACGAGGCACCGCTCGCCTATCACGCGCAGGGCCTCGATCAGGCGGTGTTGGATGCGTTCGGCATCTCGCCAGCACCGAAACCGGATCTTACGATCTGGCACGACGTGGCGGACCGGATCCACAACCCGGAAGGCGAGGTCCGCGTGGCCATCGTCGGCAAATACACGCAGCTTGAGGATGCCTACAAATCCATCGCCGAGGCGCTGACCCATGGCGGCATGGCGAACCGGGTGAAGGTGCGGATCGACTGGGTCGACGCGGAACTCTTCGACCGCGCCGACGCTGCACCCTATCTGGAGGGCTTCCACGCGATCCTCGTGCCCGGCGGGTTCGGCGAGCGGGGTACCGAAGGCAAGATCAAGGCCGCACAGTTCGCCCGCGAAAAGCGCGTGCCCTATCTGGGCATCTGTCTGGGCATGCAGATGGCGGTGATCGAGGCCGCGCGCAACGTGGCGGGCCTGACCACCGCGGGGTCCGAGGAATTCGACCACGAGGCGGGCGTCAAACGGTTCGAGCCGGTCGTCTATCACCTCAAGGAATGGGTGCAGGGCAACCAGACCGTCGCGCGCAAACAGGGCGACGCCAAGGGCGGCACCATGCGGCTGGGATCCTACGACGCCGTGCTGCGCGACGGCAGCCGCGTCGCCGACATCTATGGCGGCACCGCGATCGAGGAACGCCACCGCCACCGCTACGAGGTGGACACCAAGTATCGCGACAAACTGGAGGCGGCTGGCCTGTGCTTTACCGGCATGTCGCCCGACGGCAAACTGCCCGAGATCGTGGAATGGACCGACCATCCGTGGTTCATCGGCGTGCAGTTCCACCCCGAGCTGAAATCCAAGCCCTTCGCGCCGCACCCGCTGTTTGCGGATTTCGTGCGCGCCGCAGTGGAAAACTCGCGGCTGGTCTGACACCGGGTTTCGACGGCGCAAGGCGCGGGTCTGTCGCAGGGCCCGCCCCTTGCCCGTCGATCACGCACGTGGGGATCATCGGCGGACGGACTGGGTTAGGATCAGGATGCCCGTCATTCCTGCGAATCTGCCCTTTGTGATCGGTACCCGCACGAACGCACCATTCGGGCAGCGGTTCTGGCACAGGGGGATGCCAGCGCAACGGGCGACCGACCGCAACGACCGCCGTCACGCATGTCGGCCAATCTCGTACGGCACATCGGGATGAGGTTTGACCCGGCCCGACCTTCCAGACCCTCGCAAGGCATCGACCCCTCGCGACCCGCGAAGCGTGGTCACGGACGACGCATCGCGGGTCTGACACCGGGGGATGCCGCGGCAAGTGGCGACCCATCGCAATGACCGCCGTCACGCATGTCGGCCAATCTCGTATGGCACATCGGGATGAGGTCTGACCCGGCCCGACATGCCAGACCCTCGCAAGGCATCGCCCCCTTGCAACCCGCGGAGCGTGGTCACGGACGACGCATCGCGACGCAACGAGATCACGCACCGGTCGTGCAAAGGGCGGCCCCGTTACCGGGGCCGCCCTTTGCAGCAAACACGTTCCGACGGATCAGAAGCTGAAGCGGCGCGTCGCCATCAGGCTGAGGCTGGTTGCGCTGTCGCTGCCCTGCAGCACGATGGGGCTGTCGGCGGCGTCATTTGTGAACTCGTCGTAACGGACCACACCGCGCAATGCCCAGTCGGGCGAGAAGGAGTAGGAAGCACTCGCCTCGACCCCGCGTGACAACAGGCCACCGGCGGCGTCGTATGGCGCGGCGAATGCGTCGTTCGCGCCGCCCGTCTCGGACGCGCCCAGGCCGAAGTAGGTCTGCGCATAGTCGTCGTCGGCAAAGAACAGGCGCGGGCCGAAGCGCAATTCGGTCTGTGCCGTCGGGCGGACGACCGCATCGGCGCCCAGTTCACCGACCAGCGAATCATGTCCGGTGATGCCATAGCGGGCCAGCGCGAAGACATAGTAATTCGCTGCCGAATAGGTCACGCCGCCACCGACCTCGAGGGCTGCGTCGATCGTGTCGGTGCCGGCCAGTTCGGGATAGTCCAGCGCATTGCGTTCGGCGATATAGCGGAACGACCCGGTAAAGCCGATGCCGTAAGCCGGGCCGTCGGGGCCATTGCCGAAACGCAACGGGCCGAGGTTGAGCTGTTCGATGTCGACGGTCGCCGCGACGCCGGAGGTATTCCCATCGCTGCCGAAGTATTCGGGGGCCGATTGCGGACCGATCCCGAACGACAGCGTGTTCTGCGCCATCGCTGCGGCAGGCAGCAAGGCGGCGACGGAAGCGGCAAGCGCCAGGCGGGTCAGGGTCATCAGGTGCACTTTCGGCAATTCAAATCTGTTATCCCGAACGTATGTGAACGCCGCGTTAAGGCCAAGGCTTCACGACACGCGAAAATGCGATTAGTGCAAAGTGATGCTGTCATATCAACATGCCTATCACGCCGGGAACATGGCCGACGTCCACAAACATGCATTGCTCGCGTGGATGCTGGACTACATGGTGCAAAAACCCAAAGCGCTGTCCTATCTGGAAACCCATGCGGGCCGCGCGGTCTATGACCTGTCTGGGCCGGAAGCGAGCAAGACCGGCGAGGCGGCACGGGGCATCACCGTTGCCCGCGACTGGTTCGCCGCCGATCACCCCTATGCCCGCGCACTGGCGGCCACGCAGGCGCGTCACGGGCGCCACGCCTATCCCGGCAGTCCGCAGATCGCGATGGACCTGCTGCGGTTCGAGGACGAGGTGACGCTGGCCGAGCTGCACCCCGCCGAGGCGGATGCGCTGCGCGCCACCCTGCCCGGCATCACCGTCAGCCAGACCGACGGCTTCGCCATGGCCCTGTCGCGCTGCCCGCCCGACCCGCGCCGTGGCCTGCTGCTGTGCGACCCGAGCTGGGAGGTGAAGTCGGATTATGACGACGTGCCGGAGTTCCTGCGCAAGCTGCACCGCCGCTGGCCGGTCGGTATCCTTGCCCTGTGGTATCCGGTGCTGGCCGATGCCCGCCACCGCCCCATGCTGCGCGCGCTGCACCGGCAATTCCCCGACGCCATGGCGCATACGGTGGCCTTTCCGCCGGCGCGGCCCGGTCACGGCATGGTCGGATCCGGCCTGTTCGTGATCAACCCGCCCTACGGGTTCGAGGACGAGGCCCGCGCTCTGTCACGGCTTTTTGCGCGCGTGTCCCCGCAGACCTGACGCGGCACCCTTGGCCACGGCGCATCTGCGCCCTACCATCGGGTCATGTTTGCAGAACTCCTTAGGCGCATGACCGCCCCCGCCCCCGACCGGATGCCAGACGCCGATGCGCGACTGGCCCTCGGTGCCCTGCTGGTTCGGCTTGCCCGTGCGGACGGCGATTACAGCCCGACCGAGCAGGCCCGGATCGAGGCGATCCTGTCCGCCCGCTATGCCGTGCCCGACGCAGCCGCCCTGCGCCAGCAGTGCGAGGCGCTGGAGGTAGAGGCCCCCGACACCGTCCGTTTCACCCGCGCGATCAAGGACGCGGTGGATTACGACGACCGGCTGGGCGTGATCAGCGCCATGTGGCAGATCGTGCTGGCCGACGGCAGCCGCGACGCGGCCGAGGACAGCATCATGCGCATGGTCGCCCCGATGCTGGGCGTCACCGATCAGGACAGCAATGCCGCCCGCCGCCGGATCGAGGGTGCGCACTGACCGCGCACTCTCGCCGGAATGGCCCGGTTGCATTTGGTCATGATCTGCGGCGTAATCCGCAGCCATGAACACATCATCCGCCACGCCCGTCATCGCGATTCGCAACCTGCACAAGGCCTATGGCTCTCTCGAGGTGTTGAAGGGCGTCGATATCACTGCCCATGCGGGACAGGTGGTGTCGCTGATCGGCTCGTCCGGATCCGGCAAGTCCACCCTGCTGCGCTGCGCCAACCTGCTGGAGGACAGCCAGCAGGGCGACATTATCTTCGACGGCGACCCCGTGCGCTGGAAGGGGGCGGGGGCGAACCGCCGCCCCGCCGATCACGCGCAGATGATCCGCATCCGCACGAACCTGTCGATGGTGTTCCAGCAGTTCAACCTGTGGGCGCACATGACCGTGCTGCAAAACGTGATGGAGGCGCCGGTCACGGTGCTGAAGCGCGACCGCGCGCAGGTCGAATCGGTGGCGCGCGGCTACCTTGCCAAGGTGGGCATCGCGGACAAGGCCGATGCGTTTCCTGCCCAATTATCGGGCGGTCAGCAGCAGCGCGCGGCGATCGCCCGTGCGCTCTGCATGGAACCCAAGGCGCTGCTGTTCGACGAGCCGACCTCCGCCCTCGACCCGGAGCTGGAGCAGGAGGTGGTCCGCGTCATCCAGGCGCTGGCCGAGGAAGGCCGCACCATGCTGATCGTGACCCACGACATGCGCATGGCCGCCGACGTCAGCGATCACGTGGTGTTCCTGCATCAGGGCCGGATCGAGGAACAGGGGCCGCCGGGCCGGATCCTGACCGATCCGCAGACCGACCGTCTGCGTGGGTTCCTGTCGGCCACCCTGCCCGCCCAAATGGCCGCCCACGCGCCCGCCACGGTCTGAGGCCTGACCTTATCCGCTTGCCATGGGCGACGTTTCGCTTAACCCTTTTACCGCAAAGGGCCGCGATGACGGCCCATCAACCGGGAGACGACGATGACCAAACTGACATTGACGACTGCGGCCCTTGTCCTGTTGGCGGGTACCGCCATGGCGCAGGACGTGGTGCGCATCGGCACCGAAGGCGCCTACCCTCCGTACAACTTCCTCAACGACGCGGGCGAAGTGGACGGATTCGAGCGGGTTCTGGGCGACGAGCTGTGCGCGCGGGCCGAACTGACCTGCACCTGGGTGACGAACGACTGGGACAGCATCATCCCGAACCTCGTGTCCGGCAACTACGACGTCATCATGGCGGGCATGTCGATCACGCCGGAACGTGACGACGTCATCGACTTCTCCGAACCCTACACCCAGCCCGATCCCAGCGCCTTCGTCGGCATGAATGCGGATGTGGCATTGGACAGCGCCATCATCGCGGCCCAGACCGGCACCATCCAGGCGGGCTATGTCGCCACAGACCTGTCCGGCGCGACCCTGCTGGAATTTGCCACCCCGGAAGAAGCCGTCGCCGCCGTCCGCAACGGCGAAGCCGACGCGGTGCTGGCCGACAAGGCGTTCCTTGTGCCCATCGTCGAGGCTGACGCCAGCCTTGCCATGGTCGGCGAGGACGTGCTGATCGGCGGCGGCATCGGTGCCGGCATCCGCGAAAGCGACACCGAGCTGAAGGCCAAGTTCGACGCCGCGATCCAGTCGATGAAGGACGACGGCACCCTGAACACGCTGATCACCGAGCAGCTGCCCGGTTCCGCCACGTTCTGATCGTCCGGGCGTCGCGCAACCCCTGTTGCGCGACGCCTGCCCTTCATCTGACAAGATAAACTCGAAAAGCCGCAGGCAGGGATCGCGCCATCTTCAGTTTTTGCACAGATCCGGCCAGCCTCGACGGCCTTGCATGGCTGTCATGCTACCTGACCACGGGCAAGCATCTGGGCATCTACTGGGCCGTGGGCACGGTGCTGCTGCTGCTGGCGATCACCGCACCCATAGCACTGCTGTTCGGCTATGGCGGGGCCACCGCCGCGCGCAGCCGGGCGGCACCCCTGCGCTGGTTCGGCAAAAGCTACATGGCACTGGTGCGTGGCGTGCCGGACATCGCGTTCTTCCTGTTCTTCGTGATCGCCCTAGATCAGGCGATCGAATACCTGCGCCACAAGGCGATCTGCCCCGACTGGGACATGCCGGTGCGGCAGGGCAACGATTTCGTCGTCTGCACCGCGGCCAAGGTGCCCTTGGGCAATGCGCCCGCCTGGGTCCACGACACCTACAGCTTCGCGCTGGCGGTGCTGACCTTCTCCATCGTGTTCGGGGCCTTCGCGGGCAATGTGCTGTTCGGGGCGATGCGTGCCGTGCCGCGCGGCCAGTTGGAGACGGCAGAGGCTTACGGCATGTCGCGCCGTCAGGTGACGCGCCGCATCCTCGTGCCGCAGATGTGGGTCTATGCCCTGCCCGGCCTGTCGAACCTGTGGATGGTCCTGATCAAGGCGACGCCCCTGCTGTTCCTGCTGGGTGTCGAGGATATCGTCTACTGGGCGCGCGAGCTTGGCAGCACCAAGACGCCCAACTTCACCGACTATCCGCATGGCGACTGGCGCATGTGGTATTTCCTGGCGCTGCTGGTGTTCTACCTGGCGCTGACAAAGGTGTCGGAGACGGTCCTCGGCCGGGTCATGGACCGTTTGACCCGCGGTCAGGCCACCGCGGGTGGTGAAGCGCAGCGCAAGGCCACCGCATGAGCTGCTGGGACACCATCACCGCCTACGGATTGCGCAGCATCGGCATCGGCGAACGCCTGCTGCCGCGCAGCGATTTCACTCTGTGCCAGCAGTTCACGCTGATCGGATCGGGCATGATCTGGAACGTCCTGCTGGGGGCAGTGGCCCTTGCGGCGGGGTTCCTGCTGGCCACCGCACTGGCACTGGGCAAGGCATCGCCGCGCGGCTGGCTGCGGCGGCCGTGCAACGCCTTCATCTTCGTGTTTCGCGGCTCGCCGCTCTTCATCCAGTTCTTCTTCGCCTACTTCCTGTTCCTGTCGCTGAAAGGGGTTGCACCCGTCTTCGGCGTGTTCACCTCTGCCTGGGCAGGCGCGCTGGTCGTGCTGTTCTTCAACACCGCCGCCTATTCAGCGGAAATCTTTCACGGTGCACTGCTGTCGATCCCCAAGGGCGAGACGGAGGCGGCTGACGCCTACGGCCTGTCCGGCTGGTCGCGGTTCCGCCGCGTGGTCTGGCCCACGATGCTGCGCCTGGCCTGGCCCGCCTACACGAACGAGGCGATCTTTCTGTTCCACGCCACCACGCTGGTGTTTTTTTCGGGCTTTCCGGCGCTGCAGCAGCGGGGGGACGCGCTGTATTACGCGACCTACTTCGCGGACCGCACGTTCAACCCGTTCATCCCCTACCCGATCCTTGCGTTCTATTTCATCCTGCTGACGCTGGCGGTGATCGCGGGGTTCGGCCTGATGAACGCACGCCTGAACCGGCACCTGCCGCAGGACGGGCGCAAACGCCTGCGCATCCGCCCCCAGATCATCCGCTGATCGGCCCTCTGGCCGGGTTGCCACGGTCGCGGGGCCGCCTTACGTTCGCGCATCAACACAGGTGATCCATGCACATCGGAATACTACAGACCGGTCACGCGCCCGACGCGATGCGACCGGATACGGGCGACTACGCGGACCTGTTCCAGCGTCTGCTGGGCGGCCACGACTTCGACTTCACGACATGGGACGTGGTGGACATGCAGTTCCCCGACGGCGTCCACGCGGCGCAAGGGTGGCTGATCACCGGATCGAAGCACGGCGCCTACGAGGATCACCCTTTCATCGCCCCGCTCGAGACGTTCATCCGCGACGCCTATGCCGCCGCCGTGCCGATGGTCGGCATCTGCTTTGGCCATCAGATCGTCGCACAGGCGCTGGGTGGCCGGGTCGAGAAGTTCGCGGGCGGCTGGGCCGTGGGGCGGCAGACCTACGACTGGCAGGGTGAAACCGTCGCCCTGAACGCGTGGCATCAGGATCAGGTGGTGGAGGCGCCGGAAGGCGCACAGGTCATCGCGTCGAACGCCCATTGCGCCAATGCAGCGCTGGTCTACGGCGACCGCATCCTGACGGTGCAGGCGCATCCCGAATTCGACAGCGCCTTCACCCGCCGCCTTGGCGATACGCGCGGCGAAGGCGTTGTGCCGCCGGACCTGCTGACGCAGGCGCGCATGACCGAACACGACCCCATCGACAACGCGCTGATCGCCGACCGCATGGCGCAGTTCCTGCAGGCGGGGGCACGCGCATGAGCTGGATGGACGAAATCCCAGAGGCCGCCCGCGTCTATCTGGACGGCAACCGCCTGGACGAGGTGGAATGCGTCATCGCCGACCTGCCGGGGATCGCCCGTGGCAAGGCGGTGCCTGCGGCGAAATGGGACAAGCAGCCGCATTTCCACCTGCCCAACAGCATCTTCTTTCAGACCATCACCGGCGAATGGGGCGAGGCTGCGGGCCCTGACGGGTTCCTGGAACCCGACATGATCCTGCGTCCCGACCTGTCCACCGCGACCGCGGCACCCTGGACCAAGGATGGCACCCTGCAGGTGATCCACGATGCCTTCGACCAGAAGGGCCGCCCCGTGGGCTGCAGTCCGCGCAACGTGCTGAAACGGGTCTGCGACCTCTACAAGGCCGAAGGCTGGACGCCCGTCATCGCACCCGAGATGGAATTCTATCTGGTGGGGCGCAACATCGACCCCGCCAAACCCATCGCGCCCATGATGGGCCGCACGGGCCGTCCGGCGGCGGCACGTCAGGCCTATTCGATGTCCGCCGTCGACGACTACGGCCCCGTCATCGACGACATCTACGAATACGCCGAGATCCAGGGGATCGAGATCGACGGCATCACGCAGGAAGGCGGCGCAGGTCAGCTCGAGATCAACCTGCGCCACGGCGACCCGGTCAAGCTCGCGGACGAGGTGTTCTTCTTCAAGCGCCTGCTGCGCGAGGCGGCGCTGAAGCACGACTGCACCGCCACCTTCATGGCCAAACCGATCGAAGGCGAGCCCGGATCTGCGATGCACGTCCACCACTCTGTGCTCGATTCAAAGGGCCGCAACATCTTCTGCGGGCCAGCGGGCGGCGAGACGGACGATTTCTTCCACTTCATCGGCGGATTGCAGCAGCACATGCCGTCGGTTGTCGCCGTGATAGCACCTTACGTGAACAGCTATCGCCGCTACGTGCGCGACCATGCGGCCCCCATCAACCTCGAATGGGGCCGCGACAACCGCACCACCGGTATCCGCATCCCGATCAGCCCGCCAGAGGCGCGGCGCGTCGAAAACCGCCTCGCGGGGATGGATTGCAACCCCTACCTGTGCATCGCGGCCAGCCTCGCCTGCGGCTATCTGGGCATGAAGAACGAGATCTGGCCCGCGAAAAGCTATCGCGGCGACGCCTACGACGCCGAGGCCGCGATCCCGGAGGGTCTTCACGATGCCTTGATGCTGTTCGACAAGGCCAAGGAGATCCACGGCGTGCTGGGAGAGGAATTCGCCCGCGTTTATTCGATCGTAAAGCATGCGGAATACAACGAGTTCCTGCAGGTGATCAGCCCGTGGGAGCGGGAGCATCTGCTGCTGAATGTCTAGTGTCCGACCACCGCACAGGTCCTGTGCATGGTTGTCACCGGTTTGCCTCTCCCGGCGTTGGACCTATTCTTTCATATAGTTCCGGCGTCGCAAGACCCTGTACCCGTCCCCAGTCCTTGCCGTGTTGAAGTCATGAACCCCCTCTATCGTAACGATCGCCCCGGGCAGTATCCGGATAGCTGGTACGCCGCGACCACGCGATTGCCGCCGCAGCGCAGCGACCTGCGTGGCACGCACCGGGCCGACGTATGCATCGTCGGCGCCGGCTATACCGGACTGACCGCGGCCCTGCGGCTGGCCCGCGCCGGGCGAAAGGTCATCGTGCTCGAGGCGCATCGCGCGGGGTTCGGGGCATCGGGACGCAACGGCGGTCAGGTCGGGTCCGGCTACAACTGGGCGCAAAGCGATCTGGCGAAGAAGCTGGGCGATGACGCGGCGCGCCGGTTGTGGGAGGCGGCGGAGCAATCCAAGGCCGACCTGCACGATCTGGTCGCGACCCACGCGCCGGACGCCCGCTGGACGCCCGGGGTCGCCTTTGGCACCTACAAGGCGCAGGCCACCCGCGCCCTGCATTCCGAGGCCGCGTATCTGTCGAAAACCTATGGCTACGACAAGATCGTCCCGCTGGACCGCGCCGGGCTGCGCGATATCGTGCGGACGCGGGCCTATGCCGGTGGCTGGCTCGACATGGGTGCGGCGCATATCCATCCGCTGCGCTATGCCGTGGGCTTGGCGACTGCCGCAGAGGCGGCGGGCGTCGTGATCCACGAAGGGTCGGAGGTGCACCGCATCGCGCGCGGGCGGCCCGCGACGGTACAGACCGGGCGCGGGCGGGTCATCGCGGACAATGTCATCCTTGCGGGCAACGGGTATCTGCCGGGGCTGAACCGCACGGTCGCGGCCAAGGTGATGCCGATCAACTCGTTCATCGGGGCGACGGAGCCGCTTGGCGATCTGGCGGACGAGGTGCTGACCCGCGACGTGGCCGTCGCCGACAGCAAGTTCGTGGTGAACTACTACCGTTTTTCAGAGGATCGACGCCTGCTGTTCGGTGGCCGCGAAAGCTATTCGCTGGCCTACCCGGAGGACATCTCTGGCGCGTTGCACCACCGCATGGTGTCGCTGTTCCCGCAACTGGCACAGGTGCGTCTGGATCACGTCTGGGGTGGCACGCTGGGCATCACGATGACCCGCCTGCCCGCCTTGCAGAAGGTCGGCAGCAACATGTGGTCTGGGGCCGGATTCTCGGGCCACGGGGTGGCCCTGTCGGGCTTTGCCGGTCGCGTCATGGCCGAGGCGATCATCGGCCAGACCGACCGGTTCGACGTGATGTCAAAACTGCCCGTCCCGAACTTTCCGGGCGGTCCCGCCTTTCGCGCGCCGCTGCTGACGCTGGCGATGACGTGGTTCGCGCTGCGCGACAGGCTGGGGCTGTAGCGGCGTCAGCCGCCGGTCTTGCCCATCCGGGCAAGGCGGGCCTGCATCTGCGCCAGTTCCGCCTTGATCGCGTCAAGGTCCTCGTCCGGGGCCGTGGCCGTTTTGGCAGCGTCGCGTGACACGCCGGGGATCAGCCCGCCGGTCATCGCCTTGAAGAACGCCTCCTGCTGGACGCGCATCGCCTCGAACCCCGGCATGTTCATCAGCGGGTTCGTCTTGGTCATGTTCTCCATCGCCTTGCTTTGCCCGTCGCGCAGCATCTCGAAGCTGGCGGTCAGGAACTGTGGCACGACGGACGCGGCCTGCGTGGTATAGCTGCGCACGAGGTCGGTCAGCAGGTCGACGCCAAGCACGCTTTCACCACGGCTTTCGTGTTCGGCGATGATTTGCAGC
Organism: Loktanella fryxellensis; assembly: GCF_900110065.1. Taxonomy (GTDB): domain Bacteria; phylum Pseudomonadota; class Alphaproteobacteria; order Rhodobacterales; family Rhodobacteraceae; genus Loktanella; species Loktanella fryxellensis. The sequence goes on along the minus strand of NZ_FOCI01000011.1, from coordinate 9,179 downwards.
AGATACTGCCGGGTCAGGTCGTCGCCGGACTTGAGGTCCACGATCTGCACCTCGCGGCCCGCGCGGATGAAGCCAGCGATATCGTCCAGCGTCACGTAGTCGCTGGTTTCGGTATTATACAGCCGGCGGCTGGCATAACGCTTGATGAGCAGCGGTTTGTCGATGGCGGCCATGGACTGCCCTTCCCTAGGCGTGATGCGATGCAGCAAAGCTATGCCGCGCCTGCGAAACAGACAAGGAAAACTGCCGGATGCAAAAAGGCGCGCCCCTTACGGGGACGCGCCTGATCTCGTCTGAACATTGTCCGCTTACTTGGCGGCGTTCGTGGCCTTCTTGGCGGCCGCGGACATGTCGTCCTGCGCCTTCTTGGCTGCGGTGGTCATGTCCTCGGACATGTCCTTGCCGGCGGCCATCATCAGCTCAAGCGTCTGTGTCTGCACGCGCTTGGCGATCTCGGCAAAGGCGGCCATGTGCTCGGCAGCCGATTCGGCGGTCGCCGTGGTGAAGTCGGTCATCGACTTGGCATAGTCGGCGGGCTCGGACTTGGCTTTCGTCATGTCCTGCATCTTGGCCAGCGTGTCCTGAGCCCATTTGGCGGACAGCTGTGCGGATTCCTGTGCAGCGGTCAGCGACACGGTGGACAGCTTCTCTGCCAGCGTGGCCTGCGACTTGTAGGCGTCTTCCATCGACTTGGTGTCGATCGGGAACGACCCCATCATGTCTTTGAATACGTTGGTGAAATCTTGGGTCTTGGCCATTGGATCAATCCTTTTTCAAGAAGTGGCACCAGAACCGTCTGACGCCTGTTTTCGTCTGAACCCGATATAGATGCTGCACTGCAGCATTTCAAGTTTTTTCTGCACTGCAGCATAATGCCCGGCAGGTTTCATCCAAACGACTGTTGCCGTTGATTAATCATGACGTGTGCGGGTCACGCCCCGATGACATAGGTGCCGGGGGCATCGCACAGGACGGGATAGGTGTCGGTGCCGGGCGTGCGCGCGGCCACCTGACGGCCCGACCGCGGGGCCAGCCAGCCGTCCCACAGGGGCCACCAGCTGCCGTCGTGCGGCGTGGCCTGCGCCTTCCAGTCGTCGGGGGTGGCGGTCATGTCGGGGTTGGTCCAGTGGCCGTACTTCTTCTTGGCGGGCGGATTGACGATGCCAGCGATGTGACCCGACCCGGACAGGATAAAGGTCTTGTCCCCTGACCCCATCTTCTGCACGCCGCGAAAGCTGCTTTTCCATGCGGCGATGTGGTCCGTTTCGCAGGCGATGGCGCAAACGGGCACGTCGACCTGCGACAGATGCACGGTCGCCCCCGCCACGTCGTAGCCGCCCTGCGCGAACTCGTCCCGCTGGCACAGCCCGCGCAGGTATTGCTGGGCCATCCTGCCAGGCAGGTTGGTCGCGTCGCCGTTCCAGAACAACAGATCGAAGGCAGGCGGGGCCTTGCCCATCATGTAGCTGCGGATCGCGGGGCCATAGATCAGGTCGTTGGACCGCAGAAAGCTGAAGGTCCGCGACATGTAGTATTTGTCGAGAATCCCCGTCTCGGAGGTTTCGCGCTCGATCCCGCCGACGAAATCCTCCTCGAGGAACACGCCCACCTCGCCCCGGTCGGAAAAGTCGGTCAGCGCGGTGAACAGCGTCGCCGACTTGACCGAGGTATCGCCCCGCTGCGCCAGCAGCGCCAGCGTCAGCGACAGGGTGGTGCCCGCGATGCAGTAGCCCACCGCATTGACCTGGCTGACACCGCAGATGTCCTTCACCGTCTGGATCGCCCGCAGGAACCCGTCCTGCACGTAGTTTGTCATCGTGGTGCCCGCATAGCTGGCATCCGGGTTCACCCATGAGACGACGAACAGCGTATAGCCCTGCGCGACGATCCAGCGGATCATCGAATTCTCGGGCTTCAGGTCGAGGATGTAGAAGCGGTTGATCCACGGCGGAAAGATCAGCAGCGGCACCGCATGCACCGATGCCGTGGTGGGCGTGTACTGGATCAACTCGAACAGGTGGTTGCGGCACACGACCTTGCCCGGCGTCGTCGCAAGGTTCTGTCCCACGGTAAAGGCGTTCTTGTCCGCAAGCGTCACGATCAGGTCGCCATCGTTGTCCTCCAGATCGCGGACCATGTTCTCCAGCCCGCGGATCAGCGACTCGCCGTCGGTTTCCACCGCAAGGCTCAGCGCCTCGGGGTTGGTGGCGAGAAAGTTGGTCGGGCTGAACAGATCGACGATCTGCTGCCCGAAATAGCGCAGCCGCTTCTTTTCGGCCGCATCCAGCGTATCCACATCCTCGATGGCGGTGGTGATCGCTGCGGCGTTGATCATGTACTGCTGCTTGACGAAGTTGAAATAGGGGTTCGTCTTCCACAGCGGATGGCTGAACCGCCGGTCGTCGGGGGTGCGATCCTCGGGCGCGGCGATGTGACCCTTCGCCAGCAGGGCCTGCGCCTCGACGAAATGGGTCACGGACTTGGACCAGAACGACAGCTGATGTTCGATCAGCTTGGCGGGGTTGTTGATCATTTCGGCCCAATAGGCCCCGGCCGCCTTAGCATAGAGGTCGTGGCTGGGCCCTTGCAGGGCCTGCGGCACGGCGCGCCCCTTGGCCAAGGCGGCGATCAGGCGCTGTGTCAGCGCCTCCACATGCGCAAGATTCTTTTCCAGAACGGCCAGATTCTTGGCGGTCGTTTCCGCCTCCGTCATATCTTGTGTTGTCATGTCGTCCCCCCAGCCCTAGCTTTGCAGCTGCAGCATTTGCCGCATATCCACATCAGGAGCTCTCCCCCTTGAAGTATATGATGACCTACGACCTGATGGAAAGCATGCGGAACACCAACCAGTGGCTGGGGTCCACCGCCCGCGCGATGGCGAGCTATCCGGCGATGGCGATGACGGCCAATCCGTTCATGGAATGGGTCGGCGCCTGGGGCGAGGTGACGGAACGCGCGTTTTCGCGCATGGTGGTGCGGCCCGACTGGAACATCCCCGTCCAGACCGCCGCAGACGGCACCGATCAGATCGTGACCATCGACACGGTGCTGGAAAAGCCGTTCGGCAATCTGATCCACTTCGACGTGGGCGGACGTGACGACATGAAGCGGCGCGTCCTGCTGGTCGCCCCCATGTCCGGCCACTACGCGACGCTGGTAAAGAAGACCGTGATCTCGTTGCTGCCGGACTGCGAGGTCTTCGTCACCGACTGGCACAACGCCCGCGACATTCCCGTCAGTGCCGGCAAGTTCGACGTGGAGGATTACACCCTCTACCTCGTCGAGTTCATGAAGACGCTGGGCCCCGACCTGCACATCATCGCCGTGTGCCAGCCCGCCCCCCTGACGCTCGCCGCCGTCGCCTATCTGGCCGAGGAGAACCCCGACGCCCAGCCCCGGTCCATGACGCTGATCGGCGGTCCCATCGACCCGGATGCGAACCCGACCGCCGTGACGGAATTCGGCCATTCGGTCAGCATGGGACAACTGGAAAGCGCGATGATCCAGCGCGTCGGCTTCAAGTTCAAGGGCGTGGGCCGCAAGGTCTATCCGGGCCTGCTGCAGCTGTCGTCCTTTATCTCGATGAACCGCGAACTGCACACCAAGGCGTTCCGCGACCAGATCATCGCGACCGCCAAGGGCGAGGCGTCGGATCACGACAAGCACAACGAATTCTACGACGAATACCTCGCCGTTATGGACATGCCGGCAGAGTTCTACCTCTCCACGGTCGAGCGGGTGTTCAAGAACCGCGATATCGCGCGCAACGCCTTCGTCGTGGCGGGCAAGCCGGTGGACATCGGCAAGATCACGACCGTCGCGGTCAAGGTGGTCGAGGGCGAGAAGGACGACATCTCGGCCCCCGGCCAGTGCCTTGCGGCACTCGCCCTGATGACCGGGCTGCCCGATGCGAAAAAGGCGTCGCATCTGGAACCGGGCGCGGGCCACTACGGCATCTTCGCCGGGGCCAAGTGGCGCAAGAACATCCGCCCGCTGGTGCTCGCCTTCATCGACGCCAACGCGGGCGACGACCGGGTCACCGTGCGCAAGGCGGCGGACGCGGCCCCAGCGGCCACCACCGTGGCCAAGCGCAATAGCGCGCCGTCGAACGTGACGCCGATCACGCCAAAGGCCAAGACGCGCAAATCCGCCGCCACCTGAGGCGCGGTCAGCGACCGGGCGGCGGTGGGCCTGGCTTCGGCACCGGCCACGTCAGCCAGTCGCGCAGCACTTCCAGCGTCGCCTCCGGCTGTTCCAGCGGCGGCAGGTGACCCGCGTCGGCAATCACCTCCAGCCGCGCGCGGGGGATCATCTCGGCCATGAACTGATGACGGCGCACGGTCCAGATCGGGTCGAGCTCGCCGCACATCACCAGCGCTGGCGCCCTGATCTGCCGCAAGGTGGCCGCCTGATCCCGTCTGCGCATCATCGCGCGGGCCTGCGCCACATAGGCCTCCGGCCCCAGTGCCGCCGCCATGTCGGCCAGCAGCGCACGGATGCCGCGCCGATACGGGCTGGGCGCAAGGCAGGCCAGCGGGATCTCCTGTGCGATCACGTCGGCGAACCGGCCCGACCGGGCGGCCACGATCAGCGGCTCGCGCGCAGCGGCGACCTGCGGCGTTTCCGCCTGCGCGGTGCAGTCCAGCAGCGCGATGCGCGTCACCCGGTCGGGGGCGCGGCGGATCACCTCCAGCGCCACGCTGCCGCCCATCGACAGGCCCAGCAACGCAAAGCGCGCAGGCGCCCAGTCGAGGATGCGGCTCGCCATGTCCTCGATCCGCTCGGCCCCAGCGGTGGGCATGATTGTCACGGCGTGGTGCGGCGACAGGCCCGCCATGATCGGACCAAAGATCCGCGCATCGCACAGCATCGGCGGGATCAGCACCAGTGGGTCGCGCGTCATGTCACGTCCTGTCCATCGGTCAGGCCCTGCATGTCAGGCACAGGCCCGGACCGCAACCCGCAGGTCCATCACCGTGTAGACCGCCGCCGGGCGGGGCCCCGGCAGGTCGCTTAACCCAGCAGCTGTTCCACGGTCCGTGTCAGCAACCTAAGGCAGGCGTCATCGGAAAACCGGTGATCCGCACCCTTCACCAGCGTCAGCCGCATGTCAGGCCCGCTGGCATGGTCCAGCAGGTGCTGCGCCACGCCGACAGGCACATCCACATCCGCCGACCCCTGCAGGAACCGCACCGGGAACGGCAGGTGCAGCGGGGTGCGCAGCACCAGATGATCGCGACCATCGACGATCAGCCGTTCAGTGATGACGTAAGGCGCGCCATATTCCGACGGCAGCGCCACACGGCCGTCACGCGCCAGCGCCGCGCGTTGGTCCGCATCGAACCGGGCCCACATGCTGTCCTCGGTGAAATCGGGGGCGGCGGCGATCGTGACCAGCCCCGCGATCCGCTCCGGCATCGCACGCGCGCACAGCAGCGAGATCCAACCGCCCATGGAGGAGCCGACCAGCAGCAGCGGGCCGTCGATGGTGTCGAGTACGGCCCGCGCGTCGGCCAGCCAGTCGCCGATGCAGCCCTCCTCGAAGGCACCACCACTCTCGCCATGGCCGGAATAGTCGAAGCGGACGAAGGCCTGCCCCCGCGCCTGCGCCCAGGCTTCAAGATGCACCGCCTTGGTGCCGCCCATGTCGGACTTGAACCCGCCAAGGAACACGACGGTCGGCCCTGTGCCGGGCGTGCGGTGATGGGCGATGGTGCGCCCCTGCGGTGTGGTCAGCATCTGCGGCATGGCCCTGCCCTCCCTTGCTGTGGACGCGCAGGACAGCATGGCGGACACCGACCTGCAAGACCCCGCTCTTGACCCCCTTGGCCGCGCACGGCATGGAAGCGGCACACATATCCCGCAACCGGGCGTTCCGTGGGCGCCAAACCGATGAGGAGCCAGACACATGGCCCAGATCACCCTGACATTCCCCGATGGCAATGCACGCCATTACGACGCAGGCATCACCGCCGCCGACGTGGCCGCCGACATTTCGCCCAGCTTGCGCAAGAAGGCGATCAGCGCCACCGTGGACGGGGCGCACTGGGACCTCGCCTGGCCCATCGACGCTGATGCTAGCATCGCCATCAACACGCTCAAGGACGCGGTCCCCGCGCTCGAGTTGATCCGCCACGACCTTGCGCACATCATGGCCCGCGCCGTGCAGGCGATCTGGCCCGACACTCAGGTCACGATCGGCCCGGTCATCAAGGACGGCTGGTATTACGACTTTTACCGGAGCGAGCCGTTCACGCCGGACGACCTTTCCACCATCGAGAAGAAGATGAAGGAGATCATCAACGCCCGCGATGATGTCCGCACGGAAATCTGGGACCGCGACCGCGCGATTCAGCATTACCGCGACCGGGCCGAGCCCTACAAGGTCGAGCTGATCGAGAGCATCCCGGGCAATGAGCCGCTGCGCATGTACTGGCACGGCGACTGGCAGGACCTGTGCCGCGGCCCGCACCTGCAGAACACCGGGCAGGTGCCCGCCGATGGCTTCAAGCTCATGTCCATCGCCGGGGCCTACTGGCGCGGCGACAGCAACCGCCAGATGCTGCAGCGCATCTATGGCGTGGCCTTCGCCAACAAGGACGACCTGAAGGCCCACCTGCACATGCTGGAGGAGGCCGCCAAGCGCGACCACCGCAAGCTGGGGCGCGAGATGGACCTGTACCACATGCAGGAGGAAGCGCCGGGTCAGGTGTTCTGGCACCCGAACGGCTGGACGATCTACACCACGCTGCAGGACTACATGCGCCGCAAACAGCGGTCAGATGGCTATGTGGAGGTGAACACCCCGCAGGTCGTGAACCGCGTGCTGTGGGAGAAGTCCGGCCACTGGGACAACTATCAGGACCACATGTTCATCGTCGAAGTGGACGAGGATCACGCGCGCGAGAAGACCGTCAACGCGCTGAAACCGATGAACTGCCCCTGCCACGTGCAGATCTTCAATCAGGGGCTGAAGTCCTACCGTGACCTGCCCCTGCGCATGGCCGAATTCGGGTCCTGCAACCGGTATGAGCCGTCCGGCGCGCTGCACGGCATCATGCGCGTGCGCGGGTTCACGCAGGACGACGCGCACATCTTCTGCACCGACGACCAGATCGTGGCCGAGACGGAGAAGTTCATCAAGCTGCTCGCCTCCGTCTATGCCGACCTCGGCTTTCACGACTGGACGATCAAGCTGTCCACGCGCCCCGACCAGCGCATCGGGTCGGATGAGAGCTGGGACCGGGTCGAGGCGGCGCTGGGCGATGCCTGCAAGGCGGCGGGCTACGACTTCACCCTGCTGCCGGGCGAAGGTGCCTTCTATGGCCCGAAGCTGGAATTCACGCTGACCGACGCCATCGGGCGCGAATGGCAGTGCGGCACGCTGCAGGTGGATCCCAACCTGCCGGACCGTCTGGACGCGAACTATGTCGCACAGGACGGGGCCAAGCACCGCCCCGTCATGCTGCACCGCGCCGTGCTGGGCAGCTTCGAGCGGTTCATCGGCATCCTGATCGAGGAGCACGCGGGCAAGCTGCCGTTCTGGCTGGCCCCGCGTCAGGTCGTCGTGGCCACCATTGTGTCGGACGCGGACAACTACGCGTTCGAGGTGGTTGCGGCCTTGCGCGCGCGCGGCATCCGGGCCGAGGCGGACACCCGCAACGAGAAGATCAACTACAAGGTCCGCGAACACTCCGTCGGCCGCGTACCCGTGATCCTCGCACTGGGTGGCCGAGAGGTGGAGGAGCGCACCGCCTCCGTCCGCCGTCTGGGCGAGGCGCAGACCCGCGTCATGACGCTGGACGCGATCGTGGCGCAACTCGCTGCGGAAGCGACGGCGCCCGACCTGCGCGCGGGTGCGGGCCACGGGCCTGCCGTCGCGGCGGACGTGGATGTGCCAGTGACCGAGGTCGACGCTCTGGCCTAAGCGGTGCTGGGGCGGCCCTTGGGTCGCCCCGCTGCGTTACAGATGCGCCGCCTGCGCGTCGGCTTTCCAGCCGATGGTCCATGCCTCGCCGTTCTGGATCACGGGCCGCTTCATCAGGGTCGGATGCTGCTGCAGGAGGGTGGCGGTCGGCTGCGCCTTTTCCGCCTCGGCCAGCGCCCGCCACGTGGTCGATGACCTGTTGATCGCCGCATCCCCGAAGTGGACGAGGATCGCGGTGCGGTCCTCGTCGCTCAGCCCGTCGCTGCGCACGTCGATGATCTGCGGGTCACGGCCTGCCGCGCGGAGGGCCTTGATGGCTTTGCGGCAGGTGTCGCAGGATTTGAGGGCAAAGATGCGCATGGGGGGCTTTCGGGAGGAAGGTGGCAATCGCGACTGGGGTGTGGGGGCGGATGGCAAGAGGGGCGATTGCGGCGGCGGTTACGAACTTTGGTGTCATCGGGCGCGATGGCGGCGGGCCTGACGTTTTCGTTCTCAGCGGTGGAGCGCCGGAATTACCGGTTTAACCACGACCAACCGATCGGGTATCAGCTGGCCGAGAGACGGGATGGGCGGAAGATGGCGGGAGAGCTGTGAAGGATTTAAGAGCTTCTTCAGTTCTCGTCTACTATCAAAGGAAGCATGAGTGCCGATCTAGGAAAACATTCTAAAAAGCCATCCCTTTCTCTAGCCTCTCTAAAGACCACAAACGTTCTCGCGTCAGCGTAGCTCAGGCCAGATTCGGCCGCGCGCATTGCGGCGGGAATCAACGTTGTAAAATCTCTTTTAAGACAAAGAACGGCTAAATCAAATATCGGCGTTGTAAGACTCCAATCATATTTCGCCATAATGTTTGAAGCCTTGACGTTCTGTTGGTCCTCTGAGAGGTCAGGATCAAACAAGGCAGCCAAGGTACGATTTACCGGCTCTGTTGCACAAATCCGAGAGGGATTCATGTTGTGAATCCAGTGTGGTAGCTGGCCCGCATGAGCAAACCGACATCACTTACCTACAAGACGACGAACTGGGCTGATTACAACGCGGCGCTGAAGCGCCGCGGATCACTGACGATCTGGTTCGATCCCGAGATGAACTGGGATGCCGAACCTTCCGGCAAGAGGGGCAGGTCGCGGACCTTCAGTGACGCCGCCATCCAGACGTGTCTGACCATGAAAGTGCTTTTCGGGATGGCGCTTCGGCAGACGACGGGCTTCGTCGAGAGCCTGCTGCGGCTCACGGGGCTGGACTGGGTCGT
>NZ_FOCI01000021.1 GCF_900110065.1 Loktanella fryxellensis | reverse complement strand
TCACTTCAAGACGCTGAAGTATCAACCGGAATTTCCTAAGCGGTTTGAAACGATCGACGAGGCACACGCCTTCTGCCGCCGGTTCTTTACTTGGTACAACGAAGAGCATCATCACGCCGGTATCGGGTTAATGACCCCCGATCAGATCCACTTCGGACAGGCCAAGGCTATCTATGCTGCACGCCAGGAAACCCTCGATACTGCATTCCTCAACACGCCCGAGCGCTTCGTCCGCAAACCACCCAAACCGCCTCACATCCCAACGGCTGTCTGGATCAACCCACCAAAGCAAACGGAGTAAAACCAAGCTTAAAGTTCAATCGCCACTGTCTCAAAGTCGTTGACACGTTCCGAACTGTTGCCGGGTGCCTGCCTTGTGAGCTTCAGATCGCAGCTTTGGGCGCGCAAGATAAGCTTCTGTAGCCGTAAGCAACGTCGGCGCCCCGATCTGGATGTGCTTGCCCACCCCTCTTGCCATATCCAACGCGAAGCTGAGCGCGACCTGGCGCGCTGCCACGGCAGAAATGGTTGGATACCGTCCAATCAAAATCCGTTGTGTTTGCCCGCCGACATCCTTCTGGAAGTACCACGTTCAGGAGCGCTTTCCGACGAAAAGCACCAAGCCCTTGATCTCGCTGTCCCAGAACTTTTTTGTACCAGCCTCAGCTGCAGGAAGCTTCTTCACATAGGTATCGGTAAGCTTTGGCATTTTGTCGGTACTTTGTCGGTTACTGCATCATACTGGATACAACATCAGCATGCAGGATGCGATGTAGAAGTCAACAAAATGATAGAGTTAGCGACGGAATGCGACAGCGTGCTATCTAGAGCTTTTGCTTGGAAGGCTGAGGTCTTACCATTACACAACACCCGCGCTGGGGTCGGTATAAATGGCTGTGCGACACGCCCGCAACCCCCTAATCGGCGCAGTCCGGTCACGAAATTGCCCCGATCCGGTGACATGGGGTGTGGCAGATCCGATTGCCGCCCCATGCGAGGACCACCATGCGCCACCTGTTCCCCTGCCTCATCGCGCTGTGCCTGACCGCCGGTGCCGCGACCGCCCAGAGCTGCGGTCCGCAGAACGACAAGATCATCACCATCGAACCGCGAGGTCTGGTGCCGGACATCATGTATTTCTGCGATGGTCAGGGCGTCAGGCTGTTGAACAACGCAGGCCGGGCCGTGACGTTCATGTACAGGGACAGCGCAGGCGTGAACCGCACCTATTCAAGTCTTGCGAACGGCCAGTCCGTCGGCACCTTCACCTGGGCCACGACACTGTGGAACATCAGGACGAGCCAGGTGAACATCGAAGGCGGCGAGGTCCGCAAGGGCATGGCACCGAACAGCTACTGACGATTCCTCGGGCCGCCCGGCCACGGCGGGCCGCGCCGTCAGACCGGCGCGATCAGCGCCTCGCCCTGCGCCCTGTTGGAGTTGACGGCCGTCGAGACGGGTGTGAACCGCAGGGCGTCGTCGTCCACCGCTTGCATCAGGGGCGCGGCACCGTGCCCGGCCTCGCCCAGCCACAACGGCCAGTCGTCGGAGTCGAGGATGACCGGAAGGCGGTCGTGGATCGGCGCCATTGCCGCATTGGCCGCACAGGTCACGACGGCGCAGGTCGGCTGCGCATCACCACCGCGTCCCCAGTCCTGCCAGATGCCCGCCATCGCCATGGGGGCCGCGTCGCTGCGCGTCACATACCACGGCTGCGGCGTCTGCCCCGGCACCCGGTGCCATTCGTAAAACCCGCTCGCCACGATCAGGCAGCGCCGCGCGCGCACGGCGGCACGGAAGGCGGGCTTGTCGGCGACGGTTTCGGAGCGGGCGTTGATCAGCAGCGGCCCGGCGCCGGGCGCGTCGTACCAGTGCGGAATGAAGCCCCAGCGCATGCCCCGCAGATGGCGCGTCCCCGCATCGGATGTCACGACATGCACCTGCACCGTGGGGCACACGTTGTAGTTCGGCACCTCCGGCAGGGCGTTGGCGGGTGCCGCATCGAACACCTGCGCCATCGCCGCATGAGGCAGGGTGATCGCCATGCGTCCGCACATGGTCCCACCCTAGGCGCCGCACGGGCCGTTGGCCAGCCATGCGAAACGCAGAACGCCCCGGCCAGCGGGGCCGGGGCGTTCGCGTGTGGTCCGTGATGGTCCGGCCTCAGTTCACCGTGATGCGGCCGTCGACATAGGGCGTGTAGGCGCCGCCCTGTTCGGCGATGTATTCCGCCACCACGTCCGCCAGATCGGGGCCGAAGTCATAGGCCTCGGCTGCGGTCATGAACATGGCATAGCCGTCGCCGCCATTGCGGACGTAGTTGTTGGACACGGCACCATACGTCGCCGCCGGATCGACGGGCGCACCCGCCACCATCACGTCGCTGACGCGGGACCCCACCGGGGCCGCCGGATCAACGGCAAAGCTCATGCCCGCGACCTGCGGGAAGCGACCGCTGACCTCTTCCATCTGGCTCACGCCGTTTTCCAGTGCATCGAACAGCGCCTGCCCGGTGATCTGGAACGTGGACAGCGTGTTCTGGAACGGCAGCACGGTCAGCACCTCGCCCATCGTGACTTCGCCTGCTTCGATGGAGGCGCGGATGCCGCCGGAGTTCGCGATGGCGATCTGGATACCCTGATCGGCGACGCGCGCCAGCATGGCATCGGCCACGAGGTTGCCGCCCGAACATTCCATCACCCGGCAGACATCGCGGTTGCCGTCGATCAGGTCGGTGGCCTCGCCCACCACCTCGTTGCGGATTTCCTCCAGCGGGGCGGCCAGTTCGGTGACGCGGGCCAGCACGGCCTCGTCCTCTGCCACGCTGTTGTCGAGCAGCAGCGGCTGACCGGCAGTCGCCGTCACGACCCCGTCGTCGTCGAATGTGACGTCGAGGATGCCCAGATACTTGCCGTATGCGTAGGCCTGCACGATCGCGGTGTCGCCGACCATCGTGGGATAGGGTCCCTTCGCGCCTTCCATGTCGCCCAGCAGGCTGTGGTCGTGGCCACCCACGATCACGTCCACGCCGGTCACGGCGGCGGCCATCGCCTGATCCACGTCATAGCCGGAATGGGACAGCACGATGATCTTGTTGATGCCGTCGGCGGTCAGGGCGTCGACCTCGGCCTGCACGGCGTCGGCGGGCGGGGTGAAGATGATGTTGGGGCCGGGGCTGGCCAGTTCGGGGTTGGCCACCGGCGTCAGGCCGATCAGGCCGATCCGCTCGCCGCCCTTCTCGATCACAGTGGACTTGGCGATCTTGTCGGTCAGCAGCGCTTCGCCGCTGATGTCAGCGTTGGCCATGAGCACGGGGAAGTCCACCGCATCGGCAAAGGCCGCCAGCGTCTCGGGACCGTCGTCGAATTCGTGGTTGCCCACGGCCATCGCCTCGTAGCCCATCAGGTTCATGAACTCGGCGGTCATGCTGCCCTTGTACTGGGTATAGAACAACGTGCCTTGGAACGGGTCGCCCGCATCGACGAGGATCGTCGTCTCGTCCGCGGCGCGGGCCGCGGTGATCGCGGTCATCAGACGCGCGGCGCCGCCGAAGCATTCGCCCGCCGCCGCATCCTCTTTGCCGCAAGGGCCGTCGCTGCCGCTGATCGGCTCGAACCGGTCGTGGAAATCGTTGGTGTGCAGGATCGTCAGGTTGAACTCGGCCTGGGCCGCGCCCGCCATCAGCGCCAGCATGGCGCTGGTCCCCAGAATACGCGAAATCATAAGGATATCCCCCTGTTCTATGTGTGTCGGCAGCTTGGCCGCAGGTTTACGTCGTGTCAAACGCGCAGGCCCCCTGACCCGGCGTCAGGTTGCCCAGCGCCTAATGGACGGATGTAACGCCCATCTGACAGGCAGCAGGAGGGCCGTGCGGCGGGCCAGCCGCGGCTTGATCTTTGCGCGGGGCTGGGCCACACCAACCCCATGTTGATCTACAAAATCCTGCGCGGTCCCGAGTGGGCCGCCCTGACGGCGGACGGCTCGACCGCCGGTGCAGCCGTCGATCTGGCGGATGGCTTCATCCACTTTTCCACACCCGATCAGGCGCCGGAGACGGCGGCGCGGCACTTCGCGGATGCGGACGGGCTGTGGCTGATCGCGGTCGAGTCGGACAGCTTGGGCGACGCGCTGAAGTGGGAGCCGTCGCGCGGCGGTGAGCTGTTCCCGCACCTCTACCGCCCGCTGCGGATCACCGATGTGGCCTGGCAAAAGCCGCTGCCGCTGGTGGATGGCGCGCACGTCTTTCCGGGCCTGACCTGATGTACCGCCATCTCGAGGATCTCGGGCTGGCGCTGCTGCAGCAGGTGGACCCGGAGCGCGCGCATGGTCTGGCGCTGATGGCGCTGCGGGCGGGTCTGGGGCCGCGCGGCGGGCCGGTCACGTCGCAACGCCTGCGCACGCGGGTCGCGGGGCTCGATCTGCCCAACCCGGTGGGTCTGGCCGCGGGCTTCGACAAGAACGCCACCTCGCTGGCGCCCCTGTCGCGTTGCGGATTCGGGTTCATCGAGGTGGGGGCAGCCACCCCCCTGCCCCAGGACGGCAATCCCGGTCCGCGCCTGTTCCGCCTGACCGAGGACGGGGCCGCGATCAACCGCTTCGGCTTCAACAACGACGGCATGGCGGCGATCGCGGCGCGGCTGAAGGGTCATGCGGGGATCGTCGGCCTGAACCTGGGGGCGAACAAGACGTCGCAGGACCGGGCGGGCGATTTCGCCACCGTGCTGACGACCTGCGGCGCGCATGTGGATTTCGCCACCGTCAACGTGTCGTCGCCGAACACCGAACGCTTGCGCGACCTGCAGGGCAAGGCGGCGCTGGCCAGCCTGCTGGCGGGCGTGATGGCCGCGAATGCAGCATTGGCGAGACCCGTGCCCGTGTTTCTGAAGATCGCGCCGGATCTGTCGGGGCAGGAGATCGCCGACGTGGCCGAGGTCGCCAACACCAGCGGCATCCACGGCCTGATCGCCACCAACACCACGCTGGCGCGCGACGGGTTGCGCAGCGCGCACCGCGGTGAGCCGGGCGGCCTGTCGGGGCAGCCGCTGTTCGCCGCATCCACGAAGCTGCTGGCGCGGCTGGCGGGCATGACGTCGCTGCCGATCATCGGCGTGGGCGGCGTTGCGTCTGCGGAACAGGCCTATCACAAGATCCGCGCGGGCGCGTCGGCGGTGCAGCTGTATACCGGGCTGGTCTATGGCGGCATAAGACTGGCGGCGGACATCGCGCGGGGACTGGACGATCTGCTGGCCCGCGACGGGTTTGCCACGGTCGCCGACGCCGTGGGCACGGGCCGCGACGACTGGATCTGACGGGCTGCGCTGCGGGTTGGGTCGTCGCGGAAGCAATGACCTGCGGTCAGCCTCCGGCGGGAGTATTTTCACAAAAAGCGAGTAAGGGTGCGGGGTGCGATCTGCGGTGCAGGCTGCGCGGAGTGCATCGGCAAAGGCGTGAAAGGCCGTCCGCGAACGGTGGCATGGCGCGCGCCTGACCCGCGCGCCGTTCGGGCGCCGTGGGCAGACCGGCGGTGTGGGCAGAACGGCGGTGTGTCATCGCAGTGCCACGGCGGACCGCCCCGATCGGTCGCCCCGGATCCGGTGCCCGCCGTCGGTGCCGCGTGGATGGACGATCCCGTGCGGTCGCGCCGCACGGGACAGGGCCAATCAGAGACCCTTGGCGCGGTAGCTGTCGGCGACCTTGCGGATCGATACGAGGTAGGCGGCCGTGCGCAGATCCTGCACGCCCGCATGTTCGTGCCAGACCTTGCGCATCGCCTGATAGGCGGTCCGCATCGTGTCATCGAGGCCGGAGCGCACCAGTTCCAGCTCGTCCGAGCCGCGCAGGTACTTTTCCTTGAAGTCGGGGGTCATCGACCAGCGGTGTTCCAGCATGTCGTCGAGGCGTTCGAGTTCGTTCACCAGCATCTGGTGACGCGCCTCTTCGGCCCGGCGTTCCATGCGGCCGAAGCGGATGTGCGACAGGTTCTTGACCCATTCGAAGTAGCTGACCGTCACGCCGCCCGCATTGGCATACATGTCGGGGATGATGACCACGCCCTTGTCGCGCAGGATCTCGTCCGCGCCGGCGGTGGTGGGGCCGTTGGCTGCCTCGACGATCAGGGGCGCCTTGATCCGGGCGGCGTTGCCCCGGTGCAGGGTGCCTTCGAGGGCGGCGGGAATCAGGATGTCGCACTCATGTTCCAGCAGGGTCGCGCCATCGGCGGCATAGGTCGCCTCCGGATAGCCCTTCAGGCCGCCGTGGCTGACGATCCACTGCTTTACGTCCTCCACGTCCAGACCCGCCTCGCGGTAGACGGAGCCGTCGTGTTCGATGATGCCGGTCACCAGCGCGCCGTCCTCTTCGGACAGGAACTTGGCCGCGTGATAGCCCACGTTACCCAGACCCTGCACGATCACCCGCTTGCCCGCCAGCGTGCCGTCCAGCCGCGCCCGCGCCACATCCTCGGGGTGACGGAAGAATTCGCGCAGGGCGTACTGCACGCCCCGCCCTGTCGCCTCGGTCCGGCCGTTGATGCCGCCCGCGTTGATCGGCTTGCCGGTGACGCAGGCGGCCCCGTTGATGTCGGTGGTGTGCATGCGTTTGTACTGGTCGGCGATCCACGCCATCTCGCGCTCTCCGGTGCCCATGTCGGGGGCTGGCACGTTCTGGGCGGGGTGGATCAGGTCGCGCTTGATCAGCTCGTAGGCGAAGCGGCGGGTGATCTGTTCGAGCTCATGCTCCTCCCACGCGCGCGGATCGATGCAGAGCCCGCCCTTGGAGCCGCCAAAGGGGGCATCCACCAGCGCGCATTTGTAGGTCATCAAGGCTGCCAGCGCCTCGACCTCGTCCTGGTGGACGCTGAGGGCATAGCGGATGCCGCCCTTGACCGGTTCCATGTGTTCCGAATGGACGGCACGGTAGCCGGTGAAGGTGTGGATGCCGCCGCGCAGGCGCACGCCGAAGCGCACGACGTAGGTCGCGTTGCAGACGCGGATCTTCTCCTCCAGCCCCGGCGACAGGTCCATCAGCTTGACCGCGCGGTTGAACATGATGTCCACGCTTTCGCGAAAGCCGGGTTCGGGGAGCATCGTGTCGGTCTGCGAGGAATCTGACGGGGTCATGTGGTGTCCTTTGCTGCGCTGTGCCGTGACCTGCACCGGGTCACGGCCTGTGGCCTGCGACAGTGGTAGCCCGATTCGGTGGCATGCCCAAGACATCCGCTGCGGATGAACGGGCGATGAAGTTCGTCCCACGATCCGGGGTGACGGCGATGGGCACGGTCACCCCGATACCGCTGCTTGGGACATCATAGGGCCGCAAGCGGTGCAGATGCCCCGGCAATGCCCAAATTCCGCCACGACCGCATGGTCTGAGACGGGCTGGCGCATCCGGTCACGGCCAATGCGTCCGTGACGGCCGTGGGCCGCAGCCCCACGTATCCCGTGCCCCGGTGGGCCGAACCGAATGGATGGACGACGATGCCGCTGAACCGCCTGTTGTGCCGCATGACCCGTTCCCGGCAGATCCGCCGGCTAGCTGACCGATGGCGGGCGGAGGACGGCGGGCTTTACATCATGTTCCTGCCGATGCTGGCGATCATGGCGATCTGGGGCGGTATCGGCGTCGACATGATGCGGTTCGAATCGCGCCGCGCCATGCTGCAGGGCGTCACGGACCGTGCGGCACTGGCCGCAGCCAACCTCGGGCAGAGCCAAACGCCCAGCGCCGTCGTCACCGACTATTTCCTGAAGGCGGGGATGGCCCCGCAACTGAAATCCACCGTCGTGAACCAGAGCTTCCAGCGCCGGGACGTGACGGTGAACAGCACCTACGACATGGACACGATGTTCATGCGCTACCTCGGGCCGCAGTTCAACACGCTGGCTGCCCCCGCCGTGTCCAGCGCGGTGCAGGGCGTCGGCGCGGTCGAGGTGTCGCTGGTCCTCGACCTGTCGGGGTCGATGCACAACACCATCAGCGGAACGAGCACGCGACGGATCGCGCAGTTGCGCACGGCGGCCGAAAATTTCGTGAACGCCCTTCTGAAACCCGAATATGCGGACCGTGTGTCGATCTCTCTTGTGCCCTATTCGGAACACGTCAACGTCGGGCCGGAAATCTTCAACCTGCTGAACACCAACCGGGTGCACAACCTCTCGCATTGCGTCGAATTGCCAGCCGTCGCGTTCACGCGCGTCAGTTTCGATCTGGCGACGCAATATGCACAGACCCAGAACTTCCAGTCGAACGCATTCGGCTACGGGGATGCACGCGTCACGTCCAACCCCGACCTAGACCAGCCGGTCTGTCCACGCTTCTCCTATGAACGCATCATTCCCATCAGCCAGGACAAGTCGGCGCTGGTTGCGGCCATCCGGCAGTTCCAGCCCCGCGCCGGCACGTCGATCTTCATGGGGTTGAAATGGGGGGCGACGCTGCTCGACCCTTCGTTCCGTCCAGTCATCGCAGCACTGCCCACGGGCCGCATCTCGCCCGCTTTCGCCCAGCGTCCCGAACCCTACGAGGCGGACCGCAGCAAGGGTCAGACCATCGCGGCGCTGAAATACATCGTGCTGATGACCGACGGGTTCAACGACCAGTCGTTCCGTCTGCGACCCGCTGCCTATGACGACCCGAGCGAGCGGTTCTACTGGGCGCACCACAACCTGGCGTGGGCCACATCCTCGACGACGGGCGCGCCGCGCTTCGCGCTCCTCGACTACCGCGAGTCCAGCCCCTTCTACACGGCGCAAATCGGCGACGGTTACATGAACAGCATGTGCACCGCCGCCAAGAATGCGGGGATCATCATTTATGCGATCTCGATGACCGGCGACAACACCGACCCGGAATTCACGCAGGGGCGCAACGTGATGGCGGCCTGTGCCAGTTCGTCCAACCACTTCTTCCTGACGTCCGGTGCCGAGCTGAACGCGATCTTCGAGAAGATCGCTGAACAGATCACCGACCTGCGGTTGACCCAATGAGCGCGCGGCAGACCAAGGGGCGCCGCCGGTTCCGCCGGTTCCGCCGGTTCCGCCGCAGCGAGGACGGGACTGCAACGATCGAGTTCGTGATCCTGTTTCCGCTGATCTGGATGGCCTTCGGCATGGCGATGGAGGCGGGGATGTATACCGTCCAGAACACCATGCTGGAACGCGGACTGGACCTGACGGTGCGCGAGGTGCGCCTTGGCATCGTCAAGGAACCGAACCACGCGCTGCTGGTGACGCGGATCTGCGCCAATGCACGGCTTTTGCCGAACTGCGCCGACAGCCTGCGGATGGAGATGATCCGCGCCAATCCGCGCGCCTGGACGGCGCCCAGCGGGACCGTGCGCTGCATCGACCGCGCCGAGGCGAAGCCGCCCGCCATCACGATCACCAATGGCGGCAACAACGAGCTGATGGTGCTGCGCGCCTGCATCCTGATCAAGCCGCTGATGCCGTTCGCGGAACTGGGCCGCGCGCTGGTCGACGACAACCCGGCCGGTGAATACGCGCTGACCGCCACCTCGTCCTATGTCATGGAACCCTTTGCGCCGAAGATCACGCGATGATGAACGTTCACCCGACACGCGCCTTTTCGCGCCTCCGCACCCGCGCGCTGCGCTGGTGGCGCGATGAGGATGGCGTGCTGACCATCGAATTCCTGTTCTTCTTTCCGGTCATGATCTGGATCTGGATCGCCAGCATCGCCTACTTCGATGCCTATCGCACGGAATCGAACACGCAGAAGGCGGCGATGACCGTGGCCGACATGATCAGCCGCGAACAGGACAACGTCAGCGACACCTATCTGAACGGCGCCTACGGTCTGCTGCAGTTCCTGACGCCGCACGACCCTGCGCCGCTGATGCGAATCAGCGTCCTGCGCTATCGCACCAAGGCCGCCACGGGCACTTCGACCGACCGGTACGACGTGGTCTGGTCGCGGGTCCGGGGCAGCAGCGCCGCACAACCGCTGAGCCCGATGACGAATGCCGAGTCCAAAACGCTGATGAACAAGCTACCCCTGATGGGCAACGAGGACCGCCTGATCCTGGTGGAGACGACGACCGACTTCACCTCCGGGTTCAACATTGGGCTGCGGACGCTGTTCGCGGGACAGAGCGCGACCGCTGCCGACTATGCATCGGTCGAGATCAAGGATGCGGTCCTGAAATCCTTCATCTTCAGCGCGCCACGGCTGGGGCAGACCTGCTTCAACAACACGCCCACCAATGTCAGCGCCCGCGTCTGCTGACCGGGTTCAGGCCCCCAGACCGCCGATCGCCAGCGACACGTCCTGCGGCGCTGCTGTGGCGGCAGGCTGGCCCGCACCCACGGTCTGGCGCACCAGCGCCAGATAGGTGTCGGACACGTCCGCCTCTGACAAACGGCCGTCCGGGCGGTACCAGTTGGTGATGCCGGTCAGCAGCGCGATCAGCGCCATGGTGGCGATGCGCGGATCGGGCAGCGTGAATGCGCCCGTGGTGACGCCGTCGCGCAGGATCGCCTCCAGCCGGTCCTCGTAGGCGCGGCGCAGGGCGGCGATCCGGGCAAAGTTCGCAGGCGTCAGATTGCGCAACTCCATATAGCTCAGAAAGACAGCATCACGTCGGCGCAGGTGGAAGCGGATGTGAAAGCGCGTGAACCCGTCCAGCCGCGTCAGCGGATCGCCCGCGATCCCCGCCTGATCCAGCGCCAGCGCCAATGTCGCCATGTGGTCGCGCAGCAGATCGAACAGCAGCGCCTGCTTGTCCGGCGTGTAGTTGTAGAGCGCGCCCGCCTGCACCCCCACCTCGGCCGCGATCTGGCGCATCGACACGGCGGCAAAACCGTGCTGCGCGAACAGGCGCAGCGCCGCCTCTTGCACCTTGGGGCCGGTGATCCCGGCGTGAGAGCCCTGTTTGCGCGCCATGACGCCTGATTAAATGAACGGCCGTTCATTTGAAAAGCGGTTTCACAGGGCGGCGGGCCAGCCTATGCTGGGGCGTGTCGCAAAGGGTGCACCCATGAACCTCTCCGATCGGTGCCGACCCGGTTGCCTGCCACCCCGCAGTCGTGTCGTTGTCTGCGCGGTGGCACTGATCCTGTCGGGGTGTGCCGAGGTGCCGGATCTGGACGGGCGGATTTCGGCGGCTGCCGCGGCGGCGCCCTATCCGACGCTGCAACCGCTGGCCCCGATGCTGGTTCAGGCCGCCGCACCGGCGCGCGTGACGCCCGCGACGACGGCGGCGGTGGACGGGGATGCCGCCGCCCTGCGCGCCCGGGCCGCGGCCCTGCGCGGGCCTGTCGTCGATGCGGACACCCGTGCGCGGATGGCTGGCGGCGTGGACACGACGGCGACGGTGGACGCGGGCGCGGACCCGACGGAAGATCGGAGCGGGGACGAGACGCCGGATGCGGCAGCCGACACGCCCCTGGGCGCGGCACAGCCTGCGTTGCGGTAGCGCGCGGTTTTCGCTAACACCCCGCGCAGGACACGACCGCCCAGCACCAGCCCCCAGCACCAGACCCGGAGCATCGCCCATGACTGACCCCCTTCGCCTTGGTATCGCCGGTCTGGGCACGGTGGGCATGGGCGTCGTCGGCATCGTGCAGCGGCAGGCCGACCTGCTGGCCGCCCGTGCGGGCCGCCCCATCGTCATCACAGCCGTCAGCGCCCGGTCGCAGCGGGACCGCGGCCTCGATCTGTCGTCCTACGCGTGGGAGGATGATCCCGTGGCATTGGCGAACAGGCCCGACGTGGACGTGGTGATCGAGGTGATGGGTGGCCACGACGGCCCCGCGAAAGCGCTGTCCGAGGCCGCACTGGCGGCGGGCAAGGATCTGGTCAGCGCCAACAAGGCGTTGCTGGCGATCCACGGACAGGCGCTGGCCGAAGCGGCCGAGGCACAGGGCCGCGTGATCCGGTTCGAGGCGGCGGTGGCCGGCGGGATCCCGGTGGTGAAATCGCTGATGGAGGGGCTGGCCGGCAACGGCATCACCCGCGTGCTGGGCGTGATGAACGGCAGCTGCAACTATATCCTGACGCGGATGGAAGATGCCGGCCTGAGCTATGCCGAAGTCTTTGCCGAGGCTGACGCGCTGGGCTACCTCGAGGCGGACCCGGAGCTGGACGTGGGCGGCATCGATGCGGGCCACAAGCTCGCGCTGCTGGCCGCCGTGGCCTTCGGCACACAGGTGGATTTCGCGGGCGTCGTGCTGGAAGGCATCGGGTCCGTCACGATCGAGGATATCCGGCAGGCCGCCGACATGGGCTACCGGATCAAGCTGCTCGGCGTGGCGCAGATGACGGGTCGCGGGCTGGAACAGCGGATGCAGCCCTGCCTCGTGCCCGCCGGATCGCCGCTGGCGCAACTGCCGGGCGGGACGAACATGGTCGTGCTGGAAGGCGATGCGGTGGGTCAGATCGTGCTGCGCGGCCCAGGTGCCGGGGCCGGTCCCACCGCCAGCGCCGTGATGGCCGACGTGATGGATCTGGCGCGCGGCACCCGCTATCCGACCTTCGGCCAGCCTGCCGCCAGCCTGCGCCGCGCGCGGGCCGCGACGGCGGCGATCCCCGCACCCTATTATCTGCGGCTGCAACTGCTGGACAAACCCGGCGCGCTGGCCAAGGTCGCGACCGCGTTGGGCGACGCGGGCGTCAGCATCGACCGGATGCGGCAATACGACCACGTCGACGCCGCGGCCCCGGTGCTAATCGTCACCCACAGGACGACGCGCACGGCGCTGGACGACGCGCTGTCGCGCTTTGCCACGACGGGCGTCGTGGTGGGCAGCCCCGTGGCGCTGCGGATCGAGGCGGTCTGACCGGGCCGCACCGCCCGTTAGCGTTCACACGCTTGTCAGGCCGTGGTCCCAGCGGCTAGGGCCGTGACACACCCAGCACAGGAACCGCGACCATGACGGATACGCCCGACTTCAACGACCGCTCCCTCTCGCTGGGCCTTGCCCGCGTGTCGGAGGCGGCGGCCATCGCCTGCGCGCCCCTGATCGGGCGCGGCGACGAGAAGGCCGCCGATCAGGCCGCCGTGGACGCGATGCGCCGACAGCTCAACACCCTCGACATCGCGGGGGTCGTGGTGATCGGCGAAGGCGAGCGGGACGAGGCGCCCATGCTGTTCATCGGCGAGGAGGTCGGGACCGGCAACGGGCCGGGCGTGGACATCGCCCTCGACCCGCTGGAAGGCACGACGCTGACCGCCAAAGACATGCCCAACGCGCTGGCCGTCATCGCCATGGGCCCGCGCGGGTCGATGCTGCACGCCCCCGACGTCTATATGGACAAGCTGGCGGTGGGGCCGGGGTTCAAGCCCGGCGTGGTCACGCTGGACATGTCGCCCGCCGCTCGCGTCGCGGCGCTGGCGAAGGCCAAGGGATGTGCGCGCAGCGACATCACCGTCTGCGTGTTGGAACGCCCACGCCACGAGGAGATGATCGCCGAGTTGCGCGCCACCGGGGCCGCGATCCGGCTGATCACCGACGGCGACGTGGCAGGCGTCATGCACTGCGCCGAAGCGGCGCGCACGGGCATCGACATGTACATGGGGTCCGGCGGCGCGCCGGAGGGTGTGCTGGCGGCAGCGGCGTTGAAATGCATGGGGGGCCAGATCTTTGGCCGCCTGATGTTTCGCAACGACGACGAACGCAGCCGCGCCGCAAAGGCGGGGATCGTGGACCTCGACCGGATCTATGACCGGGACGCGATGGTGACCGGCGACGTGATCTTTGCAGCCACCGGCGTCACCGACGGATCGCTGCTGCCGGGCATCCGGCGCGAACCGGGGTTCGTCACGGCAGAGACGGTGCTGATGCGGTCCAAGACCGGATCGGTGCGCCACATGCGCTATCGCAACCCGGTGGCCTGACGGCGGCGATTGCGCCTTTGGCGGATGTCGGCGATCGGGCCTGCGGCCCGGCGCTCCGCGCGGGGATATTTAAGACCAGAAGAAGCCCGAAGGGGACAGGACCGCCATGATTGAAAGACCTGCCTTCCTTGGGCCTGCGCTCCTCGGGCCCGCCTTCCTCGGGGTGGACGCCTCCTTGTCGGGGCGGCGCTGGACGGGGCCGAGCGCCCATGACGACCGGCAAGCCGAGGCGCTGGCGCAGGCGACGGGCCTGCCCCCTGCCCTGTGCCGCGTGCTGGCTGCGCGCGACGTCGCGGCCGACGGGGCGGCGGCCTATCTTGCACCTACCCTGCGCGACCTGCTGCCGGACCCGCGGTCCCTGCGCGACATGGAGGCGGCGGCGGCGCGGGTGCTGGCGGCGGTGCGGGGGCGGCAGCGGATCGCAGTCTTTGCCGATTACGACGTGGACGGCGGCGCGTCGGCGGCCCTCCTGCTGGTCTGGCTGCGCGATCTGGGCGTGCGGGCGACGCTCTATGTGCCGGACCGCATCGACGAAGGCTATGGCCCCAACGACGCGGCCATGGCGATGCTGGCGGCGGCCCACGACCTGATCGTCTGCGTCGATTGCGGCACCCTGTCCCATGGCCCCATCGCGGCGGCCACGGGGGCCGACGTGGTCGTGCTGGACCACCATCTGGGGGCCGAGACGCTGCCACCCGCCCTCGCCATCGTGAACCCGAACCGGCAGGACGAGGATGGCACGCTGGGCCACCTGTGCGCCGCTGGCGTCGTGTTCCTGATGCTGGTCGAGGCGAACCGCCAGATGAAGGCGGCCGGTGAGGCTGGCCCGGATCTGATGGGGCTGCTGGATCTGGTGGCATTGGCGACGGTCGCCGACGTGGCCCCGCTGGTGGGCGTCAACCGCGCCTTCGTGCGGCAGGGGCTGGTCGTGATGGGGCGGCGGCAGCGGCCCGGTCTGGTGGCGCTGGCCGACGTGGCGGGGTTGGATCAGGCGCCGACGGCGCATCACCTTGGCTTCATGCTGGGGCCGCGCGTCAATGCGGGGGGCCGCATCGGGGCCGCCGATCTGGGCGCGCGTCTGTTGGCGACCGACGATGCGCACGAGGCGGCGGCGCTGGCTGCGCGCCTCGACCAGTTGAACACCGAACGACGCGAGATCGAGGGTGTGGTGCGCGATGCCGCCATGGCGCAGGCCGAGGCGCGCGGCCTCGACGGCCCGCTGGTCTGGGCCGCTGGTGCGGGCTGGCATCCGGGCGTCGTGGGCATCGTCGCCGCCCGGCTGAAGGAGGCGACCAACCGCCCCGCCATCGTCATCGGCCTCGACAACGGCATCGGAAAGGGGTCCGGACGGTCGGTCGGCGGCATCGACCTTGGCGCAGTGATCCAGCGGGTCGCCGGAGAAGCGCTGCTGGAGAAGGGCGGCGGTCACAAGATGGCCGCTGGCCTGACCGTGAGGGAGGATCTGATTTCCGCCGCAATGGACCGCATCGCCGCCTTGCTGGACCGGCAGGGCGCCGGGGCGCTGGGGCCGCGCGACCTGCGCCTCGATGGTGTGCTGATGCCGGGGGCCGCGACGGTCGATCTGATCGGCCAGATCGATGCGGCGGGTCCCTTCGGCGCGGGCAGCCCTGCCCCGCGCTTTGCCTTTCCCGATTGCCGCATCCTGTTCGCCAAGGTGGTGGGCACCGGGCACCTGAAGGTGACGTTCGGCGACGGTCTAGGGGCCCGGATCGACGCCATCGCCTTCGGCGCGATGGACGGCCCGCTGGGGCCTGCGCTGATGGCGCATGGCGACGCCCGGTTCCATCTCGCGGGCAAGCTGGAGGTCAACGTCTGGCAAGGTCGCCAGAGCCCGCAACTGCGCCTGGAGGATGCGGCGCGGGCCTGATCGGGGGTGGAGGGGGCCGATGCGATTTTTTCGACGAAACCGACGAAAAGCTGCTTGCACCCTCCGCACCCGCTGATTAGAAGCGCGACACAAGCTGTGGCCCGTTCGTCTATCGGTTAGGACACCAGGTTTTCAACCTGGGAAGAGGGGTTCGACTCCCCTACGGGCTGCCACTTATTCATTTTAATGCTTTCCTTTCAATGGGTTGCGATACGCTTGTGTCCAACCCCGCCGTTAGGTTGGACAAGTTTCGTTCCGCTTCTGTGCTGGACAGGCCGACAAACCCACTATCTGCAAGCCGCGAACGATCTGCCTTTTTGGTGTAGGTCGCCCCTTCCTTGTTGGTCTTGTGAGCCATCACAGCACGGATTTCGTCGGGTGACTTGCCAGCGTTCGCCATCAGGGTTGCCAGCGACTTTCGCAGCCCATGCGCTGAACAAAGCGGGTTGCCTGCGGCCTTGCATTGATCCTTGAACCAGTTGCCCAAGGTAGTCGGTTTGTAAGCCAAGCCGTCGCCATGCGTGACGAACAGAAACTGGTCACGCGGCACATAGGCCAGTTCGGCGGCAAGTTCTTCATGTATCGGCAGATCGGCCCCGATTCCTGTCTTGCCACGCCTGTAGGTGATCCGATCACCTTGCACGTTGCGCCAGCCCATTGCGGCCACGTCTTGCCGCGACGCGCCTGTCCAAAGGAACAGCATCATCGCCAGCAAAGCCTTGCTGCCCGTCGCATGGTGTTCCTTAAACCGGGCAATCTCTTGATCAGTCCAAGTGTGATAGCCGTCGGCGTTTTCCTTGCGCCTGTCAGCATATCGGGCCGGGTTGAAGGTGACGCCCATTTCCCGCTTGATCGCAAAATTGAATAGCATGGACAGGTTCTTCTTGACCGTGTTCGCGGCGGTCGGGCCAGACTTCTTGCCCATAAGCGCCTCGACGTGGCCAGTTCCGAATCTCGCATAGGGCAGATCGCCCGCAACGCCGCGCAACCAGTCCAGTTCGCCCCGGATGCTGCGCTTGCGGCTTTCCGACAGGTTCCGATACTTTGGGCTGGCCAGATACTGTTCGATCAGCCAAGCCACGGTGCCTTGGGGCGTTGTGCTGCGGTTCGGTGCCTTCGCCCCTTCAATCGCCGCGTCATAGGCCGCACGGAACGCGACAGAGCCATACGGCCCCGGCAGATAGCAAGTGAACCCCTTACTTCGAAACCGGAAACGGGTTTGGCCGTGCCGATCCACGATCCGGGTCACGCCGGGATAAGGGTTCTTGCGTCGGATCATTTCAGTAGCCTGTCACAAGGGTTGGTCACAGTAGAGGCTTCGGACTCGCCTTGGAAGATGACGTGAGTTCCATCAGGCTTCACTTCAACTCTGCCGCCGTCATTGCCAGCGGCTTTCATCGCCTTGAGATAGCGAGTCAGTTCAGACTGTTTCAGAAGAGCGGGACGGTTTGCCATCACATACCTTTAGAGGTTGAAAAGTTGATATTGCCGGGTCGGGGCGCAGAGGCGCGGCGGATACGGGTTTCCAGATCGGCGAGGGCGTTCGCCATTTCGGCGTCGCTGCCATATTCAACCCGCTTGCCCTCAAACATGACGACTCGTGTTGCACTTGCGCGCGCCCTGATCAGGGCGTCGCGCAGGGTTTCCAGTTCGCTCGGGTCGATAGCCATCAGCCGTTCCGATACCAACCGCGATGGTCGATCCATGCAGCGCCAAAGTCCAAGCGGACCTTGATCATCATGGCGTCAACCTCGAAGGCGACGGTCGTTTCCACCTGCGGGCCGGGCGCGCCTTCAAGATAGGCGTATTCCAGACCGTCGATACTCGCGGGGTCCGCTGCCAGATACCATTGCGTTGCGGTGGTCAGGCGGGGTTCCACCAGAAGCGACAGCTTGGCAAAGGGGTTGACGTCCGCCACGGCAGTTGCTGCCAGCGTGGTCAGCAACTGTTCGCCAATGGTTTCATATTCGGGCGGCACGATCAGATAGCGGGGGGCGGCATTGATCGGCATACCGTTCGCCGAAGTCTGTTTGCGCATCCGAACCCGCCCGGCGTTCAAGCTGGCGACGCTTGGCGCGGACGCGGCGTCAAGGTTGCCGTGGCCAGCCACAAACACCGCCAGACCGTCACCCATGATCGGGTTGCTGGTCAGGGCCGTGACAAGCTGCGCGTTCTCGAATTCGCGCGACGCGATGCCCATGCGGCGGGAAAAGTCCGCCAGCGCGCCCAGATCATCATTGATCCACATTTGCCGCGTGTAGGGGATGATGTTGCCGAAGGTGGCCAGCGTATTGGTGTTGGCGGATTCGGCAACCGAACCCATCGGATATTCGCCGCCTTCAAGCACCCGGCGAAGGGCCGGGGCGTCACCAAGCATATACTTGGTCTGCACTTTGAAGTTCGGATACTGCGTCTGGCGCGCGGCGGGGCGCAGACCGGACGGGGCAGCATCATAGGCGGTCCGCAAGCTGCGCCCGGCGCTATCGCCAAGGATGCCCGCCAGATCGCCCGTGACCATGCTGCCCGCGCGGGTGAACACCTGACTGTCAGACAGCCCCTGCACCGCAATGCCGTGGCGCTTAGCGACTTCGCGGACCACATCGGGCATCCGCAAGTTCGCATACTGGCGCGCTGCGGCAGACAGTTCATAGCCTGGGTTCATCCGGGCGTGGATCGCCTCGCCCATGCGGGAAGTGAACACCGCCGGGTCGTTGTGATCAAAGGTGATCTGCGCCGTGGTGCGGGTTCGGGTTTGTGCCTGGCGTTGCGCCATCGCGGCCCAAGCCAGTTCGCGGGCCGCTTCCGGCGTCGCCTCGGCGTCGATCTGCCCGTCGGTCCAAGCCCGGTCCAGCCCCGCCAGTTCGGCGATGCTGCGAATTTCGGTGTTCATTTCAGCGCGGGTTTGCACCTGCACATCAAGTTCGGTGGTCGGCATGGTGACTTCTCCATTTCTGAAATATGCGCCGGGATCGGCGGGAACGGGAACGATGGACACCTCAATCGGCGTCCACTTGGTCGCGGTGCGAACCCGCTTGGTGCCGTCTTTGGCCTCGCGGGTCTGCTCAACGGTGTAGCCAATCGACAGCCCGCGCAGGGTGCCGTTGGCAACGTCAGTCATTACGGCTTGCGCCGGGGTGGATTCGCGGAACCGGATCACCACAAGCAAACCTTCGTGCGTCATGCGCGCCGCCTCGATCACGCCCAACTGATCGCGGGTCGTGTCGCGGCGGTGCCCGTCCAGCACCGGGGCACCGACAAGCCGCGCCAGATCGACGCCGCGCAGGTCAAGCACTTCGGTAAAGCCGGGGCGGGCAACCGCCGCCCCGGTCGATACGATTGCTTCAATCGTGCGGGCTTCTGCGTTGAAGGTGGCGGGGCGCATGTTTGCCGCCCGAAGGTGAATGGTCATGGTATCGGTTCCCGGTTCTTAGCGGATCGTGCCGTCACACAGCACCTGCCCCGCCGTGTCCGCCGCAAGGGCAGCGGCAAAGGCGGCACCGATGATCTTGTTGCTGGCAACGGTCGTGGTGACGGCGCGCGCGGCGTTGTCCCAATAAAGCGTCTGGCCAAGGGTCCATGCCTGCGCGGCGGTTTTAGTCAGGGTGAACACGCCTTGGCGCACAAGCACCACGTCGGCACCGGATGCAGCGGCACCTTGCGCCACACCGATGATCGAACCAACTTGCGCCACCTGCCCCGAAGTCAGGGCAAAAGGCGCGGGCAGCGTGACGTTGTTGCCAGAGAAAAGGGAATTTCGCATTTCAGACTCCTGTAGGTTTGGTTGCGCGGGCGAAGGTGTCCGCCGCGATTTCTTCGTCCAGTTCTTCGATATCGCGGCCACGGCCTGCGACCACTTCGGCGCGCGATTTCAAACCCGCCTCAATCGCGCGGATATCGGAATTCGCCTCTTTCAGCGGGTCCACCCATTGCCAGCCGGGGGCAACGAATTTGACGGCGCGATAGTCGGCCAATTCGGATTCACTGGTGCCGAATTCACCCGCCAATGCCTTGGCGTCGATCCAGCGCCGCCAGAGGGGGCGCAGCAACTGCGCCTCAATCAACGTCTTTTGCAGCATTTCCGCGCGACGGCGGAATTCCAGCAAGCCGACACGGGCACTTGAATAATTCGTGCCCGACAGATCGCCCGTCACCTGTTCATAGGTCAGCCCAACACCGACGGCGATTTCGCGTTGCTGGCCTTTCACGAATTCCACGGCCTGCGACAGTCCCTGTCCGGGCTGCGAGAATTCCACTTCGGACCCATAGGGCAGAACCCGCATAGCGCCTGGCTCAAGGCTTACGTTCACGCTGCCGTCGGTGGATTCGAACCCCGCCGTGCCGCCTTCCGCGTCGCGCACAAAGCCCGTCATCAGGCTTTGAACCTTGAGCGTCATCAGCATGGCGTCGGACGCCGCATCAAAGTCCGCCAGCTTCAGCAGCACCGGGGCAAGCCAAGAAATGCCGCGCACCTGTCCGGGGAAAAGCTGGTCAAAGACGTGCAGCACTTCGCGCGACGGAACCCGCACCGCCTGCCCAATCAACCCGAACGGGGTTCCGGGGGCATCGGGCAGAATGTGATAGGCGACGATCCGGTCGCTTGCGTCGAATTCAACCCCAGCAACGATCCGCCCGCCGTCGCCAAGGTCGCGGGTCAGCGACGGGTCAATCTGGTCGGCGGGCAGCGCCAAGGAACCAAACGCCGCCCGCCTATCCTCTCCCGGATCACCCGAAACAGTAAAGGTTCTCACAAAGGCTTCGCCGTCGCGCACCAGGGCGCGCACCGCGACTGGCAACAAGGCCAGCATCTGCCCTTCAAATTCGTTATTCAGCGCACGCCGGATTGCAGGGTCCGAGTGCTGCGAAAGCGCCTGCCAGCCCTTGCCCGCCAGCGCCGCAAGCCACGTCTCCACGATCCGCGCCGCCGTCGGGTTGTTCATGGACAACGCCGCTGCACGGGCCTTGGCTGGCGCGCGGGCCGCAAGGATCGACGCTTGCGGCGCGTTCATCATGGGCGAACCCTGCCAACGCCGCCCACCGCCGCCAGCTTCAATCTGGCGTTTGTGCACCGGCCCCGTAATCCGGGTCAAAAGGCGGGCTAGGGCGTTCAATCGGGAATCTCCGAATAGTCGCTGCCTTCGGGAAGGCCAAGAGCATCGGCCCGCTCGCGAACAAACTTGGCCGCGCGGGTCACGTTAACCAGAAAGATACGAATGATTTCCTTGCGTTGCCCTGTAATCGAATCGGTTCGGCGTTCGTCAAGCCACGCCGGAAGCCGCTCAAGTTCGCAGGCAATCCATTCGGAACTGCGCAAGATTTCGCCATCTTGCTCGGGTTCTTTGTACACGACGACACCAAGATAACAGTCAGACGGTACGACCTTGTTAAGCGGGTGCCGGGGGAACTTGGAGAGTGCGTTAAAGATCATCTTTGTTGCATAGGTCGGACCCAAGCCCGCCATCGCAGTGACGTCGCGCCCTTCACCACCGAGGAGGTCAAGCAAGACCCGCAAGCGGAACGCTTGGTCCAGCGTGTAGTTCGAACCACCCCAATCTCGGCCCACAACGAACGGAAGCTGGTCACGCTGGTTCAAGACCTTAAAGCGGGTCAAGTCGATGTCGGCACAGTAGAGGAAAGCAGCGCGTTTCATGTCATCACCATTTGGGTATCACTCGATTCCCAATCTGCGCAGGCCTCGTAGGGGGTGTCAAGTGATACCTCACTCGCTTCGTATCGCCGGAATGAAATTCTAACCTTACCAAAGCCGTCAGAACTGAGCTTTTGGGCCACTCAACTGAAATCCTATGGGGGCGGGGCGGAGAGCAAACGAACGAGTTTAAGAAGAAAGGGATCGCACTTGTCACTGATTCGAGTTGCAACCGCGACAGGCTTCTTGCATGTTCTGAAAAAGTTTGATCCGCGGGAGCTAGATTGTGGCAGTTTCACCAAAAGGACTGAGCATTCAGTCGCTGTATCGGGACTATAGAAGTGGGTCATTGGTTGTAAATCGACAGTATCAAAGAAAACTGGTCTGGACTGTGGATGAAAAAAAGCGGTTAATTGAAAGCATATTGCTCAACTACCCCATTCCGCTTATTCTTCTTGCAGAGAAAAAGGCTGAAGGACCAGATGGGCAGGACACCATTGAAGTCATTGATGGAATGCAACGCTTAAATGCGATATTTAGCTTCATTGAACATGGGTTTACGGTCAATGATTTGTGCTTTGATGTGAACGAATTCGCGCGCGCCCGACAGGCAAATGAAGAAGGCCTCTTCAATATATTTGGCATGGATGTAAAGAGACTTAGTCCAAAAATCTGCTCGGACTTTCTTGACTACCAGATGGCTGTGACGTCGTTTTCTGGGGAAGATGATAAGCGCATCACTGATATCTTTGGTCGAATTAACTCTGGTGGTAAGCAGCTCAGCGATCAGGAACGCAGACAAGCTGGTGTTCTGTCCGAATTTGCAGAACTTGTTCGTGAGCTTGGCGCTGAGCTGAGGGGCGATGTGTCGAAGGAGCGATTGGCTCTTCACGACATGCCAGAAATAAGTATTGAAAACCAAAAGAATCCTCATGGCTATAACTTAAAGGCAGAAGAAATTTTCTGGTGTCAGCAAGGCATCTTGAGAACTGGCGATCTTCGCGACAGCGACGACGAAGAAATGATCATTGATATCTGCGCCTCAATTCTTTTAAGTGGCCCTGTCGATGGTACGCGGGTGTATCGTGATAATCTGTACAATGTGGATCATGCGGATGCAAAAGACATCGCAAAACGCTTGACTGCTTATGGAAAGGAGAAAATTGCTGCTGAGGTGAAATTGGTTTTTTCCGCCTTGCGCACTGTAGTAGAGGAAAGCAATGGCGAAACTAATCACTTTAGGAAAGTTGTTTATCCAACTGCTACTTCAAATGCTCAGAAATCGCCCTTTTATGCCGTCTTTATGACTTTCTTTGATTTAATAATTAAGGAAAGTATGTTTCCAGATGACTCAAAGAAAATTATGTCGTGCCTCAACAACTTGACCAACAAAATTGAAGTTGGCCAAAAACAAACCAAAGCAGAAGACAGAAGGACGAACATAAATATCTCTAAAGGACTCGTGAGAGATCAATTTGTCAAGAAGGATATGGCGGCATTTCAGCATGGACCTGGGGTCATACTTGATTTCGAGAATTCCATAAGTAGAGCGAAGACGGAAACTTCTCGATATGAATTCAAGCAGGGCTTCCTAAGACTTGATGATAGTCGGAAAATGGATGAAAATATCCTTAAGACAATAATTGAAACAGTTTGTGCGATAGCAAATGTGGGGCCAGATGCGAATGGTTATCTTTACATCGGCATTGCTGATAAGGATACGCACGCAACAAGGATAGCAGAACTTGATGGTGTGGTGCCAGTTAGGGTCCGCCATGTGAACGTGGTAGGAGTTGAAAGAGAAGCTACTATCTTGGGAAAGAGCCTTGATGACTATGTTCGGCTGCTGACAGATCATATTGGCCAATCAGGATTAATGGAACCCTTGAAGACAATGATGGCTACTTCTATAGATTCGATAACTTACAAGGGGCTGGAAATCATTAGAGTTCGAATACCAGCACAAACGAACATGAGCTTTTTAGGAGATGATGCATTCTTTAGAACCGGCTCTGAAACTAAGAAGGCCACAGGTCCACAAATTGCTGCGATCGCAGAAAAATTCCGGTAATCGAATTTTTGCCTTGGGTCCACTTTTCTTTCACCACTGCATCCAGCTTGATGCCAGCACCGGGGCGGGCTTCGGCGCGGGCGCGGCTTCGGTCGAAAGGTCGGCCCGACGCTGGTCATAGTCCAAATTAACCAATGCCCGCGCCGCGAAAGCATAGACCACACAGTCAAGCGCCTCTGCCCGCCGCCCCGGAATCCGAACGAAGCTGCGCGTCGGTTGGCCACGGGTGTAGCGCACCACAGACCGTTCGGACGCCAGTTGTTCAAACCAGACCGGGGGCAGATCGGCAGAAAACCGAAAGCTGCCCGCCTGCGCCAGCCGCCCGAACAATTGCAGTTTCACTGTGTCCACGCCAATGATCCACAGGCGCGCGCCCGTCTTGGTGGTCGATCCTGCTCGTTCGATCATCGGGCGATTACCGGGCGCGCCCTTGATCGCCATCACCTTGCGCCGCGTCCGGGGCGTGGCAAAGGCGGTGACGTGGTGCATGGACACGCCATCGCCCGCGTCAATCGCGCAGGCGTCCACCCCGATCTTGCCGCCAAGCGCATGGGGAAAGCGGGAACCGATCAGCCCGTCCAGTTCGACCCATGTTTCTTCGGCGTCATATTGTCCCCAGATCACCCGATGCCCCAGCACCAACGTCACGCCGCTTTCGGTCCAGCCCAGATAGGTGACTTCTAAGCGGTCGTGCTGCACGTCCACCCCAACCGTCAAGGCCAGCACTTCGGCGGGAATGACAGCAAGCCCAAAGGGCTCGGCGCGACCCATCAGCTCATCTTCGGCCAGTTCATCCCCGGCGCTGCGCCAGCCTTGGCCAAGGATCGTGTTCACAAAGGTTTGCAGCATGGTCGGATCGTCTTTAGCCTGGACGAATTCCACCGCCAGTTTGCCCCAAGCCGCGTTCGTGTGCAGCGATATCAGGGCGTTCATTCGGAACCCGGCGTGGCCCTGCACTTCGGGCCGGGTAGCGCGCCACTGGCCAGCCGCGACCATATCGGTCTTATGCCGTTCTGATACCTCTGCGGCGCAATGCGGGCAACGCCAGCGGGCCGTTTCGGGCGCGCCTTCATCCCAGATGATATCGGGCCACATAAGTTCACTCATGGCCCCGCAATCGGGGCAAGGCACCTCATAAATCCGGGCGTCGGACTGCGCATAGGCGCGCAGGACGTGCGAGGTTTCTTCATGCACGGGCGTCGATCCAAGCACGATCTTACGGTCGGGAAACGACATGGTGCGGCGTTCGGCCAACAGGATCGGCGACCCTTCGGCGGTTGCTTCCATGCCGTCCGCCTCATCCATGAACAGGACCCGGACGTTGTGGCGGCGCAGGTTGCGGGGTGCCTTTGCCGCGACCACTTTCAACGATCCGCCGGGGAAGCGGCGCGACAGAAGGGTGTTGCGCCCGGATTCGTCCTGTTCATCGGACAGGGCAGCGGCAAGCGCCGGGGATGCCCCGAAGATCGGTTCGATATCGGACACCATGTAGTCGCGGCAATCGGCCTCTGCGGGCAGAAGGCAAAGGATCGGCGCAGGTTCATTGGCGACGAAAGACGCAAGCGCGCTGGTCAAGAGCGTGGTGAATCCGACCCGGACGGGCTTCACCAGAGTCACCCGTTCGATTTCGGCGTCGCCTATGGCGTCGGCAATCTCGCGTTGAAAAGGCCAAAGGCGCACCGGGCCGGGCAAGGCGGACACGCCATCGGGCAGCACGATTTCGCGCTCGATCCAGTCCGACAGGCGTAGGCGCGGCGGGGGGATCAGGGCGCGCAGCGCCTGTCTGGTGATCTGGTCAAGCGTCGGCATTGCCAAGTTCCTGCAAGGCGTCGCGCAATTCGCGGTCGATCATGGTCACGTCGCTGGTGGTCAGGTGCTGCATGGATTGGCGCAGCCGGGAAGGCACCGCCAGAAGCCGGGAACGCAGGGCGCGCAGGGTATCGGCCCAAGCCCGTTCCACCTCGCTTGCCGGGACGTATTCGCCGCGCAGTACGGCGTTTTTCAGGGCCTGCGCGTCGGCCTGTTCCCGTGCCAGCCGCGCCCGCTCGCTGGTCAGGTTCAGCACCTGTTCTTCGCCGCCGCGCCCGCTTGCCGTCTCGCGCAGGCTGGCGATGTAGCGTCGCGCGCTTTCCTCAAGGTCATAGGCATCATGGCCTAGACGAACCACGATATCGCGTTTGCCAAGGGCCGTCAGCATCCCCGGCGTGATGCCGAACAGGTCGCAAAGGTCAGAACCGCCAATGCGATGGACAGGCTTGTCGCCCCCAAGCCCCGGCAATTCCGACATGATCCGCATCTTTTAACCCCTTGTAAAGTATTGCATAGCTTCAAGCATCGCGCCTCTGCCCCCCGTATAGGTCGGGGCTGGCAAGGACCCGCGAAGGTCACGCGCTGCCCGCTGGTCTGGCGCAGGCAAGGGCATGGTCCGCCTCCGAAGGCAGGGTGCAGACCCGTTCGGCGGCGCTGGTGCAGCAATGCGCTGCCATCCGCCCGCCGAAGGCCAGCGTCATGGCGCTGATCACCTCGGCATGGGCACCGGCGATGATGCTATCCCAAGGCATCCCGCTTTCGCGCATCAGCGCCATGCACTCGCGGATGCAGGACGCGGCCTTTTCGGCAACCGCCTCTTTCGATTCAATGCGCTCTTGGCGTTCTTCATCAAACATTGGCCCGTTCCTTCGCGTTGCGGCTGAAAATGCGCGCCCATTTCAGGGAAAGGCTGATTTCGATCTTGTCATCGTCAACACGCGGCGGCATTCGGAACGGCACGGCCCAACCGTCTGGACCATTCCCAAGACCGATCTGCACCAGCGTCGGAAAGCCATGATCGGCAAGCCAAGCGTTCCAAGCATCTTCGGCATATGTGCCGCGCTTGATGTCACACAGGCCGCGTTCCCACTTTTCGGGTTCGGTTGCCCGGTCGTAATTGGTCCAGTCCATCCGGCCAGACGAACGAGGCGAAATAGAGGTTTCGGACTGCTGGCCAGCCCTTTGGATATTCTTTGGATCATCCTTTATATAGGACAGTGCAGATTTGCCCCCTTTTCCACGCATATCTGCCCCCTTTTTCGCAGCCGTGTTGCGGTTGTAAAAGGGTGCAGATTTGCCCCCTTTTTCGTGTCCTTTGGATGGTGCTTGGGCCGGTTTCGGGCGGGCATGGCCGGACGTTTCCGGCCCCTTCGGGCAGATCATCGGCACCACGTTATTACCGCCCAGAAAGAAGATTTCAGACCGATTCCCGCGCCCGCGCCCTTCGGTCCTGATCAGCCATCCTGCCGCCGCCAGATCGCGCAAGGCGCGCTTGATCGTGTCAACAGACGTGCAGAGGGCATCGGCCAAGGTTTCGGTGCCCGGCGTGCAATGGGCCGTCTCATGGTGCGAAAACTGCGTGGCAAGGACGTGGGCAAGAAGGCGTGCCATCGGTGACAGTTCGCCGTCACCCGTTACGGCCTTTAGCCAGCCCCATCGGGCGCGGTTCCAGTTGCCGTTTTGATCGACACGCCTTGCAATGGTCGGGACGTCAAGCGGGGCGTTTTCGCCATCGCAAAATCGGTTGGACAAACGCCGAATTTCGCCATTGTTTTCAATGGGGCGTTCAGAGGGGGTTGGACAATCCAAGTCCCGTGATATTGCTAGAGAAGTGCCCTTCCCTACGGGCTGCCACTTATCCCCCACTCCACCGCGCAAATAATTGGAGACGGCTCCACCCCGCCCGATCGCCGCAGGGCGGTTTTCCGATGGGGCTGCGTTGGTGAAATCAGCTCTGTCCAGTGCAGAGTGAATGCGCGGACCTCGGTCCTGTCGTTCCATCGGCCATGGTGCCCGCGTCCCTGCGGGCCATCAGCGGCCCACCAAGATTTATCACCCCACCCGGCGCATTCACAGCGGTGACGCCATGATGTAGGCCAGCAGCCCCAGCGCGTCGCGCAGCTGGCTGCGCGTAATCTGCCCACCCAGACAGACTCGGATCGCCTCGGCAGGCTCGCCCGACACGGTGAAGGCATCGGACGGCATCATGCCGAGGCCCGTCCCCGCCATGCGCCCGATGATCTCGGCCCGCGTCACGCCGTCTGGCAGATGCAGCCAGACGTTGAAGGCATGTGGCGCCGCCTCGTGGCGGAACGGGGCCAGCATCTGCGCCGCGATGGCCTGGCGGGCCTGGGTTTCCTCACGGATGAAGCGGCGGATGCCGTCCGCCGTGCCGTCGGTGATCCAGCGGGTCGCCAGCGCCATCATCAGCGGCGACGGCATCACGGAAATCACCTTCAGCTGATGCGCCAGATCGCGGGCGGCGTGGCTGTCGGGTGCCACCGTGTAGGCCACCCGCAGCCCCGCGCCGATGCACTTGGCCAGCCCACCGATGTGCCAGACGAGGTCGGGCGCAAAGCTGGCCAGCGGCGCAGGCGGATGCGGCGGGATGAAGCCGTAGGCATCGTCCTCGATCAGGGGCAGGCGATGCGTCAGCATGACGTCGGCGATGGCCTGCCGCCGGGCCAGCGTGATCGTCCGGGTCGTCGGATTGTTCAGGGTCGGGTTGAGGTAAAGGACCCTGGGCCGATGGTCCCGGATCGCCGCATCGAGCGCGTCTGGATCGATGCCCTCCGCATCGCCGGGCAGGCCGATCAGGCGCAACCCCAGCCGTGCGCAGATCCCCCGGATGCCGGCGTAGGTGACATCCTCGCACAGGACCACGTCGCCGGGGACGGTCAGGCTCATCAGGATGGCGAGGATCGTCGGATGCGCACCGGGCGTCACGGCGATCCGGTCCAGCGTCGGCACGAGACCGCGCAGCGACAGCCACGTCGATGCGGCCTCCTTGTCGATCTGCCCGCCGGTCGAGGATTGATAGCGCAGCAGGTCGATCAGGTTTGCGGACACGGTCTGCAATCCGGCCTGCATTCGCGCCAGCAGGTCCGGCGCGTCCGGTTCGGGCGGCAGGTTCATCGTCAGATCCACATCCGCGTGGCGGCGCAACTCGCGCTGCGGATCGGCGGCCTTGATCCCGACGACGAAGGTGCCGCGCCCGACGTGGCTGTCCACCAACCCCCGCGTCCGCGCCTCTGCATAGCCGCGCGACACGGTGGTGAAATCGATGCCGAGGCGGTCGGCCAGCACACGCTGTGGCGGCAGGCGCACGCCGTCGCGCAGGCTGCCGTCGGCGATGCCCGTGGCGATGGCATCGGCCAGTTGCAGATAACGGGCGGCACCGTCGCGGCGCAGGGTGGGTGTCCAGTCTCTCATCCCGCGACCCTAAATCCGATTCCATGCGAATTGAAACGGATTGTATGGATGCCGGGTGCAGATGTGGCGGATTTCTTTTCCGGGCGCCGCCGAAATGGGCGGGTTTCCTGAACCCTGCGCGCTGCCGCAGCCGTGACTGGCTATATTGTATGCATAATTGTCAGAATTATTGATCGGATGCATGCTGCCGCCGCATCGTGGCACCAGACCCAGCCAAGCACGCAAAGGAAGCGCACGATGCCCGCAGTCACGCAGGAAAAACACAAGGACGGCGACTTCTTCGTCGACTACGAGGAAAAGGTCTTCGAAGACGTCAAAGCGGAGCCGGGCCAGAAGGCGCTGGTGACCTTCCACACCGTGGCCTTCGAAGGGTCGATCGGCCTCGTCAACATGCTCAACGCGATCCGTCTGGCCCGCAAGGGCTATGAGACGTCGATCCTGCTGTATGGTCCGGGCGTCATGCTGGGCGTGCAGCGCGGCTTTCCGACCTTGGGCGACGCGGCCTTTCCGGGGCACCAGAACTTCGGCGACAACCTCAAGAAGTTCATGGCCGAGGGCAGCAAGATCTATGCCTGCCGCTTTGCGCTGCAGGCGCTGTACGGCCACGGCGAGGCGGCGCTGCTGCCCGGCATCGTGCCCATCGCGCCGCAGGACGTGCTGGACCTGAAGCTGCTGCACGTGCGCGACAACGCCGTCATCATCGACACCTGGACGCTGTAAGGCCCCTTCCGCCGGGGCGGACCGCGCCCCGGCCCACCTATCGGGAGAACGCCCATGT
This sequence comes from Loktanella fryxellensis, assembly GCF_900110065.1. Classification (GTDB taxonomy): domain Bacteria; phylum Pseudomonadota; class Alphaproteobacteria; order Rhodobacterales; family Rhodobacteraceae; genus Loktanella; species Loktanella fryxellensis. The sequence continues at coordinate 27,188 of NZ_FOCI01000021.1, read as the reverse complement.
CACGCATCGTCAAGGCCGCCGCCGTCCAGATCGCGCCCGATCTGACCAGCCGCGCGGCGACCATGGCCCGCGTGCTGGACGCCATCGACGAGGCGGCTGTCAACGGCGCGGACCTGATCGTCTTTCCCGAAACCTTCGTGCCTTTCTATCCTTATTTCTCGTTCGTGCTGCCGCCCTGCCAGCAGGGCAAGCCGCACCTGCACCTCTATGAACAGGCGGTCACGGTCCCGTCAGACGACACCCGCCGCGTCGCCCAGCGCTGTGCCCACCACGGCGTCGTGGTGGTGCTGGGCGTGAACGAACGCGACCACGGATCGCTCTATAACGCGCAGCTGATCTTCGACGGCTGCGGGACGCTGGTCCTGAAACGGCGCAAGATCACGCCGACCTATCACGAACGGATGGTCTGGGGTCAGGGCGACGGCGCAGGGCTGAAGGTCGTGGACACCCGCGTCGGCCGCATCGGCGCGCTGGCGTGTTGGGAGCATTACAACCCCCTCGCCCGCTATGCGCTGATGACCCAGCACGAGGAAATCCACGTGGCCCAGTTCCCCGGCAGTCTGGTCGGACCGATCTTTGCCGAACAGATCGAGGTGACGATGCGGCATCACGCGCTGGAATCGGGCTGCTTCGTCGTGAACGCGACGGGCTGGCTGACGGACGCGCAGATCGAGGGGATCACCCCCGACACCACCCTGCAGAAGGCGCTGCGCGACGGCTGCATGACCTGCATCGTCACGCCGGAAGGGCGCCACGTCGTGCCGCCGCTGACCAGCGGCGAAGGCATCCTCTACGCCGACCTCGACATGGCGCTGGTCACGAAACGCAAGCGGATGATGGATTCCGTCGGCCACTATGCCCGGCCGGAACTTCTGTCGCTGAACCACAACACCGACATGACCCCGGCGCGGCACACTACCGCGACGGGCGCCCAATTCCAACCGATCCCCCTGGAGGATTGACATGCAGACCGGCGACATCATCAACGACCTACAGACCCGCGGCATGCGTCTGGTCGATCCCCGCGCGGGGGCCGACAGTCGGCGCGGCGGCGCCGGGCCGACCGACCACAAGGCCGTGACCATCGGCGGGCTGACCGTGATGGTGCCCGTCCATACCGCGACGGCGTTCGAGTCGCCCTATCTGGTCGAGGCACCGGACGCGCAGGGCCGCGCCCGCGTGCTGAAGGACGGGGTGTTCTGGGCCGACGTGCGGTTTCCGCAGCGGGCGAAGTTCCTCGACCTGTCCACCGCCGACGGCGTGCCCTACGGCCACATCGCGCAACTGCACGCCAAGGACGTGCTGGCGACCACCGTCCTGCAGACCTGCATCCGCTACGAGAGCCGCAAGAAGACCTGCAGGTTCTGCGCCATCGGCCAGAGCCTCGCCGCCGGGCGCACCATCGCCCACAAGACGCCCGCCCAACTGGCCGAGGTCGCCCGCGCCGCCGTGCTGCTGGACGGGGTCAAGCACATGGTCATGACGACCGGCACGCCCGCCGGGTCCGACCGGGGCGCACTGGTGCTGACCGAAAGCGCCATCGCCATCCGTGCCGCCGTCGACCTGCCGCTGCAGGCGCAGTGCGAACCCCCCGAGGATGACGCATGGCACCGCCGGATGAAGGATGCGGGCATCGACAGCCTCGGCATGCATCTGGAGGTGGTGACGCCCGCATTGCGTCAGCAGATCATGCCCGGCAAGGCGCAGGTGCCGCTGTCGAAGTATTTCGACAGCTTCGGCGCGGCGGTGGACGTGTTCGGCTGGGGACAGGTGTCGACCTACATCCTCGCGGGTCTCGGCGATACCGAGGATGCGATCCTGACCATGTGCGACCGGCTGACGGCGATCGGCGTCTATCCCTTCGTCGTGCCCTTCGTGCCCGTCACGGGCACCCCGCTGGAAAGCCACCCGGCGCCCACGTCCGCCTTGATGCAGCGCGTGCTGGGGCCGCTGTCGCAGATGATCGTGGACCGCGGCATGCGGGCCGAGGACATCAAGGCCGGCTGCGGGCGCTGCGGCGCCTGTTCGGCCCTGTCCGCCTTCGAGAAGTTCAGGCGCCCCGCGCTGGAGACAGCGTCGTGATCATCGAACGTCCCGCAGCCTTCGTCACGTCGGAGTTCCTGATCCGTCAGGCCACGCAGGCGTGGGAGATCAGTGGCGCCGCATCCCTGCGGCACCGCACCTTCGTGCGCGAACAGGGCCTCTTCGACGGCCACGACCGGGATGCCATCGACCGCGTCGCCCTGCCGCTGGTCGCCCTGTCCACCATGGCGTCAGAGGCAGACGAGGTCGTGGGCACCGTCCGCATCCATGAGGAGACCCCCGGCGTGTGGTGGGGCGGGCGGCTGGCCGTCGCCCCTGCCTATCGCGGCGTCGGGCGGCTGGGGGCGGAGCTGATCCGTCTGGCGGTGGGCACCGCCCATGCGCGCGGCTGCACGGCCTTCATGGCGCATGTGCAGTTGCAGAACGTGCCGCTGTTCGAAAAGCTGGACTGGCAGCCCTTGGGCCAGCAGGACCTGCACGGTCATCCGCACATGCGGATGCAGGCGGACCTTGCGGCCTATCCTGCGATCGCCGATCCCGCGCGTGGCTGGATGGCGCTGACCCGGCGCGCCGCATGACGGACGTGGCCGCCCTTGCCGCGCATCTTGCCGCGCACCCGCATGTAACGGGCAAACGCGACATCGACGTGGCCTGTGCCGCACTCGGCCTGACGCAGGACAGCCCGGGCCGCCCCGGCGACGACGCCGCTGCGATCCGCGATGGCGACGGCTGGCAGTTGATGGCGCAAGAGGGGTTCATGAACGACTTCGTCGCATCCGCCCCGTGGTTCGCGGGCTGGTGCGCGGTCATGGTGAACATGAGCGACATCCTCGCCATGGGCGGCAGGCCGACCGCCCTGACAAATGCGCTCTGGGCCCCGGACGCCGCAACGGCGGCAGAGATCCTGCGCGGAATGCGCGACGCCTCTGCAGCCTACGGCATCCCCATCGTCGGCGGCCACACGAACCTGCGCACGCCGCAGCCGCAACTGGCCGCCGCGATCTGGGGCCGGGCCAAGGCACTCATCACCAGCTTCGACGCGCACCCCGGCGACGTGCTGATCGCGGCGGCGGACCTGCGCGGCGCCTATGCGGGCGACAGCAGCAACTTTCCCGCCTTTCTGAACGCACCCCATGCCCGCCTGCGCGGCGACATGGAGATCTTGCCGAGGCTGGCCGAAGACGAGCTCGTGACCGCCGGCAAGGACATCAGCCAGGGCGGCATCGCGGGCACCGCCGTGATGTTGGCCGAATGTTCCGGCGTGGGCATCGCCATCGACCCGGCGGCCATCGCTGCACCGGGGGGCGATCTGGCCCGCTGGATGACCGCCTTTCCCAGCTTCGGCTTTCTGCTGACCGCCAAGGCCGCCAACGCGCCTGCGGTGTTGGCCCGCTTTCACGCCCGCGACATCGGTGCCGCCGTCATCGGCACCGTCACGCCGGGCAGCACCGTGGCACTGACCGACGGGGCAACCGGCCATGCGATCTGGGACCACGGCACCGCCCCCTACCTCGGCCTCGCCCCGATCAGGGAGGGGGCCGATGCCTGAGGTCACCTTCCGCATCCGCTGGCCCGACGGCACCGAAGAGGCGTGCTACTCGCCCTCGACCGTCATCCACGACCACCTGACGGCCGGCACGGGCTATCGCATCGACGACTTCGCGGCCCGCAGCCTCACCGCCCTGAACCTTGCGGCAGACCGGGTGGCTGCGAAATACGGCTTTCGCTGTTCGTCCGCCGACGCGCAGGCGGCACGCCTTGCCGCAGCCGCAGCCCGTTACCGGCCAGAGGAGATCGTCACATGTCTGTCCATCCGCTGAAACCCGCCCCGCGCACCCATGTCACGACCGTCGTCGTCGGTGCGGGACAGGCCGGGATGTCCGCGTCCTACTACCTGTGCCGGGCGGGTGTGGATCATGTCGTGCTGGAACGCCACCAGCGGTTCCACGCGTGGAAGGCGGACCGCTGGGACAGTTTCTGCCTCGTCACGCCGAACTGGCAGTGCAGGCTGCCGGATTACCCCTATCGCGGCGACGACCCGACCGGGTTCATGGTCAAGGATCAGATCGTCGATTACGTCGAGGGGTTCTGCAACAGCTTCGCCGCCCCCCTGCAAGAAGGGGTCACCGTGACCCGCGTGCAAAAGGTCGGCGGCGTGTTCGAGGTCGACACAGACCGCGGCCTGTGGTCCGCCGACCATGTCATCGTGGCCTCCGGCGGCTACGACACGCCGATCACGCCCGCCTTTGCGGACCGCCTCGACCCGGCCATCGCGCAGATCCATTCCAAATCCTACCGCCGCCCGTCGGACATTCCGGACGGCACCTGTCTGGTCGTGGGCACCGGGCAGTCCGGCGTGCAGATGATGGAGGATCTGTGGATCGCGGGCCGCGACGTGCGGCTGGCGGTCGGACCCGCACCGCGCAGCCCGCGCTGGTATCGCGGCCGCGACGCCACCGACTGGCTGCACGTGCTGGGCTATTACGACATCACCATCGCCCAGCAGCCCGACCCCGCGGCGACGGAAGGCAAGACCAACCACTACATGTCGGGCCGCGACGGCGGACACGAGATCGACCTGCGCCGCTTCGCGCGCGATGGCTTGCGGATGTATGGCTCCGTCTCCGACATGGACGGCACCACGATCCGCTTTCTGCCCGATCTGGAACAGAACCTCGACACCGCCGACAAGAGCTATGTTGGGATCCGCCAGATGATCGACGCCTACATCGCCCACGAAGGGATCGACGCGCCCGAGGCGCCCGCATTCGAGAAGGTCTGGCGGCCACAGCGCGAGATCACCGAGATCGACGCGGCAGCCGAAGGGATCACGTCGGTCCTGTGGTGCATCGGGTTCAGACCGAACTACGACTGGCTGCAGGTCGATTGCCGCGACGCACGTGGCAGGCCGATTCACACCCGCGGCATCTGCGATGTGGACGGCATGTATTTCCTCGGCCTCGGCTGGTTGCACACGTGGGGATCGGGTCGGTTTCTGGGCGTGGCTCAGGATGCGGACCACGTGGTCAAGGCCATCGCGCAGCGCGGCCGGACCGCAAGGGCGGTCTAGCGGATCATAATCATGCCTCGCGCGGATGCGCCCTGCCGCTGGCACACGACCGATCCGGCGGCATGACGACCCTGCCGGGGCACTGGGGCGTCGCCTGCGTCACGCAGGGCGGATGAACATGCGTTCTGCCTTTACCTGCTGCTGCGCATCACCGCGAATGCCGCGATAGGCGTGCCACGTCGCGTGGCCCAGCAGCGGGAAGATCAGGATCTGGCCCAGACCCCCGGCGAACAGCGACAGGGGCGAACAGCTCCACCACGATCGCGCCCCACGCCCGCATGACCATCCGGTTGCTGGCGACCATTGCCATGCTGATCTCCAGCGCCGACAGCGCATCGGTCCGTTCCGTCAGCAGCATCGGCACGGCAAAGATGCTGATGGCAAAGGAGAATGCTGCGAAGAGCCCGCCCACGGCACTGCCGACCAATAGGGCCGACCAGCCGACGGGTGTCAGGAACAGCATCGGCACGATCTGGTCGGTGCCGGGAAACGGCACGGTGCCGAAGGACAGCACTCAGATCAGGACGGCAGCCGCATCCACAGCAGGAACAGGCACAGCAGCAGCACCCCCATGAACACGGCCCGCGGGCTGGACCGTGGCCTGCCAAAGACCATCTGCAAAAGCGGGGTGGCGTGGCCCGCCTCGCGCTGGCGGCCTTTCTCGTACAGACCGTTGGCGATCAGCGGGCCCACGACCGTGAACCCGGCCAGTGCGGGCCACAGGACATAGCGGTAGTCGAAGACGAAGACGGTCCAGACGACCAGCGCGGACATCAGAAAGACCCCCAGCCCATAGGACAGGCTGTTCAGCGGATCGCGCCACAAATCGTCCCAGCCAGCCCGCAGCCAGCCGAGCGGGGTCCGCCACGGCAGATCGCGGGCGCACAGGTCCGGGTGCGACAGCAGCGGCCCGATCAGGGGCAGGCCATCGGCCGCGTGGGGATTGCCGGGTGGCGACAGCACGTCGTCGGGCGGGGAATGATCGCTCAGCATGATGGTTTTACCGCCGCGTAGGTCACGGGGCCTTCCCTGGTCGGGTGCAGGACGCAGTCGGGGGCGGATGCAAAAGACACCGTGATCCGGTGCGCGTTGGCCGCGACGAACACGATCAGGACGAGCGACACGGTGGCGCTCTCGGACAGGCGCGGGCCGGTCCAGAAGTCCGCCCGCGGGCCCGGCTCGCGGTGGGATGCGACGGTCATTGCGCAGCCCCCTGCCCCAGATGCTGCAGGTAGACGGCAAGGATCCTGCGCTCGGTCAGAGACAGGTGGTCTTCCCATGCGGGCAACCGGCCCTGACGGCCATCCCAGATCGTTCGGACCATCGACGCATCGTCGGAGCCATAGAGCCAGACCGCATGGGTCAGGTTCGGCGCGCCCATGTCGGTGTTGCCGCCGCCGCCGTCGCCAAGGCAGGCGGCGCAGTTGTCGGCGAACCGGGCCGCACCTGCCACCTACGCGTCAGCAGCGACTATGCCTCCGGACGTGGCGGATAGCGACTGCACGTAATTCACGACAAGGCAGATGTCGGCGGCGGGCAAGATGCCGTGCGCGCCGAAGGCCAGCATCTGGGCATGGCGGGTGTCGGGGTGGGTGGCGTCGATGCCGACGCGCAGCGTTTCCCTTACCGTGTCCGTGTCGCCGCCCCACAGCCAGTCCGCGTCGATCAGGCTGGCAAAGCCTGCCACCGCCGCCGCGGAGCCGTGACAGCCCGCGCAGTTCTCGCCGAAGAACTGATGCGCCGTGCCCGTCAGCCGCGCCATCCGTGCCGGGTCCGCCATGATCCGGTCCGTGGGCAGGGTCGCGACCAGCTGCATCCAGTCGGCACGCGCCAGCGTCGCAAGCGCGATGTCGTCGGCCACCGCGTCACGCTGGTCCACGCCGAGCAGACCCCTCGTATGGGTTGCCCCCAGCGGCCACGCCGGCAGAAGGATCCACAGGACCAGCGCCAACAGGCGCGTCACGACGATGAACACCCACACGCTGCGCGGCACGCATGTGGTCCATTCTGTGATGCCGTCCCATTCGTGGCCGGTGGTCCTGTGCCCCGTCAGGGGATCGTGGGCCTTGACGGTCATGATCCCGCCTCCGACCCTGTGGCGACGGGCGGTGCCGGTTCATCCGCGTCATCGGGGATGCTGTTGGCGGCTGTGTCGAACCGCGGGCCGGGCGACGGCCAGAAAACATGGGCGGTGGTCACGACAGACAGCCCCACCAGCCAGAACAGACCGAAGGATTTCGACATCATGACACACCAGTCGTGGGTCATGTCCATTCCCGCTACGCCCCGGTCACCGGTTGGGTGGCCTGTGCGGCATCGGTCAGATGGCCGAGGATCTGCAGCTAGGCGACGAGGGCGTCCATCTCGGTCATGCGGTCGGCCTGCCCGTCGAAGGCGCACACGTTGGTCGCATCGCCGTAGCGGTGGAACACGCCGTCACCCCGGTCGGTGTCGGGCTGCGCCTGACCGAACGCGTCGCTGGCCGCCTTGGCGACCATCTTGTCGGTGTCGGGCACGCCGACCATCCGCAGCGCGCCCAGCCGGTCCGACAGATCGTCGGTGCGCAGGGCCGCCTCGCGCAGGAAAGCGTAGTCCGGCATGACGGATACGGTCACCAGACCGCGCGGGTCCACCAGATGCCGGACCTGCCAGTCGTCGGAATACTTCCCGCCCACCCGTGCGAGGTCCGGCCCGGTCCGCTTCGAGGCCCACAGCATCGGATCGTCGTCGCTCGATTCCACCGCGAGCGAATAGGGGCCGTAGCGCACGACCTCGTCGCGCAGGGTGCGGATCATCTGGCTATGGCAGGGATAGCAGCCTTTGCGGATGTAGATGCCGCGCCCGACCTGTTCCAGCAGGGTTTTGACCCGCATGTCGGCCACACTCTCGACCGTGTCGTCGATGGTGAACAGGGGCGCGATCTTGACCACGCCGCCGACACCGGCGGCAAGGATGATGCCCGCGTTCAGGGCCATGAATGACGTTCCATCCGGTAGTGGGTCCGTGCCTGAAACCCGGACACGCGGGAGGAGGGTTGCGACAATGCGCTTACTCCGCCGCCGGCAAGGCAGGCGCCATGACGTGGAAACGTCGATGGCCGGGGTCAGATGCGGCACGCGGCGGATCGTCATGACGACGTTCCACAGGCAGATGCAGGCCCCGGTCAGCAACGGCAGGCCGCCCAGTGCGCGTGCGCTGTAATCGGCATGTAGGTGCGCCACATCAGCCCTTGCGTGATGCCGCCGTTCCACATGGCGAAGACGTAATTGACAGTGCCCGACAGGGCCAACCAAAAGTGCCATTCGACGGCCTTCCACGACTACATCGCCTCGCGCCGCCACAGCATCGGCGTCAGGGCATAGATCGCGCCGCAGGTGATCATGGCGACCCAGCCCATCGCACCGGAGTGGTCGTGGCCGCTGGTCCGGTCGGTGTTGTGGGACAGGGCGTCGACCGGACGGATCTCATGCAACGACCCCTCGAACGTGGACAGGCCGTAGAACACCGCCGCCACCGGCATGACGCGCAGCGTGGCATCGTCGCGGACCGAGTGCCACGCGCCGTTCAGCGTCATCAGCGCATAGCCCGCGCTGGCCCAATTCGGCACCAGCACCATGATCGAGAATATGCCGCCCAGCGTCTGCACCCAGTGCGGCACGCGGTGCAGTGCAAATGGTGCGAGCCGACCCAGATGTAGAAGACCACGATCCCCCAGAACGACAGGATCGACATGTGATAGGACTAGATCGGCCGCCCTGCCCGCTTGGGCAGGAAGTAGTAAAGCATCCCCACAAAGCCGGTGGTCAGAAAGAACGCCACCGCGCTGTGCCCAGACCACCACTGCACCATCGCATCCTGCACGCCGGAGACGGCGCAATAGCTCTTGGCCCCCGTCAACGACGCGGGGATCGCGCGGTTGTTCACGATGTGCAGGATCGCCACGACGAGGATGAACGACAGGTCAGACCAGCTTGCCACATGGACGTGCGGCTCGTTCCGGTGGGCCAGCGTGCTGATATAAAGGACGAAATGCACCACCCAGACGATCACCAGCCACAGCACGGCATACCATTCGGATTCGGCGTACTCCTTGGACTGGGTCACGCCGATCGGGCAGCCGCTGGCGGCGACCGCGCAGAACCGAATGAAGCCCAGCACGACGAACCACGGCGACACCTGATCGGGCATCCGCGCGCGGCTGGTGCGCTGCATGATGTGATAGGACGTGGCGATCAACGCAATGCCGCCGAAGCCGAAGATGACGCCGGACGTGTGCAACTGGCGGGTGCGGCCAAAGCCGGACCACGCCGCGTCGAACCGCAGGTCGGGCCTCGTCGATTGCGAGGCGACCCAGACCCCCATGCCCATGCCGACGACGGCCCAGACGAGGGCCAGCAGGATGCCGACCTTGGAGGGATCGTCGGAGTAGGACAGGCTGCGATCCTCGACCGGTTCGGCATCGAAGAGCGTGTCGCCGATCACGAAGGACAGCACGCCGCAGAACAGCAGGATGATCCAGCCGTGCATGGCCATCGGATCGTCGCGACCGACGAGGGCGATCGCGAGGCCGGTCAGCACCCCCGCGCCTGCGATCGCCAGACCCCGCGCCCGTTCGGTGCTGGTCAGGTTGGTCACCATGGTCCGGGTTCCCTGGTCGGGGTCAAAGCCAGGCGCGGTGCACCCGGCAGGGGGCGGTCGTCGTCGTGGAGGATGCGTTCCGCGTCGTCGGACAGGTCGTCGTACCGGTTGCTGCGCAGCGATCAGAAGAAGACCCCATCCCCATGCCCAGCGTCACGCGGATCAGGAACAGCAGGATCGTCATGCGGGGACCTGCGCAGGTGCGGGGTGCTTGGCGGCGGTGGTGTCGGTTGGAGGCGCGCGGTGCGGGCGCAGGGCGTCGGCGATCACGATGACCGACAACGTCGACATCGTCGCCGCCGCGATCAGGGGCGTGACCAGACCCGCCATCGCCAGCGGGATCGCCATGCAGTTGCAGGCGATGGCGAGCGCGAAGTTCTGCCGCACGATCCGCGCCGTATCGCAGGCCATCCGCCATGCCGCAGGCACCGCGTCCAGACCGTCGCGCAGGATGATGAAATCCGCAGCCGTCCGGCCCGCATCGGACGCGCTGCCCGGTGCCATCGACCCATGCGCCGCCGCCAGGGCGGCTGCGTCGTTCAGTCCGCAGCCCACCATTAGGGCGTGGTGGCCCGCCGCCCGCAGGGCATCCAGCGCCGCGATCTTGTCTGCGGGTGTCGTGCCCGACTGCACATCGGTCAGGTGCAACTGTGCCGCGACGGCGGCGGTCCGTGCCGCGATGTCACCGGACAAGATCGACACCGCGATGCCAGCCGCGACAAGGGTGGCGACGGCGTCCTGCGCACCGGGGCGCAAGCCCTCGACGATCCCGAACGACAGGGTGGGCCCGTCCGCACAGGCAAAGACAGGGCTGGCACGACCTGCGGCCTGCGGCGCGATCAGGGCCACCCCGTCCGCGCGCCCCGGCCGCAGGACACATCCGCCGACATGCCCTGCGATGCCGAGGCCCGGCACCTCGGTCGCGTCGTCCAGCGGGCAAAACCAGTCGGGGATGCCTGCGGCAATCGCGCGGGCCGTGGGGTGCCTGGGCCGCAGGGCCAGCGCCTTGGCCAGCGGGCGCAGCGCGGGATCGTCGGACCGGCAGGCGACGGCCGCGGCGCCTATCGTGAGCGTACCGGTCTTGTCGAAGACCGCGCAGTCGATCTCGGCCAGCCGCTCCAGCGCCGATCCGTCCTTCATCGGGATGCCCATCCGCATCAGGCGGCCCGCAGCGACCACGTGGGCCACCGGCACGGCCAGTCCCGGCGCACAGGGGCAGGTGATGATGAGGGCGCTGATGCCCCCGAAGGCGGATGCGTGCCAGTCGTCCGTCACCGCGACCCAGACCGCGAAGGTCGCAAGTGCCGGGATGTGCACGTGCGGCGGATCGAGCGGTGTCGCCCGGTCGGCGATCCGCAGGTCGGTGCCGCGCCCGCCCTTAATGTCGGCCTCGTTCTGCATCCGCATCATCCGCGTTAGGAAGGAGTCGGCGGCGGATCGCAGCACACGGGCCTCGATCGTGCCGGTCAGGTTCGGTGTCCCCGCCTTCAGCGTGTCGCCGGGGCCTGCGGTGACGCACATCGCCTCACCAGTCACAAGCGACCGGTCCAGATCGGTGGACCCTGCGATGATGCGCACATCGACCGGATTGCGCTGATCCGGCCCGATCCAGATGACCGCGTCCGGCACGATGGCCTGCAGCCGGACGTCGGTCAGCGCGCCATCCGCCTGCCGCCACATCGCGCCGCGCGGCGACAGGCGTGCCAGCCCGGATACCGCGCCGCGCGCCCGTTCGCGCATCAGATGATCCGGGAAGCGGCCGCACAGCAGGAGGAACAGCAACGTGACGGCAGCGTCGAAGACCGCCTCCTCTTCGCCATGCGCCGTCTCGAGCAGCTTCAGCAGCAGCGCCAGCAGGACGCCGACCGCAAGCGGCACATCCATGTTCAGCCGCCCCGTGCGCATTGCCTGCAAGGCCGACCGGAAGAACGGCTGACCGGCATAGGCCACGACGGGCACGGCGATCAGCGCCGAGATCATGCGGAACGTGTCGCGGGTCTGGTCGCTGGCCCCCGGCCAGACGCCCACCGACAGCAACATGATGTTGGCGGTGCCGAAACCCGCCACAGCCATCACGCGCACCAGACGGCGGCCCGCCGCATCGCCGTCGTCCGTCGCATCGTCCACAGCGGCGGGAACGGCCCTGTAGCACGGCGCGACCAGTTGCGCGATGACGGGGGCCGGGTCTGGGTCAGGGTCGCGCAGCGTCACGACCATCGGCTTCAGGGTCGGGTTGACCCTGACCCCGACCACGTCTGGCGGTTCGGTCAACGCGCGCTCGACGGCGGCGACGCAGCCGCCGCAGCGCAGGCCGGGCAGCGACAGGATGCACAGGCCGTGCCCGTCGGGCATCGCCCTGACGTGCGTGCGCCCTTCGGCGCGGGCGAAATCGTTCGTGGTGCCTTGGCGGGTCGGTGTGGCTGGGGATTACGGAAAGGTCGTGGTGACCATAACTGTGCCCGATCGCGCATGGTGCATGCGGTAAGGGGTGCCGGATCACCGCCGGGCGGTGCGGATGCCAACATGGATCGGGACCGGACGCGCCGGGTCCCGGTGTGTGGCGGCAGCGACGCGTTGACATGGCGGCGGCTGTGACCTTTGCTGCGGCGGGCACGGTAAAGGCGGATCTCGATGTGGAACACCTGAACGCTATCGACGATGTGGTGGCGAAGTGGGCCCGGACGGTCGCGGTGCCGTTCTGACGGGCGACCGCGCCTTGCTGAGCGTGGCGCAGATGGCTGTCGCCGACCGGTTGACGGTGGCTGGCGGCACCCCCGTGCCGGTGCTGATGGGCGCGGCAGGATCGGCGGTTGCACGGATCATCGCGGACCGCTGGTCCCCGGGCCGCGTCGCGGTGCTGTGCGGTCCGGGCGACAACGGCGGCGACGGTTTCGTCGTGGCGCGCAGGCTGGCCGAGGCAGGCTGGGACGTGCAGCTCTCGCTGCTGGGCGCGCCCGACCGGCTGACAGGGGCTGCGGCACATAATGCGGCGCTATGGACCGGGCCGGTCGCACCCCTGAGCCCTGCCGTGCTGGAGGGTGCAACGCTGATCGTCGACGCGCTGTTCGGGGCCGGTCTGAACCGGGCGCCGGACCGACGGGTGGCGGCGTTGCTGGCCGCTGCCGCCGCACAGGCACCCATCGTCGCCATCGACGTGCCAAGCGGCGTGATGGGCGACACGGGGGCCGACCTCGGGGCAGTTGCGGCCTCCCTGACCATCACGTTCTTTCGCAAGAAGCCGGGTCACGTGCTGCTGCCTGGGCGGACGCTGTGCGGCGAGACGGTGGTGGCCGACATCGGCATTGCGCCGTCGGTGCTGGACCGGATCGCGCCGCAGACGTGGGAGAATGGCCCAGACCTGTGGCGGGACGCGCTGCCGCTTCTGCATCCCACGGGCCACAAGTACACGCGCGGTCACGCGCTGGTCTGGGGCGGCTATCCGATGACCGGGGCCGCGCGTCTGGCGACACGGGCCGCCGCACGGGCGGGGGCTGGCCTGACCAGCGTGGCCGTGCCACCGCAGGCGCTGCCGATCTATGCCACGGCGCTGACCAGCATCATGGTGCGCCCCGTCACCGGTGCCGAGGATCTGGCGGCGCTGCTGTCGGACGGGCGGATCACGGCGCATCTGATCGGGCCGGGGGCGGGTGTCGGCGACGCGACGCGCAGCACGGCGCTGGCGATGCTGGCCACGGGCCGGGCCGTCGTGCTGGACGCCGATGCACTGACGTCCTTCGCAGGCGACCCCGCAGCACTGGACCGCGCCATCACCGGCCCCTGCGTGATGACCCCCCACGACGGAGAGTTCGCGCGCCTGTGGGATACGACGGGAGACAAGCTGCACCGCGCCCGCGCCGCCGCCGCCCGCAGCGGCGCTGTGATCGTGCTGAAGGGCGCGGATACGGTGATCGCGGCACCCGACGGGCGGGCCATCGTCAACACCAACGCACCGCCCACGTTGGCCACCGCCGGATCGGGCGACGTGCTGGCAGGCCTCGTGCTGGGGCTGCTCGCGCAGGGGATGGACGCCTTTGACGCAGCCGCAGCCGCGGTCTGGATGCACGGCGACGCCGCCAGCCGATTCGGCCCCGGCCTGATCGCCGATGATCTGCCGGGCCTGCTGCCCGCCGTCCTGCGCGGTCTGAGCGCGTGAGCACCCTGCGGGAATCGACAGGGAATCAGTCCTGAACTGATCCAGATCAACGTATGCGACGCCACATCGGTCCATGGATGGGTGAACGACATCGGAGATCATCATGTTTTCACGCATCCTCGTCTGCACCGACGGATCGGACCATGCGGCTGCCGCGCTGCGGATCGCAGCAGGTCTGGCGCATCTGTGCCAAGGCGACCTGCAGATCGTGCATGTGGCACAGGTTCACGGTGACGCGGTCGCCGGGGGGGCCGATGTGATCTACATGCCGATGGACCCAGCCGAAGTGACCGCCCGCGCCGAGGCGGTGCTGGCGGACGCGTCCAGAATCGCGACCGACGCCGGTGCGACAGCGGTCACGACCCACATCCTGCGCGGCCTTGCCGCCGATGCGATCCTCGAACATGCGGCGACCATGCAGGCCGACCTGATCGTGGCCGGGCGGCGCGGGTTCGGGGCGATCCGGGGTTTGCTGCTGGGCAGCGTGTCGCAGTCGCTGAACGTGCACGCGACCTGCCCCGTCCTGACGGTGCAATGACGCGCGCATGACCGGACCTGCCCTATTGTCGGCGGCACCGGCGGCGGCGCACCTGACCGCCACCGGCGACCGGCTGTGCCTGACCGGTGCGTTGACGATCGAGGCTGTCGCGCGGCTTGTCCGCAGCGACGCCACGGCCCCTGCACCGGCGGCGGCCGTCATCGACGTGGCCGCGTTGACCGCGATGGATACGGCGGGGGCCTGGTGGATCGTGACCCTGCAGGACCGCCATGCGGGGGCGACCATCGCCAGTGCCACGGTCGAGCAGACGCAGCTGATCGCCACCGTCCGCCGGACCATGACCGCGACGGACCCGGTGCCGCCGGTGCCGCACGACATCGCGGCATGGCTGGCCGGCATCGGCAAGCGGGTGGTTGCCGGGGTGCGGACCGCTGGCGCCATCGTGTCGTTTCTGGGTCAGGTGGTCGCGACGTGCGCGGGTCTGTGCCTGCATCCGCGCCGCCTGCGTCTGACGGCGCTGGTGCACCATTGCGATCAGGTCGGCATGCGGGCGGTGCCTATCGTCGCCCTGATGGCGTTCCTCATCGGCGTCGTCCTCGCATTCCAAGGATCGGCGCAGTTGCGCCAGTTCGGGGCGGAGGTGTTCGTCGTCGACCTTATCGCGATTTCGGTCCTGCGCGAGCTGGGCATTTTGCTGACCGCGATCATCGTGGCGGGGCGGTCCGGGTCCGCCTTTACCGCCGCCATCGGCGCGATGAAGATGCGCGAAGAGATCGACGCGATGCGGACCCTCGGCCTTGATCCGGTGGCGGTCCTTGTCGTGCCGCGCGTGCTGGCGCTGATGCTGATGCTGCCGGCGCTCGGGTTCATTGCCGACCTGTCGGGGCTGCTGGGCGGCGCGCTGATGGCGTGGATCGACCTTGGCGTGTCGCCTGCGGTGTTCCAGTCGCGCCTGCTGTCCAATACCGACGTCTGGCATTTCGCCGTCGGCATGATCAAGGCACCGGTGTTTGCCCTGATCATCGGGATCATCGGCTGCCACATGGGGCTGACGGTGGGCGGTGACGCGGAATCGCTGGGACAGCACACCTCCGGGTCCGTGGTGCTGTCGATCTTCCTCGTGATCGTGATGGACGCGCTGTTTTCGATCTTCTTCGCGACGGTGGGGGTGTGATGACCGAGGCTCCGATCATCCGCGTGCGCGGCCTCGTCACCCGGTTCGGCACCCAGACGGTGCACGACGGGCTGGATCTGGACGTGCGGCGGGGCGAGATCATCGGCATCGTCGGCGGGTCCGGCACGGGCAAGTCGGTGCTGCTGCACACCATCGTGGGCCTTCTGATGCCGGAGGCAGGCACCATCGAGGTGTTCGGCGAAAGCGTCCGTGACACCGACGCGGCGACCACCCGCGCGCTGCGCCGCCGCTGGGGCGTCATGTTTCAGGACGGGGCGCTGTTCTCCTCGCTCACCGTGCGCCAGAACGTCGAGGCGCCGATGCGCGAACAGCTCGACCTGCCTGCAGACCTGAGAGAGACGCTGGCCGCGATCAAGGTCCGGATGGTCGGCCTGCCGGAGGCCGCGATGACCCAGTATCCGGCGGAACTGTCGGGCGGCATGCGCAAGCGGGCGGGGTTCGCCCGCGCCATCGCACTGGACCCGGAAATCGTGTTCCTGGATGAGCCGACCGCCGGGCTGGACCCGGTGGGGGCCGCCGCCTTTGATGCGCTGATCGGTCAGTTGCAGGCGGCCTTCGGGCTGACGGTGTTCCTCGTGACCCACGATCTGGACAGCCTGAACGCCATCTGCGACCGCATCGCCGTGCTGGCGGACCACAAGGTGCTGGCGGTGGGCACGATGGAGGAGATGCTGCGGATCGAGCATCCGTGGGTGCAGGCCTATTTCCACGGCCCCCGCGCCCGCGCCGCGGACCGTGGCACACGGACAGCATCCCCGGACATGGCGCACTGATGGAAACCCGCGCACCCTATCTGCTGATCGGCATCTTCACCCTTGCGGTGCTGCTGGGATCGCTGGGATTCTTCGTCTGGCTGGCGGGTGTGCAGGTGGACCGGCAGTATGCCACCTACGGCATCTACTTCGACGATGTGTCGGGGCTGGATGCGTCGGGCGACGTGCGGTTCAACGGCATCGCCGTCGGTCGCGTCATCGCCCTGCGGATCGACCCCACCGACCCGTCACGCGTCCTGACCACGGTCGAGATCGACGCAGCCACGCCGATCCGCACGAACACGCTGGCGCAGCTGCAGTCGCAGGGCGTGACGGGGGTCAGCTACATCTCGCTTTCGGGGGGGACGCCGGATGCGGCGGCGCTGACGGATGCGGACGGCGGGTTGCCGATCATCGCGTCGCGCAGGTCCACCCTGCAGTCGCTGGTCGAGGATGCACCCGACCTCGTGACCGAGGCGACGCGCCTGCTGGAACAGTTCCGCGCCATGACCGGCCCCGTCAATCAGGCACATGTGACGGGTATCCTGCAGAACCTCGACCGCTCCTCTGCCCAGCTGGATCAGGCGCTGGCCGACTTTTCCACCATCACCGGCACCGTGGGCGATGCGACCGCGCAGATCGCGGGCTTCACGAACCGGCTGGACGGGCTGGCAGAGGCGATCACGACGACCGCGACGAACGTGGATGCCACGCTGGCGGCGGCCACGCGCACGTTTGCGGGGGCGGATCGCGCGCTGGCCGATGCGACGCCGATGATCGCGGATGCGGCCACCGCGACGGCGGACGTGGCGGCGCTGCTGCGCGACGACGTGCCGGAAATCGTGGCCGACATCGCAGGCACCGCGGCCGAGGCGCGTGCCGCCATCGCCGACCTGCACGTGCGGTCAGGGGCAGCGCTGGACGATCTGGCCGCCACGCCGGACCTGCTGAACGCCCGCCTGCGAGAGCTGGAGACGTCCCTGCAGGAGGCCGACACCGCATTCGCCGCAGTGACGGCTGCGTCAGAGACGTTCGATGCGCTGGTGGCGGGCGACGGCACCCTGATGGTGGCGGACGCGCGCGACGTGCTGGCCGCCACCCGCCGGACCATCGCCATGATCGAGGCCGTGACCCGCGACGACGTGCCCAGCGTCGTGGCCGATCTGCGCACCGCCACCGCCACGGCGACGGCGGCCATCGCGCAGGCCGCCAGCGACGTCACGCAGGCGACGGGCCGCGTCGGGCCGATCACCGACGACGCACAGGCGACGCTGGCCGCCGCCCGCGATCTGGTGCTGCGCGCGCAGGCAAGCCTCGACGCGCTGGACACGACATTGACCGGGGCGGACGGCGCACTGGCGTCGGCCACGACCGCGTTCGATGCGGCCAGTGGCGTGATGCAGACCGATCTGGACCCGGTGATCGCGGATATCCGCAGCGCCGCCGACCGGATCGCCACGTCGGTCGAACAGGTCACCACCGACGCGCCCGCCATCACCGCCGACTTGCGCGCCCTGATCGCGCGGGCCGATGCAACCGTGGCGCAGGTGCAGGGGGCGGTCGCCGCCACCGCACCGGCGCTTGGCGATTTCGCGGGCAGCGGCCTGCCGGAACTGACGCGGCTGGCGGGCGATGCGCGCGGGCTTGTCGCGACCCTCGACAGCCTCGTGCGCCGGATCGCGCGTGACCCCGCCCGCTTCATCCTGGATGACCGCGTGCCCGAATACAGGAACTGACCGATGACCCACACCATCCTGACCCGCCGCATGGCCCTGCTGGGCGGCGTCGCGCTGCTGGGCGGATGCAGTGCGCTGTCCGCACTGGACGCGGCGGCTGTGCCGCTGGACACCTACGACCTGCAGCCCACGCCCGGTGCCACGACTGGCCCGCGCAGTGCTGCCACGCTGCTGGTCACCCTGCCAGAGGCGGCGGCACCGCTGTCCACGGACCGGCTGATGATCCGGCCGCAGCCTGCGTCCATCACCTATCTGCCAGACGCGCGGTGGAGCGACACCCTGCCCATCGTCATCCAGTCGATACTGATCCGCAGCATCGCAGGCACCGGGCGCGTGGGCTTTGTCGGACGCACAGACGGCGGGCCAGTGCCGGACCGGGTGCTGCTGGTGCGGATCGACCGGTTCGAGGTCGCGGTGACCGCCCCCGACACGTTCACGGCACAGGTGGACATCACGCTGACCGCCATTGACGACCGCACGCAGGCCGTCATCGGCGGACGCACCTTTGCGCAGATGGCCCGCGCCACCGACGCCAGCCCCGCAGCGGTCGTCGCCGCGTTCCAGCGCACCATGGACGTGCTGACACCCGCCATGGCGGACTGGGCGGTGGGCACAGCCGGCTGATCGCGGCGCAGGATGGCGTCGGTCGATCATGGTGGCCGGGTCTGCGCACGTCGTGCGGTTCAGACGTCTGTCGATTCAGAACGGCAATCCGGCTGACGTCCCTTGCGACAAGCGACCCCGCTTGCACAGCCTGCGGCAGCCACCAAGGCTGCTCGTCGCCATGCGGAACACAGTGGTATCCGGGGTGCAGCGGATGCGCCCGCGTCATGCGGGTCGCAGCGCTGTCGGCACGCTGCGGTCCTACGACGCAACGCGCACGTCACCCGCGCCGCCCGCCTGATCGCCCCCCCCGCTCCCGGATGCGGCGCGCCCGCGACCAACGCGACGCGCAAGATCCTCATGGTCTGCGAACGGAGTTTCCTCCGGCGATGATGATGTTGATCAGCTGGGCGACGGCCCGGTGAAGCTCCGCATGACCGTCCTTGCCATCGTCGTTCTCGTGTGCGGACGCCGCGTCCCGCAGGATTCCGACGATCTCGCGCTCTGGCAGGATCTTGTGGTCGTTCAAGGCCAGCATCAGCGATTCACAGATCGCAAGCGCTGCGGTACCGGCAACATCGGGCGGAGTGGTCATTGTAACAACTTTCAGTCAAGCGACACGGAAGCAGGCAGATTCCTGTCATGCGCGATCGACTGCGCCATTCTGACCGCGATGCACTATCATGCACTGAGGCAGATCAGTGGCGTCGCAGCCAGTTGCACCTATCCGCGACGTCAAAGGCCATGCCGCGCGGCTTTGCCCCATCGTCAAGGAGATCCGAATGACTGCGTCGCACAGCCCGTTCGCCCGTAAACTCGGTGCTTTCGTCGCCTTGTCCGACCGCGAACTCATAGCCCTCGACGGGCTTCATACCCGACGCAAGGTGTTCCCGTCCGGGCGGGACATGATCCACGAAGGCCAGACGAACCATTCCGCCTATATCGTCGCAAGCGGCTGGGCGTCGTCCTACAAGATCCTGTCGGACGGCTCGCGGCAGATCGTGGATTTCCAGATCCCCGGCGACTTCCTCGGACTGCGGTCCGTCCTCTGCCGCACCGCCGACCACAACATTGAGCCTGTGACCACGCTGGAAGCGTCGGAAGTGCTGGCCAGCGATCTTCTGGACACGTTCACGGATATGCCCCGCGTTGCGACGGCGGTCCTGTGGGCGGCGTCGCGCGACGAGGCGATGGTGGTCGAGCACCTGGTGGGCGTCGGGCGCAGGGACGCCAAGGTGCGGATCGTCCATTTCCTGCTGGAGCTGAAATCACGGCTGAAGCTGGTCGGGATGGCGACGTCTGCAGGCTACGACTGCCCGCTGTCGCAAAATCTAGTGGCTGATGCGCTGGGGTTGAGTACCGTCCACGTCAACCGCGTCCTGCGCGAGTTGCGCGAGGACGGCTTGCTCACGTTCCGGCACGGCCATGTCGAAATACACGACCTCGACGGGTTGATCGCCATGTCGAACTTCGACCGGACCTACCTCGACGAAGAGGGTCCGATGCTGATCTGATCTGCGGTCGCCGCATGCGCCGCGCGTGTCGTATGCACCGTCGGGGATCGGGGACGCCGCAGATGGACCTTGCAGGGGTTCCCATCGATGCATGGGGCCCGGCCCGTTCCGGACCTTGCGGATGACGACACCTGCGCGACATGCTGACCCATGTTAAAGACCGGGACGGCGCGGCGGTCTACCCCTACGGCAGGCCCCCTGCCATGGGCCGGTTCCAGCGCGGAGGGCCTGAGCATGTCTGAGACCGCCAATCCCTGCGGTGCGCCGCTGTCCGACTGCGCGGATTGCTTTCCAGCCACCCGCGTCAACCGCCGCCTGCCGCAGCCTGATGCGCCTCGGCGCGTCGACCCTGCGCTCGCCGCGCATGACATCGCAGCAAAAGACCCGGCACCCTTGGACCGCCAGACCAGCCAGGCCGATCTGCTGCACGGCTTGCTGTGCGGCCTGAACCTGCCGATCCTGCATGTCTGCCCGGACATGAGACTGCATTTCATGACCCCCGCTGCCGCCGAACTGCTTGGCCTTTGCGGCGATGATCGGCACCTGCCGCCCGGTTGCGACCTTTGCGACACCGACGCCGTCGCGCGGGTCTGCCGGACCGGTGACGCCATGACGCTGACCGTCCACAGGCCGGACGGGCGGGTCTGGGCGTGCCATATCCTGCCGCATGACACGAACGGCGACGGCCCCGGCGGGGCCATCGTCATCCTGATCGCCCACGAGGCCGCCCCATCGCTGGCGGTCGCGGAGGCGCTGACGCCACGCCAGCACCAGATCATGGACCTCGTGCTGGCAGGCCACCCCAGCAAGAACATCGCCGCCGATCTGCACATCAGTCAGCGGACGGTCGAAAGCCACCGTGCGGCGATCATGCGGCGGACCGGGGCCATGTCGCTGCCCGCCCTCGCCCGGCTGGCGGTCGGCATCGCCGCGGATGCCGACAGCACGGTTCTGGCGATCAGCCATCGCTGAGCGGTTCCATGCGGAATCGCCGAGATATGGATCGAACCGGGATCCCTGCGTGCCGCGCCCATGTTGACCCGCACCGGTCGTCCAGATGCGCGCGACGGTCATCCGAGGAACCGACGGACCGACCACGGGCCGCGTCCGAGGTCTGCACCGCAGCACAAGGGCGCATGGCCATGCCACGACACCAGAAAGGCGGCCAGTCCGTCAGCACCATCGCTGCGGACGGACGTGATGGGCATATCCCTGCCCCGTCAGGTCATGCACCTCCGGATGCCGTCATCCGGTCCGGCCCTGCGGTCAGGCCTGCGTCGACCTCTGGCTGGTCCGCGCGCCGCAGTCGGCATGACGGGACTGCAGCGCGCGGGTGACAGGTCAGGCGACCCAGATGTCGTTCACGACGGATGTGACGCCCGGTGCGGCCCAGGCCGTCGTGGCCGCCAGTGCGCGTTCGTCCCAGTATTCGACCTTGCCGGTCAGGGTGACCCGACCGTCGTGCGCGGTCACGCTGATGTTGTCGGGGCTGAACCACGACCGGTGCAGGGCGGACATGATGTCGACCTTGATGTTGCCCGCATTGGCCTGCGGTTTGATCGTGACCTGGTTCGACACGCCGGTGACACCCCACAACGTGCGCACCGCATCGGCGGCGGCGGCCTGCTGATAGTGCCAGTGCACGATGCCGGTCAGCGTGACCCAGCCTTTCGACACGGTCACCTTGACCGCGTCCTTGGGGACTGACACGCTCCACGACAGGCGTTCCACGGCGGCTGCGGCGATCTCCGAATCGCCATGCTTGACGTCGAAGGGCAGCTTGACCTCGATCTCCTCGGCGACGGCCTTCACGTCCTTGACGCGCAGGGTCGCGGTTTCGGCCGCGTGTTTCTCGGCATAGGTTTCGACCGAGCCCATCAGGGTGACGACCCCGTCTTGGGCGGTCACGCCGATGTGGGCGGCGTTCACGCTCGGCTCCCACTTCAATTCGTCGAGGACGGCCTGCTTCAGGTGCTTGTCGTCGGACATCGCTTTCTCCTTCATGCGGCGCAGAATTTGCGTCTGTCCTGTGTCTGACCCTGAAGCACGTGCCGCGACAGGATCGGAAACTACCTAAGCGAGGTGGACGACGGTGCCGACGGCACGGCCGATACCGAAAGGACGAGGATGATGCGCAGGACACCGCGACGAGCAGAACCGCCAGCGGCACGGCGGCGACGACGAGTTGCGGCAAGGCAGCGCCTGCGCGGGTTTTCTTGGCGTGGCGCTCAATTACGGAAACCGCGACCACGCCGCAGGGCGCTTCGACGCGAGGCTCTATGCGCCATCGTGACGGTCCGGGATGACCGCAGGCTCTATCCGCCGCTTGGAAAGACCCCCCTGCCGGTGGGATCACAGGTCCGCGCGCACCAGCAGCATCGGGACACGGGCGATCACCCTCGGATACGACCGACGCCGCGGATGCACCCCGGGGATAGGTAGTTTCCGAGGCTGCCGCGATCGCATCCGTGGCCTTACCCCTGTGGTGCAAGGCCCGATGCAATGGGCCCCCGCCCGAAAGGTTGCGATCATGTCCCGGACCACACCCCTGCCGCCACCGCCCGTTCCCGACGATCTGGTCGTCGTGATCGACCAGACCGGCGCGCGGATCTATCCCGTGGCCCGTGCGGTGACGGCCCATCCGCAACCGCTGCACCACCTGCGGCATCCGACCGACCGCATCCGGCACGACACCGACCGCGACCAGACGGACCCCGCCGACATCCGCTTCTTCGACGCGGTGGCGGATGCGGTCGCCGGCACCGGACGGATCGTCCTGATCGGTCATGGCAAGGGGCAGAGCCATGCGGCGGGTCACCTGCTGACGCATCTGGCCAGCCATTATCCGGCGGTTCTGACCCGCCTGTCGCACGACCTGACCGCGAACCTGTCGCATGCCACCGTGCCCGAGTTGCTGGCGCTGGCCCGTGCTGCGCTGCATCCGGTGCGGAACGGCGTGGGCGACATGGCGCAATAGCAGTGCCACCTCGCCCCCCCTCCTCCTCGCCCCCCCTCCCGCAACCCCGAAAGGTAGGATCATGACCAAACCGATGACGATGCTCGACGTTGCACGATGCGATGCGCAGGATCTGCACAAGAAGATCAGCGCCAACATCGCAAAGGCGGAACACGCCACCTGGGCCGACGTGACAGCCATCCAGGCAGAGATCGCGACCCTCGTGAGCAAGATGCAGGCGCTGGCCGCCGATCAGGCGGGCGACGTGAAGGCGGGCATCGGTGCCGCCATCGCCAAGCTGGAGGCGGCGGGCCATGTCGTCGAGGACAAGGCCGGCGCGGCCAAGGACGGTGTGCGACGCGCCAATGCGGCGATGCTGGACAGCACCCATAAAGCAACGCAGAGCCTGAGCGCCGCCGTCGCCGCCGGCCGCACCAGACTGGCGCTGGCGATCGCACCCAAGGCGGTGACGGCATGAATACCTTCATCGCCGTGGTCTTTCCGTCCGACGACAAGGCCTATCGGGGTATGCAGACGCTGTGGCATATGGATGGTGAAGGCGAGATCACCATGCATGGTGCTGCCATCGTGCACCGCGACGACATGGGGCACATCCGCGTGAACCAGCGCAACGGCGACGCCGGGATGCGCACCGCCATCGGGATCGGAATAGGGGCGCTGCTGGGTCTGCTGGCCGGGCCGGTCGGCGTGGCGGCAGGTGTCGCCGGGGCTGCGGCCCTGTCGGTCGGCGCAGCCGCCGGTGTTGGCGCGCTGGCGGGTGGTGCCGTCGGTGCCGCGGCGGATGCCATCACCGAGCAGCACCGCGACGATGCCACATATGGGTCCTTCTTCATGCTGCAGGACGGCGAGTCCGCCGTTGTGGCCGAGGTGTCAGAGGACGAGATCGCGGTGGTGGACGACGCGATGCGGCCGCTGGGCGGGACCGTCCACCGCCGCAAGACCGACCCGGCCCTGCAGGCGGCGTTCGGCGCCGATCGCAACGGCGGCTACCTGCAACCCTATTACGACCCGTCGCACCACGTGTGATGCACCGTATCGTCCATGATCCATCCCACGCCCCGTTTGCATGTGCGCCAGTGGCCAGTCAGGCGCTTGCGAGGAACAGCGACATGCGATCCCTGTCCAACCTGACCTGGATCACCGCGGTCCTCGCGTCCCTCAGCCTTGCGGCGCCCACGATGGCCGAGCCTGCCGCGCAGACCGCCGTCCCAACCGCGGTCGATCCCGTGGTGCTCGCCACATGGTGGCGGGCGACCGACGTGATCGGAGCCGATGCCTATACCGACGACAGGATCGGCAAGATCGAGGCCCTGACCATCACCAGCGCCGCAACCATTCCCTATGCGGTGGTATCGGTCGGCGGGTACCTGGGCGTGGATGCGCATCACGTCATCGTCGCCGCATCCGCGCTGGAACTGGTCGGCGCGAGGCTGACCCTGCACGGGGCCGCCAAGGCGTCGCTGCAGGCGCTGCCGAGCTTTAACTTCGCGTCCTGAAACGACCTGCCGGTGCCGCCCATGACGACGGCGGCGACGGATGATTCGCTTTTGACACACTCAAGTCATGCGCCTGCGGCGGCCCGAGGGCGGTGACGCTGAAGATCGGCGGCACCGCCCCCCACGTCACCGCGGACGCGGTCCGTGCGCGCTGTCCACGGGGCCGGGCCGACATGCGGCCCGATCGGCGGCGGCGTGCGCGGCCATGACTGCGGCGGGGTGCGGGACAGCTGCACCGCCCGACCGGCGGCGGACCAGGCTGCCTGCCGCCCTGATCCGGTCGATCAGGGCCGCAACGGCGCGGTGCAGATCGGCGGCGTCCACATCGCCGGTGCCCTTTGCATGGGCCGCTGCCGCATCCTGCAGGATTCCCGCGACCTCACGCTCCGGCAGGATGTTGCGGTCTTTCGCCGCGAGCAGCAGCGATTCGCAGATGGCAAGGGCGGCGTGCCCGGCCACATCGCGGTCATGGGACCTGCGCGCACCTCTCGGTTCAGGGTTTGATAGGGCCGTGTCAGGCCTGTCGCACGACATGGCTGGCAGGGCGGTCGTCCCGATGCACGGCCCCCCTCGCCGGCCCCGTCATGCGGCGGTCATGCCGCCATCGACGGTGTAGGCAGCGCCGTTGACATAGCCCGCGTCGTCGGAGGCGAGGAAGGCCACGAGCCCTGCCACCTCGGCAGGTGTGCCATAGCGTTTCATCGGGATCGTCGCGGCAAAGCCGTCGTGCACCGCCGCCGCGGCCCCGGGGCTCGCGCCCTCCTCTATCGACGCCATCATGCGGCTGTCGATGGGGCCGGGGTTGATGCAGTTGACGCGGATGCCCTTGCCGCCCCATTCGACCGCCGCGGCCCGCGTCAGACCCAGCACGGCATGTTTGCTGGCCACGTAGGCGCACAGGCCCGCCGACCCGGTCAGCCCGGCCACGCTCGAGGAATTGATGATGCTACCGCTTCCGGCCTTGGCCATGA
Source organism: Loktanella fryxellensis (assembly GCF_900110065.1). Lineage (GTDB taxonomy): Bacteria > Pseudomonadota > Alphaproteobacteria > Rhodobacterales > Rhodobacteraceae > Loktanella > Loktanella fryxellensis. The sequence goes on along the minus strand of NZ_FOCI01000021.1, from coordinate 1,541 downwards.
CCGGGATCACCAGTTTCAGGCCGAGGAAGATGCCCGTCACGTTCACGTCCATCACGCGGCGAAAGCCGTCGGTCGGAAAGTCGGGGATCGGCGCCACCGGCCCTTCGATGCCGGCGTTGTTGAAGAACACGTCGATGGTGCCGAAGGCCGCGACGGCCTTGGCGACCACCAGACCGAAGGCCGCCTCGTCGGTCACGTCCGCCGGGATCACCAGCAGCCGGGCCGCATCGGGGATCGCCGCGTGCAGCGGGGCAAAGTCCGCGCCGGCCACATCGGTGGCCACGATGATGGCACCGCGGGCCGCCAGCAGCATGGCTGCGGCCAGACCGAGGGCGCCCGCAGCGCCGGTGATCAGCACGATCTTGTCCGTCATGGCATGGGTCATGGAAACTCCTGTTGATCGGCCCGCGACCGCGATGTCGGGGGCAAGCGGTATCCGCCCGTCGCCCCCGATGCACGGCGGTCGCGGCGGTTGGCGGGGGTGCGGAAAAGGGCGGGCCCGCCATCCTGTGGGGTATGCAGGCTTACGCGGTGTCCCGCACTGATGCAGGTTGGTCGGCTGACAGATCGGCGGCCTGATCGGGGCGTCCGTGGCCGCCGCCGTGCGGTGCATGGGACATGCGGATGGCGTCGTTGCAGAACTCTCACCGTGAAGGATTCACATGAGGAATCCATGCGGTTGGACGGGCCGCATGAGCAAGCCCAAGTCCGCCCGCTACCGCACACGACGCACTGGTCCACCTAAAACGATGCGCTCAGGAAGCGTGGGTGGCTACTGATCTGGCTGGACAAGGAGATGGCCTGGCACGCACCGCATGAGGGCCGCCACGGGCGACCGCCGGTCTTCTCGAATTCGGCTATCCAGTTCTGCTTGTCGATAAAGGTGCCGTTCAAGCTGCCGCTCAGGCAGGCCGCCGGGATGGTCGCCGGCCTGCTGCGCCCGGCCGGGCTGGATTGGCCGGTTGCGGACTACTCCACGCTGTGCCGCAGACAGAAGACCCTGGGGGTGCAGATCCCGTATCGCCGTGCTGGCGGGCCGCTGAACCTGCTGGTGGACAGCACCGGCATCAAGTTCCTCGGCGACGATGAATGGCAGGCCCGCAAGCAAGGTGTGCAAGGCCGTCGCCAATGGCGCAGGGTCAATCTGGCCATGGACAGCGCCACCTCCGACATCCGTGTGGTCGCGTTCACCCCAGCCGGGAAGGCGACAGCCCCGTCCTGCCGGACCTCTGAGGGCCAAGACAGCGGCACCGTTACCGCAGACGGCGCCTACGACCCGGGGCTATGCCCGTTCAGGGCTGAATTGATCCACTGGATCAATTCCGAGACGCCCTTCACCCCGCCGCTGCCATAGCGCCATCATCGCACACGGTGGCACTGCGATCATCCCGATCCGCAAGAACGGTCGGCCATGGAAGGAAGACTGCCCAGCCGCCCGGGCGCGCAATGAAACCCTGCGCGCCACACGTCACTATGGTCGGGCATTCTGGAAGCGGTGGACCGGATGCCACGCCCGCAGCCGCGCCGAAGCCAAGATGCGC
>NZ_FOCI01000010.1 GCF_900110065.1 Loktanella fryxellensis | reverse complement strand
CAGGACGTTTCTCTGTCTTCTGTGCTTCAGGTTATCCAAAGATAACAAGAAACCACATCAAACAGTGAAGCTGACACCGGTCATCGGGTTCCCCCTACCGGCGCGATATGCAAACGTCTGATCCATCGAACCGAACCAAACCGCCCACATATCTCTTCAGATACTAAATTTTCAAACAGCGTAGAGGCAAAAAGAAACAAGATGCGCTAATCTTAAAGCGCGCCCCGCCTCAAACCTCTGATATTGTCCCGGCTTCCAAAACCAACCACCGTAGCAGTCCGTCCCGTCCGCCGCTCCGTCGTGCATCACTGCGCCTCCGGTGAAGGGGCTTCTACGGTCAGCGAAGAAAGGGCGCAAGCACAAATTTCGCAGCATCCGCCATTTTTGTGAACTTTTTGCGAAACGCCTTGGAAACAGGCGCGTTGCCGCGCGTTCACTTGCTCCTGTTGGTCGGACTTCCCCCCTTCATCGCAGCGGCGAGGGCGTCTGCCAGTGCCCCGCCACCCGACTCGGAGGGCTTCGACGGGATGCGTGCGGCCTTTGGCGCGGGCTCACGCTTTGACGCCACATCTCCTGCGTTGTCCTTGCGCATCGTCAGACCGATCCGTTTGCGGGCCACGTCCACTTCCGTCACGCGGACGCGCACCACGTCGCCGGCCTTGACCACCGCATGCGGGTCCTTCACGAAACGGTCCGCCAACTGGCTGACGTGTACCAGCCCGTCCTGATGCACCCCGATATCGACGAAGGCGCCGAAGGCCGCCACGTTCGTTACCGTCCCTTCCAGCGACATGCCTGGTTTCAGGTCGGCGATGCTCTCGATCCCCGCGGCGAACGTGGCCGTGCGGAAATCCGGGCGCGGGTCGCGGCCGGGTTTTTCCAGTTCGCTCAGGATGTCGCAGATCGTGGGCAGGCCGAAGGCATCGTCCACGAAGTCCTCTGCCCTGACGCCCGACAGCGCACCGTCCTGCCCCATGATCGCGCGAATGTCGCGTCCGCAAGCCTGCACGATGCGGCGGGCGACGCCGTACGCCTCAGGATGGACGGCGGAGGCGTCGAGCGGTTCTGCGCCGTCGACCCGCAGGAACCCCGCGCACTGTTCGAAGGCACGCGGGCCCAGCCCCGCCACCTTCAACAGCGCCTTGCGCGTGGGATAGGCGCCGTGCGCGTCGCGGTGGGCCACAATGGCCTGCGCCAGCGACGGGCCGACCCCCGCCACGCGCGCCAGCAGCGGGGCGGAGGCCATGTTCAGGTCGACCCCGACGGCGTTCACCGCATCCTCGACCACCGCATCCAGCGACTGCGCCAGACGGCGCTGGTCCACGTCGTGCTGATACTGGCCCACACCGATTGCCTCTGGTGCGATCTTGACCAGTTCCGCCAGCGGGTCCTGCAGGCGTCGCGCGATGGACACCGCACCGCGCAGGGACACGTCGAGGTCTGGAAACTCCTTCGCCGCCAGTTCGGAAGCGGAATAGACCGACGCCCCTGCTTCCGACACGATCACCTTGGCGGGGCGCGGTCCGGCGGGCAGGGCGGCGATCACCGCGTCGACCAGACGTTCGCTCTCGCGGCTGGCGGTGCCGTTGCCGATGGCGATCAGCGCGATGCCGTGCCTGCGGATCAGGTCGGACAGCATGGCACTGGCCCCAGTCACATCGTTGCGCGGCTGGAACGGATAGATCGTCGCCGTCTCCAGCACCTTGCCCGTCTCGTCCACCACGGCGATCTTGCACCCGGTGCGGATACCGGGGTCGAGGCCCAGCGTCCGCTTCGCCCCCGCAGGGGCGGCCAGCAGCAGATCACGCAGGTTGCGGGCAAAGACGGCAATGGCAGCCTCGTGCGCGCGGGTGCGCAGGTCGGCCATCAGGTCCATGAACATGGTCAGGCTCAGCTTCACCTTCCACGCCCACAGGGCCGCGTCGCGCAGCCACAAATCGCCGGGGGCCTGCCCCCGGATGCCGATGGTCGCGGCGATGGCGTCGGTGATGCGGGGCAGCACGGTGTCGGGATCGGGCGCAATCTCGACGGTCACCACCTCCTCCTTCGCCGCACGCAGGATGGCGAGGGCGCGGTGCGAGGGGATCTTGGCCCATTTCTCGCGGTGATCGAAATAGTCGGAGAACTTGGCCCCCGCCGCTTCCTTGCCGGCAATCAGCCTGGCGGTGATGTCGGCCTCCTGCTGCATGATCTGGCGCAGGCGGCCCAGCAGGGCCGCATCCTCGGCCAGCTCCTCTACAAGAATATCGCGGGCCCCCGTCAGTGCGGCCTTGGTGTCCGGCACGGCCTCGGTCACGTAAGCGGCGGCCAGAATGGCAGGCTGCGCCGCGCGGTCCGCCATGATCGCCCGCAGCAGCGGGTCGAGGCCGTTTTCCCGCGCGATCATCGCCTTGGTGCGCCGCTTGGGCTTGAACGGCAGATAGAGGTCTTCCAGCGTGGCCTTGCTCTCTGCCGCGTGGATCGCGCGGGACAACGCATCGGTCATCGCACCCTGTTCGGTGATCGACCCAAGGATGGCGCTGCGCCGCTTTTCCAGCTCGCGCAGATAGGTCAGGCGATCCGACAGGGTGCGCAGCTGCGTGTCGTCCAGCCCGCCCGTCGCCTCCTTGCGATAGCGCGCGACGAAGGGGACGGTCGCCCCCCCGTCCAGCAGCGCCACCGCGGCGGCGACCTGATCGGGGCGGGCCGCAATCTCTTGCGCAATGGTGCGGGTGATGCGGGGCATGGCGTTGTCCACGGCGGTCTCCTGTTGGGTGGCCTGCGTGATAGCGCAGCACGCGCAGCATCGCAAAGGGCGCGCTGTGCGCTAGGTCTGCATGAAACGAAAGGGCGCGTCATGGACCTGCAACTGGATTGGGAATTCGTCGCCGACACGGTGATGGGCGGCGTCAGCACAGGTCGCGTGACACGCGCGCATGTCGCGGGTCGCGATGCCGCGCGGTTGACCGGGCTGGTCAGCCTGGAGAACGACGGCGGTTTCGTGCAGATGGCTGCCGACCTGCCGCCGGGCGTCGATGCCCGCGATCATGCGGGCCTGTGGCTGGACGTGTACGGCGACGGGCAATCCTATGACCTGCGCCTGCGCACCACTGATCTGGCGCGACCGTGGCAATCGTTCCGCGCGTCCTTTGCAGCCCCCGCCGCGTGGACGCAGGTGCGCATCCCCTTTGCCGCATTGGTTCCGCACAAGACGGAGGCGACCTTTCAGCCCGAAAACCTGCGGCGTATCGGCATCCTCGCCATCGGGCAGGCGGGGCCTGCGGACGTGGCGGTGGCGGGGATCGGACTTTACGTCTAGCGGGTCAACGCCGTGACCACGGCGGCGCTGGGAAAGCACGTCTCTGCCTGCCCCGTCGCCGCCTGCCAGCGCCCGATGCTGCGGCGGGTCTTGAAGCCCGCCAGCCCGTCGGCCCCGCCCACGTCGTGACCCAACCCCTCCAACCTACGCTGTGCTGCCGCCACGTCGGACCGCCGCAGGGTGTCGACGGCCCCCCAGCCTGCCGTGAAGTCGCTGACGCCATACTGGATGCGGTCGCCCACGTGGCCGACGAACAGCGCATAGACATCCGACGTGTTGTACTCCTTCAGCGCATAGAAGTTCGGCGTGACGACGAAGGCCGGCCCGGTCCGCCCCGCAGGCAGCATCAGGAAGCCGACCCCCGGCATCTCGCTGGCCGGAAAGGCAGCGCCGCCCACGCGGTTGACGCCCATCGCCGCCCAGTCGGCGATGGTGCGCCCCTGATCCGGCCCCTCCAGCGTGCAAGACACGGTGGCGGGCAGCGTGACCTCGAACCCCCAATCGCGCCCCGGCACCCAGCCGTGCCGCGCAAGGTAGGTCCCGATGGACGCGATCGTGTCCGCCTCCGACCCCCAGATGTCGGCGCGCCCGTCGCCGTCGCCATCGGCGGCATGGGCAAGGTAGTTGGACGGCATGAACTGCGGCTGCCCGAGGGCACCCGCCCAACTGCTTTTCATGCCCCTTGGCGCCGCACCCGCCTGCGCGATCTGCAGCGCCGCCACCAGCTCGTCGGTGAAATAGGCGGCGCGGGTGGACATGAAGCCCTTGGTGCCCAGCACCTGAAACACGTCATGCGGAATCTCGGCCCGGCCATAACCGCTTTCGCGCCCCCAGATGCCAAGGATGATGCGCCCCGGCACGCCGGTCGCGCGTTCGACAGCCGCCAGCGTCGCCGCATGGGTCTGCGCCATCTGCCGCCCGACGCTGGCCGCCCCGTCGAGTCCACCCCGGTCGAAATAGCGGCCCGGTGCGCCGAACTCTGCCTGCCCGCCGCCGCCCGTCGGGGCCATGCCCGGTGGCACCAGATCGGGCAGGTCCCAGTTCAACGTGACCCCGGCGAAGGCCGCATCGAACGTCGGCCTTGCCACACCGGTCTGCGCCGCGCGTGGCCAGACGGCCTGGTCGAGCCAGCCGCGGAACTGCCCTTCGACCGCAGCGCGGGATTGGGAAAACGCCATGGCGGGCCACAGCAAGAGGATCAGGATCAGGATACGCATGACGTCACAGGACCATGCCCCGCCCTGCTTGTCAAAGTCAGGCGGCGGTGCGGGGGGCTGCCCGCAGGGCGGTAACGGCATCCCATTGCGACTGGAACACCTGCCCAGACAAGTGCGTAAGGAAGTGGGTCCGTGCGAGGCGGTCCATGACCGGGCCCTTCACCTCTGACAGGTGCAGGCGGATGCCCATGTCCCCCAGCCGCGCCGACAGCGCCTCAAGGCTTTCCAGCGCGCTCAGGTCGATGGCGTTGACCGCGGAACACATCAGCACGACCTCGCGCACCACCGGATCGCGCGTCACGCGGTCCAGCACCACATCTTCGAGGTAGCGGGCATTCGCGAAATAGAGACTTTCGTCGATGCGCAGCGTCAGGATCGCGGCGTCGGTCTGCACGTCGTGGCGGGTGATGTTGCGGAAATGCTGGGTTCCGGGGATGCAGCCGACCTCGGCGATGTGCGGCTTCGACGTCTGATAGAGGTGCAGCATGATCGACAGGATCACGCCCGCCGACACGCCGACCTCGACCCCGGCGATCAGCGTGGTCAGGATCGTGACCGCCACAGCCGCGAAATCCGCCCGGGAATAGTGCCAAGCGGTGCGCAGGATCGAGAAATCCACGAGGCTGAGGACCGCCACGATGATGGTCGCGGCCAGCGTGGCGTTGGGGAGGAAATGGATCAGCGGCGTCAGCGCCACGGCGGCGATGCCCAGCCCCACCGCCGTGTAGGCTCCGGCGGCGGGCGTGTCGGCGCCTGCGTCGTAGTTCACGACAGACCGGCTGAACCCGCCCGTCACCGGGAAACCGCCGGTCAGGGACGCGGCGACGTTGGCCGCGCCCAGCCCGATCAGTTCCTGATCCGGGTCGATGCGTTGGCGTTTCTTGGCGGCCAGCGTCTGTGCCACCGAGATCGATTCGACGAACCCGATAACCGAGATCAGCAGCGCGGGCAGCAGCAACTGCCCGATCAGCGCGGGAGAGAACGACGGCAGCGTCAGCGGCGGCAGGCTGGCGGGCACCGTGCCCACGATGCCGACGCCACGCTCTGCCAGCCCGAGGCCCCAGACGACCACGGTCGTGGCGACCACCGCCAGTACCGGCCCCGCCTTGGTCAGCGCGCCGGCCAGCCCCACGCCCAGCCCCCAGCGGCGCAACAGCGGGTTCAGCCCGCGCCGGACCCAGAACAGGAACGCCAGTGCGACGCAACCGATCGCCAGCGTGACCGGATTGGTCTGGCCCACGTTGGCGGCGAGCGACACCGCAAGCTCTGGCAGCGTGTCGCCCGACGCGGCGATGCCAAGGATATGCTTCACCTGCCCCAGTGCGATCAGGATGCCCGATGCGGTGATGAACCCCGCCACGACCGGATGCGACAGGAAGTTGGCCAGAAACCCCAGCCGCAGCACACCCATTGCCAGCATCATCGCGCCGGACAGTCCCGCCAGCGTCAGCGCCGCCACGGCATAGCCCATCGTCCCCTGCTCCGCGACGCCGCCGATCGCCGCCGCCGTCATCAGCGACACCACGGCGACAGGTCCCACCGCGAGCGCGCGGCTGGTGCCGAAGATCGCATAGAGGATGATCGGTGCGATGGAGGCGTAAAGACCCGCCTCCGGCGGCAGGCCCGCCAGCATGGCGTAGGCCAGCGACTGCGGGATCAGCATGATCGTCACGATCAGCGCCGCACCCGCGTCGTTCGACAGGTTGCCGCGCGAATAGGTCCGCCCCCATGTCAGGATCGGCAGGTAGCGGGCAAGGCGGGCGGCGGTCATGGTCGGTTCTTTCAAGGTCGGGGGTCACCCCGGATCGGTCCGGGACGTGTGCCCGAGGACCCCGGGGTCCTCGGGCGGTCGTGGGTCGTCATGGGCGCGTCAGGCGTCGATCCGGTCGGGCTCGGCCATCCACTCGCGCCCCTTCAGCATGCCGTTCCAGTAGATCTGCGGCAGCGCCTGTGCCTTCAGCGCCCAGGCAAGGCGGCTGGGCTGCGTGCCGTCGATCACCCACTTGGGAAAGCTGGGCAGCACCTTGCCGCCGTAGCCGAACTCGGCCAGCACGATCTTGCCCCGTTCCACCGTCAGCGGGCAGGACCCGTAGCCGTCATAGGCGGACACGGGCGGCTTGCCAGCGATGTCGGCGATGACGTTGTCGGCCACGACGGGGGCCTGCTTGCGCGCCGCGGCCATCGTCTTGGCGTTGGGGGCGTTCATCACGTCGCCAAGGCTCCAGATGTTGGCGTGGATCCTGTGGAGCAGGGTTGCCGGGTCCACATCGACCCAGCCCGCCGCATCCGCCAGTGGTGAATTGCGGATGAACGCAGGCGCGCGCTGCGGCGGGCAGACGTGGATCATGTCGAAGCCTGTCGTGATCTCTGTCGCCGTCGTGTCGGGCTTGGCCACCCGGAACGTCGCGGTCTTCGCATCGCCGTCCACCGCCGTCAGCGTGTGAAAGAAGTTCAGCGTGGCGTCGTATTTTGCCACATACTCCATCAGCGCCAGCACATAATCCTTGACCCCGAACAGCACGCCGCCGGCGTTCATGAACTGGATGTCGATTTCGCGCAGCACGCCGCGCCGGTGCCACGCGTCGCCGGACAGATACATCGCCTTCTGCGGCGGCACCGGCGCACTTGATCGGCATGGGCGGCTGGGTAAAGATCGCTCGACCGCGCTTCAGCCCCTTCACCAGCTCCCACGTGTAGGGGGCAAGGTCATAGCTGTAGTTCGAGGTGACGCCGTTGCGCCCGAGCGTCTCGCTGAGCCCCACGATGCCGTCCCAGTGCAGCTCTAGCCCCGGACAGACGATCAGCCGATCGTAGCCCACCACGCGCCCGTCCGTCAGGGACAGGGCACAGGCGTCTGGCATGAACTCTGCCACCGCCGCCTTGATCCATGCGACGCCCTCTGTGATCAGCCCCGCCGTCTGCCGCCGCGTGTCGCTGGCGTCGAAGACGCCGCCGCCGACCATGGTCCAGCCGGGCTGGTAATCATGCACCTCCGACGGGTCGATCAGCATGATATCTAGGGTGTCGTCCCGCGCCCGCAGGCTGGCCGCAACCGCAATACCGGCAGACCCCGCACCCACGATCACGATGGCGGCGGACATGTCCGGGCGACGCGGCGGCGGCGCATCCTGCGCCACCACGCCGGTCATGTCGTACCCGGCGGCGGCGGTCAGGGTCAGCAGGTCCGCCGCAGGACGACGCCCGGCCTGACTGCGCGCCCACAGGGTCGCGGCGCGGGTGCCGGACTTGCAGAACGCCAGCACCGGACCGGGCAGGTCCGCCAGCGCGGCCCCGAACCCCGCCACGTCGGCATCCGTGATCCGCCCGGACACCACGGGCAGATGCAGGGCACGCAGCCCCGCCGCCGCGGCGGCCGTGCGGATCTGCCCAAAGCTCGGCTGGCCCGCCTCTTCGCCGTCGGGGCGGTTGCTGATCACGCTGGCAAAGCCTGCCGCGCGGATCGCAGACATGTCCGCCACCGCAATCTGCGGTGCGACCGCCACGTCCGGTGTGATCGTCCTGATATCCATGGCTTCCGCGCCTCCCCTTACCGACCGTGTGGGCCGTTCGTTGTGACAGACCGTTCAGCTTCAAAGACCGTCGACTGCTAAAGACCGTTGACCGGCACCTTCAGCATCATGTGGCCGTCGTCGTCGCGCGGCACTTCACCTGCGCGCATGTTCACCTGCAGCGACGGGATGATCAGCTTGGGCACCGCCAGCGTCGCGTCGCGCTCTGTGCGGAACTTGACGAACGCCTCCTTCGTGGCACCGTGGCCCACGTGGATGTTGTGGACCTTCTGCTCGGCCACCGTCGTCTCCCACCGGATGTCGCGCCCGCCCGGGCCATAGTCGTGGCACATGAACAGCCGCATCGCGTCCGGCAGGGTCAGCACGCGCTGGATGCTGTCATAAAGGGTGCCCGCATCGCCGCCCGGAAAGTCAGCCCGCGCCGATCCGCCGTCGGGCATGAACAGCGTGTCGCCGACGAAGGCCGCGTCGCCCACCACATGCACCATGCAGGCGGGCGTATGCCCCGGCGTGGCAAAGGCAAAGGCCTGCATCCCGCCGATCATGTAGGTGTCGCCATCGGCGAACAGCGCGTCGAACTGCGACCCGTCGCGCTGGAACGCGGTGCCTTCGTTGAAGATCTTGCCGAACGTCTCCTGCACGACCCTGATCTGGTCGCCGATCCCGATCTTGCCGCCCAGCTGCGACTGGATATAGGGGGCCGCAGACAGGTGATCCGCATGGACATGCGTCTCGATCAGCCACTCCAGCGTCAAGCCGTTGTCGCGGACATGCGCGATCATCCGGTCGGCGTGGTCATAGGTGATGCGGCCGGCGAAATAGTCGATGTCCATCACGCTGTCGATGATGGCGCAGGACGACGACTGCGGGTCCTTCACCACATAGCTGATTGTGTTGGTGGCCTCGTCGAAGAACGCGGTGACCTGCGGTTGCACGGTCATGTCCACGGGGAAATCGGTCATGGTCTAGATCCTTTCAAGCGGTCGCTGTGCGGGGGCTGCGGGCCGCAGTGATGCCCCGTGCCAGCAGGATGCCGGCGATCGATGCGCCGACGAAGATGAACACCGGCGCATCCAGCGTGCCGAGTGCGGGCAGCGCGCCGCCGGGGCAGAAGCCCGCGATGCCCCAGCCGATCCCGAACACCGCCGATCCGCCCAGCAGGCGGGCGTCGATGGCGCGGCTGGTCGGCAGGTGGAACGCATCGGCCATCGCGGGCATCGGGCGCCGCAGAACGAACCGATAGCCGATGAACGTGACGATCACCGCCCCGCCCATGACGAAGGCTAGGCTCGGGTCCCAAGTGCCAGCCACGTCGAAGAAGTTCAGCACCTTGGCCGGGTTCGCCATGCCCGACACGGAAATGCCCGTGCCGAAGATCAGTCCGATGAGGTAGAGGGAGAGGTACTTCATCTTACGCTCCGATCACGTGGCGGATGACATAGACGGTCGCGGCAGTCGCCAGCATGAAGGTCGCAACCGACGCGGCGGACCGCGGCGACAGCCGTGCCAGCCCGCAGACGCCGTGCCCGGACGTGCAGCCGGACGAGAAGGTCACGCCGACGCCCACCAGAAGGCCGCCCACGATCAGCATCGCGGTGGACACCGGCACATCGACCGCGGGCATCGCCCCGGTCAGCGCCAGCACCAGCAGCGGACCGCTGACCATGCCCGCCAGCAGCACCGCCCGCCATGTGAAGTCGGGCCGCGACGCGGGCGCGACGATCCCCGTCAGGATGCCCGTCGCGCCGAAGATGCGGCCATGCAGACCCATCAGCAGCACGGCGGCAAGCCCGATCACGACACCGCCGCCCAAACTTTGCAAGGGGGTGAACGCGGTTTCCATCAGCGCACCCGGCACGTGCTGACGCCGATCAGCGGATACAGCGGACAGAACCGCACCAGCGCCGTCACGATCATCGCCACACCGACCACCGTGGCGATCCAGAACGCCGCACCGCTGCCCAGCGCCGCCACCGGCCACACCCATGTCAGCGCCAGCAGCACCAGCCCCACCGCAAACCGCGCTACCCGGTCCATGCCACCCACATTCCGTGTCATCGTCAAAATCCCTTCGTCGATCATGACACAGGGATAGACCACCGAATCGCGTGCGTCTGTGACCTCGTCACCAACCGTCCGAAAAGATCACGCCGCTTGCGCAAGACCCGCGATGGCGTCCGGATCCAGCAGCGTGACCCGCCCGCGCGACTGGGCGACCCAGCCGCGGCGCTGGAATTCCGCCAACTGGCGCGAGATGACCTCGCGCGCCGTTCCCAGTTCGACCGCAAGATCCTGATGCGTGATCGCAACCGCATCGCCATCGCCCGCCAGCGTCAGCAACCGCTGCGCCAGCCGGATGTCGAGGCGCTGGAACGCGATCTCCTCGATCACGTGGAACAGGTCGGTGATCCGCTGCGCATAGGCGGCAAAGACGAAGTTCCGGAACGGCACCGACCGCGACACCAGATCGTCGAAGACGACGCGCGGAATCGCCACGGCGCGCACGTCCGTATCCGCATGGCCTTCGGCGGAATAATCCTCGTAGGCCAGCATGCACGCGGTCGTCAGGACGCAGCTTTCGCCAGCATTCACACGGTAGAGGACGATTTCGCGCCCCTGTTCGGAGGTCTGGTGCACGCGGACCGCCCCGTCGAGCAGCAGCAGCAGGTGTTCCGGCGACTGCCCGGGGCCAAAGATGCGCGTGCCCTTGGGCACCTCGACGATGGCGCTTTGCCCCACCAGCACGTCGCGCACGTCTGGCGACAGGGCCGCAAGGCCCGGAAAGCGGGTGATCCAGTCGTCGGTCATGGGCGGGTCCTTCTGCTGCGGGGCCGCGGGTCTGGCCGCCATCCATCTAACGGTCGTCTGTCTGACAGTCGTCGGTCTAACAGGTTGTCCACGCACCCGACATGGCAAATGGCCACACCGCCGCACCGCTTGCCCCTTGCGCACCACCCGCTACCCTTGGCCTGCAAGAACGGGGGGCAGGCATGACCATCAACACGACTCCGATCTCGGCGGGCCGGGCGCTGGATGCCCTGCGGGCGGGTCACGCGGCGCAGCGCGCGGGCACGCTTACCGCATCGTGGATGCTGCACGGCCGCCCCGGCATCGGCAAGACCGAGATCGTCAGCCAATTGGCAGCCGAGACGGGCAGTCGCCTGTTCGACCTGCGCCTGACGACGATAGAGCCGCAGGACCTGCGCGGACTGCCGTTCTATGACCACGACGCACGGCGCACGGTCTGGTATCCGCCGCAGGACCTGCCCGACGATCCCGACCGCCCGGCGATCCTGTTCCTGGACGAGCTGACGGCAGCCGCCCCCGCCCTGCAACCCACGGTCTATGGCCTGCTGCAGGAACGCCGCGTCGGGCTGCATGTGCTGCCCGCCAACACCTTTATCGTGGCCGCCGGCAATACCGTGGACGACGGCGCAATCGCCTACGAGATGGGGACCGCCCTGTCGGACCGCCTGATCCACCTGTCCGTGGTGGCAGAGGCATCGGACTGGATCACGCGCTATGCGGTGCCGCAGGGGCTGCATCCCGCCGTTACCGCATTCATCCGCACGCGGCCCGACCTGCTGGACACGACGGCGGACGCCCTGCAACGGGGCCGCATGATCGCCTGCACGCCGCGCAGCTGGGCGCGGGTCAGCGCCATCCTGCGCGCGGTGCCGGACCGCACGCTGCGGGACATCATGATCGCCGGCACCCTTGGCGACGCTGCGGCAGCAGAGTTCATCCTGTTGGAGCAGGAGATCGCCGCGACCGTGCAGGTCTCCGACATGGTCGCCGCGCGCCCCAGTGACCGCACGGCGCTCTACCCCGCGAACCTGCACGGGCTGACGGCACTCGTCTATGCGCTGGTGACGCTGGCAGAGCGTGAGACGCTGCCCGACTGCATCGCCATCGTGGCCGACATCCGCAGACTGGGCACCCTGCGCGACGATCCGGCCTTCGCCCGCCTGCCGCTGGCGGAACTGACCACCTACGGCATGGAACTGCTGATCGAACGGGCCTTGGCGCAAGGGTGGGAGGAGGCGTTCCGCACCTCGCAGCCCTATGCGGCCTACATGGCCGACCGCGCCCCGTGACGGTTCACAGTCGCCGCGCCACCCCGGCCCTGACCGCACTGGCCGAGGCCGATCCCACGCTAGCCGCCCTTGCGCTATGGTGCGATCACCGGGACGGGGCGGCGACTGCCACGGCAGGCGCCGTGATCACCTACGGCCCGGAGTTCGAGGCACTCGCGCCCCACGAACAGATCGGCCTTGCGGCGCACCACATCCTGCATGTCGCCCTGCGCCATTCGGCGCGTCTGGCCGACCTGCAGGAGCGTCATGGCGGCGCGTTGCGCGCCGACCTCTACAACCTTGCCGCCGATGCGCTGATCAATCAGGCGCTGCTGGCCGCGGACTACGCACTGCCACGCCCGGCGGTGACGCTGACGGGCCTGCTGCGCGATGGGCTGGGGCAGCCCGACGCCAGCCTCGCGGACTGGGACGTGGAGCGGCTCTATTTCGCGCTGCTGCCACGCAGTGGCGACGGGGACGGCGACGACAAGGCAGCCGACTATGCCCGCGCGCAGGGCTTTGCACCCGATCTGGACGCGGCGGATGGCAAAGGCGCATCCGACGATCCCAACGGCGACGCGGCCCGCTGGCAGCAGCATCTGGCCCGCGCCATCGCCGCGGGGCAGGCGGCGGGGCGCGGCATCGGTGCGGGGCTGCGGCATCTGGCGGATTTTCCCGATCCGCAGACCCCGTGGCCGCTGATCCTGCGCCGCGCGCTGGCGCAGGCCACCATGCCGCAGCGCACGCCCACGCCGCAGCGCCCCGCGCGGGCATGGATCGCAGGTCTCGCACAGGCGCAGGCCACCGGCACGCCAACGCCCGCGTTCCAGCCGGGTATGCGGCCCCTGACCGAGATTCCGCGCATCTGCATAGGCCTCGACGCGTCTGGCAGCATCGACGACGGGCGGCTGGCGCTGTTCTGGGCCGAGGTGACGGGCATCGCGCGGCGGATGCGCGTCGATCTGCATGTCGCGGTCTTCGACGACGGTATCCGCCACATTGCCCGCATTGCACCCGGCGACCCGCGCCCCCGGATGCCAGATCTGCCACAGGGCGGCGGCACCGATTTTGCCCCCGTCATCCGCCATGCAGTGGCGATGCAGGCCAGTGCGCTGGTGATGCTGACCGACCTCGACGGCCACTTCGGCCCGGCCCCGCGCGTGCCCGTGATCTGGGCGGTGCCCGACGCACACGGCCTGACCGCGCCGTTCGGTCGCCTGATCGACCTGAGCCGCTAGGCCCGGTCCAGCGCCGCCGCCAGCCGCGCATGGGCCGACACGCCGCGCGTGTCGAAGGTGATGTCGCGCAGGAACACGTTCTGCGCCAGGTTGATGCGGTGCAGGGTGCCTTCGTCCAACGGCGGCTGGAACAGATGACGCTGGACCAACGCCTGTTCCGCCTCGCTCAGGTCCAGCACCTGCGGCCCGTCCTCGCTTTGCACCGACACCAGCGTCAGGGGCGGCAGGCCGCGCAGGTCGGACTGTTCCACGACCAGATGCAATTGACCTGACCGAATGCCACGCGCGGCGGCAACCGCCGTCAGCACGGCCCGCCCCTGCACCCGCAGCAGATCGAGGGCGCGGTCCGCCGCCGCCGCATCGACCAGCGCCGCGCGCTTGGCCGCGGGCACGCGGATCACGCGGGATTCGACCCACCAGATCACCACGATCATCAACAGCGGCGCCTGCGCCAGCGGCAGCGCAAGGTCGGTCCACACCACGCCGATCACCACCAGCGGCAGCAGCGCAAGGGCGTAGCGGACGCTCTGAAACTCCACCAGCATCCGCAGCAGGCGACCCCAGCTTCGCCGCCGCGGCCACGGCGTCACGCGGCCGAACACCTTGCGCGGCAACTGCTTGACCGCGAGGATGGCGGGGTTGCGCAACGTGCCGTGTGTCAGAATCAGCACGAACACCGCGGCCCTGTCCGGGAATCGCCTGTGTTTGCGGCAGACCTGCCCAAGTTATTTGCCATGCCACTCCTTGCCATTATGCGTTCCGCAACCGTCTGGCCGATCCAGTGCTGCCCACGGAAAGTCCTCGACACGCCGACGGAACCGCACGCTGCCAGCGGACGTTCGCCATCGCAAGACATTTGATTGGAACCCTCCGATGCCCACCGATGCCCCACAATTCTGGGGCGCCACCCCGACCGGCCCGGACACGTGGACGGTGGCCATCTGGGCCCCGCAGGCCGGCAGCACAACCGTCGATCTGGACAGTCGACGCGTCGCGATGTCGCAAGCGGCGGACGGCGTCTGGCGTGCGGCGGTGACGGCCCCCGCCGGCACACCCTACATGTTCCATATCGACGACATGGCACTGCCGGACCCGGCCGCGCGGCAGCAACAGGGCGACGTCCACGGCCCCTCAATCCTCACGCGCCCCGTGACGCCGCCGCCGGCATGGGCCGGCGTTGCGTGGCAGGATGCCGTGATCCTTGAAATCCACATCGGGACGTTCACCGACGACGGCACCCTGGCCGCTGCCGCCCAGCGCCTGCCCGACATCGCCGCCATGGGCATCACGGTGGTAGAGTTGATGCCGATCGTGCAGTTCGCGGGTCATCATGGATGGGGGTACGACGGGGTTCTGCCCTATGCGGTGCATCTGCCCTATGGCACGCCGCAGGACGTGGTGGACTTCGTCGCGTGCGCGCACGATCTGGGCATCGCGGTGATCCTCGACGTGGTCTACAACCACTTCGGGCCGGAGGGATGCTATCTGCACACCGCCTGCCCCGCGTTCTTCGACCATGATCGAGAGACGCCGTGGGGCGACGCCATCGACTTTACCCAAGTCCCCGTGCGCGACTACTTCATCGGCAACGCCGTGATGTGGATCCGCGACTTCGGCTTCGACGGGCTGCGGTTCGATGCGGTGCACCAGATCATCGACCCCTCCTCGCCGGATCTGATGACGGAACTGTCGCAGACCCTGCGCGCCCTCGATCTGGGGCGGCCCGTGCATCTGGTGGCCGAGGACGAGCGCAACGAGACCGTGCACCGCGACGCGGGCGTGACGGACGCATCGTGGAACGACGACTATCACCACATCGTCCACACCCTGCTGACCGGCGAGGATGACGGCTATTACACCAGCTATGCCACCCAACCCATGGCGCAACTGGCGCTGTCGCTGCGCGAGGGGCAGGTGGTGCAGGGACAACCGCGCGAACCTGCGAACCATGACGCTCCGCCGCGCGGCGCACCCACCGGGCATCTGACCCCCACGGCCTTCGTCAACTTCAACCAGACCCACGACCAGATCGGCAACCGCGCCGGTGCCGGTCGGCTGATCACGCTGTGCAGTCCGCAGGCGGCACAGGTCGCCCACGCGATGCTGCTGACGCTGCCCTTCGTGCCGCTGATGTTCCAGGGCGAGGATGAAGGGTCCGCTACGCCGTTCCCGTTCTTCTGCGACTTCACGGGCGAGTTGGCAGAGCTGGTGCGCGCCGGCCGAAAGGAAGAATTCGGCGATCTCGACGGTGTCTTGACCGACCCCGTCGACCCCGCCGCGTTTCACGATGCCCGCCCCTATGCCCGGCCCAGCGCCGATGCGGACGACTGGCGTGCGCTGACCACACGCCTGCTGACTTGGCGCCGGGCGCAGGTCACACCGTTGCTGCACAGCGGCTGGACGGGCACCACGTCAAAGGTGATCGGCCCCCGCGCCGTGCAGGCGACATGGACGTTTGCGGCAGGGCGGCTGCACGCGCTGGCGCAGCTTGGTGCCCCCTTGCCCCCGGAACAGTGGCGCGGGGCGGACGGCGGCCTGACCCTTGGGGCCCCGGAACTCGATTTCGCTTATTGCACATGGACCGACCGATGATCCCTCTCACCGCCACCTACCGCCTGCAATTGCGCGAAGGCGTCACCTTCGCCACGGCACAGGACTTCCTGCCGCATCTGACGGCGAACGGGATCAGCCATCTTTACCTGTCGCCCATCTTTCGTGCGCAGGCGGGATCGACGCATGGCTATGACGTGATCGACCCCAACGCGATCGAGGCCGATCTGGGCGGCGAGGCGGGCTTTGCCACGCTGGCGCAGGCGGCCAGGGATGCTGGCATCGGTATCATCCTCGACATCGTGCCGAACCACACGGCGTTCAGCCTTGAAAATCCGTGGCTGCGCGACGTGCTGCGGCACGGCACCGACAGCGCCTTTGCGCCGCATTTCGACATCGACTGGTCTGAACGTCTGCTGCTGCCGTTCCTGACCGACACCTTCGACGCGCTGGTGGCGCAGGGCGGCGTGCATGTCGAACGCGCCGCCGACGGCCCGGTGCTGTGCATCGGCGACCTTGCGGTGCCGATCAACCCGGCCACCGCCACCATCGAGGATCTGTCCGCGTTGCACGACGCGCAGGTCTGGCGCCTGACCCCGTGGCAGCGCGAGCGGGACAGCATCACGCATCGCCGCTTCTTCAACGTCACCGGCCTGATCGGGATGCGGGTCGAGGAGCAGGCCGTCTTTGACGACATGCACCGCAAGACGCTGGACCTGATCGCCAGCGGTCAGGTGCAGGGTCTGCGGCTGGACCACATCGACGGTCTGGCCGACCCCGACGGTTATCTGACCCGGCTGAAGGCCGCGGTGGGCGACACGCCGATCTGGGTGGAAAAGATCCTGACCGGGGACGAGGCGCTGCCCGACTGGGGCATCGCGGGCACCACGGGCTATGAGGCGGCACGCCAGATCGCGCGCTTGCTGACGGACGGCGACGGTCACGCGAAACTGCTGGCCGCATGGCAGGCGCAGACCGGGCGCAGCGGCAGCTTTCACGACGCGCTGATCGACGCCAAGCACGAGGTGATCCGTCAGGATCTGGCGGCCGAGCTGCAACAGATGATCGGTCTGGCCGACGATGCCGCCGCCGCCGCCGGTGACGAACAGGGGCAGGAGGCGCTGCGCGAGGCAGTGCTGGCACTGCTGTCCGCCTTTCCGTCCTATCGCACCTACATGTGCGGCAAGGACGTACGCGCCGCCGACCTGTCCCTGATGACCCGCGTCGCCGATACGGCGGCACAGCGACTGCGCAGCGACCATGTGGTGCGCCTGCTGACGGCCTGCATGGCCGATCCGCAGACGCCTGCGGCGCACCGATTGCAGGTGCGGTTCCAGCAGGTGACGGGCGCGCTGCTGGCGAAATCGCACGAGGATACGGCGGGCTTTCGCTGGAACGCCTATATCGCCGCGAACGAGGTCGGAGCCGACCCCGACGACGTGACGATCGCCGATGCGGCAATGAACGGCTGGCTGGCCGACCGCCTGCCCACCGCACTGACACTCACCTCGTCCCACGACACGAAGCGGTCGGAGGATGCGCGGATGCGCCTTGTGGCATGCAGCCACCTGCCGGACGACCTGACAGCACTGGTGGCGGGCACCGCCGACCTGCCCGGCGCCAAGGCGGTCAGCGTCAACACCCGCTGGTATCTGGTGCAAAGCGCACTGGCGATCTGGGGCGACGAGCCTGCCACGCTTGACGACCGGCTGCGCGATCACATGACCAAGGCGCTGCGCGAGGCCAAGCGCGTCACCAACTGGACCCACCCCGACGAGGACGCCGAGGCGGTGGTGCTTGATTTCGTGGCCCCGGTGACCGCGCACTGGCACGCGACCGATCCTGCCGCCCTGCACCGTCTGATGGATCTGGGCGCACAACTGTCGCTGATCCAGACCGCCGTAAAGCTGACGATGACCGGCGTGCCGGACATCTATCGCGGTTGCCTGTCGGCGCATTTCGCGCTGACCGATCCCGACAATCGCCGTCCCGTCGATCCGGCCGTGCTGCAGACGGCAGTGGACGCCGGCGGCCTGACGGGCGACAAGGCGCGTCTGTCGCGCGACCTGCTGGCCCTGCGTCACGCGGACCCCGATTTCTTCCACGCCGCCGCCTGCGCCGTCGCACGGGATGCGACAGGCACCCTGACGCTGACCCGCACCACGGCGGACCGGACGCTGACCATCCGCTGCGATCCGGCAGCGACACCACCTGTCACCATTGACGATGCACCCCCTTTTTCCGAAACGGCCTGAGGCTCTCCCCCTCCGGTCCCATTCCATCAGGACGACACACCCCATGACCACCAAACCCGACCACGGATATTCACTCGACGCGTCGCTTTCGCGTCCCAACCGGCTCGGCTCCATCGCCCGCGACGGCGGCATCAACTTTGCGCTGTTCTCGAACGCGGCAGAACGGGTCGAAGTCTGCCTGTTCGACGAGACGGGCCAGCAAGAGACGGCCCGCATCGCCCTGCCCGCGATGGAAGGCGGCATCTGGCACGGCTTCGTCGAAGGCATCGGCGTCGGCCAGCGCTACGGCTACCGCGTGCATGGCCCCTACGATCCTGAAAACGGCCACCGATTCAACGTCAACAAGCTGCTGCTGGACCCCTACGCCCGCGCCCTGATGGGCGACATCGTGTGGGATGATGCGCTGCACGGCTACAAGGTCGGCGAAGACGACCTGACCTTCGACGACCGTGACAGTGCTGCCTTCATGCCCAAGGGCGTGGTGGTGGACGACAACCATCAGTGGGACAACTCCGCCGCGCTGCGCACCGGCTGGGACAAGACGGTGATCTACGAAGCGCACGTCAAGGGTCTGACGATGAAGCATCCGGGCGTGGTGCAGGCCGACCGCGGCACGTTTGCCGCCCTCGCGTCGGACCCGGTGCTGGACCACCTCAACAAGATCGGCGTCACCGCCATCGAACTGCTGCCGATCCACGCCTATGCCAACGACCGCTACCTGATCGAAAAGGGCCTGTCGAACTACTGGGGCTACAACACCCTGTCGTTCTTTGCCCCGCATCAGGGCTATCTGGAAGGCGCCGACATCCGGGAGGTGAAGACCGCCATCGACCGCTTCCATGCGGCGGGGATCGAAGTGATCCTGGACGTGGTGTACAACCACACCTGCGAAGGCAACGAGATGGGAACGACCCTGTCGTTCCGCGGGATCGACAACGAGAGCTACTACATGACCGGCGAGGACAAGCGTCACGCCTATGACACCACCGGCACCGGCAACACGCTGAACGTCAAGCACCCGATGGTGCTGCGCATGGTCATGGATTCGCTGCGCTACTGGGTCGAGGTCATGCACGTGGACGGGTTCCGCTTCGATCTCGCCTCCACACTCGCGCGGGGCGAGGACGGGTTCGACCGCGGCGGCAACTTCTTTGCGACGATCCGTCAGGATCCGGTGCTGTCGGCGGTCAAGCTGATCGCGGAACCGTGGGACATCGGCGACGGCGGCTATCAGGTCGGCGGGTTCGTCTGGCCGTTCCGCGAATGGAACGACAAGGCCCGCGACGACATCCGCGCCTACTGGCGCCGCGACGACAGCATGACGGCGCCCCTGTCGGAACGGCTGTCGGGATCGCCGGTGCAGTTCGACCACGACAACCGCCCCGCCACGTCGTCGATCAACTTCGTCGCCGCCCACGACGGGTTCACCCTGTGGGACACGACCGCCTACAACGACAAGCACAACGAGGCGAACGGCGAGGATGGTCGCGACGGACACGACAACAACCTGTCCGACAATCTGGGTGCCGAAGGGCCGACGACGGATGAAGCGGTGCTGGAGGCCCGTCGCCGTCGGGTCAAGGCGATGCAGGCCACCGTCCTGCTGTCACAGGGCGTGCCGATGATCCTTGCGGGCGACGAATTCGGCCAGAGCCAGGATGGCAACAACAACGCCTATTGCCAGGACAACGACATCGCCTGGCTGGACTGGGACGCGGCGGACGACAGCCTGATTCGGTCGTTCTCGGCCACCACGGCGCTGCGTCGCGATCTGGGGCACATCATCGACCCCAAGTTCGCCCGTGGCGACGATGCGGACGACCGCACGACCGCGTGGGTCCACCCCACGGGCCGCGACATGGAGGAGGGCGACTGGCATGACGGCGGCCTGCGCTGTTTCGCCAAGCGCATCACCACGCCGGGCGACCGCGAGGTGATGATGATCTTCAACGCGGGCGATGCCGCTGAATTCACGCTACCCGAGGGTGAGTGGACCAAGGTGCTGGATACCAGCGCCGACGATCCCGCGACGCAAGATGCTGTGGCGGACACGCTGAACGTGGACTGGCAATCCGTCGTCGTGCTGACGCAGGCGACCAAGGCGGCCTGACGAAAAAAGCCCCCGCCGCATCCTGTGCGGCGGGGGCGTTTCTCATGCGTTGCGCACTATGCGTTCCAGATCGCGCCGTGCCAGCCTGTCGTGCCGCCATCCATCGCATCCGCGACGATCGCAGGCGGTCCGGCGGGCAGGTTCGCAGGTTCGCCCGCACCATGACTGAACACGCCGCGCCACTGGCTGCCGTCCTGCGTGCGCAGGGTTATGTCCAGCACATCGCCCTTGGCCATGCAGGCCACCACATCGGCGGTATCCCACCCCATGTCGCGCCGCATGCCGATGATCCGCGCATAGAACCGCGCCATCTCGGCCTGTCCGCGTGCCACGCGGTCGCGGTCCCATGCCAACGGCAGCCACGGCGTGCCGGTGGTAAAGCCATAGCCCACAGCCTGCGGATCCCACGGCATCGGCACGCGCGACCCTTCACGCCCGGGCCCGTCGGGCCATTGCAGCAGGTCCAGCGGGTCGGTCACATCCTCTTTCGCCAAGTCGGGCTGCGGCAGGGCCCATTCCTCGCCCTGATAGATGATCCACGGCCCCGGCAGGAACGCCATCTGCAGCGCCAGCACCGCGTTGGACGCATCGGGTCGCCCGTGACGCGGCTGATCATGGCTCGACAGCCAGCCCGCGATGCGCTGCAGGCTGTCGGCGCGCGCGATCATGTCGGCGACACTGGCGGGGCTGCCCCGGTTTTCCGGCAGGTCGGTCGTATAGACCGCATCCAGCCGCCCCGGCGTGGTGAACTGCATCGCCAGCTCGATGGACTGGTTGCCCGACGTGTTCTCTCCGAACAGATAGGCGTCGTCACCCGCCCACGCCCGCAGCTTTT
The DNA here is from genome assembly GCF_900110065.1 of Loktanella fryxellensis. Lineage (GTDB taxonomy): Bacteria > Pseudomonadota > Alphaproteobacteria > Rhodobacterales > Rhodobacteraceae > Loktanella > Loktanella fryxellensis. Next base: position 92,508 of record NZ_FOCI01000010.1, on the reverse strand, counting down.
CCACATAGGCGGCACCATCGCCGGGCAGCATGTCGTAGGTGTGGTCCTGATAGGTATAGGTATTCCACGTCTCGCCCGACACCTTCGCCTGCACCTGGGGCGTGGAGGGTGGGTTGTCCTGCAGGCTTTCGTCCCACAGATAGGCGGTCACCACGTCGAAACGGAACCCGTCCACGCCGCGGTCCCGCCAGCCCCGCATCTGGGCCGCGATATGAGCCTGCACATCGGGGTGGCGCAGGTTCAGGCTGGGTTGCTGCGGCAGGAACTGGGAAAAGTAGTACTGCCGCCGCAGGTGGTTCCACGTCCAGCCGGGCAGGCCGAACTGCGACAGCCAGTTGTTGGGGGGCGTGCCGTCGGGTTTCGGGTCGCGCCACAAGTAGTGGTCCGCCATCGCCTGATCGCCCGCGATGGCGGCCTGAAACCACGGCGACTGGTCGCTGGTGTGGTTCAGCACCTGATCCATGTAGACCTGCAGTCCCAGGCCATGCGCCCGCGCCACCAGCGCGTCGAAATCGGCATCGGTGCCGAACATCGGATCGATCGCCTTGTGATCGACGATGTCATAGCCCCCGTCGATCATGGGAGAGACGTAGATCGGAGACAGCCAGATCGCATCGACGCCCAGCGCCGCCACGTGATCCAGCCGCCGGATGATCCCCTGCAGATCGCCGGTGCCGCTGCCGGTCGTGTCCTGAAACGAGCGCGGGTAGATCTGATAGATGGCGGGGGCGGGCTTACGCGTTGACAATCATGCCTCCGTTCGGATGCAGGGTCTGACCCGTGAAATAGCTGCCGTCCGACGATGCGAGGAACAGGAACGCGGTGGCGACCTCCCACGGTTGACCGGCGCGGCCCATGGGGGCGTCCGATCCGAAATCCTCGACCATGTCGGCGGGCATGGAGCCGGGAATGAACGGCGTCCAGATCGGTCCGGGCGCCACGGCGTTCACGCGGATGCCGCGTTCCACCAAATTCGACGCCATCGACCGGCTGAATGCCAGCGATGCGCCGCGCGTGGTGGAGTAGGCGATCAGCTTGGCGTTGCCCTTGAACGCGTTGACCGACGACGTGTTGACGATGCAGGCCCCTTCCTTGAGGTGCGGCAACGCGGCCTGCGTGCAGAAGAAATAGGACATCACGTTGCTGTCCATCGTGCGGCGCAGGCGTTCTTCGGACAACTCCGTCAGATCCTTGTCGATCCACTGCATCGCGGCATTGTTGATCAGGATGTCCAGCTGGCCGAGCGCCGCCACCGTCTGCTCCACGGCATCGGTCGCATGCGCCTTGATCCCCAGATCGCCGGGGATTAGCAGCGCCTGCGACCCTTCGGCCTCGACCAGCGCCTTGGTATCCTCGGCGTCCTTGTGTTCGTCGAAATACGCGATGGCGACCTTGGCCCCTTCGCGGGCGAACAGGACCGCCACGGCGCGGCCGATGCCGCTGTCGCCGCCGGTGATCAGCGCCACCTTGCCCGCCAGTTTGCCCACGCCCGGATGGCGCGGCATGTAGTCGGGGGCGGGGTCCATGCGGTGTTCGTCGCCGGGCATGGCGTTCTGTTCCTGCGCCGGGATGTGCGGTGCGTCGGTCATGGTCGGTATCCTTCGGGAGGGGTGGCATCAGATGCCGTCGCGCCCCAACCGCCCTAGGCCGCCGGAGTTCCGCGTCACAAGGTCGCGCAGCAGCCGCGCAGTCCTTGGCGCCAGCGGCGGAACAAGTCGGCCCGCGCCCGGTTATCACGCGAACCTTTCAGGTGGCACACCACAACAGGAGCGACACATGGACCTTGGCATCAAGGGGCGCAAAGCGCTGATCACCGGCGGGTCCGGCGGCATGGGCATCGAGACGATCAAGCGGTTCCTAGAGGCGGGCGTGATCGTCACCGCGACCGATCTGAAGGAAGAGGACCTTGCCCCGGTGCGCGAGGAATACGGCATCACCTGCATCGCGGGCGATCTGTCCAGCGCCAAGGGCGTCGATGCGTTCCTGAAAGAGGCCGGGACCGATTTCGACATCTGGGTCCACGCGGCCGGCGTCACGGGCGCCAAGGGCGATCCGCTGGAGATGACGGAGGAGGACTGGGAGGATGCGCTGAACATCGACTTTCTGTCCGGCGTGCGTCTGGCGCGGCACCTGTGCCCGGTGATGATCAAGAAAGGCTGGGGCCGCGTCGTGTTCGTCACGTCCGAAAACGTGGCCCAGCCTTACCCCGAGGAAACCGTTTATAACTCCGCCAAGTCCGCACTGCTGAGCTTCTCGAAAAGCATCGCCATGGCCCATTCCGGGTCGGGCCTGCTGGTGAACTGCATCGCCCCCGCCTTCATCGAGACGCCGATGACCGACGGCATGATGGAGAAGCGGATGGAGGAGGAGGGCTGTTCCTTCGACGAGGCCGTCGAAAGCTTCCTCGAGGAAGAGCGTCCCTATCTGGTGCTGAAACGCCGCGGCAAGGTCGAGGAGGTGGCACCCGTCATCGCGTTCCTGTGCAGCGAGTTGTCGTCCTTCGTGACTGGCTCGAACTGGCGCATCGACGGCGGGGCCGTCGGGTCGATCAACGTCTGATGAACCGCGCCGCGCTGGAACGCCATATCCGCGCCACACCGGTCGAGGGGTCGCCCGCAGAGATGCGGGCGGCGTTTCTGCGACTGGCGCATCCGGAGGGCGTACCTGATCTGCCCCCGCTGACGCAGGTCGGCGGTTGCGAGGGACGCTGGTTCGGGACCGATGGCGCGCCGATCCTCTGGCTGCATGGCGGTGGCTATGTCTTTGGCGGCTCCGACAGCCATGCGGCCCCTGCGGCGGCGCTGGCCCGGATCGCCGGGCGGCGGGTGTTCGTGCCTGACTATCCGTTGGCGCCGGAACACCCATGGCCTGCGCCGCTGGATGCGACAGCACCGATTCTCGATGCCCTGCCCGATTGCGACGTGGTGGGCGACAGCGCGGGCGGACATCTGGCATTGGTCCTCGCGATGACCCATCCCGGCCGCATCCGACGTCTGGCGCTGTTGTCGCCAAACACCGACCGCAGCGGGTGCAGCATCACGCGCGTGCGTAATGGCGACACCGACCTGATGAACGACGATACACAGGACCGCAGCCTGTCCGACATGGCGCTGGGCCACTTGGCCGACACGGACCCGCACGCATCGCCGCTGCTGGGCGATCTGTCGCGACTGCCGCCTGTGTGGATCACCGCCACCACGACGGAAGTGCTGCTCGACGACAGCCTGTTGCTTGCGACCGCCGCCGCGCGCGCAGGCGTCACCGTGACGCTGGAGGTGCCGAAACGTCTGTTTCACATGTGGCACCTGTGGCCTGATGCGACGCCGCAGGGACACGCCACCTTGCACGCAATCGCACGACATTTTGCCTGATCCCGGCAAAAATCGACCCTTCAGATCTAGTAATCGGCACAACATAGGCCATTTTTGGCCGATGAGGTCTGGTCGTCACAGCAAAGGTCCGCGATAAACCCGCCATGTCATTGTTCCTGATCGTTGCCCTGCCCTTCCTCGGTGCGCTTCTGCCCGGCCTGTTCATCAGGGCCGGCCGACAGGCGTGCTACATCGCCACCGTCAGCGTGACCGCGACCGCGTTCCTTGGGCTGATGCTGCACCTGCCTGCCGTGTTGCGCGGCGAGGTGCTGACCGCGCGCCTCGACTGGCTGCCCGCGCTGGGTCTGAACGTGAACCTGTTCCTCGATCCGCTCGGGTTCATGTTCGCGGCACTGATCCTTGGCATCGGCCTGCTGATCGTCACCTATGCCCGCTGGTATCTGTCGCGCGACGACAACATGGGCGAGTTCTATACCTATCTCCTGCTGTTCCAGGGCGCGATGGTGGGGATCGTGCTGTCGGACAACATCCTGATGCTGCTGGTGTTCTGGGAACTGACGTCGCTGTCGTCCTTCCTGCTGATCGGCTTCTGGAAGCATCTCCCCGACGGGCGTCAAGGTGCGCGCATGGCGCTGACCGTGACGGGCGGCGGTGGTCTTGCGCTGATCGGCGGCATGCTGATCCTCGGTCAGATCGCAGGCAGCTACGACCTGACGACGATCCTGCAGAACCGAGAGATCATTCAGGCCTCGCCGCTGTATGTGCCTGCGCTGCTGCTGATCCTGCTGGGCTGCTTTACCAAATCCGCGCAGTTCCCGTTCCACTTCTGGCTGCCGCACGCGATGTCGGCCCCCACGCCCGTGTCCGCCTATCTCCACTCCGCCACGATGGTAAAGGCGGGGCTGTTCCTGATGGCACGGCTGTGGCCGGTGCTGTCGGGCACCGAAGTCTGGGTGACGCTGGTGTGCAGCGTGGGCCTGATCACCATGATGCTGGGCGCGTTCATTGCGTTCTTCAAGGACGATCTGAAGGCGCTTCTGGCGTTCTCGACCGTCTCGCACCTCGGGTTGATCTGCTTCCTGCTCGGCACCGGGACAACGTTCGGCGCGATGGCGGCGGTATTCCACATCCTGAACCACGCCAGCTTCAAGGCGGCCTTGTTCATGGTGGCGGGCATCGTCGATCACGGCGTTCACACCCGCGACATGCGCAAGCTGGGCGGGCTGCGCCACGCCATGCCAATCACCTTCGTGCTCGCCACGTTGGCAGGGTTGTCTATGGCGGGCATCCCCCTGCTCAACGGTTTCGTGTCGAAAGAGATGATGCTGGAGGAGGCGACCTATACGACCCTGTTCGGCAACCCGCTGCTGGTCACGGTGGTGGCAACGCTGGGGGCGCTGTTCTCGGCCGCTTACTCGTTCCGCCTGATCGGGCACACCTTCCTCGGTGCGGAACGGCACGACTATCCCGCCCACCCGCATGACCCGAAACCGGGCCTGTGGCTGCCGCCAGCGTTGCTGATGGTCCCGGTCGTAGCGCTGGGCCTCTTTCCGTTCCTAGCCGAGCCGTTCGTGCGGCTGGTGACGCAGGCGGTCGTGGGCGACGTGGCCCCGATGCCGGATCAGTATCTTGCCCTGTGGCACGGTCTGACGCCTGCGCTGGCGATGTCCGGCATCGCCGTCGTCGGCGGTGCGATCTGGCTGGCGCTGTTCAACCTGCTGGCGCGGGTCTGGCACGCCATCCCGCGGCCAGAGGCGAAGGCCATGTTCGACGCCACGATCGCGGGTCTGGCCCGTGGGGCCAGCCGTGTCGGTGACGGCCTGCACGACGGCAACTTCTCGCGGTATGCGGCGATCTTCGTCGTGACGGTCGTGGCCGTGGGCGCCCATGCGTGGTTCACAGGCGACTTCGCCGGCGCGTCGCGGCAGATGCTGCCCGTCACATTCGTCGCCGTGGTGCTGTGGGGTCTGCTGATCGCCGCGACCGCGTCGCTGGTGGCCCTGCACCGCAACCGTCTGATGGTGCTGATCGTCATGGGGCTGATCGGACTGATCGTGTCCTTCGGCTTCAACTATTTCTCGGCCCCCGACCTTGCGCTGACGCAGATCACGGTCGAGGTGGTGACGATCATCCTGCTGCTGCTGGCGCTGAACTTCCTGCCGCGCACGACGCCGGTGGAATCGGGCAGCGGGCGGCGCCTGCGCGACGGCATCATCGCCATCGCGGGCGGCGTGGCCGTCACCGGCCTCGTCTGGACGATCCTGATGTCGGATTTCCCGATGACCTCGATCTCGGCCTATCAACTTGCCAACTCCTACTACGGTGGCGGCGGCACGAACGTGGTGAACGTGATCCTCGTGGACTTCCGCGGTTACGATACGTTCGGAGAGATCATCGTGCTGGGCATCGCGGCCCTCGTGATCTTCGCGCTGACCGAAACGCTGCTGGGCGGCCCCGTCCGCGCGCGCCTGCTGAACCGCAAGATCGCCGCAGTACGGGCGGGCGACCCGCATCCGATGATGATGGTCGTGCTGACCCGCGTGACGATGCCTGTGATCGTCGTGGCCGGCATCTACATCTTCCTGCGCGGTCACAACGAGCCGGGCGGCGGATTCGTGGCAGGCCTTGTGGTGTCGATCGCCGTCGTCATGCAGTACATGGCGTCCGGCATCACATGGGCGGAAAAGCGGCAACGCTTTCCCTATCACGGCATCATCGGCGCAGGCGTGCTGATCGCCGGGATCACGGGCATGGGCGCGTTCCTTGCAGGTTTTCCATTCCTGACCTCGTCGTTCGGATATTTCCGCCTGCCCCCGCTGCAGGAATTCGAGCTGGCGACGGCCATCGGTTTCGACCTTGGCGTGTTCCTTGCGGTGCTGGGCGCCGTCATGCTGTCACTGGAAAGCTTCGCCCGGCTGGGCCGTCGGAGCGAAACCGAAGATCCCGATGACGCCATGGGTATCGACCCGTCCCGCATCCTGACCGACGGAAAGGGGTGAGCCATGGAATTTCTGGTTGCCACCGCCATCGGTGCCCTGACCGCCGTGGGCATCTATCTGACATTGCGGCAACGGACGTTTCCGGTCGTCATCGGCATTTCGCTGCTGACCTATGCCGTGAACGTCTTTCTGTTCACATCGGGGCGTCTGCTGCCAGATGCGCCGGCGGTCCTGCGCGACGGCGTAGACGTCTATGCCGACCCGCTGCCGCAGGCCCTCGTGCTGACCGCGATCGTCATTTCCTTTGCCATGACGGCTGTGGTCGTCATCATGTCCCTGGGCTCGTTCCTGTCGAACGGCGAAGACCGCGTGGACGCCGCGGCCGACACCCCGCCGCCCGTGCGCAAACCCTCCGAGGAGCGGTCCTGATGTCGCACTGGATCATCGCCCCCGTCCTGCTGCCCGCCATGCTGGCCGCCATCCTGATCCTGACGGCGCGGCACGACATGCTGTTGCAGCGCGTGCTGTCGCTGGCGGGCACCTTGGCCCTTCTGGTCGTTGCTGTCGGGCTGTTCTGGCAGGCCGCCGACGACACGATCACGGTCTATCTGCTGGGTGGCTGGCAGGCCCCGTTCGGCATCGTCATGGTGGCCGACCGACTGGCCACGCTGATGGTGCTCATCACCGCCATCCTGGCACCACTCGTGCTGCTCTATGCGGTGGGCACGGGCTGGGACGCGCGCGGACGGCACTTCCACCCGCTCTACCAGTTTCAGCTGATGGGCATCATGGGGGCGTTCCTGACCGGTGACGCCTTCAACCTGTTCGTATTCTTCGAGGTGTTGCTGATCGCATCCTACGGCCTGATCGCCCATGCAGGCGGCAAGGAGCGGCTGCGCGCATCGACGCAATACGTGATGTACAACCTGCTGGGATCGACGCTGTTCCTGTTCGCGCTGGGCACGCTCTATGCCACCACGGGCACCCTGAACCTTGCCGATCTGGCGGTGCGGGTTGCCGCCCTCGACCCCGCCGACAGTGCAGGCATACGCGTCGCTGCCGTGCTGCTGTTGATGGTGTTCGCGGTCAAGGCGGCGTTGCTGCCGCTGCATTTCTGGCTGCCCGGCAGCTATGCCGCGGCCCCCGGTCCGGTCGCCGCCCTGTTCGCCGTGATGACCAAGGTCGGCGCCTATTGCATCATCCGCTTCTACACGCTGGTGTTTCCGCCGGACCTGTCCCTGACGCAGGGCCTGTTCGACACGTGGCTGATGCCCGCCGCCCTGCTGACGCTGGCGATGGGCATGATCGGTGTGCTGGGGTCGCAGCGGATCGACCGTCTGGTGGCCTTCAGCGTCATCGGGTCCATGGGCATGCTGCTGAGCGCGGTGGCCGTGTTCACGCCGCAGGGAATCGCGGCCGCGCTCTATTACGCGATCCATTCCACGTTCGCGGCCGCTGCGCTGTTCCTGCTGGTCGACGTGTTGCGTGACCGTCGCGGCACGGTGGGGGCATGGCTGCAGGACGCCATGCCCGTGGCGGGGGGTGCGGTGGTGGCCGGCATATTCTTTGCCGCGGCCATCGCGATGACCGGCCTGCCGCCCCTGTCGGGGTTCATCGGCAAGCTGCTGATCCTCGACGCGGCCCGCGACAGTGCCTTGGTCTGGTGGGTCTGGGGCACGGTGCTGACCGGCTCATTGATCGCCGTCGTGGGATTCGGCCGCGCGGGCAGTCAGGTCTTCTGGCGCGCGCATCAGGTGGCCGGTGACGTGGATCTGCAACCGCAGGGGCAGGTCCGCGACCGCCGTACCGCGCCCACGGCCCTGCCCTTGTGGGTGGTGGGCAGCCTGCTGGCGCTTCTGGTGGCGCTGACCGTGCTGGCCGGTCCCGTGAACCGGCTGCTCGCCGCCACAGCGGCGCAGCTCTTTGCCCCGCAGGCCTATGTTGCCGCCGTCCTGACACTCCCCGGCAAGGATTTCGAAGGCGAGGTGGTGCCGACCACCGACAATGTCGTGCCCGACGCCGCGCCGCCGGCGGGTGCGAACCAGCGCCTTGGCGCAGACGATGAGGAGGAGTGACATGATGCAACGCATCCTTCCACATCCGTTGCTGACCGTGATGCTGACCATCGTCTGGTGTCTGATCAACAATGAGTTCGCGCCGGGCCCGATCCTGCTGGGCCTGATCATCGGTCTGATCGTCCCGGTCCTGACCGCCGCATGGTGGCCCGACCGGCCACCTGTGGTCCGCCCGCTGCGGATGATCGCCTATCTGCTGATCGTCATCTACGACATCATCGGCAACAACCTGACCGTCGCCATGCAGGTCCTGTTCTATCGCAAGGACAGCCTGCGCCCCGCATGGATCGTGATTCCGTTGGACCTCAAGCGGCCGGAGGCGATCACGATCCTTGCGGGGACGATCACGTTGACGCCGGGCACCCTGACTGTCGATCTGGCGCAGGACGGCTGCACGCTGCTGGTGCATGCGCTGCATGCGCCAGACCCGGACGCCGTGCGCGACGATATCAAGATGCGCTATGAACGTCGCCTGAAGGAGATCTTCGCATGATGGCAACCGCGCTGTGGATTGCGTTCGGCGCCGTCGGGATGGCGCAGATCCTCGCCTTTGTCTGCCTGCTGCGCGGGCCGCACATCGGTGATCGGATCCTGGCGCTCGATACGATGGTGGTGAATGCCATCGGTCTGATCGTGCTGTCGGGCCTGTTGTTCGGCACGCAGGTTTATTTCGAAAGCGCGCTGATCATCGCCATGCTCGGCTTCGTGTCGACGGTGGCGCTGTGCCGCTTCGTGCTGCGGGGGGATATCATCGAATGACCTGGGCGCCATTGATCGTCGACATCCTGACGACCGTCCTGCTGCTGACCGGGGCCACGCTGATGCTGGCCGGATCGTTCGGCCTGCTCAAGCTGTCGAACCCCATGAGCCGGATCCATGCGCCGACGCTGGCATCCACGCTGGGCATCGGCTGCTTGCTTCTGGCGTCGATCCTCTACAACCTCGGGCAAGGCACGCCGTCGCTGCGCGAAGTGCTGGTGATGGCGTTCCTGCTCGTCACCACGCCGATCAGCGGCCATTTCATCGGTCGCGTCCATCTGCATCGCTACCGCGCCGACGCGAAATTCGACCCGCCGCCATCCGACATCGTATGGGCGACCCGCGCCGAGAACGACGACGCGCCCAGTTCCATCGACTAGGGCTTTGACAGCATCCGCGCGACAGCGGTTTCGACCATCTGCGCGATCTGCCCCTTCATCATCGTCAGCACGAGGGGGACATCCACGGTGCCCGCCACGCTGTCCGCCGTCAGGGTCGAGTCCACCACGATGGTCTGACCCATGATCCCGATGCACAGCTGCATTCCATCGTCACCGATGCGCTCGGCCTCGACCGTGCCGCCGCCGGGGATCGCCTTTTCCAGCTTTGGAATCCCTGCCAAGAGGCGCGCCGCCGCATCCTCGACCGGCAGGGTGTGTGGGACATGGAAGGCGACCTTGGGCATGATGGGATCCTCTTGCGAACTGGCGGTTCCATGTAACGCGGCCTGCGGTGCCGGAACAGTCGTTCCGTCACGTTTCACGCTCTGCTAAGGTGCGGCAACACCGCAGGAGAGTGCCCGTTGACCCATCACATGCCCACTGAGACCGCCCCGCAGGACCGCATCTGGATGGCCTTTCCGCGGACGGGTGCGACGCTTGGCGATACGTCATCCGCGCGAGAGGCGGGTTACGCCGCATGGGCCGCCGTCGCCAACACCATCGCGGATCACCAGCCGGTATCAATCATCGTCGATCCGTCGGAGGCCGACCACGCTGCGCGGATGCTGTCCGGCGACATCACCCGGATCGTGCGCCCCATCGACGATTTCTGGCTGCGCGACAGCGGGCCGACGTTCGTCCATGCCACGGATGGCAGCGTCGCGGCAGTCGACTGGATCTTCAACGGCTGGGGCGGGCCTGCGTGGACCAGCAGCGGGAACGACCGCGATCTGGCGCGTTTCATCGCCGACATGGCCGGGGTGCCGGTGGTGCCGTCGCTGCTGGTGAACGAAGGCGGCGGCATCCACGTGGACGGTGCGGGGACCATCCTGCTGACCGACACGGTGCAGCTTGACCCCGACCGCAACCCCCATGCGGACAGATTGCGGGTCGAGGAGGAGATGACCCGCACCCTCGGCACCACCCGCGCGATCTGGCTGCCCCGCGGCCTGACGCGCGATTACGACACGTTCGGCACGCGCGGCCATGTCGATATCGTCGCCTGCCTGCCCAGCCCCGGCACCCTGCTGCTGCACGACCAGCGCAACCCCGACCACCCGGATCACGCGGTGACGCGCGACCTGCGGGCGCAGCTGGCAGAGGAGGTCGACGCGCAGGGCAACCGGTTGCAGATCATCGCCCTGCCCGCCCCCGCCACGCAGACGGATGCGCATGGCCCGGTGGACTGGTCCTATGTGAACCATCTGGTCATCAACGGGGCCGTCATCGCCTGCAGCTTTGCAGAGCCCGATGCGGACCGCGAGGCGCAGGAGATCCTCGCGTCCGTCTATCCCGGGCGCACCATCGTCCCCGTGGACGCGCGCGAGCTGTTCGCCCGCGGCGGTGGCATCCATTGCATCACGCAGCAGCAACCGTCCCCCCGATGAACGTGGTCGAGGCGACGATCGCCGATCTGCAGGCGGCCCTCGCCACGGGCGCCGCGACCAGTGCCGCACTCGCCACTGCATACCTCGACCGGATCGCGCGGTTCGACCGCAGCGGGCCGTGCCTGAACGCGGTGCCCGTTCTGAACCCTGACGCGATGGAGGAGGCAGAGGCGTCCGACACCCGCCGTGCGGCGGGGCACTTGCTGGGGCCGCTCGACGGCATCCCCTATACCGCCAAGGACAGCTACAAGGTGCGCGGAATGACCGTCGCCGCCGGATCGCCCGCCTTTGCGGACCTCAAGGCTTCCGACGATGCCTTTGCCATTGCGCAACTGCGGCGCGGCGGGGCGGTCCTGATCGGGCTGACCAACATGCCGCCGATGGCCAACGGGGGCATGCAACGCGGCCTTTATGGCCGGGCGGAATCGCCCTACAGCGCCGATTGGCTGACGGCGGCCTTCGCCTCCGGCTCCTCCAACGGGTCCGGCACCGCCACCGCCGCGAGCCTCAGCGCCTTCGGGCTGGCAGAGGAGACGTGGTCGAGCGGTCGCGCGCCTGCGTCCAACAACGCGCTCTGCGCCTATACGCCCAGCCGTGGCGTCATCTCGGTCCGGGGGAACTGGCCACTGGTGCCGACCATGGACGTGGTGGTGCCACACACCCGCTGCATGGCCGACATGCTGGCGGTCCTGGACGTGATCGTGGCCGACGATCCCGACGTGCGCGGCGATCTGTGGCGCAGCCAGCCGTGGGTGCCGCTGCCCGCCGCCTCGACGGTCAGGCCCGCGTCCTACCTCGCCTTGCGCGAACCGCTGGCGGGCAAGCGGTTCGCCGTGCCCGCCATGTATATCAACGCCGACCCGGATGCCGGGACCGCGCCGGACCCCGGTAGCGGCGGGCCCACCGGGCAGCGCATCGTCACGCGCCCCAGCATCATGGCGCTGTGGGACCGTGCGCGACAGGCACTGACCGAGGCGGGGGCGACGGTCGACACCACCGACTTTCCCGTCGTCAGCAATTACGAAGGCGACCGCCCCGGCCACACCACAATCGCCACGCGGGGCCTGCTGCCAGACGGGTATCTGGCGGTCGAGACCGGCGAATTGTCGGTCCGGGCATGGGACGACTTTTTGCGCACGAATGCCGACCCCGCGCTGTCGCGGTTGGCGGACGTGGATGGCACCCGCATCTTTCCGCGCCCCCCCGGCAGTCTGCCGGACCGCTACACCGGGTTCGCCGACGACATCGCGACCTATCCCGCCATCGCCCGCAGCCTGCCGCCCGGCGAGATGCTGGACATCCCCACCCTGCCCGCAGGTTTGCGCGGGCTGGAGGAGACACGGAAGCGCGATCTGGAGGATTGGATGGACGCGGGCGGCTATGACGCCGTGATCTTTCCCGCCGTGGCAGACGTGGGGCCTGCGGATGCGGATACGAGCCCCGCCAGCGCGGACCTTGCGTGGCGCAACGGGGTCTGGGTGGCGAACGGCAACCTCGCCATCCGGCATCTGGGGATACCGACGGTCACCGTGCCGATGGGCACCATGGCTGATACCGGCATGCCCGTGGGGCTGACATTCGCCGGTCGGGCGTATGACGATAACGCCCTGCTGGCCTTGGCCGCCGCGTTCGAGGCGACCGGTCCCTATCGCGCTGCACCGCCGCGCACCGCTTGATCCCTGTCGCCCAAGGGCGCATATCGGTGCGGCAGGAGAGAACCGATGAACCACATGACCCCCAAGACGGACGGCGAAACCGATGTCACACGGCTGATCGCCGACCAGACCCGCCGTGCGCGGGTGGCAGCTACGGCGCTGGCACTGGCGACGCCAGACCAGCGCAGCGCGGCACTGACCCACGCGGCGCAGGCGTTGCGCGACCGGTCTGAAGCCATCGTGGCCGCGAACGCTGCCGATGTGGCCAGCCTCGTGGGCAGCGACAAGGATGCGGCGTTCATCGACCGGCTGACCCTGACGCCCGCACGCGTCGCCGCCATGGCCGACGCGCTGATCGAGATTGCGGCGCAACCCGACCCCCTCGGTCAGATCCTCGAGACGACCCACCGCCCCAACGGGTTGCGGATCGAACGGGTCAGCGTGCCCATCGGCGTCATCGCCATGATCTACGAATCGCGTCCCAACGTGGGTGCAGATGCAGGCGCGCTCTGCATTAAGTCGGGCAATGCCGTCATCCTGCGCGGCGGCAGCGAAAGCCTGCGGTCGTCGCGCGACATCGTGGCCTGCCTGACCCACGGCCTGACCGCCGCGGGCCTGCCTGCCGACGCGGTGCAACTGGTGGACACGACGGACCGCGCCGCCGTCCGCGCGCTGCTGCACGCCACCGGCGCCGTCGATCTGGTGATCCCGCGTGGCGGACGTGGCCTCGTGTCGCTGGTGCAGGCCGAGGCGCGGGTGCCGACGCTGCTGCACCTGGACGGCAACAACCACACCTATGTCCACGCCAGCGCCGACGTGGATCAGGCGGTGCGGCTGGTACGCAACGCCAAGATGCGCCGCACCGGCGTGTGCGGATCGACCGAATGTGCCGTGGTGGACCGCGCCATCGCGCCCATGTTCCTGCCTGCGCTGGCCGCCGCCATGACCGACTGCGAATTGCGCGGCGACGACGCCGCCTGCGCCATCGTGCCCGCCATGACCCCGGCGACGGATGCGGACTGGGACACCGAATACCTGTCCAACATCCTGTCGGTGCGCGTGGTGGACGATCTGGCAGAGGCCATCGCCTTTATCCAAGCCCACTCCTCGGCCCATACCGAGGCGATCGTAGCGACGGATACGGCCGCCGCGCGCACCTTCATGGCGGCCATTGACGCGGCCATCGTGATGCACAACGCCTCCACCCAGTTCGCCGATGGCGGAGAGTTCGGGATGGGCGCCGAGATCGGCATCGCCACAGGGCGAATGCACGCGCGCGGCCCTGTGGGGGCCGCACAGTTGACAAGCTACAAATACCTCGTGTTCGGCGACGGGCAGGAAAGGCCCTAGACCGTCTCCGCCTCTTGCACCGGGCCGGGGTGCAGGCAGGCGACCACATGGTCGCCGCCCTGCACCGATGGCACGATCTGCGCGCAATCCGCTTGCGCGCGGGGGCAGCGGGTGCGGAACACGCAGCCCGACGGTGGCGCCATCGGCGACGGCATGTCGCCATCCAGCGGGATGATCCCCTTTGCGCGTTCGATTACCGGATCGGGCACCGGGACGGCGGACAGCAGCGCCTGCGTATAGGGGTGCTGCGGGTCGGCATAGAGCGTGCGGCGCGGGGCCTTTTCCATCACGCGGCCCAGATACAGCACCATCACGTCGTGCGAGATGTTCTTCACCACGCTCAGGTCATGCGCGATGAAGATCATCGCGAGACCCAGATCGCGCTGCAACTCCTTCAGCAGATCGACGACCTGCGCCTGAATCGACACGTCCAGCGCCGACACCGGTTCGTCGCAGATCAGCAGCTTTGGTTCGACCACCAGCGCCCGCGCGATGCCGATGCGCTGGCATTGCCCGCCGGAAAACTCGTGCGGATAGCGGTTGATCATCTGCGGTAGCAGACCCACACGCTCCATCATCGCGTCAACACGTTTGCGGCGATCCTCGGCTGACAGGTCGGGGCGGTGCGTCAGCAGCGGTTCCGCGATGATCCGCCCCACGGTCATGCGCGGGTTCAGGGACGCCAGCGGGTCCTGAAAGATCATCTGGATCTGGGCGCGATAGGGTTTCATCGCACGGGGCGACAACGGGATCAGGTCGGTTTTGCCTTCCCACAGGACTTGCCCGGTGGCGGGCACCATGTTGATCAGGCCGCGCGCCATGGTGGATTTGCCGCAACCGGATTCGCCCACGACGCCGAGCGTCTGGCCGGGTTCCAGATCGAAGCTGACGCCGTTTACCGCCCGCAGGGGACGCGGTGCGGTCCACGGCATGTCACCCGCACGGGTAATGGGAAAGGTGACGCGCAGGTCGCGGACGGACAAAAGAGTGCTCATGCGGCGACCTCGGCGATGGGACGGTGACAGGCGCGGGCGCGGTCGCCGTCGAAGCTGACCAGCGGCGGCATGACGCTGCAATCGAGGGCCGCATAGGCGCAGCGGGGGCGGAACGGGCAGCCTTCGGGGGCGCCGGCCATGTTGGGCGGATTGCCGGGAATGGCGGTCATGATCGCATCCTCGTCGTCCACGCGAGGCACGGCGCCCAGCAGCCCGCGCGTGTAAGGGTGGGTCGGCTGCGCGAACAGCGGATCGACCGGGGCCTTTTCCATCACGCGGCCGCCATACATCACCACCACACGCTCGCAGAACCCTGCAACGACGCCAAGGTCGTGGGTGATCAGAACCGTCGCCATCCCGAACTCGCGCTGCAAGTCGTTCAACAGCTCCATGATCTGCGCCTGCACGGTCACGTCCAGCGCAGTGGTGGGCTCGTCCGCGATCAGCAGGTCGGGACGACACAGCAGCGACATGGCGATCATCACCCGCTGCCGCATCCCACCGGAAAACTCGTGCGGATACAGACGGATGCGCTCAGACGCGGCAGGGATGCGCACGGCATCCAGCATCCGCACGCTCTCTGCCACGGCGTCACGCTTGGACATGCCCTTGTGCAGGGTCAGCACCTCGGCCATCTGGTCGGATATGCGCATGTAGGGGTTCAGCGACGTCATCGGGTCCTGAAAGATCATCGCGATCCGCCGCGCGCGCAGCTGGTTCATCCCCTTGTGCCCGATCCCGAGGATCTCTTGCCCATCGAAGCGCACCGATCCGCTGGTGCGCCCATTGGGTGCCAGCAGACCCATGACGGCAAAGGCGGTCTGCGATTTGCCCGACCCGCTTTCGCCCACGATGCCCAGCGTCTGGCCGCGGTCGATGGACAGCGACAGGTCGTTGACCGCATGCACGGGGCCATCCTCGCCGTCGAAGGTGACGGACAGGTTGTCGATTTCAAGCAGAGCCATCAGCGGTCCTTCGGGTCGAGGGCATCGCGCAGGCCATCGCCCACGAAGAAGAAGCCGAACAGGGTCAGCACGAAGAACAGAAGCGGGAACGCCAGCTGCCAGACGGTGCCATATGAAATCGTCCCGGCCCCTTCGGCGATCAGCGCACCAAGCGACGTCAGGGGTTCCTGCACGCCGAGGCCAAGGAACGAGATGAAGCTTTCGGTCAGGATCATCAGCGGCACCAGCAGCGTCGCATAGACGATGATGACGCCCGCGAGGTTGGGCACGATGTGGCGCAGGATGATGACCGGGGCAGACACGCCGGTGGCACGCGCCGCCTCGACATACTCGCGGCCCTTCAGGCTCAGCGTCTGGCCGCGCACGATGCGCGACATGTCCATCCACGAGATCAGGCCGACGCCGACGAACAGCATGGTGATCGACCGGCCATACATCACGAGCAGCAGGATCAGCACGAACATGTAGGGAATGGCCATCAGGATATCGACCAGCCGCATCATGATGCCGTCCACGCGCCCGCCGACATAACCCGCCGTCGCGCCATAGAGGGTGCCGACGACAATGGCGATCAGGGCGCCAACAACGCCCACGGCCAATGAAATCTGCGTGCCCTGCACGGTACGCGCGAACAGGTCGCGCCCCAGATCGTCGGTGCCGAAATAGTGCCCCGACGCGATGGACGGGCCGCCCAGTTCGGCCACCTGCCCCATAACGTTGTAGTCCAGCTCTTCGTTCGACCATTGCGCAAGGAACCCGCCGAACAGGGCGAACAACGTCACGATCACCAACAGCAGCAGGCCGAATACCGCCGCCTTGTTGCGAAAGAACCGCCGCCGCGCGTCGGCCCAGGGCGAGCGACCCTTGGTGACCTGCGCGGTCGCCACGTTGTTTTCAGTGGTTGCGACCATGGATCAATACCTGATCTTGGGGTCGATCCATCCGTACAGGATATCGACCACGAGGTTGAAGAAGATCGTCAGCGCGCCAACGAGGATCGTGACGCCCATCATCACCGCGTAATCGCGGTTCAGCGCACTGTCGACGAAGGCCTTGCCGATACCGCCGGTGGAGAAATAGATGTCCACGACCACCGACCCGGTGATCATCGCGACGAACGCCGGTCCAAGGTACGAGATCACGGGCAGCATCGCGGGTTTCAGCGCGTGGCGCAGAATCACGCGGCGTTCCGGCAGCCCCTTGGCCCGCGCGGTGCGGATGTGGTTGGACGTCAACACCTCGAGCATCGACGACCGGGTGATCCGCGCGATGGAGGCCATGAAGGACGTGGACAGCGCGATCACCGGCATGATCCAGTATTCCGGCCCCTGCCAGCCGCCGCCCGGCAACCAGCCCAGCCACAGCGTGAACACGAGCACGAGGATCGGCGCCATGACGAAGTTCGGCAGCACCTGCGCGCCGATGGACGTGCCCACGGCGATGTAGTCGAGCCATGTGTTGTGCCGCACGGCTGCGGCGACGCCCAGCGACACGCCGACGATCACCGCCAGCGCGAAAGAGATCAGGCCATAGGTCAGCGTGATCGGAAAGCCCTGCGCGATGATCTGGTTCACCGTCCGGTCCTTGTAGACGAAGCTTGGCCCGAAATCGAACTGCGTGACGATGCCCCAGACGTAGGACAGGATCTGCCGCCACAGCGGCTGATCCAACCCGTATTTCGCATTCAGGTTGGCCAGCACGTCCGGCGGAATCTCACGCTCCGACGTGAACGGACCACCGGGGGCTGCGTGCATCAGCATGAACGACACCACGATCAGCACCAGCAGCGTGGGGATCGCGATGGCCAGACGCTTGAGGGAATAGGTAAACAACAGCCGGTCCTTCCGGGCTAAAGCTGAACTTGAAATGGGCTGGGTGGTGCAAATGGAAAGGGCGCGGGGACATCCGGTCGGATGCCCCCGCGCCCCTGATCGCGTGCGCTTACTGCGCGACGCGATACAGATCCTTGCCATACCACGTGTTGTTGACGTTGTTGTCCGGCAGACCCTGAATGTCCGCCGAGATCATGTCCACGTTGGCATAGTGATAGATCGGGATGATCGGCATTTCGGCCGCGAGGATGCCTTCGGCCTGCTGATACAGCGGCTGGGGATCCTCGGCCTGCTTGGAATCAGCCATCACCTGATCGTATTCGTCGTTGAACCACTCGCCATTGTTGTGACCCGAATAGGAGGTCATCAGGTCGAGGTAGGTCGACGCCTCGTTGTAGTCGCCGCACCAGGCATAGCGCGCCATGTCGAAGTCCTGGTTCTGCAGACGGTCCGTGTGGATCGTCCATTCGTAGTTGTCGAGCGTGATGTTGATGCCGATCGCCTTCAGCATCTGCGAGGCCGCGATGGCGATCTTTTCGTGATCGTCCGACGTATTGTACTGCAGACGCAGGTCCAGCGGGTTGTCGGGACCATAGCCCGCCTCGGTCATCAGGGCCGTTGCTGCCTCGATGCGCTGGGCTTGATCCATCTCGTCCGCCCACGGCAGGGCCGGACGCTCGAAATCGGAAATCGCCCAGTGGGTCCAGTTGTAGGCGGGACGCTGGCCGCCCTGCAGGATGCGGTCCACGATGATGTCGCGGTCGACGGCATAGGCCATCGCCTGACGGACGCGCACGTCCTTCAGCGCCTCCGGGCCCTTTTCGCCGACGTTCAGCATGTAGATGTAGGAACAGTTGTAGGGCGTGGATTTCGCCTGATCGGGGTATTCCTCGGCCAGACGGGGATACTGACCGGCGGGAATGTCCACGCGGTCCAGCTCGCCTGCCAGATAGCGGGTCAGGGCCTGATTGCTGTCGTTGATCGTCAGCGCGGTCAGCTGCGCGATCACCGTGTTTTCGGCGTCCCAATAGGTGTCGTTCTTTTCCATCATGACGCGCTCGCCCAGCTGGTGTTCGACCAGCGTATAGGCGCCGTTGCCGACCAGATTGCCGGCCTGGGTCCAGTTGTCGCCGAACTCTTCGACGACCGACTGCTTGACCGGAAAGGTCGAGGCGTGGACCAGCATCTGCGGGAAATACGGCAGCGGCGTAGTGATCGTCACCTCAAGCGTGGTGTCGTCCACGGCGCGGATCCCAAGCTGATCCACGGGCATTTCACCGGCGACCACCTGCGGCGCGTTCGCGACCTGCATCAGTTCCATGTACCAGGCGTATTCGGATGCGTTCGCCGGATCCGCCAGACGCTGCCAGCCATAGACGAAATCGTTGGCCGTGACGGGCGTGCCGTCGGACCATTGCGCATCGTCGCGGAGGTTGAAGGTGTAGGTCAGGCCGCCGTCAGACACGGTGTGGTCCAGCGCCACGCCGGGGACCAGTTCGCCGTTGCCGTCCTCGTTGTAGAGGCCTTCGAACAGGTTGCGCAGCACGTCGGACCCTTCGACGTCGGTGTTGATCTGCGGGTCCATCGACTTGATCGCGTCCAGCAGCCAGAAGGTATAGGTCTGGTCGTCGGCCAGCGTCGTGCCGGCGGGCACGGTGGCCGCCTGTGCCGTCGCAGCCAGACCCAGCGCCATGGCCGTGGTCGCAAGCATTCTGGTCATCTGCATGACTGTTCTCCCTGTCAGGTCAATTTCATCGCGACTTGAATCGCTGTGTTGCAATCTCACACCAATGTTGTGCGAAATTGCAATGCCTGACCTAGCGGAAGATGTCATGTGCGCGCTGTGCAGCGAATACACGGCAAGAAAGCGCTGAACGGCAGGGCCGGGCACCCCCCGGCGTCGCACCGATCACCGACCTGCGCAGCCGACTGACCGGTCCGTCATGGGGTATGCCGATGCCGTGCGGTCGTCACGACAGACCTGCAGCGACACCTCGAGGAAGGCATCCAGCACATTGGCCGCAGCGGTCAGATCGATCCGGTCCGATCGCCGCTGATCGCGCAGATGGCGTTCCGCGACGAACGCCGCATCGCCCAGAGTCTGAAGTCCAAGCGAGCCTGCGGCACCCGCGATCTTGTGCAGGACCGCCTCCGCGATGCCCGGTCCGGACCCGGCATCCTCACCGCGACGCCAGTCCTCCAGCAAGGCCTCGAGCTGTTCGTGACGCTCGAAGTGATGCTGCAAGAAACGCTGTTTCAGCCGCAGCATGCCTGCGTCGAAATCCGCGTCGCTGCCCGCAGTCCGTGTCATGCGGATGCGCCGAGATACCAGAAGTCGTCCAGATCACGTTCGGCGCGCTGCGCCTCGGCCTCTGCGGCGGTGACGGCCTGCGACAGGGCGTCCAGCGCCGTCGCACCCGACCGCCACATGATTCGCATGGCATTGCCCGTGCTGACGCGGACATGCAGCCGTGCACCCTTGCTGCTGTGCATCTCGAGCCTGTGGATCGCCAGATTCAACTGGTCGGTGAACCGCTCGAAATCGGGCAGGCGCGCACCCTCGACCACGCAGACGAAGGTTCCGTTGCCCGCATAGGCCCCGATGAAGGCGTGGGCCGCCATCGTGTCGGCCAGCGCCTCGGCGACATCGACGATCATGCACTGGAAATCGAACGGCGACATCTGGTGAAACAGCTGTTCGACGCGCCGGACAGAGACGGCGAACACGCTCGATCCGAACAGCCGCGCACGGCTCAGCTTCGCGACGTAGTTTTCCAGTGCGACCGCATCGACGATCCCGGCGATGTCGTGGATCTCGAACGGGCGATAGATCGACATCGGGTGGTCCGACGTCACGGTGCGCGCGCCGGACGGCGTGGCCACCAGCGTGGCACCCTGACGTGTCCGCGCCGCGACAAGCTCCTCCAGCACACCCAATCTCACGCGCAATTCCGTGATCTCGAACGGCTTGTTAAGATAGTCGGTGGCCCCCGCGAGGAATGCGCTGTCGATATAGCTCTTTTCCGACATCGCGGTCAGCATCAGGACCGGCGCCACTTCGTAGCCCGGGATCTGGCGCAGGGCACGGCACACCTCGATGCCGTCCATGTCGGGCATCTGGATGTCCAGCATGATGCAATCAAAGGAGTCGTCGTCGTGCAGGATGTCCAGCGCCTTGGAACCCGACGCCGCGGTCACGAGTGTGTGGCCCCCGATGTGGTCGATGATCTCACTTAGCAACTCGAGGATGAAGGGGTCGTCATCGACGGCCAAGATGAACATGATGCCGGCCTTTCTGACCAAGGACTGCGCCGACCCGTGCACAACGGCAGGCGCAGATGGTTTTTTATCTGTCTATAAGACTTGCGTGGCAAATGTGGTCGGACTTGGGCGAAAAGCGGGTGTTTCGGCGTTGTCCGGGCTGAAGCCCGCGGGACTTGCACGCCCTGCGCATAGGCGGGCCAGCGCCCGGCGGCACCCGATTTTCCTGTCGCTTACACCATGGTTGACGCTATGGCTGAAACACGTCCGTCCTCCATCGTTTTTCCGGTAGAATGTGTCCCGCATGGTCCAGTTCCTGTCGCGCCCGATCATCCGCATCCTGTTCGCGGCACTGTGTCTGGGCCTGACCTTTGCCATCGCCGCCTATGCCCGGCATGTGGACCTGAACCGCAGCCGCTCTGCCTTCCAGTCCGTCGTGACCGACAGCGGCAGCGCTCTCAGCGTGCGGATTCAAAGCTATGTCCAAAGCCTCGATGCCCTTGCTGCCCTGATGCAGTCCGCCGAGGTCGTCACCGAGGCCGAATGGGAAACCTATGTCGATACGCTCCAGATCCAGCAGTCGTTGCCCGGCGTTCTGGGTCTGGGGCTGATCCTGCCGACCGATAGCGCCGGTCTGGACCGCCTGCGTGCACAGGCCCGCGCTGCGGGAGAGGCCGATCTGATCGTGCGCCCCGAGACGGACCGCATTGAGAAGTTCATCATCCGCTACATCGCGCCGATCGCGACGAATGCCGCCGCGCGCGGGCTCGACATCGCGTTCGAGGACAACCGTCGGATGGCGGCGCTGACCTCCCGGGATACCGGGACCGTGCGACTGACCGGACCGATCAACCTCGTGCAGGGTGACCGGGACGAACCCGGCGGCCTGATCCTGCGCCCGATCTACAGCACCGGCAGTGTGCCGTCCGACACTGCATCGCGCCGTGACACGCATGTGGGCTGGGTCTACATGCCTTTCTTTACCGCACAGGCCCTGTCGGAACTGACGGCAAGCCAATCCGACCTGTTCGACGTCAGCGTGATGGATGCCGGACAGCTGCTGTACAGCAGCGCCGCGGCGCAGGCCGGGTCCGACTTTACGGTGACCGAATCCATGGATGTCCTGGGACGGACATGGACGATGACATGGGTCAGCACGCCCAGGTTCGATGCGCTGAACAGATCGCCGCTGCCGTGGCTGATCGTGTTCGGCGGCCTCTCCGCGACGCTGGTCGCGCTGCGGTCGATCACATCCTTCGCCAATCGCGAAACCGAGATCGACGCCCTTGTCGCGGCCAAGACAGAGGCGCTGTCGGACCGCGTGAAACAGAACCGATCGGTCATCAAGAATTCGGTCTTCGGCGTCATCCTGCTGGATGCGACCGGGCGGGTCGTCGATGCGAACCCCGCCGCGGCCGCCATCCTCCGCCTGCCGCGCGACGATGTGCTGGGGCGTCCGTTCGATGCCTTCCTGACCATGGACGAGGCCGACGACACCGTGGCCGATCTGCGGCATGCCACCCTGGGGACCGGTCCGCAGCAACGCCGGATCGAGGTGCAGCGCAACCTGTGGCACCGGTCTGACGGATCGCCGCGGCAGTCCGTGCTGCTGCGCGACGTGACCGCCGAGACGCAGTCGCGTCAGGCCCTGTCGGACATGGAGGAACGCTGGAGCCTTGCGCTGCAAGGCGCCGAGATCGGCGTGTTCGACGTGGACCTGACCACGAACACGCCGGTGGTGTCCGCAACCTGGCGCAACCTGCTGGCGGTCCCGGACGATCCCGACCTCGACATGCAATCGCATTTCATGTCCCGCGTGCACCCAGAGGATCTTCCCGTGCTGCGCGCCTCCGACCGGGCGGCCCTGCGCGGCGACAGTCCGCGGTCCACGTCGGAGTTCCGCGTGCTGTTCCCGGGCAACGAATGGCGCTGGATGCGGTCGGATGCGGTCGTCGTCGCGCGTGACGCGGACGGACGCGCGTTGCGCATGATCGGCGCACAGACCGACATCACCGCCCTGCGCCAGGCGCAGATGGCCCTGTCGAACAGCGAGGATATGCTGCGCCTCGTGATCGCGCGCGCGCCCGTCGGTACGGCCATCCTCGGCCATGACGGGACAGTCATGCAGTCCAACGATGCCCTGATGCTTATGACGGGCCTCACGGCGCAGGCCCTGCATGGCCAGCACATCGACGCGCTGGTGCTTGCCGATGACCGGGACGCGGTCCGTACGGCGATCGCCGACCTCTATGGCCATCCGGGCGCCACCTATCGCGGCGAACACCGGATCATGCACAAGGACGGGACGTTGCGGTGGGGCCTGATCAGGGTGTCGTGGGTGTTCGACGCGGGCAAGGAGGCCGAGCTCTATATCGTCCAGATCAACGACGTGACGCAGGAAAAGCAGGCGGAGCAGATCAAGAACGAATTCATCGCCACGATCAGCCACGAATTGCGCACGCCGCTCACGTCTATCAAGGGCGCGCTGGGTCTGCTGATGACGATCAAGGACGGTGTCCCCGCACCGTCCGCGCGCCTGCTCGACATCGCCGCGAACAACACGGATCGGCTGATCCGGCTGGTGAACGACATCCTCGATCTGGAAAAGATCAGCGCAGGCCAGATGAAGTTCCAGATCGATGCACACGACGCCAGCCGTCTGATCGCAGATGCGCTGGAACAGAACCAGCCGCTGTTGCTGCGCAACGGTTTGTCGTTCGTGCTGGAGGATGGTGCCGCCGGGGCGCAAGTCTGGGCCGACGACAACCGTCTTGCGCAGGTCTTTGGCAATCTGCTGTCGAACGCCTGCAAATATGCGCCCGCCGGGTCTGCCATCGCGGTCGCGCTTACGGCGGATGCGGACGTGGTGCGCTTTGCCGTGACAGATACGGGTCCAGGTGTGCCCATCGCGTTCCGCGACCGCATCTTTTCCCCATTCTCGCAGGCCGACGGGTCCGATACCCGCCAGCGCGGCGGCACCGGCCTTGGGTTGAACATCTCGCGGCAGATGGTCGAACATATGGGCGGCAGCATCGGATTCGACAGCGAACCGGGCGTCCGCACCACGTTCCACTTCACCCTGCCACGCGTCGCGGCGGACGCCGGGGCCGGGGCAGATGGCAGTCAACGCACCCGGCAGATCTGACCGCCGAATCGCATCGGTCGCACCGGGTTCTGGCATCGCCCACTGACAGCCTTAACTTTGCCCCAAACCATGATTAGCCATCATGCAACGAATTTGATCGGTCGCCACAGCGCCACGGAACATCCCTTGCGCCGGGCAATTATCAGGCTGGGATTTGACATGGAACTCGGATTGAAACATATGAGATCGGCACTGGCAGCATTGAATGCCCATGCCATGGTCGTCACGACGAATGCCGCAGGCCGCGTGACGTCAGTCAACGACGTCTTCGTTCGCACAACAGGACATCAACGGGCTGACGTCATCGGCATGACCCCCGGTTTCTACCCCGGGTGGGATGATGCGGCGCAGGCCGACATGCCGGTCTGGACCGGCGATCGGCAGGTCGTCACGGACGCGGGCACGTCGCTGTGGACCAAGACGACCCGCATCCACCAGCATGACGCCCACGGACAGTTTGCGGGGATGATCCTGATCCACGCGGACACCAGCGATCAGCGGACGGCCGAAACCGACCGGGACGCGGTTGCAAGCCTGCATCTGCTGAGCGAGCCTGTCTTCATCGTCGCAGCCGGCACGCACCGCGTCGTCTTTGCCAACGCGGCGGCCATGACGCTGTTCGGCTGGGCACCCGACGCTTTGGACAGCGTCGACATGGCGTCGTTGGACCTGGCCTGCGACCGGGGTGCCGTCACCGACCAGATCGCAAGGCTGGAGGCGGGCGAGATCGACCAGTTCGCGTTCGATGCGGACTATGACGGCGTGTCGTTCCGGGCGGACATGCAGGTGACGCAGTTGCCGGGGCAGGCGCGCCGCCTGTACGTCATCCTGCGCAACCAGACCGAAGTGCTGGCGGTCTCGCGCGCCAAGGACGAACTGGTGGCCACCGTCAGCCATGAATTGCGCACGCCGCTGACCTCGATCAAGGGCGCGCTCGGACTGATCCAGTCCGGCGCGGCTGGTCCGCTGTCGGACAAGGCCCGCGGTCTGCTGGACATCGCCTATCGCAATGCCGACCGGCTGGTGCTGATCGTGAACGATATCCTCGACCTCGAAAAGCTCGAGGCCGGTCACATGGATTACGACATGCAGCGCCACGATCTGACGGCAACGCTTCAGGATGCGATCGCGATGACAGCGACCTACGCGGCGCGGTTCGACGTGGCTGTCAATCTGCGCGCGGATACGCACCCGGCATGGGCCGATTTCGATACCGGGCGCATCCATCAGGTGCTACTGAACCTGATCTCGAACGCCTGCAAGTTTTCGCCCCGGGGGACGCAGATCGACGTGGTGCTGGTCAGTGGCGGTGACCGGCACCGCGTCAGCGTTGTGGATCGCGGTGCCGGGATCCCGGCTGACGCGCTGGACCGGGTGTTCGACCGGTTCACTCAGGTGGGCAAATCCAACCGCGCGCGCGGCGGTGGCACCGGGCTGGGTCTGAGCATCGTCAAGGCGATCGTCGAAAGCCATGGTGGACAGGTCGCCCTCGAAAGCGTCGAGGGTCAGGGCACATCCGTCAGTTTCACCCTGTCCCGACGTGATGCACCGGTTCAGGCCGTGTCCGTGTTGCAAATGTCTGGCACAAGAGGATAAACTTGTCTCATGACCATTCGCCTCCTCCATGTCGAAGACGACCTCGATATCCTCGAGATCGCGCTGATGTCGTTCGAGATGGCGGGCGGCTTTGACGTCATGCAATGCGACAACGGCCCGGAGGCGCTGCGTCAGGCGCCCGAGTTCCGGCCGGATGTCATGGTGTTCGACCTGATGATGCCGCAGATGAGCGGTCTGCAGCTGCTCGAGGCGATCCGTCAGGTCGATGGATTCGCCGACACGCCGGTCATCTTCATGACCGCCCGCGCCCAGGCCCACGAAAGCCGTGACATGATCGAGCGCGGCGCGCGCGGCGTGATCGTGAAACCGTTCGATCCCCTGACGCTGGGCGATCAGGTCAGGGCGCTGCTGGCCGCGTCCTGAGCCGCAGCGTCACGCAGCGGGATCGCAGATGTCCAGTTCCATGTAGAACGTCGTGCCGGGACCGGTGTTCTTGGCATAGCTGATGACGCCGTCATGTGCCGCCATGATCTTGCGCGAGATGTTCATGCCCAGCCCGGTGCCGCCGATCTTGCGCGTGTCGGACGCGTCAAGCTGGCTGAACCGGTCGAACACCTTGTCGGTGTCGTTTTCCGACAGGCCCACACCTTCGTCGATCACGCAAATGCGGATGCGCCCCGGCTGCGCCTCGGCCCGGACGCGGACCATATCCCCGGAGGTCGAGAATTTGGCCGCGTTGGACAGCATGTTCGTCAGCACCTGTTCCAGTCGTGCCGGATCGCCCAGCACCCAGCCGCCGCCCTCTCCTTCCACCCGCAGCGTCACGCCGAGGGCGTCGGCATAGGGCGTGGTCAGCGCCACGGTCCGCCCGATCAGCGCCGTGACCTCGACGGGCTGCATGTGGAATTCCATCTTGCCCGCGTCGATCTTTTGCAAATCGAGGATCTCGTCGATCAGCGCGATCAACCGGGCGCAGTTGCGCTGCGAGATGTCGAGAAGCTTGACGATACGCCCGTTCAACGCCCCGAACTTGCCGGAACTGATCAGGTCGATCGATCCCTTGATCGACGTCAGAGGCGTCCGCAACTCATGGCTCATGGTCGAAAGGAAGTCGGTCTTGATCCGGACGGCATCCTGCGCAAGCTCGTGCTGGATGGTCAGATCCTCCATCTTGACCAGATTGTCGCGATAGAGCCGCAGATGGATCCGTGAACAGTCGATGACGAAATACAGTACGAACAGCGCGGTGAACAGCTGCGCCCACAGTTCCGACCGGATTCCGGCGCCGGTCATCCAAATGTCGAAGGCGGGGATGAACACGAAGGCCATGCCGTAGATGATCAGCCGGATCGTCAGCAGGATGGGGACCTGATGGTTGTTCATCGCTGCAAAGATCGCTGCCGCGAAGAGGAAGAACAGCGACATAAAATGCGGCCCGGGTCCCTGAACCAGCGCCAGCGAAACGGCATAGTACACGATGATCGCCGCACTCAGGATCGTGCTGATGATCAGGCGGCGATAGTAGGTGCGCAGTTGTTCCGTATCGCGTCCGGTCCATTGCAGGATGCGGCGGCACAGGATGAAATCCAGCGCCTCGGAGATGACGATCATCACGCCGGCAAGCGTGGCGATCTGCAGGCTGTAATAGTATCCGGCAAGGATCAGCGCCGCCGCAAAGGTCACCTGACGCTGCACCACGAGTTCGATGCTGAGCCGCGCATGATCCTTGAGTGCTCGTCTCAGGACGAAACTGCTCACGGTCTGCCCGGAAAACAGGATCATGAGCCCGCCGTTCATTTGCGCGGCCTGTGGGCCTGTAGGTTACACGGCCCTGTCAATCGGCAACACATGCACAAACTCCTACGATCTGCCGGCGACGACGCGGCTGCGATGACGGTCCTGTCCACTGGGGTCGCAAGCGATCTGGTCTGGTCGATGTTATACCCACCGGACGGCCCGGTCCTACCGACATGCGCCATTCCACCCCCTTGATGCAACTAGAGAAAAGTTAGCGTACGATGACCATACGTCAAGCTTCGGCCACGGCGGCGGTCAGAGGTTGACGTCCCGACGCCGCGCCCTTTCGCGCGACCTGCAAACAGGCTAGCAGAAGGCAATCCCGTGCAAAGGCCGCATCCCATGTTCACGACGACCCTGATCGCTGCACCCGGACTTCTGACCGCGCCGCTGGTGGACAACCTGCGTGCCGCCTGGGGCGGCGATACCCCCGTCTGGCTTTCGCCGGCCGAGGCCGCCTGTTTCGCCATGCCTGCCCTGCCCGACACCCGCTGGACCGCATGGGACGACCTGCAGGCGATGGGCGTCGATCTTGTGGTGCAACCCACCGAAGGTCGCGCCAAGCGGATGCTGCTGGCCGACATGGACAGCACCATGATCCGGCAGGAATGCATCGACGAACTGGCCGCCGAGGCGGGCGTCGGTGCCCATGTCGCCGCGATCACGGCCCGCGCGATGAACGGCGAGATCGATTTCGAGGCGGCACTGATCGAGCGGGTGGGGCTGCTGAAGGGTCTGCCGGAGGCGATCATCGGCCACGTCCTCGACACCCGGATCCAGATGATGCCGGGCGGATACGAGCTGGTGCAGACGATGAAGGCGCATGGCGGTCACGCGGCGCTGGTGTCTGGTGGGTTCACGGCCTTTACCGCGCGCATCGCGGCGGCGCTGGGGTTCGATGAACACCGTGCCAACACGCTGCTAGCGGCGGATGGCCACCTGACCGGCGACGTGGGCCGCCCCATCCTGGGCCGTCAGGCCAAGGTCAACGCGCTGGAGGAGATCACGGCGCGGCTGGGCCTGTCAGTGGGCGACGTTCTGGCCGTCGGCGACGGGGCCAACGATCTGGGGATGCTGGGACGTGCGGGCACCGGGGTCGCCCTGCACGCGAAACTCGCCGTGCAGGCGGAATGCGACGTGCGGATCAATCACGGCGACCTGACGGCGTTGCTGTTCATCCAGGGTTATGCCCGCAGCGATTTCGTCACCTGATGTTCGAGGTTGCCACCGATGTCCTGATGTGGCTGATGCTGGCGGCCTTCGTCGCCGGTGTGGTCGATTCCATCGCCGGTGGTGGCGGCCTGATCACCCTGCCCGTGCTGGTGCTGGCCGGTGCGCCCCCCGTGACGGCCATCGCCACGAACAAGGTGCAGGGCGTGTTCGGCGCGGGCATGGCCGCCATCGCCTATGCGCGTGGCGGTCATGTGGACCTGCGCACGCAGGGACGGTCGGCGCTGATCGCATTCGGCGCCGCTGTGGTCGGTGCGCTGCTGACCTCGTCGCTGCCGGTCGATGTGATCCGTCTGGGGCTGCCTGTCCTGCTGATCGGCATCGCGCTGTTCTTTGCGCTGAAACCTGGACTGAACGACGTGGACCGCGCACAACGGATCGCACCGGGTGTGTTTGCCCTGACGGTGGTGCCGCTGGTCGCGTTCTATGACGGGCTGATCGGACCGGGGGCGGGGGCGTTCTACATGCTCGGTTTCGTGGGGCTGGCGGGTTACGGCGTCCTGCGGGCCACGGCGCATACGAAACTGCTGAATTTCGCCTCGAACCTTGGCGGCATCGCCACCTATGCGGTGGTGGCGACACCGTGGTGGGGCGTGGGGCTGGCCATGGGCGCCGCACAGGTCGCAGGGGCTTGGGTCGGATCGAAACTGGCGATGCGGGTCGGATCGCGGCTGATCAAACCGGTTCTGGTGACAGCCGCAACGGCGCTTGCGTTGCGGCTGCTCTGGCAGATGTGGGTCGAGGCTTAGGCGTCTTCGGTCGGGCCGCCGGCCTCTTTCCAGTCGGGCACGCCACCGACGTTGGTCACGTCCGTATAGCCCATTTCCTTCAACGTCTTGCCGGCCAGCGCCGCTTGACCACCGGCACCGCAGACGAGGTAATACTTCGCATCGGGCTGCATGAAATCCTTGTGATAGGGCGACGCGGGATCAGCTGCAAACTCCATGAACCCACGGGGTACGCGCTTTGCGCCCTTGATCGTGCCGGTCTTGGCAATGTCGCCGCTGTCGCGCACGTCGATCCAGATGCCACCGTCGTCCGACCCATGTGCCTTGATGGCGTCAGCGGTCGGAATGCGTGTGATCTCGGCGTTCGCGGCGTCGAGGTAGTCTTTTGCGGTCTTCGTCATCAGATTGCTCCTTTGGTGTCGGCTGCCGCATGACATAGCGCGTCCCGGCCCCCGGCAAAGGTGGACCTGTCGGTCAGGCCGCACGCCTGCGCAGCCGAATGAGCAGGCCCGACAGCACGATCAGCCCCGACCCCGCCAGCGTTGCGGGCGTCAGCGCCTCGTCGAAGATCAGAACGCCAAGGGCCACGCCGAACAGCAGCCGGGTATAGCGGAACGGTGTGACGGCAGACACATCGCCGGTGCGCATCGCCTTCATCAGGCAGGCATAGGCCGCGACGCCCACGACGACCGCTGCAGCAAGGCACGCGGCTGCGGTCCGTCCCGGCACGACGAACGCCGCCCCCTGCCACAGGGCAAACGCCGTGCCTGCAATGGTGACGGCGACGAAGCCGTAGAAGCCAAGGACCTGCGTGCCCAGCGTCGCCGGTGCGGCACGGCTGGCCAGATCGCGCCCGGCGAAACCGATCATGCCGATCACGGCCAGCACGGACGGCAGTGTGAAACTCTCGGTGCCGGGTTGCAGGATCAAGAGGACGCCGGACAATCCGATCGGAATGGCCGCCCAGCGCTGCCAGCCGACCCGTTCGCCGAAAACCAGTGCTGCGCCCGCGACGACGACCAAAGGTGTCGCCTGCAGGATCACCGTCGCTGCCGACAGCGGGATCAGCGCGATGGCCAATATATAGAACAGGCGCCCCGTCACCTCGAAAACGACGCGGATGCGCATTGCGGGGGCCAACACGTCGCGGGTGAACAGCGGCTGCCCCCCGGCCCTGGCGAGGGCGGCGAACACGATCGCCCCACCAAGCCCGAAGACGATCAGCACCTGCCCGACGGGGATGGTCGCCGACGCGGTCTTGATAACCGTATCCTCGAAGGCAAAGAATGCCATCGCAGCGATCATCCAGAGGCTGCCGCGCAGGTTGGACTGCGCATCCATGGCGGTGGCTGCCGGCGTGTAGGGTGTCATTAGTGCGGCTTCCGGGCGACCGGCCGGGTCATCCGCGCCGTTGGCTTTCGCAGGCATGACCCGCCCGGTGGGACGGGTCAATGCCGGTCATCCCAAGGCGTCAGGCCACCAGACGATAGCCGCCCTGTTCCGTCACCAGCAACCGCGCGTGCGACGGATCCGGCTCGATCTTTTGCCGCAGGCGATAGATGTGGGTTTCCAGCGTGTGAGTCGTCACACCGGCGTTGTATCCCCAGACCTCGTGCAGCAGCACGTCGCGGGCGACCACGCCATTGGCGGCCCGATAGAGGTACTTGAGGATGTTGGTTTCCTTCTCGGTCAACCGCACCTTCTTGTCGTCTTCGGTCACCAGCATCTTCTGCGCCGGACGGAACGTGTACGGCCCCAGCTGGAACACCGCGTCCTCGGACTGTTCGTGCGTGCGCAGCTGGCTGCGAATGCGGGCCAGCAGGACGGGAAACTTGAACGGCTTGCTGACATAGTCGTTGGCCCCGGCGTCGAGGCCATAGATTGTGTCCGCATCGCTGTCCTGCGCCGTCAGCATGATGATCGGGCATTTCACCCCCTGTTTGCGCATCAGGCGGCACAGCTCGCGCCCGTCGGTGTCGGGCAGGCCGACATCGAGGATGATCAGATCGTACAGCTGTTCCTTGGCCTTGGTCATGGCGCTTGCGCCGTCGTCGGCCTCGAACACGTCGAAATCTTCGGTCATCAACAACTGCTCGCCCAGCGCCTCGCGCAGGTCGGTGTCGTCGTCCACCAGCAGGATCTTCTTCAATTGCGCCATGACAACCTCCAGATTGCTCTCATCTCAGATGTGTTGCAGTCACGACATCAACAAGTTGTGCTGCAAAAGGTTCACACGGACGTGTGATTTCCCGCGGAATGTTTCAATCGGGCGCAGTAGCGCCTAGACCCGGCAGCGCCTAGATCGGCACAAAGCAGACAGGATGCGACCCGCATGGGCTTTACACCAGATGGCACCGAACGACTGGCGCGGGCGCGGGCCGACTTGCGCATGGGCGTGCCCGTGGTGGTGGCCGGTGCAGGTGTGATGGTCGCGGCGGAGACGCTGAACGCCGACCGGCTGGCCCTGATGCTGGGTCTGGATGCCTGCATGGCGATCACCGACTGGCGCGCGGCCACGCTGAAGGTCGCGGCCTATGACGGCGACGTCGCACGCATCGCCATGCCGCGCGACGCGGATGCGGGCTGGGTGCGCGGCCTCGCCGATCCAGCGGGCGATCTGCGCAACCCGATGAAGGGACCGCTGCAGGGCCTGCGCGACGGCCCTGCCGATCTGGCCCGCGCCGCCGTCGCCCTGTGCAAGTCCTCCCGCCTGCTACCGGCCGCCGTCATCGCGTCCGTGGACGACGCGGCAGGTTTTGCCGCGCGGCACGGGTTGACCGTGGTGGACGGGGCTGCGGCGCGGGCCACGGATCTGTCGCCCCTGCAATCCATCGTCAGCGCCCGCCTGCCCCTGTCGGTGTCCGAGGCAGGGCGTCTGCACGTCTTCCGCCCCGCCGATGGCGGAGAGGAGCACTACGCCGTCGAGATCGGCCAGCCCGACCGCAATGCCCCCGTGCTGGCACGGCTGCACTCGGCCTGCTTTACCGGCGACCTGCTGGGGTCGCTGAAGTGCGACTGCGGACCGCAACTCCGCGCGGCACTCGGGCGGATGGGACAGGAGGGGCACGGCATTCTTCTGTATCTGAACCAGGAAGGACGCGGGATCGGGCTGGCCAACAAGATGCGCGCCTATGCCCTGCAGGATCAGGGCTTCGACACGGTCGAGGCGAATCACCGGTTGGGGTTTCACGACGACGAACGGGATTTCCGTATCGGGGCCGCGATCCTGCGGCAGATGGGGTTTGCCGCCGTGCGCCTACTGACCAACAACCCCGCCAAGATCGCACGCATGCAGGCCTCTGGCATCGCCGTGGTCGAACGGGTGCCGCTGGCGGTCGGCGAGAATGCCCACAACCATGCGTATCTGGCCACGAAGGCCGCGAAGTCGGGTCATCTGCTGTGAGGGGCGGACGCCTCCCGCGGGGGAGTATTTTTCAAAAAGCGAGGAGGGGCGCATGAAGGCAACCGATCTGGTCGTCATGCGGACGCATGTGCGGTTTCTGGGGCGGCGGTTTCCCCGCACCATCGGGCGCGGCGGGCTGACCGACGCCAAGTGCGAAGGCGATGGGGCCACACCGCGCGGCGTGCACGGCATCGTGGGCATGCTGTATCGGCGCGACCGCATGGGGCGGCCCGCCGACTGGGCGCTGCCCATCGGGCCGTCCGATCTGTGGTCTGACGACGTTCGCGATCCGGATTACAACATGATGGTGCGGGCACCGCATGCCTTTGGTCACGAGGTGCTGCGGCGCGCAGATCCGATGTATGACATCGTGATCCTGACGAACTGGAACTGGCCCTATCCGGTCAAGGGGCGGGGGTCCGCGATCTTTGTCCATCAATGGCGCGGTCCGGGGCGTCCCACGGCGGGATGCATCGGTTTGCGCCGGGCCGATCTGCGATGGATTGCGCCCCGGATACAGCATAACACACGTCTTGTTATCGCTTAACGCGGCAGCTTTCGCGCAGGATGGGCCTGCAACGAAAGGAACCACCGCGATGAACACGCAAGGCCATTTCATGACCGTCGACCAAATCGAACAGCTGCCTTATCGCCCCTGCGTCGGCGTGATGCTGGCGAACCCGCGCGGCCATGTCTGGGTGGGTCAACGCCTGGATCGTGACAGCGATGCCTGGCAGATGCCACAGGGCGGTGTGGACGCCGGCGAAAAGACGCTGGACGCAGCACTGCGCGAGTTGTGGGAGGAAACCGGCGTCACGTCGAAGCTGGTGAGCCTGGAGGCCGAAACGCGCGGCCTGATCCGCTATGAACTGCCGCCGGAACTGGTGGGGCGCGCCTGGGGCGGCAAGTATCGCGGTCAGGAGCAGAAGTGGTTCCTGTTCCGCTTTCACGGCACCGACAGCGACATCGACATCCAGACGAAACACCCCGAGTTCTCGGCCTGGAAATGGCTACCGAAGGATCAGCTGGTCGATGCGATCGTGCCGTTCAAGCGTGCGGTCTATGCACAGGTCGTGGCCGAGCTGGGTCCGCGTCTGTAACATCGACAATGGGCGGGGTGCATGCGCCACCCTGCCCGTGATCTGACCGAACAGACGCCCCCCGACCGTCGCCTCATCTTGCCACAAATACTCCCGCCGGAGGCAGCTTCACTTCGCCTTGCGGATGCGGTTGACCTTGCGCGCGGTG
This sequence comes from Loktanella fryxellensis, assembly GCF_900110065.1. Classification (GTDB taxonomy): domain Bacteria; phylum Pseudomonadota; class Alphaproteobacteria; order Rhodobacterales; family Rhodobacteraceae; genus Loktanella; species Loktanella fryxellensis. The sequence continues at coordinate 58,409 of NZ_FOCI01000010.1, read as the reverse complement.
CTGGCGGACTTCTTCTTCGCCGCACCCTGACGGAAGCGGGGCGGCTTGCCGCGACCTGCGGTCGGCCCCTTGGGCTGGGTGCGCCCGTCCAGTTCCAGCAACTCCACGATCAGGCCGCCGGTGACGGGCGTGGCCTCGGTCAGTCGCACGGTGGCGCGCTGGCCCAGACCGATGATCTGGCCGCTGTCCGCGCCCATCAGGGTCTGGGTTTCGGCGTCGTAGTGGAAATACTCGGACCCCAGATTGCGGATCGGGATCATGCCGTCGGCGCCGGTCCCGTCGAGTTTGACGAAAACACCGAAGCGCGCGATGCCGCTGATCCGTCCGGTGAATTCGGCGCCGACGTGTTCTGACAGGAACGCGGCGAGGTAACGGTCTGTCGTGTCGCGTTCCGCCGCCATCGACCGGCGTTCGGTGTCTGAGATCATCTTGGCCGTGTCGTTCAGGTGTTCGATGTCCCACGGCGACAACCCGTCGCGGCCCCAGCCATGGGCGGCGATCAGGGCGCGGTGCACGATCAGGTCGGAATAGCGCCGGATCGGCGAGGTGAAATGCGCGTAGTTGCGCAGCGCCAGCCCGAAATGGCCGAAATTGTCCGCGTTGTAGTAGGCCTGCGTCATGCTGCGCAGCGTGGCGAGGTTGATGAGCTCGTCCGCGTCGGTCCCTTGGGCCTGCGATAGCAACCGGTTCAGATGCGCCGTCTTCAGCACCTGCCCCTTGGCCAGCGTCAGGCCGGAGGCTGCGGCGACCTCGCGCAGCGCATCGAGTTTCTCGGGGCTGGGTTCCTCGTGCACGCGGAACAGCAGCGGCACCTTTTGCGCGATCAGCGTTTCGGCGGCGCAGACGTTGGCGAGGACCATGAACTCCTCGATCAGTCGGTGCGCGTCGAGGCGGTCCTTGAAGTTGACAGCCGTGACCTTGCCGTCGTCATCGAGCTCGATCCGTCGTTCGGGCAGGTCGAGGTCCAGCGGTTGCCGCGCGGCGCGGGCGCGGGCGAGGGCCGCGTAGGCGGCGTAAAGCGGCGTGATGACCGTTTCCAGCAGCGGTTCGGTCTGCGCATCGGGCGTGCCGTCCATCGCCGCCTGCGCCTGTTCGTAGGTCAGTGAGGCGACCGAATTCATCATGGCGCGGTGGAACGTGTGGCCGGTCTTGTTGCCGTCCGCGTCCACCTTCATCGCCACGGCGATGCAGGGGCGGTCCACGCCTTCGTGCAGCGAACACAGGTCGCCGGACAGGGTGTCGGGCAGCATCGGCACGACGCGGTCGGGGAAATAGGTGGAATTGCCGCGCTGCCGCGCCTCGCGATCAAGCTCCGACCCCGGTGTCACATAATGGGCCACGTCGGCGATGGCGACCCAGATGGTGAACGTGCCGTCGTCATGGGCATCCACGTAGCAAGCGTCGTCGTGGTCGCGCGCGTCGGCGGGGTCGATGGTCAGCAGCGGCAGGCCGCGCAGGTCGGTGCGACCCTTGATGTCCACGGGCTTGGCCGCGTCCGCCTCGGCCACGACGGCGTCGGGGAAGTGGTCGGGGATGCCGTGCTGATGGATGGCAATCAGGCTGACGGCACGGGGCCCGGCGGGGTCCCCCAGACGGGTGACGATCCGCGCCTTGGGCAGGCCCATGCGGCCCTTGGGGCCGGTCTGTTCCGCCTCAACCAACTCGCCGTCCTTTGCGCCACCGGTGGCACCGGCGCTGATGACGAACTGGCGGTCGGACCCCTTGTCGATGGGCATGACGCGGCCGCCCTCGCTGCCTGCACGAAAGATGCCGAGGATGCGCTGCGGATTGCTGCCGATGCGGCGGATCATGCGGGCCATGTAGGCGTGCGCCTCGCCCGGCGTCTCGGTCAGCCGCGCCAGAATGCGGTCGCCCGTGCCCAGCGCCGGATCGCCCGACCGCAGCGCCATCAGGATGCGCGGCGGCGGCAGGGCGTCGTTCCATTCCAGCGGACGGGCATAGAGGTCACCATCGCTGTCGGCCTCCAGCACTTCGAGCACCGAGACGGGCGGCAATTTGGCCGCATCGCGGTAGGAGGAGCGTCGTTTCGCGAGGTGCCCCTCCGCCGCCATCTCTCGCAATGTCTGTTTCAGCAGGACGCGGTCCGCACCCTTGATGCCGAAAGCGCGGGCGATGTCGCGCTTGGCCGATTGCGTCGGGTTGTCGGCAATGAACGCGAGGATGTCGGTCTTGGAGGGGATCTGTGTCATGGCGTGGCACCTAGCACGCGCAGGGCGGTTCGTCATGGGCTATGTGGACGCGCGCGGCGGCGGTGGCCGGGGCCAGCCCCGGACCCCGGAGTATTTCGCAAAAAGCGAGGGGTCAGGCGAAGTAGTCGCGCAGGATGCGGGCGTAGATCGCCTTCAGCGTGTGGATGTCGGCGACGGGGACCTTTTCGTCGACCATGTGCATGGTCTTGCCGACGAGGCCGAATTCCACCACCGGGCAGTGGTCCTTGACGAAACGGGCATCCGACGTGCCGCCGGAGGTCGAGAGTTCGGGAGTGCGGCCCGTTTCGGCCTGCACCGCGCGACCGATCAGGTCCGACAGCGCACCCGGCGGGGTCAGGAAGCTGTCGCCGCTGACCTTGACCGCCATCGCGATGCGGATGGAAGTCTCGGCGGCGACCGCATCCAGTTCCGCCTGCATCCAGTCGGTCAGGCCAGCGGCGGTATGCGCATCGTTGAAGCGGATGTTCAGCGTGGCCCGGCAGGTGGCCGGGATCACGTTGGTTGCGGGATTGCCGGTGTCCATCGTCACGACGGCAAGGGTCGAGGCGTCGAAATGATCGGTTCCGGTGTCGAGGGTATGGCTGGCCAGCCGGTCCATCAGGCGAGCCATCGCAGGCAGCGGGTTTTTCGCGCGATCCGGGTAGGCTGAGTGGCCCTGCACCCCGTGGAAGGTGAAATGCGCGGTCAGCGATCCGCGGCGGCCGATCTTCATCGCCTCGCCCATGTGGTTGGGGCTGGTGGGTTCGCCCACGAGGCAGTCGGTCATCGCCTCGCCCTGCGCGGCCATCCAGTCGAGCAGGGCGGTGGTGCCGTGTTGGGCATCGCCTTCCTCATCCCCGGTGATGGCGAGGATGATCGCCCCGTCGGGCGGCGTGTCGCGCACCATGTCGCAGGCGGCGGCGACGAATGCGGCGACGCCGGATTTCATGTCGGTCGCACCGCGCCCCCAGAGGAAGCCGTCGCGGATGTCCGCCCCGAAGGGATCGACGGTCCAGTCGTCGGGATTGCCGATGGGCACCACGTCGGTGTGGCCGTTGAAGCCGAAGCTGCGGTTCGCGCCGCGTTTGCCCCACCGCGCGTAGAGGTTGGCGATGCCCCCCCGGTCCACGCGGGTGCAAGCAAAGCCTGCGTCAGTCAGCACCTGTTCGAGCAGGACCAGCGCGCCGCCTTCTGCAGGGGTGACGGAGTTGCAGCGCACCAGACGCGCGGTCAGATCGACGGGATCGAGGGGGGTCGGCATGGCGCGCACACTCCGGTTGGGGTCAGGCGTCGTCGGCACCGGGGGTGTCGTAGAACGGCGTCATCTGCGCCACGATCACGCTGTTCTCGTCCAGCGCGCGCTGCATCAGGGCGCGTTCGTCGCCGTCGATGTCATGACCGTCGGCCAGACGTTCGTCCAGCGTGCCGTAACCCGACACGTCGAGCGGCGACAGATCGGCCTGCTTCAGGATCGCGACGGTTTCGCGCACGGCCTCCGCCTCGTCCACGCCGGAGGCGTAGCACATCAGCGCGGCACCGGTGGCGCCCTCGGGCAGGCCGTCGTCGGTCGACCGGCCGACCTCGACCAGCAGCGTATAGACCTGCTGCGTGCGTTTGACTGTGGGTTCTTTCGTCATGTGGCTGGCATCGCGCCGAAGCGCTGGCCTGTCAAGGGTGCAGCCGCACCAACGCAAAACGGCGCACAGTTGCCTGTGCGCCGCATTGTGCCGAAACGGTTGGGCCGCTGTTAGCGACGCACCATCCGTGCGATGGCGATCAACACGCAGGCACCGATGAAACCGGCGATCAGGTAGCTGATCGTGCTGGAGGCGGCGTAGAGGCCGAGGACGCTACCGAAGATGAAGTTGAACAGTGCGGCGCCGATGATGCCGAGGACGATGTTCGCCAGAATGCCCATGTTGGACTTCATGAATTGTTCTGCGAGCCATCCTGCGATGCCCCCGATGATGATTGCGCCAATCCAGCCCATGCATGTCTTCCTTCTTGAAAATAACTGGACCATTCGTTGGTCCTTCTGCGACACGAACACGTGAGGTTAATCTTTGTTCCCATCGTCGCGCGACAATACGCGCGATTTCGCGGCCCAGAGTGCGGAGGTGATCAGGACCACCTGCACCGGGACAAAGAACACCGCGCCATAGACGAGGGCCAGCACCGCGAACGGCGGGTCGCGGGACAGCAGCGGGCCCGTCACCGCGACCAGAACCAGCGCCATGACGCCGGCCAGAAGCACCGCATCCGCCAGCACGGGACCCCACGCGGCGAACCATCCCGGATGCACCCCGTCCGCGATGCGTCGCCGTGCCAGCGTTCGGCTGAGGATCATCAGCCGCGCAGCAGGTCGTTGATCGCGGTCTTGCTGCGGGTCTGCGCATCGACCCGCTTCACGATCACCGCGCAGTAGAGGTTGATGCCGTTCTTGCTGGGCATGGAGCCTGCGACGACCACGGAATAGGGTGGCACCTCTCCATAGGTGACCTCGCCCGTTTCGCGGTCCACGATCTTGGTCGACTGGCCGATGAACACGCCCATGCCAAGGACCGCGCCTTGCCGGACGATGCAGCCTTCGACAACCTCGGACCGGGCGCCGATAAAGCAGTCGTCCTCGATGATCGTCGGGCCCGCCTGCATCGGTTCCAGCACGCCACCGATGCCGACGCCACCGGACAGGTGCACGTTGCGGCCGATCTGCGCGCAGGACCCGACCGTGGCCCAGCCATCGACCATCGTGCCTTCGCCGACATAGGCGCCGAGGTTCACGAAGGACGGCATCAGCACCACGCCCGGCGCGATGTATGCGGACCGGCGCACGATGCTGCCCGGCACGGCGCGGAAACCGGCGGTGCGCCAGTCGGCCTCGGTCCAGCCGTCGAACTTGGACGGCACCTTGTCCCACCAGGTGCTGCCGCCGGGCCCACCCGCGATCGGGGCCATGTCGTTCAGGCGGAACGACAGCAGGACCGCCTTCTTGGCCCATTGGTTGACGTGCCACGTGCCGTCGTCCTGCCGATCGGCCACACGGAGCGTGCCGGTGTCGAGGGCGGACAGCGTCGCCTCGATCGCGTCACGCACGTCGCCGGTGGTGGCGGTGGTGATGGTGTCGCGGGCGTCCCATGCGGACTCTATGGTGGATTCGAGGGCGGAGTGGGACATGATCGGGCCTCTGTGCTGGTTTGACGGGTTGGCGCAGGCTATATCCACCACCTTAGCGCTGCGCAACTTTCAGGATGTTTCATGCCCGACGACCACGAAAACCAGTTCCGCCGGTCATCCGAGGATCGCATCACCGCGCGTCAGGTGCCGGACACGCCGCAGACCCGTGCGCCGTCCTATGCGCTGGCCTTTGCCGACGACGCATTCATGGCGCGCGCCGACATGCGCCCGGTCCGGCTGCAGCTGGAGCTGATGAAGCCCGAGATCCTGATGAACGAGGCGGGGGTGAAATCCACCGTGGTCCTGTTCGGCGGCGCGCGGATTCCCGATCCGGTGCACAAGGACACCGCCCGGACACCCATGCTGGCCGACCTGACGCGCTATTACGACGAGGCGCGGACCTTTGCCCGGCTGATCACCGAACGGTCGCTTGCGGACGATCCCTGCGCCAACATCATTGCCACCGGCGGCGGGCCCGGCGTGATGGAGGCCGGCAACCGCGGCGCGGCTGACGCGGGCGGCGTGTCCATCGGGCTGAACATCGTGCTGCCGCACGAACAGGCACCGAACATGTATGTGACGCCGGGGCTGTGCTTCAACTTTCACTACTTTGCCATCCGCAAGATGCATTTCCTGATGCGGGCATCGGCGATCTGCGTGTTTCCGGGCGGGTTCGGGACATTGGACGAGATGTTCGAGGCGCTGACCCTGATCCAGACCGGTCGCATGGCCCGCGTCCCCTTCCTGCTGTTCGGGCGTGCGTTCTGGGAGGGTGTGGTGAACTGGCAGGCGCTGGCGGATGCGGGTGTGATCGCACAGGCGGATTTGCAGTTGTTCCGCTATGTCGAGACGGCGGAGGAGGCGATCGCCGCGCTGGACGGTTGGGGGGAAGAGGGGATGCGGGAGGAGATACCGGGGCGGTGAGGGGGGCATCAAATGGCGATATAGTAGATGGGAAATGCAGCGACAAAGTAATTTAAAAAAACAATAAAAGTGTTCTCAGCGCGCTAAAAGCTTTCAAAGTTGATCTTAAATTCACCCCGATGATATCTGGAATGGCAGTCCCTACAAAGAGTTGTGAAGTTCTTAAGCCCGGACGGCCCATCAACGCTATGTTCGATAATATGATGACCTTCAGCGTCGGCAGGATCATTTTGCCAACAAATCATGCACAGAAATCCTTCAGAGACTTTAATTTGCCTCTGAGCCTTTTTGTGATCATAAGATCTCGCAGCCAAATCTCTAATCTTTCCCTAACAATTTTGCAGCAATTTTCTGCGCCAAAGAAGGAAGATCTTTTGTGTCACCCCTCACAACTTTCGTCTGCGCGAGTGGCGCTATCTTTTTGACACCAGATTCATAATGATCACGCAAAGATTTGCTTTGACGCTTTGTAAGACCGTCTGTCCGAAATATCGCTGATTGATCTGTCGGATGCTTTTTTCCCATTTATTTATCCCCCTAAAACGATTCGAACGAGAAACTTCCAGACTTCGCTTCGACGGAATCATTGCCTTCGCCAATGACTATTCTATTTCCAATTACCGGAAACCCGTCATCATCGCGACCTACCATAGTCACATCTACGGATCCTCCCTTGCGCTTTACCACAATTGACATCATCTCACCAAACGGAAAGACATTTAGAATGGTATCGCCCTTCTTTAGAATGTTAACTGCTACTTCTTTCAAAATCGGAACTCCTCTCATTAGATGGATGAAGACGGCAAAACTGAGAATGCATTAAGCAGCTATCAATAAAAACGACAAATACTCCACACCAACATCGCCGAAATTTCAACAAATAACAAGAAAAATTCTACTAACGCATCAAAGTCCGAAGATATACTCTACTGATGATATAGCTTGTGTGGGTCGCTTCACACCCCCTCGCCCTTCCTCACCCGTCTCACCCGCTCCGTCTCCGACTTCAGCTGACCGCAGGCCGCCATGATGTCCTCGCCGCGCGGTTTGCGCACCGGGGACGCATAGCCCGCCTTGTAGATGATATCGGCAAACGCGTGGATGCGGTTGCCCGACGACCGCTTATACGGCGCACCCGGCCATTCGTTGAAGGGGATCAGGTTGATCTTGGCGGGGATGCCCTCGATCAGCCGCACCAGACGGTGCGCGTCGGCGTCAGTGTCGTTCACGCCGTCCAGCATGACGTACTCGAACGTGATGCGTTCGGAGTTGGAGACCTTGGGATAGTCGCGCAGGGCGGCCAGCAGCGCCTCGATGTTCCATTTCTTGTTGATCGGCACCAGACGGTCGCGCACCTCGTCCGTGGTCGCGTGGAAACTGACGGCGAGTTGGCAGCCGATTTCCTGCGCGGTACGGGCGATTTCAGGCACCACGCCGCTGGTCGACAGGGTGATGCGGCGGCGGGACAGGGCGATCCCCTCGCCGTCCATGGCAATCTTCATGGCGTCGCGGACATGCTCGAAGTTGTAGAGCGGCTCGCCCATGCCCATCAGCACGATGTTCGACAACAGGCGCGGGCCGTTCTCTCCGGTCCCCTGCCCCGGTTCCGGCCATTGGCCCAGATCATCGCGGGCTATCAGGATCTGACCGACGATTTCTGCAGGCGTCAGGTTGCGCACCAGCTTCTGCGTGCCGGTGTGGCAAAACGAACAGGTCAGCGTGCAGCCGACCTGAGAGGATATGCACAGCGTGCCGCGATCCTCCTCGGGGATATAGACGACCTCGACCTCGTGCCCGCCCGCGATCCGCACCAGATACTTGCGGGTGCCGTCGGTGCTGACCTGACGCGTGACGACCTGGGGCACCTCGATGACAAAGGTCGCGGCCAGCATGGCGCGGTAGTCCTTGGCGAGGTTCGTCATCGCCGCGAAATCACGCACGCCCCAGTGATAGAGCCACTGCCACAGCTGGTTGACGCGCATCTTGGCCTGCTTTTCCGGCGTACCCGCGGCGATCAGCGCGTCGCGCATCTGCGGCCGCGTCAGGCCGATCAGGTTCACGGGCCCATCGGGCAGCTTGCGCGGGATCGTGTGCACGTCCTGCGTGATGGGGGCTGTGATCTCGGTCATGGCGGCGGACCTTTCGGGCAATGAAGCAGGCTATCTATACGCAAACGGCCCCGGTTTCCAACTGAAAACCGGGGCCGCCGATGGTCGAACGAGGCTGGATCAGCCGGTGCAGCGGTTGGCCGCCTCGTCCACGGCGGCTGAGAAGCCGAGCAGCGAGAAGGTGTCGGTCGTGATGTTGCCGCGACCGGACCGCGCCACCAGCACCGCATCCGACCCGCGCTTCATCGCGGCGACGACCTGTGCGTCATCCTCCGGCGAGGCGGGCCAGGCGTATTCGCCTTCGGTGAACAGCTGGAAGGTCGAGCCGCCCACGTCGAGCTGCACGGTCGATCCGGGGGCGAATGGGTAGCCGCCGGTGAACATGATCTGGCCGTTCACGTTTTCGGACGGACGGTAGAACACCATCAGATAGATGTCGCCTCGGTTGCCCGTCGTCGGCGTGCCGCTGGAATCGGTCAGCGTGCTTTGCTTGGGCGCCGATGTGCTGATGCACTCGCGCGGGTTCTCGGCCTCGAACGTGCTCCAGTCCGTATTGGCGGCGACGAGGTTGTCCGTGGTCGCCTGCGCGCTGGCTTGCGATGCGACCATCAGGGTCGCAGCTATGGTCAGGGTGCGGAATGTCGATGTCATCATGGTCGTATAGGCCTCCAAGCTGCCTTTGCCTCTGTCCGTCCCGCCGGGTGGGGTCTGAACAACCTTTTCGTCTGGCGGGTCCGTGTTCAACGGGATAGCCCTGCCTCTAGCAAAAAATCGCCCAAACTGCAAAGCCCCCATCGGCGCACAAACCCGTGGGGACGCGACGCCCAAGGAGACATGCCATGACCACCGTAGCCTGCGCCCCCGTCGATCTGGTCGAGGTCTGGCGTGGCGACATCCTCGAATCCATGCATCAGGGCCATGCGGTGATCTGTGGCGCGGACGGACAGATCGTGGACGCGTGGGGCGATGCGGGGGCGGTGATCTATCCCCGGTCGTCGTGCAAGATGATCCAGGCGCTGCCCCTGATCGAAAGCGGTGCCGCCGATGCCCACGGGCTGGGAACGCGGCAGCTGGCGCTGGCCTGCGCCAGCCATCAGGGTGCGCGCATCCATACCGATCCGGTGCAGGACTGGCTGGATACGCTGGGACTGCAGGATGCGGATTTCCGCTGCGGGCCGCAATGGCCCGCCGACGTGCCCGCCCGCAATGCGATCATCCGCGCCCACGCCGGTCCTTGCCAGATCCACAACAACTGCTCCGGCAAACATGCAGGGTTTCTGACGTTGAACCGCCACATCAGCGGCGGGGCGGATTACGAACTGGTCGATCACCCAGTGCAGCAGATGGGCCGCGCCGCGTTTCAGGAGACGACCGGCGAGGACAGCCCCGGTTACGGGATCGACGGCTGTTCCGCGCCCAATTTCGCCACGACGGTCCACGGTCTGGCCCGCGCGATGGCCGCATTCGCCAGCGCCCATGACCGCAGCGACACGCGGTCGCACGCCATGGTGCGCCTGCGCGAGGCGATGATGCTGCACCCGGAACTGGTGGCCGGAGAGACGCGCGCCTGCACCGACCTGATGCGCGCGATGGATGGCCGTGCCGCGATCAAGACCGGCGCCGAGGGCGTCTTCGTCGCCATCGTGCCGGAAGCACGCGTCGGTGTCGCGCTGAAGATCGCGGACGGCACCACCCGCGCGGCGGAGGCGGCGATTGCCGCGATCCTGGTGCGGTTGGGGGTACTGGACGCGGATCATCCCGCCGCCCGCGCGCGCATGGTGCCGGACATCCGCAACTGGCGCGGCACGCTGTGCGGGCGCATCGCTCCTGTCACCGCATTGGCGGGGCGCTGAGCCATGGCCTTTACCCTTGCCACCTGGAACATCAACTCCGTCCGTCTGCGCGAAGGGCTGGTCGTGGACCTGCTGCGCAACGAGGGGCCCGACGTGCTGTGCCTGCAGGAATGCAAGAGCCCGATGGACAAGATCCCGATGGAGCAGTTCGCGGCCCTTGGATATGTCCATGTGATCGGACGGGGGCAGAAGGGCTACAACGGTGTAGCGATCCTGTCCAAGCTGCCGATCGAGGAGACGGGGGCGGCTGATCACGCGGCCCTTGGCCATGCACGCCACATTGCCGGTCGGCTCGAGAACGGGGTCACGATCCACAACTTCTACGTCCCCGCCGGTGGCGACGTGCCGGACCGCGCGGTGAACGTGAAGTTCGGGCAGAAGCTGGATTACCTGACCGCGATGCGCGACGCATTTACGGCAGAGCCACCGGTCCGCGCGATCCTTGTCGGCGATCTGAACATCGCACCGCGTCCTGACGACGTGTGGGACCACAAGAAACTGCTGAAGATCGTCAGCCACACGCCGATCGAGGTCGACCATCTGGCGCAGGTGCAGGCGGCGGGCGGCTGGGTCGACGTGACCCGCGCCGACATCCCCAACGGCAACCTCTACAGCTGGTGGTCGTATCGGTCGCCCGACTGGGATACGGCGGACAAGGGCCGCAGGCTGGACCACATCTGGGCCACGCCGGACATCGCGGGCGCAGCATCGGGCAGCCGCATCCTGCGCCACGTGCGAGGCTGGACGCAGCCCAGCGACCACGTGCCAGTCTTCGCGAGTTTCGATCTGTAGCGAACGCCCGGTGGTGCCACCTCACCTCAGTCAGCGCCCCTTCGGGCCGGCCTACGGCGGAAGTATTTGCGGCAAGATGATGAACCGGCGTGATGCGACGGCGGTTTTCTGCAGCGCGGGATTGCGCTAGGGCTGTCGCGACGTAACCGGAGGTCTGCCATGTCGATCGCACCGAAACCTGTCGTGCTGTGCATCCTTGACGGCTGGGGCCTGAGCGAGACGCGCACGGGCAATGCCCCGCTGCTGGCGCACACGCCGACGATGGACCGGCTGATGGCGAGCTGCCCCCATGCGACGCTGGTGACCTATGGCCCGGACGTGGGCCTGCCGCGCGGGCAGATGGGCAATTCCGAGGTGGGACACACCAACATCGGTGCGGGCCGCGTCGTGGCGATGGACCTTGGGCAGATCGACCTTGCCATCGAGGAACGCACCTACGGCGAAACCGACGGCCTGCGGGATTTCGCTGCGCGGCTAAAGGATACGGGCGGGCGGGCGCACCTGATGGGCGTGGTGTCCGACGGCGGCGTGCATGGCCATGTCGCGCATCTGCTGGAGACCGCGCGTCTGCTGACGGCGCAGGGCATCCCGGTCGTCATCCACGCCATCACCGACGGGCGCGACGTGGCCCCGTCCTCGGCCAGCCGGTACATGGGCGATCTGTTGCAGGCCTTGCCGGAGGGCGCAGAGGTGGTGACGGTCACGGGTCGCTATTTCGCCATGGACCGCGACAATCGGTGGGAGCGGGTGCAGACCGCCTTCGATGCCATGGTGCTGGGACACGGGGCACAGGCCGCGACGGCGATGGGCGCGATCACGGCCGCATATGACATCGACAAGACCGACGAGTTCATTCCCGCAAGCGTGATCGGCGACTACACCGGCATGCGGCCTGCGGACGGGTTGTTCTGCCTGAACTTCCGCTCGGACCGCGCACGCGAGTTGTTGGAGGCGATAGCGAATCCCGCGTTTACCGGCTTTGCCCGCCAGATGCCGGCCCTCGCCGTGCGTCTGGGCATGGTGGAATACAGCGACCGCCACGTGGACTGGTATGGCGCGGTGTTCCCGAAACGCGACATCCGCAACACGCTTGGCGCATGGGTGGCCCAGCACGGGCTGACCCAGTTCCGCGTGGCGGAGACCGAGAAGTATCCGCATGTCACCTTCTTCCTCAACGGCGGCGAGGAGGTGCCGGAAGTGGGCGAGGACCGGCAGATGCCACGTTCGCCCGCCGTCGCGACCTATGACCTGCAGCCGGAGATGTCGGCGGCGGCGGTGACCGAAGCCTTCGTCGGCGCGATCCAGAAGGGTTACGACCTGATCGTGGTGAACTATGCCAACCCCGACATGGTGGGACACACGGGCGACATCGCCGCCGCCGTCGCCGCCTGCGAGGCGGTGGATCATGGTCTGGGTCAGGCGCTGACGGCGCTGGAGGCGGTCGGCGGCGCCATGATCGTCTGCGCCGATCACGGCAACTGCGAGACGATGATCGATCCCGCAACGGGCGGGCCGCACACCGCGCATACGACAAACCCGGTGCCGGTGATCCTGTATGGCGGCCCGCAGGGGGCCGAACTGCGCGACGGACGCCTTGCGGATCTGGCACCGACACTGCTGGGACTGATGGGGCTGGACCTGCCGCCCGAAATGACGGGCCGGAGCCTGATCGCGTGAAACGCGGGCTGCTTGCCCTGATGGTCCTTGCGACTCCGGTTGCGGCGCAAACGCCGGGCGAGGCGGCGCAGCAGGCGGCAGAGCGCCTGCAGTCGGCCCGCACCGCGCTGGAGGCGGCAGGCGGTGCCAGCGATCAGGTCGCGGCCCTGACGCAGACCGTGCGCGCCTACGAGGATGGGCTGATCGCCCTGCGCGATGGCTTGCGGCGGGTCGCGGTGCGGCAGGACACGCTGGCGCTGGAACTTGACGCGCGGCAGGCCGAGGTGTCGCAACTGCTGGGCGTGCTCGCGTCCATCGGCAATGCGCCGACACCGTTGTTGCTGCTGCACCCGTCCGGCCCATTGGGCACCGCGCGGTCGGGCATGCTGGTCGCCGACGTGACCCCTGCCCTGCAACGCGAGGTCGAGGCGCTGCGCGCGCAAACGACCGAACTGGCCACCTTGCAGGCCTTGCAGGAAGGCGCGGCGCAGACCCTTGCGGACGGCCTGCAAGGCGCGCAAGAGGCCCGGGCGGCGCTGTCGGCGGCGGTGTCGGACCGCACGGACCTGCCGCAACGCTATACCGAAGATGCGGTGCAGACGGCATTGCTGTTGGCCAGCACCGACACGCTGGCCGATTTCGCCACGGCGTTGGCAGGCACCGTGGACGTTGCGTCGCCGGACCTGACACCGCAGGGCGACCTGCCGCTCCCGGTGCAGGGCACGGTGCTGCGCGCCTTCAACACGGCCGATGCGGCGGGGATCGTGCGGCCCGGCGTGGTGATCGCGGCACGGCCACAGGCGCTTGTGACGACGCCCGTGGCGGCGACGCTGCTGTTCCGGGGGCCGCTGCTGGATTACGGCAACGTGGTGATCCTGGAGCCCGCGCAGGACATCCTGTTCGTGATCGGCGGTCTGGCCGACGTCTATGGCGAGGCGGGTCAGGTGCTGCCTGCGGGCGCGCCGCTGGGCCTGCTGGGTGGCACCGAACCCGCCGTTGACGCGATTTTGACCCCGGATGCGTCCGGATCGGCCGCTGCGGCGACACAGACCCTTTATCTCGAGGTCAGAGACGGGCAAGGTTCTGTCAACCCGGACATGTGGTTCGCGCTGGATTAGACAGGATCGTCCATGAAGAAGCTGATGATGGCCGCGGCAGGCGGCACCGTTCTGGGTCTGGTGGCGACCACCCAGTTCGCCGGCCCGCTGATTGCGCAGACCACTGCCACCGAACCCAGCGTTTACGAACAACTCGACCTGTTCGGCGACATCTTCGAGCGGATCCGCCAAGGCTATGTCGAGGATGTGGACGACAAGGCGCTGATCGAGGCTGCGATCAACGGGATGCTGACCTCGCTCGATCCGCATTCGTCCTATCTGTCGGCGGATGACGCCGCCGACATGCAGGTCCAGACCAGCGGCGAATTCGGCGGGCTGGGGCTGGAGGTCACGCAGGAAGAAGGCTGGGTCAAGGTCGTCTCGCCCATAGACGGCACGCCAGCCGCTGCCGCTGGCATGATGGCCAACGATTACATCACCGCCGTGGATGGCGAAAGCGTGCTCGGCCTGACGCTGGACGAGGCGCTGGAACTGCTGCGCGGCCCCGTGGGGTCAGAGGTCATCATCAGTGTCGTGCGTGGCGAGACGCCGGAACCCTTCGACGTGTCCATCGTGCGCGACACGATCAAGCTGACCGCCGTGCGCGCCCGGACAGAGGGCGAGGCGGTCGTCCTTCGCGTCACCACGTTCAACGCGCAGACGTTTGCGAACCTCGAAGAAGGCCTGAACGCCCAGATCGAGGCTGCCGGCGGAAACGAGAACGTCGACGGGGTCGTGCTGGACCTGCGCAACAACCCGGGCGGGCTGCTCAATCAGGCGGTCTATGTGTCGGATGCGTTCCTGGACGGGGGCGAGATCGTCTCGACCCGTGGCCGCAACGTCGCCGAAAGCGACCGCTTCAACGCGACGGCCGGCGATCTGGCGCAGGGCCTGCCCATCGTCGTGCTGATCAACGGCGGTTCGGCGTCCGCGTCCGAAATCGTGGCCGGGGCGTTGCAGGATCACCGCCGGGCCATCGTGGTGGGCACGAAATCCTTCGGCAAGGGGTCCGTGCAGACCGTCGTGCCGTTGCAGGGCAGCGGTGCGATGCGGCTGACGACGGCGCGCTATTACACGCCGTCCGGGCGGTCGATCCAGAACCTCGGCATTTCGCCCGACATCATCGTGGAACAGCCAATCCCCGAACCCGTCGACGAAAGCGCAGAGGCCGAGGCCGAAAGCATGGCGCAGCAGATGCGGTCGGAAGCGGACCTGCGCGGCACGCTGGCCAACGACAGCCTGAGCGAGGACGAGATCCAGCAGATCGAGGAAGACCGCGCGCGGACCGAAGCCGCCGCCGCCCTGCGCGACGAAGACTACCAACTGGCCTATGCCATCGACATCCTGAAAGGATTGCAGGCGCTGGGGCCGCAGGTCGAGGTCGATGTGACCATGACCGACGCGGTCGCCCCGGCCAGCGAAGATGGTGCTGAAGCACCCGCCAACAACTGACCCCATTCCGGCTATTCATGACGCCCCGTTCCCGATCGGACGGGGCGTCTTACTGTCCGGCGCTCAAACCCCGCGGGCGAAGGTCGCGTGCAGGATCGCCGACAGCGCGTCCGCATCGTCGGTGGTAAAGGCATCGGGTTGATCGCTGTCGATGTCGAACACGCCCAGCAGCGCACCGTCGCCCCCCCAGACGGGCAGTACCAGTTCCGACCGGGTCGAGCTGGCGCAGGCGATATGGCCATCGAAGGCCTCGACATCCGGCACGAGCTGGACCTGCCCCGTCCGCGCCGCAGCCCCACAGACACCACGCGCAAAGGGGATGACAAGGCACCCGTGACCGCCCTGATAGGGGCCGATCTTCAACATGTCCGGCGCGGTGACGCGGTAGAATCCGGTCCAGTCGAACCGGTCGTCGCTGTGATGCACCTCGCAGGCGACGGTGGCCATCAGGGCGACAGTATCGTCCTCGCCTTCGGTGAGGGATGCGAGGGTGCGGGCGAGGGTCGGATAATCTACCTGTGTCATGTCACGGATCTAGCGTGTTGCGCGGGTCCGAAAAAGCCCTGAAAAGGCCATGCCGCAACCCAACCACCGCCACAAGACGATGGCACCGTGACGGCGTAGCTGCAAAAGCTTCTCGGCGCCGCGTCGTCAAAGCCCCCACCCAGTGACGCGGTGCCGAACCCTCCCCCCTCCCTCCCGATGCTGTTGCCTTTTCGCCAGCGATGCCCGACGTTTGCATGGAAACGGGGGGCCAACCATGCGCGATTTCCACACACCGGGCCGGTCGGCCACCTATGCGACGAACGGCATGTGCGCCACCTCGCATCCGCTGGCGGCCAAGGTCGCCGTCCAGATGCTGGAGGCGGGCGGAAATGCCGTTGACGCCGCCATTGCCGGGGCGGTGCTGCTGGGGATCTGCGAGCCGTCGATGACGGGGCTTGGCGGCGACTGCTTCGTGCTGCTGACGCCGCCCGGCACGGACCGCGTGCTGGCGCTGAACGGATCCGGCCGCGCGCCCGCCGGATGGTCGGCCAACGACCTGCGGGCGCAGGGGCTGACCACCATCCCGCTGAACCACCCGACAGCCGTCACCTGCCCCGGTGCCGTCGACGCGTTCTGCACCCTGTCGCGCGACTGGGGCAGGCTGGGGCTGAAGGCGGTGCTCGCCCCCGCGATCCACTATGCCGAGGCGGGCGTGCCGATCGCCCCGCGCGTCGCCTTCGACTGGGTCCAGGATTCGCCGGCGCTGCAGGGCGTGGCGCGCAACCGGTATCTGCTGGACGGTCAGGTCCCGGCGGTGGGCCAGATGTTCCGCGCGCCGGGTCAGGCCGACGTGCTGCGCCGTGTCGCGACGGAGGGTCGCGCCGGTTTCTACGAAGGCGAGGTGGCCTGCGATCTGGTCACGTCCCTGCGCGCCGCAGGCGGCACCATGACGCTGGACGATCTGGACGCGACCCGCTGCACCTGGACCGATCCGGTGCAGGGCGGCTATGGCGGCCTCGACCTGTTCGAACATCCGCCGAACGGTCAGGGCGCCATCGCCATCCTGATCCTGAACATCCTGCAGCACTTCGACATCGCGGCGATGGACCCCTGGGGCGCCCAGCGCGTGCATATCGAGGCAGAGGCCACCAAGCTGGCCTACGACGCACGCAACAGGTTCGTGGCCGACCCGGACCACGCCACCCGATTGGATCACCTGCTGTCGCCCGACACGGCGCGCGCGCTGGCAGCGTTGATCGACCCCGCACGCGCCATGCCCAGCCTGCCCGCGGCGGCCGAGGCGGTGCACAAGGACACGGTCTATATCACCGTGGTGGACCGCGACCGCATGGCCGTGTCGCTGATCTATTCGATCTTCCACGGCTTCGGATCGGGGATCGCGTCGGACAGGTTCGGCATCCTCTATCAGAACCGCGGTGCGGGGTTCACGCTGGAACCGGGGCACCCGAACGAAGGCGGTCCCGGCAAGCGGCCCATGCACACGATCATTCCCGCGATGCTGCAACGGAACGGGCGCACGGTCATGCCGTTCGGCGTGATGGGCGGGGCGTATCAATGCACCGGTCATGCGCGGTTCGTGTCGAACGTCACGGATTTCGGCATGGACCCGCAGGCCGCCATCGACAGCCCCCGCGCCTTTGCCGACAAGGGCGAATTGCGGATGGAACGCGGGTATGGCGATACGGTGCGCAGCACCTTGGCCGACATGGGCCACAGCATCGTCACGCCGGACACGCCGATCGGCGGTGCGCAGGCGATCCTGATGCGGGACGACGGTGTTCTGGTGGGCGGATCTGACGCGCGCAAGGATGGTTGCGCACTGGGCTACTAGGTCAGTTCATCTGCACATGCAGGGGATAGTGACCATCCTCGAAATCCCCGAACAGGTCCGGCAGGTCGGGGTGATCCACCGGCTCGCCGGAGTAGTCGGCGACGAGGTTCTGTTCCGACACATAGGCCACGTAAAAGCTCTGATCGTTCTCGGCCAGCAGGTGGTAGTAGGGCTGATCCTTGGCGGGACGCGACTCCTCGGGAATCGCCTCGTACCATGCGTCGGTGTTGGAAAAGATCGCATCGACGTCGAAAACGACGCCGCGAAACGGGTGTTTGCGATGCCTGACGACCTGGCCGAGGTGGTATTTCGCGCGTGTCTTGAACATGGATACAACCTCTACCATCCGTTCAGTTAACGGGTTTCGTCCGCAAAAGTCCATATTTCAGGCCTTGTAAACCAGAAACAGTCTGTCGGCGGAGAACCGCGTTTGGCGGATTGTCGCCCCCCCGCCATTCGTGATCGCCGCAGCCCATGTTGATCGTTCACAAATCGCGTCCGCCCGGTTAGGCTTGGACAAAATAAAAGACGAAAAGCGAGAGGCATATGAGCAGTTTCTTTCGCGCACTGGTGTTGCTTGCGCTGCTGGGTTCCTGTGGCAGCCGCGAGTTTACGGCCCCGCGCGACCTTGAAAACGCCTGCAACATCCTGTCGGAGCGACCGGAATACCGGCGTGCCTTCAAGCGGGTCGAAGATCGGTATGGTGTTCCCATGCCCGCCCTGATGGCGATCATCTATCAGGAATCGAAGTTCATCGGAAACAACCGCCCGCCGCACCAGTTCGCCCTGGGCGTGATTCCCATCGGGCGGCAGTCCTCGGCGACGGGATACAGCCAGGCCCTGGACGGGACGTGGGACGAATACGTGGTTGCGACCGGCAATCGCCGCGCGAAGCGTGAGGACATCCATGATGCGACCGATTTCATGGGGTGGTACATGACCGCTACCGTTCGCGAAACGGGTGTGCAGATGACCGACGTGCGCAACCAGTATCTTGCGTATCACGACGGTCGCAGCGGGTTCATGCGCGGCACGTGGCGCAGCAAGGACTGGCTGATTCGCGTTGCAAGCGATGTAGAGGCGCGTGCCCTGCGCTATGACACACAACTGCGGGCCTGCCGCAAACGCTGAGGCATGTGGCGCGCCGTCCGCAGAGGGCGCGCCGGTCATCGTTCAGCGCGGCGCGTTGGCGCCGATGAACCATGCGTCCTGATCGACGGCACGGCTGACTTCGGTCAGCACGTCGGCGGTGCCTTCGTCGCCCGCATCACCCGTCGCGTCGATGCCCTTGCGGATCTTTTCGCCCACGGTCAGGAAACGGTCCTTCAGCGCCTTGATGTGGGCGTTGATGTCCTGCTCTTCGACCGGATAGGCCTTCATCTCGACGCTTTCCGACACCGCTTCCAGCGTGCCGTGTGCGGTACCGCCCAGAACGACGGCGCGTTCGGCCATCGTGTCGGTGCTTTCACCCAGACGGGCCGACACTGCATCCAGCAACTCGTGGACACCGATGAAGCCCGGCCCCTTCAGGTTCCAGTGCGCCTGCTTCACCGCAAGGCGCAGAGCGATGGTTTCTGCGACGCAGCCGTTCAGCACGTCGATTGATTTCTTACGGGCCTGACCGTCGAGGCCGGCAACGAATGTATCTGTCATGGGACAACTCCTGAACCTGTGCGGCAACGCGTGCCGCCGTCTGACGCAGGACAATGCAGCGCACGCCGCATTGTTCCACAGGAGGCGGATAACAGCCCGTCAGCCCGTATCGACGGGGCGTTATCGCATGTCATCCGGGTCTGCGGCATACCAATGGCAACACCACCGCCCTATGTCGGTGGTCAAGCAACCACAGGTGAAAGCCATGAACAGACGCACACTCCTCCTCTCTGCCGCCGCATTGGCCATGGCCGGTGGCATGGCCCAGGCGCAGGAATTGTCCCTGAACGAGGTGTCGGCCTACCTCAACCAGCTGCAGACGGCTCAGGGTGGGTTCACGCAGATCAACGGCGACGGGACGCTGTCCACCGGACAGCTGTACATCAAGCGGCCCGGTCGCATCCGGTTCGAATACAATGCCCCGGACAATTCGTTGGTCATGGCGGGCGGTGGTCAGGTCGCCGTGTTCGACCCCAAGTCGAACACCCCGGCCGAGCGTTATCCCCTGAACCAGACGCCGCTGAACATCATCCTCGAACGCAACGTCGATCTGGGTCAGGCCAGCATGGTGACGAACCGCGTGTCGGACGGCACCACGACGACGATCACGGCGCAGGACCCGGCCAATCCGCAGTACGGCAACATCCAACTGGTGTTCACCGCGAACCCGGTCGAATTGCGCCAGTGGATCGTCACCGACGAGGTGGGCGATCAGACCACGGTGATCCTGAACGACCTGACGCCGGGGGCTGCCATCAACGACGCGCAGTTCAACATCCAGTCGGAAATGTCCCGTCGCGGCGGCTGACGCCCCTTATGACGCGGCGCGGAACCAGCGGGCCAATGCCGCGCGGTCCGCGTCGCTGATCTCGGTCACGTTGGCGGGCGGCATCGCGTGGCTGATCGCGGACTGCACGTAGATCTGCCCCGCGTGGCGCGCGATGTCGGCATCGGTTTCCAGAAACACACCCTTGGGCGCCCAGCGGATGCCGTCCCACACCGGCTCTCTTGCGTGGCACATGGAACAGCGGCCCTGCACGATCTGGGCCGCCTCGGTGAATCCCTCGGCAGACGCGAAACGCTGTTCCGCAGCGGTCAGGGCGCGTGCCTCCGACTCCTCGTACGTGTCGTGCCCCGGAAAGGTGGACAGCCACGCCATCACGATAAAGATGATGACCGTCGCGGCCCACGTCCAGGTCGGCTTGCCGCGGCGCGCGTGCATCGAGTTGAAGTAGTGCCGGATCGTCACCCCCAGCAGGAACACCAGCGCGGCGATGATCCATGCATACTGCGTGCCGAAGGCCAGCGGATAGTGGTTCGACAGCATCAGGAAGATGACCGGCAGCGTCAGGTAGTTGTTGTGGGTGCTGCGCAGCTTGGCGATCTTGCCGTACTTCGGATCGGGCTTGCGCCCCGCCTTCAGGTCGGCGACCACGATGCGCTGGTTCGGCATGATGATCAGGAACACGTTGGCCGTCATGATGGTCGCGGTGAAAGCGCCAAGGTGCAGAAGCGCAGCGCGGCCCGTGAAGACCTGATTGTAACCCCAGCTCATCACCACCAGGACCACGAACAGCAGCAGCATCAGGACCGTGGGCCGCTCGCCCAGCGCCGATTTGCACAAGCCGTCGTAGATCAGCCAGCCCACCGCCAACGACGCCGCCGACAGGGCGATGGCCTGCCACACCGCCAGATCGGCGCGGGCCGGGTCGATCAGATACAGGTTCGCACCCGCCCAATAGACCACCATCAGCAGCGCAAAACCGGACAGCCATGTGGCGTAACTCTCCCACTTGAACCACGTCAGGTGGGCGGGCATCGCATCTGGCGCCACGAGGTATTTCTGGATGTGGTAGAAGCCGCCGCCGTGGACCTGCCACTCCTCTCCGTCCGCCGGACCGGGGACGTTGCGGTTCAGGCCCAGATCCAGCGCGATGAAGTAGAAGCTGGACCCGATCCACGCGATTGCCGTGATGACGTGGGTCCAGCGCACCGCAAAGGCCAGCCATTCCCACAGGATCGCCATGTCATACATCTGCTGAGCCCTTTCGCCTGCTGCGGATAAGACGGTATGTAGACGGCAGTTCCAAAGGAAGACCGAAATGACCCGCTATCCCCGCGACATGATCGGCTACGGCGCGCAGACGCCAGACCCGAAATGGCCACAGGCTGCGAAAATCGCCGTCCAGATCGTCTTGAACTACGAAGAGGGCGGCGAAAACAACATCCTGCACGGGGATGCGGCGTCAGAAGCCTTCCTGTCAGAGATCGTGGGCGCTGCCCCTTGGCCCGGTCAGCGGCACTGGAACATGGAAAGCATCTACGAATACGGCGCGCGCGCCGGGTTCTGGCGTCTGCACCGCCTGCTGAAGGAGGTCCCCGTGACCGTCTTTGGCGTCGCGACCGCGCTGGCCCGAAGTCCCGATCAGGTTGCCGCCATGCAGGACGCCGGGTGGGAGATCGCGACCCACGGGCTGAAGTGGATCGACTACAAGGATGCCCACGAGGATACCGAACGCGCCCACATCCAGCGCGCCATCCGCCTGCACACCGAAGTGACGGGACAGCGCCCGCGCGGGTTCTATCAGGGCCGCACGTCGATCAACACCGTGCGCCTCGCGGCGGACGAGGGGTTCGACTACATCGCCGACAGCTATGCCGACGACCTGCCCTATTGGCTGGACGATGGCACGACGTTGATCGTGCCTTACACGCTCGACGTGAACGACATGCGCTTCGCCACGCCGCAGGGGTTCAACGCGGGCGACCAGTTCTACGACTACCTCAAGGCAAGCTTCGACGCGCTGTACCGCGAGGGGCAGGAGGGCGCGGCCAGGATGCTGTCCGTCGGCCTGCACTGCCGTCTGGTCGGTCGCCCCGGCCGGATCGAGGCGCTGCGCCGCTTCATGAACTACGCGCGGGGCCACGACGGCGTCTGGTTCGCCACCCGCGCGCAGATCGCCGATCACTGGCGCACCCATCACGCCTTCGTCGCACGTCCCCGTCCCAGCCGCATGTCCAATGCCGATTTCGTGGCGGCCTATGGCGGCATCTACGAACACTCGGCATGGGTCGCCGAACGCGCGCACGGGCTGGAACTCGGGCCCGCCCACGATACGCCGACGGGCCTAGCCAATGCGATGGCGCGCGCCTTCCGCGCCGCCACCACGGAGGAGCGGTTGAAGGTGCTGCGCGCCCACCCCGACCTTGCGGGCAAACTCGCCACCGCCCGTCGTCTGACGCCTGACAGCACCGCCGAACAGGCGGCCGCCGGCCTCGACGCGCTGACGGATACGGAGCGTGAGACGTTCCAGCGCGCGAACGCGGCCTATGTGGCCAAGTTCGGCTTTCCGTTCATCATCGCCGTGCGTGACCACACGAAGGACAGCATCCTGCGCGCGTTCGAGGCGCGGTTGCAGAACAGCGTGGAACAGGAGTTCGCCGCCGCCTGCGCGCAGGTCGAACGCATCGCCGCCCTGCGCATCGCGGCCCTGCAGTGATCACAGCACCGCCTCTGACCGCCGTCGCCTTCGCCCCCTTCGGCGACGTGCTGGAGGCATCGGGCGAACCCAACCGGATCATCAACGCGGGCCTGTGCGGGCGCTGGCACGACACCGCACGCCTCGACTTCGGCGATGGCCGCGCCGGGATCAGCCTGTTCCGCGCGCAGCCCCGCACCCTGCCCTACACCTGCGACCTGCTCGAACGGCATCCGGAGGGATCTCAGGCCTTCATCCCCATGACCGCCGCCGCCTTCCTCGTGATTGTGGCCCTCGACGAGGACGGCCAGCCCGGCATGCCGCTGGCCTTCATCACCGCCCCCGGACAAGGCATCAACCTGCACCGCGGCACATGGCACGGCGTGCTGACCCCGCTCGCCGACACAGGTATTCCCGACAACGGCCTCTTCGCCGTCATCGACCGCATCGGCAGCGGCGCGAACCTGCAAGAGGCGCAGGTCGCGCCCTTCACCGTCCAGGCTTCTTCTGGTTGAAAATATCCTCGGGGGGACGGCGCAGCCGGGGGGGCAGACAGCCCCCCTCAACGGTGGCCCATGCGCACCGCCATGTCGATCATGCGCGCTGAAAACCCCCACTCGTTGTCGTACCAGCCGAACACCCTGATCTGATGCGGCGTAGTCGCGAAACACTCCGGCAGGGCCACGATCAGCGATTCGGGCCGCCCCCGCAGGTCGCTCGACACCAGCGGCAGCGCCGTGGTGCCGATCAGCGCGGGATCGGCAGCAGCCAGCAGGTCGCGAAAGCCTTCCGTGGTCACGGCCCGGTCCACCGTCGCGGTCAGGTCGATCGCCGACACGCTGGCGACCGGCACGCGCACAGCGGATGCGGTCAGCCGTCCTGCCAGATGCGGCAATACCTGCGTCACGAGGGCCGCCGCGCTGGTCGTCGTCGGCACCATCGACAGTGCGCCCGCGCGGCTGCGGGCGAAATCCCCGCGCGGCGCGTCGGTCATCGGCTGGCTGGAGGTATAGCAGTGGATCGTCGTCATGTGCCCCGCCACTACACCCAAAGCCGTATCCAGATGGCGCAGCAACGGCGCCAGCGCGTTGGTCGTGCAACTGGCGTTCGACACGATCCGCGCGTCGCCCAGATCCGCGTCGTTCGCGCCCAGCACCACCGTCACCTCCGCCGCCGGTGACGGGCCGGAGATCAGTACCGCACCCGCGCCAGCCGCCAATCCCCGAGCCGCGATGTCGGCGGTCCGTGCGATGCCCGTGCAGTCAAGGACGAGGTCGATGCACCGCAGATCGAGGGTGGACAAATCCGCCGCGTGGCTGACGGGGATCGTCGCACCGTCAATCATCAGGTACCCGTCCGCCTGTCCGACCACCCCGGGATAGGGGCCGAACACGCTGTCGTAGGCGAAGAGGTAGGCGCACATGTCCAGCGGGGCGATGTCGTTGATGCCGGCGACGGTGATGCCGCTGTCCGTGCGCGTGGTCAGCAACTGCCGCAGGATCGTGCGTCCGATCCGACCGAACCCGTTGACCAGGACACGCATCAGCGCAGCGTCAGCGGCATGTGCCGGTTCACGTCCTTGTAGAGCAGATAGCGGAACGGTCCCGGCCCGCCCGCATAGCAGGCCTGCGGGCAGAAGGCGCGCAGCCACATGTAGTCGCCCGCCTCGACCTCGACCCAGTCGCGGTTCAGACGATAGACCGCCTTGCCCTGCAACACGTAGAGGCCGTGTTCCATCACGTGCGTTTCCATGAAGGGGATCGTGCCGCCCGGCAGGAAGTTCACGATGTTCACGTGCATGTCGTGCGCCACGTCCGTGGGATCGACGAAGCGCGTCGTGGACCATGCGCCCTCGGTGCCCGGCATGGCTACGGTGGTCGCATCCGCCTCTTGCGTCACGAAGGGGCGTGGCGCAGCGATGCCCGGCACCGCGACATAGGCCTTGCGGATCCAGTGGAACGTACAGGGTGCGTCATGATCGTTGGCGATGGTCCAGTCGGTGCCAGCGGGCAGGTAGGCGTAGGAGCCGGGGAACAGCAGGTGCGTCTGGCCAGCGATCGTCAGCTCCGCATGGCCCGACACGACGAACAGCACGGCCTGCGCGGTCGCATCCCCCTCTGGCGCGGTGCTGCCGCCGCCGGGGGACAGTTCCGCGATGTAATGGCTGAAGGTTTCCGAAAATCCCGTCATGGGCCGCGCGATCACCCACATCCGCATCCCCGTCCAGTGCGGCAGCAGACTGGTGGTGATGTCGCGCAGCGTGCCCTTCGGGATCACCGCATAGCTGTCGGTGAACACGGCGCGGTCGGTCAGAAGGGCAGTCTGCGGCGGCAGGCCGCCGGTGGGGGTGTAGTGGTCTGTCATGGCTGCGTTCCCTGTTGCGCAACCGTTGGACACCCGATCGCGCAGGTGCGCAAGGCGGTGTGATGGGCAGGCGTGGCAGGGGGGCTTTCTGCCCCCCCGGCTGCGCCGTCCCCCCGAGGATATTTCCGACCAGAAGAAGCCCGGAGGGGGGCTGGCGTCAGTGCTGCTCCGGCACGAGGATCTCGCGCTTGCCGACGTGGTTTGCGGGGCTCACGACGCCCTCGTCCTCCATCTGCTCGACCAGACGCGCGGCCTTGTTGTAGCCGATCGCCAGCTTGCGCTGGATGTAGCTGGTCGAACACTTGCGGTCCTTGATGACGATAGCCACGGCGGTGTCGTAAAGCGCGTTTTCCAGATCGGACCCGTCGCCCAGACCCAGCACCGCGTCGATGCTGGACTCGCCGTCGTCGGTCGGCCCTTCGATGACGCCCGACATGTATTCGGGCGGACCGAAGCCCTTGAGGTAGTTGACGATTTCCTCGACCTCTTCGTCCGAACAGAAGGGGCCATGCACGCGCGTCACCTTGGACCCGCCCGCCATGTAGAGCATGTCACCCATGCCGAGCAACTGTTCGGCCCCCATCTCGCCCAGGATCGTGCGGCTGTCGATCTTTGAGGTGACCTGAAAGCTGATCCGTGTGGGGAAGTTCGCCTTGATCGTGCCGGTGATGACGTCGACGGACGGGCGCTGCGTCGCCATGATCAGGTGGATGCCCGATGCACGCGCCATCTGCGCCAGACGCTGGATGCAAGCCTCGATCTCCTTGCCCGCGACCATCATCAGATCGGCCATCTCGTCCACGATGACGACGATGTAGGGCAGGACTTCGGGCTTGAACTCGTCGGTCTCGAACACCGGCTCTCCGGTCTCGTCATCGAAGCCGGTCTGCACGGTGCGGCTGAACAATTCGTCGTTGGCCAGCGCTTCCTTCACCCGGCCGTTGTAACCGTCGATGTTGCGCACGCCCATCTTGGACATCTTGCGATAACGCTCCTCCATCTCTCCCACGACCCATTTAAGGGCGACGACGGCCTTTTTGGGGTCGGTGACGACAGGGGACAGCAGGTGCGGGATGCCGTCGTAGACGGAAAGTTCCAGCATCTTGGGGTCGATCATGATCATCCGGCATTCTTCCGGCGTCAGCTTGTAGAGCAGCGACAGGATCATGGTGTTGATGGCGACGGATTTACCGGACCCGGTGGTGCCGGCGATCAGCAGGTGAGGCATCTTGGCGAGGTTGGCGATGATCGGCTGGCCGCCGATGTCCTTGCCCAGCGCCAGCGGCAGCTTCATGTTGCTGTCGCCGAAGTCGCGGGCCGACAGGATTTCGCGCAAGACGACCTTTTCCCGGTTCTCGTTCGGCAACTCGATGCCGATCACCGTGCGCCCCGGCACGGTGGACACGCGGGCGGAGAGCGCCGACATGCTGCGCGCGATGTCGTCGGCCAGACCGATCACGCGGCTGGCCTTCAGCCCCGGTGCGGGTTCGAGTTCGTACATCGTCACAACGGGACCCGGGCGGACGCTGACGATCTCGCCCTTGACGCCATAGTCGTCGAGCACGGATTCCAGCATCCGCGCGTTCTGTTCCAGCGCCTCGTCGGACAGGACATGGCGCTGCACCTCCGACGGATTGGTCAGCAGGCTGAGCGGCGGATGTTGGTAGGCGGCGTATTTTTCCTCGAACGTCAGGGACGGCTGCGCTTCGGCCTTGGCTTGCTTGCTGGGGGCGGGCGTGCGGGCCATGCCATGCTGCACCACGGCCTTGCGCGGGGCGACAAGGGGGATCGTCGGGCGCGGGGCGGGCGCGTCCGGGTCGAACAGCGGTGTGGCGGTCAGGGCGGGCACGTCGGCCACAGGTGCGCGCTGATAGACGACGGGCGCCGCGTCTTCGTCCATGTCGTCGGCCAGCATGGGGGCGTCGTCGGCCCAGTCGTCGTCCGCGAAGGCGGGCTCATCGAACGCAGGCTCGATCATCGCGGGCGCCGGCATCAAGGGGGCGACCTGCGGCAGGATCAGCGGGCGCGGCCCCTTGCCGGCGGTCAGGGCGGGTTCGATGCGGACACCCGTGACCGGGTGGGGTGCCGCTGCTGCGGGCGTTGCTCCGGGCAGGATGCGCGCCTTGATCGCGTCGCTGATGCGGCTGCGCACGCGGTCGGGGGCGGGGGCGGCCACGTCGTGGTCCATGTCCGGCACCTCGACCAGTTCAGGTTCCGGTATCGCGCGCGGCGCGGCTGCGGCGCCACCGGGCATGCGGCGGGCGGGCATCGGGGCGGCATCGTCGAAGTCGTCGATCAACTCTAGCTCTGGCGCCGTGCGCGACACGTTGCCGTCGGCGCGGATGATGGGGGGCATCTTGCGCTGCGGATCGTGCAGCGCGGGGGTCGGCATGGCGGTCATGCGCTGCGCGGGCTTCATGCCCGGCATCGCCACAGGCGCGGTCAGCGCGGGCTGCGCCACCGCGCGGGTCGCGCGGGCGTCGGCCCGGTCGGCCATCCGCGCGGCGATGTTGCCGCGCGCGCTGATCGCCGCTTGCGTTGCGCGCGCGGTGCCCTGCCCCGCCGCCCGCAGCGCCATGTCATAGAGCATCACCGCGCCCAGCAGCACGAAACGCCCGGCAATGCGCAGCTCTGGCCGGGTGAAGCCCAGCGCGAACGCCATGAGCGCCACGGTCGCGGCCCCCAGCAGCAGCGACAGCAGTTTGACGCCGACCACCGGCCCCAAGGGCAGGATCAGCAGTGCCTGCCCGAGCAGCGTGTCGCCGAACAGACCGCCCATACCGAAACTCGCGGGCCAGTCGTCGCCGCGCGGGACCGACGCGGCATAGAGCGAGGCCACCGCGATCACCACCGGCACATAGACCACGCGGCCCAGCGCGCGTTCCGACCCACGGTGCAGGACATAGCGCGCGCCCCAGCCAATCAGCACCAGCGGCAGTGCCCAGATGCCCTTGCCCACGATCATCATCAGCGGTGCGGCAGTAGCGGCCCCGAACAGGCCGAGCCAGTTCTGCACCGGCGCGTCGCTGGCGGAAATCCACGACGGGTCGGTCGGCGAATAGCTGAAGAAGACCATCGCCGCGATCAGACCCACGACGATCAGGGCGATGCCCAGCAATTCCTTGCTGCGACGCTCAAGTGCTGCCTGCGTTTCGCTGTCGAGCAAGGGGTCGCGGTGCCGGGTCTGATAAGATGCCATTCTGCCGTTCCTCACTGATAAAGCGTGTCGCGCAAGCGGATCAGACCGCGTTCCACGTCGTCTCTCGGGCCGCACAGGGCCACCCGGATATAATCGGCACCGGGATTTTCACCGTCCACATCGCGCGACAGATAGGCCCCCGGCAGGGTCCGCACGCCGGTCCGCTGCCACAGGCGCAGGGCGGATGCCTCGCCGTCCTGCACCGGCAACCACAAAAAGAACCCCGCAGGTGGGCTGACGTAACCCGGCACGTTGCCAAGGATGCGGTCGGCGATGGCGAACTTCTCCGCATAAAGCGCGCGGGACGCAGTCACATGATCCTCGTCGTCCCAGACCAACGCCGACACCGCCTGCACCGGGCCGGGCAGCGGCGCACCCGCATAGGCCCGCAGGGCGCGGATCGCGGCGATGTTGCGCGGGCCGGAGGCACAGAAGCCGGACCGCAGACCGGCAAGGTTCGAGCGTTTCGACAGCGAATGGAACACCACCACACGCTCCGGGTCGGCACCCATGGCCTGTGCCACCTGCAAGGCACCCGGCGGGGGGGCGTCGCGATAGATCTCGGCATAGCATTCGTCGGCGAAGATCTTGAAGTCGTGCTTTTCGGCCAGACCGATCAGGGTGCGCCAGTAATCCTCGGACGCCACCGCGCCCTGTGGGTTCGCGGGCGAGCAGATGTAGGCGATGGCGGTGCGGTCCAGCACTTCGGTGGCCACGCCCTCGAAATCCGGCAGATGCCCCGTCGCCAGCGTGGCGGGCAGATAGACGGGTTCGGCGCCCACGGACAGGGCGCCTACCGCATAGACCTGATAGAACGGGTTGGGCGTCAGGATGACGGGAGTCCTGCCGCCCTTGTCCTCGGGGCACAGGGCCATGGCGGCGTTGTAGAGCCCCTCGCGCGTGCCATTCAGGGCCATGACCTGATCGGCGGCGATGGTGACGCCGTAACGGCGCTGCAGCCAGCGGGTGATCGCATCCAGAAGCGCGGGCGTGCCGTCGTTGTTGGGATAGCCGCCGAAGCCAGCCATCTGCTGACCCATCGCCGCGGCCAGGAAGTGCGGCATGGGGTGCTGCGGGTCGCCGATGGTCATGTTGATGGGCGTATCGCCCGGCGGAACGGCATCCAGCAGCCCGCGCAAACGGGGCCATGTCGCAACCGGAAGGTTGGAGAACCGCTGGGGAAAATTCATCGCTGCCTCTTGCGGGATCGTGACGCGCCCCGCTTGGATGCCAGAGTAGCGGCAGGGGGCCGCGTCTGTCCAGCGGGACGGCCCGGATTATCAGGGGCTTGCAGCGAAATTGTGGCATTTGAGTCAGTTTGGCACGTCCAGCGCCCGTTCCGCCCAGGCCGCCGTGCGCAGCAGGCGGTCGTCCTGTCCGGTATGCCCGCACAGCATCAACCCGCAGGACGGCGTGCCCGTGGGCAGCGTGACGGCGGGCAGGTCCAGCAGGTTGGCCATGCGGGTGTTGCGCAGGCACAGCAGGTTTTCGGTCCGGTAGTGGTCGGGATCGTCCAGCAGGCGCTGCACCCGCGGGGGCAGTCCGGGCACGGTCGGCATGATGACGGCGTCATAGGCGCAGGTGGCAGCGGCATAGGTCGCGCGCACCGCGCGCAGCGTGGCCCATCCGGCGATATAGTCGGCGGCATTGACCCGTTCGCCCGCAGAAACCCGGTCGTAGGTGGGCGGGAACATCGCATCCGGCTGTGCGGTGATCCGGTCGCGCCACCACGCCCAGGCATCGGCGGTATAAAGCGGGCCTGTCACGGCATAGGCACGGGTCAGGTCGGGGATCTCGATCTCCGTCACGCTGGCCCCTGCCGCACGCAGGCGCGCCACCGCTGCGTCGAACGCCATCCGGGGCGCGTCCGTCACGTCGTCCATCACCACGGTGCGCAGGATCGCCAGTTGCACGGGTGGGGTCGGTCCACGCAGGTCGGGGGCGCGCGACCCCTCCAGCGCCGCCGTCAGCGACGTGGCGTCCTGCACCGACCGGCACAGCGGCCCCACCGTGTCGAAGGTCTGGCACAGCGGCACCAC
The DNA here is from genome assembly GCF_900110065.1 of Loktanella fryxellensis. Taxonomy (GTDB): domain Bacteria; phylum Pseudomonadota; class Alphaproteobacteria; order Rhodobacterales; family Rhodobacteraceae; genus Loktanella; species Loktanella fryxellensis. The sequence continues at coordinate 28,071 of NZ_FOCI01000010.1, read as the reverse complement.
CCCGGTCAGCGGCAGGCGACCGTGGGTCGTCTTGAACCCCACGATGTCGTTCCACGCCGCAGGAACCCGCACCGACCCGCCCGTGTCAGACCCGATCCCCGCCGCAGCAAGGCCATAGACCACCGACGCCGCAGCCCCCGACGACGACCCGCCTGCCACGACGTCGGTGCCGCTGCGATGCGGTGGCGTGGCCGTCATCGGGTTCAGCCCGAGACCGGAAAACGCGATTTCGGTCAGATGCGTCTTGCCGAGGCACACCAGCCCCGCCGCCGTCGCCCGCTGCAATACTTCCGCGTCCCGGTCCGGCACGCGGCCCGCCATCAGGCGCGTCCCCGCTTCGGTCCCCACGCCAGCGGTGTCGAACAGGTCCTTCCAGCTGACCGGCACGCCGTCCAGCGGGCCGCGCCGCAGACCCGACCGCGCACGCAGCGACGCCGCCTGCGCCTCTGCCAGCGCGCGGTCGGGCGTGACGCGGACATAGATCAGGTCGCGATACGGATGGGCAGCGATGGCGGCGAGATACGTCTCGGTCAGCGCGACCGGGTCGATGTCGCCGGCGGCGATCCCCTGCCCCAGATCCGTGGCCGTCATCCAGCGCCAAGCGTCCATCACCGTCACCTCTCCGTTATGGCGGGCAGGCTAGCGACCGCACACCGCATGGACAATCCCGCGCCCGCGCCCATATGTCAGTCCATGGACAACACCGACATCATCATCGTGGGCGGCGGGCTAAACGGTCCAGTCATGGCCCTTGCCGCAGCCGATGCGGGCCTGCGCGTCACCCTGCTGGACGCCGTCACGCCAGACGCGCACCGCAGCCGTGACTTCGACGGGCGCGCCTATGCCATCGCCCACGGCTCGATGCGCCTGCTGCGCGGCATCGGCGTCTGGGACGCCGTGCAGGCAGGGGCCCAGCCGATGCTGGACATCAAGGTGACGGACGGCCGCCCCGGCGAGGGGGCCAGCCCGTGGATGATGCATTTCGACCATGCGGAGATCGAGGAAGGCCCGATGGGCTGGCTGGTCGAGGATCGCCACCTGCGTGCCGCCCTGCTGGACGCCGTCACTGCCGACGCGCGGATCACCCACCGCACCGGCACCCGCGTCACCGCGCAGGACGTCACCCCCTCCGGCGTCTCGGTGACGCTGGCAGATGGCGAGATACTGTCTGCCCGCCTGCTGATCGGCTGCGACGGGCGCACAAGCGGCACCGCCCAGCGCGCTGGCATCCGGCGGATCAAGTGGGATTACGACCAGATCGCCGTGGTCTGCGCAGTGGAACACGATCTGCCGCACCACGGCGTCGCACATCAGTTCTTCATGCCCGGCGGTCCGCTGGCGATCCTGCCGCTGACGGGCAACCGCAGCTCTATCGTCTGGAGCGAGCAGGCCGACCGCGCCCGCGTTTTGCTGACGCTGGACGATGACGCCTTCCTCGCGGCGCTGCAACCGGCGTTCGGATCGTTCCTCGGGCAGATCCGACTGGTTGGGGCGCGGTCGTCCTATCCGCTGGGCCTGACGCTGGCGGACAGCCTGACGGCCCCGCGCGTGGCACTGGTGGGCGATGCGGCGCATGGCATCCACCCCATCGCAGGCCAGGGCCTGAACGCAGGTCTGCGCGATGTCGCAGCCCTCGCGCATGTGCTGGAGGATGCGCGTCAACGCGGCGAGGACATCGGAAGCGTCACCACGCTTGCGCGTTATCAAGACTGGCGCAAGGGTGATGCGACCCGGCTGGCCTTGGCGACGGATGCGTTCAACCGGCTGTTTTCGAACGACAACCCGCTGTTGCGGGGACTGCGCGATCTGGGGATGGGGGCGATCAACGCCATGCCGTCCGTCCGTCGCCGCTTCATCAGAGAGGCGGCTGGACTGACAGGTGCATTGCCCCGCCTGATGCGCTAATCCTCGATCCGGCGCGCCTCGTCGATCAGCATCACGGGAATGCCGTCACGGACCGGATAGGCCAGATGCGCCGCCTTGCTGATCAGTTCCTGCGCTTCTGCATCGTATCGCAGCGGGCCTTGGGTCTGCGGACAGACCAGCGCCTCCAGCATCTGGGGATCGAACAGGGCCTCGGTCATTGCATCACCTCGTCGTCGCCGCCGCGCAAGGCGAACTCGATCAGCGTCATCAGCGTCTCGCGCCGGGTGGACAGGCTCGGCGCCTCCAGCAGGGCCTGCTTGTCCTCGGGCGCGAAGGGGCACAGCATGGACAGCGAATTGATCAGCAACTCGTCCTCTGCCTCGCCCAACTGGTCCCAATCCGTCTTCAGCCCCTGATCCGCAAAGAAGCGGCCCAGCGCATCCATGAACACGGTGCGATCGAACTCGGGGTCATGCTCGACGCGACCCAGATCACGCTCGAACCCCGCCCATTTCACCTTGCAGCGGCGATAGGGGGTGAACCCCTCGACCTCTTCCGACACCCGGAACCGCGAGCGGCCGGCGAGCGTGATCATGTAGCGACCGTCGTCGGTTTCGGTAAAGCCGACAATCCGCCCCGCACAGCCGATGCTGTGCAGCTTGCCCGCCGTGCCGGGGGCGTCATAGGGTTGCACCATCCCGATCAGGCGCTGCGGCGACTTCATCGCATCCTCGATCATCGCCAGATAGCGCGGCTCGAAGATGTGCAGCGGCAGACGCGCCCGCGGCAGCAGCAATGCGCCGGGCAGCGGAAAGATCGGGATCGTGTCAGGAAGGTCGGTCATTGTTGCCATGAGGTTGAGTTAGGCCGCAGGCCGTCTCAGGCAAATATCAGCGACGACAGTTTGCGCCGCCCGGTCAGAACGATCGGATCCTTCGGCGGTAAGGCATCGAAAACCTTGAACAACTGCGTCTTTGCCGCACCCTCGTTCCAGTCGCGGTCGCGACGGAACAGATCCAGCAGATGATCGACCGCTTCCTGGCTGCGGCCCGCCGCATGCAGGGCCGTCGCCAGATCCAGCCGGGTCTGGTGATCGGCCGGATCGGCCGCCAGCTTCGCTTCCAGCTCTCCGACGGGACCGGCAGTCTCGGCCTCGCGCAGCAGGGCGATGCGGGCGGCCAGCGCCTCCAGCGCGGGGTCCGTGCTGATCGCGGCGGGCGCGCCGTTCAGGATCGCTTCGGCCTGATCCACGTCACCCAGCGCCAGATGCGCGGCGATCAGCCCGGCATAGGCCGCGGCGTTGTCCGGGTCCTCCTGCAGGATCGCGGCAAAGGTTTCGGCAGCATCGGCGGCAGCGCCTTCGTCCAGCATCTCCTGCGCTGCGGCGATTGCATCTGCCAGACCGTTGTCGGGCGCACCGGCCATGGCCGCGACCTTTTCGACGAAGGCATTCACTTCGGACGGCGGCAACGCGCCCTGAAATCCGTCGACGGGCTGGCCCTGCCAGAACGCATAGACGGTCGGGATCGACTGCACACGCAGCTGGCCGGAATAGGCGGGATGCTTGTCCACGTCGATCTTGACCAGCTTCACGCGGCCGTCGGCCTTGGTCACAGCAGCCTCCAGCGCCGGGCCCAGCGTCTTGCAGGGGCCGCACCAGACGGCCCAGAAATCGACAATCACCGGCACGGTCATCGACATCTCGACGACATCTGCGATGAAGCCCTGATCGGTGCCGTCCTTGATATGCGCACTGGTCGTGGTCTTGGCGGGGGTCTGGCCCAGAATCTGCATGTCGTTCCTCCTCGATGCGCGGTTGCCCCCTATATGTGGGCGGTCGCACCAAAGGCCAAGGGGGATTGCCCCGCACCACCCCCCTGCCTAGGCTGATCGCATGACTCAGACCATCCTCACCTTTGGCGACAGCAACACGCACGGCACGCCGCCGATCGTCACACGCGGCCTTTATGCCCGCCACGATGCGACGATCCGCTGGCCGCAGATCATGGCTGCGCAGACAGGCTGCACCCTGATCGAGGAGGGGTTGCCGGGCCGCACCGCCTGCCCCGTGACAGACCCGGAGATGGGCGCCCACATGAACGGCCACCTCGGCCTGCGCATCGCGCTGGAGAGCCACGGCCCCATCGACGTGCTGACGCTGATGCTGGGCACAAACGACTGCAAGGCGCATTTCGGCCTGACGCCCGAGGGGATCGCTGCCGGTATTGCTGGCCTGCTCGCCATCGCCTGCGGTGACGTCATGCAGACCCGGCATGGGGGATTCAGGACCCTGCTGATCTGCCCGCCGCCGGTGCTGGAACAGGGGCCCATAGCGCAGGTGTTCCACGGTGGTGCTGCGCGGTCGCAGGGGTTGGCACCGCTCTATGCGGATCTCGCGCGCGTCTGGCACGTGGGCTTTCTAAACGCGGGTCGGAACATCGCCGTCAGCCCGCAGGACGGTGTCCATTACGATGCCGACGCGCACCACACGCTGGGCCTTGCCGTGGCGCAGGCCATCGCCGCGCTCTAGCCGGCCACTCGCTTTTTACGAAATACTCCCGCCGGAGGCTGCTTCACACGCGGTGATAGGGTGACCCTGACAGGATTGACGCCGCGCGATACAACTGCTCGGTCAGCATCACGCGCACCAGCATGTGCGGCCAGACCATGCGCCCGAACGACAATGCCGCATCGGCGCGGGCACGCAGGGCAGGATCGATGCCGTCGGCACCGCCGATGACAAAGGCCACGTCCTGCGGCCCCTGATCGCGCCAGCGGGCCAGCATCTGCGCAAAGTCGGGGGAACTCATGACCGTCCCGCGTTCGTCCAGCACGCAGATCAGCGCGCCGTTGGGGACAATGCGGGACAGCAGCGCGGCCTCTCCGGCAATGCCGCCGCCCTTGCGGTCGTCGACCTCGACGATCTCGGCCGGACCAAGGGCCAGCGCGCGGCCCGTCCGGTCGAACCGGGTCAGATAGTCGGCGATCAGCGCCGCCTCGGGGCCGCCGCGCAGGCGGCCCACGGCGCAGATCCGCACACGCATCAGGGGGCCTTGTGCGCGTCCATGGTTGCGAAATCCTGCGATCCCGGCATCCACATCTTTTCCAGCTGATAGAATTCGCGCACTTCCGGGCGAAAGATGTGGACGATGACGTCGCCCGTGTCGATCAGGACCCAGTCGCCGATGTCCTTACCTTCGATCTTGCTGACCAGACCGAACTCGGTCTTCAGGCGATCGGTCAGCTTTTCGGCCATGGCAGATACCTGCCGCGTGGACCGGCCGGACGCGATGACCATCCAGTCACCCATCTCGGACTTGCCGCGCAGGTTGATCTTGACGACCTCTTCGGCCTTGTCGTCGTCCAGCGATGTCAGGATGGCGTCCAACAGCTGGTCGCTGTCGTAAGAGGCGCGCGCCGTCACAGCGCGGGACCCCGGGGTGGCAGCATGGGCTGCCGAGGTGGAAAGAGACAGTGCATCGTCCTCCGATGATAGGCGCCGGACGGATAGCCCCGGTGCAAGGCATAATCGAAACCTAAGACGTGACGCCCCACATTTCAACAACCGAAGGCGCGGGCGTTAATCCTGTGCCGCGGGCGTGTCAACCTGTGCCGCGGGGGCGGGGGCGCGTGGCGGCGTCTCGAACGCGCCGACGGCAAGACCGTAGATCAGCCAGCGGTCGTCCTCGCGCACGAATTCCAGATCGAATGTGATCGACCGGGGTTGCAGCGGAAAATAGCCCGACAGGCGGATGATCCGCTGGTCCAGCGACACGTCGCTGCGCTGCAGGACGGGTTCGACCGACATCACCGGCAACAGGTCGAGCCGTTCGTCGCGCACCCGTTGCAGACGTATGGACAGGTCCGTCGCGGTGTTGGCGTCATGGAACGCGTCGGATGCATAGTCACGCAACGTCGTGTAGTTGCCGGTCCAGTTGGCATGGTTCACGGCCAGCAAGGCGTCCCGGATCAGCGCCGTCGCATAGCTCTGTTCGATCTGCGGGGTATCCTGCGCGCGGACGGGGGCCAGGGTCGCCGCGCCGAACGCCGTGGCAAGGAGCCACGGCGTCAGACGTTGGTGAAGGGAGATGCGGCTTACCACGCGTAGCTGACGCCGATCCGGCCACCGACCTTGTTGCGATCAAAGCCATAGGTGATGCCCGCATCGAACTGCGTGTTCGCATCCATGCGGTAGGCCCCCGACATGGCGAACGCGGTGGCGCCGTCGAAGGCACCAAGGCCGCCCTACACGGCGAAATCGCGGTCTGTCGGCACATAGGGTGTATCCAGCGCCATCGCCATGGCGATCCCTTCGCGGTTGTCGGCGATGTCGCTGGTGTTGCGCGAGATCTGCGCGGCTTGCGATGCAATGGCGCTGCCCTGTTCCGACAGGGTCCGTCCGATGTTTGCGAACGCGGTGACGTCAGTGTCGGACACCGCAAGGTTGCCATTCGCATCGGAGGTGACGAGACGGACGGCACCCGACTGCGCCTCGCGGCTGGCGTCGGATGTGACGCCGGGCAGGGTATAGGTGTTGGCGCTGTTGCCGACCACGACCTGATTCTCACGCGCGGCGACGGCGCCGTCACCGATGGCGATGCTGTTGTCGCCGGACGCACGGCTGAGATTGCCGAACGACAGTGCACCAGATCCCGACGCGATGGCATTCTCACCGACGGCGGTGGACCGGGTGCCGCTCGCGATGGCCAGATGACCGAACGCCTGTGCGCGTTCGCCGCTTGCGACGGACTGCCAGCCAATTGCGCTCGATCCGAGGCCGGTTGCAGCGGACTCACCTCCTACGGCGGTGGTGGAGTTGCCGTCAGCGACCGCCCCTGCCCCGAATGCGATGGCATCGACGCCATTTGCATTTGCACCGGCCATCTGCCCGTTGCCGTCATTGCCACCGATCGCGATGGCACCTTCGCTGGCGGCAACCGAATCTTCGCCGATGGCGATAGCTTGTGCGCCGGACGCCGTGGCCTGATGGCCGAGCGCGTTGGAGAACGCACCCGTCGCGACCGACTGCCAGCCGAAAGCCGAGGACCCGAGGCCAGAGGCATCGGACTCGCCGCCCACGGTCGTGGTGGACGTGTTGGTTGCCGTGGCCCCCGCCCCGATGGCGACCGCATCGATGCCGGTTGCCGTAGCACCAGCACCCGGACCATCAGCATCGTTGCCCCCGATTGCAACGGTTCCGAATTCGCTTGCCACCGAATCCTCGCCGATGGCGATGGCCTGCGCGCCGCTGGCCGTCGCCTGATGGCGAAGGGCGTTGGAGAAAGCGCCCGTCGCGGACGACTGCCAGCCGAAAGCCGAGGACCCGAGGCCAAGCGCTTCCGCCTCGCCGCCGACTGCGGTGGTCGATGTATTGTCCGCAACCGCATCCGCACGATGGCGATGGCGTCCACGCCGGTCGCCTGCGCGCCAGTCCCGTCTGACGGTGTCGTCGTGTCACCGTCGCTGCCGATGGCGATGCTGCCTTCGCTGTTGGCGCCCGCGGCGTTGCCGATGGCGATCCCTTCAGCGCCCTCCGCTGTCGCCGTGGAACCCACCGACACCCCGTTGGCACCAGGCGTTGGACCGTCGCCGACAGTAAAGGCCTGTGCAAAGGCGCCTGTCGCGCCGCTCATGATGATGACGGTGGCCGCCGTGGTGCGCAGCAGGCGCGCAAGCGTGGTCGGATGCGTTGGCATGGGGGAGATCCTCATGACAGAATTACTGGTTAACACGTGCGACAAGGTAACGCGGCGTCACATCCACTCAACCTTAATCACCCCGGAAATCTCACACCTGCGTGACATCCTTTTCTGCCGCGGCCGCCGCCCGCCGCATCGCCAGCGTGGACCGGTCCAGCACACGTACCTCGCGCTGCGGGAAGGGGATCGAGATGCCGTGCTCCGCGAACGCATCCCAGAGCGCCAGAAACACGTTGCCGCGGATGTTGGTCAGGCCGCCGGTGGGGTCGGAAATCCAGAACCGCAGGATGTAGTCCACCGAACTGTCCCCGAAGCCTGTGATGTGGCAGACCGCCGGGCGCTGCTCCAGCACGCGGGGCACCGCCATGGCCGCGGCGATGGCGACCTTGCGCACCAGATGCGGGTCATCGCCGTACGACGTGCCGAAGGTAATGTCGAGGCGCACGAAATCGTTGGAATGCGACCAGTTGACCACCTGTCCTGTGATCAGATCCTCGTTCGGGATCAGGTATTCCTTGCCGTCGCGGGTGGTGATGCTGACGTATCGCGCGCCCAGCGCATTGATCCAGCCGAACGTCTCGCCGATGGTGATCACGTCGCCGGGCTTGATCGACTTGTCCAGCAGCAGGATCACGCCCGACACCAGGTTCGACACCACCTTTTGCAGACCGAAGCCGAGGCCCACGCCGATCGCACCGGACAGCACCGCAAGGCCGGTCAGGTCGATGCCGATGGCCTTCAACCCAATGAAGACGGCGGTGCCATAGAACACCAGCTGCATCGCCTTGACCGCCAGCACCTGCATCGACGGGCTGATGTCGGCATTGCCGGCAATGCGGCCCCGCGCGCTGCGCGTCAGGAACCGCGCCGCAGCCCACAGAACCCCGACGATCAGGACCGCCTGCAGCACCATCAGCACTGAGATCCGCAGGTTGCCCAGCGACAGGGCGGCACTGTCCAGCGCGCCCGCGACCTGATCGGTCAGCCCGAGGATGCTGACCGTGACCCAGACCCAGCCGCCATACCGCACGATCTTGCGCAGCAGGGGGTTGGCGATCAACCGGGTGGCAAAAGCGATCAGCAGCCACGCCGTCGCCAGATTGGCGATGATCCCCAGCTGATACGTGCGGCTGGCCCATGTGACCTCCCGCATCACGAAGATGACGATCCAGATCAGCACGACGAAGATGATCGCCCGCAACCGCTTGTGCAGCACCACAAGCCAGCGGATGCGCCACATTGGCCAGCCTTCTCGGGCGCGCATCCAGTCGTGCAGGCGTGGGGCCAGCACCATCCGCGCCACATGCGCCACGGCGAACAGGCCCAGCGCGATCAGCAGCTGATACCCGACCCACGGCCGCCACAGGGCCATGACAAAGGATTCGGCCTGCCCGATCAGCCCCTGTCCGGCGTCCAGTAGATCACCCAGTTGCGGCGTGGCCGCGTCGTCGGTCGGTTCCATGATCTTGCCCCTTGCGCCGCGACAGTGCCACGGGGGCCGTCGCGGGGACAAGGGCGCGCGGGACACGGTCCCGTGGCACACGACTGATCCTGTTTCAGACGGCGCGAGATGGGCCTTGACAGAATCGCCCCTCCCCCGCGTCCGCAATTAACATAGCTTAATCAATAAATTAGCGCCGATTTGGAAACAACGGCGGGTGGAGTGGGTAAATTGGAACTGATCGTATTACCTTTGTTGCTGGGTGGTCTGCTGGCCTTCGCCTTTGCCGGGGGCAGTGACGACGACAATGACGACGACGAAACCGTGCCGGACCGCCCGAACCAGCCGGACGGGCCCGACGGAGGTCTGCTGACGGATGGCGACGACCGGTACGAGGGCACGGCTGGCATCGACATCGTGCAGGCCGGCAATGGCGACAACAGGCTGATGGGGCAGGACGGAAACGATGTGCTCAGCGGCAATGGCGGCGACGACACCATCGACGGCGATGCTGGCGACGATGTGCTGGATGGTGGTTCCGGCAACGACACGCTGCACGGCAACAACCCGCGTGACGCCATCTCTGACGGCAACGACAGTTTGTTGTGCGGTCAGGGCAACGACACACTGACCGATACCGGCGGCAACAACCGGCTCGACGGCGGCACCGGAAACGACACGCTGTGGGCCACGACCGAGCGGACGACGATGACCGGCGGCGTGCAGGCGGATACCTTCAACGTCAGCGGCGATGTCAACATCATCACCGATTTCGAACCCGGACGCGACACGCTCGACATTCAGTTGTCCTTTGACCCTGCCGCACAGAATGGCGGCCCCGCCCCCACCACCGACGACATCGACGTGACGCTAGAGGATGACACGCTGGATGACGGAACACCGGTGACCTATGTGCGCCTGTCGCTGGCGGACACAGCGGCCAGCGGCACCCAGATCTCGAACCTGGATCAGGTGATCGAACTGCGCGGGATCACGTCGAACCAGTTGGCCGACGACTTCGACGTGTCGTTGTTCACCGACGATGCCCTGACTGTGGCCATCGACGCGGCCCTGATCCGCTGACCACCCAACACCCTTGCGACACGCGTCGCAGGGGTGTATCTGCACGCCCTATGATACCGATATTCGACATGGATGATCGCGCGCGGCTGCCTTGGCGGTTCTTTGGCGCGACCTGCACGATCCTCGCCCATCTATGATGCGCGCGGTGCAACGGCACCCGCATCACGCCTGACCCCAACATCATCATTATGGGAGAGGACACCATGTCCCCCAAGACGCTCTACGACAAGATCTGGGATGCCCACGTCGCCCACGAGGCCGACGACGGCACCTGCCTTCTGTATATCGACCGCCATCTGGTGCACGAAGTCACCAGCCCGCAGGCCTTTGAAGGCTTGCGCATGACGGGTCGCAAGGTCCACGCACCGGACAAGACCATCGCCGTGCCCGACCACAACGTGCCCACCACGCTGGACCGCGCCAACGCCGCGACCATGACCGAAGACAGCCGCATCCAGGTCGCAGCGCTCGACACGAACGCGCGCGAGTTCGGTCTGCACTACTATCCCGTCAGCGACGTCCGTCAGGGCATCGTGCATATCGTCGGACCCGAGCAGGGCTGGACCCTGCCCGGCATGACCGTGGTCTGCGGCGACAGCCACACTGCGACGCACGGTGCCTTCGGTGCCCTCGCCCATGGCATCGGCACGAGTGAGGTCGAGCATGTGCTGGCGACCCAGACGCTGATCCAGCGCCGCGCCAAGAACATGAAGGTCGAGATCACCGGCAAGCTGCGCCCCGGTGTTACCGCCAAGGACATCACAATGTCCGTGATCGGCAAGACCGGCACGGCGGGCGGCACCGGCTATGTCATCGAGTATTGCGGCGAGGCGATCCGCGACCTGTCGATGGAAGGCCGCATGACCGTCTGCAACATGGCGATCGAGGGCGGCGCACGCGCCGGCCTGATCGCGCCGGACGAGAAGACGTTCGCCTATTGCAACGGTCGTCCGCACGCGCCGAAGGGTGCGCAGTGGGAAGCCGCGCTGGCGTGGTGGAAGACGCTCTATTCCGACGACGACGCCCACTGGGACAAGGTCGTGACGCTGAAGGGCGAGGATATCGCGCCGTCCGTCACATGGGGCACCTCGCCCGAGGACGTGCTGCCGATCACCGCCACCGTGCCGTCGCCCGACGAATTCACCGGTGGCAAGGTCGATGCGGCACAGCGCAGCCTCGACTACATGGGTCTGACCGCCGGCACGCCGCTGTCGGACATCAAGATCGACACGGTGTTCATCGGGTCCTGCACCAACGGCCGGATCGAGGATCTGCGCGCCGCCGCCGCCATCCTGAAAGGCAAGAAGATCGCCGTCAGCCGCGCCATGGTCGTCCCCGGATCGGGTCTGGTCCGTGCGCAGGCTGAAGAGGAAGGTCTGGCGCAGATCTTCATCGACGCAGGGTTTGAATGGCGGATGGCGGGCTGTTCCATGTGCCTTGCCATGAACCCCGACCAGCTCGCCCCCGGCGAACGCTGTGCCGCGACGTCCAACCGCAACTTCGAAGGCCGTCAGGGCCGCGGCGGACGCACCCACCTGATGTCACCGCAGATGGCCGCCGCCGCTGCGATCACCGGTCACCTGACCGACGTGCGGGAGATGATGTAATGGACAAGTTCACCACGCTCAGCGGCATCGCGGCCCCCCTGCCGCTGATCAACATCGACACGGACATGATCATCCCCAAGCAGTTCCTGAAGACCATCAAGCGGTCGGGGCTGGGCGTGAACCTGTTCGACGAGATGCGCTATGACGATGACCGCAACGAGATCGCGGATTTCGTGCTGAACAAGCCGCAGTACCGCGAGGCGGAAATCATCGTCGCGGGCGACAACTTCGGCTGCGGATCGAGCCGCGAACACGCGCCGTGGGCGATCAAGGATTTCGGCATCCGCTGCGTCATCGCACCCAGCTTTGCCGACATCTTCTACAACAACTGCTTCAAGAACGGCATTCTGCCGATCGCGCTGCCGCAGGACCAGGTCGATGTGCTGATGAAGGATGCCGAGAAGGGCTCCAACGCCCGCATCGCCGTCGATCTGGAGGCGCAGACGATCACGTCGTCGGATGGCGAGGTGTTCCACTTCGACGTTGATGCCTTCAAGAAGCATTGCCTGATGAACGGTCTGGACGACATCGGCCTGACCATGGAAAAGGTCGCCTCGATCACCGCGTTCGAAGATCAGGCCGCGACGTCGCGCCCCTGGGTCTGACACCGCCATCGACACAGTTGAAATGCCTCTATGGGGTCGGATCAGTCCGGCCCCATCATCTTGTGGTGCGACCCCGCATCGCCCCAGCCGCACCGCGAAACGGTTGCAAAGCCGCACCACCCGCGCCCTCAAAATGCCTCGTATAATTAACTAATGTTAACCGCATGTTGTGCAGCATCGGTGATCGAGGCAAGATTATGGCAGAAATGAGGCAGACTTCGCCACGTGCGGGGGCAGAACTCGGGACAGTGCGACGGCACAGTATCGTCGCAGACCGGGCAAAGGACGTGAAGGCAGTGACAACGGCCCTACCCGGCGCCTTGATGCGCGCAGTCTGCGTCATGACCGTCATTGCGCTGCCATCCCTTCTGTTGCCCATGACCGGCGTCGCCGGGTTGCAGGTGCTGGCACTCGTCAGCCTGTTCGCCGCCACATTCATCGTGATCGAATACACCGTCGCCAGCCCCAGCTTCGTCGAATTCCGCAGCGCCCCACCTTTCAACCGGCTGCGGTTCATCGCCCTGACCGCGATCGTGTTGATCCTGTCGCTGATCCTGCGCGGGATCGAGGCGCCCTCGACGCTCACGCGTCTGATGCATCTGCTGGCCGAGCGGATCGGCTACGCCCTCGACTTTCCCTTTTCGCCCGTGCGCCTGATGCTGTTGATGATGCCCGCCGGGACCGATCCCGCCGTGCTGGACGTGCTGCGCATGGCCACCGGGCTGTCCTATGTGGTGGCGCTGGGATCGACGCTGATCTTTGCGGCGATGCTGGGGGCCCATCACTGGCCCGCACGCAACGGCGCCTTCAACGTCTGGGTGAACCTGCCGATGTTCGACCCCACCGCGGGCGGCGACATCGTCGCGCGTCTGCAGCGCGACGGACAGGTGAACCTGATCCTTGGCTTTCTGCTGCCGTTCGTGTTTCCTGCCGCTGGCAAGGTGGCGTCGCTGTTCATGGCCCCGTTTGCCATGACCGAACCACATTCACTGATCTGGATCGTCAGCGCATGGGCCATTCTACCTGCAAGTCTGATGATGCGCGGCATCGCCCTGCACAGGGTCGCCGGCATGATCCATTCCCAGCGCAGGCGAAACTATGCGCAGGCGGCGGCAAACGGCATGTTGCCCACCTGATCCTGTGTCTGCTGCTGGCGGCCCCCGCCGCGGCAGAGGACATGCGCATCGCCACATTCGCCGCTCCGCTGGGGCGGGACGGGCCGGGGCTGATGCTGCGCGATCTGGGGCGCGCGGATGTGCAGATCGACGCCGTGGTGGCGATCGTGGCGCAGGTGAACCCCGACATCCTGCTGCTGACCGATGTGGACTTCGACGCGGACGGTCTGGCGCTTGATGCGCTGGCGGACCGGATGGGGTTCGCCCATGCGTTTGCGCTGCGGCCCAACACGGGGATGGCGACGGGCCTCGATCTGGACGGGAACGGGTACCTGGGCGACGCACGCGATGCGCAGGGCTATGGCACCTTTAACGGCGCGGGCGGCATGGCGCTGCTGTCGCGTTGGCCGGTGCAGACGGACGCCGTGCGCGACCTGTCGTCCCTGCTGTGGCGCGACATGGCCGGGGCCACGTTGCCCGAAGGTCCCCTGTGGACCGAGGACATCGCCGCCACCCAGCGCCTGTCCACCACCGGCCACTGGATCGTGCCCGTCGCCGCCCCGAATGGCCCCGTCACGATCATGGCGTTTTCCGCGACTCCCCCGGTGTTCGACGGGCCAGAGGATCGCAACGGTCTGCGCAACGCCGACGAGGTGCGGCTGTGGGCACAGGTGCTGGACGGGTTGCACGGTCCGGCGCCGCAGGACGCGGTGATCGTCGGCAATGCCAACCTCGACCCCGCCGACGGCGACGGGCTGCGCGACGTGATGGTGGGGTTCCTGTCCGATCCGCGCCTGACCGACCCGGAACCGCGCAGCGCGGGCGGGATGGCTGCGGCGGATGCGGACCACGCCGGCAATCCCGCGCTGGACACCGCCGACTGGCCCGACGGTGCCCCCGGCAACCTGCGGGTCAGTTACGTCATGCCCACCGCTGGCTTCACCGTGACGGACAGCGGCGTGTTCTGGCCCGCCCCCGACGATCCCGACGCTGCGATGGCGAATGCGGCGGGTCCGCACCGGCTGGTCTGGGTGGACCTGTCGCGCTGACGCCGCCTGCGGCTTGAAACCGCACCGCCTTGGCGTTACGCGGGGACAACCCCTTTGCAGCGCAGGACACCTCTCATGGCGAACCCCACCCTCCTCATCCTGGCCGGCGACGGCATCGGTCCCGAAGTCATGGCCGAGGTGAAGCGCATCATCACGTGGTATGGCGACAAGCGCGACATGCCCTTCGACGTGACCGAGGATCTGGTCGGCGGCTGCGCCTATGACAAGCACGGCACGCCGCTGCACGACGACACGATGGCGAAGGCGCAGGAAGTGGACGCCGTCCTGCTCGGTGCCGTGGGCGGGCCCGCCTACGACGACCTCGACTTCAGCGTGAAGCCGGAACGCGGCCTGCTGCGCCTGCGCAAGGAGATGGACCTGTTCTCGAACCTGCGCCCGGCGCAGTGCTTCGACGCGCTGGCCGACTTCTCCTCGCTCAAGCGCGAGATCGTGGCGGGCCTCGACATCATGATCGTGCGCGAACTGACCTCTGGCGTGTATTTCGGCGAACCGCGCGGCATCCACACCGAAGGCAACGAGCGTGTGGGCGTGAACACCCAGCGCTACACGGAATCCGAAATCGCCCGCGTCGCGCGGTCGGCGTTCGAACTGGCCCGCCGCCGCAACAACCGCGTGTGTTCGATGGAAAAGGCCAACGTCATGGAATCCGGCGTGCTGTGGCGTCAGGTCGTAACCGAGGTGCACGCCAAGGATTACGCGGATGTCGAGCTGAGCCACATGTATGCGGACAACGGCGCGATGCAGCTGGTGCGCAACCCCAAGCAGTTCGACGTGATCGTGACCGACAACCTGTTCGGCGACCTTTTGTCGGATGCCGCCGCGATGCTGACGGGCTCACTCGGGATGCTGCCGTCCGCCTCGCTCGGCCTGCCGATGGCGAACGGGCGGCCCAAGGCGCTGTATGAACCCGTCCACGGGTCGGCCCCCGACATCACCGGTCAGGGCAAGGCGAACCCGATCGCCTGCATCCTGAGCTTTGCCATGGCCCTGCGCTATTCCTTCGATGCAGGGTCCGAGGCCGACCGGCTGGAAGCCGCGGTGGAAAAGGTGCTGGCCGACGGTGCCCGCACCGCAGACCTGCTGGGGCCGGAGGGTGGCTCCCCCATCAGCACCACCCAGATGGGCGACGCGATCCTCGCCGCCCTCGACGCCAGCCTCTGACCCCCGGCGGTCTGCCGCCGCGATCAGCAACGGCCCTTGACCCTATGCCGGTCAGGGGCCACGCCAGAGGCACCGGAGCCGAGAGGAACACCCATGTCATCCAACGCCCGTGGCGCATTGCTGGCCCTGCTGGCCTTCGGCGTGTTCGCCACCCATGACGTGTTCATCAAGGTGCTGGGCAGCAGCTATTCGCCCATCCAGATCGTGTTCTTTTCCGTCCTGCTGTCGTTCCCGCTGGCGACCCTGTCGCTGATGCGCGACGCGACCCCCGGCACGCTGAAGCCGCGCCACCCGTGGTGGATGCTGACGCGCACCGTGGCGGCGGTCATCACCGGGTTCACCGCCTTCTACGCCTTCAGCGTGCTGCCGCTGGCGCAGGTCTATGCGATCCTGTTCGCGTCGCCGTTGCTCATCACCCTGCTTGCGGTGCCGATCCTGGGGGAAAAGATCCACCTGCGCCGGGGTCTGGCCGTGCTGGTCGGCCTTGCAGGCGTCATGATCGTGTTGCGCCCCGGCAGCACGCAACTGGAACTGGGGCACGCTGCAGCCCTGGCCGCAGCCGTCGGCGGTTCGCTGACTTCGATCATCGTGCGCAAGATCGGGGCCGAGGAGCGGCCGATGGTCCTGATGCTTTATCCCATGGTCGGCAACTTTCTGGTGATGGGCGCGCTGCTTGGCACGGTCTATCAGCCGATGCCGCTGGCCCATCTGGGGATGCTTGCGGTCATCTCGGCCTTCGCATTCGTCGCGGGACTGGTCATCATCGCGGCCTACAAGGCCGGTGAAGCGGTCATCGTCGCCCCCATGCAATACAGTCAGATCCTGTGGGCGACGGCCTACGGCATGCTGTTCTTCGACGAGACGCCGGATGGGGCCACCGTGCTGGGTGCCGCGGTCATCATCGCATCGGGCCTGTACATCGTGTTGCGCGAAAGCCGGTCCACGACCAGCGGCACGCCCGTCCTGCGCACCCGGTCGCGGTTCGAAACGGGCACGTCCCTGCGCCCCCGCCCCGCCGAACTGGACGCGGCCGTGGCGCAAGAGCAGACCCGGATGCAGCGCCTCACGACGACACGTCCGCAGATGCGCGGCCTGCCCGGACGCGGGGCACCGCTGCGGCGGCCGGATGCGGATTGACGGCCCTGCGTACCCCCTTGTCAAACGCGGACCGTGGGGTTACGAGGCAGCACGGTCGGGCTGTAGCGCAGCCTGGTAGCGCACCTGCTTCGGGAGCAGGGGGTCGGAGGTTCGAATCCTCTCAGCCCGACCAAGAGATCAGCAGGATGGACGCCGCAGCGCGGGCGTCATCCGCAAGCGGTCTGAACGACATGACGGACATGACCCACAAGGCGATCAGGCCAGCGACGGCTTTGGATCTGCCGCAGCTCGAAAACTGCGCTGCGCGCGCCTTTAGCCCCTACATCCCGCTGATCGGCCGTAAACCTGCGCCGATGACGGCCGATATCGCCGCGCAGATCGCGGCGGGCGAGGTTTTCGTCGCGACGGATGCGGACGACGCGGTGCTGGGCTATATTGTCTTTCGCACCGCCAGCCTCCGGATGGATCTGGACACCGTCGCCGTCCGGCCCGACGCCGCCGGTCGTGGGCTGGGTCGCCGTCTGATTGCATTCTGTGAAGATGCCGCACGCCTGAAGGGTCTGGATTCAGTGCACCTCCATACCAACGCGGCCATGGCAGCGAACGTATCGCTCTATTCCCGGCTCGGCTATATGGCGGTCGCGCGGCGTCATGAAGATGGCTTCGACCGGGTCTATTTCACCAAGGATCTGAACTGATCCCCGCGACATCGCCCGCTGCGTTGACAATGCCCCGCTTGCGGACAAACAAGGCAGGATGATCTCCCCCACTCCCTCTGACGGTTTCGCCCGCGTGGGTATTCTGCCCGCGGGCGTCGTCGCACTGATGGTGCTGTCGGAATGGACGGGCGCTGCACCCTTCGGCATCGCTGCGGCCTGGCTTGCGACGTTCGCCGTGGCCGCACTGGCGGTGCGGGTGCGCGCGGCGCGGTTGGCCTTTGTCGCCATCGGGCTTGCGCTGGTGATCTGGGCGGCGGCCACGCGCGGCGACTGGGCCGACGTCACGCTGATTGCGATGCAGCGCGGCGCACTGGTCATGGCGCTGTTCACCGCGATGGCCGCGATGCGGACTGCGGCAATGACGGCTCCCGGCATCTTGGCCTGCGGGCGGTTCCTCGCGCGTCAACGGCCCGGCCTGCGCTATACCGCGCTGACGCTGGGTGGGCACCTGTTCGGGCTGATCCTGATCTATGGTGCCATCTCGCTCCTTGGCACGCTGGCCACCGAAAGCAACGCGCAGGAACCCGACGCCGACATCCGCAGGCAGCGCACCCGGCGCATGATGATCGCGATCCAGCGCGGGTTCGCATCGACCCTGTGCTGGTCGCCGCTAGGATTTTCCATGATCATCGGCCTGTCCGTGGTCGAAGGGTCGAGCTGGGTCGCAGCCGCCCTGCCCGGCATCGCTGCGGCGCTGGCGATGCTGGTGGTGGGGTGGGCGCTGGATTCCCTCTACAAGACACGGGTGATCCAGCCGCCTCGCCGTCCGACGGAAAGCTGGCTGGTGCGCCTGCGCCCGCTGCTGCTGCTGTTGGCGCTGGTCATGGCCAGCGTGGGGGTCGTGCATCTGGCGGGCGGCGTCACGGTCATCGGGTCGGTCATGGCACTGGTGCCGCTGATCGCGCTGATTTGGGTGGCCCGGCAGGACCCGCCGACTGGCCTGACGCGTGCGGCCCATGTCCGCAGCCGCGTCCACGGCTTCGTCACCCGCGACCTGACAGGTTACCGGGAGGAGTTGGTGCTGCTATTCATGGCGGGGTTCATCGGCAGTCTGGGCGCGGTGCTGCTGGTGCCGCTGGCGCAGGCGCAGGGTCTGGATTTCGCGGGCGTGCCGCCCTGGGTGATCCTGACGGCGCTGATCTGGGCGATCCCGCTGACCGGGCAACTCGGGATGAACCCGATCCTCGCGGTGTCGCTGCTCGTGCCGCTGCTGCCGACGCCCGCCGCGATGGGCATCCCGCCCACCGCCATGGTCATCGCCATCACCAGCGGCTGGGCGTTGAGCGGGGCCACATCGCCCTATACCGCGTCGGTGCTGCTGGCGGCGAAACTGGGCGGCGTGTCGCCGCTGCGCGCGGGACTGGGATGGAACGGGATCTATGTGCTGGCAGCGGGCGGTGTGCTGACCCTGTGGGTGCTGGCGCTGCTGCACTTCGATTAGCGGATGACAGCCGATGCCTCGCACTCCGTCATCGCCTAACGCCACGACTACGCGTAGGAGGTGGCAACCCTTTGCCGTTGGATGGCCCCATGATGACCCGCCTGCCCTTGACGATCGCCCTGACCTTGCTGACAAACGCAGCACAGGCACAGGACCGCAGCTTTGCCCTGACGCTGGGCGACCGGCAGATCGGCACGCTCGCCTTTGCCGGGTCGGGTGCGAACGCAAGCCTGCTGTCCACGCTGGACAACACCCCGCTGGGCGTGGCCGACGGCACGTTTCAGGCGGCAGCGACCGCCAGCGGCGACACGGTCGGCTATCAGGGGGCCAACCGGGGATCCAAGACCCGCGACATCGCCTATGCGCGAACAGGCGGCACCGTGACCACCGTGACGGTGATGCCTGCGGACGACATGACCGACCTGTCGGTGGCCACCGCAGTGCCGGCTGGCACCCTTACCCCGCCAGAGGTGTTCGGCCAGCTTGCGAACGGGACGACCTGCCCCAATCCCATGGCGCTCTATGACGGACGCCGCGTGGCGCAGATTGCGACGACCGCGATGGCCGATGCGGGCGGCACCGTGACCTGCGACATTTCCTATCGCGTGGTGCTTGGAAAAGGGCACCTGTCGCCCTTCAACTTCAAGTCTCTGGCGATGCAGGCGGAATACCGGGGCGGCGCGTTCGCCCGCCTGACGGTCAGCGCGGGCGGGTTCGACGTGAACATCCTCGCGCAGTAGCGACTAGAGGCTTCTGCCATCCAGATCCTCGACCAGCTCGAAGAACTCGAACACCAGCGGCATGTCGTGCGACCAGCCGCCGTTGCGCTTGAAGAACGCTTCCTTCGAGGTCTGCCAGCCCTGCAGCGTGTAGGTGCTGCTTTCGGCCTCGGCCATCTCTTCGGTCACGTCGCAGAAGCGGATGTGTTCCACCCGCACCGTGCGCACGACAAGGGCGGGCGAGCCGCCCCAGTTGGCCGCGATGTCGCAGCGCCCGACCACGGGCATGGCGTCAGGATCGTCCTTCAACTCGCGGTAAGGGGCGCAGTTGGCGGATTTAAGTCCCTTGCGCACCAGTTCGATCTGCGCCTGACACTCCGCCTTGGTCGTGCCAAAGCGAAAGGTGCCAGCACCCGGATACAGGTCGTTGAGGTCCACGATCGCGTCGTAGTCGTCGTCCTTTGGATCGCTCATCGGCTGAGGCCCGCATGCAGCGTCGGCACGTCCAGTGCGGCAAAGCCGTAGTGGCGCAGCCAGCGCAGGTCGCTGTCGAAGAAGGCGCGCAGGTCGGGGATGCCGTATTTCAGCATCGCGATGCGGTCGATGCCCATGCCGAAGGCGAACCCCTGCCACTGGGTCGGGTCGATCCTTGCGGCCTGCAGCACCTTTGGGTGGACCATGCCGGAGCCGAGGATTTCCAGCCAGTCGTCGCCTTCACCGACCTTCAGCGTGCCGCCTTCCCAGGAACAGCGGATATCGACCTCGGCCGACGGCTCGGTGAACGGAAAGTGCGAGGCGCGGAAGCGGATGTCGACGGTATCGACCTCGAAATAGCTCTTCACGAACTCTTCCAGCACCCATTTCAGGTTCGCCATGCTGATCGCCTTGTCGATGGCGAGGCCTTCGATCTGGTGGAACATCGGCGTATGGGTCTGATCGTAGTCGGCGCGATAGACGCGGCCCGGACAGATCACGCGGATCGGTGCACCCTGCGCCTCCATGCTGCGGATCTGCACGGGGCTGGTGTGGGTGCGCAGCACGGCGGGCGGGCGGTCGTCGCCAGCGGCCCGCGCCATGTAGAAGGTGTCCATCTCGGCCCGCGCCGGGTGGTGGCCGGGGATGTTCAGGGCGTCGAAGTTGTACCAGTCGCTTTCGACCTGCGGTCCTTCGGCGACGCTGAACCCCATGTCGGCAAAGATCGCGCTGACCTCTTCCGTCACCTGGCTGATCGGGTGGATGGTGCCCTGACGGCGGGTGCGCCCCGGCAGGGTCACGTCCAGCCATTCGCTACGCAACCGCTCGTCCAGTGCCGCGTCGCCAAGCGCCGTCTTCTTGGCGATCAGCGCCGAGTTGATCTCGTCCTTCAGCGCGTTCAGGGCGGGGCCCGCCGTCTGACGCTCTTCCGGCGACATGCGGCCGAGCTCGCGCATCTGCGCGCTGATCTCGCCCTTCTTGCCAAGGGCCTGCACGCGCAGATCCTCCAGCGTCGCCTCGTCGGAGGCACCGGAAATCAGGCCCAGGTATTTCGACTTCAGATCGTCCATCGCGGTCCCCTCGTGGTCGCGACGGTGCTAGCGCCTGACGCCCTTGGGCGCAAGCGGGGGGTGCCGGCGGGACCGCCCATCACCCCCCGCCCGGCTTCAGTCGAAGGCCGGCGTCAAGGCGGGCCGGGACCCGGCCGCGGGCGCGATGGTGCGCCGTCTGGATCGCGCGACCATGCGGGCCAGCAGATCAGCCTCATAGGTCTTGAGGGTCGGCAGCGCCGTGACGTGCCGCCGATCCCCGGCCAGCTTGTCGAACTGCGGAAAGACCAGCCGCAGCTCGTCCTGCAACGCCGGACGCAGGCCGTCGCGCAGCATATCGCCCAGAAACAGGCTTTCTGCCGGTATCCCGTTCGCGCGCAAGGTAACGTGGTTGGCGCACATGATGTGGTGATAGGTCACCTCGGTCATGTCCGTGGCCAGTTCCGCCAGCTTGCCGATCAGCGCGACGGCCGGAACGAAGCACGGCCCGATGCCGAAGAGCATTTCGGTCAGCGGATGCGCGATGCAGATGCGGTGCTGCTGCGAGACGACCAGATCGTCCGCCGCCGTATGGTCCGGCAACAGAGAGGCCCTGATCCGCACCGGCACCAGCTTGCGATAGTTGTCTTCGCACAGCGTGTGCAGATTGATGTGCCGGCTGCCGGTCCACACCACGTCGTGCGATGCACCTGACGTGTCGATGACCGCATCGCCCGGCTGCACATCCTCGACCCGGATATTGCCGCGCCGGGTCAGGATTCGCGTGCCGCCCGCGAAACACGGCACGAGTCCCGGCAGCGTCAGCGTGCGGTCCGGATCGATTTCGATCGACAGGGTGACGGTCGACAGGGGCGGCAAGCCTTCCGGCAGATAGAAATAAATCTGGTCCCCCGCCTGAAAGATGGTGATGTCGCGCGGAAACAGTCTGATCCCGAGCGCACCGACCAGCGACACGGTGCCTGACCCGATATAGGTCACCGCTTCCGGGGGGTCGGTATCGTTAAGCCGAAACGTCGCCGTGCCGTCGGGTCCGAGGATGCCGTCGTCGTCGGTGATTGTAGCACCCGTCGACGGCCTGATCCCGTTCAGCACACTCTGGTTGATCAACCCCCCGAGGTTCAACGACGCAAACGTTCCATCATAGGGACGCACCGACAGCTCATAGTTTGCCATAACCAGCTCCTGTTTAAATGCGACCCAATACACGGGCGCATTTTCAGTCTGCTACACAGGCGAGCCGACGAGTCTACAGACAACTTTGACGCGCATTGCCGCGGACTTGCCGCCGGAGTTGAAAACATCGCAATACAAGTGGGTTAGTTACTGTTTCCGGTTTGGAAAAAGTATGGAAACCCGCTCGTTTCCCATCCTAGGTGTCAATTCTCCACTTGATCTTCCGCACACCTCATAAATCTGGATGAAAAGTTTCGAATCACCCATGAAAAAAGCCGCCCCTTTCGGAGCGGCTCTTTCAGTGCTGCGATGCATCAGGTTCAGGCCGGCAGGGCGGCCTTCGCCTTGTTCACGATCGCCGCGAATGCGTCGGGCTCGTGCACGGCCAGATCGGCCAGAACCTTGCGGTCCACCTCGATCCCGGCCAGCGCCAGACCGTTGATGAAACGGGAATAGGTCATCGCCTCGTCGACGGAACGCACACCGGCGTTGATCCGCTGGATCCACAGGCTGCGGAAGTTCCGGCGACGGACGTGCCGGTCGCGGGTCGCATACTGGTTGGCCTTGTCGACGGCCTGCTTGGCAACCTTGAACGTCTTGGAGCGACGGTCGAAGTAACCTTTTGCGGCATCAAGAACCTTCTTGTGCCGACGGTGAGTGACGGTACCACCTTTAACGCGCATGTCGTATTCTCCTTAACGAGCGTAGGGCATCATCGGCTTGATGATCTTCTCATCAGCCTTTGACAGCAAAGTCGTGCCACGCGCATCGCGGATGAACTTGGTCGTACGCTTGATCATGCCGTGCCGCTTGCCGGCCTGGCCTGCCTTGATCCGGCCGGAGGCCGTCATGGAGAACCGCTTTTTGCAGCTCGATTTCGTCTTCATCTTCGGCATTTCCGTCTCCTCTGGGGTAGCGGTAAACGCGCGACTCGGCATGCCATCTCGGCCGGACGCGCGGGGGTTGAGCGCGCCGTATAGGCGCAGCCCGTGGGAAAGACAAGCGGTCAGCGGATGTAGGTCGCGATGACCCGCAGGACCGCATCGGGAATGCCCTCGACCGTATAGGTCATGGGACGTTCCCGCACCGCATAGCCGATCATCAGCGCGGCGATGACCACCGTCAGCGCAGGCGCGCGCGGGACGCGACCATCCATGAAGGCACTGATGATCGCGGGCACCGCCAGCACCGCGATGAAGACGCCCACGACAAAGATCAGATCCGTATCCATGTGGGCGCCTCGCCATCGGTGATGAGGGTCAGACTACTCCGACGCGGCGGCGTGGATCAATCGTTCCGAACAGGGGGCGACGCGCAGGATGTTGGTGGACCCCGGCGTGTTGAACGGCACGCCGGCGGTCACGACGATCAGATCATCCTCGCCGGCCATGCCCTGCGCCTTTGCGGCACGCACGGCCCCGATCACCGCATCCTTGAACCGGTCCACCGGCCCGGTCATCACGCAGTTCGTTCCCCAGGTCAGCGACAGGCGGCGGGCGGTATCAACCTCGTTCGTCAGGGCGAGGATCGGCACGCGGGGCCGTTCGCGCGACACCAGCAGGGCCGTCCTGCCACGCTGGGAAAAGCAGACGATGGCCTTGATGTTGGCCGTCTCGGCGATTTCGCGGGCGGCGGCCACGATGCCGTCGGCGACGGATTCGCGCACGACCTTGCGGCTGCTTTCGATGATCTCGGTATAGGTGGGGTCCGATTCGACCTCCACCGCGACGTTGTCCATGGTCTGGACCGCCTCGATCGGGAACGACCCTGCGGCGGATTCGGCGGACAACATGATGGCGTCCGCGCCCTCGTAGATCGCGGTCGCCACGTCGGACACTTCCGCACGGGTCGGCATGGGCGAGGTGATCATCGATTCCAGCATCTGGGTCGCCACGATCACCGGCTTGGCCGCGGCGCGGCATTTGCGCACCAGCCGCTTCTGGATCGGGGGCACGTTCTGCACCGGCAGTTCGACGCCCAGATCGCCGCGCGCGACCATGATGCCGTCGCTGACCGCGAGGATCTCATCGAATACCTTGACGGCATTCGGTTTCTCGATCTTGGACAGGATCGCGGCGCGGCCACGGCACAGATCGCGCGCCTCTTCCACGTCGGCGGCGCGCTGGACGAAGGACAGCGCCAGCCAGTCCACGCCCAGCTCGCACACGAATTCCAGATCCTTGCGGTCCTTGTCAGACAGCGCCGCCAGCGGCAGCACCACGTCTGGCACGTTCACGCCCTTGCGGTTGGAAATCGTGCCACCCACCAACACGTCGCAGTTGGCGAAGTCCGCACCACAATCCTTGACGCGCAGCTTGATCTTGCCGTCGTTCACCAGCAGGTGCGCGCCGGGCTCCAGCGCGTCGAAGATCTCTTTGTGCGGCAGGGTCACGCGGGTCACGTCGCCCGGCACATCCGCCAGATCGAGGCGGAAGGACGCGCCCACGACCAATTCCTCCTCGCCGTTGGCGAACACACCGACTCGCAGCTTCGGGCCCTGCAGGTCGGCGAGGATGCCGATGGGGCTGCCGAGGTCCTCTTCCACCTGACGGATCATATGGTGGCGCACGCGGATCTCGTCGTGGCTGCCGTGGGACATGTTGAGGCGGAACACATCCGCGCCTGCCTCGTGCAGCTTGCGGATCATCTCGTAGCTGTTCGACGCCGGGCCAAGGGTTGCGACGATCTTGACGTTGCGGTTGCGTTTCATCGGAAAAGGGTCCCTGTTTCAGCTTTGGACACGCGATGTTAGCGGTAACGTCGCCGTCGCAGCCTTATTGCGCAATTCACTTCGCGTCACAACATGCCTAAATGCGGTGACGACAGAATGACGGATCGCATGCCAGAAAACGCCTATCAAATCATCGACACACCGCGCCCGTCACGCTGGCTGATCACCTGCGATCACGCGACCAACATCGTGCCGGACTGGGTGAACGGCGGCGATCTGGGCCTGCCTGCGGCAGAGATGCAGCGCCACATCGCCCATGACATCGGGGCAGAGGGCGTGGCACTCGGGCTGGGTGCGGCGCTGGGCGCCACCGTCGTCGCCTCGCGCTTCTCGCGGCTGGTGATCGATCCGAATCGCGGCGAACAGGACCCGACGCTGCTGATGAAGCTCTATGACGGCACGGTCATTCCCGCCAATGCCCGCGCCGATGCCGCCGACCTGACACGGCGACTGGACCGCCTGCACCGGCCCTATCACGACGCGGTGGCCCGGATGGCGGCGCGGCGCGACGATACGGCGATCTGCGCCGTCCACAGCTTTACCCCGCAACTGCGGGGACGCGCCCCCCGTCCGTGGGACGTGGCGGTCCTCTATGCCGCCGACGACCGCTTGGCGCGACCCTTCATTGCGCTGGCGCGGGCGCAGGGGTGGACGACCGGCGACAACCAGCCCTATTCTGGGCACCTGCCCGGCGACAGCATCGACCGTCATGCCCTGCAGCACGGTCGCCCCAACCTGCTGATCGAGGTGCGGCAGGATCTGATCGCGGACGCGGCAGGACAGGCGCTGTGGGCCGCGCGGCTGGCCCCGCTGCTGGCGCAGGTGCTGGCCGACAGCGCCCTTTGAAGGAGTGACACGATGGACGACGCGACACGCACGGAACTCGAGGCGGCGGCCTTTCGCAGGTTGCAGCAGCACCTGATGCAGGACAGGGCGGATGTGCAGAACATCGACCTGATGAACTTGGCCGGTTTCTGCCGCAACTGCCTGTCCCGCTGGTATCAGGAAGCCGCCGAGGCGCGCGGCATCCCGATGACAAAAGCGGAAGGGCGCGAAGCGTTCTACGGCATGGCCTTCGACGATTGGGTGTCGCAGCATCAGACCGAGGCGACACCAGCGGCACAGGCCGCCTTCAAGGACAGTCACTGAGGGGCGCGTCGACCGCTTGCTCCTGTCTGGCCCTCTGGCCATAGATCGCACGTCGCGGGGCCCCTGCCTGTCGCCGTCCATCCGAGGAGGATCACCATGCCGTTCACCCCAGCTGTTTGGCCCCGTGTTTTGCGGTCTCAGGAGTGGTATGGCGGCACGAGCCGCGACAACATCTATCACCGGGGGTGGCTGAAGAATCAGGGCTATCCGGACGATCTGTTCGACGGGCGCCCCGTCATCGGCATCCTGAACACCTGGTCCGACCTGACGCCCTGCAACGGGCACCTGCGCGAGCTTGCGGAAAAGGTGAAGGCCGGCGTGTGGGAGGCGGGCGGTTTCCCCGTCGAGGTGCCGGTGTTCAGCGCCTCCGAAAACACGTTCCGCCCCACCGCGATGATGTACCGCAACCTTGCCGCCATGGCGGTCGAGGAGGTGATG
The DNA here is from genome assembly GCF_900110065.1 of Loktanella fryxellensis. Classification (GTDB taxonomy): domain Bacteria; phylum Pseudomonadota; class Alphaproteobacteria; order Rhodobacterales; family Rhodobacteraceae; genus Loktanella; species Loktanella fryxellensis. The sequence goes on along the minus strand of NZ_FOCI01000010.1, from coordinate 1,433 downwards.
CGCGCCCAGCCCATCGACGGTGCCGTGCTGCTGGTCGGCTGCGACAAGACCACACCCAGCCTGATGATGGGGGCCGCCTCGACCGACATCCCGTCCATCGTCGTCACCGGCGGGCCGATGCTGAACGGCTGGTTCAAGGGCGAGCGCATGGGGTCTGGCACGGCGCTGTGGCAGATGAGCGAGGACATCAAGGCGGGCAAGATGGACAAGGCCGAGTTCCTCGCCGCCGAACAGGCGATGAGCCGGTCGTCGGGCACCTGCAACACGATGGGCACCGCCAGCACCATGGCCAGCATGGCCGAGGCGCTGGGCATGGCGCTGTCCGGCAACGCCGCGATCCCGGGCGTCGACAGCCGCCGCCGGGTCATGGCGCAGATGACAGGTCGTCGCATCGTGCAGATGGTCAAGGACGACCTGAAGCCGTCCGACATCATGACCAAACAGGCGTTCGAGAACGCGATCCGCTGCAACGGCGCCATCGGCGGGTCCACGAACGCGGTCATCCACCTGCTGGCGCTGGCGGGCCGGGTCGGCGTCGATCTGACGCTGGACGACTGGGACCGCTGCGGGCGCGACGTGCCGACGATCGTCAACCTGATGCCGTCGGGCAAGTACCTGATGGAGGAGTTCTTCTACGCCGGCGGCCTGCCCGTGGTGCTGAAACGCCTGTCCGACGCGGGCCTGCTGCACGACGATGCGCTGACCGTGTCGGGGACCACCATCGGCGCGGAGGTCGCGGGCGCGCAGAACTGGAACGACGACGTGATCCTGCCGGTGGAACGCGCGCTGGCAGCCTCCGGCGGCATCGCCGTGCTGCGCGGCAATCTGGCACCCAACGGCGCGGTGCTCAAACCCTCCGCCGCCAGTCCGCACCTGATGACGCACCGCGGCCGCGCCGTCGTGTTCGAGGACATCGACGACTACAAGGCGCGGATCGAGGACGAGGACCTCGACATCGACGAGACCTGCGTGATGGTGCTGAAGAACTGCGGCCCCAAGGGCTATCCGGGGATGAGCGAGGTCGGCAACATGGGCCTGCCGCCCAAGGTGCTGCGCCGCGGGATCACCGACATGGTCCGCATCAGCGACGCGCGCATGTCCGGCACCGCCTATGGCACCGTCGTGCTGCATACCGCGCCGGAGGCGGCGGCGGGCGGACCGCTGGCCGTGGTGCGCACCGGCGACATGATCGAACTCGACGTGGCCGCCCGGCGCATCCATCTGGACATCAGTGACGCCGAACTGGCCGCCCGTCTGGCCGCATGGCAGCCGGCGGCACCGATGTTCGCCAGCGGCTATTCCAAGCTCTTCGTGGACATGGTCGAGGGGGCCGATACCGGGGCCGACTTCGGCATCCTCAAGGGCTGCCGTGGACGCGAGGTGCCCCGTGACAGTCATTAAAGAGGCAGGCATGAGGGGCGCAGGCGCGGGCG
>NZ_FOCI01000026.1 GCF_900110065.1 Loktanella fryxellensis | reverse complement strand
AGCTCGAGCAGTTCCTCGTCGTCGACCTGATCGACCTTGTTCATGTAGACGACCATGTAGGGGATGCCCACCTGGCGGCCCAGCAGGATGTGCTCGCGCGTCTGCGGCATCGGGCCGTCGGCGGCGTTCACGACCAGGATCGCGCCGTCCATCTGGGCGGCACCGGTGATCATGTTCTTGACGTAGTCGGCGTGGCCGGGGCAGTCGACGTGGGCGTAGTGACGGGCCTCGGACTCGTACTCGACGTGCGCGGTCGATATCGTGATGCCGCGGGCCTTCTCTTCGGGGGCGCCGTCGATCTGGTCGTAGGCGCGGAATTCACCGAAGTACTTGGTGATCGCCGCCGTCAGCGTCGTCTTGCCGTGGTCCACGTGACCGATGGTCCCGATGTTCACGTGCGGTTTGTTGCGTTCGAACTTTGCCTTAGCCATGATGGCCCCCTTGTGAATGCAGGGCCGTGCGGCCCCGAGCGCGTATCGCGGGCGATGTATGGGCTTATGGGGGGGAAATCAACCGCAGAGTTGGGGCCGCCGCTTCAGTCGAAGCGGTTGGTTTTCGGAAAACCGTGCGGCGCCCGTTTGCCCACGCCGCCGCGCGCGGCCTTCCATTCAGTCAGGTCCGGCTCCGTCCGCGTCTTGCCGCCGCCCATCGTCCACGACAGGCCCTGCGCCCACGCGAATGTCGTGACGTCGCCCAGACCGCCGTCCAGTTCCAGCATCCCCTGCCCGCCCAGCACCTTGCGGTATTTCTGCAACCGCACGCCCTTGCCGCGGCCCATTTCCGGCAATTCATCCAGCGCGAACACCAGAAAACGCCCGTTTTCGCTGACCACGGCCACATGATCGCCGGTGACGCGACGCACGACCTGTGCCACGCAGTCCTTGACGTTCAGCACCTGACGGCCCGCGCGGGTCTGGGCGATCGCCTCGTCCTCGGGGACCACGAACCCGTCGCCGTCGCTGCTGGCGACCAGCAGGCGACCGCCGGGGCGGTGGATCAGGATGTCGACGATCTGCGCCTCGTTCGGCAGGTCGATCATCAGGCGCAGGGGTTCGCCCATGCCGCGCCCGCCGGGCAGCGTGCTGGCCTGCAGCGTGTAGAATCGCCCGTTCGACCCGAAGACCAGCAGCTTGTCGGTCGTCTCCGCGTGGAACGCGAAGCGGGGCGCGTCGCCGTCCTTGAACTTCAGGTCGCGGTCCAGCGGCACATGCCCGGTCATCGCCCTGATCCAGCCCATCTGCGAACAGACGACCGTGATCGGCTCGCGCGCGATCATCGCCTCCAGCGGCACGTCGGCCACCTCGCCCGCTTCGGCGAATGTCGTGCGGCGCGCGCCACCGGGGCTGTCCTTGCCGAACTGCTTGCGCGTCTCGCGCAGCTGTTCCGCGATGCGCTTCCACTGGCTGCCGTCGTCGGCCAGCAGATCGTCGAGGCCCGCGCGTTCCAGCATCAGCGCATCACGCTCGGCGATCAGCTCCATCTCCTCCAGCCGCCGCAAGCTGCGCAGGCGCATGTTGAGAATCGCTTCGACCTGCACCTCTGTGAGGCCCGCATCCGTCTCGTCGGCGGCGGGCACGGGCGGTACGTAATCAGCCTCCGACGCCGCACGGACGTGGGGCTTGCCCCAGTCCTCGGCCATCAGCGCCCGCTTGGGGTCGTCGTCGTAGCGGATGATGTCGATCACCCGGTCGAGGTTCAGGTACGCGATGATGAAGCCGCTCAGGACCTCGAGGCGGTGGTCGATCTTGGCCAGCCGGAAGCGCGAGCGGCGCTGCAGCACGTCGCGGCGGTGGTCGAGGAAGGCGCGCAGCACCTCCTTGACGCTGCAGACCTTGGGCACCAGCCCGTCGATCAGCACGTTCAGGTTCAGGCCGAACCGGATTTCCAGATCCGAATTGCGGAACAGCATCCCCATCATCACGTCCGGGTCCACGGTCCGCGCGCGCGGTTCCAGCACGATGCGCACGTCATCGGCGGATTCGTCGCGCACGTCGGCCAGCAGCGGCACCTTCTTGGTCTGCACGATCTCGGCCAGCTTTTCGATCAGGCGTGATTTCGGCACCTGGAACGGGATCTCTGTCACGACGACCTGCCACAGTCCGCGCCCCAGATCCTCGACCTCGTAGCGCGCGCGCAGGCGGATGCTGCCGCGCCCGGTGCGATACGCCTCGGCGATGGCGTCAGGCTTTTCGACGATCACGCCGCCGGTGGGAAAATCGGGGCCGGGGATGAACTGCATCAGGGTGTCGTCGGCGGCGCCGGGGGACTTGATCAGATGCAGGCAGGCGTCGATCAGCTCGTGCATGTTGTGCGGCGGGATGTTGGTCGCCATGCCGACCGCGATCCCGCTGCTGCCGTTGGCCAGCAGGTTCGGGAACGCCGCGGGGAACACCACGGGTTCCTCCAGCGTGCCGTCGTAGTTGGGGCGGAAATCGACCGCGTCCTCGGCCAGCCCTTCCATCAGCGCCTCGGCGGCGGCGGTCATGCGGGCTTCGGTGTAGCGGGCGGCGGCGGGGTTGTCGCCGTCGATGTTGCCGAAGTTCCCCTGCCCGTCCACCAGCGGATAGCGGACGTTGAAATCCTGCGCCAGCCGCGCCATCGCGTCGTAGATCGCGGAATCGCCGTGCGGGTGATAGTTGCCCATCACGTCGCCGCTGATCTTGGCCGACTTGCGGAATCCGCCGTTGGACGCCAGCCGCAACTCCCGCATCGCATACAGGATTCGGCGGTGCACGGGTTTCAGACCGTCGCGGGCGTCGGGCAACGCGCGGTTCATGATCGTGGACAGCGCATAGGTCAGGTAACGCTCGCCGATGGCGTGGCGCAGCGTTTCCGTCACATCGTTCGGATTGGGAATGTCGGTGATCTCGTCGGTCATGGCCGCAGCCTTAGCGAAGCGTCGCTGCGACGTAAAGCGGCGCGGGGTGCCGCCCGGCCATGGCAGATTTCGCGGGCGGCGGGTCGCGAATCGCGGTATGGTGCAGGACTGTCACGTCACCGCTCAGCGCCAGAGGCTCTCGTTGCTCAAGTTCATCATCGGCACCTTCGCTATTCTGGGCGCGACATTCTACGTCCTGTCGGGCGGCGCCGCGTTCGAGCCGGAGGTGCGGCAGGCCGTGGCAGAGCCAGAGGCACCGCCGGTCGTGAATGCGACACCGGCGCCCGTGGATGCCCCCGCGACGCCGGAGCCGGTCGTGGCAGATGCGGCCCCGGCCATCGCTGTCGAAGCACCTGCCCCCGAGACGGTCACGGCCGAGGCGGTGGCCCTCGACACAGCGCCCGTTTTTGACGGCACAATCGATGGCGTGGCAGGTATCGCACCTGCCTTCACCTCTCTCGCGGCACCCGCCCCGGGTGCACCTGCGACGGCCAGCCTGTCTGCGCTGCGCGCGGTCGCGGGCCGTGCCGTGAACATGCGCGAGGGGCCGGATACGTCGTTCGCCGTCATCGACACGCTGCCGCAGGGCACGCAGGCCGAGATCATCGCCAGCGACGACAGCGGTTGGGTGCAGGTCCAGATCCCGGCCACCGGCCAGACCGGCTGGATCGCGGAACGCCTGCTGACGCCGTGACCCTTGCGCCCCAGCGCGCCCTGCGGCACTGACGCGGCATGAAGACCGTCCTCATCACCGGCTGCTCGTCCGGCATAGGCCTTGATGCCGCCCACGGCCTGCGCGACGCGGGCTGGCGCGTGTTCGCGTCCTGCCGCCGGCAGGCGGACTCCGACCGCCTGATCGCGGCTGGCTTCGACAGCCCGTTGATCGACTATGCCGATCCCGACAGCATCACCGCAGGCCTCGCACATGTGCTGGCCGCCACGGGCGGCACACTCGATGCGCTTTACAACAATGGTGCCTTCGCCTGCCCCGGCGCGGTCGAGGATCTGCCGCGCGCAGCACTCGAGGCGATCTTTCAGACCAATCTGTTCGGCGTGCACGACCTGACGCGGCAGGTGATCCCCGTCATGCGCGCGCAGGGACATGGCCGCATCGTGAACTGTTCGTCCGTGCTGGGGCTGGTCGGCTACCGCTGGCGCGGTGCCTATGTCGCCACGAAATTCGCGCTGGAGGGGCTGACCGACGTGCTGCGGCTGGAGATGCGCGACACAGCCATCAAGGTGATCCTGCTGGAACCCGGCCCCATCGCGTCCCGCATCCGAGAGAATGCGATTCCCCATTTCGAACGGTGGATCGACCCCGCCGCCTCGGCCCGGGCGGCGCAATATGTCGCACTGACCGACCGGCTGTATCACGGCGGCGACGACAAGTTTCAGCTGCCCGCCAGCGCCGTGACGGCCAAGCTGCGGCATGCGCTGGAACACCCGCGCCCCAAGGCGCGCTACTACATCACCACGCCGACCTACATTGCTGCGGCCATGCGCCGGTTGCTGCCCACATGGGCGCAGGATGCGCTGATCGCGCGCAACTGACGCAGGGGTGGCGCGGGGCTGGCGTTCGCCCCCTCCTCTGATATGTCGGGCCATCAACCTGCGGAGCGTATGATGGCCGACGATCCCCTTTTCCTCCTTGTCGCACTGTCCTGTCTGGCGGTGCTTGCGGTGCTGCTCCTGGGCATCGGCACCTTTGGCAAGGGCGGCGAGTTCAACCGCAAGAACGCCAACAAGATCATGCGCTGGCGCATCGGTCTGCAGGCCGCGGCCGTCGCGATGATCCTGCTGTTCGTCTATATCCGGGGGCTTTGAGACATGGTCGTGCTGAACAAGATCTATACCCGCAGCGGTGATGCAGGGCAGACCGCCCTCGGCAACGGCACCCGCGTGCCGAAATTCGACGACCGCGTGAACGCCTACGGCACGGTGGACGAGGTCAATGCGACCGTCGGTCTGGCCCGGCTGCACGCAACCGGCGCCATCGACGCGCAGCTGGCGATGATCCAGAACGACCTGTTCGATCTGGGCGCCGACCTGTGCCGCCCCGACATGGCGAGCGATGCGGACGCGGGATACACCCCGCTGCGCATGACCGACACGCAGGTCGACCGACTGGAGTCGGAGATCGACGTGATGACGCAGGCAGTCGAGCCTTTGCGCAGCTTCGTCCTGCCGGGCGGATCGGCTTTGTCGGCGCATCTGCACCTGTGCCGCACCGTGTCGCGGCGGGCCGAACGGCTGTGCGTGGCGCTGGCCGCGCATGAGGACGTGAACCCCGCGGCGCTGAAATACGTCAACCGCCTGTCCGACTGGTTCTTTCAGGCCAGCCGCATCGCCAATGACGACGGTCGTGCCGACGTGCTGTGGGTTCCGGGGGCGAACCGCTGAAAGCGGCGGGGCGTCCAGCGGACGGCCCGGCACCCGTAAGAGCGAACCGCTGACGCGCCGATCTGGCGGTTCCGACGCAGCGTCCAACCAATTTGTCCTGTTGCCTTTCGGGCGGCCTTGCTATCTCGAATGGCAAGGTTTGCCATAATGCATGGGAGTGATGCGTGATGAAGGTGCTGGTCCCGGTCAAGCGTGTGATCGATTACAACGTGAAGGTCCGCGTCAAGGCGGACGGATCCGGTGTCGATCTGGCCAACGTCAAGATGTCGATGAACCCGTTCGACGAAATCGCCGTCGAAGAGGCGATCCGCCTGCGCGAAGCGGGCAAGGTCGAAGAGGTCATCGCCGTATCCATCGGCGTGAAGCAGGCGCAGGAAACCCTGCGCACCGCACTGGCGATGGGGGCGGACCGCGCGATCCTCGTTGTGGCCTCCGACGATGTGCACACCGACATCGAACCGCTGAGCGTGGCCAAGATCCTCAAGGCGATCGTGGACGCGGAACAGCCGGGTCTGGTGATCTGCGGCAAGCAGGCGATCGACAACGACATGAACGCCACGGGCCAGATGCTGGCCGCCCTGATGGGCTGGTCGCAGGCCACGTTCGCGTCCGAAGTCGGCATCGACGGCGATCATGCCACCGTGACGCGCGAAGTGGACGGCGGGTTGCAGACGATCAAGGTCAAGCTGCCGACGGTCGTCACCGTCGATCTGCGCCTGAACGAGCCGCGCTATGCGTCGCTGCCCAACATCATGAAGGCCAAGAAGAAACCGCTGGATGAAAAGACGCCCGCCGATTACGGCATCGACGTCACCCCGCGCCTGACGATCCTCAAGACCGCAGAGCCGCCCGTCCGCAAGGCCGGGATCAAGGTCGGATCGGTCGATGAACTGGTGTCGAAACTGAAAGAAGCGGGGGCTGTGTAATGGCTGTTCTACTGATTGCAGACGTGACCGAGGGGCAACTGGCGACCGATGCGGTGGCCAAGACGCTGAGCGCGGTCGCATCCCTTGGCGACGTGCATGTGCTGGTCGCGGGTCAGGGCGGCGACGCCGCAGCGGCTGAGGCCGCGACGCTGACCGGTGTCGCCAAGGTGCTGTTCGCAGGCGATCACGGCTTTTGCCACACACTGGCCGAACCCGTGTCCGACCTGATCGTGAGCCTGTCCGCGGATTACACCCACATCGTGGCCCCGGGCACGTCGGATGCCAAGAACGTGCTGCCCCGCGTGGCGGCGCTGCTGGACGTGATGATGATCTCCGAAGTGATCGGTGTGGTCGATGCGGACACGTTCGAACGCCCGATCTATGCGGGTAACGCAATCCAGACGGTGAAATCCGGCGACGACATCAAGGTGCTGACGATCCGCACCGCAGGCTTCGACGCCGCAGGCACCGGCAACACCGCCCCTGTTGAACAAGTCGGCACCGCCGCAACCACCGGCCTGTCCGACTGGGTGCAGGATCAGGTCGCGGCGTCCGACCGGCCCGACCTGACCAGCGCCGGGATCGTCGTGTCCGGCGGTCGTGGCATCGGGTCAGAGGCGGACTTCGCCATGATCGAGACACTGGCCGACAAGCTGGGCGCCGCCGTCGGCGCGTCCCGTGCTGCGGTCGATTCGGGCTATGCCCCGAACGACTGGCAGGTCGGTCAGACCGGCAAGGTCGTGGCACCGGATCTGTATATCGCAGTCGGCATTTCGGGTGCGATCCAGCACCTTGCGGGCATGAAGGACAGCAAGATCATCGTCGCGATCAACAAGGACGAAGAGGCGCCGATCTTTCAGGTGGCCGACTACGGCCTTGTGGGCGATCTGTTCCAGATCGTGCCCGACCTGACCGCCAAGCTGTAAGGCCGGCATCGCGGCAAAGGGGCGGCCCACCACGACGGGCCGCCCCTTTGCGTTGTGTCATGCGGCCTTGCGCAGGAGTGACATCAGAACGGGCGCAAGCCGCGCAGCCGCCTCCTGATGGCAGGCAGGGCCCATGATTTCCGACGCGGCCTTGGCCTGCACCGGTGAAAACACCATCCCCTTGGTGCCGGACGCCACGGCAAAGGCCGATGGCTGACACACGATCACATCCATGACCAGCGGTCGCAACTGGTCGACCATGCTGGCGGTGACGAACAGCGGATCGGCTGCCAGACCCGCGGACCGCGCATCCCATGGATCGTCGCTCAACCCTTCGCGGGAAAACCACAGCAGCACCGACCGCGGCCCGATCTGACCCAGCATGTTGCGCATCCGGGCAACCCATGCCTGACGCAGTTCGGACACGACGATGTCGAACCGTTCCGGCGACCGGGCATGCAGGACCCCCAGCATGTGGCGCGTGAACGTGAAGTCCGCGAAATCCACGTCGGAATAGATCGCCTGCATCACCGTCGAGGCGCGCAGGAACCGGTCGTTGCGCCGCGGATGCACAGCATAGAACCGGTTCGACAGGTAATTCGCCCCCATGACCTGCACGACCGTCAGGGTCGATTCGTGGCATGTCTTCATGATGGTGGGATCGTTGACGAAAGCATCCACGCCACCGTTGACGCACCCCAGATTGACACAGGTCTGCCCGATCTCGCGTTCCACCAGCGCCGGCAGAGGACGGTCGATGAACTTGCCGAACGTATCGGTGCCACCGATGAAGGCGACGTAGGGTTTGTCCAACCGCCGTTTCGGCCCGCGAAAGAACACGCGCGACAGTCCATAGCGACAGGGTGCGTAGTGCAGGCCGCTTTCGTCCAGTTCGTCGTGCATCATCGGCATTCTCGCTTTTCCGTCCATCGTCATCCAGCCGAGAGTCGCGCAAGAGAATTGCGAATTCGCTAAACCCCGCCTTTGAGCCTGATTTTAAGCATGGCCGCCGCTTGTCCCGGTCGCCTTACCGGGCCTATGCTGCGCCCACGTCAGCAAGGGATCAGCGCCATGGCAATCGAACGGGTCGGCATCGTGGGGGCCGGTCAGATGGGCAACGGCATCGCCCATGTCTTTGCGGTGGCGGGTTACGACGTGCTGCTGACCGATGTCAGGCAGGATGCACTGGACCGCGCCGTCGCGCTGATCGACCGCAACCTGACACGTCAGGTCACGCGCGACCTGATCGACGCCGGCACGAAAGCCGCCGCCATGCAGCGGATCGTCACCACAGCGACCCTGACAGACCTCGGCCAGACCGACCTGATCATCGAGGCCGCGACCGAGCGTGAGACGATCAAGCAGGCGATCTTCGAGGATCTGATTCCGCACCTGAAACCGGACACGATCCTGACGTCCAACACGTCCTCCATCTCGATCACGCGGCTCGCCTCGCGCACGGATCGGCCGGAACGGTTCATGGGGTTCCATTTCATGAACCCCGTGCCGATCATGCAACTGGTCGAACTGATCCGCGGTATCGCCACCGACGAGTCGACGTTCAAGACCTGCGAGGGCGTCGTGGCCCGTCTGGGCAAGACCTCGACCGCATCAGAGGATTTTCCGGCCTTCATCGTGAACCGCATCCTGATGCCGATGATCAACGAGGCGATCTACACGCTGTACGAGGGGGTGGGATCGGTGCAGTCCATCGACACCTCGCTGAAGCTGGGAGCGAACCATCCGATGGGGCCGCTGGAATTGGCGGACTTCATCGGGTTGGACACCTGTCTGGCCATCATGAACGTGTTGCACGACGGGCTGGCCGACACGAAATACCGCCCCTGCCCGTTGCTGACGAAGTATGTCGAGGCCGGCTGGCTGGGCCGCAAATCACAGCGCGGCTTCTACGACTATCGCGGCGACGTGCCGGTCCCGACCCGCTGACCCAGACCCAGCGTCAGCGCGCGCAGCCACGCCATGGCTGCGCGCGGATCGTGCATCCGCGCGGCAATGTCCGCCGCGCAGACCGGTTCGCCGACGACCGGGGCGAAATCGGTGTTCCGCGTCCGCGCCACCTCGTGCAGCAAAAGGCTTTGCCGCAAAAGCGCGGAGAAACTGTTCGCGATCTGATAGCCGCGTGAGTTTGCGCCGTGAAAGTAGCAGGGAACGACCGACGCCCCAGACAGACGGATCAGCTTGGCGGTGAAGACATGCCACTCCGCCTCGATCACGGGGCCGAACATGCGCGGGGCGGTCGCCACGACGCCCGCCGGAAACAGCGCCAGCAGGCCGCCCTGTTCCAGATGCGCCATCGCCGCCCGGCGCATCTTGATCATCCGGGCCTGCGCATCGGCATGATGGGGAAACGGCACCGGGATCAGAAAGCGCGACGCCTCCGGGTCCAGATCGGTAAGCAGCGCCCGGCTGAGGATCTTGTAGTCGCTGCGCCGACGCCCGATCAGGTCGGCCAGCACCATGCCGTCGACAAGGCCGTGCGGATGGTTGGCAACCAGTACGACAGGGCCGCTGGCGGGAATTCGTACGATCTGCGCGTTCGGCGTCGTGACCCTGATTCCCTGCGCGGCCAGTGCCGCACCCCAGAACGCCTGCCCCCGCGCGGGGCCGGCGCGTTCATAGGCGCGGACCATCCGCAGGACGGTAACCTTGCCGGTCAGCCATTCGACGCTGCGAACGAAGGCCTGCCGCCACGGGTCGTCGAAGGAGGTGGCATAGTTGATCCGCCGGCCGGCGAGGCGCCTACCGCCTTCGGACGGCGCACCCTGCCCGTCGTCAGTCACCTTCGCCGAACTTGTCGTCCACCAGTGCGGTGATCGCATCCTTCAGCGCCTCCGCCTGCGGACCGCGCGTCTCCACCTCGATCCACGTGCCGGTGGTGGCGGCCAGCATCAACAAACCCATGATGCTGTCGCCACCCGCGCTCATCCCGTCCTTGCTGATCATGGCGCTTGCGTCGTGCGCCTCCACCACCTCGACCAGCCGGGCCGAGGCGCGGGCATGCAAGCCCTTGATGTTCTGGATCTTCAGCCGTGTCTGGGCCATCTTATTGCGGTCCGACGCTATGAGAGTTGATATAGCGGTGCGCTGCGTCGATTGCAGCCGTGACGGCGTCCGGCACCGACTTGCCCCGCGATTTGGCCAGCTTGATCAGCATCGGCAGGTTCGCCCCGTACAGGATGCGGCGGTTGGCGGGACTGCAGGCCCGCAGGCTCAGATTGCTGGGCGAGCCGCCGAACATGTCGGTGACGATCACGACGCCATCGCCCACGTCGACCGCATCCGCCGCGTCGCAGATTTCGGCCTGCTTGCTGCTGCGGTCGTCGTCCGGGGCGATGGCGATGGCGCGGATGCCGTCCTGCTGTCCCACGACATGCTCGACCGCCGACAGGTATTCACGGGCAAGATTGCCGTGCGCGACGATGACGATACCGATCAAGCGTTCTGTCCCCGTGTGTCGCCGGCCTGCATCCCGTCGCCGCGCTCCAGTTCCCGATGTCGTTTAGACACGTGCCAGCCGTCCTGCGCAAGGCCAGCCGCCAGCCTTTCGGCCATGGCGACCGACCGATGCCGCCCGCCCGTGCAACCGAACCCGATCGCCAGATGGGCCCGCCCCTCCAGCTTGTGCGCCGGCAGCACCAAATCGATCAGCGCCTTGATCTGCTCGAGGAACGGCGCAAACCGCTCGTCCTCGGCGACATAGGCGGCCACTGCGCCATCGCGCCCGTCGCGTGCGCGCAAGGCGGCATCCCAGTGCGGATTGCGCAGGAAACGGCAGTCGAACACCATGTCGAGGCCGCGCGGCAAGCCGCGCTTGTAGGAAAACGACTGTACCGAAACCCCCAGCACCTTGCCGTCACCGGTGGCAAAGATGCGCTCGATCTCGCCGCGCAGATCGTGGGGACTGAGGTCGGAGGTGTCGAGCAGCACGTCCGCGCGCGCGCGGATCGGCGCCAGCAGGGCCTTTTCCGCCGCGATGCCGACGAGCGGCGGGGCGGCGGGTGCCAGAGGGTGATGACGTCGCGTCTCGGAGTAGCGCCGGATCAGCGTATCGTCATCCGCCTCGAGGAACAGGACCTGGGCCCCGCGCCCCATCCGCTGCATCAGCCCGTCGATGGCCAGAATCAGCGCCTGCGTGCTGAAGTCGCGGTTGCGCACGTCGAGGCCCAGCGCCAGCGGCCCGCTGGTCGGCCCGTCGAGAAGGCGCGGCAGCAGCGACAACGGCAAATTGTCGATGACCTCGAACCCCAGATCCTCCAACGCGTTGATCGCCGTGGACCGGCCAGCCCCGGACGGGCCGGTAACCAGCAGGATACGTGCGCCCAGATCGTCTTGGGTCGGACCCGGTTCGGATGTCATCAAGCACTCCGTCCGCCGCGCAGATAGATCATCAGGGCGGCTGCCAGATCTATGTACGGCGGCTTTTGAAACAAGGGGACGGCGCATCCCACCAGTGTGATGCTGTGCCACTCGGGCAGACGCGCCACCTCTGTCGTGTCGAGATCGACGACACAGGCCAATGGCGCGGGACCGGTGGGTCGCGCCCGCAATATCCCCATCCCGCGCGCTTCGATCACTCCCCGCAAGGCAGGAGGGCAACTGGCGATCACGTCATCGCCGCGCCGGGTCAGCACGACCTGATCATCGGCGATCAGCATGGCGCCCAGTGCGATAAGTTGCAGCGCGAGCGCGGATTTGCCGGTGCCGGACCGGCCGCGGATCAACACGGCCCGTCCGTCCAATGCCACGGCCGTCCCGTGCAACGTGATCGTGTCGCCCATGGGTCAGACCGGCAGACCGACGACGAACCGCGCGCCCAGTGGGTCGGAGGTCATGTCGGCTTCGGTGGGGCGGATGTTTTCGGCCCAGATCACGCCGCCATGTGCCTCGACGATCTGCTTGCTGATGGCCAGCCCCAGACCAGAGTTGTTGCCGAACTGACCTTCGGGGCGTTGCGAATAGAACCGGGTGAAGATCTTCTTCAGTGCGCTGTCGGGAATGCCCGGCCCGGTATCCTCGACCACGATCAGGATCCGGTTCTCACGCTTGCGCGCCCAGACACGGATGGCGTCGCCATCCTCGCAGAACGAGATCGCATTCGTGATCAGGTTGACGAACACCTGCGCCAGACGCCCCTCGAGTCCCTGCACCATCAGCGGCTGGTCCGGCAGGTCGGAGATGTAGTCGACCCCCTTCGCCCCGGCCTCCTTGCCAAGGAAGCCGTTGAGGTTGCCCAGCATCCGCAGCAGATCGAAGGTCTCCTCCTCCTCGCGGACCAGTTCCGAATCCAGCCGCGACGCGTTCGAGATGTCGCTGACCAGCCGATCGAGACGCTGCACGTCATGCTCGATCACCTCGAGCAGCTTTTCGCGATGATCCTCGCGCTTGACGATGCGCAGCGACCCGACGGCGGACCGCAGGGATGCGAGGGGGTTCTTGATCTCGTGCGCCACGTCGGCGGCGAACTGTTCGTTGCCCTCGATGCGCTCGTACAGGGCCTGCACCATCCCGCGCAGCGCACCGGACAAGCGGCCGATTTCGTCCGGGCGGGCCGTCAGGTCGGGAATGCGGACCCGTGTCGGCGACATTTTGCGCGCGTTCTTGTCGCGCCCCATCTCTGCCGCCGCAGCCAGATCGGCCAGCGGATTAGCGATGGTGGAGGCGAGCACGAGGCTGAGGATGATGCTGACGGCGATGCTGACGGCGAACAGGCGCAACACCTGCTCGCGCTCGCGGCTGACCAGCGCGTCGAGTTCGCCGGCAGCGCTGGCGATGCTGACAAGGCCGACAGCACGGCCGCCTTGTTCGATCGGGGTGGAGACGACAAAGGCCGGCCCCTGCGACGAGACCTGCGTCTGCACCAGCGCCCCCGCACCCATGGCCGCCGTCACCTGCGCCGGGGTCAGTGGGGTCGGGGCGTCACTCACGGGGCCTGGATCGGTCACGACAAGGCTGCGCAGCGCAAGCCACGCCCGTGCCAGCGCATCCGTCACCGCCGTCGCACTGTCGTCCTGCACGAGGTCGGCGATCACCGCCTCGTCCGTCGATCCGGTGGCGGTCGCAACCACCTGCCCGGCGGGGCTGTAGATGTCCACGCGGATCCCGCCGCGCAGGTCCATCTGGCGCAGGATGCCAGCCACGTCGATGCCGTCGCCGCTGGCCAGGTCGACGGGCACGTTGCGCGGCAGCCGTGCCTCCAGCACGTCGGCGATCAGCTCCGCCTCGTTCACAAGACCGTTCGCCCGCTGGAACGCGAGGTTGTCGCGCGAGGGGTTCAGATACAGCACGCCCGCCACCAGCAGGATCATCGCCAGCAGGTTGAACATGATGATCTTGCGCGCGATGGGCGAGGACCGCAGGTTGACCAGTCGCCGCGCCTTGCGCATGCGCATCAGTTCCTGTTCGCTGGCCGACTGCGGGGCGACCCAGTCGTCGCCCAGCACGAGTTCAGGTTCGTTCCGCGCGGCCCGCCGGACGGAGTTCAGATCGCGCACGTCGATGTGGCGGGCGGCGTCGGCCATGGTCAGGCTTCGTTGTAGCGATAGCCGATGCCATACAGCGTCTCGATCGCGGAAAACGCGTCGTCCGCCTGACGCATCTTCTTGCGCAACCGCTTGATGTGGCTGTCGATGGTGCGGTCATCGACATAGATCTGGTCGTCATAGGCCACATCCATCAACTGATCGCGCGATTTCACGAACCCGGGACGCTGTGCCAGAGCCTGCAACAGCAGGAATTCGGTCACGGTCAGGGACACGTCGTTGCCCTTCCACGTCACCGCATGACGCAGCGGGTCCATCGTCAGGTCACCGCGGATCATCACCTTGTTCTCTTCGGTCTCCTCCACGACCTCGCCGCCGATGACGTCCTGACGCCGCAGCAGCGCACGGATGCGCTCCACCAGAAGGCGCTGACTGAACGGCTTCTTCACATAATCGTCGGCGCCCATGCGCAGGCCCAGCACCTCGTCGATCTCGTCGTCTTTGGAGGTCAGGAAGATCACCGGCATCGAGCTTTTCTGCCGCAGGCGCTGCAGCAGATCCATGCCGTCCATGCGCGGCATCTTGATGTCCAGCACGGCCATGTCGGGCATCCGCTTGTTGAAGGCATCGAGTGCCGCCTGCCCGTCGTTATAGGTCTCGACCTCGAACCCTTCGGCCTCGAGCGTCATCGACACGGATGTCAGAATGTTCCGGTCGTCGTCCACCAACGCGATTTTAGACATGGGTTTTCCCCTACTGCTCATTGTTGTTATTGACTGCTTTTTCCCAGATCAATCTTTGCTTTGCGGCTACGAATCAAGCCACCTTGCGAATCGAACCCCGATCCGTGCCTTATTTGCGCCACAAAACGGCAACGACCGCTTAACAGCCAGTCACTGCCGTCTTCCCGTCCTCCACAGAATGACGCTGACATTGTACGCTGCGCAAGCTAGTCTTCTGCTATGCGCATGACGATCACCCTCCTTGCCGCTCTTTCGCCCATCACCGCTGTGGCGCAGGCCGACACGATGTCGGCTGCCATTGCCAGCCTCGAGGCGGGGGTGATCTGTCCGCCGCCGACCGTCGGCTCGACCCCCGCGCCCGGCACGCTGGCCGGCACCACCCATCTGATCGAGGATGAGCCCCCCTTCGTGTCGCCGTCGCAGCGGGTGCCTGCGGTGATCGGCATCGGGTTCGGCATCAAGAGCATGGCGACCGACCCTTTCGGCCTTCAGGACGTGACGATCACCGTGACCCATCCGCCGATGGGTCCGACCGCCGCGACCACGCAAAGCTTTCAGACCCGGATCGACGGCACGGCGCCGTCGCTGACCTTCTATCAGTTCGATTTCGATTACGAACTGGTGCAGGGCCCGTGGCAGATGCAGGCGGAAAAGGACGGCGAAATCCTGTTCACCACCAGCTTCGACGTGGTGGCCCCACAGGCCGCGCCTGACCTGGCACGTGTCTGCGGGTTCGAGGAACTGCTCTCTTAGGTCTCAGCCCATCAGACCGCGGCGGATCAGGTTCGCACCCGCCACGATCAGGACCAGCAGCGTGACGCGCCGGAACCTTTCCTGATCGAAGCGGTCGCCCAGCCGGAAGCCGACCGCCATGCCAAGGAACGTCGGCACCACCAGCAGCGCCGACACCTGCAGCGTCCGCGCATCCAGCACGCCCGATTGCAGGTGCCCGATCAACAGCATCACCGACCCCAGACCATAGACGACACCCTGCACCGCCATTTGCTGCGCCCGCGGTATGTCGAGGGCCAGCAGATACAGCACGGTCGGCGGCCCCCACGTCCCCGACAGACCGCCCAACCCGCCTGCCAGCAGTCCGGCACCCACTTCGGTCGGACGGTGCCACCGTTGGCTGATCCGTGGCGTCCATCCCAGCACCTGCACCACGCAGATCGCGACCACCGGCACGCCGAGGATGACGAAAAGCGCATCCATCGGGATCGCCGTCAGGAACTGTGCCGAGATCAGGATCATCACGCACACGATGACCAGATAGCGCCAGTGCACCGCCACCGCATCGCGCGCGGGTCCCAGCCCCGACCGGGCGATCTGCCACACGTTGCTTAGCACGACGGGCAGGATCATGGCGGCAACCACCGTCTGCGGTTCGATCAGGATGCCCATGCCGGACAACATGATCAGCGGCAGGGCGAACCCCACCGCGCCTTTGATGAACCCGCCCACCAGCGTCACGGCGCAGGCGAACAGCAAGAGCGGCAGAGGCAGGACGGTCAGGATATCGGTCATCATGCCGCCGTTCTGCGCCATCGGGGCAGCCGCCACCATCGCAAATCCGCCGCGATATTTTCGTAATCCGCTGAATATTCTGACGCATGAATATTGCGCTGCAACTGCGAACACCTTATCTCTGCGTCTGCATACCAGATAGGATTCGTTCATGGCCTACGACGGACAGACACCGATCACCGATGGTCCTTTGCTGACAGGCCCGCTTCTGTCCGACCTGTGCGATCTGACCCGCGACAGTCTGCCAGCCGTCGATGCCCTGCTGGCCGCTGCCAAGGCCAGCGTCGCGGCCCGTGTGACCGAAGGTGGCCGCGTGTCCGCCAGGCTGATCGACACGCACCAGACCGCCGCCCACGGGCTGGCGTGGTTGGCCACCTATCATCAGGCGCTGCACCAGATGCAGGGCTGGGCCGACCGTCTGACCACCGCCGGCACGTTCGGCGCGGTGGAACACCTGATCCACCAGATCGCGTTCGGCGAATACCTCGCACAGATTGTGGGCGGCATCCCGATGAACCAGACAGAGGTGCTGCGCGCCAGCGACCTGGGCCTGACCGCTGCCGACCTTGCGCCATTCGCCAGCGGTGCCCCTGCCACCCTGATCGCCCACGGCAACACCCAGGATGCCCGCACCCGTCTGGCGTCCCTGATGCAGGACCGCAGCGCCGACCTGACCGTGGGGGTCAGCGGCCTCGACGAAGAGCTCGAGATGATCCGCGACCAGTTCCGCCGCTTCAGCCGCGAGCGGGTCGAACCCCACGCCCACGGCTGGCACCTGCGCGACGACCTCATCCCGATGGAGATCATCGACGAGATGGCCGAACTCGGCGTCTTCGGCCTGACCATCCCGGAGGCGTTCGGCGGCTTCGGCCTGTCGAAATCCGCCATGTGCGTGGTGTCCGAAGAGTTGTCGCGCGGCTACATCGGGGTCGGATCACTTGGCACCCGGTCAGAAATCGCGGCAGAGCTGATCCTGTGCGGCGGCACCGACGCGCAAAAGGCGCATTGGCTGCCGAAGCTGGCGAGCGGTGAAATCCTGCCGACCGCCGTCTTTACCGAACCCAATACCGGGTCCGATCTGGGTGCGCTGCGCACGCGCGCCACCCGCGACGGCGCCGATTGGCAGATCACCGGCAACAAGACCTGGATCACCCACGCGGCCCGCACACATGTCATGACCGTGCTGGCCCGCACCGACCCGGACACCACCGACTATCGCGGGTTGTCGATGTTTCTGGCAGAAAAGACCCCCGGCACGGACGATGCGCCGTTTCCCGATGCAGGGATTACGGGTGGAGAGATCGAGGTCCTCGGCTATCGCGGCATGAAGGAATACGAGCTCGCCTTCGACGGCTTCGGCGTGAAGGGCGAGAACCTGCTGGGCGGCGAGACGGGCCGCGGTTTCAAGCAGCTCATGCAGACCTTCGAGTCCGCCCGCATCCAGACCGCCGCCCGCGCTATCGGTGTGGCGCAGTCGGCGCTGGACGAGGGGATGCGCTATGCGCAGGATCGCAAGCAGTTCGGCCAACCGCTCGCGGCCTTTCCCCGCGTGTCGGGCAAACTTGCCATGATGGCGGTCGAGATCATGGTGGCGCGTCAACTGACCTACTTCAGCGCGCAGGAAAAGGACGCCGAGCGGCGTTGCGATCTGGAAGCGGGGATGGCCAAGCTCTTGGGTGCGCGGGTGGCATGGGCCTGTGCCGACAACGCGTTGCAGATCCACGGCGGCAATGGCTTCGCGCTGGAATACAAGATCAGCCGCATCCTGTGCGATGCCCGCATCCTGAACATCTTCGAAGGCGCCGCAGAGATTCAGGCGCAGGTCATCGCGCGGCGCCTGCTGGACTGAGCCGCGGCAGGCCGAGGCGGGGATGCAGACGCCCCGCCACCAGCCAGCCCACCGCCATGCCCGCCCCGCAGACAGCGAACAGGCCCGCGACCGGCAGGACCAGCAGCACGACCGACGCCGCCGCTGGCGTGGCGATGCCAGACGCATCGCGGAACGTGGCATAGACGGCGACCATGTCCGTCCGTTCTGCCGGGCGCACGGACATCAGGAACGGCAGACCGCCGCACACGTCCAGCAGCACCAAACCGACCGAGCCTGCCATGATGCAGGCCACTGCCGCCCACGGCCAATGCGACAGCGCAAAGCCCGTGGCGAACAAACACCCCGCCCAGCCGAACCCGATCCGCACCGATTTGCGCACGCCCACCCGGCGCACCCGGCGCATCATCAGCGGCGTGGTGAACAGCATCGCGTTGCTCAGGCTCAGCGCTGCGGCACCGACCAGCGGGCCGAGCCCTGCCTCGATGCAGAAGATCGGCAGATAGACGATATAGACCCACCAGCCGCACGACCGCATCACGGCAAAGAACCAGCCCGCGATCAGCCGTGGCTGCGCCGCGAACCGCCCGAGGTAGGCCAGCGGATTGGGCGCCGGGGCCTGCGCCCGCGCGATCTGCCGCCCGTCGCCCAGCCGCAACCGCCAGAACATCGCCAGCAGGATCAGCGCGAACGCGCCCGCCAGCAGGAACGGCGCGGGCGCCCACCAGTCCAACAGCGTCACCCCCAGGACCGGGCCCACCGACCACGGCACCGCGCTATAGACCATACGGGTCGATTCGTTGCGCCCCAGATCCAGACGGGCGATGTAATCCAGCACATAGGCGTTCAGGCAGACGGTGAACGTCACCGTGCCCACCGCGTTGAACAGCAGCACCAGCGCCTTTGCCTGCGGCCCGGTGGTCAGAGCCAGCACCGCGCCTGCAAGGTAGAACCCGCAGGCCAGCGTCAGCATCCAGCGCCGCGGTACCAGCCGGCCGACATAGGGCACCATCAGCCCGCAGATCATCGACCCGACGCCGACCAGCAGATAGATCAGGCTGACCGTCCCCGCATCGCCGTAAGCGCGGTAGATCACCAGCGGCATGACCGACAGCAGCATGGCGCGGATGCAGGCCTCCAGCGCCGCAAGCGTGGCGAAATCGCGGACCTGCGGCGTCGGCGCATGGGTCAGATACAGGGGGGCGCGCGGCGCGATCATCGGGCGGACACTTTGCGTGGGATGAACGGGTCGTGACACGATGCCGCATCCCCCGCAATCCCCGGCGACAACAGCCTCGGCAGGAACGCGCCGCCGTCAGCCCGCCTCGGACCGCACGATCGCCTCCAGCAGGCGCGCCCGCGCGGCAGGCAGACCGCCGCCGCCCAATGACCGCAGCAGGCGATGTTCGATGAAATACCCCGTCGTGCCAAGCGCCGCGACGATGTCGGCGGCGCCCGCATCGCCCTTGCCCGCCAGCACGGGCGGCAGCGGCAGCAGGCGGTCCGCCCATTCGCCCGCCGCCTCGCGGCTGACCGCCCGCCCCGACCGGGGCGAGACATAGGCCAGATCCTCGTTCACGCCGCGCACCGCGCAGGCGCTGAGGTCGAGGCCGAAGCCCAACTCCTCCAGCAGGGCCTGTTCCCAGCGCAGATAGGCCAGCGGCCAGACCGCCCCCTGCCCCAGCAGATCCAGCAACTGCACCGTCCGGTCATAAAGCGGGGGATGCGCCTCGCGTTCCGGCAAGACCACGGCCAGCAGGCCGCAAACCGCGCTCAGCCCCGCCAGAGCCAGCCTGTCGCCCATCGCGTCAGCCGACCGGCTGCGCAACGGCTCGACTGTGAAGGCACCGATATTTTCATCCAGACGCGCCTGCCAGCGCACGGCGATCTGCGCGCCCGGTTGCAGGATCGGCGCGATCCTGCGGCTGATCCCGCCCCGCACCACGCCCGCATGACGCCCATGCGTCGCCGTGAACACCTCGACGATGGCCGAGGTTTCGCCGTGCGGGCGCACCCGCAACACCGCCCCCTCGTCGCGCCAGTCGATCATGCCACCGACCCGCCCCTTCTTCTAGTCCGAAATATCCCCGCCGGAGGCTTGGTCGTCGCAGACGGCCAAATCGCCACCCTCACGTCAGTCCCGGCTGGTCCAGCAGATGCCGTCCGGCGCGGTCCTCCACCTCGATTACCCACAGATCACTGTCGAAGACTCGCTGACGCGCAATGGCAGCATCCACGTCGGCCTCGGCCCCATCGGTCAACATTACCCAAGTCCGCGCGCCGGACATCATATCGAACGACCGGGTGAACGCTGCCGCCTGTCCGTCCAGCGTGTTCAGCTTGACCAGCACCGCCCCGGCCGTGGCGTCGCCCCGCGCCACGACGAAGGCCGGGATGTCCACCACCCGCAGCCGCCGCAGATAGGCGCCGACCCACAGATCCGCCGTCAGGCGCGGTTCAGGCATCGCCGTCGCGGAAGTCGAGGCCCATCTCGTCGTAGCGTTCCTTGTCCTCGAGCCAGTTGGCGCGGACCTTCACCTGCAGGAACAGGTGCACCTTGCGGCCGAGCAGTTCCTCCATCTCGACGCGGGCGGCCTGCCCCACGGCCTTGATCGTCTCGCCCTTGTTGCCCAGCACGATCCCCTTGTGACCGTCGCGGATCACGTAGATCAGCTGGTCGATCTTGGCCGATCCGTCGGGCCGCTCTTCCCAGTTCTCGGTCTCGACCGTCAGCTGATAGGGCAGTTCCTGATGCAGGCGCAGGGTCAGCTTCTCGCGCGTCATCTCGGCCGCGATCTGGCGCAGGGGGCTGTCGGAAATCTCGTCGTCCGGATAAAGCCACGGCCCCGCGGGCACGGCACCCGCCAGCCAGTGTTTCAGCGCGTCGCAGCCGTGGCCGCGTTCGGCGCTGATCATGAACGTCTCGGCAAACGGATAGGCTTCGTTCATCTGCGCCGACAGTGCCAGCAGCGCCTCGGCCTTCACCCGGTCGATCTTGTTGATCGCCAGCGCCACTTTGGCCTTGCCCACGCGCGACGACAGCACCTCGAGGATGCCCTTGACCCCCGGTGTCATGCCGCGGTTCGCCTCGATCAGCAGCACGACCAGATCGGCGTCGCCCGCCCCGCCCCATGCGGCGGCGACCATCGCGCGGTCCAGCCTGCGTTTGGGCGCGAACAGCCCCGGCGTGTCGACGAAGACGATCTGCGCGTCACCGTCCTGTGCAACGCCACGGATGCGGGCGCGGGTGGTCTGCACCTTGTGCGTCACGATGCTGACCTTGGCCCCCACCATGCGGTTGAGCAGCGTGGATTTGCCGGCGTTCGGCTCTCCGATCAGGGCGACGAAGCCCGCGCGCGTCTTGGTGGTGCCCGTCTTGGTGGTATCCGTCATGGTCCGACCCTTTCCAGCAGCGCCTGTGCCGCCGCCTGTTCCGCCTGTCGCTTGGCCCCCGCCGTCGCCTCGGCGAATGCGCCGTCCGCCAGCGTCACGCGGATCGTGAACACCGGCTGGTGATCCGGCCCGCTGCGCGCCACCTCGGTATAGACCGGCGGCGGTGCGCCACGCGCCTGCGCCCATTCCTGCAACGCCGTCTTGGCGTCGCGGGCATCTGCGGCGACGGACCCCACCAGCGGCGCCCAATGGCGCATGATGACACGACGGGCGGCATCATAGCCAGCGTCGTAATAGACGGCGGCGATCACCGCCTCCATCGCGTCGGCGAGCAGTGCCTCTTTCCGGCGACCACCCGACTGCATTTCGGACCGACCCAGCTTCAACACCTCGCCGATGTCGATGGCGCGCGCGACGGCGGCACAGGTCTCGCGGCGCACCAGCGCGTTATATCGGGGGGCCAGCAGGCCTTCGGCCGCTCGGGGGTCGGCCTGCAACAAGGCCTCCGCGATCACGAGGCCCAGCACACGGTCGCCCAGAAACTCCAACCGCTGGTTGTCGTCGCGGTACACGCTCGACATGCTGGCGTGGGTCACAGCACGCACTAGCAGTGCGGGGTCGGCAAAGTCATGCCCCAGCCGGGCGGCAAAGGCTGCCAGCTGTGCCGACAGCTTCACTCGACGGCCTTGAAGAAGCGGTCGGACCGCCACGTCCAGAACGCCAGCATCGATGCCCCGGCGCTGGAGAACATGACCCGGTCTGCACGGCCCACGATATCCTCGCGCGGGACGAAGCCCACGCCGTTCAGTGCCTGCGGCACGCGGCTGTCGGTGGAATTGTCGCGGTTGTCGCCCATGAAGAAGAAGTTGTCGGCAGGCACCGTGAACACGCCGGTATTGTCCAGCGACCGGTTCCCGATATTCAGCACGGAGTGCGTGACACCGTTTGGCAGGGTTTCCAGACTGCGTTCAGAAAGACAGTCGGCCCCCAGCCCCACGGGCCCGTTGGCACAGGACGGCAACGTCTGTTCGGGCCCCTGCGGCGCATAGGTTTCCACGAACTCGCCGGCGGGTTCGACGACGACGGGCGTGTCGTTGATGTACAGCAACCCGTCGCGCATCTGGATCTGATCACCGGGCAGGCCGATCAACCGCTTGATGAAATCGCGACCCGTGACGGGATGGCGGAACACCACGACGTCGCCCCGCTCCGGGTCGGACCCGAACAGACGGTCGGTGCGCCCCTGGAACATCCCGCAGAAATCGTCGGCGCCGATGTCGACGCCCAGTGCCGGGATCGCGATCGAGGGGCAGGAGGCATAGGAATAGCCGTAGGCCATCTTGTTCACGAACAAAAAGTCGCCGATCAGCAGCGTATCCTTCATCGACCCCGACGGGATCCAGAACGGCTGGAACAGAACCGTGCGGAACGCACCGGCGATCAGCAGCGCATAGACGACCGTCTTCACGGTTTCGACCACGCCGCCCAGCACGCCTGTCTTTTCGGCCATGGTTCAGTATCCTACCCTTGGATTGCACGGCTTCATGGTCCGCGCGTCCCTGCGTGTCAAGGCGGCTGACGGGCAGGCCCTATCCGTCGACGGGCCGCGCCTCGATCAGAACGAAGGCCTGCGCCCACGGATGATCGTCGGTCAGTGTGACGTGGATCACCGCCACATGACCGGGCGGGGTCATCGCGTCCAGCCGTTCCTTGGCCCAGCCCGTCACCTCCATCACCGGCTGGCCGGTGGGCAGGTTGCTGACGGCCATGTCACGCCAGCTGATCCCCATGCGCAGACCCGTGCCCAGCGCCTTTGAACACGCCTCCTTGGCCGCCCACCGTTTGGCATAGGTGCCGGCGACATCGGCGCGGCGTTCGGCCTTGCGCTGTTCGGCCGACGTGAACACGCGGTTGCGGAACCGGTCGCCGAAGCGTTCCAGCGTCGCGGCGATCCGGTCGATGTTCGCAAGGTCCGTGCCGATGCCGAGGATCATGGCCTGATCCTGGTCAAGCGCTGTCCAAATCGGCGACCATCAGGTCGTCGCACAGCGCCATCAGCCGTTCGGCCAGCGCCCGATGCCGGGGGTCCTGCGCATAGACCGCCAGCGCCAGAGCGTCGTGGAACTGGCCGACAAAGCCGTAGGCGTGATGCGGCGAACGCCCCTCGTAGTCGCGGTTCGGGCCGTGACGGAACGCGGTGAACCCGTCGATGTCGTCCACCAGCCCCTCCAGCCCGCGCATCACATCGGCAAGAGCGACCGGATCGTGGGTGGGTTTCAGCTGCAGCAGGACGATGTGATCGATCATGACGGCTCCTTGGGGGCATAGATGTGGGTCACGCGATCCTCGGCCACGCCGCCCTGCCAGTCGAAGGCGTGATCGCAGGCGCGGTGATAATCCTCGATCCGCAACTGCGGAAACCGGAAGAAGGCGGTGTCGGTATTGTCCTGCTGTGCCGCGAACACCAGCCGGTCGATCTGCGCCCAGCGCATCGCAGCCAGACACATCTCGCACGGCTGACAGGACGCGATCAGGGTGCAGCCCGACAGATCGCGGGTCCCGAGGATTTCGGACGCGCGGGCGATCGCCACGACTTCCGCGTGACGCGACACGTCG
The DNA here is from genome assembly GCF_900110065.1 of Loktanella fryxellensis. Classification (GTDB taxonomy): domain Bacteria; phylum Pseudomonadota; class Alphaproteobacteria; order Rhodobacterales; family Rhodobacteraceae; genus Loktanella; species Loktanella fryxellensis. The sequence goes on along the minus strand of NZ_FOCI01000026.1, from coordinate 12,448 downwards.
CCGGTATCGTCCACCTCGTTGCGGGCCTGCACCACGATGCGGTCGCCCTGCACCACGGCGGCGGCGAACACGATGTCCTGCCCGGCGTCGTGCAGCTTGCAGGCATGGTCCGCCACGCCGTCCATGGCCTGCGTCTCGGTTGCGGTCAGCTTCATGCGCGGGCCTCGTCCATGCAGCGGCGCATCTCGGCGATGGCGTCGGGCAGGCCACGGAACAGCGCCTCGCCCATCAGGAAATGGCCGATGTTCAGTTCCCGCACCGCGTGCAGCGCTGCGATGGGACCGACGCTGTCATAGGTCAGACCGTGGCCCACATGCACCTCCAGCCCCAGGGAATGACCATAGGCGGCGCCGTCGGTCAGGCGCGCGAGTTCGCGGTCGCGGTCGTCCCAGCGGCCTTCGGCCCAGGCATCGGCATAAGCGCCGGCGTGCAACTCGATCACCGGGGCGCCGATGCGGGCGCTGGCGGCGATCTGGTCGCGGTCGGCCGCGATGAACAGCGACACGCGGGCCCCCGCATCGCGCAATGGTGCGATATAGGCCGCCAGCACGTCGGCCTGTCCGGCGACCTCCAACCCACCTTCGGTCGTCCGTTCCTCGCGCTTTTCGGGCACGAGGCAGACCGCGTGGGGATGCGACTGCAGCGCGATGCGCTGCATCTCCGGCGTTGCCGCCATCTCGAAGTTCAGCGGGATGCGCAAGGCAGCCTTGAGCCCCGCGATGTCCGCGTCGCGGATGTGGCGGCGATCCTCGCGCAGATGCGCGGTGATGCCGTCCGCGCCGGCGTCCTGTGCCATCAAAGCGGCACGCACGGGGTCCGGGTTGTCGCCGCCCCGCGCGTTGCGCACGGTCGCCACGTGGTCGATGTTCACACCCAGCCGCAGTTTGTCGGTCATTGCTTCACCCCTCGTCGTTCCTGCCGTGACCTAGCGTGACGACGGCCCGCCGCCATCCCCGCCCCGACCGGAACCCGGTGGCTGCGACAATGCCGCCAGCTTGTCCGCCAGCAGATTGCGCCGCCGGACCTGATAGGCGGTCAGCACCTGCACCGTCAGGTAATAGCAGATGGTCGCCGTGATGGCACCGGGCAGAATGCCGCCGATCAGGAACGGCAGGAATACGTCGTGATAGAAGACCGACAGCCCATGCCAGTCCGCCCGCGCCGGACCGAACATCGCATGGACGTTGTGCCACAGGTCAGCCCACGCATCGCCGAACTTGTCGCCCAGCGACCTGCGCGGGCCGGGCGGCGGGTGGTGCCCCAGCAACCAGCGCCCGGTGCCCAGCGACACCGCGGCGATCGGCACATAGGTCAGCGGATTGGCAAAGAACGTGGCCAGCAGCGATGCAAAGACGTTGCCGCGCACCAGCTTGGCCAACAGCACCGCCACGATGAAGTGCAGACCGTAAAGCGGCGAGAACGTCGAGAACACGCCGGCCCAGACGCCGCGCCCGATCTTTTCGGGCGTGTCCGGCAGGCGGCGCAGGCGGTGTTTGACGTAGTGGAACGCCCGGCCCCAGCCGCCGCGTGGATACAGGGCGGTCGTCACCACCTGCCACGCCGGTCGGCTGTCCCTGCGTTTGAACACGCGCGTTCCTTCCTTGGGCGATCACCCGTTGCGTTGCGCCCCGGCCTGACCGGGATCCCGGTGGCGGCTGACGCCGGAGACGTTGCTGTCCGCCTCGACCACGGTCATGACGCGGTGCAGATGCTCTGCGTCCTGTAGATCTATGTCGATCAGCAGACGAAAGTAGTCCGGCTTGCGGTCGATGAACTTCAGGTCCGAGATATTGGCCTTTTGTTCGCCGATCAGCGTGCAGATCCGGCCCAGAACGCCCGCGTCGTTGGTGATCGAGATGTCGAAGGTCACGGTGTTCACGGCCCGGTGCTGGCCCTCTTCCCAGCGCAGATCGACCCAGCGGTCCGGCTGATCCTCGAAATCCACAAGCGCGGCACAGTCGATGGCATGCACGACGACGCCCTGCCCACGATAGGTGATCCCCACGATCCGCTCGCCCGGCACGGGCTGACAGCAGCGGGCGCGCTGGTGGGTCTGATCGGCCGACAGACCCACGACGGCGCGGTTCGCGTCGATCCCGTCGGCACCCGTGGACTGCGCAAGGTCCGGATAGATCGCGCGCACAATGTCGCGGGCAGTGATGTCGGCGCTGCCCAGCCGCGCCAGCATCTCGTCCACGTCGCTCAGCGCCAGCGCCTTGGCCGCGGTGCGCAGCGCCTTTTCGGTCAGCCGCTTGCCCACGTTCTCGAACGCGACGCGGGCCAGTTCGCGGCCGAGCCGGATGAACCGGTCGCGGTCCGCCTCGCGCAGACTGCGCCGGATCGCCGTCTTGGCCCGGCCCGTGGTGGCGATATCCACCCACGTCGCCTGCGGCTTCTGGCCTTCTGCGGTGATGACCTCGACACTCTGGCCGTTCTTCAGTCGCGTCCACAGCGGCACGCGGATGCCATCGACCTTGGCCCCCACGCAGGCCATCCCGATCCGGGTATGGATCGCAAAGGCAAAGTCGATGGGCGTCGCCCCGCGCGGCAGCTTGATCACGTCGCCCTTGGGCGTAAAGCAGAACACCTGATCGGTGAACATCTCCAGCTTCACAGCCTCGAGGAAGTCGTCGTGGTCGCCGTCCTCGTCCAGCCGTTCCGTGAGCTTGGAGATCCAGCGCACCGGATCGACGGCAAAGCGGTTCTCGACCCGCTCGCCGTTGCGATAGGACCAGTGCGCGGCAACGCCGGTTTCGGCGACCTCGTGCATCTCGCGGGTGCGGATCTGCACTTCGACCCGCTTGCCGTCGCGGCCCGACACGGTGGTGTGGATGCTGCGATAGCCGTTGGTCTTGGGCTGGCTGATGTAGTCCTTGAACCGGCCCGGCACGGCGCGCCAGCGTTGGTGGATCGCGCCCAGCACGCGGTAACAGTCGCCTTCGGTCGCGGTGACGATGCGGAAACCATAGATGTCGGACAGGCGGCTGAACCCCATGTCCTTTTCCTGCATCTTGCGCCAGATGCTGTAAGGCTTCTTCGCGCGGCCCATGACCTCGGCCTGGATGCCCGCCTTTTCCAGCTCCACGCGCATGTCGGCGGTGATGCGCGGCACCACGTCGCCCGCCTCGCGCTGCAACATGATGAAGCGGCGGATGATGCTGTTGCGCCCCTCGGGGTTCAGCACGCGGAACGCCAGATCCTCAAGCTCTTCGCGCATCCACTGCATACCCATGCGACCGGCCAGCGGGGCAAAGATCTCCATCGTCTCGCGGGATTTCTGCGCCTGCTTTTCCGGACGCATCGACTTGATCGTGCGCATGTTGTGCAGACGGTCGGCCAGTTTCACCAGCGTCACCCGCAGGTCCTTGCTGGTCGCCATGAAGAGCTTGCGGAAGTTCTCCGCCTCTTTCGTCTCGCGGCTGGTCAGTTGCAGGTTGGTCAGCTTGGTGACGCCGTCGACAAGGTCGGCAATCTCTCGACCGAAGCGGTCGGTGACGATCCGGAACGATGCGGGCGTGTCCTCGATCGTATCGTGCAGCAGGGCTGTGACGACTGTGGCGTCGTCCATCTGCATGTCCGCAAGGATCTGCGCGACGGCGACCGGATGGGTAAAGTATTTCTCGCCTGAATGGCGGAATTGCCCCTCGTGCATCTCTTCGCCAAAGGCAAAGGCGTCGCGCAGTAGCGCTTCGTTGGTGCGAGGGTTATAGGCGCGGACCAGCGCGATCAGGTCGTCTGCAGTCGTCATGCTGGTCCGGCGTTTCTTGTCTCTGGGCCGGGATACGGCGATTAACGCGGCCCTTGCGCTTCCATCAGGGCGCGCAACAGCTTTTCCTCGCTCATGTCGTCCTCGACCGGCTTGTCGGCCTCGGCACCCATCAGCAGGGCCATCGAATCGTCCTCGGGCTCGTCCACCTCGATCTGGGTCTGGTTCGCGGCGATCATGCGCTCGCGCAGATCGTCGGCCTGCTGCGTTTCCTCGGCGATTTCGCGCAGGGACACGACGGGATTCTTGTCGTTGTCGCGGCTGACCGTGACGGGAGAGCCTGCCGTGATCTCGCGCGCGCGGTGGGCGGCGAGCATGACCAGTTCGAACCGGTTCGGAACCTTGTCAACACAGTCTTCGACGGTAACGCGGGCCATCGGCACACTCCAATATCTGTCCAGGCGTGGAAGCCCCTGCGTCTAGCCCGCCAGATGGCGAAAGACAAGCCGTTTGTCAGGCGGTGTCAAGGCCCGTCGCATCGTCCAGTTGCCGCACCCCGTCCACCTCGTGCCGTGGCAATGCATCGCGCATCTGCGCCACGCTGCGTTTCAGGATCGGATGCACCCAATCCGGCGCGACCTGCATCAGGGGCACCAGCACGAACGCGCGGTCCTGCAGGCGCGGATGAGGCAGAATCAGCCGGTCGGGCCACAACCTGCGCTGATCCTCCGGCGCCATGTCGCGCCAATGCGACTGCGTGGGGATGTCCGGCAGCACCAGATCGCCCTGGGCCAGCAGGTCGATATCCAGCGTCCGCGGCCCCCACCTGTCCTGACGGCGACGCCCAGCCGCGCCCTCGATCCCGTGCAGAACGGCAAGGACGGCGTCGGGGGACAGGCGCTTATGGAACGCGACGGCTGCATTGACGAAATCCGACCCGATCCCCGGCGGATAGGCGGGTGTGGCAAAAAGGCGGCTGCATTTGGCGGCAGAGCCGAACGCATCACGTATGCGATCCCTGCCATAAAGTACAAATGACGCGGCGGAAACTCGCCCGTCCGACGCGTTGCTGCCCAATGAAACAAGCGTAATACCGCCATTTTGGGTCATCACGCAACCTTGCATGGAGATATTCATCGGATCATATCAGAGTCAGTCGCGTGCGGATGAAAACGCCGCCCGCATCCTCGCCAATAACAATAACACCGACCACGAGATTCGGGAAGGACAGACAATGTTTTATCGTGACGAGCGGCTCGCGCTCTTCATCGATGGCGCAAATCTATATGCCTCTGCAAAGGCGCTGGGTTTCGATATCGATTACAAATTGCTGCGGCAGGAATTCATGCGGCGCGGCAAGATGCTGCGGGCGTTCTATTATACTGCCTTGCTTGAAAACGAAGAATATTCCCCGATCCGTCCGTTGGTCGATTGGCTGCATTACAACGGCTATGCCATGGTGACGAAACCTGCAAAGGAATACACGGATTCCATGGGCCGTCGCAAGGTCAAGGGCAACATGGATATCGAACTTGCCGTCGATGCGATGGAACTGGCCCCGCACGTCGATCACATCGTCCTGTTTTCCGGCGACGGCGACTTCAAACCGCTGATCGCAGCGCTGCAGCGCAAGGGCGTGCGCGTCTCTGTCGTCTCGACGATTCGAAGCCAGCCCCCGATGATCTCGGACGACCTGCGGCGTCAGTGCGACAACTTCATCGAGCTCGACGAGTTGCGCGAGGTGGTCGGTCGCCCTCCGCGCGAGATCCAGGATCGCGGCAACGACGAAGCCGAGTAAGGGCGGAGGCCCCCGGTCGATCCGACCGGGGGCCCGCAGGGTCAGGCCGAGAGGCCGAACTTGTACAGATGCATCTCGAACGTCGGATGCTGTTCGACCCCCACGACATTGGGCTTTGCATGGCGATACACGGATCGCCAATAGGGCTGGATGATGACGCCATCGTCGCGCAGCAGTTGCTCGATGTCGGCCATCACGGCCCGACGCGCATCCGCGTCCGCCAACGACAGGGCCTGCGCCAGCAGCGCGTCGAAGTCGGGGTTGGAATAGCCCGCCTCGTTCCACGGCTCTCCGGTCCGATAGGCCACGGCCAGCGTCTGCACGCCCAGTGGGCGATGCCCCCAGTCAGTCGCCGACAGCGGATAGGTCGTCCAGTCGTTGTAGAACGTGGCACCGGGAATGACGGTGCGCGTCACGTTGATGCCCGCGTCGCGCCATTGCGCCGCCGCCGCATCGCAGGTCGCCTTGCGCCACGTGTCGTCGATCGAGATCAGGTCATGGGCGAAATCGGCCATGCCTGCCTCCTCCAGCAGCGCCAGCGCGGCTGCCGGATCGACTTCGGCCGGTCCGATATCCGCGTATTCGGGATGGATCGGGGCGACATGATGGTTCGCCGCCACTTCGCCGTCACCGGACATGCCCAGTTCCAGCAGCACCGCATTGTCCAGCGCCATCGCCAGCGCCCGGCGCACGCGCACGTCCGCGTAGGGCCGCTGGCCGTCCACCTCGGCCAGTTGGTTGGCGCGGATCACCATGGTCGCGGCGGTCTGCGCCGTGGACAGGGTCCAGCCGGTCCCCTCCATGATCTCCTTGAACTCACCGATCGTCTCGTAGGTCATGTCGAATTCATCCGCGAGCGTGCCGGACACGACAGCGGCCTGATCCTGCCCCATGTCAACGAACTCGATCCGGTCCAGCGCCGCCCCGGTGCCCCACCACGCATGGTCGGCGTTCTTGACCAGCGCCGCGCGGATCCCGACCTCATAGCCGTCGGGCAGGTAGGGGCCGGTGCCCTTCGCCGTCGCCAACGGATCGCCGGTGAAATCCTGCGGCACGATGGCCGCCGGGAAATCCGCGAAGGTCGCCGGAAACGAGATGTCGGGCGCGGACAGCGCCAGCACCACCGTCATGTCGTCGGGCATCGTGATCGCCCCCTCGCGCACGACACCGTCCTGCATCAGCGCGCCGACGCGGGACGCCATGGAATTGCCCTCGAACGCCGCATCGCACCAGCGCGTCAGGTTGAACGCCACGTCGGCGGCGGTAAAGGGACTGCCGTCGTTCCATGTCACGCCGGGCCGCACGTGCAGGACGTATTCGGTGGCATCGCCGTTCACCTCCCACCGGTCCAGCAGCATCGGCGTGATGGTGCCGTCGATCTGGTATTCGGTCAGATATTCCAGCCAGCCACGCGTATAGTTCGCCATCTGTGGCCAGTCGTAGCTGCGCGGATCCTTCAAGGCGCGCACCTCCATCTGGATGCGCAGGGTGCCGCCCTGCTGCATGGCGGCTTGCGCCTGCACCGGTTGCGTCAAGCCCAGCAGGCCATAGGCGGCGGGTGCCGCGACGCCCAGCGCCGTGGCGCGGGTCAGGAACTCGCGGCGACTCAGCGTGCCGCGTGCCACTTCGTCGGCATAGCGGCGGGCAGCGGGATGGATCGGATCGGGCATGCGGGTCATGGGGCGGGCTCCTCGGCATGGGGGCTGTTCCGACCGCGCGCCGAAACATCTGGTCAAAACATAGCGCGGCATTTGCAGGATCAACAAGCGCCGTGCCCGGTCTGGACGCGGCACGCCCCAGCGACTACCTAGGGCACGCAATCCGGCGGAGATGACGATCATGCGCAGCCCCCAGCCCAAAGCAATCCTGCCCAAGCCCCCCCTGACGCTCTACCTCGCGGCCCCGCGCGGGTTCTGCGCCGGCGTGGACCGCGCCATCAAGATCGTCGAGATGGCGCTGACCAAATGGGGCGCCCCCGTCTATGTCCGGCACGAGATCGTGCACAACAAGTTCGTGGTGGATGGCCTGCGCGACAAGGGCGCGGTGTTCGTCGAAAGCCTTGACGACTGCCCCGACGACCGGCCCGTCATCTTTTCCGCCCATGGCGTGCCCAAGGCGGTGCCGGCCAAGGCCGAGGCGCGGCAGATGATCTATGTCGATGCGACCTGCCCACTGGTCAGCAAGGTCCACATCGAGGCGCAGCGCCACGCGGAGGCGGGTCTGCAGATCGTCATGATCGGCCATACGGGGCACCCGGAAACCATCGGCACCATGGGGCAACTCCCCGAGGGCGAGGTGTTGCTGGTCGAAACCGTGGACGACGTGGCGCACGTCGCCCCGCGCGACCCCGCGCGGCTGGCCTTCGTCACGCAGACCACGCTGTCGGTCGATGACACCATCGACATCGTGGCGGCCCTGCAGGCGCGGTTCCCGGCCATCGTCGGCCCGCACAAGGAAGATATCTGTTACGCCACCACCAACCGGCAGGAAGCGGTCAAGGCGATGGCCCCCCGCTGCGACGCCATGCTGGTCGTGGGTGCGCCGAACTCCAGCAACTCCAGACGACTGGTCGAGGTAGGCACACGCGCCGGATGCCCCTATGCGCAGCTCGTGCAGCGGGCGGCCGATATCGACTGGCGCAGCCTCGACGGGATCGCCAGCATCGGGATCACCGCAGGGGCATCCGCCCCCGAAGTGCTGATCGACGAGGTCGTGGATGCGTTCCGCGACCGCTATGACGTGACGGTCGAGATGGTGGAAACCGCCGTCGAGAACGTCGAGTTCAAGGTGCCCCGCGTCCTGCGGATGCCCGCCTGACCGCAGACTGACAGACAGTCAAACACGACAGGATCGCCTCATGTTCACGTCCGTCCCCCGCGCGCCCCTGCTCCTCGGCCTTGCCGGGCTGCTGCCGTTCCTGTGGGGCGCAGCGACCCTGCTGATCCCGGCACTTGGCGGCTGGGCCCTGCTGGCGCTGGGCGGGCGGTTCACCGCGCCCTTCGTGCAGCTGTCCTACGGCGCGGTGATCCTGTCGTTCATGTCCGGCGTGTTGTGGGGCTTTGCCACCCGCGAGGAGGGGTGGAGCGGTTATGCCCTGTCCGTGATCCCGGCCCTCTGGGCGTTCTTCATGGTCGGTGGCGGGCCGACCTCGGCGGCGCTGAACCTGATCATCGGATTTTTCGGGCTCCTGCTGCTGGACCTGCACTTCTGGCAGCGCGGCGCGACCCCGCGCTGGTGGATGTCGCTGCGCCTGCTGCTGACGTCCGTCGTCGTGGTCACGCTGCTGCCGCTGGCGTTCTGACGACCGCAGGGCTGGACAACGCAGCGTCCTGCCCCGATGACGCAGGCCAACCGCCCCAACACCGGACCCGACGCCATGCCAGACCTTTTTGCCTATACGGACGGTGCGTGTTCCGGCAATCCCGGCCCCGGCGGCTGGGGCTGCTTGCTGATCGCCCGCGAGGGCGGCACCGTCGTCAAGCAAAAGGACCTGAGCGGCGGCGCCAAGCTGACCACGAACAACCAGATGGAGCTGCTCGCCGCGATCTCGGCCCTCGAAAGCCTGACAAAGCCCAGCCGCATCACCATCGTCACCGACAGCGTCTACGTAAAGGACGGGATCACATCCTGGATCCACGGCTGGAAGAAGCGCGGCTGGAAGACCGCCGCGAACAAACCCGTCAAGAACGAAGAGCTGTGGAAGCGTCTGGACGCCGCGACCGCATCCCACGAGGTGATGTGGCGCTGGGTCAAGGGTCACGCCGGCCACCCCGAAAACGAACGTGCGGACGAACTCGCCCGCGCGGGCATGGCCCCGTTCAAGACCTAAGCCGTGCCACCATTCATCTGACCCGCTGAACCCCCGCCGGAGGCATCCCGCCGTGACCCCCCTCGCCGCCCTCGATTATGCCTCGGTCTTCGTCTTCGCGCTGACCGGCGCGCTGGTCGCCAGCCGTGCGCAGCTTGATCTGATCGGGTTCATCTTCATCGCGACGCTGACGGCGGTGGGCGGCGGCACCCTGCGCGACGTGATCCTGAACCGCGACATGGTGTTCTGGGTTGCCAATCCGGCCTTCGTCGGCACCGCCGCTGTCGCCGCGATCATCGTGTTCTTCACCGCCCATCTGCTGGAAAGCCGCTATCGCGGCATCGTCTGGCTGGACGCGCTGGCGCTGGCGGTGGCCGTCCCATCCGGCGTCGGCGTGGCGCTGGAACTGGGGATGCCTTGGTCGGTCGTCCTCATCATGGGGATCGCAACCGGCTGCTTCGGCGGTCTGATGCGCGACGTGGTCTGCAACGAGGTGCCCTTGGTGCTGAAACAGGGCGAGCTTTACGTCACATGCGCCCTGTGCGGCGGGGCGGTGGCGATGATCGCACTGCATTTCGGCGCGCCCACGTCGCTGGCCTTGGTCGCCTGCGCGACAGCGACACTGGCGTTGCGGGCAGGCAGCCTGCTGTTCGGCTGGCGCCTGCCCGTCTATCGCAGCTTTCCGCCGCGCCAGTAGGGCGTCAGACTTTCAACACGATCTTGCCGATGTGATCGCCTGCCTCCATCCGCGCATGGGCGGACGCGGCATCCTCCAGCGCGAATTCGCGGTCCATCACGGGGGCGACGCGCCCAGCGGTCAGCAGCGGCCAGACGTGGCGGCGCAACTGGTCCGCGATCCGCGCCTTGGCCGCGTCGGACTGCGGGCGCAAAGTGCTGCCGGTCAGCGTCAGGCGGCGCGTCATCATCTGGACCATGTTCAGGCTGACCTTCGCCCCCTGCAGGAACGCGATCTGCACCAGCCGCCCGTCGTCCGCCAGCGCGTCGATGTTGCGCTGCATGTAATCGCCGCCCACCATGTCGATGATCAGGTCCGCCCCGCCCTCGGCCTTGACCGCGGCCACGAAGTCCGCCTCTCGGTAGTTGATCGCCAGCTCCGCGCCCAGATCGCGGCAGACCGCCAGCTTGTCCTCGGACCCGGCGGTCGTGAACACCCGCGCACCCAGCACGTGCGCCAGCTGGATCGCGGTCGTGCCGATCCCGGACGACCCGCCATGGACCAGAAACCGCTCTCCCGCACTCAGCCTGCCGCGCATGAAGACGTTGGACCAGACGGTGAAATACGTCTCCGGTAGGCAGGCGGCCTGCGCCAACGACAGACCATCCGGCACGGGCAGGCAATGGGTGGCGGCGGTGGCCGCATATTCCGCATAGCCGCCACCGGGCAACAGGGCGCAGACCGTGTCGCCGACCGACAGGTGCGTCACGCCCGGTCCCACCGCATGGATGGTGCCCGCACACTCGAGCCCCGGCAGATCCGATGCCCCCTTGGGCGGGTCGTAGGCGCCGGCCCGTTGCAGCGCGTCGGGCCGGTTCACGCCCGCATAGGCGATCCTGATCACGACCTGACCGTGGCCCGCGACGGGCATGGGCCGGTCGCAGGGGACCAAGACCTCGGGGCCGCCGGGTCGGCTGATCTCGACCGCCCTCATGCGGCGTCGTCCGGCCGCCACATGCCGGGCACATCCGTGCGCGGTGTCCGTTGCGGTGCACGGATCATGCCCAGCAGACGGTTCAACGGTGCGGTCAGCGGTCGCAGCACGGCGTTGCCGTTCACCTGGGCCTTCACCTTCTCGATCTGCATCACCTCGGCGATGCGGCGGTCGATGAAATCGTCGGTGGCCGCGTGATTCTCCGACGTGTCGCCAAGCCAATAGAGGACCACAGCCGCCCAGACGCCCGACAGCGTCGCCCGCTTCGTGTACCAGTTCACGTCGTCGCTGGTGTCGCCCAGCGCGGTCCAGATCGCATCCGCCGTGCCCCAGATCAGACCCGCCCCCGTCGCCGCCAGATGCGGCAGCGCGAACAGGGTGGTTCCGCGCCGGACCGCTTCCTTGTCGTCGATCACGTCCAGCCGCAGGCGGATCGCACGGGCCACCTTATCACTGTAGCGCAGGCCCGTCATGTCCTCGGCTGTCATGGCCCGCTGCATCGCGCGGTCGCCTTCGCGATGATAGAGGACCGCCAGATCGGTGGCACCGCGCGGACACAGCGCACGCGCACGGTCCGGGTCCATGCCCGTCGTCGCAACCGCCGCCTGAAACGACGCCTGTGACCAGCCGTCGAAGGCGACGTTGGGCAAAGCGGCCTCCAGCAGTTGCAACTGCGCGGGGTCTGGCTGTGTCGTTTGCATGGTGCTCTCCTGCGTGGATCGGTGATGGACAACTTAGGACAAGGTTGCTATGTGGCCACCTCCTGCAACTTATTGCAAATCCAACTTAGAGAGGTGGTGAAAACCACATGCAGGTAAGTGTTCGTGACAACAACGTCGATCAGGCGTTGCGTGCCCTGAAGAAGAAACTTCAGCGTGAAGGCGTGTTCCGCGAAATGAAGCTCAAGCAGCATTTCGAGAAACCCTCCGTCCGCAAGGCGCGCGAGAAAGCCGAAGCCATCCGCCGTCAGCGCAAGCTGGCGCGCAAGAAGGCACAGCGCGAAGGTCTGTTGTAAGACGACCAGAACGAGCCGACCGACGATACGGTTGACGAAACTGCGGACCCCCGACTGGCAACAGGCGGGGGTTCTGCGTTTTCAGGGGCGCTGTGCCAAGCAGGGTCGCGGCGGAACGTGTCAACGACTTTGAGACAGTGGCGATTGAACTTTAAGCTTGGTTTTACTCCGTTTGCTTTGGTGGGTTGATCCAGACAGCCGTTGGGATGTGAGGCGGTTTGGGTGGTTTGCGGACGAAGCGCTCGGGCGTGTTGAGGAATGCAGTATCGAGGGTTTCCTGGCGTGCAGCATAGATAGCCTTGGCCTGTCCGAAGTGGATCTGATCGGGGGTCATTAACCCGATACCGGCGTGATGATGCTCTTCGTTGTACCAAGTAAAGAACCGGCGGCAGAAGGCGTGTGCCTCGTCGATCGTTTCAAACCGCTTAGGAAATTCCGGTTGATACTTCAG
>NZ_FOCI01000017.1 GCF_900110065.1 Loktanella fryxellensis | reverse complement strand
ATCTCCTCCGCCATCGGATCGCTCAGAGCATACCAGTTCTGGAGGAAGTAAACGCGCAGCATGGTCTCAATCGGCATCGGTGGGCGCCCGCCCTTCGGTCCGGCTTTCGGATAATGGGGTGCGATCAACCCCAGCAACCGACCCCAGGGGACCACGGCCTTCATCTCGGACAGGAACACCTCGCGCCGCGTCTGCTTCTTCTTCATCGCATCACGAAGGCCGGGAAATGCAGGTTGCTTCGGCATCTGAAAGGCTCCTTGAAGGGGATGCCCAAGTTTACCAGATCATGCGGAAAGGGGGAGGTTTTTCAGACGTTCCTTAAGTCATATCTGGACTTCAAAGATGCATTAATCGAGTTTAGTGTTTCAGGCGCAGATAAAGCAGATCAGGCTCGCGCACTAGCATTTATGATAAAGTCGGTTGCTGCTGTTCTTGTGGCAATGCGAAGAGATATCGGTTACCGGTTTACGAGTTTCTCAGCCAAGGAATTAGGGCGATTACAGCTTGCAAATGATGCGGAAACTATGAAGATCTTTGATCACTTATAAGAAGAAGTATTTTTTATTTCAGCCTATCTCTCCACTATAGTTCACCACCCCCACTTCCCCCTCCCGCCCGCTTCCGCCACACTCCCCTCCAAATCAGGAGGACTCCACATGAAACTCGCATTCCTCGGCCTCGGCACGATGGGCTACCCCATGGCGGGGCATCTCGCCAAAACGTACACCGTCACCGTCTATAACCGCACCGCGGCCAAGGCCGAGGCCTGGGCCGCAGAGCACAATGGCCACGCCGCAACCACCCCGCGCGAGGCCGCAAAAGACGCCGACATCGTGCTGGCCTGCGTGGGCAACGACGACGACCTGCGCTCCGTCACGCTGGGCGAGGACGGGGCCTTCGCCGGCATGTCCCCGGACGCGATCTTCGTCGATCACACCACGGTCAGCGCGCAGGTGACGGCAGAGCTCTATGCCGCCGCGCGGGACAAGAACCTGCACTTCGTCGATGCGCCCGTCAGCGGCGGGCAGGCTGGGGCGGTGAACGGCCAGCTCTCTATCATGTGCGGCGGCGATCAGGCCGCCTTTGAGCGGGCCGAACCGGTGATGCAGACCTATGCGAAACTCTGCCGCCGCATAGGCTCCAGTGGCGCGGGCCAGATGACCAAGATGTGCAACCAGATCGCCATAGCAGGGCTGGTGCAGGGGCTGTCAGAGGCGCTGCATTTCGCGCAGAAGGCGGGGCTCGACGGACAGGCGGTGGTCGAGGTGATCTCTCAGGGCGCGGCAGGGTCGTGGCAGATGAACAACCGCCACGCCACGATGCTGGACGACCACTATGACCACGGCTTTGCGGTGGACTGGATGCGCAAGGATCTGGGCATCTGCCTTGCCGCCGCAGACGCGCACGGGGCCAGCCTGCCGGTGACGGCGCTGGTGGACCAGTTCTACAAGGACGTGCAACGGATGGGCGGCGGGCGGTGGGACACCTCGGCCCTGCTGAAACGGTTGCAGGCGCTGGGTTGACCGCGCACTGTGCGGCCAGCAGGAAAGGACACCATATGAACATGAAGGACAAGGTCTGCATCGTCACCGGTGCGGCCAGCGGCATCGGGCGCGCGATCGCTGAACGCTACATCACCGACGGCGCCCACGTCGCCATCGCAGACCTGAAGCTGGAGGCGGCGCAGACCGCCGCGGACGCGTTGTGTGCCAAGGGGCCGGGTCGCGCCATCGCGGTCGAGATGGACGTGACCGACGAGGATGCGGTGAATGCGGGCGTGGCGCAGACGGTCGCGGCATTCGGCCGGGTCGACGTGCTGGTCAGCAACGCCGGCATCCAGATTGTCCACCGGATCGAGGATTTTCCCTATGCGGAATGGAAGAAGCTGCTGGCGATCCACCTCGACGGCGCGTTCCTGACGACCAAGGCCTGCCTGCCGCACATGTATGCCCAGGGCAGCGGCACCGTGATCTACATGGGCTCCGTCCATTCCAAGGAGGCGTCGCCGCTGAAGTCGGCCTACGTCACCGCCAAGCACGGCCTGCTGGGCCTGTGCCGGACGCTGGCCAAGGAAGGCGGCCCGAAGGGCGTGCGCAGCCACGTCATCTGCCCGGGTTTCGTCAAGACGCCGCTGGTGGAGAAGCAGATCCCCGAACAGGCGCGTGATCTGGGGATATCCGAGGAGGAGGTCGTCAACCGCGTCATGCTGGGCGGCACCGTGGATCAGGAATTCACCACGATCAAGGACATCGCTGACCTTGCATGGTTCCTTGGCGCGTTCCCGACCAACGCGCTGACGGGCCAGTCGATCATCGCCAGCCACGGCTGGCACATGAGCTGACCCCTACCGGTCGCGCGCCCGGCGGATCACGCCGGGCAAGCCGCCGGAAATCAGGGCATTGACCTCGACCAGCGTCCGGGCGGCGTCGAGCCGTCCGGGACTGACGAGGTAGTTGGGTGTCCATGCGGGATCGAACTTCTGCTTGAAGCTGCGCAGCCCTTCAAAATTGTAGAACCGCTCGCCGTGGGCATAGATGAACCCGCCGACCCGGTGCCACACGGGCGCGCCGCGCCGGTTCTCCAGCCCCGCGAGCGGTGCGGCCCCGAGCGTGAACCACGCATAGCCCGTGCCCTTAGCCCAGAGCAGCATTTCCGCGAACAGCGCGTCCATGGCGGCGGGCGTCGTGGCGGGGTCGTAGCGCATCAGGTCGATGCCGCAGCATACCCCGTCACCGCCGCGCAGCAGGGTGGCAAATGCCGCGATACGCCCCGTTTCCGTGTGACGCAGCACCGCATGGTCGAAGTTTCGCAGGTAGTCGGGATCGAAGGCCCCGATGGAGAACGCCTTCTCAGACCCCGCCTTGTGCGCGAGCCACGTGTCAGACACGGCGCGCAGGGCGTCCAGATGCGCAGGCAACTCGGCGGCGGGGATCAGGGCAAAGCCGTAGCCGTCGCGCATTGCCCGTGCCTTTGCGTGTCGCCAGTCCTTGCGCCTGGCCCCGTCGAGCGAGAAGTCCGCAAGCGGCACGCGGGCGATCTCTCCGATCTTGACGACCGACAGGCCGAGGTCGATGTAGGTCGGCAGCCACGCGGTCTGCACCGCATAGAAGGCACAGCGCCGCCCCATGCGGTCGGCCATGTCGCGGAACGCCCAGATCAGCGCCTCTCCTTCCGCCGGGTCGCCGACGGGATCGCCCCGCGCGATCAGGCTGCGCCCGGTGTCCGCATAGGCGATGTAGGCGCGCTCTGCGGGGTCGATCAGGAACCGCTTGTCGCCGGTCAGGGCCAGACCCGCGTCGGGGTCCGGGCTGGCCAGCGTCAGGCGGCGCACCACGTCGGGGACGGGTTCGGGCAGCAGCCGGGTGGTGGACCGGCTGATCAGGGCATTCAGCGCTACCGCGACCAGCACGACGACGACGGCCAGCGTGGCGCGCAGGAACCGGGGGGCATCGCCGCTGATGGCGAACTGCCACCACAGGTCGTCGGAATAGGCGACGTTGCGATAGGCGAAGAAACCGATCCACGTGGTCCCCGCCACTAGCAGGGCGACGCTGACCAGCCAGCGGACGTTCAGCTGCAGCGCAGACCCGAGGCCGACGCGGTAGAACGCGGACCGGAACGTCCACAGCACCGCCAGCGCCAGCACGAGGGCCGCGTCATAGCCGAACCCCGCGCCCCGCAGCACAGACAGCACCAGCGCCACAGCGAGCAGCCCCATCGCGATGGCCCATGCCCGCGCCATGCGGCGATAGAGGCCGCGCGCCACGATGAGCAGCAGCACGCCCGCGACGCTGGACATCAAATGCGACGCCTCCAGCAGGCCCAGCGGCACGCCGGCGGCATCGGTGGCATCCACCGGCAGGTCGCCGCGCAGCAACAGGGCCGCACCCGACAGCAGGGCGACGGCGGCGGCCAGCACCGGCACGATCGGGCGCGTCGCCTGCATCACGGTCCGGTGGAGCGCTCCGGCCCTGTCGCGGTTGGACAGCGCCCATGCGATGGCAAGACCCACCACGGCGACGGCAAAGGGCAGCACGGTGTAGATCACCCGGTAGAACAGCAGCGCCACCAGCAGGTCGGACCGCCCCGTGCCGCCGAGGCCAGCGATCATCGCCGCCTCGAACACACCGATGCCGCCGGGGGCGTGGCTGAGGACGCCCAGCCCCAGCGCCCCGATAAACACGACGAAAAACAGCACGAAGTTCTGCGCCAGATCTTCCGGCAACAGCACATAGAGCGTCAGCGCCGTGGCGGTCAGGTCGATCAGGGCAATGCCCATCAGCACCAGCATCTGCCGGGCTGCGGGCAGGGTGACGGCGACCGGACCCAGCACCAGCCGGCGCGGGCCGCGCGCGGTCCAGATCAGCAGCGCCGCCACCGTGGCAAGGATCGTCGCGCCGACCAGCGTCTCGAACCCGGCGGGCAGGCGCACCATCCCGCTGAGACCTGCGGGATGCAGCAGGAACAGCCCGCCCAGCAGCGCCATGAGCCCGAGGAAGAACGCCAGCCACGAGGTGGCGATCAGGCCTGCCACGATCCCGATGTCCACCCCGAAGGCCGCATAGATGCGATAGCGGACGGCGCCGCCCGTCAGCCACGAGAAGCCCAGCAGGTTTGAGATCGCCATCGAACTGATGCCCGTCAGGATCGGAACGCTGGCAGGCATGGCCGGTGCGTTCAGGCTGCGCAGGATGATCGGATCATAGAGTGCCAGTGCCACGTAGGAAATCACCATGGCGCTGACTGACAGCACAATGCGGTCCCAGCCGTAGCCGTCCAGATCGCGCTTCAGGTCGCCCGGCTGGATCGTGGCGCTCAGGTCGCGCAGCACCACCAGGGCGATCAGCATGATGGCAAGCGGGATCACCACCCGCCAACCGGGCCAGTCCAGCACGCGCGCGAGCAGACCGGGCTGCGGGTCGGCGCTGGCCCGGATCGCAGCGTCGCGCTGCGGATCGGTGCGGGCAGGGGGCTGTGGCATCGGACACTCCGGACTGATCCCGGTGATGCGGGATGCGGCGTCCGTGGTCAAGCCTGCGGAGGTGCGGCACGCAGGGCGCGCCGGGTCCGTGAAAACCGGGTGTGATGCCGGCGGTCGTGGCGGGCCGGGCGGCCACGGCCTGCGCCCCGCCGCATTCCGGCCCGGTCGTGGCGCATTCCCCTAGAACAGGTCGATGTGCCGGAACAGGTGCAGACCATCCAGCAACTGGATCGCCCCATAGGCCGCCAGCACCGCCAGCAGGATCATCGCCCATGTGGGCAGGCCGCTGGCGCGGGTCGTGGCGGCGAACCGGTCGCGGGCGCTGCGCCGGTCGCGGCGGCCCATGCGGTCGGCAGGGTCGCAATGCTCTGCGTCATGCGCGTTCTCGGTGTCCTGCTGCGCCGCGCGGGCGGCAGCGGCGGCGTGGTCGTGGCGCAGGGTGGCGAACTGCTGTTCCAGCAGCGCGATGCGTTGGGTCAGGTCCGGGCCGGGGGTGCCGGCGTCGTCGGTGAAGCTCATGTCATGGTCTTTCGGCTGGATTGTGGGAAACCGGTGCAACCGTCATGGCTGCGCCCCGGTGCGGACGGAAGGGCGGCCCCGGGGCAGGGGCCGCCACTGGCCAATGTTCAGCGCCGCTCTTCGCGGGTCACGTCGCCGGACATGTCGATGCGGATGCGCACAGGTTCGGCATCGGCGTTCGTGGCCCAGACCTCGGCGTGCCGGCCGCGCGTCTCGATCCGTTCGATGTCGGTGTAGCCTGCTTCGCTGGCGATCCGCTCGATCTCGGGGCGGGGCAGGGCGAAGCCGTCATCGCCGCCCGGTCCCCGGCGGTCGTCGCCGCGTGCATCGCGGCGGTTGCCCTCGTCCCGCTCGAAGCTGACCAGATCGCCGTTGGCCGCGACCTCGATCTCGACGCGGGCCCCGCCTGCGGCACCCTTGATCTCAACGCGACCGTCGTCCTCGACCTCGACCTCGTGGATGCGGTCCACGTCGAAGGTCGCGATCCGGTCGCGCACCGGCCCTGACAGGACCGCATCCAGCAGCGGCTGGGGCAGGACCGCGCGCGGTTCGGTCTTCATCTCCTTGATCTCGCCCGACCGGTCGTAATCTACCTCGAAGCGTGCACCATCGGGCAGCAGGGCGCGGATTTCTCGCGCGCCGTCATCCTCCGTCGCGTCGCGCACATCGGTCAGGCCCAGTCCGGCCAGCAGGGGCGGCAGGGCGATGGGCGCCGCACCGGCGGCCTGCGACGGCGCGTCTGCGAAGACCCGCGGTGCGGGGGGCGTTGCGGCGGCGGGGGCCTGCGCGGCCTCAGGCGCCGGGCGTGTGGCCTGGGCGGGTGCAGGGGCTGCCTGCGCATCGACCGTGACGGTCGCATCGCGCAGGGTCTGGCCCTGCAGATCGCCATTCACCGTGACGCGGTCGCCCATCGCAGCGGTGCCGGCGTCACTGTCGACCTCGACCAGGATGCGGCCCGTCGTCGTCTCGATCACGATGCGGTCGTCGAAGCGGTCGGTCACGGTGCCGGTCAGTTCCGCCAGTGCGGCGAAGGCGGCGACGGGCAGCGTCAGCAGCGCGATGGCGGTCAGACCTGTCATCAGGGACTTGGGTGTCATGTCGTTTCCTCTTTCAGTGTCCGGGGCGGTGGCCCCATGGTTTGCGGTGCATCCGCACCGACGCCTCTTGCGGCGATGAGGCAGGTCTACCGCGCCCCACCCAAACGAAGCCGCAACGATCCGTTGAGGTTTCGTTGCGGTGCGATATGTCATCAAGGAACCATGAGACATGCAGCCCTGACCCTCGCCCTCGTTCTTGCCGCCCAGCCGCTGGCGGCACAGCAGGATGCTGCACGCCCCGGCGTGCCCGCCGCACAGGCAGCCCCGCTTGAGCTTGCGCAGATCGCCGAGGCCATCGCCGCGCGCTATCGCGGTCGCCTGCTGGCGATCCGCCTGGATGCGCCACGTCCGCCGGAGGCGGCACTTGGCGCGCGGCTGGTCTACGAAGCCGACTATCTGACCGTCTTCGACAACCGCCTGACGATCCGGCTGGATGCATCGACGGGGATGTTCCTGCTGGTCGACGGCGCCGGCCAGACCCGCGCCCGGATCTTGCCGTGAAGGTCTTGGTGATCGAGGACAACGCCCGCCTGCGCGAGCAGTTGACGCAGGCGCTGCAGGATGCGGGCTTCATCGTGGAAAGCGCGGCCGACGGCACGCAAGGCGAATTCATGGGCGCGACCGAGACCTATGCCGCCGCCGTCGTGGACCTTGGCCTGCCCGGCATGACGGGATTGGAGATCCTGACGAGTTGGCGCAGCGCGGGGCTGACGCTGCCCGTGGTGATCCTGACCGCGCGCGGCGACTGGACCGACAAGATCGCGGGCTTTCGCGCGGGCGCCGACGACTACGTCGTGAAACCCGTCCGGACAGAGAAGGTCGTGTTGCGCATCCAGACCATCCTGCGGCGCGTGGCGGGCCATGCGACGCCCACCATCGCGGCGGGACCGCTGGTGATGGATACGCAGACCGGCCTCGTGACGCTGGACGGGGCCGCCTTGCGCCTGACCGCGTTCGAGCACCGCCTGCTGACGCTGCTGATGCACAACCTTGGCCGAGTCGTGACCCGGACCGAAATGTCCGACAACCTCTATGGCAGCATGGAGGACCGGGATTTCCGATCGCTCGAGGTCATCATCGGGCGGCTGCGGCGCAAGCTGGGCGCTGACCGCATCGTGACCGAACGCGGCACCGGTTACCGTCTGGTCGCCGACGCGGCATGAGGCGCCTTGGCCCTGCCAGCCTGCTGAGCCGGATCGTCGCGGTGTCGGCCATCGGGATCGGCGTGGCGCTGCTGGCGGCATGGATGACCATCGGCGCGGTGCTGGACCGCTTCGTCGTGGCGCGGGTGGCGGCGGAGCTCGACGCGACATCGGACGCACTGCTGGCGGGGCTGGGGCTGGGGGTGGGGGGCGACGGATTGGCGCTGGCGGCGCTGCCGGTCGATCCGCGTTTCAGCCGACCGCTGTCGGGATGGTTCTGGCAGATCACGACGCCGGACGCCGCACCGCTTGTGTCGGAATCCCTGTTCCTCGACACGCTGCCAGCGCCCTATCGCAGCGGGCCCGACGGTGCCGCACTGGTGGTGCGTGACCGCAGCGTGACGATTCCCGGCTGGGACGACCCCATCGCCATCGTCGTCACGGCCCCGATGACCGAGGTCGCGGCGGCGCAGGCCCGCGTGCGTGCGCCCCTGCTGACCGCGCTGGTGGCGCTGGGGGTGGGCTTGGTCGCACTCGCGGCAGCACTCGGCCTGATGGCGCTGTCGGGGTTCCGCCACATCGGTGCCGGCATCGCCGCAATCCGCGCAGGGCGCAGCGAACGCCTGCCGCGCCGGGGGCTGAGCGAGGTGGATGCGCCGGTGGACGAGATCAACAGCCTGCTGGACCAGAACCGCGCCGTGATGACCCGCGCGCGCGAACACGTCGGCAACCTCGCCCACGCGCTGAAGACGCCGCTGGCAGCACTGCTGAACGACGCGCCCGCCGCCAGCGATGCGGCGCGGCTGGCCACCCGCATGGACCGGTTGATCCGCTATCACCTGCGCCGTGCGCGCGGTGCGGGGGCGGCGCAGATCCTTGGTGCGCGGACCCCCGTCCTCGACGTGGCCGAGGATATCGCCATGGTCCTACGCGGCGCGGCCCGCGCGCGCGGCGTGGCTTTGCGCCTCGACGTGGACGAGATGCTGGATTTCGCGGGCGAGCGCGAGGATCTGGAGGAGATCATCGGCAACCTGTGCGAGAACGCGGTGCAATGGGCGCGGTCCGCGGTCGATCTGACGGCGGTGGCGGACGGTGCGGCGCTGGTCGTCACCATCGCAGACGACGGCCCCGGCATCGGGGCCGCCCACCTGCCGCACGCGTTGCAACGCGGCGGGCGGCTGGACGAGGGTGTCGCTGGCAGCGGCCTCGGCCTTGGGATCGTCACCGACCTCGTGGGGTTGAACGCGGGCGAGATCGCCTTCGCGCAAAGTGCAGCGGGCGGGTTGCGCGTCGACGTGCGCCTGCCGCGGGCGGTCCCGCAGGACTGACAGCCTGCAACACGTTGGCAACCGCAGCCCCCCTTGTGCGTTGCACCGCATCACAGCCAATTTCTGCAGGAGCACCCGTCATGGACCACAACGACCGCATCGCCATCGAGGGCCTGTTCGACAAGGTCGCACAGACCGCCCAGACCCAGTCCGCCCGCGACCCGGAGGCGGAGGCCCTGATCGCCGACCGCATCGCAGCGACACCGGGTGCGGCCTATGTCCTGGCGCAGACCGTCATCATGCAGGAACAGGCGCTGAACGCGGCGCAGGACCGGCTGCAACGGACGCCGCAGACGCAACCGCAATCCAGTGGCCTGTTCGGCGGGCTGTTCGGCGGCGGTCAACAAGCGGCACCCCGCCCGGCAGCACCGCAACCGCAGCAGACCGCCCCGCGTCCCGGTCCGTGGGGCGGTGCGCGCGCGGGCGGCGGTGGCGGGTTCCTTGCGGGGGCCGCGCAGACGGCGATGGGTGTCGCAGGCGGCGTGCTTCTGGGGCAGGCGATCGGCGGCATGTTCGCCGGTTCCGCCGAGGCTGCCGGAATGGACGAAGGGTCCGGTGAGGAGCCGGGCTTCGACGAAGGTGGCTTCGACGATGGCGGCTTTGACGGCGGGTTCGAATAACCACCCGAATGCAGACCGCCCGCACCATCAGGTGCGGGCGGTCTTGTCTCACACCGGCGGGCGCTGATCAGTGCAGCTCGACGGGCTTCGGCTCTCGCGCCGTCTTCCACAGCGAAAACCCGATGCCCGCGCCAAGGATGGCGAAGGTGATCCCGAGCGACCACATCGGGGGAAACTTCTCCCAGCCCAGCCCGGCGGCGATGAAGACCTTGGAGCCGATGAAGACCAGCAGCAGCGACAGTGCATATTTGAGATAGGCGAAGCGGTGCAGCACGGCAGCCAGCGCGAAATAGAGCGCCCGCAACCCGAGGATCGCAAAGATGTTGGACGTATAGACCAGATAGGGGTCGGTGGTGATCGTGAACACGGCCGGCACGGAATCCACGGCGAACACCAGATCCGCGAACTCGATCACGATCAGCGCGAGGAACAGCGGGGTCGCGAAATTGACCAGCTTTCCGGTCGCCGGATCGGGCTTTTTGACGAAGAAGGCATCGCCTTCGACGGTGTCCGTCACGTTCATGCGGCGACGCAGGAACCTGATGAACATGTTCTGGCTCAGATCGGTCGCGCCTTCCTTGGCCAGAAGCATCTTGATGCCGGTAAAGATCAGGAACACGGCGAAGATATACAGCACCCAGTCGTAGCGGGCGACGATGGTCGCACCGAAACCGATCATGATGCCGCGCAGCACGATCACGCCGAGGATGCCCCAGAACAGCACCCGGTGCTGGTATTCGCGCGGAATCGCAAAAAAGCCGAAGATCAGCGCGATGACGAAGATGTTGTCCAGCGCCAGCGTCTTTTCCACCACGAACGCGGTCAGGTATTGCGCCGTGGCCTCACCGCCCATCTGCCACCAGACAAAGCCGGAGAAGGCCACGCCGAGGGTGATGTACATGGCCGAAAGCTTCAGGCTCTCGCCGACTTCGATTTCGTGGTTGTCCTTGTGCAGGACGCCAAGGTCGAAGACGAGGAGGGCCACGACGATGACGACGAAGACCAGCCACATCCACAGTGGCTTGCCGAGGAACAGGTAGAGCAGGATTTCCATTGGTATCAGACCCGGTTGGGCGCAGGTGGCGCCGTGAAAACGGATGCGCGCGCGGACTCGTCGGGACTGGCGGGGGGGGGCGTCCGGGCAAACCATCGCACACAGGCGATGCGATCCGACATCACGATGGTTTATTCCATCGTCAGAGGGGCCCGGGCCGCAATCGGTACATCGGAAGCCCGGTCTGCTGCGTCAAGGGGCGGGCGGGCCTGAATCCGCCCTTGGGTCCGTGGCCTTACCTGCGCCGTCGGCGTGGTGCGTCATCGCGTCGCCCTGCGGGGCGGCCTTGTTGCATCGATGTCGTCCATCACGCATTGCCGTGGCGTTGCGGAGCCCTAACCCGCACAGGTATGTGACGAGACGATGACGAGGCGTGACCCGTACCTACGGGCGATCAGACAGCAGGAGGCCGCGCGATGACCACAGTTTGCACACGGCGCCTTGCCGCTGACCGCGGGCACCGTGCCGTTGGCCGATGCGCCGAACCCGTGCTGCCCGTGACAGGCAGTCCCACCATATGACCGCACGGATGCGATCGACCATGGCGGTATGGCTGCCGGATCCGGCGTGGCGGCTTGGCCTGTTTGGGCTGCTGCTGCTGCCCGTGGTCATGGCCCTTGACGGGCTAATCTTTCCGTCGGGATGGCCCATCGCGTTCGCCGTGCACATGGCGGGTGTGGCGATCGTCGTGTGGGGCATGGCCACGGCCTATCCGCATGGCCATGCGGGCGCCTGCAATCTGGTCACGATGCTGCGGCTGGCGCTGGTGGCGGTGCTGGCGGCAGGGGTGGGCGTTGCAGGTCCGATGGAGACGGGGACCGTCTGGGCGATCTTCGCGCTGGCGGTGCTGGCGCTGTCGCTGGACGGCGTCGATGGCTGGCTGGCGCGGCGCGCCGGGCTCTCCTCCGACTTCGGTGCCCGCTTCGACATGGAGACGGACGCGGCCCTCGCTGCCGTGCTGGCCGCGCTGCTGATGGCCGAAGGGCGCGTCGGGCCCGAGATCCTGATCCTCGGGCTGACACGTTATGTCTATGTCGCGGCCAGCCTCGTCTGGCCCTGGCTGGCGAGCCCGCTTTATCCCAGCCTGCGCCGCAAGACCGTTTGCGTGATCCAGATCGGCACACTCGCGGTGCTGACCCTGCCCGTGCTGCCGGATGGATTTGCGCGGCCCCTCGCTGTGACGGCGTCCGTGCTGCTGGTCTGGTCGTTCGTCCGCGACATCCGCTGGCTGGCGGCGCGCCGGTGAGGGGCGGGGTCGCCAAGGGCCTGCTGCGCGCCGGTGGCATCGCCGTGCTGATCGCCCTTTTCGCGTGGGTGCTGAACGATCCTGCCCTGCGCGCGCGGCTGTCGCGGGCCGACCCGGTCTGGATCGCCGCCGGCACCGTCTGCCTGCTGGTGCAGACCGTCATCATGGCGCAGCGGTGGCGGCTGGTGGCGGGGCAGTTGGGCCTGACCCTGGGGTTCGGTCATGCGGTGCGCGAATACTTCATCGCCCAGATCGTCAATGTCAGCCTGCCGGGCGGCGTCGTGGGCGACGGCGCGCGCGTCGTCCGCTCGTCCGGCGGACGCGCGGGATTGCGCGCGGCCACGCAGGCGGTGGTGATCGAGCGGGCGCTGGGGCAGGCGGGCCTGCTGCTTGTCGGTCTGTGCGGTCTGCTCTGGGCGCTGGTGGCGCCTGGCGTGCTGGACTGGCCGCCCGCACTGGCGCGGGGCCTGCTGGTCGTCGGGGCCGCGGCAGGGGCTGTGGCGGTGATCGCGGCGCTTTGGCTGCGCGGGGGGCCGGTGGCGCTGCTGCTGGCCCGGTGCCTGCCGGACGCACCGCAGCGCGCGGCGCATCTGGTCCTGTCACTGGCCGCCGCTGCGCTCAACGTCGCAGGCTTTGCCTGTGCCGCTGCGGCGACTGGTACGGTGCTTCACCCACAGGCGGCGCTGGTGCTGGTGCCGCTGATCCTGACGGCGATGCTGGTCCCGCTGTCCGTTGCCGGGTGGGGCTGGCGCGAGGGGGCGGCGGCGGTGCTGTTCCCGGTCGCCGGCCTTGCGGCGGATGCGGGTATCGCGGCGGGAATCGTGTTCGGCATCGTCATCATGCTGGCCGTACTGCCCGCCGTGCCGTTGCTGCTGCGGCGCAGACGGCAAGGCGGCGCGGGACCGACCGCCACCGTGGCACCGGACGCCGACCTGCGCCATCCGCATCCCAAGGCGGTCCACACATGATGGCGCGCCGCCTGCAATCGGTGGTCTTCGCCGCCTTCGGCGTGCTGCTGTTGCAGGTTCTGCTGGTGCTGCCATCGCACCCCGCGGGCCTGACCCTGTCCCGCTGGCTGACCCCGGTGTGGGAGGTGGCGCTGATCGTGGGCCTGCTGGTGGTGGCACCATGGCGCGCGGTGCGTGCGCTGGTCGTGATGGCGGTCGTCGCGTTGAAGGCGTTGAAGCTGGCGGATCTGGGGACGCAACTGGCGTTCAGCCGCGCGTTCAACCCGCTGCTCGATCTGCACATGCTCGTGTCGGGCTGGGCGCTGCTGTCGGCCAGCGTGGGATTGCCTGTGGCGGCACTGGCGGTCGGCGGTGCCGTGACGGTGCTCGCGCTGGTGGCGGTCCTGCTGTGGGTCAGCCTCGGCCGGCTGGGCGAGTTCGGCCTGCGCGGGCGCGCTATCGCCGTCGCCCTGCCGCTGGCGGTTGCCGGGGTGGTGGCGGTGACACCCGGCCTGCGGTCCATGTGGGCCACGCCGCTTGTCGTGCAGCAGATCGACCGCATCCAGACCGGCGTGGCGAGCCTCGCGGTCTTTACCGCCGCCCTGCCGGAGGATCCAGTGCCCGCCCCCACCTTCGCCGCGCTGCAGGGCCGCGACGTGATCGTGGCCTTTGTCGAATCCTATGGCCGGTCGTTCATCGACGACCCGGAGTTCGCGGCCCTGTCCGCGCCGCGCCTGTCCGCCGTGCAGGACCGTCTGAGCGATGCGGGCTGGTCCGTGCACAGCGGCTGGCTGGCGGCCCCCACCCGTGGCGGGCAAAGCTGGCTGAGCCATGGCACCCTGCTGTCGGGTTTGTGGGTGGACAGCCAGATCCGCTATGACCGCCTGATGCTGTCGAACCGTGCCTCGCTCAACCGCCTATTCGGGGCGGCTGGCTGGACCACCGGGGCGGCGATGCCCGCCATAACGCTTCATTGGCCGGAGGCGGCGTGGTATGGCTATGACACGACGCTGGATGCGGCGGGGCTGGATTATCGCGGACAGCCGTTCGAGTGGGTGACGATGCCGGACCAATACACATGGTCGGCGCTGGACATGAAACTGCGCCAGACCGGGAAGCCTGCGATGATCGAGGTCGCCCTCATCACGTCCCACGCACCGTGGACGCCGCTGCCCTTTATCGTGCCGTGGGAGGATGTGGGCGACGGCGCGATCTTTGACGGCACGCAGCGGTTCGGCGACACGCCCCGCGCGGTCTGGTCCGATCCCGTCCGCATCCGGCAGCAGTATGCCCTGTCGCTGGATTACGCGCTGGAAGTGATGGGGCAATACATCGCCCGGAGCGGCAACGACGCCCTGTTCGTCGTGCTGGGCGACCATCAACCCGCCGCCCTGCTGGCCGGGCAGGATGCCCCACCCGACGTGCCCGTGCACATCATCGCCACCGATCCGCGCCTGCTGGACCGGTTGCCCGCCGACGCCTTTGCCCCCGGCATGGTGCCTTCCGCCGACGCACCGGTGCTGCCGATGGACGCCATGCGCGGCCTGCTGACCACGATCTACGAGCAACCCCTCACCGACTGACCCCCAAGGAGAAGACCCCCATGAGAGCCATTCTGCTGACCACCGCCGCCATCGCGGCCCTGCCATCGCTGGGGGCCGCGCAAGAGCTGATCGCGCGCAACCGCGTGGGGCTCGCGGACGCGCCCAACACGCTGACCTTCAGCCTGACCGCCTATGACCTCTATTCCTCGGACCCCGCGACGAAAGAGACGTTCGAGGGGCTGTTCAGCGATTTCATCGCGGCCCGCCCCGACTGGAAGATCGAGACGCAGTTGCAGACCGCCAGCATCGGTCAGGAACAGGCCCGTCTGTTGCAGCAATCGCAGGCCGGTCGCGGCCCGGACTGCGCGATGATCGACAGCAGCCAGCTTGCGACCTTCATCGACGCGGGCGTGCTGAAACCGATGAACGGGGTGTTTTCGGACGACGAGGTGGCGGACCTGTTTCCCTTCGTGCGCGACGCCGTGACCGATGCGGACGGCAACGTGCTGGCGTGGTGGTGGTTCACGGACCTGCGCGTCCTCTACCGCGACACGACCGTTGTCCCCGACGCCCCACAGACGTGGGAGGAGGTGCAGAACGCAGCCCTCGCCGCCGTCGAGCAGGGCCGCGAAGGCATCCTGTTCAACGGTGGCCGCTGGGAAGGGACCGCCTTCGACTGGATGGCGAACTTTTGGGCGCAGGGCGGCGAACTGGTCGATGCGGAGGGGCGTCCGGTGTTCGCGCAAGGCGAGAACCGTGAAAAGTTCCTGAGCGCCATCGCCTATTATCAGGATCTGGTCGACAGCGGTGCGGCCCCCGCCCGCGTCACCTCGATCACCGACTACGACGCCTTCAACGCCGCCGCCGCCGCAGGGTCGGCTGCGATGTTCGTGGGCGGCAACTGGCAATATGGCCAGCTGCGCGGCACGCTGGACGAGGCGACCTTTGCCAACTGGCAGGTGTCGGAACTGCCCGGCCCCACGGCGGACATGCGCGCGACGGGCACCGGTGGCTGGTCCATCGCGGCCCTGTCCGACGATCCGGAAAAAGCGAGCCTGTGTGGCGAGATGGTGAAGGAGATCTACGCCGGTGCGGGCAATGCGGCGCAAGGTCTGCTGCCCACGTCGGCTGCGATCTATGACCAGTTCGACACCTACGACGGGCCGGAATATGCACAGTTCTCCGATGCGCTCCAGAACGGCGTGGCCCGTCCGGGGGCCACGATCTATCCCGAGATCTCGAACCAGATCCAGATCCTGATCGGCGATGTACTGTCCGGTGCCGCCACGCCGGAGGAGGCGCTGGAGACCGCCGACGCCGCCGTGCAGGCGGCCTACGCCCGCCAGTGACGGCGGACGGGATCGGGTCCGTGGCGACACCGGGCGGGGCGTGCGCGTCTCGCCCCGTGGTCGCGTGGTCGGCGGTGCGCGCGTGACCGCCGCATCGCCCGCCCGCCACAGCCGCGGCCCGGCCCCCGCCGACGGCCACCCGTTGCCGTGGCTGGTCCCAGCGGTCGCGGTTCTGGCGCTGTTCTATGCGATCCCCGTGCTGGACGTGTTCCGGCTGGCGTTCAGCGATGCCAGCCTGCTGGCCCCCGCCACGCGCGTCACCACCGATGCGGTGCGCGGCACGCTGACCGACCCTGCGCTGCTGTCGGTGCTGGGGACCACGGCAGTGTTCACCGGCATCACCGTCGCAGCCCTGCAACTGATGGGGCTGGCGATCGCGCTGGTCATCATCCGGGGCGAGGATCGCGGCTTGCCCGGCATGGCGGCGTTCCGCACGCTGGTGCTGGCGGCCTGGGTCGTGCCGGGCATCGCCAACGGTCTGGTCTGGGGGATGCTGTTCGACGAGGCACCCTACGGCACGCTGAACAGCCTGCTGGGTTCGGTCGGCATCGGTCCGGTGGCGTGGCTGTCGGACCCGCAGATGGCGATGGTGTCCGCCATGATCGCGAACCTGTGGCAGGGCACGGCGTTTTCGATGATCGTGTTCTATGCGGGCCGCAAGGGTATCGATCCGGTGCTCTATGAGGTGGCGGAACTGGACGCCGCGACGCCGTGGCAGACGTTCCGTTACATCACGCTGCCGCTGTTGCGGCGGTTGATCGCGGTGAACACCATCCTGATCGCGGTGCAGACGCTGAACACCTTCGACAGCATCCTCGCCCTTACGGGGGGCGGTCCGGGCCGAGCGACAGAGGTGCTGGCGCTCTTCACCTTCAACACCGTGTTCTACAACCTCGACCTCGCGGGGGGCAGCGTGCTGGCGCTGCTCTTGTTCGGCATCAGCATGGTGCTGGCGCTGGTGGTCCTGCGCGGCATGGGCCGAGAGAGGGCGGCGGCATGAGCGGTCTTCGGATGTCACGCCTCCGCATGACGGGCGACCGGTGGGGCGACGTGGCGACCTATCTGCTGCTCGGTGTGCTCGGCGTGTTCTTTGCGCTGCCCTTCGCGTGGCTGCTCAGCCTCGCCGTGCGCACGCCCGCCGAGGTCTATCTGGGCGCCGCGCGGTTCATCCCGCAGGCGCCGACGCTGGACAACTTCGCCCTGATCCTGTCCGATCCGGCGTTCCTGACCTACCTGTGGAACGGGCTGAAGCTGTCGGCGGCGGGCGCCACGCTTGCGGTATTGCTGGCGATCCCGGCGGCCTATGCGGCATCAAGGCTGGACTTCAAAGGCAAGAACGCGATCCTCGTGGGCATCCTCGCGGTGCAGATGATCTCGCCGCTCGTGATCCTCGTGCCGCTGTATCGCTGGATGGTGGCGTTGGATCTGTTGAACCGCGACCTGTCGGTGATCGCGGTCTACGGCGCGCTGGGCATGCCGCTGGCAGTCTGGCTGCTGAAGGTGACCTTCGACGCGATCCCCAAGGATCTGGAGGAGGCTGCGGCGATCGACGGGGCGTCACGCCTGACGACGCTGCTGCGCATCACGCTGCCGCTGGCGCGACCGGGCATCGCATCGGCTTTCATCCTCGCGATGGTGACGAACTGGTCGCAGTTCCTGATCCCGTTCATCCTGCTGGAACGCGACGGCGACTGGCCGATCTCGGTGGCCATCTTCAACTTCGCAGGCTCCACCAGTGCGTCGACGACGCAGGTGCTGGCGGCGGCCTGCATCGTCGCGGTGCTGCCCGCCGTGGCGGTCTTCGTGGCGCTGCAGCGGATGATCGTCAGCGCCCTCGTGGTGGGCGCGGTCAAGGGGTAGCGGCGGGCGCAGGTCCGCCCGCCACAGCCATCGTCATTCGGTCATCTGCATCGCTTCCGTCTCGATCATCAGCGTGACGGTATCGCCGACCAGACCGTCCGCCACGCCATAGGTCATGCCATAGGCGCTGCGGTCGAGGCTGCCGCGCACGCTGAGGCCGAGGGTGAAGCGGCCATGGCCGAAGGGATAGGCTTCCGCCTTGTTCAGGGTCACGTCCAGGGTCAGGGGCTGTGCCTGCCCCAGCAGGGTCAGCGTGCCGGTGACGGTGCCGCTGGTGGCGTCCGTCGGCGTGCCTTCGCTGGCGGTGAAGACCATCTCGGGATGCGCCGCGACCGACAGGAAATCGGCGGAGCGGACGTGTTCGTCGCGGGCCTCGTTCAGCGTGTTGACGCTGTCGGTGCTGACAGTGACGCGCACGTCCGACAGCGCCTGCGTTTCGGTGTCATAGACGAAGCTGCCTTCGACGGTAGCAAAGAGGCCGAGGGTCGCCGCATAGCCGACGTGGTCGACAAGGAAGGCGACGGTGGTGTGGGTGGGGTCAAGCTCAAAGGTGGCCGGGGCCGCATGGGCGGCGGTGGCGAGAGCGAGGCAGGCGGCGGCGGCGGGGATGATGTGCATGACGGTGCTCCTCTATGTGACTGGACGCATACATAGCGCGTCGCGGCGCGCAGTCCCATCGGCGCAGCGACGCAGTCCCGCTGCTAATCCCTGACGCACAGCCAGACGCCAACCAGCGTGACCGCCACGCCCACCGCCATCGCCCAGGTCAGCGGCTCTGAGAACAGGGCCCAGGCCCAGACCATCGTCACCGGCGGGCACAGATAGATCGCGGCGCTGACCCGCGCCACAGGCCAGACCCGCAAGGCACCGTAATAGACGCCGTAGGCGAGGAACGTGCCGAGCCCGATCAGCCACACCATCCCGATGCCGAACGTCCGGGTCAGCGGCGGCATCAGCGATCCCTGCGTGGCCGCGCACAGGCCGAACAGCACCGCCCCGGTCAGCGTGTGGATGCACAGCGCCTGATGCACCGGCATCGGATCGGTGCGCCGGGCACGGAACACCACGCTGGCCGCCGCAAAGACCGCCATCGACCCCACGGTCAGGGCATAGGCCCACAGTGGGGCCGACCCGACGCTCAGGCTGTCCGCCGTCACGATCAGCACCCCCGCCACGGCGATCCCGGTGCCCAGCCACTGTCGGGGGCGCAACCTTTCGCCCAGTACCGGCTGCGCCAAGACGACCATCGCCAGCGGCAGCAGGTCGGCGATCAGTGCCACGAGGCCGGTCGGCACCCGCTGCCCGATGGCGAGGGCGAAACCGCCCAGATACAAAAACACCGACGCCACACCGAACAGCGCCTGATCCCGCACCCCGCGCCAGCGCAACCGCGGCCCGATCAGCAGGGCAAAGGGCAGCAGGATCAGTCCCGACAACAGCGTCCGCCAGAACAGCAGCAGCGCGACGCCCGCATCCTGACTGGCATAGCGGATGCCGACGAACCCCGAACTCCACCCCAGCACGAGAGCTGCGGCCATCAGGGGCCACAGCAGCGGATGGGGGCGCGGGGCGGCGAGGGTGGTCATGAGGCATGTTCCGGATCGGTGCAGAACCGTCCTAGCCGGTCTGCCGGGACCGTGCATCCGCGATTGTCACGCCTGAAACCTGCGGCGCACTGTCCTTCGGCGTTGCCGCACCGTCACACACCGCTACCTGAGCGGCATGAGCAAAGCCCCCACCGCGCCCCGTCCCATCGCCGTCCCCACCGCCCGCCTGACGCGTCTGGCGGGCCTCGGCGCCATGACCGCCGGTGTGGCGGGGGCCATGCTGCGCGACGGCGCCGGGCAGTGGGGGCGCGGACAGCGTCCCGCGATGCGCGACCTGCTGCTGACGCCTGCCAACATCACCCGCATCGCCGACCAGTTGGCCAAGATGCGCGGTGCGGCGATGAAGATCGGGCAGATGGTCTCGATGGACACCGGCGACGTGCTGCCGCCGGAGCTTGCGCAGATCATGGCGCGCCTGCGCGACAGCGCCGACACGATGCCGCCTGCGCAGTTGCGCAAGGTTCTGGACGCCCAATGGCCGAAAGGGTGGTTGTCGCAGTTCCGCCACTTCGACGTGCGCCCCATTGCCAGCGCGTCCATCGGGCAGGTGCACCGGGCGCAACTGCGCGACGGCACGGATCTGGCGATCAAGGTGCAGTATCCCGGCGTCGCCCGCAGCATCGACAGCGACGTGGCCAACGTGGGCGCACTGATCCGCATGACGGGGCTGCTGCCAAAGGGCCTCGACATCGCGCCTTACCTGACCGACGCCGCCCGGCAGCTGCACGAGGAGACGGACTACGCCCGCGAGGCGGCGCAGATGACGCGCTATGCCGCGTTGATCGGCGACAGGCCGGGCTTTGCCATCCCGCAGGTGCGCCCCGACTGGTCCACGCCGCAGGTCCTCGCCATGACCTATGTGGCGGGGCAACCGATCGAGGCGGCGGTGAGCGAGGCGCAGGACGTGCGCGACCGCATCGCCCGCGACCTGATCGCCCTGACGCTGGACGAGCTGTGGACGTTCGGCGTGATGCAGACCGACCCGAACTTTGCCAACTACCGCTGGCAGGCGGACACGGGCCGCGTCGTGCTGCTGGATTTCGGGGCTGCGGGCGACATCGACACCACCACCGCGCAGCACTACCGCGATCTGCTGCGCGCGGGGCTGGCCGACGACATGGATGCGGCGATGGTCATGGTCGAACGCATCGGCTTCATCGCGCCCGACGCCGCTGTGGCGCACCGCGCGCAGATCGCCGTGATGATGGCGCAGGTCTTTGCCCGCCTGCGCGACCCGGCCGGCATCGATTTCGCCGACACCAGCCTGTCGCGCCGGTTGCAGGCGCAGGGGATGCAACTGGCCGAGGACGGCTTCATCCCGCCGCCGGTTCCCATCGCCGTGCTTCTGGTGCAGCGCAAGCTGGCGGGGATGTTCCTGTTGGCCGCCCGTCTGGGCGCGCGCGTCGACGTGCACGGCCTGCTGGCGGACCATCTGGGTCACGCCTGAAACAGTGGAAAGCTGACCCCCAGCGCCCAGGCCAGCACCAGACCCAGCGCGATCCCCGGTGCCAACGGCCCTGCCGCGCCGGACGCCGCGCGCCCCAGCGTTCCGAACACCGCATAGAACAGCAGGATCACGGGTGCTATGATGATGAGGAAGAACAACTCGCCGGGGTTCAGTGCCACCGCCAGCGCCAGCGAGACGAGGAACCCGCCCCTGAGCACAATGCGGCGCCAAACACTTGCGCCATGGGTCAGCACAGCATCCGCCAGCATGGCGGGCAGGGTGCCCAGCGCCAGCGCCGCGATGATCCAGCCGCGCCCCGGCGTCGGCCAGAAGTTCGCACCATAGCGGTCCAGCCCCGCACCGAAGACCGCACTGACCGCCAGCAGCACCAGCAGCGCGCGCCCGTCCACGCGTCCGACAGGCCACCGCCACCACGCGATCAGCGCCAGTTGCACGGCACCGAAGATCGCCAGATGCAGGGCGAGGTAATCGGCCACCAGCACCGGCAGCACGCTGGGATCGAGCGGCACGGCGACCAGCGGGGCCACCAGCAGCGGCACGCCCGTCACAAGTGCCAAACGCGCCCGCGACAGCGGCAGGCGCGGTGTCGCATCCCGCATGGGCAGGCAGTGCAGCAACGCGACGCCAAGCCCCACGATGCCGGCAAGCACACCCAGCAGCGCCCAGCCAGTCGGCCTGATCGGCACGTCCGATGTGCGGCCATAGGCGGCGTCGAGCCAGTCCAGCGCCGCCGTGCGCCCGACCCGGCTGTGCAGCACCGCCACATGCTCGGTCCAGGGGGCCACCTGCGCGCGGCGGATCACCTGTGCCGTGGTGTCGGGGGACGTGGACGGCGGTGCGACCGCCCCTTGGGTGGTGGCCTGCGCCGTGACCGTCTCGTCCTCGGCGGCGCCTGGATCGACCAGACGCGCTGCATCCAGTGCGGCGCGGCGCAACGGCCCTTCCCACGCGCCAGAGATCAGCAACAGGTTCGCCGGAAACTGCGCGTCGATGGCGCCAGAGAATGCCGAGATCAGCACCAGCGGCCCTGCGTCGTCGCGCCCCTGGGCCGCCCGTACCAGCACGTCGGTGGCCATCGAATGACCCAGCAGCGCCACGGGCGCGTCCCCGTCCGCGACCGCGTCGATGACGGCGCGGGTCTGTGCCACCAGCAGACCCGTGGTGCCGTCCACCGCCGTCACGTCGCCCGACATCGGCACGGAATTGCGACCGTGCCCCTGAAAGTCGAAAGCATGAACCCGGTAGCCCGCCTGCGCCAGCGGCAACGCATAGCCCTGCATCATCTGCCGCGATCCGGCAAAGCCGTGCGCCACCACCACCACCGGGCCGTCGGCACCGGGCAGGGCATAGGTCGTCACCGGCGTGTCGCCGCGGTATGTCGTCGTCACCACCACACCACTGCGGGCCGCCTGCAGCACCCACAGCGACACCCCGATCAGCAGCACGGATACAAGGACGCCCCACAGGGGGCGGTGCGGTGAAGTGGGACGTCGTGTCATGGGGCGGGCACCTTTCCGGGTCTGACAGCCACAACAGCGTGCAAGGCACCGGAATGCAACCGGGGACATGTCGACGGGACAGGCGATCATGGCGATCCGCCGCCGCCTCGTGATCCTCTGCAGGGCAGGGCAGGACGCTGATCGCGCCCTGCGGCGACCGGCCCCGACGGGGCGCTGTGCGTCGTGCGCGGCCCCGACGACTGTGCCGTGTCGCCGCAACCCTTGGCACGGGTGGTCATTCCCGCCACCCCGCCCTAGGGTCCCGGCCGAGGCTCAACGCAACGGTCGTGGCATCGCAGGAGGTACCCCATGGGTCTGATCGGCATCTTCGTGTCCCTCGGGCTGCTGATGTATCTGGCCTATCGCGGGATCACCGTGCTGATCCTGGCCCCCGTTCTGGCGCTGCTGGCGGTGCTGCTGTCGGGCGGCATGCCGTTGCTTGCGTCCTATACGCAGGTCTTCATGCCCGCCTTGGGCAACTACCTGCTGCAGTTCTTTCCGCTGTTCATGCTGGGCGCGATCTTTGGCAAGCTGATGGCGGATTCGGGATCGGCCCGCGTCATCGCGGAATGGTTCGTGGCCCGGATGGGTGCGGGGCAGGCCATTGCCGCCGTGGTGCTGGCCTGCGGCGTGCTGACCTATGGCGGGGTGTCGCTGTTCGTCGTGGCCTTTGCGGTCTATCCCATCGCCAACGATCTGTTCCGCCGGTCGGACACGCCCAAGCGGCTGTTGCCCGCCGCCCTCGCGCTGGGCTCGTTCACGTTCACGATGACCGCCTTTCCGGGGACGCCCGCGATCCAGAATGCGATCCCGATGCCCTATTTCGGCACCACGCCGTTTGCCGCGCCGATCTATGGCACGGCGGCGGGCCTTGGCATGATGATCTTCGGCATTGCATGGCTGAACCGCAGGCGGGCGCGCGCCATCGCCGCTGACGAAGGCTACGGCGACCACGGTCGCAGCGATGCGGACGCCGAGGCGCAGGTGGGCCGCCAGCCGAGCATCGTCGTGGCGCTGTTGCCCGTGGTCGCGGTGATCGTGCTGAACGGCGTCTTCACCTATCTGGTGATCCCGCGCCTCGACACTGCCTATCTGGCGCAGGACGCCTATGGCGGTGCGACCATCGACGACGTGAAGGGGGTCTGGGCGATCATCGCGTCGCTGACGGCGTCGATCCTGCTGTGCATCGCACTGAACTGGTCCCGCTTTGCCGACCTGATGGACACCGCCAACGCAGGCACGATGGGATCGCTGCTGCCCGTGTTCAACACCGCGTCAGAGGTGGGCTACGGCGCCGTCATCGCGGCCCTGCCGGCGTTCCTCGTGATCCGCGATGCCGTGTTGGGCATTTCCTACAATCCGCTGATCTCGTCGGCGGTGGCGATCAACGTGCTGGCAGGGATCACCGGGTCCGCCTCTGGCGGCATGTCGATCGCCTTGCAGACGCTGGGCACGCAGTTCGCGCAGGCGGCACAGGCGGCGGGGATCGATCCCCAGATCATGCACCGGGTCGTGGCGCTGTCGTCCGGCGGGTTCGACGCGCTGCCCCACAACGGGGCCGTCATCACGCTGCTGGCGATCACGGGGCTGTCGCACAAGCAAAGTTATGCCGACATCTTCGTCGTGGCGGTCGTCATCCCGTTCAGCCTGACCGTGGGCGTCATCGCGGCGGCGACGCTGCTGACGTGACGGGCGGGGCCATCACGCACCCTGTCACGCGCCCCGGAACTTTGGCGACACCGGGCGTTGCAGGATTGCCACCGGCGCCATTCGCGCGTTGCCCCGGAACGGGGCCTGTGGCATCGTCGCGCCAACGCAGACAACCGGATGAGTGCTGACCTTGGCAAACTTCGAGACCCGCCGCACGATGATGGTCGACACGCAGGTGCGGCCGTCCGACGTGACGAAATTCCCCATCATCGACGCGATGCTCAGCATCCCGCGAGAGGCCTATGTGCCATCGTCCCTGCGCGAGGCCGCCTATGTCGGCGAAAATCTGATGCTGCCCGGCGGGCGCGTCATGCTGGAACCGCGCACGCTTGCCAAGATGCTGGATGCCCTCGACCTGCAGCCCAGCGACGTGGTGCTGGATGTGGGGTGCGGGCTGGGTTATTCCACCGCCGTCGTGGCCCGCATGGCCGAATTCGTCGTGGCGCTGGAGGATGACGCAGATCGCGCCGCCGAGGCGCAGGCGATCCTGTCGGAAGCCGGTGTCGACAATGCCGCCGTGATGACCGGACCGCTGGCCGAGGGCGTGGCGAAGTCAGGCCCCTACGATGCGATCCTGATCCACGGAGCGGTCGAGGTCGTGCCGGAGGCCCTGACCGACCAGTTGCGCGACGGCGGCCGCATCGCGGCCTTGTTCGCCGAAGGCGCGCTGGGCACCGTGCGCATCGGCACCAGCGCCGGTGGCCGCATCAGTTGGCGCCATGCCTTCAATGCGGGGGCGCCGGTGCTGCCCGGGTTCCGCAAGACGCGGGCCTTTGCATTATGATGATCGGGACCCTCCTGCGCCGCGGTGCCGTGACGGTAGCCTTGCTGGTGTCCACCACGGCGCTGACCGCCACCGCCCTGTCTGCGGAAACGCTGGCACAGGCGCTGACCGATGCCTACGACAAATCGGGTCTGCTGGCGCAAAATCGCGCCGTGCTGCGGTCCG
This sequence comes from Loktanella fryxellensis, assembly GCF_900110065.1. Lineage (GTDB taxonomy): Bacteria > Pseudomonadota > Alphaproteobacteria > Rhodobacterales > Rhodobacteraceae > Loktanella > Loktanella fryxellensis. The sequence continues at coordinate 42,223 of NZ_FOCI01000017.1, read as the reverse complement.
CGGACGAGGATGTGGCACAGGCGATGGCCGCCCTTGGCCCCGTCGTGTCATGGGCCGCACAGGCGAACACCCAGTCGCCGCGCGCCATCGGCGCGCCGGAGATCACGGCACAGCTGTCGCTGACCGCGTCGCTGACCCTGTATGACGGTGGCGCGAACCAGCTCGCGCTCGCGCAGCAGAAGGAACTGGTGCTGGGCACGCGCGAGACGTTGCGCGACGTGGAACAGCAGGTGCTGCAGCGTGCCGTCGCCGCCTATCTGACCGTGCGCAGCACGTCCGAGATCATCAGCCTGCGCGAAAACAACCTGCGGGTGCTGGGGCAGGAACTGCGCGCGGCGCAGGACCGCTTCGACGTGGGCGAGGTGACGCGGACCGACGTGTCGCTGGCGCAGGCGAGTCTTGCGGCAGCGCAAAGCCTGCTGGCCGAGGCGCGCGGCAACAATGAACAGGCGGTCGCCGAGTTCGAGGCCGCCATCGGCCGTGCCCCGGGACCGCTGGTCGCCGTGTCGCCGGCGCCGACGTCGCAGACCCGCGACGAGGCGGAGGCGCTGGCCATGCGCAACCATCCGGTGATCCGGCAGGCGCAATACAACGTGACCGCCGCCGAACTGGGCATTTCGCGCGCCGAGACGGCCTACAGCCCGAACGTCGACCTGAGCGGTCAAATCGGCATCGATCAGGACCGCAACACGGGCCGGTCGCTGACCCTGTCGATCGGTGGGCCGATCTATAACGGTGGTGCGCTGCCATCGACGGTGCGGCAGGCGATGTCGCTGCGCGATCAGGCCAGGGCCGGGCTGCATCTGGCGACGCTCGACGTGTCGCAGGACGTGGCGAATGCCTATGCGGTGCTGACCGCGACCCGCGCATCGCTCGCTGCATCTGGCGAACAGGTCCGTGCGGCGCAGGTCGCCTTCGACGGCATCCGCGAAGAGGCGACCTTGGGTGCGCGCACCACGCTCGACGTGCTGAACGCGGAACAGGACCTGCTGGACGCCCGCGCCAACGTCATCACCGCACAGGCGGCAGAGGTGAATGCCTCTTACGCGGTGCTCGCCTCGGTCGGGTTGTTGACGGCGGATCACCTGAACCTGCCCGTGCAGCAGTACGATCCGACCGCCTATTACGATCTGGTCAAGGATGCGCCTGCGGCGCTGTCCCAGCAGGGGCAGGCACTGGACCGCGTGCTGCAGGCGATCGGCCAGTAAACCGGTGGGCGGGCTGTTGCCCGAACCGTATGACGTGGATACACTCACGCTGACGTGACAAAGGATCAATGATGGCCGACCCGATGACCAACGTCGAAATCGAGGATGTGCTGTCGTCCATCCGGCGACTGGTCGCGGATGGCGGCGCGGCGGCACCGGTGGTACCGCGGGTGCCGAAGCTGGTCCTGACACCGGCCCAGCGGATCGACACCGTCGAAGACGCCTTATCCCCACTGCTGTTGCAGGTGCCTGTGGCAGCGCCGGTCATCGCAACCGACGCAACGGCAGGCGACCCGGACGCGCCCACGGTCGTGGCCGACCGCCTGCGGCTGATGGCCACGATCGCGGAACTCGAGGCGGCGGTGCGCGCGCAGGGCGACGAGTTCGAGCCGGACGGGACGGGCACGCAGATCGACCTCGACTGGGCGCGGGCGGGCGTTACGGCGCAGGATGGCAGCGCCGACATGCTGGCGTCACCCGTGACCGCACCGATGGATGCTGCAGCGTGGCCTGCCACGTTGACCGAGGCGGCGCGCCGCTATGGCGATGCGGCGGACGCTGCCGGTTCCGATGCGGCGAAGGACGCAGACGAGCCGACATTCCGGCATCTTCGGATGCCGCCACCGGCCTCGACCCTGCGCCACAGGGCCTTGTCGGGACGCCACCCGCAGCCTGCCGCGCTGCCAAATGCCGCGTCGTCTGGGGATGGGGCCGGTGCCGATGATCCCGCCGCATGGCAGGACGACCTGATTGGTGGCCCGGATCTTGGCCCCGACCCCGAGGACGAGATGCACCGCTATCTTTCTGGCGCGGCGTTGACCGACCCGGACGCGTTGCGTGCGATGGTGACGCAGATCGTGCGCGAGGAGTTGCAGGGCCAGTTGGGTGTCAAGATCACGCGCAACGTCCGCAAGCTGGTGCGCAGCGAGATCCATCGCATCCTCACGACGGAAAGCTTTGACGAAGGGTCGGCCTGACCTTTTCACGCCGGAACGGGTCATCGTGCTTTGCGACCGGATCATCGCACCCACCCCCGGCATAGTCATGACCAAACGAAAAACGCGGCCTAAGGCGGGGCCGCGTTCGGTCATCTCAGGGTCGGCAGGTCGGACTGATCAGGCGGCCCGGGCGTCCTGCTCGGCGGCATTGCGGCGCTCGCTCTCTTCGCGCGACAAAGCGACCGAGGTGCGCACACCCTTGCCGACGAAATCCATCAGGCCGGTCACGACACGCTCGTTGGGGTCGATGCCTGCGCAGGACAACACTTCGCGACCATCGCGCGACCGGGCCCAGCGGGCTATCTGCTCGGGTCCGTTGCCGTATTTCTTGTCATCCGCAATCGCGTCGTCGAGGGCCGCCAGAACGACGGCCGCAAACAGTTTGCGGGCACGGTTGCCTTGTTCGTTGTTGAATGCCGTGCCGTCAACGAAATCTCGCATCTTGGATCCTTCTCGTTTTTTCGCTCTTGTCGTCTCGGGGTGCCGCCCCTTATGACCGCTGAGAGCCGATTCGGGTTGCCTGTTTTGGAATGGCTGCCATGCAACAGCTGCATGACAGTCGCCGGTCGTCACATGGATTTAGTCGTCTTGTCAGGGGTCCGTGCGCAATATATAGATCGCCGCAACCGCGCATCAACCTTTTGACATCTGTCTGACATGAAGTGACCCATGCCCAAAATCAACGGTAACGAAATCCGCCCCGGCAACGTTCTGGAACACGACGGGGGCCTGTGGGGCGCTGTCAAGGTCGATCACGTGAAACCCGGCAAGGGTGGCGCATTTGCACAGGTCGAGCTGAAGAACCTGCGCGACGGCCGCAAGCTGAACGAACGCTTCCGGTCCGCCGACAAGGTGGAAAAGGTGCAGCTGGAACAGAAGGACCAGCAGTTCCTGTTCGAGACGGACGACATGCTGACCTTCATGGACAGCGAGACCTACGAGCAGATCGCGCTGCCCGCCGACATCCTTGGCGACCGTCGCCCGTTCCTGCAGGACGGCATGATCGTGCACATCGAATACTATGGTGAAGAGGCGCTGAACGTGACGTTGCCGCTGCGGGTGACCTGCACCATCGTCGAGACCGAGCCGGTAGTGAAGGGGCAGACTGCTGCCAACAGCTTCAAGCCCGCAATCCTCGACAACGGTGTGCGCGTCATGATCCCGCCCTTCGTGGGCACGGACGAAAAGATCATCGTGAACACCGAATTGTTCGAATACGTCGAACGCGCCTGATCCTGCGGGATCGCATGTCGAAGGCCGGTCCTGTGGAAACAGGGCCGGCCTTTTGCGTCTGCCTGCGTCAGTCCGCCATCAATCCGTCGTCAGTCCGCCGTCAGATCGCGCGCATCCACACTCAGCGCAGCACCGCCAGTCGTGCGCAGGTCGGTGCCGCGATCGAACCGCAGATAGGCGATGCCATGTGCGCCCGCGACCGTATGCAGGGTGCCCGCCTCTCGCTCGCCGGACAGGATCGCCTCACCGGTCTGGGCCGCACCGTCCAGCTTGACGCGAACCAGACCCTTGCGCAGGGTTGTCTTGTGCTTCATCCGCGCGACGATTTCCTGCCCCACGAAACAGCCCTTGCGGAAATCGACGCCGTGCAGGCGGGCAAATCCCGCCTCGAGGATGTAGGTGTCGGGCGTCAGGTCGATCCCGGTTTCGGGCACCAGATGGGCGGTGCGCAGGGCGTCCCAGTCGGTGTCGTCGGACAGGTCGGTGGGCCCGATGTGCCGCCAGCCCATCGCCGGATCGCGCGGATCGGGCAGGGCGCCGTCGGGTGCGGGGCCGGTGCCGCGCGACACGGTCAGATCCGTCGCCACGATCTGCACGTCGGCGCGCAACCGGTACAGCGTCAGCCGTTGCAGCAGCGATGCGGCATGGCTGGTCGCCACGTCGATCAGCAACCGGTCCGGCTGCCCCGTGACGAAGAAATCCGCCACGAACTTGCCCTGCGGCGTCAGCAGCGCCGCATAGACGATGCCGCCATCCGCACGGGCCACGTCATTGGTCACGAGGCCCTGCAGGAAGGCCACCCGGTCGGTGCCGGTCAGGGCCAGGACGGTGCGTGGGCGTGGATCAGTCATGATTGGTGTCATCCCGTGATTTGAACTGCATGGCATAGAGGTCGGCATAGAAGCCGCCCAGCGCCAGCAGGTCGTCGTGGGTGCCCTGTTCGACCACGCGGCCGTGGTCCATCACCACGATGCTGTCGGCGTTGCGGACGGTCGACAGGCGGTGCGCGATGACTAGCGTGGTGCGGCCTGCGGACAGACGGTCGAGGGCGGACTGCACCAGCGCTTCCGACATGGTGTCGAGCGCGCTCGTCGCCTCGTCCAGCAGCAGGATCGGCGTGTCGCGCAGCAGGGCGCGGGCGATGGCGACGCGCTGGCGCTGACCGCCCGACAGGTTCGATCCGCGCGGCCCCGCCGGACTGTCGAGCCCGTCGCTGAGCTGCGGCAGGAAATCCGACACATGGGCGGCCTCTGTCACGGTGCGCAGGCGGTCGTCCGACACGTCGGTGCGTCCCAGCAGGATGTTGTCCCGCAGGCTTTCGTCGAACAGGGCGGCGTCCTGCGTCACGACCGAGAACAGGCCCCGCAGCGCGCCCAGATCGAGGTCCTGCACCGGCACGTCGCCGATTGACACGCGACCGCCCTGCGGCTCGACCAGACGGGTCAGCACGTTGAACACCGTACTCTTGCCAGCACCAGAGGCACCGACCAGCGCCGTGGTGCGCCCGGCCTGTGCGACGAACGACACGCCGCGCAGCACCGGCAGGTCGCCATAGGTCAACGCCACGTCGTGCAGCCGGATCTCGGGTGCGCCGGCGGGGACGGGGCGCGGCACGGGCGGCGACAGCAGGGTGGGCCGCTCGGCCAGCATTCCGCGCAGTCGGTCGATGCTGGCACGTGCGACCTGCCACAACCCGCTGGTCTGGCCCAGACGGCGCAGCGGATCGAACACCAGCGCCATCGCGGTGAAGAAGGACATGAACTCGCCCACGGTCTTGGTCCCGTCGATGATCTCCGAACCGCCATAGATCAGCACGGCACAGAACCCGATGCCGGTCATGACGTCGATCATCGCAGGGACCGTGACCTGACCGGCGGTGGCGCGCACCTCTGCCCGGACGCGGGCGTGGGTCAGGCTGTCGTACCGGCTGGACTGATAGGTCTCCAGCGCGTTCAGCTTGATCGGGTTGATGCCGTGAAACACCTCGTCAAGCCGCGTGGCCATGCGGCCCGCCAGATCGCGGGCATTGACCGACCGCCGCCGGACATAGCGTTGCGCGACAAGCGCCGGCAGCACCAGCAGCGGCGTGCCGATCAGCGCGACCAGCGTCCACTGCCAGTCCACCGACAGGGCGACGCCGAACAGCACCAGCACGGTCACCAGATCGCGCCCGAGGCTGACGAGGATGCTGGCCCAGCTCTGGTTGACCAGCGTCACGTCGCTTTGCATCCGCTCGATCAGCTGACCGGGCGGGTTGATCTGGTGATAGGCACTGTCGAGCTGCATCAGGTGCCGCAGCAGGTCGCTGCGCATGCGGGCGGCGGCGCGCTGGCTGGCGGACATCATCAGGATACGGTGCGACGCGGACGTGATGGCCCGCACGACGAAGCAGCCGAGGATCACCAGACCCACGAACCACAGCGCCGTGCCGTCGCCACCGACGAAGACCTGATCGAACATGGGCCGGATCATGTAGGACAGCACGCCCAGCATCGCGCCCTCGACCGACATCAGCACCACGGCCAGCACGATGATCCAGCGATACCGCCGCAGATAGCTGCGCCAGAGCCAGCGGAACGTCTGGATGTCGCGCGCGCGGATCGTGTCTGCAGGGGCGGGCGTCGTGGTCGCCGTGGTCATGCAGCCCGCCTGCGGGCCGCGTGGCGGGCACACACGATGGCGGGATCATACTCGTCGTGGATCCAGTCGCGCAACGTCACGGGCCCTTCGGTCAGCCGTGCCGCATAGGCGTCCAGCAGCGTGCCAAGGACGCCGGTGCGCGTGAAGGGCAGGTGCAGGTAGCGCAGCGCAAGCTGTCGGCGCGCCTCGGTCAACGATGCGCCCTGATCGATAAGATAGAGCGCCGCAGCCAGTCCCGCCCGGTCGGCGCCGGATTTGCAATGCATGACGAAGGGGCGCGGCAACGTGTCGAAGGCGTCGAGCAGGTCGAGCAGCACGGCACGCGACGGGGCGGTCCGGGCGGTCAGACTGACGCTGACGAGGGGCAGCCCCAGCAGCGCACAGGTCGCCTTCTCGATCCGGAAGGCGGGACTGCGGTTCTCGCCGCGCAGGTTCAGGACGCCCTTGATGCCATAGTTGCGATACCGGCGCAGGCGTGCGGGGTGCGGCTGGTTGCAGCGGAACACGCCGGGGGCGACCCTGTCGAAGTTGGACCAGCCCCAGCGCAGGCAGCCGTGATCGGTCATGTTCACGCGCCACCAGTCGGTCACATGGCCCACGACCGACGGCGCAATCGAGGGCGCATCGTCCGGGCGGCGTGGGCGGGTGCCCCATGACAGGGTGGTGACTAGTCTGCGCAGCATGCCGCACCTTCTGGAAGGGGTCCGTCCGTCGCGCCCACATCTAGCGATGCATCGGGGTCAGGGCAAGCGTGTGGCCCACGCGGCCGCAGCGACGGCAGGCCGTATCGCGCCGGGCGACGGAGAGGTGGCCGGACCGCTGCGGGTGCCGTGTCGGTCGCAAGGTGGTGGTCGTGCGATGGGTCCGGACGGCAGGGCCGACACGGGGCCGCAGGGGGCGCGATGGACGCGGTGGCAGGGTGATGCGCCCGCCAGTGATGTCCGCGGCAGGGTGTGATCCGCGGACGGGGTGTGGTTGACGCGCGGTGCGCCATGGCTAGTGTCGCGCAGACCCCTTTGCGCTGAAAGTCATACCCCCCATGTCCTTGTCCCAAGGCCGCGCCTACCTTGCCATTCCAGGCCCCTCCGTCATGCCCGATGCGGTGCTGCGCGCGATGCACCGCGCGTCGCCCAACATCTACGAGGGCGAGTTGCATGACCTGACCGCCAGCCTGATCCCCGACCTGCGCCGCGTCGCGCGCACCACCGGCGACGTGGCGATCTACATCGGCAACGGCCATGCGGCGTGGGAAGCATCGCTTGCCAACCTGTGCGCCCCGGGCGACCGGGTGCTGGTGCTGTGTACGGGCCGGTTCGGCCACGGCTGGGCCGAGATGGCGGAAAAGCTGGGGTTGGTCGTCGACGTGCTGGACTTCGGCCAGACCGCGACGGTGGACGCAGGTCGCGTCACGGCGGCGCTTGCCGCCGATACGGATGGGGCGATCAAGGCGGTGCTGGTGTGCCAGACCGACACCTCGACCGGGATCCGCAACGATGTGGCCGCCCTGCGCGGCGTACTGGACGCGGCGGGGCACGCGGCCCTGCTGATGGTCGATTGCATGGCGTCACTCGGGTGCGACGTGTTCGAGATGGACGCATGGGGTGTCGACGTGATGGTGGCGGGCTGCCAGAAGGGTCTGATGACGCCGGCGGGGCTGGCGTTCGTGTTCTTCAACGCGCGTGCGGCTGCACGGCAGGTGGCGCGGGTGTCGGCGTGGTGGGACTGGACGCCACGGGCGCGGCCCGCGCAGTTCTATCAGTATTTCGACGGCACGGCCCCGACGCACCATCTGTATGGTCTGCGTGCAGCACTGGACATGATCGGCGCCGAAGGGCTGGAAAACGTCTGGACCCGCCACGCGGTGCTGAGCCGTGCGATCTGGGCCGCCTGCGACGTGTGGGGCAGCGCCGGGCCGCTGCGTCTGAACGTCACCGACGCGGGCCTGCGGTCGCATTCCGTCACCTCCATCGGGTTGGAGGCCGGGCAGGGCGACGCCCTGCGCCGCTGGTGCGAGCATACGGCGGGCCTGACGCTGGGCATCGGTCTGGGGCGCGAACCTGCGGATGCGTGGTTCCGGCTGGGTCACATGGGGCACGTGAACGCGCAGATGATCCTCGGGCTGGTGGCCACGCTGGAGGCGGGGCTGATCGCCTGCAGGATCCCCCACGGCGCCGGTGGCGCCCGTGCGGCGGCAGAGGTGATCGCGGCCGCAAGCTGATGGGCGCGGTGCCGGATGCGCCCGTGCGGGCTGCGGTCTGTGCCGTGGTGCTGGTCCGACGGGCGCGGTGACGTCCGTGCGTGCCGCGATTGCGCCCGTGCCACCACCGCCCTGTCGGCGGGGTGGCACCCACGGGCGCGGCAGGCCTAGTCCTGTGCCGCGGCCAGCGCCCGTGGCAGGGCGGCGGCAAACGCGGCCATCGCGTCCGCCGGACCGCAGGTGATGCGGATGCAGCGGTCGTGCGGGGGAACACCCGGCATCCGGGCGAAGATGCCGTGGTCCAGCAAGGCTGTCAGCACGCGGCGCGCGAACGCGCCGTCCTGTCCGCAGTCGATGGTGACAAAGTTCGTCGCACTTGGCAGGGCCGTCAGGCCGTTGTCCGCCGCGATCCGGGACAGCGCGGCGCGGCTGTCCACGACCTGCGCCCGCACATGGGGCAGCCAGTCGGGATCGGCGAGGGCTGCGAGGGCCGCCACCTGTGCGGCGCGGTTCACGCCGAAATGGTTGCGCACCCGCTCGAACGCCGCGATCAGCGGGGCGGGACCGATGGCGTAGCCGATGCGCAGACCGGCAAGGCCATGCGCCTTGGAAAAGGTCCGCATGCGGATGACGGAGGTCGAGGTCGGATCGAGGGCCGGGGCGGTGCCGTCGGGGGCGAGGTCGACATAGGCCTCGTCCAAGATCAGCAGGCAGCCGTCGGGCACGGCGTCGATCATGGTCTGGATCGTGGTCGCCGGGTGGTGGCTGCCCATCGGGTTGTCCGGATTGGCGAGGTAGATGAGCTTCGCGCCCACCTCCGCCGCGCGGGCGATCAGGGCGGCGGGGTCCTCGTGGTCGCCCGCATAGGGCACCATGTGCAGCGTGCCGCCGAAGCCGGTGACGTGGTAGTTGAAGGTCGGATAGGCCCCGGCACTGGTCACGACCGCATCGCCGGGTGCGATCAGCAGCCGCACGAGATTGCCCAGCAGCGCGTCGATCCCTTCGCCCAGCATGATGTGGGCGGGCGCGATGCCGTGATGGGCGGCCATGGCGTGGCGCAGGTCGTGCGCCTCCGGATCGGCATATTGCCACATCTCGGGCGTGGCGTCCCGCAGGGCTGCGATGGCCCGCGGCGAGGGGCCGAAGGCGGATTCGTTGGCCCCCAGCCGTGCGGCGAAGGGTGTGCCGCGCTGCCGCTCCATGGTTTCCGGGCCGACGAAAGGGACCGTGGCGGGCAGGGAGGCTGCCAGCGGGGTCAGGCGGGGGTCTGTGGTGTCGGCCATGGGCGCCTCCGGCGGGAGTTTCACGGGTCGGATGAACGAGAGCGGCGTAGAGGTGGAAAGCGGTGGCGCAAGGCGGTCGCTGGCCGCGTTGGCGGCGAGACAGGGACGCCTCCGGCGGGAGTACTTGAAAAAAAGCGAGGGCCGGAGGCGGGGTGGGGCGGGAGCGCGCCGCGCGGGGAGTGTTTGGAGCAAGATGACGGGCAACGGACCCCGGTCGTCAAGGTACGACCGGGGCTGTTGGCGTCAGTCGATCTCGGCCAGACGGGCGAGGGCGGTGCGCAGGGTCTCGGCCTCGGCCTCGCGTTCGGCGAGATTGGCCTTCGTTTCGGCCACCACCTCGGGCGGGGCGGAGGCGGCGAAGGCAGGGTTGTTGGCCCGGCCCGCGAGGCCCTTGATCTCCTTTTCCAGCTTCACCAGGCCCTTCGTCAGGCGGTCCTTTTCGGCGTCCACGTCGATCAGGCCCGCCAGCGGCAGGGCATAGGTCGCCCCCTTGGCGGCGACGGTCAGCGAGCCTTTCGGCACCGCATCGGCCGCAGTGATCGTCTCGATCCGGGCAAGACGTTGGATCAGGGCGGCATTGTTACCCTCGGCCTGCAGCGCAGCCGCATCGGCGTCGATGCGCAGCACGTCGATCTTCAGCCCCGCAGGCACGTTCATCTGCGCGCGGGCAGAGCGGACGCCGTCGATGAGTGCGATGGTCCAGTCCATCTCGGCCTGTGCGGCGGGATCGGCCAGCGTGTCGGTCAGGTCATCTGGCCACGGGGTCAGGCACAGCATCTGGGGGCGCTCACCGGTCAGGGACCACAGCTCTTCGGTGATGAAGGGCATGAAGGGGTGCAGCAGGATCAGCGACTGGTCCAGCACCCACGCCATGGTCTGTCGGGTTTCCAGCTGTGCGCCTGCGTCGCCGTCCAGCAGCAGGGGTTTGGCGAATTCCACGTACCAGTCGCAGACCCGTCCCCAGACGAAGGCGTAGAGCGCACCCGCCGCGTCGTTGAAGCGGTAGGCGGTGAGGGCGGCGTCCACGTCGGCGCGGACGCGGGCCGTCTCGCCGATGATCCAGCGGTTCACGGTGGCGGTGGCGGTGGGCACGCCATCGGGCCGGGGGGCGTCGAAGACGCCGTTCAGTTCCGCGAACCGGGCGGCGTTCCACAGCTTGGTGCCGAAGTTGCGATAACCCTTGATGCGGTCCTCGTTGATCTTGAGCACGCCGCCGATCGCCGCCATGGCCGCGTTGTTGAACCGCAGGGCGTCGGCGCCGTAGAGGTCGATCATCGCAAGCGGGTCGATGACGTTGCCGCGCGTCTTGGACATCTTCTCGCCCTTCGCATCCCGGACGAGCTGGTGGAGGTAGACCGTGTGGAACGGGATTTCGTCCGTCACGGCCAGCGACATCATCATCATGCGCGCCACCCAGAAGAACAGGATGTCCTGCCCGGTAATGAGGACATCGCCGGGAAAGTATTTCGCGAGCTCCGGCGTCTGCTCTGGCCAGCCTAGGGTGCCGAAGGGCCAGAGGCCGGAGGAGAACCAGGTGTCGAGGACGTCGGGGTCGCGGTAGAGCGGCGTTTCTGGCCCCTTAAAGTTCTCCGCCTCCTCTTTAGAGGATACTTCAACGATAGGGCCGCCGTATCTAAATGCGATCTTTTGCGCAGCCTCCTCAAAGGTGGCTGCGCAAACCGCATATTTGTAGCCAGCAGGACGAACCTCATGGCTATTTTCTTCGAAATCGCCTCTCCCAGTCGGTCCATACCACACCGGGATCTGGTGGCCCCACCAGAGCTGGCGCGAGATGCACCAGGGCTCGATGTTCTCGAGCCAGTGGTAATAGACCTTCTCGCCGCTCTCGGGGATGATCTTGGTGCGCCCGTTGCGCACCGCATCCAGCGCCGGACCCACGATCTTTGCGGTGTCCACGAACCACTGGTCGGTCAGCGCGGGTTCGATCACGACGCCGGAGCGGTCGCCGAACGGCTGCATGATCGCCTTGGCCTCGACCAGCGGGACCAGTTGCTCCTCGTCCGTGCGGGCGTCGCCTCCTTCTTCGGGGGCGAGGGGGGCCTTCACCGCCGCCTTGCCCAGACGGGGGTCGGTGGCGACGGTCATGACCGCCAGCCCCTCGGCGGTGATGTCGGCCACGACAGCGTCGCGCGCGGCAAAGCGGTCGAGGCCGCGGTAGGCCTCGGGCACCATGTTCATCGCGGCGATCATGTTTTCGTCGAAGGTCTGTTCACCTGCGGCGATGGCCCGTGCAGTCGCGGCCTCCTCGGCGTAGGGCCGCCCGTCGGCGCGCATCCGGCCCTTGGTGTCCATCAGCGCATACATAGGGATGCCTGCGCGTTTGGCGACCTGATAGTCGTTGAAATCATGCGCGCCGGTGATCTTCACCGCACCCGACCCGAAGGTCATGTCGGGATATTCATCGGTGATGATCGGGATCAGGCGGCGGGCCTCTTTCGGCCCCACGGGGATCTCGCACAGTTTGCCGACGATGGGGGCATAGCGCGCGTCATCCTGGTGCACGGCCACTGCGCCGTCGCCCAGCATCGTCTCGGGCCGCGTCGTGGCGATGGAGATGTAGTCGCGCTCCTCCTCGAACAGCACGGCACCGTTCTCGTCGCGCTCGACGTAGGTATAGGTCTCACCGCCGGCGAGAGGGTATTTGAAGTGCCACATGTGGCCTTCGACCTCGCGGTTCTCGACCTCCAGATCGCTGATCGCCGTCTCGAAATGCGGGTCCCAGTTCACCAGCCGCTTGCCGCGATAGATCAGGCCCTTGTCAAACAGGTCGACGAAGACCTTGAGCACGGCGTCGTGGAAGTTGCCGTGCTTCTCGCTCTGGGGCGCACTCTCGGCCCCGGACATGGTGAAGGCGGAGCGGGACCAGTCCATGCTGTCGCCCAGCCGCCGCGCCTGATCCTCAATCGTGCCGCCGGACTGGGCCTTCCACTCCCAGATCTTGGCGATGAAATCGGGGCGGGTCATGTCGGTGCGTTTGATTTGGCGTTCTGCCAACTGCTTTTCCACGACAAGCTGCGTGGCGATGCCCGCGTGGTCGAGGCCGGGCTGCCAGAGCGTGTCGTAGCCCTGCATCCGTTTCCACCGGGTGAGGATATCCATCAGCGTGTGGTTGAAGGCGTGGCCCACATGCAGCGCACCGGTCACGTTGGGGGGCGGCAGCATGATGGTGAACGTCTCGTCACGACGCTTGGCCGCGCCCGCCTTGAACGCGCCGGCCTGTTCCCACGCGGCATAGATCGCGGCTTCGCGGGCGGCGGGGTCGAAGGTCTTGTCGAGGGCCATGGCTGCGTCCTTGATTGTCAGGTTGCCGCAGGGTTTAGCCGCTGGGCGACAGGGGGAAAAGGGGCAATGGCCGCCGGGGTGCGGCGGCGGGGCCACTGGACGCCCGCCTGACGCAGGTTAGGTTCCGCCGTGACAGCACAGGAGCAGCCACCATGGACGCATTCGGCAAGAGTCAGCCCGTCACCCGGATCGAGGATCGCCGGTTCCTGACCGGCGCGGGCCGCTATGTGGACGATGTGGCGCCTGCGGGGGCGCTGTTCGCGGTCTTCGTGCGCGCGCAGGTGGCGCACGGGGTGCTGCGCGGCGTGGATGCGGATGCGGCGCGGGGGATGCCCGGCGTCCACGCGGTCGTCACCGCCGACGAGCTGCTGGCGGCGGGCGTGGTGCTGGATCTGGCGGGCGTGCAGGTGCGCAACCGGGACGGCAGCCGGGGCGCATTCACCCGTCGCCCCATTCTGGCGCAGGGGCGCGTGCGGCACGTGGGCGAACCCATCGCCTGCGTGATCGCGGACACGTTGGCGCAGGCCCGTGACGCCGCCGAGGCGGTGGAGGTCGATATCGACGACCTGCCCGCGCACGTCGATCTGGCGGTGGGTGGGGCGGCGCTGCACGACACGGCGCCGGACAACCTCGCCTTCGATTTCAGCCTCGGCGATACAACTGCGGTGGATGCGGCGATCGCGGCGGCGGCCCATGTCGTGACCGTGCAGGTGCCCGACAACCGGGTGATCTGCAACGCGATGGAGCCGCGCGGCTGCTATGCCGAGGTGGTGGACGGACGCCTGCACGTCGCCGTGAACGGGCAGGGCGTCTGGGCGCCGAAGGCCGATCTGGTGAAACATTTCGGCCTTTCGCCAGACGCAGTGCGCGTGACCACGCCCGACGTCGGCGGCGGGTTCGGGATGAAGGGGATGCGCTATCCCGAACCCTTCGTCGTGGCCCATGCCGCACGGCACCTGTCGCGCCCCGTCCGCTGGATGAGCGAGCGGACCGAGGCCATGCTGACCGACAACGCAGGCCGCGACCTGATCACGCAGGCGACCCTCGCCTTCGACGCGGACCTGCGGATGACGGCCTACAGCCTTGATACCATCGCCAACATGGGCGCCTACAACAGCCAGTTCGCACAGAACATCCAGACCGAGCTTTTCGCCAAGGTGCTGACCGGCACCTATGCGGTGCCGCTGGCCGCGATGCGGGTGCGCGGCGTCTATACCAACACGACGCCCGTGGACGCCTATCGCGGCGCGGGGCGGCCGGAGGCGATCTTCGTGCTGGAACGCAGCATGGACGCGGCTGCACGGCAGTTGGGCGTCACCGGGTGGGACCTGCGGCACCGCAATTTTATCACGCCCGACCAGTTCCCCTATACGACGCCGACCGGCGTGACCTATGACGTGGGTGCGTTTTCCGACCTGCTGGACACGGCGCAGGACAGCGCCGACGTGGCGGGCTTTGCCGCGCGCAAGGCGGCCTCTGCCGCGCGCGGGCGGCTGCGTGGGCAGGGGCTGTGCTATTACATCGAAAGCATCCTCGGCGATCCGTCGGAAACCGCGACGGTGGTGTTCACCGGGGACGGGGCCGAGATCCACGTCGGCACCCAGTCCAACGGTCAGGGCCACGAGACGGTCTATGCGCAGTTCCTGTCCGATCACACCGGCATCCCCATGGACCGGATCACCGTGGTGCAGGGCGACAGCGACCGCATCCAGCAAGGCGGCGGCACCGGCGGGTCGCGGTCGGTCACGGTGCAGAATACGGCGACTCTGGCCACGGTGGGTGCGCTGATCGCGGCCTTCACCGCCTATCTGGCGGACCGCGAGGGTGGCGACGTCACCTTCGACGACGAACGGTTCCGGGTCAGTGGGTCCAACATGACGCCGACCGTGCTGGAGGTGGCCGAGATGGCCCGCGGCGACGGCCGCACCGATCTTTTGCGCCACAGCCAGCGCATCACGCTGGACAACCGCAGCTTTCCCAACGGCGCCCACGTGGTCGAGGTCGAGATCGACCCCGAGACCGGCCACACGGTCGTGGACCGCTACACGGTGGTCGACGATTTCGGCAACCTCATCAATCCCTTGCTGGTCGAAGGACAGGTGCATGGCGGCGTGGCGCAGGGACTTGGTCAGGCGTTGAGCGAGCGCGTCGTCTTCGATGCGGACGGGCAGCTTCTGACCGCAAGCTACATGGATTACGGGATGCCGCGGGCGCTGGACGTGCCGCGGGTGGCGTTTTCCACCCGTGGCACGCCGTCGCTGTATAACCCGATGGGCATGAAGGGCTGTGGCGAAGCGGGAACGGTTGGCGCGCTGGCTGCCGTCACCAACGCCGTGCTGGACGCGCTGTGGGACAGCGGCGTGCGCGATGTCGCGATGCCGTTCACGCCGCACCGGGTCTGGGGCTGGCTGCAGGCGGCCCGAGACAAGGCCGCCTAGTCGATCTTCATGATGAGGCAGGTCGTGGACCCGGTGGCATAGAGCGTGCCGTCGGGCCCCGCGATCCGGCCCGTGGCGACACCCGTGGACCGGCCCGCGTGATCGACGGTGCCGGTCGCGGTGACGGTGATTCCCGGCGGGATGGCGCGGACGATATTCACTTTGTATTCCAACGTGGTATAGACCGAACCCTGCGGTACCGTCGTCATCACCGCGCAGGCCATGCAGCTGTCCAGCAGCGTGCCGTACCAGCCGCCGTGGACGCCACCGACCGGGTTCAGATGTGCGAAGGCCGGGGTGCCGGTGAACACGACGCGGCCCGCGTCGACGCTCACGATGCCGAAATCCATGATGCCCGCAATGGGCGGTCCCGGCAGGGTGCCGTCGTGCACGCCCTGCATGAAGGCAAGTCCCGACATGGACAGGACCCGTGCGCGGTCCGGCAGGTCGGCGGGCGTCTGGGCGATGAATGGCGTCGTCATGGCAGGTCCTTCGGCTGTTCGCCGCAGGCTGCCGTGTCAGGCGACGCTTTGCAACCGCGGGTCTGGCCCGATGCCGAGGGCCGCACACACGTCGCGGGTCAGCTGCGGCTTGTTCAGCGTGTAGAAATGCAGGTGATCCACACCGCCCGCCACCAGTGCGGTGCACAGGTCCGTCGCGTGGCGGGTCGCCAGCTGATCGGCGGTGCCGTCTGCCACTGCCGCCTCGAACTGCGCGGCCAGTGCGGGGGGCACGTGGGTGCCGGTGGCGGCGGCAAAGCGGGCCGCGCCTTTCCAGTTTTCCACCGGCAGTATGCCCGGAATGATCGGCGCGGTGATGCCCGCCGCCGCACAGGTATCGCGGAAGCGGAAATAGGTGTCCGCCTCGAAAAAGAACTGCGTGATCGCGGCGACGGCGCCCGCGTCGATCTTGCGCTTCAGCCACGCCACGTCGGCGTCCTGACTGGCCGCTTCCGGGTGCTTTTCAGGATAGGCGCCGACGCGCAGGGTGAACTTGCCCGTCTCGGCCAGCGCCGCGATCAGATCGACGGAGGACGCAAAGCCGTCCGGGTGTGGCGTGAACGTCGCCGCGCCCTTGGGCGCATCGCCGCGCAGGGCGACGATGTCGGTGATTCCGGCGGCCGCATATTCCTCGGCGATGGCCAGCGTTTCGGCACGGGTCGCGTCCACGCAGGTCAGGTGCGCCGCGACCTTCAGCCCGGTGGTCTTGTCGATGGTCGTCACCGCCTCGTGCGTCAGTTGTCGCGTGGTGCCGCCGGCGCCATAGGTGACGGACACGAATTCGGGCCCCAGCGGGGCCAGCACGTTGACGCAATCCCACAGCCTGAACGATCCTTCGAGGTTCTTGGGCGGAAAGAATTCGAACGAAATCCGGGGGCGGGTCATGGCGGCGGTCCTGTGCTGATGTCTTGCCCTCTTTCGCATCTCTGTTCATATGAAGCAAATTCATAATTCTCACGATCATCATGAGGAAGATTTGCAGATGCATATCGAATTCCGTCACCTGCGCACGATCAAGGCGATCCACGACACGGGCGGGCTGTCCCATGCGGCGGACCTGCTGGGCATTACGCAGTCGGCCCTGTCGCATCAGGTCAAGGGGATCGAGGATCAGGCCGGGGTCGAGCTGTTCGTGCGCCGCACCAAGCCGCTGCGTCTGTCTGCGGCGGGGATGAAGCTGCTGGCCGCGGCCGAGGCGATCCTGCCGCAGGTCGCGGCGCTGGAGGCGGAGTTCGACGGGCTGGTGGCGGGACGCGCGGGGCGGTTGCACATCGCGATCGAATGCCACGCCTGTTTCGAATGGCTGATGCCGGTGCTGGATACCTTCCGCAAATCCTGGCCCGAGGTCGACGTGGACATCCGCCCCGGCCTCGCCTTCGACGCCCTGCCGGCTCTGCGGCGCGAGGAGGTGGACCTCGTCATCTCGTCTGATCCGGAGGTGATCGACGGCATCGCATTCACGCCGATCTTCGACTACGAACCGGTGTTCGTCGCGGCGGCTGTCAACCCGCTGGCGCAAAAGGCGGTGATCGAGGCCGTGGATTTCGCCGACCAGACGCTGATCACCTATCCGGTGGATCGCCGACGGCTGGATGTGTTCACCGAATTGCTGACGCCCGCGCGGGTGGAACCGCTGGCGCTGCGGCAGGTGGAACTGACGGCGATGATCCTGCTGCTGGTGGCCTCCAATCGCGGTGTCGCGGTGCTGCCCGACTGGGTGGTGCGGCAGGTGCGCTATAACGCGGACTATGTCACGCGGCCGCTGACCGCGCAGGGCATCACGCGCACCCTGTATGCCGCGACGCGGACGCAGGACGCGGGGATGCCCTATCTGGACCATGTGACGCGTCTGGCCCGGCAAGAGGCGGTGCGGATGCAGCGCGGTTGAGGCACGCCTGTGCCGGTCCTGCGGATGCCCGGCCGGTGGCACGCGCACATCGTCGCGCCGTGGACCCCCGGTCGTGCGGCACCCGTCGCGCTCCATCCGTCAGGCGGCACTTGCGATGCCCGACTGCAGCATTCCGATGACGTCGCCTAGCGGCCGGGCGGGCGAATAGTAATAGCCCTGCACCGTCCGGCAGCCCAGCGCATGCAGCATGTCCAGCTGTTGCCGCGTCTCGACCCCTTCGGCGACGACGGCCAGTTCCAGACCACGCCCCATGTCGAGGAACGCCTTGATCAGGACCTCTGCCGTTGGGTCCTGTCCCAACCGCCGCACGAACGTGCTGTCCAGCTTCAATTCGTCGCATTCGAGTTCCTGAAGGTGCTGGAACGAGGCGAAGCCGGTCCCGAAATCGTCCAGCGCGATCCGCACGCCGGTCATGCGCAGCAGGCTGATCGATTCCTGGATCATGCGCCCCGCCCGCGCGATGAAGATGTCCTCGGTCACTTCGAACATCAGATGTGGGCGCAGGTCCGGGTGACGCGCGACGGCCGCGATCAGCGCTCCGCGCCCCGACGTGGTCGCCAGCGTCACCTCTGACAGGTTGACCGAGATCTGGTCGGGCAGAAGGCCCAGATCGCGCAGGTGCTGCATGTCCTGCAGCACGTGGCGCAGGATCTGGTGCTGGAAATCGGCCTGCAGGCCGAGGTCCCGGATCGACGGCAGGAACGACCCCGGCGACAGCACGCGACCGTCGGGCATCACCCAGCGGGCCAGCGCCTCCAGCCCCGTGACGCGGCCCGTGGCGATGTCGACCTG
Source organism: Loktanella fryxellensis (assembly GCF_900110065.1). GTDB lineage: Bacteria > Pseudomonadota > Alphaproteobacteria > Rhodobacterales > Rhodobacteraceae > Loktanella > Loktanella fryxellensis. The sequence continues at coordinate 23,722 of NZ_FOCI01000017.1, read as the reverse complement.
CGGTTGATAGAACGGAACGATCTGATCCGCCTGCATCGCGGCCCCGATCCGCGCCCGGTCGTCCAGCGTCGGGCGCGGTGGAAAGCGGGTGGGATCATAGATCACGACGGGCCGGTCCAGCGTGGCCTTGGCCCGGTCCATCGCCTGTTCGGCCTGCTGCATCAGTGCCGCCAGCGACGGGTTCGCCCGGACCGGGGCGATCGCGACGCTGGCCGCCACCTGAAGCTGGCGGTCCTCGAAGGTGATGGGCTGGCAGATCGCCGTCTGTACGTCGGCCGCGATGCGCAATTGCCCGGCCGTGTCGGACGGTCCCGGAATCAGGGCTGCGAAGGTGTCGGCGTCCATGCGCGCCACGATGCCGCTGTCCATCAGCAGGCCGCGCAGACGGCAGGCCACCTCGATCAGGACGGCATCGCCTGCGGCCTGACTGTAGCTTTCGTTGATCGGGCGAAAGCCGTTCAGATTGATCAGAAAGACCGCGCCTGATCCGGCGCGATCCGCCTGCAGGCTGTCCTGCGCGATGCGGTCGAAGACCCGCCTGTTCGGCAGTCCGGTCAGAAGATCGCGGCTGGCGATGTCCTCGAGTTCTGTCAGGCGCCGGTTGGCCAGATCGCGCATCGTCTCGAACGCGTGTTGCGTGTCGTTCTGGCGCTGCGTCGTCATCACGGTGTTCGTGAAATAGACCAGCAGCAGACCGGCGAGCACCCAGCCTTCCATCGGCATCGGCGCGGTGACCGGTTCGTCGAACACGTCGTGGATGATCGCGGCCACGCAAAAGCCGGACGGGATCAGCATGCTCCAGTTATAGATGGGTACGGTGACGAAGGAGTTCGAGATGTGCACGAGGACGCCGAACATCCACAGGCAGGCGCCGATCAGCATGGCACTGCTATGCCCGTCGGTCATCACCCAGGCCGCCGACAGATACGCGAGGGTGGATGCAATGGTGGCGACCCAGACCGCGATGCAGCGTCGCAAACCGATGCCCGGCCGGTCGATCGGCACACCTGCCCCCGCCACGGCCATCGTCACCTCGCTGGTCGCGGCGAGCAGTGCGACGATGCACATCCGCTGGACATCACCCGCCACCAGCAACGCCCCGCCAAGCACCGGCAACAGGCTGAGCCTGCGCAACCGGTCACGCCGCACGATATGCAGCGTCAAGCGCGTCTCGAACAGGAATCGGTTCTTCAGGCGGTCCAGCACGGCATCCTCGGGTCATATCGCCATCATCTATGGACGCAGGGGCAAGAAGATTCACTTAACGCCGGCCGGCATGGCCCCGATCCCCGTGCGACCTTGTGCGAACGGATGCGGCACCCTATACGCCGCCCTTGATCCATGACCGGAGGCCCCGATGGCTGGCAGTGCGAACCTGAACGTGATGATGAAGACGGCCCGCAAGGCAGGCCGCGCCCTGCTCAAGGACTTCGGCGAGGTCGAGCAGTTGCAGGTCAGCACCAAGGGCCCCGGCGATTTCGTGACCCGCGCCGACCGCCAGGCCGAAGAGACGATCCGCAACGAGTTGATGCATGCCCGCCCCAGCTATGGCTTTCTGGGCGAGGAGGGGGCCAAGATCGCGGGCGAGGATCCGACCCGCCGCTGGATCGTCGATCCGCTGGACGGCACCACGAACTTTCTGCACGGCCTGCCGCACTGGGCCGTCTCGATCGCGCTGGAACACAAGGGGCAGGCCGTCGCGGGCGTGATCTACGATCCGGTCAAGGACGAGATGTTCTATGCGGAAAAGGGCGGCGGTGCCTTCATGAACGAATCCCGCATGCGCGTATCGGGGCGTCACCGGCTAATCGACGGGCTGTTCGCCACGGGTCTGCCGTTCGCCGGTCGCAGCGACCTGCCGGAGACGTTGCAGGATCTGGCGCGTCTGCTGCCTGCGGTGTCCGGCGTGCGCCGTTTCGGTGCGGCGGCGCTGGACCTCGCCTATGTCGCTGCCGGTCGCTACGACGGGTTTTGGGAACGCCGGCTGAAGCCGTGGGACATGGCCGCAGGCCTCGTCATCGCGCGCGAGGCGGGGGCGATCGTGGAATCGCTGACCAAGGACGGCGATCCGCTGGCCGACGGCACGGTGATCTGCGCCAACAACGACATCTTCGCCCCCTTCGCCAAGGTCATCCGCAAGGATTGAGCCCGCTCAGCGCCGGCGCACCAGCGGCACGCGGCCGGGACCGATGGGTGCGGCCGCCGGGTGCGGCGGGTGGCCATCGGTCGCCTGCCAGAACCGTGGCCCGCCGAGTCTCAGCCACAGCGGCAGCGTCAGGGCGATGCCGGCCACGAAGCCGCCGACATGCGCGGCGTATGCCACGCCTGCGTCCGCCTGCGGCCCCAGCCCGCCCCAGACCTGCAGCGCGAACCACAGGCCCAGCAGGAGCCACGCGGGGATCGGGATCACCTTGAAGATCACGATCAGCACCAGCAGCATGTCGACCCGCGCGCGCGGAAACAGCAACAGGTATCCACCCATCACCCCTGCGATGGCCCCAGATGCGCCCACGGTCGGCACGGCGGACCACGGATCGACGGCGATTTGCGCCAGCCCCGCCGCCACACCGCAGGCGGCATAGAACAGCGCGAAGGGCACATGCCCCATCCGATCCTCCAGGTTGTCGCCGAAGATGAACAGGAACAGCATGTTGCCTGCCAGATGCAGCGGGCCCGCATGCAGGAACATCGCAGTCAGCAGCCCGGTCAACCCCTCGCCCCCGGTCAGCAGGGCGGGGATCAGCGCGTAGTCGTAATAGAGCGACCACAACGCCGTCTCGTCGGTGATCGCCACGGCGGTCCACAGCCAGATCGCGACATTCGCCACGATCAGCGCGTGCGACACCCATGGCGTGCGGCTGGACGGGTTGTGATCGCGGATCGGGAACATGCGCCATAGGTGCGGCCCGTCGGGCCGCAGTCAAGGCGCGTCTACTGCTCTCTTGGCATACCCCCGGCGCGCCGGTCGGAGCGGGGGTTGCCGGCGGATTGCGTGGCAATCCCCTTGCCGCCGGGGGGCATGGCCAGTAGCTGTCGTCGCACGGGGGCCGCGTGGAGCGCGTTGCAGGCGGCCTTGCGGACGATCCAGACCTTGCGGTATCGCAGCCGCAGGCGCGGAGCCTCGTCGGATGGGGCGGTGTGGTGGAATGGTAGACACGAGCGACTTAAAATCGCTTTCCTGACCGAGTGCGGGTTCGAGTCCCGCCACCGCTACCACGACGAGGGGTCGGCCAGCCCGTGATCTGACCCACCGTGATCGGTGGCGATGTGCGCGGTGCACGGGCTGCCTCTGGCCAAGACAGGTGAACCGCCTCCACACGGCGCGGGACCGCCCGTCACGGCGCACGACTGATTTGACGGCCAATGGCATGCCACGCAGGGTCATCGCGCCCCGGGCTATTCGCATGGCCGTCACCGCCGCGATCGGCGCCGCGCGGGCTTGGTCCGCGGTAGCGGCAAGAGCGGGTCTCAGGCCCGCGACAGGCCCTGCGGTGCGATGCGTGCACTGCTCGGCTGCGCGGCGCGCGGCGCGGCGGGACGCCGTGCGAACAAGGCGAACGGTGCCGTCCAGCGGCGCTGCGGCGTGGCCGGACCATCCAGCTGCGCAGCCGCCCGATCGATCACGGCATCGATGTCAGCCTGATCGGACGCTTCCGGCATGACGCCACGGCCGGTTCTGATGACCAGCCGGGGCGTTTCCATCACCGTCGCCTCGGCGGTGCGGACCGCGTCCAGTGCGGCCTGCACCAGCGCCTCGATCCGGGCCACCGGCAAGGCGGCGCTGGCATCGGTGGCCACGACCAGCGTGCCCGGTCCGGTCGGCGTCATGAAATAGCCCGATCCACCCAGTGCCGTGTCGATCGCCTGCGTCAGCCGGTTGGTGGCGGCGGTCAGGCCCAGGATGTGGCCCGGCAGCTGCAGGACGGCGATTTCGGCCAGTGCGATGGCGAACACCTGTGTCTGTCCGGTCGTGCCACGGGCCAGTTGCGCCAGATAATTGGCGAACGCGACCCGGTCGAGCGCGCGTCCCTGCACGATGTCCGGCGCACAGGGCGCCATCGCACCAGACGAAAGCTGGGCCGCGCGCAGGTCGCGGGCCGCTTCCAGCCGGGCGCCGAGCGCCACGAGGTCGAAGGGCTTGGTGACGTAATCGGTCGCGCCGACTGCGAATGCCCGCGCCACGTCGTCTCGGTCGTTCATCGCCGTCAACACGATCACCGGCGTCCGGTCGTGACCGGGCAGGGCGCGGATCCGGCGGCACAGCGTGATGCCGTCCATGCCCGGCATGTTCACGTCCAGCAGGAAACAGTCGAAGGGCTGTTCAGCTGCGGCGATCATCTGCAGTGCCGTGTTGCCGCCGTCTGCCGTCGCCACGTCGCGAAATCCGGCGCGGGCGGTGAACAGCGGCAGCAGTTCGCGGATGAAGGGCTCGTCGTCCACGGCAAGGATGCGCATCGGTTTCTCCGAAGTTGTCATGTCGTCCACTGGCAGCGTCATCGCGACCCCCCCGGCGGGGAACCCGCATGGCGGTTGCGGTGGTGTGCAGGAGCATGCCGTCCGATTGCAGCCGCTTTGTGGCAGCAGCAAGGCATTGATGGCGCGGTCCCACCTGCGACGTCGGGCGCCGCAGCCCGTGGGGCGCGGCTGCGCATCATGACCGGCTCGCCCGCAGGCCGGCACGACTTTCGGGGGTTTCCAGTTCGCTGTTCAACCGCTCGAACAGGGTACGCGCCGTCGCCTTGTCGCCACCGTTGAGATAGGCATAGCCCCGCAGCAGCCCCAAATCGCGGCGCAGACTGCCGTCGAGGGTCTCCAACGCGTTGAGATAGCGGATCGCGGCGGGATAGTCGCCCTGCGCAAAGGCGCGCACACCGCGCTGATCGAGGATGATTCCCTCGACCGTGCGGCGCTGGCTGGTGTCGAAATCCGTCTCGGCGGCGATGCGCGAGGCGGCGTCGGTCATGTCCTGCTTCAGCAGCGCCAGCGCCATGCCGTAGCGGGCATCGCGTTTCACCACCCCCGACAGCGGCCCGTTCGCGGCGGCCGTGAACAGCGCCAGCGCTTCGAGGGGGCGTTCGAGGTTGTAGACGCACCACGCCCGCTCGTACGCGATGTCGAGAGAGCGGGGGTTGGTCGAGCGCTCTGTGCAGTCGCGGAAATCCCCCGCCTGGGCGGCGCTGCGGGTGGATCCCACCCGTCCGTCGCCGCTGGCCGGCAGGCGTGACAGGGGGCTTGCGACCGCCGCTGCCGCGACGACGCCCCGGCCGGGGGCAGGGGTCGCCGGTTGCGCTGCCGCGGGGGCTGCCACGGGCGCGGGCGCGGGGCCAGCCGAGGGAGCCGCCGCGGGTGTTGCCGGTTTCGCCGCTGCGGGGGGGGTGGCGGCGGACCCTGCGTCCGCCCCGCCGCGACCCGCCAGCAGGCGCGACTGCACTGCCGCAAGGGCTGCCCGCGATCCGGGCAGGCGGTTACCCGCCAGCGTGATCAGCGCGCGCAGATCCGCTTCGCTGGCAACCGCGTCGGCCTTTTCGATGGTGGCGATCAGATCGGATTCGCCGCTGCAGGACCCCACGATCTGCCGGTAGGCGGCCAGCGCCGCCGCATCGCGGCCCCGCGACTGTTCCAGTTCGGCCAGCCGCCAGGTGTTGTTGATCCGGGTGCAGCGCAGCAGTTCCGGCGTGGCCAGCCCGATGCGCAACGCGCCCTCCGCGTCGCCGCGCGACAGGGCGGTGTCGAACTTGCCCTGCGCCTCGGCGGTGGCGAGCAGGTTGGTCATATCCCCGGGCGGCGTCCAGTCGGGAAAGCTGCGCCGCGTCTCGCTCAGCATGCGGCGGGCTGCGGCCACGTCGCCACGGGCGATCGCGGCATAGATGTCGTCCACCTCGCCTGCCGGGCCGCCGGTGGGTCCGACCAGCGCTGCGGGATCCTCCGGCGGCGTCCAGTCGGGAAAGGCGGTGCGCAGGCGGCGCAGCTCTGCCGTCACGGCGGCCTGTTCGTCCTGTTCGACATAATAGCGCAGGGCGCGCAGGTCGTCTGGCGTGGGGGCGTCCTGTGCAAAGGCCGCGGGCGTGGCCAGCATCAGGCCGACACTGAGGGCGCTGCCGCACAGCAGAAGGGCAGGACGGAAAATCACTCGGCGGATTACAGCGGTACGCATCGGGGCAGGGTCTCCGTCTGGGCCAGCAGCGTCATCAGATGCAGGGTGGCGGGATAATAGGGTTGGTCGGTGGTGAAGGCGGGCACGAAGGACCCGGTCTGCTGCGGTGTCGCGGCACAGGCCGTCAGGCGGCGGATCGCCGCATAGCCCGCATCGGGGCTGAGTTCGAGGACGCGGCCCGTTAGCCGGTCCATCCGCGTAGGCGCACCGCCCCAAGCGACCTGGGCCGCCGCATCCGCGCGGGCCTGATTGGTGACGGCGGCATGATCGGCATCGCCGGACCAGATCAGGAACAAGGGCACCCGCAGGGCGTCGTAGCCGGTCGCGTCCGACAGGTCGGCGGCGGGGGCCGTGCCGTCGGCGCGCAGTTCGATCCAGTCGGGCATCAGGCCGGCGGACGCCAGATCGGACAGGATCGACAGCCCGTCGCTGGCACAGATCCGCAGCGCCGCCACGCCTGTGGCTGTTGCCACCTCGCGCAGCGCCAGCGGCATCAGATAGGCGGGGTTGAAGACGAGACCCGTCTCGCGCTGGAACCCGGCGGCGGCGGGGGTCAGCACCTGCCGCCCGCTGCCGTCCGGGTGGGCCACGATGCAGGTCGCGGCCAGCGCCCCGGCGATGGCGGTGGCGCGCGGGATCAGCTCCGGGCGGTTCAGCGTCACCGCCGCGCGCACCAGCGCCCAGGCATAGAACAGGTCGCCGTCGCTGGCGTTGTTCAGATCCGGCACCGGCGCCGCCGCATCGGGCAGCCAGCGCCACGCCAGCAGGGCATCCGGCCGGACGGCAAGATGGGCCATGGTCCACGCGTCGATGGCATCGAACGCAGCCGCATCCCCCAGCGTCGCGGCCAGCAGCAGGCCGTAACCCTGACTCTCCGAATGGCTTGCCCCCTGCTGCAGCGCATCGACGATGCGCCCCTCTGGCGTCATCACGGCCGCCTTCCACGCGGTCCATGCCGGTTGCAGCGGGTGCGGGGCTGCATCTTGCGCCAACGCGGCAGCCGGGCGCACCAGCAGGGTCGCCGCAAGGGCCGCGCGGATCATCTCACGACGGTTCATCGCATCCGCGCTCCTCTGGTTTTGACGATCAGGTAAAGGGCCAGCAGGACCGACGCCGCCATCAGGGTGGCTAGGATCCCGGTGAACAGCACGGGCGACCAAGAGGCATAGTTGCCGGCCACGACGCGGGCGTTGCGCGGACCAAGCGGTTCGCGCATCTGCGGCGGCACGGCGGCGGGGCGCCAGTTCTGCCAGGTGCCGCCGTCCGACAACAGCGCCGCCTGACCGGTCGGTCCGGCGGGGCTGACGCGCCCGTCTGCAAAGGCGGTGGCCAGCGTCGCGGGGTCCGCGGCGGGGCCCGTCACCAGCAGCATGTCCTGCGGGCGCGCAGGGTCCGGGATCACCAGCAGCGCGATGCCCGTGCGGTCGGCCAGCCAGTCGGTCAGTGCCGGATCGCCCGGCCACGCGAGTGTGCGCAACCAGTCCCAGGCCCGCGTCGCGGTCCCGCGCAGCCGCTGGGCGGTCGTGGCGGCGGGCGGTGCCACGTCACCGGTGTCGTCCTGTGCGGTCCGTCGCGGTGCAAGCGCGCGGTCGAGGGCGATCCGGTCGAGGCCGAGCGTCGTCAGCACCGCCGGATCGAGCCTGTCGTGCGATGTCACGGTCAGCGTGGCGGGGCCGGTCGCCGCGACGTCTAGCGGCGGCAGGCCTGCGGCCAGCGCCTGCTGCGCGGCAATCGCACGGGTGTCGCGGCCCGCATCGTCCGCCACGGGATCGCCGGTCATCACCCCTGCGGGGGTCAGCGCCTGCACGCCGCGCGCAAGACGGGGAAACTGCATCCGTGGCGAGGGCGGGATCGTCAGCGTGGTCTCGCCCATGATCTGCACGAAATCGCCGTCGATGCGCGGGCAGGGCATGTCGGCGGGATCGCCGGGGATGATCGCCTCGTAGCTGACGCTGTTCATGCCGGGCTGCAGCAGCCGCGCGGGAAAGCTCACGTCGAGCGGCGGCAGGTCGGTGTCACCCATCCCGTGCAGCGGCAACAGCCGGACCGTCGTCTCGTTGACCTTGACCAGCATCAGCGCGGTTTCCGGCAAACCCTCTGCATAGCGATAGAGAAGCGTCATCCGGGCCTTTTGCGACGACAGCAGCAGCCAGTCGTCGGGCAGGCGGAAGGTCACCGCGGCCCGTGCATAGCGGGCGCGCAGCGACAGGTCCGCATCGGACAGGTCCGACAGTCGCACGGCAGGGCCGGGGGTCACCAGCGGCGGGGCGGCGACCGGTTGCGGCGGCGGCAGGGCGCTGTCCAGCGCCTCTGGTGGCGTGTCGTCGGACAGGACCAGAACGATGGCGCCGTCCGGGGCGCGGACATAGGCGGGCAGCGGCAGGCCGGGCAGGACGTCGGCGGCGGCCAGCACCGTGATGCGGGCCAGATCGCCGGGTGCCGCGCCGGGGGCGGGGGTAGGGGCGGGAGCATAGGCACTGCGCTGCACCAGCGCGGCACTACGGTCCGCCCCGGTGCCGGTCAGGCGACCCGCGATCTCGGCGGCCAGCTCAGGCGGCACTGCTGAGGCAGATACCAGCGGCAATCCGCGCCCCGCCGCCAGCTGCGCGGCAGCCGCCAGACGGAAGCCATTAGCATCGGGCATCGGTGCGTCGGCGGCAATCGCGATCCCGCTGCGGGCAGGGGCGATGTCGGTCCAGATCGCAAAGCTCGCCTCTGGTCCGCAGAAGATCCGGTGGCTTTGGCGCACCTGCAACTGGATGCGGTTGGGTCCGGTGCGCAGCGCAGTGCCGGGCAGGGTGACAGTCTGGAAATCGCCCGGCGCGGTCAGTGGCCAATCCCCCAGCAAGACGCCGTCCAGCGTCGCGGTCAGGCGGCTGTCCTCCGGCAGGATGTTGATGCTGTTGCGATAGGTGATGGACAGGTTTTCGGGCACCGCACCGGGCGGCACGGTCACGGTCAGCGCGCCTGCCGCGTATTCCCCCGACAGCCGTTGCAGGCCGGGGCCGGCGTCGCTGGTGGCGGGATAGAGCAGCAGCGGCGCGGCGATCCCGGACGGGACGGCCGCGATGGCGGCATCGCCGACGGGATCGCCACGGCGATAGGCCGGCAGCGCCGCATTTCCGTCGGGCAGCACAGGCGCCGCAACAGGCGGCACGGCAACCTCCGGCGCAGCGGGGGCGGCGTCGAAGCCGTCGCCCAGCAGCGGGGTCAGGTCGATGATCCCGTCCTCGGCGGGCGGCGGGACCGTGCCCTGTGCCAGCGCGTGACCCGACAGCAGCGCGGGCGCGCACAGCGTGCCGAGCACGACACCGCGCAGGCGTGTGCGCCGCACCGTCATGCCGCCCCCATCTGCACGACCGCGCCGCGCACGCCGGTGGTTGCGTCGGCAGCAGACGCGCGATCTTCGGTCTCTTCCGGGGACTCACCGCCCGGATCCTCTGGATTTCCCCTGCTGCGATCCTCCGGATCGATCCCGAAGGCCAGCAGATGCGCGGGCTTGTCCCCAGGCCCGGCGTCCGGCCCGGTCCGGTCGGCCCGCAGCGATTTCCACATGTCGATCAGAAGCAACGGCGTGCCGCGCAGGAACAGGCCCATCACATAGGCAAGCCCGGCGATCAGCCCCTTGGGCGCGCGGGTGGTGTGGCGGATGCTGCGCCAGTGTTCGCTGTCGCCGAAGATCAGATAGGCCACGGTTTCGCGTGCGCGCATCGGGTTGTCGGCGTCGAACACCACGCCGATCAGCGTGCCTCGCGCGGTCTGCGTGACGGCACGCACCACGCCGGTGATCGGCGCCTCCAGATGGGGGCTTTCCTCTAGCGTGGGGCGCATCACGATGGGATGGCCGACCAGCGTCTGCGCCGTCAGCCCGCCCGGCAGGCCGTGGCCGGTGTCCAGCAGCATCCGCACGCCGCTGGTCGAGGTGTCGACGATCCGCACGCCCGCCTGCGCGGACTCGTCGTCCGGCAGCCAGAACCGACCCGGCACATCCATCTGCACCCGTGGCGACGCGCGGCGCTGCTGCTTTTCCGCCACCGACCGCCACGCGATGCTGACCAGCAGGAAGTTGAACACGGCCCAGCCACCCACGACGGCCAGCACCGAATGGTCGCCCGGATACGCCACCCAACGGACCCCAAGCGCGATGAGCCCCGCCAGCATCACGAAGAACAGGATCGTCAGCGGCCAGTGGATGGGAGAGATGTAGTCCTTGTCCAGCACCTCGTCCTTGGCGGTGACGTTGAACTTGGCGTCGCGGGGCCGGATGATCGTGCGCATCACCGCGCGCGCCAGATAGGGCGCCTGCGCGACCTCGTAGATCTCGGATATCAGCGGCCAGCGGAACCGCGCATAAAGCGCGTTCTGCACCAGATAGGACACAGCGAGATAGCCCAGCATGTAGGCCAGCACCTCGTCCAGGGTGGCCACGAAGATTTCGATCCCGAAGAACAGATAGACCAGCGGCACATAAAGGTAGAACAGCCGCATGATCGGAAAGAGCCAGAAGCTCATCGAATTGATGTAGCAGATCCGCTGCGGCAGCCCGAGCCCGCTGCGGAACAGCGGATTCTTGAGCAGCAGCATCTGCATCATGCCCGCAGCCCAGCGGCCCCGCTGCTGGATGAAGGACGCGAACGTTTCCGGCTGCAGGCCCGCGATCATCGCGCGGTCGATATACAGGCTCTTCCAGCCCGCCGCATGGATCTCCAGCGCGGTTTCCGCATCCTCGGTGATCGTCTCGCCGGCGAAACCGCCGACGCTGTCCAGCGCGCGGCGGCGCAGCACGGCGGCGGAGCCGCAAAAGAACGCGCCGCCCCAGCGGTCCAGCCCGCGGTGGATCAATGAGTAGAACATCTCGTTCTCTGGCGGTGCCGCCTCGCTGAGTTCGAGGTTTCGCTGGATCGGGTCCTTGTTGATGAAAAAATGCGGGGTCTGCACGAGGAACAGTTGTGGGTCGTCAACGAAGTGGTTGACCGTGCGGGCCAGAAAATCGCGGCTGGGGACGTGGTCGGCGTCGAACACCACGACCAGATCGCCGTTCAGCTTTTCCAGTGCCGCGCTCATGTTGCCGGCCTTGGCGTGTTCGTTGCGCGCGCGGGTGGAATAGGTGACGCCGAGTTCGGCGCACAGCGCCATCATGTCCGCACGGCGCTGTTTCGCACGGGCGGCAAGCCCCTCGTCGCTGGAGTTGCAGCGCTGGTCGGTGCCGCCGTCGTCGCACAGCACCACGGTGCGCTTGTCGGCGGGATAGATCATGTTCTTGGCGGCAGCCAGCGTGACGGACAACATCTCGACCGGTTCGTTGTAGGACGGCACGAGGATATCGACGGTGGGCAGGTCGGCGGGCGCCACGGTGGACGGAAACGGGCGGCGCGTCGGGTCCGCGCCGATGAATGCGTTCAGGAAGAACACCATGATCGAATAGGTTTCCACCACCAGCAGCATCACGGCCACGATGAACGAGATGGTAAGACCCGCGTCAGGCATCGTGTCGAGGATGCGCCACAGGTAGTAGCGCAGCACGATGATGCTGGCCGTGGCCAGCAGAAAGAAGCGGGCCACGAGCAGCCGCGCGTAGGGTTTCAGCGCCGCCACCGTGATGACGGCCACGATCGACAGGAATGCCTGCGCGCCGGGTGAGGTGGGAAAGCTGACCATGGCCGCGATGACGACCGCCAGACACAGCCACAGGACCGTGGTCACGACGATCCCCGGTGCCGTGCGCGTGCCGCGGGGCAGGGTGGTCACGTCTGGCCCGCCGGGTCCGGCCGCGTGCCGGTGCGACGGATCGCCCGCAGCGGCCAAGGGGCCAGCGACGCACACGGGTCGTGGTCGAACAGGATGGCGTCACGCGCGCCGGGGGTCTGCGATGCGATGGACCAATGCAGGCCGCCCGCTGGCTTGGCAGCCGGCGGTGCCGTGTCGGCAACGGCTGTGTATACAGCGGACCGCATCGGCAGGGGTCGCTGCGGCACAGGCATCCCGGCCCCGGTCATTCGCTGGGCGGCGCCGCGAGGGGCGAGATCATGCGCCCGTTGCCGCCCGCCGCCACTGCCGTGGGGATGCCGCCCGCCGGCGTCACGCCGATCTGGGCGTCGCGGATCGGCAGCAGCGCTTCTTCGACCGAGCCCATCGTGCAGTTGCGCAACATCACCTCGAGGATGCTGGCGTCGCCGGGCAGCAGTCCTTCGGCGCCCGCGATGCGGCGGAACGCCAGCACGCAGTTCGCCTGCGCGCCGCTGCGCCATTCAAGGTAGAAATACGTCCCGATGCTGTCCCGACCCCGCTTGAGGTTGTCGTCGGACACGGTGGTGAAGGGGGGCGGCACGTCGGGGGCACGCGACATGAAATCGCGCAGGTCGAAGTTGTCGCCGCTCAGCCGGTCGGGGCGGCGGGCGCGCAGCCACAGGAAATTGTCGCCTTCGATCGTGGTGGGGTTCGTCAGGCCGACGATCTGTTCCGCCTCGGGACCCAGATCGCGTTCGATCATCACCAGCGATCCACGCGGGCTGGCCCAGGTCTGATCCAGCGGTTTCGCCGCGAATTGCCGCGTTTCCTCCAGCCGTGCCACGCTGGGGCCACCGACGAAGGGCACGGCGGCGCAAGCGGCAAGGGTCAGTGCGAAGGGGATCATGGCGATGTGTCGTGCTGCACGTGCAGATCCGCCACGCGGCGGCAACCCACCGACGCGGTGCGGGGTCCCTTGCATCATCCTGTCTCCGTCAATGGTCCAGAGGTCTTGTTTCGCCCTGTTGACTTGGATGTGTAGAGACGCCTGTCCGCGCTGTCCAACAGATCTGTTAACGTTTCCGCGTCTGTTGGCCATGCGGCAACACCTGCGGAAAAGCGCAGGGGCATGGTGGACGGCAACAGCATGTCGCCCGCGATCTGGCTGTCGCGGCGCAGGCGGGCGATCCGGGCCTCCAGCGTGGCCGCATCCATGTCGGGCAGCAGGATCAGAAACTCCTCTCCGCCCATGCGGAACACGCGGTCGCTGTCGCGGAAGGCGCGCTGCAGGCAGGTGCCCAGCGCGATCAGCACGTCGTCGCCCCTCGCGTGGCCCTGCGTGTCGTTGATCGCCTTGAAATGGTCGATATCGACCATCACGGCAAAGATGCGCGCGGCACCCGCCGCCGTCATCGCTTCGAACTCCGTCGTCAGGGCGCGGCGGTTCAACAGACCGGTCAGCGGGTCGGTCCGCACCTCGTCTGCGATGCGCCGGTTCTGGATCAGGGCCGCGTCCAGCTTGGCATCCGTGGCATCCAGTGCGGCAGCCAGCGATGCCTGCAGCGCCTTGCGCTGCGTCACTTCGAAGAAGACGAAGGCAAAGCCCATGGTGCCGGCGGTGCCGATCCGGTGCGTGTCGCGGACCGGCGTCAGGCTCACCTCGAACAGGCCGTCCCCGATGCGGACCTCCGGCGGGGTGGACAACCGTTCGCCCGAGATGGCGAGCGTCATCAGGTCGGCCAGCGACGCCACGTTCCAGACCGTCGCATCGGCGGCCGCCGCCGCCGGCATCAGCGCCTGCGCCTGCGCGTTGGACGCCATGATGCGCCCGTCGTTGGCGACGACGACGATCGGGCTGGGCAGGCCGTCGAAGATCATGTCCTTGGCGATGGCCGAGATCTGGAAGAAGTTGCTGAGCGACATGATCGCAGCGTAGGCCAGCAGGACGAAGCTGAACAGGAACGGCGTCGGATCGAAACCGGCGATGTTGATCCCGAAGGCGACGTAGCCCACGTTCGCGAGGCTGGGCAGCGCCGTCATCGCGAAGAGCATCACGTACAGCAGCCGGCTGATGCCCGCAGCCCGCGCGATTCCGCGCCCCAGCAGCACGAAACTGCCCAGCAGAAAGCCGTAGAGCACCGCCGCGTTCGCATAGAACAGCGGGCCGTAGACATAGGCGATGGGGGCGCCGGGCGCGGGCGACGACGGCGCCGTGCCGGGGGCATAGAACAGCCCGGTCAGGGGCGACGACAGGGCGGCCAACGCGCCGCAGGCGGGCACACCGATCAGCAGCGCCCATTGCCAGCGCGCGATGCGGCCCGTCTCGCCCCGGCCATAGCGCCAGACGAACAGGAACCACGCGACGGGTAGCAGGCTGATCCACGGATAGGCCAGCATGCCCCACAGCACCTTGCACCCGGGGTCCGCGCTGAGCAGTTCCATCGCGACGGTGAACAGCCACGCCGTCAGCGCCCAGTTCGCGGTCAGAAAGAACCGCTTGCCCGAAAACGGCGGCTGACGCCGGATCAACAGGGTGATGATCGTGAACACCGGCAGCAGGGCGATGATGAAATAATCCTGCGGCCCCGTTCCGCGCAGCTGCACGCAGGCGGCCAGATCGAACGCGATCACCGGCCCGGCCCCTGCGGCACGATCAGGGGCCGCACGTTTTGGTGCCGCATGCGCAGCGGCCCCACGGACAGGGGCCGCGCCGCCGGCGGCGCGTCACCCGTCGCGGGACGCGGTGCGGCACCACGTGATGACGCGCGGGGGCACGGGGTGCCCGATGCCTCGCGGTCGCGGGCAGGGCCCGACGGCGCGCGGTCGCGCTGGGTGCCGGATGTCGCAGGACCCGACCGGAAGGCTGTCTGTGTGCGGGCGCAGCGGCCCCGTGTCATGCGTCCCTGTCGAGCAGGTCGCGCATCATCTGCCGGGTCTGGTCGCCATACTCGGGATGTTCCAGCGCGCTCGCCATCGTGGCTTCGACAAAACCGATCTTGGACCCGCAGTCATAGCGGCGCCCTTCGAAGCGGTAGGCATCGACGCCGGGTGCACCTACCAGACGGCTGATCGCATCGGTCAGCTGGATTTCACCGCCCGCGCCGGGGGTCTGGTCACGCAGCAGCTTCATGATCGACCCGTCGAGGATGTAGCGCCCGACGATCGCCTGATTGCTGGGTGCATCCTCCACCTTGGGCTTTTCCACCACACCGCGCAGGCGGCCCGACGACCCGACATGCGGCAGGTCCGCATCGACGATGCCATAGCTGCTGACCATGTCCGGGGCCACATCCTCGACCGCGACGACACTGCGCCCGGTCCGGTCGTAAAGGTCGATCATCTGCTTGAGCACCGGGGTCTGCGCGCGCATCAGGTCGTCCGCCAGCAGCACCGCAAAGGGTTCGTCGTCGTCGATTACCGGGGACGCACAGGCGACCGCATGGCCCAGACCCAGCGCCTCTGCCTGACGAAAGTAGATGCAGGCGATGTCCTTGGGCACGATGGAGTTGAGCGTGTCAGCCATCTCGTCCTTGCCCTTGGACCGCAGCAACATGTCGAGTTCGGGGTTCGCGTCGAAGTGGTCGGCGATGGATCGCTTGGTCCGCCCGATGACGAAGATCAGGTGGGTGATGCCGGCGGCGATCGCCTCTTCCACGGCGAACTGGATGATCGGCTTGTCGATGATCGTCAGCATTTCCTTGGGCTGCGCCTTGGTGGCGGGCAGGAAGCGGGTGCCCAGACCGGCGACCGGAAAGACGGCTTTCCTGACGGGACGTTGCATGGGGGCACCTCTGGCTGACTGAAAGACTGTTGGCAGCAATGCCGTCTGATGCGGGCATTTGAAAGGCGCGACGTGGTGGCTGGGCGACTTTTCGCAGGTGGTGTCGCTTTATTGACCCAAAGGCGGGCATGTGGCGTTGCGCGGGCCGGTCTGCCGCGCGCCCGGCGGTCATGCCCGCAGACCGGCCCTGCTATCCATGTCGTGCGGTTGCGAGGCGACTGCCGACGGCGTGCCCGATAGGACGGCGGCGCGCAAATGACCGGCGTGGGTCCTTAGGGCGCGCGGCCCGCCGACTGGCGGGATCGCATGCGCCTGTGCCGGAACCGATGGCCGTGACTGCGACAGCCAGCACGTCACCGACCGCCGCAAGACGATTGACGCCCGCGGCCACCCGGACCGCAGCCATGGCGGGCCTGACGCTGCCGCATGCGACGACACACACACCGTCCAAACACCTGAGGCTTGCGCCCGATCCAGTTCGCGCACGGGCATATGCAGTGCCTTGAACCGCCTGATCGACCGGGTTGGCGCGTCTGCTGACGGGCCGTTCATGCGTGATGGTGGCACGTGCGACAGCCGCAGCCGATCAGCCGTCCAGGTGCAGCAGCGCACCCCGCGTGCCGATGACGCGCCCGGCCAGCGCGGCACCCGCTGCCAGCGCCGCCGCCGGATCTGCACCACCGGCACGGGCCGCCATGTAGCCTGCGTTGAAGCTGTCGCCTGCCGCCGTCGTGTCCACGACACGGGCGACCGGCGGCGGCGTGACCGTCACGGTGGTGCCGTCGCACAGGGCCAGCATCGGGCCGTCGCCGTTCTTGACCACGACCTCGGTCACGTCTGCGGCGGCATAGCGCGCGGCGGTCGCGGCGGGGTCCGTGTCGCCGAACCACGCGGCCTCGTCGTCATACGACGGCAGCACCGTGTCGCTGACGGCGGCGGCCTGCATCACGGCGCGGCACATGGTGGCGGTGTCGTCCCACAGGCGGGGCCGCAGGTTCGGATCGAACACGACGCGACCGCCGCCGGCGCGCCACGCGCCCAGCCGGTCCAGCAGGCGGGCCCGGTCCGCATCCGCCAGGATCGCCAGCGTGATGCCCGACAGATAGGCCACGTCCGCCCCCGTCAGCGCCGCATCCAGCACGCCCGCGTCCTGCGCCAGCGTCCGCGCCGCACTTTGCCCGCGCCAATAGGCAAAGCTGCGTTCCGCCCCGGTCAGTTGGATTAGATAGAGGCCCACGGTCCGGTCCCCCCGGCGCTGGACGTGTGCCGTGTCGATACCCGCGCCCGCCAGAAACGCCAGCATCGCATCCGATACCGCGTCCTGCCCCACGGCGGTCAGATAACCGACGCGTGCGTCGGGCATCAGTTGCCGCAGATACCACGCGGTGTTCAGCGTATCGCCCGCATAGCCCATGCGGTAGCTGCCGGGGTCGGCCTGCGGGGCCATTTCCACCATGCACTCGCCGATGCACAGGTATCTCATGCGCCACCTTCCGTGAACCAACCGTGGTTTTCCGCCTTAATCTGGTCGATCAGCCCGCGGATGCGCGACAGGTGCTGGCGCAGCACGGCAGTCGCCGCTAGCGCATCGCGGGCGGCGATGGCGTCGAGGATCTCCACATGCTCGCCCAGCGCCAGCCGCTGCGACGCGGTGGACAGCGACAGCATGCGCACCCGGTCCATGTGGGCCTTGCTCTCGTGGATCAGGTCCCAGGCGAACCCGACGCCGGCGCGGTCGCAGATCTCGCGGTGGAAGCGGTCGTCGAGGGCGTGGAACCCGGCCCGATCGTCGCGCGCCACCGCATCGCGCTGGCCCGCGATCAGGTCGTGCAGCGCGTCCAGATCGGCGGCAGTCAGCGTGTCGCAGGCGATGGTGAAGGTCTCGGACTCCAGCGCCGTGCGGATGAACTTCGCCCGCATCACCGCCGCCTCGGAGATCAGGCTGACTGTGGTGGCCCGCTGCGGACGGATCGTCAGGAAGCCAAGCTTGGACAGCCGGTAGAACGCATCGCGCACCGGCTGGCGCGATACGCCCATGCGTTGGGCGACCTCGACTTCGGACATCTTGCTGCCGGGCGGCAGGTCCAAAGACAGGATGTGGCGCTGCAGCGCATCGAAGACCTGATCCGCCACGCTGGGGCGCCGCGCATCGTCAAGCTGCGGCAGCGCCGCCGCCTGCATTGCCTGCCGCCCGCCCGTCGCGTCCGCCGTCATCTGCCGCAGCATGTCCCGTCACTCCCCATCGCCTGATCCCCGTCATACCGCACCGGCGAAAACTGGCAAACTAAAAACTAGCATATTAGTTTTCAGTTTGCTACGACGGTCCGGCGATCCGGGAGAATCGCGTGGGGGAGGAGGGGACCGCATGACGCTGCTGGACGACGACCGTCTGCTGGGCACGGATCCGGGGCTGCGGGCCATCGCCCGCGACCTCTATGACGGCATCCGCGACCTGCCGATCATCAGCCCGCACGGTCATACCGACCCGCGCTGGTTCGCCGAGAATGCGACCTTCGCCGATCCGGCAGCACTTTTCGTCACCCCCGATCACTACGTCTTTCGGATGCTGCACAGTCAGGGTGTGCCGCTGGAGGCGCTGGGCGTGCCCCGTGCGGATGGTGGCGCCACCGAGGCCGATCCCCGCGCCGTTTGGCGGCTGTTCGCGCAGCATTTCCACCTGTTCCGTGGCACGCCGTCGCGGATGTGGCTGGATCATGCGTTCCAGACCGTGTTCGGCGTCACCGATCGCCTGACCCCCGCCAGCGCCGATGCGATCTATGACCAGATCGACGCACAGCTGCAGACCGACGCCTTTCGCCCCCGCGCGCTGTTCGACCGGTTCCGCATCGAGGCCCTGTCCACGACCGAGGCCGCGACCGACGACCTGCACTGGCACCGGATGATCAAGGGCAGCGGCTGGCCCGGCCGCGTCATCACCGCCTATCGCCCCGACGGGGTCATCGACCCCGAGATGCCGGGCTTTGCCGACAACGTCGCGCGTCTGGGCGCGCTGGCGGGCGAGGATGCGACGACATGGACCGGCTATCTCGCCGCGCACCGCAACCGGCGGGCTTACTTCAAGGACTTCGGCGCAACTTCCACCGACCACGGCCACCCCACGGCCCGGACGGAGGATCTGGCCCAGGATGTGGCCGCCCGCCTGTTCGCCGAGGCGCTGCAGGGGCGCTGTTCGGCGGAGGAGGCGGAGACGTTCCGCGGCCACATGCTGACCGAGATGGCGCGCATGAGCCTCGACGACGGCCTCGTGATGCAGATCCATCCCGGCGCGCTGCGCAACCACTCCGGTCCCGTGCTGGCGCAGTTCGGGCGCGACAAGGGCTACGACATCCCCACGCGCACCGATTACGTCCGCGCACTGCGCCCGCTGCTGGAGGCGGTCGGCCACCGGCATGATCTGACCGTGATCCTCTTCACGCTGGACGAGAGCGCCTATGCCCGCGAACTGGCCCCGCTGGCGGGCGTCTGGCCGTGCCTGCGCCTTGGCCCGCCGTGGTGGTTCCACGACAGCCCCGAGGGCATGTGGCGGTTCCGCCAGATGACGACGGAGACGGCGGGTTTCTACAACACCGTGGGGTTCAACGACGACACCCGCGCCTTCTGCTCGATCCCCGCGCGCCACGACGTGGCCCGCCGGGTCGACTGCGCCTTCCTCGCCACCCTCGTCGCCACCGGGCGTCTTGCGGCGGACGAGGCACCACAGGTCGCCCACGACCTGACCTACCGGCTTGCAAAGCAGGCTTACCGGCTGTGATCAGCCATTCATCTGAGGAGGAAAACCAGTGACCATCAAGACAACCCTGACCACGGCCCTGTTGGCCAGCACGCTGCTGGCCGGCGCCGCAAGTGCCTGCGAGATCACCCTGCGGTCGTCCGACACGCATCCCGACGGCTATCCCACCGTCGAGGGCGTCAAGGCGATGGCCGCCGAGGTGCTGGAACGCACCGATGGCCGCATCTGCATCGAGGTGTTCCCGTCGTCCCAGCTGGGCGAGGAAAAGGACACCATCGAGCAGACCCAGTTCGGCGTCATCGACATGGTGCGCGCCAGCTTCGGGTCGTTCAACGATATCGTGCCGGTGACCCAGCTGATGTCGCTGCCCTACCTGTTCACCTCGGTCGATCACAGCCACGCGGTGCTCGACGGCCCCATCGGCGAGGAGATCGCCGCCGATTTCGAGGTCGCCGATCTTGTGGCGCTGGCGTGGTACGACGGCGGCGCGCGCAGCTTCTACAATTCCGAACGGCCCATCACCTCGATCGAGGATCTGGCGGGGATGAAGTTCCGCGTCATGCAGAACGACGTGTTCGTGGACATGATGGACGCGCTGGGTGCCAACGCGACCCCGATGCCTTACGGCGAGGTCTATTCCAGCATCCAGACCGGCGTCATCGACGGGGCCGAGAACAACTTTCCCAGCTACGACAGCTCTGGCCATGCGGAGGTCGCCAAGTATTTCACGCTGGACGAACACCTGATCGTGCCGGAACTGGTCGCCATGTCGCGGTCGAGCTGGGACAACCTGAGCTCGGAGGATCAGACGGTCCTGCGCGAAGCGGCGCAGAACTCCTCCGTCCTGCAGCGCGAGCTGTGGGCGGCGCAGGAAGCCGCGTCGCTGGAAAAGGTGACGGCCGCCGGGTCCGAGGTCATCACCGACATCGACAAGACGCCCTTCATCGAGGCGATGGCCCCGGTCTATCAGAAATACGTCACGACACCCGAGGCACAGGATCTGGTCGCGCGCATCCGCGCGACCGAATGATCTGACTCAGGCCTGCGCCGCATCCGGCGCGGGCCACCCCCACCGTCACCGCCAGAAAGGGACGTTGCCATGTCCGGCAGTCTGACCGCCTTGTCGCGCCTGAACACGCAGTTGTGCCGTGCCGCCCTGTGGCTGGCAGCGTCCGGCCTGATCGCCATGACCGTCATCGTCGCGGCACAGGTCTGGTGGCGTTACGTGCTGAACGACAGCCTGCTGTTCGTCGAACCCACCGCGATCCTGTTGATGAGCTGGTTCATCTTCCTCGGCTCCGCCGTGGGCGTGCGCGAAGGGTTCCACATGGGGTTCGAGGTGCTGCTCTATGTCGTGCCCGCCGGTGTGGGGCATGCCCTGCGGGTGGTGTCCGACGCGGGCATCCTGATCTTCTCGTGCGGCATGGCGGTCTATGGCTGGCAGCTGATGGCGCGGACGTGGAACACCAGCGTACCGGTGATCGGCCTGCCGGGCGGGTTCACCTATATGCCGCTGTTCGCGGGCGGCATCCTGATGAGCCTGTTCATGCTGGAAAACCTGTGGCGGCGTCTGGCGGGGCAGGTCATCGACCACGCGCCGCGTGCTGACGACATCATCGCAAGCGAGGTCTGAGGATCATGGCCTACACCATCCTGTTCGGCGTCTTCACCTTCTTCATGCTGATCGGCACGCCGATCGCCTTCTGCCTCGGGATCGCCAGCTTCGCCACGGTGCTGTGGCTGGACCTGCCGCCCGTGGTGGTGTTCCAGCGGCTGTCGGCGGGCATCTCGGTCTTCACGCTGATGGCCATTCCATTCTTCATCTTCGCCGGTGACCTGATGGTGCGGGGCGGGATCGCCGCCCGCATCGTGGCCTTTGCCGGATCGCTGATCGGCCACGTCCGCGGCGGTCTGGGGCAGGTGAACATCGCGGCCTCGACGCTGTTCGGCGGCATCTCGGGATCCGCGGTGGCCGAGGCGGCGGCGGTCGGCGGCATCATGATCCCGCAGATGAAGGCGCGCGGCTATGGCGCGGACTACGCTGTCAACGTCACGTCGATGTCGGCGCTGATCGCGCTGCTGCTGCCGCCCAGCCACAACATGATCATCTATTCCATCGCGGGCGGCGGGCGGATTTCCATCGCCGACCTGTTCACAGCGGGCATCATCCCCGGCATCCTGCTCGCCCTGTCGCTGTCGCTGGTGGCCTATCTGGTGGCGGTCAAGCGCGGCTATCCGACCGAGGCGTTCCCGGGCTTTGCCCGCGCCGGCGGCTACTTCCTGAACGCCATTCCGGGTCTGCTCCTGATCGCCATCATCTTCGGCGGGGTGCGGTCCGGCATCTTCACCGCCACCGAAAGCTCCTGCATCGCGGTGATCTATGCGCTGCTGGTGACGTTGGCCATCTATCGTTCCATGAGCCTTGCGGATTTCTGGCACGCGACCGAGCAGGCGGTGCGGACCACTGCGATGGTGCTGCTGATCATCGGCATGGCAGGGGCGTTCGGCTGGCTGATGGCCTATCTGCACGTGGCACAGATCGCGCTGGACTGGATGCAGTCGGTGTCGAACAACCCGCTGGTGATCCTGCTGATGATCAACATCGTCCTGCTGGTGCTGGGCACCTTCATGGACATGTCGCCGCTGATCATCATCACAACGCCGATCTTCCTGCCTGTCGTCGCGTCCTTCGGCATCGACCCGGTGCATTTCGGTGTCATCATGATCCTGAACCTCGGCATCGGTCTGAACACGCCGCCCTTGGGTCCGGTGCAGTTCGTTGCCGCCGCCGTCGCCCGCATCTCGATCTGGGAGGCGATGCGCAGCGTCTGGCCGTTCTACGGCGCTGGGCTGTTCGTGCTGCTGCTGGTGACCTACATCCCGGCCCTGTCGCTGTGGCTGCCATCCCTGTTCCGTTGAAAGGTAACTCCATGACCCATCCCATCGTCACCACGGCCCCCGGCGTCACCCGTCAGGTGCTGGCCGAGACGCCCGCCATGATGACCGTCGCGTTCCGGTTCGACACCGGGGCGGTCGGTGCGCTGCACGATCATCCGCACGTGCAGGCGACCTATGTGGAAAGCGGCCGCTTCACCTTTCACATGGACGGGCAGGACCATGACTTGCGCACCGGCGACAGTCTCATCATTCCATCCGGCGTGCCGCACGGCTGCACCTGCACCGCTGCAGGCACGCTGATCGACACCTTCACGCCGCGGCGTGACGACTTCCTCTGACCCGAAGGACCCTCCCATGATCACCACCCAAGTGCGCCACGCCATCGATCCCGCCACGTCCCGGACCCTCGATACCGAAGGGCTGCGGTCCCACTTCCATGTGGGCGGCCTGTTCGCGCAAGGTGCGATCACGCTGGTCTACAGCCACTACGACCGCCTGATCCTCGGCTCTGCCGTGCCCGGTGCGGGGACGCTGACGCTGGATCACGTGCCCGAGACGGGGACGAAGACGTTCCTCGAACGTCGCGAGATGGCGGTGCTGAACGTGGGCGACGCGGGCACCGTCACCGTGGACGGCACCACGCACACCGTCGGGCGGGGCGAGGTCGTCTACATCGGCATGGGATCGGGGGCGGTGGACTTCGCCGGGGCCGGACGCTTCTATCTCCTGTCGGCCCCCGCGCACCGCACCTGTCCCACGCGCCTGATCACCCTGTCCGACGCCCGCCGGGTGGAAATGGGATCGGCAGAGACGGCGAACGAGCGCGTGATCCTGCAGTTCCTGCACCCTGAGGTGGCGGAGAGCTGTCAGCTGCTGATGGGCTATACCCAGTTCGCGCCCGGATCGGTCTGGAACACCATGCCGGCCCACACGCATGATCGGCGGATGGAGGCGTATCTCTACTTCGACATGCCCGCCGACCGGCGCGTGTTCCACATCATGGGCACCCCCGACCAGACGCGCCACATCGTCATGGCGAACGAGGAGGCGGTGATCTCTCCGCCGTGGTCGGTGCATGCGGGGGCGGGGACCGGGTCCTACACCTTCTGCTGGGCGATGGCGGGCGACAACACCGACTTCACCGACATGGACATGATCTCGATGGAGGCGCTGCGGTGAGTATGTTTTCACTGAACGGCAAGCGCGCGTTGGTGACGGGCGCCAACACGGGCATCGGTCAGGCCATCGCCGTGGGACTGGCACAGGCGGGGGCCAGCGTGGTCTGCGCCGGGCGCCGGGCCTGCGACGCGACGGTGGCGTTGATCGCGCAGGCGGGCGGCACTGCGTCGTCTGTGCTGGTGGACTTTGCCGATCCCATGGCGGGGCAGGGGCTGTTCGACGGCGCGCCCAT
>NZ_FOCI01000052.1 GCF_900110065.1 Loktanella fryxellensis | reverse complement strand
ACCGCGCAAAAATGCCCAACCATGGGAACCAACCACCGCCGGTGCCATAGCCAGGAATGATGCGCTCCGCGCATCGAAGTGTCTGGGTCGGGCGCTCTGGCGGAACTGGAGCGGATACCACCGCCGGAGCCGCGTCGAGACAAAGATGCATTGTGTAAAGCTGCTGGGCCAGCGGCTGATGGCTCGGGACTTCGACCGCCAGGTCGCGGAGGTCCAGGTGCGCATCGCTATCCTGAATGGCTATACCGCCCTTGGCATCCCCGTCACAAAGGCAGTGGCATAAATCCGTCTGGGGTAAGGGGAAAACCGTCCGTCAGCTGATTTGCGCAACAGAGTCGGTTGACTTGGGAAAAGCCAGTCGGGCGATATCGATTCAGTAGAGAGGCTGTCCAAATTGACTGCTCTACCATGAACAGCATCAGCCGACGAGACTGCGGATCAAGTTGGGCTTTTGCCTTTGCCCAGAGACACCCCATTGCTTGAGCTGCTCGGGGCAAGAAGAAATGATGAAGATGCGTGACCCCAACTTGGTCCATTCTTGCACGCTCATGCGTCATGTGCATGGGTGGAATTTCAATTTTAGGCATATCATCTGGGAGCGACATTTCAGCAATTCTGTTAATGATAGCTAGGTCGCTGGCGTCAGGTTTTTTCTCGTACCTTGATTTTCCGACGCTGTAAGTGATGAAGGAGGGTGCCCGTTTGGGCGTATTGATTTCTTTGCCACTGGTCGGATCAATTTCAGTCACATAGAGCTTCTCGAGACGCTTCTTTGTAAGTTCCGCGCCGCAATGGGGGCAAGGGAATTCCTCCCGCACCCGTTTGGTGTCCTCGTCCAACGCCTCGTCAGTGAAGTTTACCTCACCAGCGCATTCCGGACATGTATACAGCTGCGTCCAGACGGTGAATTCAATCCGGCCTTTCGTCTTGCCATCCGAATGCAGAGTCTCATACATCCAGCAGATTTCGCGTTCGACGTCGCGCAGTAGTTGCTTGCCTGCCTTGGCGAAGGCATCGACGTCGAAGGGAAGGTTGTAGCTAGCGCCGATGAACGTCGCAGCGGGCGACAGGTCGTTCAACACCACTCGCCGCGCACCCCATTTGGGCGCGGGGGTGCCTGCCTTCTTCCACTCCATCTCCAGCTTGTGGCGATAGACTGCGGGCGCGGTACCGCACCATTGCGCCGCCACACCGGTCATCCCCGAACCGGCGAAGCCATCCAGCACGATATCGCCGGGCTCGGTGTAGTGCAGGATCGACGGCACGATGGCCAAGTGCGGCACCTTGGTATGGTAAGAATGCGCCTTGTAGATCGGGTCTGTCTTCCCCTCGGACACGTCAATCGCCATCGGCTCGCGTGCATACTTCTCGGTCGAATCGTAGGGGCGACCGTAGTGCGTCACGAACTCCGCCAGCCATGGGTTCGGGCAGGCGGTGTAATAGGGCGGATCCGACATCGCAAGGATCGCCTCATCTGTCCCTTTCGGAAACCCCTCCTGAGCCCGGAAAGCAGGATCCTTCAGCTTGTCCGCCAGAAGGCCAAGGAAGTGGTCGCGTCGTGCATCCTCGCTCGGGAAGGTCATGCCAAGGCACTCGACCGATCCGCCGCTCTTCCCGCTTTCCATCTTCAGTTGGTCACTCATGGGTCATCTCTTTCAAAAAGGGGGAAGGCTGGCGGTCACTCAACAACAAATCGCAACTTCGTAGTGTCCTTGCCCTTGCAGCGGTCGTTCAGGAAAGCCTCGAACCGCTTGCGCAGGTCTTCGGGCGTTGCGGGCGATCCGCCTTGCAGGAGTGCGGCCTTGATGTCGTCGCTGCCGACATTGACCTTCTCCAGCCCGGAGAGCGCGTCCTGAATGGCGGAAGCAAAGTCACCAGTTACAGGGTCGGGGAGGGCCTTCGCCGTTACGAACCCCTCGACCAGACTGCGCGCCGTTGGCTTCAGCAGATCAAGGTTCTCCTGGATCGTCGGATCTTCGAGGTTGTCGAGCAGCGTCTGCTGCCAGCCATCGATCAGGCGGTCCAGCTCTTCATCAAGCTGCTTCAGGATATTGGCCGCAGGCAGCATGTCGCCCTGCTCATTGGCGGGCTTGAAGCTGCAGTGCGGGCACATCGGGCTGGCGGACAGTTCCGACTCCAGAAGCGACGCGCAGCTTTTCAGCTTCTCAAGCTTGTCCTCGTAGCCGGTAAGCTGGCTGGTGGGCATGAGCGAAACGTTCATCAGCGTCCGCATCGAGGCAAGCCGGGGGTCTTTCCGCAAAGACGCCTTGGTCTTGTCCTCGGCGACACCAAGACGCGCCCGGCTGTGCTGCGCGATGTAGGCGGCGACGTAGTCTTTTTTGAGCTTGGCCAGCGTCTGACGATATTCGGCCGCGTGTTGGGCCGTGCGATCGCTGGCCAGCTTCTCGAGGAGCTGCTTGCGCACATCCTGTGCCTGCTTGACCCAAGGATGGTTCGGCATGAGGACCATTTCCGCCTGGGAGAGGTAGCCTGCAACGGCGCCGAGGTCCGCGATCAGATCAAGCATGGCCTCGACAGCTTTCAGCACGTCTAGGTTCTTGGTCTGGGCGGCGATATCTTCCAAGCCGATGCGCAGGTTCTTGAGCTTGCCCACCGTGTTGTAGGGGGCAAGACTTTCCGAGAACGCCTTGAGTCCATCAAGTTTCGAGCGCCAGTCCCGGATCTCCTCGTCGCGCAAAAGCGGTTGGCCCCAGAAGCTGAGACGACCCGCCATATCATTCGACGAGGACAGAACGCGCCGCGTGAGTTTTCCGACTTCTTCCTGCAGCAGCTTCACCGGCTCATCAGAGCCTTGGGTCGCCTGTTGCGCGAGACCAGGGGGCAGCCCCAAGACCTCGAACAACGACCGGAGGATAGCGACATTGATCTCCTTGGGGGCTTCGACATGCTTGAACTGCTTCAGTTCGTCGAGGGGACGCTCAGCAAGCGACGTGATCTTGCTCGAGTCAATCTTGTCTCCGGTGATGGCAAGGACGATGTCGCCGGAGTAAACCAGTCCGCCGAGAACGACCGCCAGCAGGTCAGGCTCGAGGCGAAACTTGATAGGCGCGAAGCACTCGACCTCGGCATCGCCGCTGATCAGCTCACTGCGGTTCAGCACCTGGCCATGGCCTTTGGCTTTCAGACGGTTCAAGACCTCCAGCGCATAGCGCGACCGCGTCGGGTCAATCCGATCGCCATCGAGCATCTCGAGCCCGTCAAGAATGACGACAGCATCCTTGGTGCGGTTAGCTCCGGCCAGCACGCGAAGTGCATTGCCTAGCAGCTGCTTTCGGTTGGAATCGGTCACTAGAGCCGAGAACCCTGGGTACTCGGGCGCGACCTCGCCAAACTGATTGTTCAGCGCAAGGCCCGAGATCGCATTGACCACGTCGCGAAAGTTGATCCGTTCTTCTGGGCCAAGGCGCGCTTTCTCACGAAGCGAAACCCCCTTGGACCACTCCTGCAGCGCCTTCGACTTACCCTGATAGGTAACCTCAAAAGCCGACATCTGCTTTTCCTGCAGCCATTTGCTCATGTCGCGAAGAGCATCCTTGGCCTTGTCGAGATAGACAGACTTCGCTCCACCGCTGGAAGTTGAGGCAAGATCCTGCGCCGCGGCGTAGAATGACAAATGCCGCCTGAAAGCGTCATCGGGGTTCTTCAACCGAAAAAACACCTCATCTGCCTTCTGGTCATCGCGAAAACGCGGTGGCTCAAATGGCTGGATGAAGTAGATGTAGAAATCGCGCTCCGGCTGCGCCGTAGGCCGGTCGTTGGGGGCACCGAAAAACAGATAGCCACTCCGCTCAACGCGGCGATCTTGCCACTCGATCTGGTACTGCCATATCTGGTGACCCGTCACGTAGGACGTCTCGTCCATCCGCTCCATCAGCTGCCGGATGGCACTGTAATAGGCACGATCCAATGCGTCATTGGACAGCGCATCAGCACGTTTTTCGACCTGTGCGTCGTAGTCCACGTCCTTCTTTAGGTCGAGGAAATACTGTTCGGTGTCCGCGGCCTTGGAGATGAACTGCCCGTTGACGGTCCGGATTGTCTCTCGCAAGACAGTTTGGACGAGCGAAAGTAGATCGGCCTCAGGATCACCGCCCATGTCTTCGATGCCAGGCTGATAAAGGCAAAGCGTATCCCGCAATTCCTCGGCCGTAGGACCGACGGGGACATAGATGTCGCCGCCCGTTGTCAGACGGTGGACAGCGAGCCCATCGATGATCCGAAGCGCCATGGGCCTGTACTGCGGTCTCGTAAATGCTTTTCGAACGCGTTCTTGCAGAACCTCAGAAACTTTCAGCACCGGGCCGATATTCGGATCGGCGCGCAGCACCCCATTGGAAGTGACCGTCTCCCAAAACTTGTCATAGCCGATTAGCCCAGGTCGATCCTGAGGAACTTCGTCCTTCAGCACGGCCTGAATCTGGTCTCGAAGCGTGACCAGCGCACCGCGCTTTTCAGTAAAGACCAGCCGCTCGAATGTGCCGATGTAGTCGGGATGAACAGGGAAAAGCCGAACGTATTCGTCCATTCGCTCGTTCATCGATCCATAGAACTTAGCGAATGGCGTCAAATAGGTCCGGATCTTGTTCTGCTGGTCCGCAGTCTTCTTGAGCAGTCGCTCAGCCACCACGAAACTTACGTCCTGGCGAGCGAGAAGCACCTGCGTGAAGCGGTCCTTCACGCGCCGAAGGCTATCCGAGACATGCTGAAAGCGGCCACTGTCGAAGATCGCCTCCTGAACGCCCGCGACGAAACGGAAGCGCAGGTGCTTGGTCACCTCGCCAATTTCACGCAAGAACGACAGATCCAACACGAGGTCGTGGTCGCGCCGGGATCGCAGATATTCGAGGAACTCGTCGACCACGAGGAGAACGCCATGGTCAGGATGCACCTCTGAAAACGCAGCCATCATCTCTTCAAAGGCGGACTTGTTGTTGACGACCTTGTCAGCCGGGGGGAACGAATAGGTAACCCCGTGCTTCTCGAGGAACACCTCCAACTGCTGGGTGATGATGTCCCGGAGGGACATCTGACTGGATACCTCGATACGATGAACCTTGAATTTTCCAGCAATCGCTCCGGCGGCTTCCGCCACCTTCGGATGCCGGACCATCGGCAGGTAAGCCGCATCTTCCGCTACGAGCGACAGCACAGACATCAGGTGAGACTTACCGGTCCCGTAGTTGCCGACGACCAGCACCCCTTTGTGATCCACGCTCTCGTCAAATGAAAGCTGCGGGATCATCTGATTTGCGATCCGTTCGGCCATGTCGTCTGAAATGACGTAGGTCGAAACGAGTTTCTTGGCTTCCTCAGGACGGTTGGCATCCAGGAGCTGAATCACCGACTCGATCGGCTCGAACTGAATCAAATCGCCATAATACATGGGCATCCCCGTTTCCCTTTCAATTTACTCTAAAAAGGATCGCGCCATCGGCGCTTTGATCCGGCTCTGTTGCACAAATCCGAGAGGGATTCATGTTGTGAATCCAGTGTGGTAGCTGGCCCGCATGAGCAAACCGACATCACTTACCTACAAGACGACGAACTGGGCTGATTACAACGCGGCGCTGAAGCGCCGCGGATCACTGACGATCTGGTTCGATCCCGAGATGAACTGGGATGCCGAACCTTCCGGCAAGAGGGGCAGGTCGCGGACCTTCAGTGACGCCGCCATCCAGACGTGTCTGACCATGAAAGTGCTTTTCGGGATGGCGCTTCGGCAGACGACGGGCTTCGTCGAGAGCCTGCTGCGGCTCACGGGGCTGGACTGGG
>NZ_FOCI01000001.1 GCF_900110065.1 Loktanella fryxellensis | reverse complement strand
CTGCCTGATCACAAGATTAATCGCATCGACGAACTCATGCCGTGGAACTGGCAGCCCGAAAAGGCCTGAAACCGCGCCGCAACCGGACGGATACCCAGAAGCTTGGTCTGACGGTTTTGCTTCTTGTCGTCGTGCGCGTCCTGTGGCTCCGCCAGAACCCGGCACCGCCACTGCGCGCCGACCTGTCACCTTGGAAGCGTCAAGCGGTACGGGTGACTCATATCGCCTTATACGGACTGATGCTTGGTTTTCCGATTTCGGGCATTGCGCTGACTGTCTGGAGTGGCGAATCGCTGGAGGTTTATAGCTGGTCACTTTACGGCCTGGCAGCACCCGACCCGAAATTAGCGGCATATGCTGCCACTTTTCACAATCTGATTCTGCCAGCACTATTCTACGGTACAATCGCTGCACACCTCAGCGCTGTGACAAAGCACCATTTTGCCGATCGCCGCACGCTCGACGTCCGTCGTATGCTGCGGTGATCGCGGGCTTAAATGACCGGTGCTCAGACAAGGCCGTCCCTGTCTTTCCCATGATCGTCAAGATGCAGCCATAGCCGCAGGACCGGGCTGGCAGGGCTGTCTAGGAGCCGCTGAGACGCGGTGCGTCCTAGTATCTTGAGAGTGGAACGCGATACGATGTTAAACCAGACCCACCGGTGAGCGCTGCGTCCAATAAGGCCGGCCACCAAGGTCAAAATGGCAATGCCAAGCACAATAAGTGCAGCAACGAATATGAGATCACTTAGCCTTGTGTATCCTGTAGATCTGGCCGAATACATCACAACAAATAATAATGCGCTGCCCAGCAAGACACAAGAACCCAACCGGAAGGTTGAACGAAGTTGGTCATGGTAGGTCACGGTCGATCTCCTAAGTAAGTGTCGTGAAGTGAAGTGTCTTTATTGCGATCACGTTCCCCAAAATGGGATTTATCAACCGTTCGACTCGAACCAAATCTTAAGCACAAACATAACGAGCATGACGACCTGAATAATCACCGTCAACATTAAGGTTTTTGACCGTTTCTTGCTCGTTTTCAGGTCTGCTTCTTCCACGTTACCTCTTTACGTTTCTTCAAAGAAAACCATGGCTCCTGCAGGTGTGTCGATTGACGCTCACAGGTTTGGCTTCTGGATGATCAACACATTATTTTTCATCAGTTCCCGGGATCGACTGGATAAACAAGAGGCATACCAGCTTAACTAAAGTAGCGGTTGCCCTGCTTTAGCGCCTTCTTTACAGGTTTTCACATTATACCCTGCGGGACGGTTCAGTGCAAAAGAATGCAATGCGGTGCAATGGATCGCACATTCGGGAATATGGCAGATTACTGCTCATGCTTCGCAACCCATAGATCTCCCATAAGTTTTTTTGCCTCGTCAATATCGCTGACGATCCCATCAACCCCAATCAACTTGATAGCCTCGATTGCCTCTTCCGTAATCTGCCCACTGATAAATAGTGCGGTTGTAGGCATTCGGATACGAAGTGCCACAATAAGCTGTGACAAAGCCTGAAGAGACTGTTTTCCGCCAGCAGAAATTCCGACAAGCATCGCTCTTGATTCTACGATATGTGCCACCAGACTGTCGTGATTCTCGTCAATTCTTAGATCAATTTCCCACCCGTCTTTGCGAAACAAGTCCGCAGCCATGCGCACACCGAGCGTATGGGTTTCTCCGGGAACAGAAACAAAAACCGCTGACCTAGAATCTGACTGACGTTTGATTGGCATCTGGTGATGCATAGCGCGCATGATCGCGTACATACGACCTGTCCCCAGCGCTACTTGTGGAAAAGATAATGCATCAATGTCCCACCAGTGCCCAAGCATCCGGGCAGCCCTTGCGAGATATCTTAGATAGACAGCATCGATGGAAACACCTGCGCTGCGCACTTCGTTTATGTATGCAGCCCCAGCCTTACTATCCTCAGCCACCAAAGCATGACAGAGAAGCTCTATTTGAGCATCAGCTGGCGTATCGACTGAGCTGGAATCATCGTGTTCGGTTAGTCTACGGATCACTTCTCGGGCCAATGTCTCTACCGAGTCCTCAGGTAGTTTTGACCTGAGCTTGCGGAGCTTGCTATGCGAATCTGCATAAAACTCAAAATCCAACGAGTTTTCTTGTTGGCCCTGGTCCTGCATCATTGCTCCTCAATGCAAGGTTCTCTTATCGTCTTGTGGCTACAGAAGACCTGTCAACCATAGACCTCGTGCTAACTGTCAAACAAGTCTGACACCATAGGTACCTCTTAACGTGTCAATCTGACGCAGGCCACTAAAGGTAGACACGCTCTACGGCTCAAATGCCCGATGTTTTATCGCGCCGTAGATGACATTTCCTGACCTGGCTTTAGCAGTGTAAGGGGTATCGACGAGCCTTGTCGTGAAGCCGAACGCTTCAGGGACACTACAAGCATTCCCGCCGATTGCCAGATTTGCAACTTCGCTCTGGTACCGGATCAAGACCTGTTCGCTTAGAATGACTTTCACTCTCGGGGCTTTGCTTCGAATATCTTCTACAAGCTGGCGAAGCGATGCGATCAAGTGTGATCCGCTACATGACAGAGCGATGATACAGTGATCCCTCTCCAGTATCCTGGTGATCAGGTCATCCTTCGTGAAGCCAAGGCATAGATCGATGTTCCAGCCCGCCCTACGGAAGATCTCCGCGGCTATTTTTAGACCCTTCAAATGCGTTTCACCAGGGACGGACGCGAAGAGCGCAACTTTTCCGAAAGAATGCAGAGATGGCCGTGATGTGGCTTCTATCGTGCGGTTAATCGCTTGGATGCGAAGCGTCGCGATATTCACATCGACTAATGATATCCTTGACTGGTCCAACCACTCGCCCAGCAAACGGGCGGCCCCTTTGAGGTAGACAGATAAAATTTCTTTACGAGTAGTCCCGAGAAATTCGAGGTTTTGGACGTATTTTACACCATCGGCTGGGTCTTCAGCGATCAGAGCACGGGTCAATTGCCACACATTGCGCGCTGTGTTTTCAAGCTCAACAAGCAAATCAGCTGAAAATCTATTAGGTACTGATCCAAGGCTATTCGTGATCAGTGCCTCAATATTATCTGGCCCGACGCTATTTAATCTCTCCTGAAGGGCAGATTTTTTGAGGTGCCATAGGTCGATGTGCATCATAGGGTGGAGTGGTGGGTTATCGTCTACTTGCATCAGTGTCTAAGCTGATTGTTCAGGTGTCGAAGTGATTGTCGCGTCATCGTCGGAGGACGTACTGGCTGTTCTGATCAGCGCATACAGGTATGAATGGCTCATCGCGCCAAGCGCTGCGCAGGACAACAACGACAAGAGGTCACTTAGTGTCAATACACCGTTTCCATTCGGTTCAGTCAAA
Organism: Loktanella fryxellensis; assembly: GCF_900110065.1. GTDB lineage: Bacteria > Pseudomonadota > Alphaproteobacteria > Rhodobacterales > Rhodobacteraceae > Loktanella > Loktanella fryxellensis. The sequence goes on along the minus strand of NZ_FOCI01000001.1, from coordinate 500,054 downwards.
AGCGGCACATTAAGCCCTGACTGTGCAGTGATATTCGTACCCTCACAAATGAACAGCGTAAATGCAGCCAGAGCAATGACACTGGTATGTATCAGATTCCGCGAACTTGACGGTGCTTTGCCATACACACGAAAGAAAGCGGTGAGCAATACGACAACACCCAGTGCAAAAGTGAATAATAGGAATTCCAGCATTTAAACCTCCTATGGTTGGCAAAATCATGCACCAGGCGTCAGGTGTCAAGTTTGTCAGACATAAAATGTGTAAACCTAGTTTGACACTTGTGTCAAGCGTTCATCTGTCGCTGCAAAGGGTCATTGCATCGGTCCAGCATCCGCAGGCATGTCGTTGTGCAGACAATTGAAGCTCTCCTTCCGTATTTCAGGCAAAATCTGCTGTCCGCCCTTCTTGCCGCCCAGAGGGTGCGAACGTGGGTTTCTGACTGAACGTCCGCTTTCTGGAGGCGGACGCGCTGCCTTCGCTCCTGCAGCGAATGACCGCTTCCCGCCCTTCGTGACGTTTTGGCCCGACGAACGACCGCCTCCGCTCATGGCGTTCGGAAGTGGGGGAGCCTCGGTTCTGTCGTGCTTGCAGAAAAAAACGGACGTGATGCAGCGGCGCTGTCAGCAGGATGCCACCAGGGGTCATTATTGCAGCAAACGGCCGCACTCACTGACCGGGCGCCAGCAATACGGCCTGAGACCAGACGTCCGCAAAAGACCAGAGGTGATACATCTCGCCCCGTTGCAGACGACTTACTTCTGTTTTCATGCCATCGATGCAAGTCAGGCGTGCACTTGGGGGAGCGGCTTGACCCCATCCTTTAAGTGAAATAGTCCTCATACTGGAGACGCGGGCGTTGTGTAATGGTAAGACCTCAGCCTTCCAAGCTGATGACACGGGTTCGATTCCCGTCGCCCGCTCCAAAAATTCTTTTCCGACAGATCACCTACAAAGCAGCTCAACGGGCTCGCTTAACTGATTTATTTGGTGATAAAATTTCGATTTTAGACTGTTGTCTTCCAAGCTGATGACACGGGTTCGATTCCCGTCACCCGCTCCACCCCGATCCCCAGCCGCATGACCCTGCCGACAATGTGACGCTGCGTGTTGTGCTTGTGTCGCGGGCGTCCGGGATTTATGCCCGGCCTCGCACTTGCAGGACAATGACCCATGGCCGACGCGCCCACAGCCCTCGACGCGGAACGCGCCAAATCCAAGGACATGGGCGCGCTGCGACAGCTCTGGCCGTTCCTGGCGCCGTATCGCCGACTGATGGTGCTGGCAGGTTTCGCGCTGACCCTGACGGCGATGGTGTCGCTGGTCCTGCCGCTGGCCGTGCGCCGCGTCGTCGACAACTTCGAGATCGCCGCAGGCCAGCTGCTGGACCGCTATTTCGCCGCCGCTCTTGCCATCGCGGCGCTGCTCGCGGTGGGGACGGCGCTGCGCTACTACCTCGTCACGCGGCTGGGGGAACGTGTGGTGGCCGACATCCGCACCGCCGTCTTCGACCGCATGATCGGCATGTCGCCGCAGTTCTTCGAACGGATCATGACCGGAGAGGTGCTGAGCCGCATCACCACCGACACCACACTGATCCTGTCGGTGATCGGATCGTCCGTATCGATCGCGCTGCGCAACGCGCTGATATTCGTAGGCGGGCTGATCCTGCTGATGTTCACGTCCGTGAAGCTGACCGGTCTCGTGCTGTTGCTGGTCCCCGCCGTGATCGTGCCCATCGTCGTGCTGGGCCGCCGCCTGCGCAAGCTGAGCCGCGAGAATCAGGACTGGATCGCGCAATCCTCCGGCAACGCGTCCGAGGCGCTTTTGTCGGTGCAGACGGTGCAGGCCTTTACGCATGAAACCCTGAGCCGTCGCAAGTTCTGGGACGTGACCGAGAAAAGCTATGTCAGTGCCCGGACGCGCATCGCGGTCAGGGCGTGGATGACGGCCATCGTGATCTTCCTGATCTTTGCGGGCATCGTCGGCGTGCTGTGGATTGGGGCGCATGACGTGCGCGCGGGTGCGATGACCGTGGGCGAACTCGTGCAGTTCGTGATCTATTCCGTGATGGTCGCCGGGGCCGTGGGTGCGTTGACCGAAGTGTGGGGCGAATTGCAGCGTGCCGCAGGCGCCACCGAGCGGCTGGTGGAACTGCTGAACGCGCAGGATGCGGTCAGCGACCCCGTGGCCCCCGTGGCGGTGCCCGATGTCGCCCGCGGTGCCATCGTGTTCGACGACGTGACCTTCCGATATCCGGGCAGGCCATCCGTCGCCGCCCTCGATCAGGTCAGCCTGACCGTCAGGGCAGGAGAGACCGTGGCCCTAGTCGGCCCGTCAGGTGCCGGCAAGACGACGATCATCCAGTTGTTGCAACGCTTCTACGACCCCAGCGCGGGCGCGATCACGCTGGACGGTGTCGATCTGCGCCACATGGCCCGCGCCGATTTCCGCGGCCTCATGGCGCTGGTGCCACAGGACCCGGTGATCTTCGGCGATACCGCGCGGGAAAACATCCGCTTCGGCAGGCCCGGCGCCACGGATGCAGAGGTGGAGGCCGCCGCCCGCGCCGCCGCCGCCCACGATTTCCTGACCGCCCTGCCCGAGGGGTATGATTCCTACGTCGGCGAACGCGGCGTGATGCTGTCCGGCGGTCAGAAGCAGCGCATCGCCATCGCCCGCGCGATCCTGCGCGACGCGCCGATCCTGCTGCTGGACGAGGCGACGAGCGCGCTCGACGCCGAAAGCGAACGTCTGGTGCAGGCCGCCGTCGATGATCTGGCGCGCAGCCGCACCACGCTCATCGTCGCGCACCGGCTGGCGACGGTGAAGAAGGCCGACCGCATCCTCGTGTTCGAGGCGGGCCGCATCGTGGCCACAGGCACCCACGACCAGCTCGTGGCCGAAAACGGCCTCTATGCGCGGCTGGCGCGGCTGCAGTTCACGGCAGGCGTCGCCGCAGAATAGCAAATACGTGGCGTCAGTCTTGCGACCCTGCGGCATTTTCGTCCAGTGTCGCGGCAAAACACGGCCACGGACCGGCCACAGATGTTCTGGGAGGAACACCAATGGGATATGCAGGCCTCGCCGACCGCGACGCAATCGAAGCAGAGGGCCATTGGTCCGACCGTGACCTGCCTGCGACGATGCACGCACAACTGGCCCTGACCGCCAGCCGCTTTCCCCAGCGGCCCGCCGTGACGTTCCAACTGGAATCAGGGCCTAAGGCCGCTGCGGAAACGCTGACGTGGCAACAATTGCTGGACCGCAGCTGTCAGGCGGCCAACCTGTTCCGCAGCCTCGGCGTGCGCGAAGGCGACGTGGTGGCCTACATGCTGCCCAACTGCATCGAGGCGGTCGTCACCTACCTCGGCGGTCAGATCGCGGGCATCGTGAACCCGATCAATCCGTTGCTGGAACCCGCCCAGATCGCCGCCATCCTGCGCGAGACGGGGGCCAAGGTGCTGGTGACGATGAAATCCTTCCCCAAATCCGACGTGGCGCAAAAGGCCGCCGCCGCCGTGGCGCTGGCGCCGGGCGTCACCCACGTGGTGGAGGTCGACCTGCACCGCTACCTGACCGGCATCAAGAAGCTGATCGTGCCGATGATCCGCCCCAAGAACGTGGCCGAACACAAGGCACGCGTCATGGAGTTCGAAAAGGCGGTGAAGAAGCAGCCCAAGACCCTGCAGTTCGCCGATTCGGGGCATGACCGCGTCGCCGCCTATTTCCACACCGGTGGCACCACGGGCATGCCGAAGGTCGTGCAGCACCAGTATTCCGGCATCATCTACAACGCGTGGCTCGGCTCGCGCCTGCTGTTCACCGAAACCGACGTGCTGATCTGCCCGCTGCCGCTGTTCCACGTGTTTGCGACTATCGTGGCGCTGGGGTCGTCGCTCGGGTCCGGCGCGCAGATTGTGTTTCCGACGCCGCAGGGCTACCGCGGGGCAGGGGTGTTCGACAACTTCTGGAAACTGATCGAACGGCACAAGGTGACGTTCCTGATCACCGTGCCCACCGCCATGTCCGCGCTGATGCAGCGGCCCGTCAATGCCGACATCAGCACCCTGAAGCTCGCGTTCTGCGGGTCCGCGCCGCTGCCGCTGGAACTCTATCGCAGGTTCGAGGAAGCGGCGGGCGTCACCATCTGCGAAGGCTACGGTCTGACCGAGGCCACGTGCCTGGTGTCGATCAACCCGCCGGAGGGCGAAAAGAAGGTCGGATCCATCGGCATTACGTTCCCCCATACCCGTGTGCGGATCATGGGCGTGGACAGCCACGTCGAATGTGCCCCCGACGAGATCGGCGAGATCTGCGTGGCCAGCCCCGGCATCTACAACGGCAACACCTATACCGAGGCGGACAAGAACCGCGACCTGTTCTATGCGGGCGACCACCACCCGGCGGAATACCTGCGCACGGGCGATCTGGGCCGCGTGGATGCGGACGGCTATCTTTGGATCACGGGCCGCGCCAAGGACCTGATCATCCGCGGTGGCCACAACATCGACCCCGCCGAGATCGAGGAGGCGCTGGCCGGCCACGAGGCCGTGGCATTCGCCGGTGCCATCGGCCAGCCGGATGCCCACGCGGGCGAGCTGCCCTGCGCCTATGTGGAACTGGTCAAGGGTGCCAAGGTGACCGAGGCCGAACTGCTGGAGTTCGCCAAATCGCGGATCAACGAACGTGCCGCACACCCCAAGTACCTCGAGATCATGGACGAGCTTCCCAAGACGGCGGTCGGCAAGATCTTCAAGCCGGACCTGCGCAAGCGGGCGATCACCCGGGTCTTCGACACGGCCCTGCGCGATGCGGGCGTGGACGCCACCGTGACCGACGTGACCGAGGACAAGAAGCTGGGTCTGGTCGCGCATGTGTCGGGGTCCGCAGACCGCGCCGCCGTGGCCGCCGTGCTGTCGCAGTTCACGACCGCATGGGACATGGCTGCCTGATCCAAGCCGTTTGACCGGCAGGCGGCGGCGACGTGCCGCCGCCGGCGCACGCGCCTGCTTGTCTGTGGCCGCGGTGAGCGCAGATAAGGCGTGACGGGGCCGCAGGGGCTGCCCCGCGCAACCAAAGGACGCGCCGATGCTGTGGTTCGTGATCGCCTGTGAACTGGGCCTGTGCACCGACCGCAGGCCACCCCCCACGGATGAGCCCTATGTGCTCGACGACGACGGCGGCGGGCAACTGGTCAGCGCCGAGGCCGACCGCGCCGATCTGGAGGCGTGGGGCGGGCGGGTCGAGATCACCGGCTTCTGCCGGTCCGCCTGCGTGATCTTCACCACCCTGCCCAATGCCTGCGTGGCTCCCGATGCGGTGCTGGGCTTCCACGGGTCCAACATCAATCAGGGCCCCATCGGCAACCAGCAGATGGCACGCTATCTGCGCGGCGAGGCCAAGCGCCGCTACGAGGACGACTGGCAGAACATTCCGCCCACCGACATCCACCGGATCGACGCCCGCGATTACGTGAAGCTGGACCCGGAGGTCAGGATCTGCGGCGAATAGGGCGCCGGGGTCGATGGGTTCGCATCTGGCCGACGTCGGGAGGTCGGCTGCCTGCCGAACGGCACCCCTGTATCACGGGGCGCAGAACCTCGCGCTCAGAACGTGGGCGGCGTGCAGGCGCTGACGATTTCGCACAGCGTGTCGTCGGGGTTGCGGAACCGGTGCGGCAGGCGGCTGTCGAAGATGTAGCCGTCCCCCGGACCCAGCAGGGCCGTCTGTCCGTCCACCGTCACCTCGATCCGGCCGCGCACCACGATGCCGGCCTCTTCGCCCGCGTGGCGCAGCAGTTCCGGCCCGGTGTCGGCGCCGGGCGGATAGGTTTCGTGCAGCATCTGAAGGGCATGCTCTGCTGCCCGCCCCAGCTGCCGCAAGGAGACATGCGGGCGCGGGTCGCCGTCCTGCGGCGCGATCTCGACGAAGCGGTCGGCGGTGTAGAAATAGGTCGGCTGATCTGGCCCTGGTGGCGGGGTGAAGAATTCGGCCATGCTCATCGGGATCGCGTCCAGCAGCGACTTCAGCGACGCGACCGACGGCGAGGTCTTGTTCTTTTCGATCAGACTGATGGTGCCGTTGGTCAGGCCCGCCCGCGTCGCCAGCTCGCGCTGGGACAAGCCGTGGCTTTCGCGCAGATTGCGCAACCTCTCGCCGATGTTCACTGACTGCTTCCCCCCAGACGCCTCGGGGTGAAGTTGTGCCCGTGCGGCGACCGATTTCAAGTGGATACGTCACCACGGCCCGCATGGCACCGCGTTCAAGGGTGGACCTGCAAACAGCATTTGACAATTATATTAAACAGGCGACACTCGTGCGCAACCGCCCTCTGGCCCGCAAAGGATTGCGCGCATGACACCGACACCCGAGACGACCCCGACTCCGCGTCCTGCCGCCACTCCGCCGCGCCCGTCCCTGTCCGTGGTGTCCCATGCGGCGACCCCAGCAGGCACCGGGCACGGCAGCAACGCCGCCCTGCTGGCGCGCCGTGCGAGCGCCGTGCCGCGCGGCGTGGGGTCTGCCGCACCGGTCTTTGCCGCCTATGCCGAGAACGCCGAGCTGTGGGACGTGGAGGGGCGCCGCTACATCGACTTCGTCGGCGGCATCGCGGTGCTGAACACCGGCCACCGCCACCCGCGCGTCGTCGCCGCCGCCAAGGCGCAGGAGGACCTCTATACCCACACCTCGTTCCAGGTCGTGCAGTACGAACCCTATGTGGCGCTGGCCGAGCGGCTGAATGCGCTGGCTCCCGGCGACCGCTCGAAGAAGACGCTGCTGGTCACCACGGGCGCAGAAGCGGTCGAGAACGCGGTCAAGATCGCCCGTGCCTTCACGGGTCGCCCCGGCGTGATCGCCTTTACCGGCAGCTATCACGGCCGCACGCTGCTGACGCTGGGCCTGACCGGCAAGATCAGCCCCTACAAGAAGGACGTGGGCCCGTTCCCGTCCGACATCTTCCGCGCGCCGTTCCCGAACGCGCGCGACGGCATCACCGTGCAGGATGCGCTGATCGCCCTGCGCAACCTGATGCTGACCGATGCACAGCCGGAACGGATTGCCGCCATCATCATCGAACCCGTGCTGGGCGAGGGCGGCTATACCCCTGTGCCCACCGAGATGTTGCAGGCCCTGCGCGAGATCTGCGACACCCACGGCATCCTGCTGATCGCTGACGAGATCCAGAGCGGCTTCGGCCGCACCGGCGCGTGGTTCGCGATCGAACATTCTGGCGTGGTCCCCGACCTGATCACCGTGGCGAAGTCCATGGCGGGCGGCTATCCCATCGCCGGTGTCATCGGGCGCGCCGACGTGATGGACGCCATGGCACCCGGCGGTCTGGGCGGCACCTACGGCGGCAACCCCGTGGCCTGTGCCGCGGCCCTCGCTGCCATCGACGCGATCGAGGAAGAGGGGCTGCTGGCCCGCTCCACCGCGATCGGCGCGCATTTCAAGGACCGTCTGGCGCAGATCGGGGCAGAGGCGGCACCGGACCGGGTGTGGGACATCCGCGGGCTGGGCGGCATGGTCGCCATCGAGTTCGCGACCGACATGGCCAGTGGCGCGCCGGACGCGGATCTGACCAAGCGGCTGGTGGCGCACGCCCTGCAGCGCGGACTGATCCTGCTGTCCTGTGGCCTGCACGGCAATGCGGTGCGGATCATGGTGCCGCTGACCGCCTCGGACGCGCTGATCGACGAGGGGCTGGCGATCTTCGCGGAGGCGCTGGCGGTGGCGGTCGCGGAATAGGGTCCACTGTTTCCCACGATTTGCGCAAGGATCGTGGGGGCGCTGCCCCACACCCCGGGATATTTTTGACCAGAAGAACGGGGGACGGGGTTCGGCTAAAGTGAGCGCCCGTGCCGGGGCCGCCCCTGGTGCGTGACAGGGCCCATCATCTGGCCCTAAATACGCAAAATGCCGCGGACGCAGCCTGCCACCGCGCCCCGCAGGGAAAGGCCAGATCATGACCACGGAGCGTTTCGACACGGGGCTCGCCACGCGCCGCACCGTCTTGGGCGATGCCCATGTGGACCGCGCCAGCGCGGCCATCACCGACTTCGACGCCCCCTTTCAGGCCATGATCACCGAAGGGGCATGGGGGACCGTCTGGTCATCCGACGCGATTTCCTTGCGCGAACGCTCGATGCTGACGCTGGCGCTGCTGGCCGCCACCGGCAATTTCGCCGAGATCCCGATGCATGTCCGCGCCACGGCGCGCACGGGGGCCAGCCCGTCCGACATCGCGCAGGCCTTGATGCACGTCGCGGTCTATGCGGGGGTGCCCGCGGCGAACCACGCGTTCAGTCTGGCCAAGGAGACACTGGCCGAGATGGACCGGGACACCGCCCTGTGAGCCTGTCCCACCAGCTGTACGACGGTCTGTTCGCCGATGCGCAGATGGCGGCGCTATGGGACACCGGGGCGCAGACGGCGCACATGCTGCAGGTGATCGCGGCCCTGTGCACCGCGCAGGGGCAGGCGGGGCGTGTCGATCCCGCACTGGCAGCGCGGGCGGCGGCGCATGTGGCGGGCTTTGTTTCCGACATGGCGGATCTCTCGGCCGGATCGGGGCGCGACGGTCTGCCGGTTCCCACGCTGATCCGACAGTTGAAGGCCGGGGCAGGGCCCGCAGCGGCGGCGATCCATGCGGGGGCGACCTCGCAGGATGTCCTCGATACCGTGTTGGCGCTGACGCTGCGGGCGACGTCGGACCTGATCGACGCGCGACTTGCGGACCTGTCGCTGCGCCTTCACGCCCTTGCGGACCGCTTTGGCGGCAACCCCCTGATGGCCCGCACCCGGATGCAGGCGGCGCTGCCTGTCGCGGTCGCGGACCGTATCCGCCAGTGGCAGGCCCCGCTGGCTGATCACCGGGACCGCCTGCGGCACCTGCGCCCGCAGACCGAGCGGCTGTCGCTGGCCGGTCCCACCGGCACCACCGATTTCGGCGAGACGGCACCCCTGATGGCGCAGGCGCTGGGCCTGCACGCAGGCCCCGTCTGGCACACCGACCGCAGCGGCGTGGTGGGATTTGCGGGCTGGCTCGCGCTGGTCGCGGGCAGCCTTGGCAAGATGGGGCAGGACATCGCCCTGATGGCGCAGCAGGGCGTGGACGAGGTGACGTTGTCTGGCGGCGGCGGATCGTCCGTCATGGCGCACAAGCACAACCCGGTGCTGGCGGAGCTTTTGGTCACGCTCGCGCGGTTCAACGCCGGGCAGGCAGGTGTGATGGCGCAGGCGATGGTGCACGAGCAGGAGCGGTCCGGGGCGGCCTGGATGCTGGAATGGCTGGTCCTGCCGCAGATGGCGCAGGCCACGGGCCGGGCGCTGACCGCAGCGCTGACCCTGACGGACGGCATCGCGGGCATGGGACATCCGGAAGGTTACAAATAAGTATAGCAGACGACAGGTTATGGTGAGCGGCGGGGTCCATCTGGAACGCATCGAGACACCCCAACCCGAGGATTGCCCCATGACCATGCCCCTGCGCCGCGCCGCCACCGCCCTGACGCTGGCCGCTGCCCTGACCGGCACCACCGCCCTGACGCTTGCACCCACCACCGCCCTTGCCGTGCCCGCCGGTGGCTATGGCGATCTGGTCGAGACGCTGGCGCCCGCCGTCGTCTTTATCGAAGTGACCGGCGCGGCGCGGGACGCCGAGAGCCTCGCCGATGCCCTGCCGCCGGGGTTCCCGCGCGAAGAGCTGGAGCGTCGCTTTGGCCCGATGTTTCCCGAGGGCGGTGACGCGCCTGTCATGCAGGGGCTTGGATCGGGCTTCGTCATCTCGGCCGACGGCTATATCGTGACGAACAACCACGTGGTCGCGGATGCGGACACCGTCACGGTCAAGATGGCGGACGAGACGGAATACGAGGCCGAGGTGATCGGCACCGACCCGCTGACCGACATCGCCCTGATCAAGATCGACGCCGAGGCCCTGCCGACCGTGCCGTGGGGTGACAGCACCACCGTGCGCGCCGGTGACGAGGCGCTGGCGATCGGCAACCCGTTCGGCCTTGGCGGGACCGTGACCTCGGGCATCGTGTCGGCGGTGTCGCGCGACATCAACGCGGGGCCCTACGACGACTTCATCCAGACCGACGCCGCGATCAACCGTGGCAACTCGGGCGGGCCGCTGTTCAACGCGGCGGGCGAGGTGATCGGCGTTAACACGATGATCTTCAGCCCCGGTGGCGGGTCTGTGGGGATCGGCTTCTCGGTGCCGTCGAACCTGGTGCAGGACGTGGTGGCCGACCTGCGCGACGACGGCAGCATCGCGCGCGGCTGGCTGGGTGTGCAGATCCGGCCGATGACCGACGAGATCGCGGCGGTGCTGGGCTATGATGAGCCGAAGGGTGCCGTGGTCGAGGCGGTCAGTGACGGCAGCCCCGCCGAAGACGCCGGGTTGCAGCCGGGCGACATCATCCTGACCTTTGCCGGGACCGACATCGCGGACATCGGCGATCTGACCCGCGCCGTGGCCGACGTGGACCCGGGCACCGCATCCGACGCGCTGATCTGGCGCGCTGGAGAGGAGGTGACGGTGGACGTGACCATCGGCAATCTGGCCGAACAGGGCGCCTGAGCCTGCAGCCCTCCCGTCCAGACCGCGATGCGCGGGCCAGGTGGGGGGTGCATCCGGTGACGATGCACGCGCCGGATGCGCACAGGCCCCGCCATCCCTTATGGAGGGCGGGGCCCTTGTCTTGCATCACCGGGGGGTGCCCCCCATGTGTCGAGGGACACGCGCCATGACGGATAGGCCCGAGATGAAGATACTGGTCGTCGAGGATGACGCCACCACCGGCACCTACATCACCCGTGGCCTGCGCGAAGAGGGGCACACGGTCGATCTGGTCGCCAACGGCCGCGACGGTCTGGTGCAGGCGACGGCGGCCGAGCATGACGTGCTGATTGTGGACTGGATGCTGCCGCAGATCGACGGCCTGACGCTGGTGAAATCGCTGCGCGGGGCTGGCAACCGAACGCCCGTCCTGTTCCTGACGGCGATGGGATCGGTCGACGACCGCATCGCGGGACTGAATGCGGGTGCCGACGATTATCTGGTGAAACCCTTTGCGTTTGGCGAGTTGTCGGCGCGGATCAATGCGCTGGCCCGGCGTCCGCGCAGTCTGGCGCAGGATACGGTGCTGACGGCAGGCGATCTGACGATGGATCTGGTCACCCGCGACGTGATGCGCGGCGGTCAGCGGATCGACCTGCTGCCGCGCGAATTCGCGATCCTCGAACATCTTCTGCGCCGCAAGGGCCGCATCCAGACCCGCACCATGCTGCTGGAAAATGTCTGGGGCATCAGCTTTGATCCGCAAACGAACGTGGTGGAAACCCACATCAGCCGTCTGCGCGCCAAGGTGGACAAGCCGTTTCCCACCGAGCTCATCAAGACCGTCCGCGGCGCAGGCTACCGGATCGAGGGGTGAGCCGGCTGTTCACGCTGCTGCGCGCCAGCCCGGTACGGCTGGCGCTGGGGCTGGTCGCGCTCTTTGCGCTGGTCAGCCTTGCCAGTCTGGCCGCCAGCTATGCCGCCAGCCGCGCGTCGCTGGATGCCACCATGCGCAGCGACCTGACGCAGGACATCGCAGGCTTTCGCGCGGCCCCGAACGCGCGGGCGCTGGCGGCGCTGGTCGCGGCCGAGGCGCGGGTGACCGACCCGGCCCGTGTCGTGCTGTCCTATGTCACGGCGACAGGGCAGCGGTTCGGCAACGGGCGGCTGGCGCAGGACCGCGACGGCTATTTCCTGACCACGCTCGACGCCCCGGACCGGCGCATCGACGGGCAGTATCTGGCGCTGACCACGCCGCTCTATGGCGGGCAACTGACCATCGCGCGCAGCCGGGCCGAGATCGACGCCCTCTTCACCGTGTTCCGCAATATCGTCCTGCTGTCGCTGCTGCCGACGCTGGCGGTGGCGCTGGGGGCGGCGCTGATGCTGGCACGCAGGTCCGCACGGCAGGTGGCCGCGTTGGGGCGGACGCTGGACCGGCTGACGACCGGCGATCTGGCCGCCCGCGTGCATCCGACCGCCCGCTGGTCCGACGATTTCCACCGCATCGCCACCCGCATCGACCGCATGGCCGCCGCACAGGAGGCGAGTGTGGACAGCCTGCGGCAGGTGTCGTCCGACGTGGCCCACGACCTCAAGACGCCGATCCAACGCATTTCGGTGCATCTGGACCAGCTGTCGGACATGGCCCTGCCGCCGGATGCCACGACCCTCGTGGACCGCGCGCGCGCCGAGGTGGATGGCGTCGTGTCGGTATTCCACGCCCTGCTGCAGATCGCGCAGATCGAGGCGGGCACGCGGAAAAGCCGCTTTGCCCCCGTTGATCTGGTGCCGCTGGTGGCGACGTTCGCCGAACTCTACGATCCGGCGGCGGCCGAGGCGGGGCGCGACCTGCGGCTCTGCGTCGCAACAAAGGCGGCGGTGGTGCAGGGCGACCGCGACCTGCTGGGGCAGATTCTGGCCAACCTGATCGAGAACGCCTTGCGGCATACGCCCGACGGCACGCCGATCACCATCGGCCTGTCGGAGGTGGACGGCACCATCGTGCTGACCGTCACCGATGCGGGTCCCGGCATTCCGGAACACGAGCGGGACAAGGTGTTGCAGCGGCTCTATCGCCTCGACTGCAGCCGTGCGACGCCCGGCAGCGGGCTGGGTCTGGCACTGGTCGCGGTCATCGCCGATCTGCACGATGCCGTCCTGACGCTGCAGGATGCGTCGCCCGGTTTGCAGGTCGCCTTGCGTTTCAAGCCCGTTCGGTAGGCACCGGTGTGGTGCCGGTGCCGCGTTGGATGCGAATGTGCAGGCCCGCGATCCGTTTCACGGTGCTTTGACAGACCCGTGCAAGTGTATAGATGCAATATGGAATGGACCCCCCGCCCGTGGGGCGATGGGGCCGTTGTCATGACGCCCGTGGCGGCCCGTGCCGACACCGGCGATCAGCAGGGGCACAGACAGATGAACGAGACTGCACTGATGCGCCGCAGCACGGGCCCCTTCCGGCCCCTGTCGTGGCCGGTGGGCCGGCACGGTGCCGTGCTGGCACTGCTCATCGCACTGGGCATCGTACTGGGCGGGGCCGTGGCTGCACCGGTTGTGGCGCAAGATGGGACCCAGTCCGAGACGCAGCCTGAAACACAGACCGCCGCGCCCGATGCCGTCGCCGTGGCCGTGCCCAACGTGACGGCGGTGCCCGCCGCCATGACGCAGGTGACGCAGGTCGTCAGCGCCTCGGGTGGATTGCTCGCGCGCGAGGATGTGGTCGTCTCGGCCCGCGTGTCGGGGGCCGAGATCCTGGCGCTCAGCGTCGATGTGGGCGACACCGTGACGGCGGGCCAGACATTGGCCCGGCTGAACGACCAGACGCTGACCGCGCAGTTGCAGCAGGCGGATGCCAACCTGGCCGCAGCGGATGCGGCCATCGCACAGGCGCAGGGGCAACTCGCCTCGGCGCGTGCGACGGCAACGCAGGCCGCCACCACCCTGGAACGGAACCGCCAGCTGCAGGGCGACGGTGCCGTGTCGCAGTCGGCGCTGGATCAGGCGCAAGCCACGTCCGACAGCGCCAATGCGTCGGTGCAGACGGCGGATGCCGCCATCGCCGCCGCACGCGCGCAACGGGCGCAGGCGCAGGCGGCGCGCGACATCGCAGCACTGAACCTGTCGTGGGCCACCGTGACCGCGCCCGTAGGCGGCATCATCGCCGACCGCACCGTCCGTCTGGGTGATCTGTCGGCCGCGGGTACCGCCATGTTCGAGATCATCCGCGACGGCCAGATCGAAGTCGCGCTGGAGATCGTCGAGACGGATCTGGTCAAGGTCAGCGTCGGCGATCCGGTCAGCCTGCGCGTGGCAGGCCTTGCCGCCCGCGACGGGACCGTGCGCAGGATCGACCCGCAGGTCGATCCCGTCAGCCGCCTCGGCCTGGTGCGGGTCGCCATCGCGGACCAGACCGGCCTGCGCGTCGGCCTGTTCGCCAGCGCCGACATCCAGACCGCGCAGCGGATGGCGCTGACCGTGCCGGTGTCCGCCGTGACCACGACGAACGACGACAGTGTCGTGCAGCGGGTCGTGGACGGCACCGTGCAGCAGACACCGGTCACGCTGGGCGTGGTGTCAGCCGGGTTGCGCGAAATCACCGCCGGTCTGACCGAGGGCGACACCGTGATCCTGCGCGCCGGGGCGTTCTATCGCAGCGGCGACCGGGTGAACCCGGTGCCGCCCGCCACCGCCGCGCCCCCCGTGCCCGCACCGGGCGACACCGCCAACGCAGCGGTCGCCACGCAGGATCCGCGGCCATGAGCGACGACGCCCGGATGAACATGTCCACATGGGCGATCCGCAACCCGGTGCCGCCCGTGGCCGCGTTCCTTGTGCTGGTCGTGGTGGGTCTGTTCGCGTTCCGCGGCATGCCGGTCACGCAGTTTCCCAACATCGACGTGCCGATCATCACCGTCACCGTGGGTCAGCCCGGTGCCGCGCCGTCCGAGCTGATCGCGCAGGTCACCCAACCGATCGAGGACAGCATCTCCTCGATCACCGGGGTCAAGCACATCACGTCGGTCGCGACCGACAGCAGCTCTGAGACCACGGTCGAGTTCGAATTGTCCACCGACAGCGACCGGGCGCTGAACGATGTGAAGGACGCCGTGACCCGCGCACGCGCGTCGCTGCCGGACAGCATCACCGAACCGCTGGTGCAGCGGCTGGACATCACCGGGTCCACAATCATGACCTATGCGGTGTCCGACCCGTCGCGCACGATCGAGGATCTGTCTTATTTCGTGGACGACGTGATGAGCCGCGAATTGCAGGGCGTCGACGGCCTCGGCAAGATCGAACGCCTCGGCGGGGCCGACCGCGAGATCAAGGTCGAGCTGGACGGTCAGCGCCTGCTGGCCTTCGGCATCTCGGCGGCACAGGTCAGCCGCCAGTTGTCGGCCACCAACATCGACCAGGGCGCGGGACGCGGCGATCTGGGCGGGCAGGAGCTGTCGATCCGCACGCTGGGCGGGGCGACCACGCTGGACCAGCTGGCGGCCACGCCGCTGGCGCTGGCGGACGGGCGCACCATCCGCCTGTCCGACGTGGGCGAGGTCATCGACGGCCCGTCCGAGGCGCGGGCCTTTGCCACGCTGGACGGACAGCCCGTCGTGGCGTTCGGCGTGTTCCGCGCCACGGGTGCGTCCGACCTGACCGTCGCCGAAGGTGTGCGCGAAAAGCTGGAGGAGGTGCGTGCCGCCTATCCGGGCGTGGAGGTGACGCTGATCGACGACACCACGACCTACACCGAAGGCAGCTACCATTCGGCGATGGAGACGCTCTACGAAGGGGCGGCGCTGGCGATCATCGTGGTGTTTCTGTTCCTCAAGAACTGGCGCGCGACGCTGATCACCGCCGTGGCCCTGCCGCTGTCGATCATTCCCACCTTCTTCGTCATGGACATGCTGGGCTTTTCGCTGAACACCGTGTCGTTGCTGGGTATCACGCTGGTAACCGGGATCCTCGTCGACGACGCGATCGTGGAAATCGAGAACATCGTCCGCCACATCCATATGGGCAAACCCGCCTACGAGGCGACCGAGGAGGCCGCCGGCGAGATCGGTCTGACCGTCATCGCGATCAGCTTCACCATCGTCGCGGTATTCGCGCCCGTCAGCTTCATGCCGGGGATCGCGGGGCAGTATTTCAAGCAGTTTGGCCTGACCGTCGCGGTCGCGGTGCTGTTCTCGCTGCTGGTGGCGCGGCTGATCACGCCGCTGATGGCGGCCTATATCCTGCGCGACGCGCCGAACCATGTAGAGGAAAAGGACGGCTTCGTCATGCGCGGCTACATGCGGGTGCTGGGCTGGACGCTGCGCCACCGTCTGATCACCATGGTGCTGGGGCTGGGGATCTTCGCGGGCTCGATCTATTCCGCGACGCTGCTGGCGACCGAGTTCATTCCCGAGGCCGACGAAGGCCGTCTGCGGGTGGCGGTGGAGCTGCCGCCGGGTGCCACGCTGGACGAGACGCGGGCGCTGACGAACCTCATCACCGCCCGCGCACAGGACATCCCGGAGGTCGTGAACGTGCTGGTGCAGGGCGGCACGGGGGGCAATGTCGCCAAGGCCACGGTGAACGTCACGCTGGGCGACAAGGGCGACCGCGCGCGCAGCCAGTTCGAGGTCGAGGACGAATTGACGGCACTGCTGGCCGACCTGCCCGATGCGCGGGTCAACATGCTGGCCGCCAACGGTCAGCGCGCGGTGAACGTGGCGGTGCTGGGCGACGATCTGGACACGGTGACGGCGGCGGCGCAGCAACTGACCACGCAGATGAGCGGCGTGCCCGAAATCCGCAACGTGACCAACGCGGCCAGTCTTGCGCGGCCAGAGCTGCGGATCACGCCCTATCCGCAGATCGCGGCAGAGCTTGGCATCACGGCCAGCGATCTGGCGTCGACCATCCGGGTGCTGACCATCGGCGACGACGACGTGAACCTTGCGAAGTTCAGCATCGACGGGCGTCAGATCCCCATCGTGGTCCGCATCGCCGAGGACAACCGCCGCAACCTCGACCTGCTGGCCAGCCAGCGCATTCCCACGGCGTCCGGCACGGCCGTGCCGCTGTCGGTGGTGGCGGATGTCACGCTGGCGAATGGGCCGTCGTCCATCGAACGGTATGACCGGGAAACCCGCATCACCCTGCAGGCCGACCTGTCCGATGGCGTGGTGCTGGGGCAGGCGACTGGTGCGATCTTTGCCCTGCCCGGTGCAGGGCCCGAACTGCCGCCGGGCGTCCGGGTGCAGCCCACCGGCGACGCCGAGGTGCAGGCCGAGGTGTTCACGGCCTTCGGGTCTGCCATGGGGGCGGGGATCCTGCTGGTCTATGTGGTGCTGGTGCTGCTGTTCGGCAGCTTCGTCACCCCCTTCACCATCCTGATGTCGCTCCCGCTGGCCATCGGCGGGGCGATCCTGGCGCTCTATCTGACCGGATCGGCCATCGGCCTGTCGGTGGTGATCGGGTTCCTGATGCTGATGGGGATCGTCACAAAGAACGCGATCATGCTGGTGGAATTCGCGCTGGAGGCGATGAAGCGCGGTGACAGCCGGACCGAGGCGATGCTGGATGCGGGCCACAAGCGGGCGCGGCCCATCGTGATGACGACCATCGCCATGGCCGCGGGCATGGTGCCGTCGGCGCTGGCCTTTGGTGCGGGGGGCGAGTTCCGTTCGCCGATGGCGGTGGCGGTGATCGGTGGCCTGCTGCTGTCCACGCTGCTGTCGCTGATCTTCATCCCGTCGCTGTTTTCCGTGATCGAAGGTGGGCGCGGGCGCAGCGTGCGCGTGCTGCTGCGGGGGCTGAAGGTCAACCGCCCGCTGAACCAGCCCGCCGAATGACGGGGTGATCGGGGCCGCCCTTCGGCGGTCCCGCACACGGCTGAGATGCAGGTATTCTGTTCGTGGATCGGGGTGCTGTCTGCAGCCACGATGCTGACCCGCTGCGTCGCTCGATACAGCACGACGACCGCAGCGTGCTGCGGTGATCATCTGACGCTGCGGGAGTGGTGGGCGACCCTGGAATCGAACCAGGCGTGCGTCTCCGCGAGAGAGTTACAGTCTCCTGCCACACCTTGCGGCCTGTCGCCCACTGAGGGCGGAAATAGCCGTGGCCCATGGGGGCGTCAACCGGAAAAAGCCGTGCGCGGGCGGTTGCTTCACAGGGGCCGCAAAAGCCTGTATCGCGGGGCAACAAAGGGGAACCGCCATGCAGAAACCGAAGTGGGTGATCGAAAAGGAACAGGCCAAGCGGCTGGCCGCGTCGGAGACGATCTGGCTGTTCGGCCTGCACGCGGTGCGCGACGCGCTGCTGAATCCAAAGCGCGAAAAGCTGCGTCTGGTCATCACCCGGAACGCGCTGGACAAGCTCGAGGACGCGGTGGCCGCCGCCGGGATCGAACCCGAGATCAGCGATCCGCGCAAGTTCGCGGCCCCGATCGATCCGCAGTCCGTGCATCAGGGAGTCGCATTGGAGGTCAAGCCGCTGGACTGGGGCAGCCTTGCGGACATCGCGCTGGGCGACGGGCCGACACCGGCACGAATCGTGCTGCTGGACCGCGTCACGGACCCGCACAACGTGGGTGCCATCCTGCGGTCGGCCGAGGTGTTCGGCGCCCGCGCGGTCGTCGCCGTGCAGCGCCACGCGGCCCCCGAAACGGGCGCGCTGGCCAAGACCGCATCGGGCGCGCTGGAACGCCAGCCCTATCTACGGGTGCGCAATCTGGCCGACGCCATGACCGAGTTGAAGGACATGGGCTACATCGTGCTGGGTCTGGACGGCGAGGCGGAGATGACCGTGGCCGAGGCGCTGGTGGGCAAGCAGGACCGCCCGGTGGCGCTGGTGCTGGGCGCCGAAGGGCCGGGCCTGCGCGACAAGAGCATGGAGACCTGCGACGCCGTGGTGCGGATCGGCGCCGCGGGCGGCTTCGGGTCGCTGAACGTGTCGAACGCGGCGGCGGTCGCCCTCTATGCCAGCAAGGCGCAGGGGTGAGCGATTTGGACGATGGGGCGATGACGGATCTGCTGCACCGCGTGCGGCGAATCGCGGTGGTGGGCTTTTCGGCCAACCCCGCGCGGACCAGCCACGGGGTGGCGCGCTTCCTGCAGGGGCGGGGGCACGTCATCGTGCCGGTGAACCCCGGTCTGGCGGGGCAGGTGCATCTGGGCGAGGTGGTCCATGCCACGCTGGCCGACGTGCCCGGTACCGTGGACATGGTCGACGTGTTCCGCCAGTCCGACGCGGTGCCCGGCATCGTGGAGGAGGCGCTGGCCCGCTGGCCCACGCTCGACGTGATCTGGCTGCAACTGGGCGTGCGCCACGATGCGGCGGCGGCGGCGGCGCGGGCGCAGGGTGTCACGGTGGTGCAGGACCGGTGCCCCAAGATCGAATACGCACGGCTGGGGCTGGTCTGACGACAGCCGGGGCCAGCCCCGGACCCCGGGATATTTTTGACCAGAAGAACGGGGGACCCTGCGCCTCAGCGCGGGCGGGCGGCTTTCTCGGTGATGCCTGAGATGCCCTGACGGCGGGCGAGTTCGGCCATGACATCGGACAGCGGCACGTCGCAGGCGGCGAGCATGACGAGCAGGTGGTAGAGCGTATCCGCCGCCTCGCTGGTCAGGGCCGCGCGGTCGCCGCGCACCGCCTCTATGATCGCCTCGATCGCTTCTTCGCCGAACTTTTCGGCGCATTTGGCGGGACCCTTGGACAGCAGCTTGGCGGTCCAGCTGGTGTCGGGATCGGCGCCCTTGCGGGCCAGGATCGTGGCCGACAGATCGTCCAGGGTCATGCGAGCCTCATCGGGATGCCCGCATCGGCCATGTGCTGCTTGGCCTGCGGAATGGTGAAGGTGCCGAAGTGGAAGATCGACGCGGCCAGCACGGCGCTGGCCCCGCCGTCGCGCACGCCCTCGACCAGATGATCCAGCGTGCCAGCCCCGCCCGACGCGATGACGGGAATGTTCACCTCATCGCTGACGGCGCGGGTCAGGGGGATGTTGTAGCCAGTCTGCACGCCGTCGTTGTCCATGGCGGTCAGCAGGATCTCTCCCGCGCCTTTCTTTGCCATGAGGATGGCGAATTCCACCGCGTCGATGCCGGTGGCGCGCCTGCCGCCGTGGGTGAAGATCTCCCACCGGCCCGGTGCCACGGTGCGCGCGTCGATGGCCGCGACGATGCACTGCGATCCGAATCGCAACGCGGCCTCGGTGATGACGTCGGGGTTGGCGACGGCGGCAGAGTTGAAGCTGACCTTGTCCGCCCCTGCCAGCAGCAGCGCGCGCACGTCACGGTGGGTCCGCACGCCGCCGCCGATGGTCAGCGGCATGAAGCACGCCTCGGCGGTGCGGGTGGCCAGATCGAACAGGGTGCCGCGGTTTTCCTCGGTCGCCATGATGTCGAGGAAGCACAGCTCGTCGGCACCGGCGGCGTTGTAGGCGACAGCGGCATCCACCGGGTCGCCGGCATCGCGCAGGTTGACGAAGTTCACGCCCTTGACCACGCGGCCATTGGCGACATCGAGGCAGGGGATGATCCGTGTCTTCAGCATGGGGTGGTGATAGGGCGATCGGCGGGGCGGCGAAAGGGGGGATAGTGCGCCACGCGTGGCTGTGAGGGAACACATGGGACGCAGGCGGCGTTACAACGGTTCTGCGACCCCGGACAGGCGGTCGCCCTTACTGGAGTGCCCCGATGCTGCGCCGACTGTTGCCCTTGCTGATCCCCGTCATCCTGCGCTGGTTCAAGCGCCGCCACTAGCCGTCATGCCGCGAGCGTGCGCAGGGCCGCAGCGAGGTCGAGTGCCCCATCATAAAGTGCACGCCCCGAAATCGCACCGGCGATGACGCCGGTGTCGCGCAGGGCGATCAGATCGTCCAATGATGCGACGCCACCGGATGCGATGACTGGAATCGACACCGCCTTTGCCAGCGCGGCGGTCGCGGCGACGTTTGGCCCCTTCATCGCGCCGTCGCGCAGGATGTCGGTATAGATGATGGCCGCGATGCCCGCATCCTCGAAGGACCGGGCCAGATCCGTCACCATCACGTCCGTTTCCTGCGCCCAGCCGCGCGTGGCGACGCGCCCGTTCCGGGCATCCAGACCCACCGCGACTTGACCGGGAAAGGCGCGGGCAGCCTCGCGCACCAGATCCGGGTCCTCCACCGCCACGGTGCCGAGGATCACGCGGCTCAGGCCGAGGTCCAGCCAGCGGGCGATGGTCGCCATGTCGCGGATGCCGCCGCCGAGTTGCGTGGGCACCTTGC
The DNA here is from genome assembly GCF_900110065.1 of Loktanella fryxellensis. Taxonomy (GTDB): domain Bacteria; phylum Pseudomonadota; class Alphaproteobacteria; order Rhodobacterales; family Rhodobacteraceae; genus Loktanella; species Loktanella fryxellensis. The sequence goes on along the minus strand of NZ_FOCI01000001.1, from coordinate 479,220 downwards.
ACTGCTTCAGGATCGCCTCGACCGGGGCGGCATTCACCGGCGTCCCGGCAAAGGCGCCGTTCAGATCCACCAGATGCAGCCACTGGCACCCGGCATCGACGAAACTTTGCGCCTGCGCCGCCGGATCGCCATTGAACACCGTGGCGCTGTCCATCTCGCCGTGGATCAGGCGGACGGCGGCCCCGTCCTTGAGGTCGATGGCGGGATAGAGGATCATGGCGGCACACTCCTGTTCGATCTGGCGCTCTTTTGACCAACACGGCGACCGTTGGCAATCGCACGTGTCGCCATCCGTCGGACCTGACGTCAGACTTGATCGGGCTCGCGGCCCCGCGTCAATGTGACCGCAGGATCAAGGGGGAGGAGACCCAACATGACCACACTGAAACGCCTGTGCGCAGCCCTGCTGGTGAGTGTCGCAGCCACGACCGCCAGCGCGCAGGACGCCGCCATCGGCACCTGGCAGACCGAGGTGGACGACGGCGCATTCGGCTATGTCGCCATGACGCAATGCGGCGCGGCGGTCTGCGGCACCATCCAGCAGACCTACAACGCCGACGGTACGCCGCTGGCGTCAGAGAACATCGGGCGCCAGATCGTCATCAACATGGCCCCCGCCGGTGACGGCACCTATGCGGGGCAGGTCTACCGCCCGTCGAACGGCAAGACCTACAACGGCAAGATGCAGGTCGAGGGCAACGCGCTGCGCCTGCAGGGCTGCGTCGCGGGCGGTCTGCTGTGCGCCAGCCAGAACTGGGCGCGCGTCCAGTAGGAACGCGAAACGCCCGCACCGGTCTGGGTGCGGGCGTCTTCAGCAATGCCGATCGCCGAGGTCGCGCGTCAGGTGCGCAGACCCGTCTCGACCAGCATGCCACGGGCCTTCGCCTCGTAGTAATAGCCTTGAGAGTACCATTTTACGGCGGTGTCTTCCGACCCGTTGGACAGCAGCCACGCGCCGCGCAGGTACTTTCCCGCATATTTCAGGTTGGTTTCCGCATCCAGCAGGTCGGTGGGTGCGCCGCGGAAGCCCATTGTGCCTGCGGTGGCTGGCAGGATCTGCATCAGACCATAGTATGGCCCGTTGCGGGCGGCGGGGTTGTGGCGGCTTTCGCGGATGATGACACGGTGCAGCAGGCTTTCGGGAATGTCGTACTCTGCGGCGTATTTCTGGATCAGCGTCCGCAGCTCGCGCGTCTCGTTCGCGTGCAGGGGGGTGGTCAGTGGCGCCTGTGCGGCGGCAAAGGCCAGTGCATCCGGTCCGGTGGAGGTTGCGTTCATGCAGGCCGACAGGCCCACCAGCGAAATCATCACACACGTTCCGCGAAGCAGTTGCCGCATTTTTGTCGCCTGTCAAAATTAATCCTGCAAACGGACTAACCTGTCGCTGCGTCAGGCGTAAACACTGCTGAATTTCGTCGGCAGATTGTCGCCGTCCAGTGGAATCGGTCGGAACCGGCGTTTTCAGTCGAACACCGACCATCCGGTCGCGCGCACCAGCATCTCGACCGCCGCGGTGCCGAGTTTTGAATTGCCCTGACCGTTCAGACCGGGCGACCAGACCGCAATCCCCGCGTGCTGCGGTGCGACCACCATGATGCCGCCACCCACGCCGCTTTTGCCCGGCAGACCAACGCGGTAGGCGAAATCGCCGGAGGCGTCGTAATGCCCGCACAGCATCATCATCGCGTTGATCCGCCGCCGGCGCGCCGCCGACACGAGGCGCGGACCATCCGGCAGCTCGGTCAGGAACAGCGCGGCGCGGGCCAGTTGCGCGCAGCTCATCTCGACCGCGCATTGGTGGAAATAGGCCCCCAGCGCCAGCGGCACCGGGTTCGCCATGTTACCATGGGCGGCCATGAAATAGGCAAGCGCACGATTGAGGTCGCCCGTGGCTTCTTCGGACTTCGCCACCTTTTCGTTGATGAAGATCGAATCGTCGCCCGCCGCGGTGCGGATGAACTGCAGCAGCTCTCCCAGAAACTCTGAGGGCGCATGCCCCGCAAGGGCCGCATCGGTCGTGGCGATGGCGCCCGCGTTGACGAACGGATTGCGCGGGATGCCCTTGTGATGCTCCAGCTGGAGGATGGAGTTGAAGGCTTGCCCGGACGGCTCGCGCGACACGCGGTCCCAGAACTGGTCGCCCATCCGCCCCAGTGCCATGGCGAGGGTGAATACCTTCGAGATGCTCTGGATCGAGAACGGCTCTTGGGCGTCGCCCGTGGTGAACACCTGTCCGTCTGGCAGGCAGACGGCCATGCCGAACCGCGCCGGATCGATGCAGGCCAGCTCCGGAATATAGGAGGCGACTTTGCCGCGGTCGGTGGCGGCGGCCATCTCGGCGCCGATCTCGTCCAGGATCGCCGTCAGGTCCAATGTCATCGCTGGCTACCCCATCATGGAACCCGGACACCGCCGGGTCGTTGCCCCTTCGTAACATCACGATGAACAGGATTGCACCATGCCGATGATCGACACACGCGACGGGACACGCCTTTATGTCAACGACTGGGGGCAGGGCCAGCCCGTGGTACTGATCCATGGCTGGCCGCTGAACGCCGACAGCTGGGAATACCAGTCGGTCCGGCTGGCCGAGGCAGGTTACCGCGTCATCGCGTACGATCGCCGCGGCTTTGGCCGGTCAGATCAGCCGTTCACCGGCTACGACTATGACACGTTGGCCGACGATCTGGCCGATGTCATGGCGGCGCTCGATCTGCAGGACGCAGTCATCGCGGGCTTCTCCATGGGCGGTGGCGAGGTCGTCCGCTACTTGTCCCGCCACGGGGGCAAGGGCGTGTCCAAGGCCATGCTGATCGCCTCGGTCGCGCCCTACATGGCCAAGACCGACGACAATCCCGACGGCACTGACGCGTCCGTGTTCGATGGGATGAAGGACGGGTTGCGCGATGACCGCCAGTCGTTCTTCGTCAACTTCTTCAAGGACTTCACCGGGCACGGCCTGCCGAGCAGCCCCGTGCCGCAACCGGGCCTCGACTGGATGTGGGGCATGGCGATGCAGGCGAACCCCAAGGCCACGATCGACTGCGTGACCGCCTTCGGCACCACCGACTTCCGCCCCGACATGGCGCATGTGACGGTGCCGACGCTGATCATCCACGGCGACGCGGACAAGATCGTGCCGATCGACGCCGCCGGTGCACAGGCCGCCCGGATGCTGCCGGATGCCACCTACAAGGTCTATCCCGGCGCACCCCACGCCCTGACGGCCACGCACAAGGACGAGTTGCTGGACGACATGCTGGCCTTTCTGCGCAGCTAAGCACGGCCCCCGTACCGCCGACCGGGTCCCCCGTTCTTCTGGTCGGAAATATCCCGGGGGCATGGGGGCAGCGCCCCCATGGACCGGACCGCTTTACGGTCCGGTCCTCAGGGCTTCCAGCCCAGAAAGTTCGCGATCAGTCGCAGCCCCGCCGCTTGGCTCTTCTCCGGGTGGAACTGGCAGCCCACGACGTTGTCGCGCCCCACCACAGCCGCTACCGGCCCGCCATAGTCCGCATGGGCCAGCAGATGCGCCGGATCAGCCACCTGCATGGCATAGGAGTGGACGAAATACGCGTGGTCGCCCGTGGCGATCCCCGCCAGCACCGGGTGCGGCCGGTCGATCACCAGATCGTTCCAGCCCATGTGCGGTATCTTCAGCGCCGGATCGTCGGGCGCGATGCGTCGGATCTCGCCCGGCACCCAGCCAAGACCCGCGACCGTCTCGTACTCGTACCCGGTGCTGGCCAGCATCTGCATGCCCACACAGATGCCCATGAACGGCACCGCCCGCATGGTCACCGCATGGATCAACGCCTCCGACAAATCGGCGCGGTCGGCCAGCGCCGTGCGACAATGGGGAAACGCCCCGTCGCCCGGCAGCACGATGCGGTCGGCCCGCGCCACCGTGTCCGCGTCGTCGGTGACGATCACCGGACCGTGGCCGCCCTCGCGGGCCATCAGCTCGAACGCCTTCTGCGCCGAATGAAGGTTGCCGCTGTCGTAGTCGATCAGGACCGTGGTCACAGCACGCCCTTGGTGGACGGGATCGCATCCGCCACGCGGGGATCGACCTCGACCGCCACGCGCAGGGCGCGGGCCACCGCCTTGAACGCGGCCTCGGTGATGTGGTGCGCGTTGAACCCGTGCAGCCGGTCGATGTGCAGGGTGATCCCGCCATGCGTGCTCAGCGCCTGAAAGAACTCGCGCACCAGCTCGGTGTCGAAGCTCGGCCCGATCTTGCCGAACGGCAGGTCGAGGTTGCAGATCAGGTACGGCCGCCCCGACAGATCGAGGGCGCAGCGCACCTGCGCGTCGTCCATCGCCAGATGGCAGTCCGCATAGCGGCGGATGCCGCGCTTGTCGCCCAGTGCAGCCACCAGCGCCTGACCGATGGCGATGCCCGTATCCTCGACCGTGTGGTGGTCGTCGATGTGCAGATCGCCCTTGGCCTGCACGTCCAGATCGATCAGCGCGTGCCGTGCGAGCTGGTCCAGCATGTGGTCGAAGAACCCGATGCCCGTGCGGTTGCGGGCCACGCCGGTTCCGTCCAGATCCAGCGTCACGGTGATCTGCGTCTCTGCGGTGGCGCGGGTGATCGTGGCGGTGCGCATCTTTGGCTCCCTCTGGCTCGGCCCGCTTATAGGGGCGGGCCGGACCCGCGCCAAGGCACCGATTGCGCAAGCCCGCCCGCTGGTGCACCCTGACCGCAATCCCAATCCAAAGGCCCGCCATGACCACCTGCGTCTTCGTCCAGATCCGCTGCAGCCCCGGCACCACCTATGCGGTGGCCGACGCCATCGCACTGCGGGAAATCCACTCCGAACTCTATTCCACCAGCGGCGATTTCGACCTGCTGATGAAGGCCTACGTGCCGGCCGGTACCGACGTCGGCCATTTCATCAACGAAAGCGTGGCGGGCATCGTGGGCATCGAACGCACGCTGACGACCCTGACCTTCAAGGCGTTCTGAGACCCCATAGACGCGAAAGGGCCGCCCGAAGGCGACCCATTCCGTTGACCGGTGGAGCGGGCGAAGAGATTCGAACTCTCGACCCTAACCTTGGCAAGGTTATGCTCTACCCCTGAGCTACGCCCGCGTACCATCCGGTGTGTGCGATCTACAAAACCGCGCGCGCGCCCGCAAGAGGCAATCCGCGAAATCCGGCGACGCGAAAACCGAAGGCCCTGAGACGCGAAAGGGCCGCCCTAGGGCGACCCTATCCGTTTTACCGTTGGAGCGGGCGAAGAGATTCGAACTCTCGACCCTAACCTTGGCAAGGTTATGCTCTACCCCTGAGCTACGCCCGCGCACCAACCGGTAGGGGTGATCTATAAACACCGGCGCGTGGCTGCAAGGGAAAAATCCGTACACTCACCGCGATTTTTCAGAACCCCGACATCGACGGGAAGACCGCCGCTCCCCCTCGCTTTTTTCCAAATACTCCCGCGCGGCGCGCGCGGCCCCCCTCGGGGGGGCCGACACTCTCATTCGAATTCGATCAGCAGGTCCTTGGCGTCGATCTGGCTGCCCGCCGTGACCAGCACCGCCTTGATGACCGCGTCGCGGTCGGCGTGGATGCCGGTTTCCATCTTCATCGCCTCGATGGTCAGCAGCAGGTCGCCCGCCTTCACCTTTGCCCCGACCGCGGCCGCGACCGTCGCCACGACGCCTGGCATCGGTGCGCCGATCTGGGACGCATTGCCCGCCTCGGCCTTGCGGTTCTTCACGCGGTCGCCGGCGGCCAGACGGTTCAGCACCCGGATCGTGCGGGGCTGGCCGTTCAACTCGAAGAACACCTTCACCTCGCCGTCCTCGTTCATGTCGGACACGGCCTGCATGCGGATTTCCAGCGTCTTGCCGGGGTCGATCTCGGCGGAAATCTCCTCGCCAGGCTCCATGCCGTAAAAGAACGTCCGCGTCGGCAGACAGCGCACCGGGCCATAGGTTTCGTGGCGGGCAGCATAGTCGGTGAAGACCTTCGGATACATCAGGTAGCCGTTCAGATCCTCGTCGTCGATGGCGTGACCGACCTTGGCTTCCGCCTCGGCGCGGACCGCTTCCATGTCCACGGGTGTCAGATGCTTGCCGGGGCGGTCGGTCAGGGGTTTTTCCCCCTTCAGCACCTTGGTCTGGATCGCTACGGGCCAGCCGCCCGGGGGCTGGCCGAGGCTGCCCTTCATCATGTCTACGACAGAATCGGGAAAGGACACGTCGGTGCCCGGATCCTCGACCTGCGCGCGGGACAGGTTCTGGCTGACCATCATCAGCGCCATGTCGCCCACCACCTTGGACGACGGCGTCACTTTCACGATATCGCCGAACATCTGGTTCACGTCCGCATAGGTCTGCGCCACCTCGTGCCAGCGGTCCTCCAGCCCCAGCGACCGCGCCTGCGCCTTGAGGTTGGTGAACTGCCCGCCGGGCATCTCGTGCAGATAGACCTCCGACGCGGGCGCCTGCAGGCCGCTCTCGAACGCGAGGTAATGCGCGCGCACCTGTTCCCAATAGTTCGAAATCTCGCGGATCGCCGCGATGTCGAGGCCGGTGTCCCGGTCGGTCCCCTTCAGCGCTTCGACAACCGATCCCAGCGTGGGCTGACTCGTGTTGCCGGAAAAGCTGTCCATAGCCGCATCGATGCAATCGACCCCTGCGGCGGACGCCGCCAGCACCGTGGCGATGGCCGCACCGGACGTGTCGTGCGTGTGGAAATGGATCGGCAGACCGACCTCTTCCTTCAATGCCTTGAAGAGCTGCGTGGCAGCGGGCGCTTTCAGCAGGCCCGCCATGTCCTTCAGCCCCAGCACATGGGCGCCCGCCGCCTCCAGCTCCTTGGCCATGGCGACATAGTACTTCAGGTCATACTTGGACCGCGCCGGGTCCAGCATGTCGCCGGTATAGCAGATCGCCGCTTCGCAGACCTTGTCGGACGCGATCACCGCATCCATCGCGACGCGCATGTTCTCGACCCAGTTCAGTGAATCGAACACACGGAACACGTCGACGCCGCTTTTCGCCGCCTGTGCGACGAACCCCTGCACGACGTTGTCGGGATAATTGGTGTAGCCGACGCCGTTGCTGGCGCGCAGCAGCATCTGCGTCATGATGTTGGGCATCTTTTCGCGGATGTCGCGCAGGCGCTGCCACGGACATTCCTGCAGGAACCGGTACGCCACGTCGAAGGTTGCACCGCCCCAACATTCCACGCTGAACAGCCCGCTCATATGCGCGGCATAGGCGGGGGCCGCCGTGACCATGTCGATCGACCGCATCCGTGTCGCCAGCAGCGACTGGTGCCCGTCGCGCATGGTGGTGTCGGTGATCAGCAAGTGGGGCTGGTCCTTCATCCACTGCGCCACGGCCCTGGGCCCCTGCGTGTCGAGAATCTGGCGCGTGCCCGGAATGATCTGCTCCAGCGACTTCACCGGTGCCTTCGGCAGCTTGACCTCGACACTCGGGCGCGGGCGGCCTGCGGTTTCAGGGTGACCGTTCACGGTGATGTCGGCCACATAGGTCAGGATGCGGGTCGCGCGGTCGCGGCGGGCCTTGAAATCGAACAGCTCCGGCGTCTGATCGATGAACTTGGTGTGGTATTCGTTGTTCAGGAAGGTTGGATGCTTCAGCAGGTTCTCGACAAAGGCGATGTTTGTGGACACCCCCCGGATGCGGAATTCGCGCAACGCGCGGTCCATGCGGGCGATGGCCTGTTCCGGCGTCGGCGCACGCGCCGTCACCTTGGTCAGCAGGCTGTCGTAATAGCGCGTGATGACGGCCCCGGAATAGGCGGTGCCGCCGTCCAGACGGATGCCCGGCCCGGTGGCGCTGCGATACATCTGGATGCGACCATAGTCGGGGATGAAGTTGTTCTGCGGGTCCTCGGTCGTCACCCGGCATTGCAGGGCGTGACCGTCGAGCTTCACATCGTATTGCGACGCGCAGCCGGTGGCCTCAGTCAGCGACTTGCCTTCGGCAATCAGGATCTGGGCGCGGACGATGTCGATGCCGGTGACTTCCTCGGTCACCGTATGCTCGACCTGCACGCGGGGGTTCACCTCGATGAAATAGAACTCGCCGTTGTCCATATCCATCAGGAACTCGACGGTGCCTGCGCATTCGTAGTTGACGTGGCTACAGATCTTCTTGCCCAGATTGCAGATCTGTTCACGCTGTGCGGCGGACAGATAGGGGGCAGGGGCACGCTCCACGACCTTCTGGTTGCGGCGCTGCACGGAACAGTCGCGCTCCCAAAGATGATAGATGTTGCCATGGCTGTCGCCAAGGATCTGCACCTCCACATGGCGGGCGCGCAGGATCATCTTCTCCAGATACCCCTCGCCGTTGCCGAATGCGGCCTCCGCCTCGCGGCGGCCTTCGCGGACCTTCTCCTCCAGCTCCGCCTCGTTGGCGATGGGACGCATGCCGCGCCCGCCGCCGCCCCATGATGCCTTCAGCATCAGAGGATAGCCGACCTCTGCCGCCTGTTTGCGGACCAGTTTCATGTCGTCGCCCAGCACGTCGGTGGCGGGGATCACCGGCACGCCTGCGGCGATGGCGACCTGACGCGCACTGGCCTTGTCGCCCAATTCGCGCATCGTCTGCGCCTTCGGCCCGATGAAGGTAATGCCGGCGGCGGTGCAGGCATCGACGAAATCGGGGTTTTCGGACAGCAGGCCATAGCCCGGATGGATCGCATCGGCCCCGCACATGCGCGCGACGCGGATGATCTCGCTGATGCTCAGATAGGCAGCGACCGGCCCCATCCCCTCGCCGATGCGATAGGCTTCGTCCGCCTTGAAGCGGTGCAGCGAAAGCTTGTCCTCTTCCGCATAGACGGCGACCGTCTTCTTGCCCATCTCGTTGGCGGCGCGCATGACGCGGATGGCGATTTCGCCGCGGTTCGCAATCAGGATCTTCTTGAAGTCGGCCATGCTCATTCCCTTTGCAGTTGCAGCATTCTTATGCGCGGACCTGACAGAGTCCAGTGGCCGCAAGGGCGGTGATCGAGCCACCGGGTGACGGTGCCACGATTTTCAGCACGAAGGGGGCGGGCAGGGCCTGCGGTGCGCGCCGCAGAGGGGCTGCCGTGGACAGGTTTCGCACAATCCGTGGCATTGCTGTCGAACGAACCATGAACAAGGGGTTTATTTGTGGGACGGTCGCGCCTATTCTGATGCCCATGAACAGCTATTCCGAAGATGACGCATTCGCCGCCGCCGCAGTCCCGCTGAGCCAGCGGGCAATGCCCACGCGCCCCGCCGGCCCGTATCTGGAGGGGTTGAACCCTGCACAGCGTGCGGCGGTGCTGGCATTGGACGGACCCGTGCTGATGCTGGCCGGCGCCGGGACCGGCAAGACCCGCGCCCTGACCGCGCGGATCGCGCATCTGCTGGTGACCGGCACCGCACGCCCGCAGGAAATCCTCGCCGTGACCTTCACCAACAAGGCCGCGCGCGAGATGAAGGACCGCGTCGGCCGCCTGATGGGCGAGACGGTGGAAGGGATGCCGTGGCTCGGCACCTTCCATTCGGTCTGCGTGAAGCTGTTGCGGCGCCATGCGGAACTGGTGGGACTGAAGTCGAACTTCACGATTCTCGACACCGACGACCAGATCCGCCTGATGAAGCAGCTGATCGTGGCAGACGGCATCGACGAAAAACGCTGGCCGCCGCGTATGCTGGCGGGGCTGATCGACGCATGGAAGAACAAGGCCTTCACCCCCGACAAAGTGCCGCTGGCCGATGCGGGGGCGTTCGATCACAAGGGCATCGACCTCTATGCTGCCTATCAGCGCCGCCTGCTGGACCTGAACGCCTGCGATTTCGGCGATCTGCTGCTGCATATGGTGACGATCTTTCAGACGCATGCGGACGTGCTGAACCAGTATCAGCGGCGGTTCCGCTACATCCTCGTGGACGAGTATCAGGACACCAACGTCGCACAGTATCTGTGGCTGCGCCTGCTGGCGGCAGCGCACAGGAACATCTGCTGCGTGGGCGACGACGACCAGAGCATCTATGGCTGGCGCGGCGCCGAGGTCGGCAACATCCTGCGGTTCGAGCAGGATTTCCCCGGCGCCACCGTGGTCAAGCTGGAACAGAACTACCGCTCCACCGAACACATCCTTGCCGCAGCGTCGGGCGTGATCGCGGCCAACACCGGGCGGTTGGGCAAGACGCTGTTCACCGATGCGCGCGGTGGCGAGAAGGTCCGCCTGATCGGCCACTGGGACGGCGAGGAAGAGGCCCGCTGGATCGGCGAGGAGATCGAGGCCCTGCAGCGCGGCACCCGCGGTCTGGACAGGGTGGGGCTGGACGCGCAGGCGATCCTGGTGCGGGCGTCGCACCAGATGCGCGCGTTCGAGGACCGGTTCCTGACCATCGGTCTGCCCTACCGCGTGATCGGCGGGCCGCGGTTCTATGAGCGGTTGGAGATTCGCGACGCGATGGCGTATTTCCGCCTTGCCGTCAGTCCCGACGACGATCTGGCGTTCGAGCGGATCGTGAACACGCCAAAGCGCGGCCTTGGCGACAAGGCGATCCAGACCGTGCAGAAGGTCGCACGCGCCAACGGCGTCGGCCTTGTCGAAGGCGCGCGGCTGGTCGTGCAGGCGAAGTTGCTGGGCGGCAAGGGGCTGCGCGAGTTGGCGCTGCTGGTCGATGGCATCGACCGCTGGCACAGTCAGGTGCGGGCCGAGGCCGACACGCACCAGGAACTGGCCGAGATGATCCTGGACGAGAGCGGCTATACCGGCATGTGGCAGGCCGACAAGACGCCGGAGGCGCCCGGACGGCTCGAGAACCTCAAGGAACTGGTCAAGGCGCTGGACAACTTCGAGAATCTGCAAGGCTTCCTTGAACACGTCGCCCTCATCATGGACAACGAGACGGAACAGGAGGGCGAGAAGGTCAGCATCATGACCCTGCACGCCGCCAAGGGGCTGGAGTTTCCCGCCGTGTTCCTGCCGGGCTGGGAGGATGGTCTGTTCCCGTCCCAGCGCAGCATGGACGAGAGCGGGCTGAAGGGGTTGGAGGAGGAGCGGCGCCTCGCCTATGTCGGGATCACGCGGGCCGAGGCGCTGTGCACCATTTCCTTCGCCGCGAACCGCCGCGTCTATGGCCAATGGCAAAGCGCGCTGCCGTCGCGGTTCATCGACGAATTGCCGGTGGATCATGTGGACGTGCTGACGCCGCCGGGCCTGTATGGCGGCGGCTATGGCGCGGCGGGCATGGCGGCAACGGCCAGCCCCAAGCTGCGCGAAGAGGCGATGAGCGACCTGCACCAAAAGGCGGTGGATGCGGATGTCTACAACTCTCCCGGCTGGCGGCGGCTGCAGGCGCGTGGGGCTGTGCGCGGGCTGTCGCAGCCAATCGAGACGCGCAACATGGTCATCGACCTTGACGCTGTCAGCGCCTTCACCACGGGTGACCGGGTGTTCCACCAGAAGTTCGGCTATGGCGTGATCGAGGGCATCGAGGGTGACAAGCTGGACATCGCCTTTGACAAGGCGGGGTCGAAGAAGGTCGTGGCCAAGTTCATCGTCAGTGCCGATGCGGCGACCGAGGTGCCTTTCTGAGATAACGGCGGGACGCTGCTGTCCGACCCCGGTGCCGGGGCCTGAGACGCCCCGCCCGCCGTCCCGAAATGCCGTGCCGCGACGCCCTAGCGCACCAGCATCGGCCAGAGCGAAGCGAGCAGCAGCACCGCCATCGTCACGTTGAAGATGCGCAACCGGCGCGCCGTGCCGAGGAACCGCCGGACCTGCACGCCGAGCACGGCCCAGAGGCTGATCGCAGGCAGGTTCATCGTCAGGAACGCTGTGGCGACCAGCAGCGACCCGGCCCATGTGGGCCAGTCGGCGGGCGCATAGGCGGTGATCGCCGTGATCGCGATGACCCAGGCCTTGGGGTTGACCCACTGGAATGCCGCCGCCTGTAGGAAGGTGAAGGGTTTGCCGGTGACGCCCTTCGCCTCTGGCGGCAGGGCGGTCGCGATCTTGTAGGCGAGCCACGTCATGTAGACGACGGCGATCACCTTGAGCACCGTGTTCAGCACCGGATAGGCGGTGAACAGTTGCAGCAGCGCCAGCCCGACCATCAGCACCATGAAGCTGTGGCCAAAGCTGACGCCCAGCATGTGCGGCACCGTTCGACGCAGGCCGTAGTTCGCCCCCGACGCCATCAGCATGATGTTGTTGGGACCGGGCGTGACCGACCCGGCAAAGGCGAACTGTAACAGCAGATAGAGGGCGAGGGGTTCCATGCCGTCTGGTAGCGCTGGACGAGGCCCTGCGCATTCGAAAAATCGCGCTGGAGACGCGATGAGGCAGAGGGGCGGACATGAAAAAAGGCGATGCGCGGGAGGAGCGCATCGCCTTCGGTTCTGATGTGGACCCTCGGGGAGGAGGTCGGGGTCCGCATCGGGGTGTCCATACCGCAGGGAGGAGGTTGCGGCACGGACGATCCGGGTTGGCCGCGGGAGGAGGTGCGGCGCCCGTAAGTGGCAGTCGGTGGTGGCGGGGAGGAGGTCGCCACCACCGATCTGGATGGACGGTGCCGCAGGGAGGAGGTTGCGGGCCGTCCGGGTCGTAAGCCGCAGTAACCAACCAGGGAGGAGGTTGGCGGTCACCGGGCCTGTCAGGGCCGCTGCGGGAGGAGGTGCAGCGTCCCGATCTGAATTCAGTGCCGGTGGTGGCCGGGAGGAGGTGACCACCACCGATCTGGGGTGGACCGCACGCAGGGAGGAGGTTGCGCGCTGTCCGGTCTTTGCAGGAACCAACCCGGGAGGAGGTCAGCGGTCCCTGCGTCTTACGGGCAACTGCGGGAGGAGGTGCAGGTTCCCATAATTCTTAAACTGGTTTCAAGACGGCGATCCGGGGAGGAGGTCGGGTCGCCGCCCTGTCTTGCGCGCCCGCCGCAGGGAGGAGGTTGCGGCGGCGCGGGTCAGAACCGGGTCAGGGAGGAGGTTGACCGGTCCCGATGTGAATTCTTACTTGCCGTAGGCGGCCTCATACGCGATCGACTTGATCATCGAGCGGCTGATGCCCAGATCTGCCAGATCGCGGTTGTCCAGCGCCTGCAGTTCGGTCAGCGTGGTGCGGTACACCTTGCGTGCGGCCAGTGCGTCCGTGATGCGTGCCACGAGGCCCGTGCTGCGCGGTGCGGTCGTCGTCGTTGTGTGTGCGTATGCCATTTCCATCTCGTCTTTCTTGTAACCCGTTGCAATGTGTGTCGCTGCTTGTGACCGTTATGTAGGAAGATGCTGCACCTGCACAACGAACCATTCGGCATTGCTGCTATGCAGCGGGTGCAAGGTTACTCAGGGACAGTTACTAAACCGCCCACGCCTTGGGCAAAGCGGCATTTGCGCCATGAAAATTGAGGGGTTGCGCCGTGCCGGACGGCGGATCAGGGTGCCCCCGACGGCCCGCGACGCGCCCCGGATGTGAAGGAAATATGTAGATGACACTGACCAGAGACGACATTCTGCGGGCTGTTGCGGGTCTGACCCTGCCGGATGGCACCACGTTGGGCGCCCGCGACATGCTGCGCGCCGTCACGATCGAAGGCGCGCGAATCCGCTTCGTGATCGAGGCGCCGACCGCCGCCGTCGCAACCACACTCGAACCGGTGCGGCAGGCCGCGATTGCTGCGGTGCATCATCTGGCGCCCGGACTGGATGTGGGTGCGGTCCTGACAGCGCATCAGGCCGGGCCCGTCGGCGCAGGCGCCGCAGCCCCCGCCGGTGCGCCGCCCAGTCTGAAGGTGGGGCGCCATCCGACGCCGCAGGCGGGTCCCGCGCCGGTGGCGGGCGTGGACCGCATCCTCGCGGTCGGGTCCGGCAAGGGTGGTGTCGGCAAATCGACCGTCGCCTCGAACCTGGCGGTGGCACTGGCGCGCAAGGGGCGGCGGGTCGGTCTGCTGGACGCCGATATATATGGACCGAGCCAGCCGCGCATGATGGGGGTCAGCGGGCGCCCCGCCAGCCCCGACGGGCAGACCATCATGCCGCTGCACGCCCACGGCGTCACCATCATGTCCATCGGCCTGATGGTGGACGCGGACAAGGCGGTGGTCTGGCGCGGCCCGATGCTGATGGGGGCGTTGCAGCAGATGCTGAACCAGGTGGCTTGGGGACAGCTCGACGTCCTGATCATCGACCTGCCGCCGGGGACGGGCGACGTGCAGTTGACGCTGTGCCAGCGCACCAACGTCACCGGCGCCGTCATCGTCAGCACGCCGCAGGACGTGGCCCTGCTGGACGCGCGAAAGGCCATCGACATGTTCCGCACGCTCAAGACACCGATCCTCGGCCTGATCGAGAACATGTCCACCTTTCATTGTCCCCATTGTGGAGAAGAGACGCAGATCTTCGGCCACGGCGGTGTCGCGGCCGAGGCGGCCCGACTGGAGTTGCCGCTGTTGGGTGCGCTGCCCATCGACATCGACACCCGGCTTGCGGGGGATGCGGGGACGCCCGTGGCGCTGACGGACGGGCCGGTTGGTCTGGCCTATGCCGCGCTTGCGCAGCGGTTCATCGACGGTGGCATGGCCTGACGCGGAGAATCGCACGGCTGCGGTTTTGGCGTGAATCATTGTGAACCGGAAACGGGCCGCCCACAGGGGTGGCCCGATTCTCTTTTTCAAGCCTGAAATTTGCGCCAGTTTAATCACAAAAGGGACTTGACTGCGGCGGCTGTGACACGCCCAAGCCGCGACTCGGAGGGGCTAAAAAAGTTTTTCGGGGCTGCCGTGAACCGGGCCCGTGAGGCCAGATTATTACAAGATGTAGGGAAATTTGTCCACAGGCGCACCATATGACCAAGTAAGCCTGTGGACAACTTTTGACTCACGGCGCCGTGAATCGGATGTGAGTTCCGCGAAGTTCACAGCAATCCCAAAACAGGTGTTGCGACGGGCAATCCGGTCTGACAAAAAGAGTGCACGGAAAGAGCGGGCAGACAAACAAGGGGCACACAAAGAACCCCACCGGCACAATGTCAGGTTTCATACAGGCCTCGTTTCTACCGATAAAAGCGATCCGGCGCGCGAGCGAGCAGACATCCCCCCAGGTGGCGCGCGCAGTCGGTCCAGCCCTGAAAAGGGCACCAAGGCGGCGGGTCGAGTAGTGGCAGCTATCTCGACCCGCCGTTTTCACGTCTACGACAGACCCCTGCGACACGGATGCGGCAGGGGACAAACAGCGGGCAGGCCACAGGTTGAACCTTTCGTTCACGAGCCAGTATCAGTCGAAGGTGGATGCCAAGGGTCGCATGTCGATCCCGGCCAAGTTCCGCCGCGTGATCGAGGCCGGTGATCCCGCATGGTCCGTCGACCAGCCCATGACCGCCAAGATCCTGTTCGGACCGCACCTCAAGGCGACGCTGCAGGTCATGACCGTTGCGGCCTTCGAGGACAAGATCGCCCGCATCCTCGCCATGCCCGACAACAACCCCAACAAGCCGATGCTGCGCAAGCTGTTCATGGGCTTTTCCGAGGATCTGGCCATCGACAAGGATGGCCGCGTCGTCATGCCTTTGCGCTTTCGCGAAAAGCTGGGCGTGGTCGAGGGCGATCTGGCCTTCATGGGTCTGGGTGAGTTCTTTCAGATCTGGCAGGCCGAGAGCTTTGCCGATGACGTGGACGCGCCGCTCGATGCCTGGCTGCAGGACCAGCCAGCGGATTTCGATCCCATGAGCCTCGCGGTGTAACCGGCTGTCATCATGACCGAAACCGCATCCGACACCCCACATGTCCCCGTCCTGATCGACGCCATCATCGACGCCTGTCAGCCGATCCGTGGCACGTGGCTGGACGGCACCTTCGGGGCCGGTGGCTATACCCGTCGCCTGCTGGACGCGGGGGCCGAGCGGGTGATCGCGGTGGACCGCGATCCGCTGGCGTTCCAGATGGCCGCCGGTTGGATCGGCGATTACGGCGACCGGATCGTGCCGGTCGCGGGCACCTTCTCAAAGCTGGATGAATACGGCACGGCCCTCGACGGTGTGGTGCTGGATCTGGGCGTGTCGTCGATGCAGCTCGATCTGGCAGAGCGGGGATTTTCGTTCATGCGCGACGGGCCGCTCGACATGCGGATGTCGCAGGACGGGCCGTCCGCCGCCGATCTGGTGAACACGAAGGACGAGGCCGAACTGGCTGACATCATTTACCTTTACGGCGAAGAGCGCGCCAGCCGCCGGATCGCCAAGGCCATTGTGGCCGCGCGTCCGGTGACAACCACGGGGCAGCTTGCGACCATCGTGGCATCCTGTCTGCCGCGCCCCAAACCGAACCAGAGCCATCCTGCCACGCGCACCTTTCAGGCGCTGCGCATCGCGGTGAACGACGAATACGGCGAACTGGCCGCAGGCATGGCCGCAGCCGAACGCGCGCTGGCACCGGGCGGGCAGCTGGCCGTGGTGACCTTCCATTCGGTCGAGGACCGGATGGCCAAACGCTTCATCCAGACCCGCAGCGCCACGACGCCCAACGCCAACCGCTATGCGCCGGTGCTGGACACGGTCGTTGCAGCCTTTATGCAGAAGACGCGCAAGGCCATCGTGGCCGACAAGGCCGAGGTCGCCCTGAACCCCCGGTCGCGGTCGGCCAAGTTGCGGGTCGCGATCCGTACCGACGCCCCTGCGCAGGCGATGGACCCCGCCGACATGGGGATGCCGATGTTGAAAGGTGCAGGCACATGATGCGACCGTTGATGTATGTCGTGGCGGCGCTGACCGTCATGGGGCTGGCCTTCTGGGCGTATCAGGAAAACTACCGCACCCAGCAGGAGATCCGGGGCGTGCGCACCCTGCATGCGCAGATCGGCGACGCCCATGAACGGCTGCGGATGCTGCGCGCGGAATGGGCCTATCTCAACCGCCCGGACCGTCTGATCGATCTGGCGGAACTGAACTTCGACCGTCTTGGCCTGCTGCCCCTTGCGCCTGAGGCGTTCGGCGACATCGCCACCATCATCTATCCGCTGCCCGACATTCTGCCGATTTCAGACCCCATCGACGTGCGCTCGGTCGCACCCGGTGGAGGAGAGGACCCGCTATGATCCGCACGCCCCTGCGCCCGCTGGCCCGTATCCTCAAGGCGCGCGAACGCGGCGAGGATCCCGGCGCCATCGCCGCCGAGAACCTGCGCCTGCGCCACGAGGCGATCGCCGACAAGGCCCGCAACCGCGCCGAAAGCCGGCTGCTGATCCTTGGCGGTTTCTTCGCCGTGGCCTTCATGGCCGTGGGTCTGCGGATGGGCACCATCGCCGCCACCATGCCGGAGGAGCCGCGCAGCGCCGCCGCCGGCAATCCGATCATCGGCCAGCGCGCCGACATCGTGGACCGCAACGGGCGCATCCTTGCCACGAACCTTGCGACCCATTCGCTCTATGCGCAGCCACAGCATCTGATCGACCCGCTGGGGGCTGCGGCACAACTCAAGGCGATCTTTCCCGAACTGGACCAAGAGCGTCTGATCAAGGATTTCACCGGCGCGCGCAAATTCGTCTGGATCCGCCGCCAGCTGAGCCCGGAACAGATGCAGCAGGTGCACGACATCGGCAGCCCCGGACTGCTCTTCGGCCCCCGCGACATGCGGCTTTATCCCAACGGCCCCATCGCCGCCCATATCCTCGGCGGTGCCAGCTATGGCCGAGAGGATGTGGCGTCCGCCGAGGTGATCGGCACGGCGGGGATCGAACGTCAGTTCGACACGCTGCTGCGCGATCCCGCGAACGAGGGGCAGCCGCTGGAACTGTCGCTCGACCTGACGGTGCAGGCCGCGACGGAAGAGGTGCTGGACGGCGGCATGAAGCTGCTGAACGCCAAGGGTGCCGCGTCCGTGCTGATGGACATTCACACCGGTGAAGTCATCGCGATGGCCTCGCTGCCGGATTTCGACCCCAACACCCGCCCGCAGGTCCTGCTGACCGGCGACCAGTCCGACAGCCCGTTGTTCAACCGCGCGGTGCAGGGCGTCTACGAGCTTGGCTCGACCTACAAGATCTTTGCGATCGCGCAGGCGATGGAACTGGGCCTGATCAACCCGGACTCGATGATCGACACCAAGGGCCCGCTGACGTGGGGCCGGTTCCGCATCCGCGACAGCCATTCGATGCCCCCGGTCATGTCGGCCACCGACATCATCGTGGAATCCTCGAACGTTGGCACCGGGCGCATCGCGCTGCAGATCGGCGGCGACCGGCAGCGCGATTTCCTCGCCTCCCTCGGCCTGACCGAGCCCACGCGGATCGAGTTGAGCGAGGCACCCTCCGGCCGCCCCTTGTTGCCGCCGAAATGGTCAGAGGTGTCCACCATGACCATCAGCTTCGGTCACGGCATCTCGGACAGCCCGCTGCATCTGGCGGCGGCCTATGCGTCCTTGCTGAACGGCGGCACGCGGATCGAGCCCACGCTGCTGCGCGCGGCCGGGCCGCAGAACGGCCCCCACGTTGTCCGGCCAGAGGTCAGCGCACGGTCCCTGTCCATGCTGCGGCAGGTGGTGACGCGCGGCACCGCGTCGATGGGCGACGTGGAAGGCTATCTGGTGGCGGGCAAGACCGGCACCGCCGACAAGCCGATGGAACGCGGCGGCGGCTATTACGATGACAAGGTGATCTCGACCTTTGCCACGGTGTTCCCGGCCAACGATCCGAAATACGTGCTGATCGTGACGCTGGACGAACCGAGCGAGAATTCCGGCAGCGAGCCGCGCCGCACCGCGGGCTGGACCGCCGTGCCGGTGGCGGCCGAGATGATCCGCCGCGTCGCCCCCTTGCTGGGTTTGCGGCCGCAGATTGAACCCGAGACGCTTGCCAGTGTAACACTCACCTCGAACTGAGTGGGGAGTGGCCGGAATGGCACGGACCAAGACACTGGCCGAACTGGGCCTGACGGCGCAGGGCGGCCGACGCGCCGACGTGACCGGCGTGACGACCGACAGCCGGACCGTGCGACCGGGGCAGTTGTTCGCGGCGCTGCCCGGCACCACGACCCACGGTGCGGATTTCATCCCCATGGCGCTGGCGAACGGGGCCGGGGTGATCCTGACCGACGCGGTTGGCGCGCGGCTGGCTGCCGAAGCCTTGGCCGGGTCGCCGGCCGCCGTGGTGATCGCAGAGGACCCGCGTGCGGCCCTCGCGCAGACCGCGTCCCTGTGGTTCGGCCCCCACCCCGAGGTGATGGTCGCCGTGACGGGGACCAACGGCAAGACCAGCGTGTCCACCTTCACCCGCCAGATCTGGGAGGCGCTGGGCTATGCCGCCGTGAACCTCGGCACCACCGGGGTTGAGGGCGCGTGGTCCGCACCGCTGCACCACACCACGCCCGACCCCGTGACCCTGCACCGTCTGCTGGCTCAGGCAGAGGCCGCTGGCGTCACCCATGCGGCGATGGAGGCATCCTCCCACGGTCTGGACCAGCGCAGGCTGGACGGCGTCGTCCTGCACGCGGCGGGGTTCACGAACTTTACCCAGGACCATCTGGATTATCACAAGACGTTCGACGCGTATTTCGACGCGAAGATGGGTCTTTTCACCCGCATCCTGAGCGAGGACGGCGTGGCGGTCGTGAACCTTGACGATCCCCGCGGGCAGGAGGTGGCAAGCCTGTGCACCACCCGCGGGGTCGAGGTCATCGGCGTGGGCCGCCATGCGGACGCGCGGTTGCGCATCACCGGGCAGCGCTGCGACGACACCGGGCAGGACCTGCGTTTTCTGTGGCAGGACCGGCCGCATACCGCACGGCTCAATCTGATCGGTGCGTTTCAGGCGGACAACGTGGCGGTGGCCTGCGGCCTTGCCATCGCGGCGGGGGCGATCCCCGGCGACGTGTTCGCCACGCTGGACACGCTTGCGACCGTGCGGGGCCGGATGCAGCTTGTGGCGCGGCGCACCAATGGCGCCACGGTATTCGTCGATTATGCGCATACGCCGGACGCGGTGCAGACGGCGCTGCGCGCCATGCGGCCCCATGTGATGGGCCGGATCATCGTCATCGTGGGCGCCGGCGGCGACCGTGACGCGGGCAAGCGCCCGCTGATGGGGCAGGCGGCGGCTGAAAACGCCGATCTGGTGATCGTGACCGACGACAATCCCCGCTCCGAGGTGCCCGCCACGATCCGTGCCGCCGTGCTGGCGGGTGCCAAGGGCCCCGCAGAGGTGATCGAGGTCGCAGACCGCGCCGAGGCGATCCTGCGCGGCATCGACGCGCTGGGGCCGGGCGATGCGTTGCTGATCGCGGGCAAGGGCCACGAGACAGGTCAGATCGTCGGCGACAGGGTGTTGCCGTTCGACGATGCGGAACAGGCCAGCGTGGCGGTGGCCGCACTCGAGGGGCGGATCTGATGGGCGACGTGTTGTGGACGGCGGCAGAGGCCGCGGCGGTGACGCATGGTGCGACGGCAGGCGACTGGCAGGCGACCGGCGTGTCGATCGACACCCGCACCCTGCAACCCGGCGATCTGTTCGTGGCCCTGCAGGCCGACCGCGACGGGCACGATTTCGTGGCACAGGCGCTGGCGGCGGGGGCAGCGGCGGCGCTGGTCAGCCGCAGGCCGGACGGTGTGGCGGAAGACGCGCCGCTGTTGGTGGTTGACGACGTGCTGGCGGGGCTGGTCGCCCTCGGGGTCGCTGCCCGTGCGCGGACCACAGCCCGCATCGTCGGTGTAACCGGGTCGGTGGGCAAGACGTCCACCAAGGACATGTTGCACGCCGTCCTGTCGCGGCAGGGGCGGACGCATGCGGCACAGGCGTCCTACAACAATCACTGGGGCGTGCCGCTGACGCTGGCCCGGATGCCGCGCGATGCGGATTATGCGGTGATCGAGATCGGGATGAACCACCCCGGAGAGATTGCGCCGCTCGCACGCATGGCGCGGCCGCACGTGGCGCTGATCACCACCGTGGCGGCGGCGCATCTGGAGGCGTTCGCCGACCTGGACGGGATCGCGCACGAGAAGGCCAGCATCATGGATGGGCTGGAACCAGGCGGGATCGCGGTGCTGAACGCCGACCTGCCCACCAGCGTCATCCTGCGCGACCATGCGGCACAGGGCGGGCACCGGGCCGTGTTCTTTGGCGCGGATGCGGACTGGACGCTGGGACAGGTGCGCATCACCGACATCACCACGGTGATCGAGGCGCATCACGACGGCACGGATTACCTGTTCAAGCTGGCGGTGCCGGGGCGGCATTTCGCCATGAACGCGGTCGCCGTGCTGGCCGCCTGCGACGCACTGGGCGCCGACCCGGTGCAGGCGGCGCAGGACATCGGCCAATGGGAACCCCCCGTGGGACGCGGCACGCGAGAGGTCATCGTGCTGGATCAGGGCATCAACGAGGATACGCTCGACCTGATCGACGACGCGTTCAACGCCAACCCCGCGTCCATGGCCGCGGCGCTGGAGGTGCTGGCGGCGGCGAAACCCCGCGACGGTCTGGGCCGCATCGTCAGGGGACGGCGCGTGGCGATCCTCGGCGACATGCTGGAGCTTGGCCCCGACGAGATGGCCCTGCACGCCGCCGTGGCCGACGATCCGCACCTTGCGACCGTGCATGTGGTGCATTGCGCGGGGCCGCGGATGCGGGCGCTGTTCGATGCGCTGCCGCAGGACATCCGCGGGCAATGGGCGCCGGAGGCGGCGGACCTCGCCGCACAGGCGTCGCGACTGGTGGATGCCGGCGATGTCGTGCTGGTCAAGGGGTCCAAAGGCAGCAAGGTCAGCCGCGTTGTTGACGCGATCCGCAAACTCGGGCATCGACCCGGTCCGATAGCGTAAGGAACGATCCCATGTTGTATTGGCTGACAGAACTGTCCGACGGCGGGGATTTCTTCAACCTTTTCCGCTACATCACGTTTCGTGCGGGTGGGGCGTTCCTGACGGCGCTGATCTTTGGGTTCATCTTCGGCCTGCCGCTGATCAACGTTCTGCGCCGCACGCAGGGCAAGGGTCAGCCGATCCGCGCCGATGGTCCGGCGGGCCATCTGGCCAAGGCGGGGACGCCCACGATGGGCGGTCTGTTGATCGTGGGGGCGCTGACGACCTCGACCCTGCTGTGGGCGCGGCTGGACAATCCTTACGTCTGGATGGTGCTGTTCGTCACATTGGCCTTTGCGGCCATCGGGTTCGCCGACGATTACGCCAAGGTCAGCAAGCAGACCAGCAACGGCGTGTCGGGCAAGGTCCGCATCCTGCTGGGCCTGAGCATCGCCGCCGTGGCCGGATTTTGGGCGGCGCAGTATCACCCGGAGGGGCTGACCAACCAGCTTGCCGTGCCGGTGTTCAAGGATGTGCTGATCAACATGGGGTTCCTGTTCGTGCCGTTCTCGATCCTCGTGATCGTGGGGGCGGCCAACGCGGTGAACCTGACCGACGGTCTGGACGGGCTGGCGATCATGCCGGTGATGATCGCGGCGGGCACCTTCGGGATCATCGCCTATTTCGTGGGCCGCGTGGACTTTTCCGAAAGCCTTGGGCTGCATTACGTGCCGGATTCAGGCGAGATCCTCGTGTTCTGCGCGGGGCTGATCGGCGGCGGCCTTGGGTTCCTGTGGTATAACGCGCCCCCCGCCGCCGTGTTCATGGGCGATACCGGATCGCTGGCTTTGGGTGGCGCATTGGGCGCGATCGCGGTCGCCACCAAGCACGAGATCGTGCTGGCCATCGTCGGCGGGCTGTTCGTGGTCGAGGCGTTGAGCGTGATCATCCAGGTCCTCTACTTCAAGCGGACCGGCAAGCGGGTGTTCCTGATGGCCCCGATCCACCACCATTATGAGAAGAAGGGCTGGGCCGAGCCGCAGATCGTCATCCGCTTCTGGATCATCTCGCTGATCCTCGCGATGATCGGCCTTGCGACGCTGAAGGTCCGCTGAAACCCCACACCGACAGGATGATCCGATGATCCCCGTGCAAGGCTATGACGGACGCCACGTGGCGGTGCTGGGGATGGGGCGGTCCGGCGTCGCCACGGCCAAGGCATTGGAGGCAGGTGGGGCGATTCCCATAGTCTGGGACGACAGCCCGACGGGACGTGCGGCGGCAGAGGCGAACGGCTGGGCGCTGCGCGACCTGACGGCGGCGGGGGGCTTTGACGGGATCGCCGCGCTGATCGTCAGTCCGGGCATCCCGCACCTCTATCCGACACCGAACCCGGTAATCGCCGCCGCGTGGGACGCGGGTGTGCCGGTGGACAACGACATCGGGCTGTTCTTTCGGTCGTGGGCGACGGACGACTGGGACGGCTTCGACAGCGCGCCCCGCGTGATCGCGGTCACGGGGTCGAACGGCAAGTCGACCACGACGGCGCTGATCCACCACATCCTGGTCCAGAACGGGCGGCCCGCGCAGATGGCGGGCAACATCGGGCGCGGTGTGCTCGACCTCGACCCTGCGCATGACGGCGAGGTCGTGGTGCTGGAGTTGTCGAGCTATCAGACCGACCTTGCGCGGCACCTGACGCCGGATGTGGCGGTGCTGACCAACATCAGCCCGGATCACCTTGACCGGCACGCAGGGCTGGGCGGCTATTTCGCAGCCAAGCGGCGGCTGTTCGCCGAAGGCGGTCCCGACCGCGCCGTGATCGGCGTGGACGAGGACGAGGGGCGCTATCTGGCGAACCAGCTTGTCGACGACCTATCCGACGACCGCCTGATCCGCATCAGCGTGACGCGCAAGCTGACCAGCGGTTGGTGCGTCTTCGCGCGCAAGGGGTTCCTGAGCGAGTACCGGCGCGGGCAGCAGACAGGCTCCATCGATCTGCGCGGCGTGGCGGGGCTGCCGGGGGCGCACAACCACCAGAACGCCTGCGCCGCCTATGCCGCCGCGCGTACGCTGGGGATCGGGCCAAAGGGGATCGAGGCGGCGCTGCACAGCTATCCCGGCCTGCCGCACCGCAGCCAGCTGATCGCGGAGCGCCGCGGCGTGAAATTCGTGAACGACAGCAAGGCCACCAACGTCGATGCGGCCGCGAAGGCGCTGCAGGCGTTTCCGAAGATCCGCTGGATCTGCGGCGGTTTGCAGAAGGAAGGCGGCCTTGGCCCGCTGATCCCGCATCTGGGGTCGGTCGTGCAGGCCTATGTCATCGGGCGCGAGGCCGAGAGCTTTGCCCGGCAGTTGCCGGGGGTCGAGGCGCAGGTCTGCGGCACGATGGAGGTCGCGGTCGCGGCCGCCATGCGCGACGCGCATCCGGGCGAGGTTGTGCTGCTGGCGCCCGCCTGCGCGTCCTTCGATCAATACGACAGCTTTGCCGCACGGGGCGACGATTTCACCGCACGGGTGCTGGCGGCGCTGTAGGCTGACGATCTGGTTGCCCCGCCAAGGCGGGGCAAGCGCGCCGCGCGGGAGTATTTCGAAAAAAGCGAGGGAGGGGCGGTGCCGCTCTCGTGCTTGGTGTGGCCAGAGATGACCGCTGGTCAGCGCCGCGCGGGCGTTTACCGGGTCAGCTGAACATGTCCCCAGTGCCGCAGGGTCAGTGCGCGGCGGCGATGGCCTGTCCCGCGGCCCATCCCGAGGCCCATGCCCATTGGAAGTTGTAGCCGCCGAGCCAGCCGGTCACATCCACCGCCTCGCCGATGGCGTAGAGCGTGGGCAGGTGTTTCGCCGCCATGGTGCGGGAATTGAGGCCCGCGGTGTCGATGCCGCCCAGCGTCACCTCGGCGGTGCGGTAACCTTCGGTGCCTGACGGGATCAGGTGCCAGTGGTGCAGGGCCGCGCCCAGATCCCGCAGGGCCGCGTCGGGCAGTGTCGCGAGGGGGGCGGTCTGCCATCCACTCGGCCAGTCGTCCGAGGCGTGGGTGGCCAGATACTGCACCAGTTTCGTCGGCAGGTGATAGGACAGGACCGTGGTCAGGGTCTTGCGGGCCGCATCGCGTTTCGCCGTGACTAGCGCATCGCCGAGGGCGGTCCCGGGGGCGAGGTCCAGCGTGAGGGTACCGCCTTCCGTCCAGTAGGAGGAAGCCTGCAGGATCGCGGGGCCGGACAGGCCGCGGTGGGTGAAGAGCGTGGCTTCCGCGAAGGCGGTGCCATTGGCACTCGCGCGGGTGGGCAGCGCCGTGCCCGCAAGGGCTGCGAAGCGGTCGTCGGTGAAGGTCAGCGGCACCAGGCCGGGGCGGGGGGCCACGAGGGGCAGGCCGAACTGGGCGGCGATCCGGTAGGAGAGGTCGGTCGCCCCCATCTTGGGGATCGACTTGCCCCCGGTGGCGAGGATCAGGTGGCGGGCCGTGACGGTGACGGGACGTCCCTCGCGGACCAAGTCCACGCGGAACGCCGCGCCGTCGTGGGCGATATCACCGACTTCGGTCTGCAGCCACAGGCGGGCGCCGGCGCGGTCCATCTCGGTGCGCAGCATCGCGACGATCTGCTTGGCGGAGCCATCGCAGAAGAGCTGCCCCAGCGTCTTTTCGTGGTGCGCGATGCCGTGGGCGTCCACGAGGGCCACGAAATCGCGCGGCGTGTAGCGCGACAGGGCGGATTTGGCGAAATGCGGGTTACGGGACAGGAAACGGGCGGGGTCCGTGTGCAGGTTGGTGAAATTGCAGCGCCCGCCGCCGGAAATGCGGATCTTTTCGCCCGCAGCACGGGCGTGGTCCACGACCAGCACCTCGGTGCCCGCATGGGCGGCGGCCATCATGCCGGCAGCCCCGGCGCCAAGGATCAGCGTGTTCACATTCATGGCGCCCTCGTGCCCGCGACATGGGCCGATTGCAAGGGTGCGCCGGGTCGCAAGCGGCGGATGCGAATTGAAGTGGAATTACGGCTGCAAGGTGGCTAGTGTGAAATCATAGACCCGCGCGCAACGCGGGCGACAGGCAATTCCGGGCGGATAGACGATGACCGAAATGGTGTATGGCGCGCCGCGCGTCGTGACAGGCGATCCTGTCCTGCCGCGCTGGTGGCGGACGATCGACAAGTGGAGCATGTGCTGCATCCTGGGCCTGTTCGGCATCGGACTGTTGCTGGGGCTGGCCTCCTCGCCGCCGCTGGCGGCCAAGAACGGCCTCGATCCCTTTTACTACGTGACCCGTCAGGGGTTCTTCGGCGTCATGGCGATGATCGCCATGGTCGGCGTGTCGATGATGTCGCCGGTCATGGTGCGCCGCATGGCGGTGATCGGCTTCGGCTTTGCGCTTGTCGCGCTGATGCTGCTGCCGGTGTTCGGCACCGACTTCGGCAAGGGCGCGGTGCGGTGGTATTCCTTCGGCTTCGCGTCCGTGCAGCCGTCGGAGTTCCTGAAACCCGGTTTCGTCGTCTTCACCGCATGGCTGATGGCCGCAGGCCTGAGTGTGGGCGGACCGCCGGGGCGGATGTATTCGTTCGTGCTGACGCTTGTGATAGTGGGCTTCCTGGCACTTCAGCCCGACTTCGGTCAGGCCTGTCTCGTGCTGTTCGCATGGGGTGTGATGTATTTCGTGGCCGGTGCGCCGATGGTGCTGCTGCTGGGACTGGCGGGCGCGGTCTTTGCCACGGGGCTGTTCGCCTACGAGGCGTCCGAACACTTCGCGCGGCGCATCGATGGGTTCCTCAGCCCCGACCTCGATCCGCGCACGCAGCTGGGCTATGCGACGAACGCGATCCGCGAGGGTGGCTTCTTTGGCGTGGGCGTGGGCGAGGGGCAGGTGAAATGGTCGCTGCCCGACGCGCACACCGATTTCATCATCGCGGTCGCCGCCGAGGAATACGGGCTGGTCTGCGTGCTGGCGATCATCGCGCTCTATACCGTGATCGTGGTGCGCAGCCTGCTGCGGCTGCTGAAGGAACGCGATCCCTTCATCCGTCTTGCCGGCACGGGTCTGGCCTGTGCGTTCGGCATTCAGGCGATGATCAACATGGGCGTGGCCGTGCGCCTGCTGCCGGCCAAGGGCATGACGCTGCCCTTCGTCAGCTACGGCGGGTCGAGCCTGATCGCCGGTGGCATCGCGGTCGGCATGCTGCTGGCGATGACCCGCGCGCGCCCGCAGGGCGAGATCGGCGACATCCTGATGCGGCGGATGGGCCGGTGAAGGCGATGGCGCAAAGGGGGGCCAGCCCCCCGGCCGGAGGCCTCCCCCCGGAGTATTTCTGCAAAAAGCGAGGTGCACCGTGGGACCGCATCTGATGATGGCGGCGGGCGGCACCGGCGGGCACATGTTCCCCGCCCAGGCCCTGGCCGAGGCGATGCTGGACCGTGGCTGGCGCGTGACGCTGAGCACGGACCCGCGCGGCGCACGCTATGCCGGCGGGTTTCCCGATGCGGTCGAGATCGCGCAGGTCGACAGCGGCACCTTCGCCCGTGGCGGCGCACTGGCCAAGGCGGTGGTGCCGCTGCGGATCGGTGCGGGCACGCTGGGGGCCATGCTGGCGCTGCGCCGCGACCGACCGCGCGTGGTGGTGGGGTTCGGCGGCTATCCTGCGATCCCGATGATGGCGGCGGCCACGCTGCTGCAGATCCCGCGCATGATCCACGAACAGAACGGCGTGCTGGGCCGCGTCAATCAGGTCTTTGCGTCGCGGGTCGACCATGTCGCCTGCGGCACATGGCCCACGGCGCTGCCGGACGGCGTGCAGGGCATCCATGTCGGCAATCCGGTGCGGCAGGCGATCCTCGACCGGGCGGGGGCTGGCTATATCCCGCCGGGCGATTATCCGATGTCGGTGCTTGTGGTGGGTGGCAGTCAGGGTGCGCGCATCCTGTCGGACGTGGTGCCTGCCGGGATCGCGGCCCTGCCGGAGGCGATGCGGCGCAACATCCGCGTGTTCCAGCAGGCCCGCCCCGAGGATGTGGACCGCGTGACGGACGCCTATGCACAGGCAGGCATCGACGCGGATATCCGTACCTTCTTCGACGACATGCCCACGAGGCTGGCCGAGGCGCAGCTGGTCATCGCCCGGTCGGGCGCCAGCACCGTGGCGGATCTGTGCGTGATCGGGCGGCCTGCGATCCTCGTGCCGTTCGCCGCCGCCGCCGCCGACCACCAGACCGCCAACGCCCGCGCCATGGTCGAGGCGGGGGCGGCGATCCTGATGCCCGAAAGCCGGTTTACGTCCGCCGCACTGGCCGAGAACATGGAGATGGTGTTGGGCAATTCCGCCGGTGCGCTGCAGATGTCGCGGGCCGCCTTGTCCTGCGCCACACCGGACGCTACAGCGCGGCTTGCAGGCCTGGTCGAGGACCTTGGCGGCGACATGGCATAGACATGGACGGAACGGCAATGATGATGGCACCGACGAAACTGCCCCTTGATGTGGGCGCGATCCATTTCGTGGGGATCGGCGGCATCGGCATGTCCGGCATCGCCGAGGTGCTGATGCACCATGGCTATACCGTGCAGGGGTCCGACCTGAAGGCCACGCCGATCACCGACCGTCTGGTCGGCATGGGGGCGAAAGTCCACATCGGCCAGCGGGCCGAGAACCTGGACGGGGCCGAGGTCATCGTGATCTCGTCCGCGATCAAGGCGGGCAACCCTGAACTGGACGCGGCTCGCGCGCGCGGCCTGCCCGTGGTGCGCCGGGCCGAGATGCTGGCCGAACTGATGCGCCTGAAATCCAACGTGGCCATCGCGGGCACGCACGGCAAGACCACGACGACCACCATGGTCGCGGCGCTGCTGGACGAAGGCGGGCTCGATCCCACCGTAGTCAACGGTGGTGTGATCCACGCCTACGGCTCCAACGCGCGGATGGGGCAGGGCGAGTGGATGGTGGTCGAGGCCGACGAAAGCGACGGCACCTTCAACCGCCTGCCCGCGACCATCGCGCTGATCACCAACATCGATCCCGAGCACATGGACCACTGGCACACGATCGAGAACCTGCGTCAGGGGTTCCTCGACTTCGTGTCGGGCATCCCGTTCTACGGGCTGGCCGTGTGCTGCACCGACAATCCCGAGGTACAGGCGCTGGTCGGGCGCATCACCGACCGCCGCGTCGTCACCTTCGGCTTCAACGTGCAGGCGGACGTGCGGGCCGTGAACCTGCGTTACGTCAAGGGTGTGGCGCATTTCGACGTGGCGCTGCAGTCCGAAGGCGACGTGATCGAAGGCTGCACCCTGCCGATGCCCGGCGACCACAACGTCAGCAACGCGCTGGGCGCGGTCGCGGTCGCCCGCCATCTGGGGTTGAAGAAGGACGAGATCCGCCGTGCGCTGGCAGGCTTCGGCGGCGTGAACCGGCGGTTCACCAAGGTGGGCGAGGTGCAGGGCATCACGATCATCGACGACTACGGCCACCATCCGGTGGAAATCGCCGCCGTGCTGAAGGCCGCCCGTCAGGCGACCGAAGGGCGCGTGATCGCGGTGCACCAGCCGCACCGCTACAGTCGTCTCAACCACCATTTCGAAGAGTTCTGCAGCTGCTTCAACGATGCGGACGTGGTCGGCATTTCCGAGGTCTACAGCGCGGGCGAGGCGCCCATTCCGGGTGCGGACCGCGACGGTCTGGTGGCAGGTCTGATCCGTCACGGCCACCGCCACGCCCGCGCCGTGGAGTCCGAGGAGGATCTGGAGCGTCTGGTGCGCGAACAGGCGGTGCCCGGCGACATGGTGGTCTGTCTTGGGGCTGGCACGATCAGTGCCTGGGCCTACGGCTTGCGTGACCGCCTGAATGGATGACGCAGGCATCAGTCTGCCGCTGGTGATGGCGCTGGTCTGGCTGATCGCGGCCAACGTGGCGGCGATGCTGCCGGGGCGCAACCAGCACCGCAGGCGGGCGATGGCGCTGCTGGCCGTGGGCCTGCCGCTGCTGGTGTGGCTCACGGTCGATCAGGGGCCGCTGCTGGGCCTGCTGTTCTTTGCGGGCGGGGCGAGCGTGCTGCGGTATCCGTTGCTGCACCTGCTGCGCTGGTTGCGTGGCGTTACGCGGGGGCGCGCTGCATGAGCTGGCGCGATGCATTGCCGCCCGTGCGCGGCACCCTGACACCGGACCGCCCGCTGGCGGAACTGACGTGGCTGCGGGTCGGCGGGCCTGCGGACGTGCTGTTCCAGCCTGCGGACGTGGACGATCTGTGCGCCTTCCTGAGCGCCCTCGACCCGGTCGTGCCGGTGTTTCCGATGGGCGTGGGGTCGAACCTGATCGTGCGCGACGGCGGCGTGCGCGGCGTGGTGATCCGGCTGGGGCGCGGGTTCAACGGCATCGCCGTGGATGGCTTGACCGTGACGGCGGGGGCGGCGGCGCTGGACGCGCATGTGGCGCGGCGCAGTGCCGAGGCGGGGGTGGATCTGACGTTCCTGCGCACCATCCCCGGCACTATCGGCGGGGCCGTGCGCATGAACGCAGGCTGCTATGGCACTTACGTCGCCGATGCGCTGGTGTCGGTGCAGGCGGTGCTGCGGGATGGCACGCTGGTGACGCTGGACGCCGCCGATCTGAAGCTCGCCTATCGGTCCAGCACGCTGCCGGATGGTGCCGTGCTGGTGTCGGCGACCCTGCGTGGGCTTGCGGGCGATCCCGCCGCGCTGGCGCAGCGCATGGACGATCAGCTCGCCCGGCGTGATCAGACGCAACCGACCAAGGACCGCACTGCCGGCAGCACCTTCCGCAACCCCGCAGGCTTTTCCAGCACCGGACGGGCGGACGACAGCCACGACCTGAAGGCGTGGAAACTGATCGATGATGCGGGCCTGCGGGGGGCCATCCGTGGCGGTGCCGTGATGAACACGCTGCATGCCAATTTTCTGACCAATGCGGGGGGTGCGACCGCCGCAGACCTTGAAGATTTGGGCGAAGACGTGCGGAAAGCGGTTTACGATTCCAGCGGTATCACATTAGAATGGGAAATCATGCGGGTCGGCGAACGCGGCCCGGATGGGACACGGAACTAACGCCCCGCAGGGGGGGGCGCCACGGACAGGTGGCGCGAATGACAGACGGGTCGGCAAGACCCGCGATGAGGCGGTTTGGGTATGTCGAGCGGGACACAACCCAGAGTAGTTGTACTGATGGGCGGCCCATCGGCAGAGCGTGAAGTCTCACTCTCCACCGGGTCCGAATGTGCAAAGGCTCTGCGGGACGAAGGATTCAGCGTGACCGAGCTTGACGCCGGGCCTGACCTGTCCGAACGGCTGACCGCACTTGCCCCGGACGTCGTCTTCAACGCCCTGCATGGCCGCTGGGGCGAGGATGGCTGCGTGCAGGGTCTGCTGGAATGGCTGCGCATCCCCTATACCCATTCGGGCGTGCTGGCCTCGGCCCTCGCCCTCGACAAGCAGCGCACCAAGGCGGTCTACGAGACGGCAGGCCTGCCGATCGTGCGCAGCGTGATCGCCAGCGCCGCCGATGTGCGCAGCCGTCACGTCATGCCCGCGCCCTATGTGGTGAAGCCCAACAACGAAGGGTCCAGCGTCGGCATCTACCTTGTGATGGACAAGGATGCCCCGCCGCCCGCGCTGGCCGACACGATGCCCGACAGCGTGATGGTCGAGGCCTATGCCCCGGGGCGCGAGATGACGACCACCGTGATGGGCGACCGGGCGCTGACTGTGACCGACATCCTGACCGACGGCTGGTACGACTACGACGCGAAATACACCCCCGGCGGATCGCGGCACGTGGTACCTGCGGATATCCCGACCGAGATCTTCGACGCCTGCATGGATTACGCCCTGCGCGCGCATCGCGCGCTGGGCTGCCGGGGCATCAGCCGCACCGATTTCCGCTGGGACGAGGCGCGCGGTCTGGCGGGCCTCGTGCTGCTGGAGACGAACACCCAGCCCGGCATGACGCCCACGTCGCTGTCGCCGGAACAGGCGCAGGCGGTGGGCATCCCCTTTGGCGCGCTGTGCCGCTGGCTGGTCGAGGATGCGTCATGCGCACGATGACCCCGCCGCGCGCCCCGCGCGCACCCCGCACGCGGCCTCTGCGCGATCCGGCGCCGTCGAAATGGGGCTATCGCTGGCAACGCTGGATGCTGACGCCGGGTGTGCGCACGGGCGTCTATGTGGGTGGGCCGGTGCTGGGCGTCGTGCTGATCGCCGCCCTGTGGCTGGCGCATGACGGGAACCGCGCGATGGTCACGGGCCAGATCGAGCGTCTGACGCAGGCCGTGCAGGACAGGCCGGAATTCCGCGTCACGCATCTGGCCGTGACCGGCGCGGACGAGGATCTTGCGGGCGTCGTCACCGATCTGATCCCGGTCAAATTCCCGGTGTCGTCCTTCACACTCGACCTGGCTGCGATGCGGGCCAAGGTGGCGGAGCTTCCGGCGGTCGAGGATGTCTATGTCCGCGTCGGCGACGGCGGTGCGCTGGAGGTGGGCATCACGCCGCGCCAGCCCGTCGCGTTGTGGCGGACCAGCGACGGGTTGCAGTTGATCGACGGGGCCGGCGTGTTTTCCGGGGCCGTCGCCACACGGGCCGAACGCCGCGACCTGCCGCTGATCGCGGGCGAGGGCGCCGAGGATCATCTGGAGGAGGCGCTGGCCCTGTTCCGCACCGCCGCACCCATCGCGGAACGGGTCCGCGGACTGGTGCGGATCGGCGAGCGGCGCTGGGACATGGTGCTGGACCGCGACCAGCGCATCCTGCTGCCGACGTATCAGCCTGCGGTTGCGCTGAACCGCGTGATCGGGCTGGAACAGTCGGCGGAACTGCTGGCGCGCGATGTGATGCTGGTGGACATGCGCAACCCGCAGCGTCCGACGGTCAGAGTACAACAAGGGGCAGTTGCGGCGTCACGCAACGCCATGGCGACAGGGGCGAACGACTGATGCGGGACCTATACGAAACCCAACGTGCCATGCGCAACGTCCGCCGGGCTGCCATGCAGCGCGGCGTCATCGCGATCCTCGACGTTGGCACGTCCAAGATCGCCTGCCTCGTGCTGCGCTTCGACGGGCCGGGGCGGATGCCGCAAATCGACGGGCCGGCGGCGCTTGCAGGACATTCGCAGTTTCGCGTGATCGGCGCCGCCACCACCCGCTCGCGTGGCGTCCGGTTCGGCGAGATCGACGCGATGCAGGAAACCGAACGTGCGATCCGCACCGCGATGCAGGCCGCGCAGAAGATGGCCGAGGTCCGCGTGGACCACGTCATCGCCTGCTTCAGCGGGGCGCGACCCCGGTCCTATGGCCTCGACGGCGGGGTCGACGTGGAAACCGGCGTGGTGACGGAAGGCGACATCGGCCGTGTGCTGGCATCCTGCGAGGTGCCGGATTTCGGCCATGACCGCGATGTGCTGCATGCGCAGCCGGTGAACTTTGCCCTCGACCACCGCAGCGGCATGGCGGACCCGCGCGGGCAGGTGGGCAGCCGTCTGGCGACGGATCTGCACCTGATGACCGTGGACGCCACAGCGATCCGCAACCTGTTCTTCTGCATCAAGCGCTGCGATCTGGAACTGGCGGGGCTGGCCTCGTCTGCCTATGTCGCCGGCATCTCGAGCCTTGTGGAGGACGAGCAGGAGCTGGGCGCCGCCTGCGTCGATCTGGGCGGCGGGTCGACCGGCATCAGCGTGTTCATGAAAAAGCACATGATCTATTCGGACGCGGTGCGCATGGGCGGCGATCACGTCACCGGCGACATCAGCATGGGCCTTCAGGTGCCGACGCAGGTGGCCGAGCGGATCAAGACGTTCTACGGCGGGGTCGTGGCCACCGGCATGGACGACCGCGAGATGATCGAGATCGGCGGCGACACCGGCGACTGGGAACGCGACCGCCGCACCATTTCCCGGGCGGAACTGATCGGCATCATGCGCCCCCGCATCGAGGAGATCCTCGAGGAGGTGCGGGCCCGTCTGGACGCCGCAGGGTTCGAGCATCTGCCAAGCCAGCAGATCGTGCTGACGGGGGGCGGCAGCCAGATCCCCGGTCTGGACGGTCTGGCGGCCAAGATCCTGGGCCAGCAGGTGCGTCTGGGTCGCCCGCTGCGCGTGCAGGGGCTGCCGCAGGCGGCGACGGGTCCCGCGTTTTCGGGGGCCGTGGGCTGTGCGCTGTTCGCGGCGCATCCGCAGGACGAATGGTGGGATTTCGACATTCCCGCCGAAACCTATCCGGCGCGGTCGCTGAAACGGGCTGTGAAGTGGTTCAAGGATAACTGGTAGATCGCAAGATCGTGTAAACGCCCCCAGATACGGCAAGGAACCGGCGATTTTACGCCATATTTTGTACCGCGACTGTGCTTTTCGAGTGACGGAACGGCCACAAGCCGTTAGAATCAGCCCAAAGACCGATTTGCCCGGTGGGACGGGCCCCTCACACCAACAGGCGGACCGCGCGATGACACTAAACCTCTCCCTTCCCGGACACGACGATCTGAAGCCGCGCATCACCGTGTTCGGTGTGGGCGGCGCCGGCGGCAATGCGGTCAACAACATGATCGACAAGGAACTCGACGGCGTCGAGTTCGTGGTGGCCAACACCGACGCGCAGGCGCTGCAGCAGTCGCGGTCGCAGGCCAAGATCCAGATGGGCATCAAGGTGACGGAAGGGTTGGGGGCAGGGGCCCGGGCCACGGTCGGTGCCGCCGCCGCCGAGGAAAGCATCGAACAGATCGTCGATCATCTGGCAGGCGCGCACATGTGCTTCATCACCGCCGGCATGGGCGGCGGCACCGGCACCGGTGCGGCCCCGATCATCGCGCAGGCCGCGCGCGAGCTGGGTGTGCTGACCGTGGGCGTCGTCACCAAGCCGTTCCAGTTCGAGGGCAACAAGCGGATGCGTCAGGCCGAGGAGGGCGTCGAAGCCCTGCAGAAGGTCGTCGATACGCTGATCATCATTCCCAACCAGAACCTGTTCCGTCTGGCGACCGAAAACACCACCTTCACCGAAGCCTTCGCGCTGGCCGACGACGTGCTCTATCAAGGCGTCAAGGGTGTGACCGACCTGATGGTGCGTCCGGGGCTGATCAACCTCGACTTCGCCGACGTGCGGTCGGTGATGGACGAGATGGGCAAGGCCATGATGGGCACCGGCGAAGCCGAAGGCGAGGATCGCGCCAAGGCGGCCGCCGAAAAGGCCATCGCCAACCCGCTGCTGGACGAGATCAGCCTGAAGGGTGCCAAGGGCGTCCTGATCAACATCACCGGCGGCTACGACCTGACCCTGTTCGAACTGGACGAGGCTGCGAATACGATCCGCGAGATGGTCGATCCCGATGCGAACATCATCGTGGGCTCCACGCTGGACACCAGCATGGAAGGCCGGATGCGCGTCAGCGTCGTGGCGACCGGCATCGATGCGATGTCCCGCAGCAGCGAAGTGCCCGCCGCCCGCCGGTCGATGTCGATGAACCAGCCGATCCGCCAGCCGGAACCGGCGCCCCGCGCCGCTGCACCCGCCCGTACCGAGCAGCCGCGCCAGCAGCCCGCCGCCGCCCGCGAGCCCGTGCGCGAAGCTGCGCCACGCTATGAAGAACCGGTGGCCCGTCAAGCGGCCGAGCGTCAGCCTGCCGAGCGTCAGTATGCCGAACGCCAACCGGCGCAGCGCCAGCCGGAGCGTGCACCGGAACGGTCGCTGTTCGAGAGCTATGACGACGACGATGCCTACGGTCGCGATCAGGCGACCGGCTACGACAGCCACGACGCGGTTGCCGACGACAGCCTGCCGCCGCCCGCCTATCGTCCGCGCCCCGAGCCGGAAATCGAAGCGGCTGAAACCTTTGTCGCGCCCCGCGCACCGCAGCCGGGCACGCCCACGCCAGAGGCGAAGGCCCGCCTTGCCGCAGCCCTGAACCGTCCCGGCGGCAACGCGGCCCCGCGCATGACCGCAGAGGCGCCCCGCGCCGCAGAGGCCGAGAAGCCGCGTTTTGGGATCAACTCGCTGATCAACCGCATGACCGGTCAGGCCGATGCGCCCGCCGCACCGGCGCCCCGTCAGCAGCCGCAGGTCAGCGCGCTGCGCGACCAGCCCCGCGCCGACCCGCAGGCGGACGCCGATCAGGAACGGATCGAGATTCCCGCCTTTCTGCGCCGTCAGGCGAACTGAACGGCGGCATCTTAAGGTTTCAGACCTGTTGCACTGATCATAGGCCGCCCGGTTCGGGCGGCCTTTTTCATTGTGAACCAATGCCTTGGCGGTTACCCGATCCAATGTTTCAGATCGTTGCAATGTGTGAATTGCGACATCGGTGTGACAAACCTATCTCCTGCGTTAACCGGCATAGACCGAAACCAGAGCAAGACTTCAGGCGGGACACCATCATGCAGACCACCATCGCGGACGTTCTCTCCTTTACGGGTGTCGGACTCCATTCCGGCAAGCCCGTCCGCATGACCCTGCGCCCCGCGCCAGCCGACACCGGTGTCCTGTTCCATCGCACCGATGCCGCAGGGCAGGGTGCCCGTCTGCCCGCCCTGTGGCACAACGTTGAAGTGTCGCCGCTGAACACCCGTCTGGTCGCGGGTCCGGGCCACGATGCGGTCGCTGTGTCCACCATCGAACACATCATGGCGGCCCTGTCGGGATGCGGCGTGCACAACGTGGTCATCGCCATCGACGGGCCGGAGGTGCCGATCATGGACGGCAGCGCCGCCGCCTTTGTCCGGGGCATCGTGTCCACCGGCCTGACCCGGCTGCGCGCGCCCCTGCACGCCATCGAAATCCTTCACGAGGTCAGCGTCAGTCACAACGATGCATGGGCCAGCCTGCGGCCCGCGACCAGCCTGCAGATCGACTTCGAGATCGACTTTCCCGATGCCGCCATCGGTCATCAGCACAAGATGCTGAACCTAGCGAACGGGGCGTTCGTGCGCGAATTGTGCGACAGCCGCACGTTCTGTCGCAATGCCGATGTCGAAGAGATGCGCAGCCACGGACTGGCACTTGGCGGTACGCTGGACAACGCCGTGGTCGTCGACGGGGACCGCGTGCTGACACCCGGTGGTCTGCGTCACGCGGACGAGGCGGTGCGCCACAAGATGCTGGACGCACTGGGCGACCTCTATACGGCGGGCGCGCCGATCCTGGGCCGCTATACGGGGCACAAGGCGGGCCACAACCTGACCAACGCGCTGCTGCACGCGCTGTTCGCGCGCCCCGATGCGTGGCGGATGATCGCGTGCGACCGCCAGATCGCCGCGCGCCTGCCCGGCGTCGGCGTGTCGGTGGCCGACCTGCACGCGGTCGCGTAATCCTGACCTGCCCGCCGAACTGCGCCGGCTGCGCGGCGCTCGCGTTCTGGTGCGCCTTGGTCAAAAGGCATTTTGCCCGCGTTTCTTTTCTGTTAGACGGACACACAACCGGAGGCGCGATGCCTCCTACGGGCAGAATACGCGGGGACACGACATGTCAGGCAGCTTGATCGGCACGGGTGCGCGCACGCGCTTGGGTCTGGTGCTGGCCCTCGCGCTGGTAGCCGCATGTGGCCGTTTCGATGCCCAGACGCCGGGATCGCTCGACAACATGACCGCCCAGCAGATCTATCAACTGGGCGAGGTCGAGGTCGAGACCGGCGATCCTGCCGACGCCGCCTTCTACTTCGGCGAAATCGAGCGGCTGTATCCCTATTCCGAATATGCGCAACGCGCGCTGATCATGCAGGCCTATGCCTATCACCGGGACCGTGACTATCCCAACAGCCGGGCCGCAGCGCAGCGCTTCATCGACTTCTACCCCGCCGAGGATGACACCGCCTATGCGCAGTATCTGCTGGCGCTGTCCTATTACGACCAGATCGACGACGTGGGCCGCGATCAGGGCCTGACGTTCCAGGCGCTGCAGTCCCTGCGCACGGTGATCGAGCAGTATCCCGAAAGCGAATATGCCCGCGCCTCGATCCTGAAGTTCGACCTGGCCTTCGATCATCTGGCGGCGAAGGAGATGGAGGTGGGACGCTACTACCTCAAGCGTGCGAATTATGCCGCCGCCATCAGCCGGTTCCGCGTCGTCGTGGAACAGTTCCAGACCACGACCCAGACACCCGAGGCGCTGCACCGCCTTGTCGAAAGCTATCTTGCGCTGGGTCTGGATGCAGAGGCGCAGACGGCGGGTGCGATCCTTGGCGCAAACTACCCGTCCACGACGTGGTATCAGGACAGCTATGCCCTGCTGACCGGACGCGGTCTGTCGGTCGAGGCGCGCGGCGACAACTGGCTGGCGTCGATCTATCGTCAGGTTGTGCGCGGCGAGTTCCTCTAGGTCCGGCGCAGGACCCACCCCATAGGCGATTGATCCGATGCTGCGCGCCCTCGACGTCCACGACATGCTGATCATCGATCGGTTGGCCCTTGGCTTTCAGCCGGGTCTGAACGTGCTGACCGGTGAAACTGGTGCGGGCAAGTCGATCCTGCTCGACAGTCTTGGCTTTGTGCTGGGCTGGCGCGGGCGGGCCGAACTGGTGCGTCAGGGTGCCGACCACGGCGAGGTCACGGCCGAGTTCGAGCTGTCGCCCCACCACCCCGCCCGCGCCGTGCTGGAGGAAGCGGGTCTGCCCGTCGAGGATACGCTGATCCTGCGCCGCGTGAACGCCCGCGACGGGCGCAAGACCGCATGGGTGAACGACCGACGGGTCAGCGGCGAGGTCCTTCGCGCCCTGTCGGACACGCTGGTGGAACTGCACGGCCAGCACGACGACCGGGGCCTGCTGAACCCGCGCGGCCACCGCGACATGCTGGACACCTATGCGGACCTGCAGGCATTGCTGACTGCGTCCCGTGCCGCATGGGCGGGCCTGTCGGCGGCGCGCAAGGCGCTTTACGCCGCCGAGGCGCGTGTGGCCGAGGTGCGTCAGGAGGAAGACTACCTGCGCCATGCGGTGGGCGAGCTGGACGCGATCATGCCGGAGGCGGGCGAGGAAGCGGCGCTGGACACCGCGCGGCGCACCATGCAGGCGGCGGAAAAGATCAAGACCGATGTGGCCCGCGCCAGCGAGGCGCTGGGGCTGCAGGGTGCGGAAGGGCAGATGTCCGACGCGGTCCGCTGGCTGGGCGGGGCCGCCGACCGGGCGGACGGGCGTCTCGACGCGCCGCTGATGGCCATCGAACGCGCCATGCTGGAACTGGATGCCGCACAGCGCGGCGTGCTGGATGCGCTCGACGCGCTGACCTTCGATCCGCGCGCACTGGAAGACACCGAGGAGCGGCTGTTCGCGATCCGGGGTCTGGCGCGCAAGCATGGCGTGCTGGCCGACGATCTAGGCGATTTCGCCGCCGACCTGCGCGGACGGCTGGCGCTGCTCGACAACTCCGAACGCGGTCTGGCGGACCTGCAGGCGGCCGAGACCGCCGCCGT
Organism: Loktanella fryxellensis; assembly: GCF_900110065.1. Lineage (GTDB taxonomy): Bacteria > Pseudomonadota > Alphaproteobacteria > Rhodobacterales > Rhodobacteraceae > Loktanella > Loktanella fryxellensis. The sequence goes on along the minus strand of NZ_FOCI01000001.1, from coordinate 440,087 downwards.
CGCGGCCTATGATGCGGCCAGCGATGCGCTGACCGCCGCGCGGCGCGAGGCGGCGGTGCGGCTGGATGCCGCGATGGCGGCGGAGCTTGCGCCGCTCAAGATGGAGCGCGCCGTCTTTGCCACGCAGATCGCCCCCGGCACCGCAGGCCCGGATGGCCGCGACGAGGTGAGTTTTACCGTCGCCACCAACCCCGGCGCGCCGCAAGGGCCGCTGAACAAGATCGCCTCTGGCGGCGAATTGTCCCGCTTCTTGCTCGCGCTGAAGGTGTGCCTGTCACAGGCCGGGCAGGGCGGCGTCACCATGATCTTCGACGAGATCGACCGCGGCGTGGGCGGGGCCACCGCCGATGCGGTGGGCCGCCGTCTGGCCGCCTTGGCGCAGGGCGGGCAGGTGCTGGTCGTCACGCATTCGCCGCAGGTCGCGGCACAGGGCGCGCATCACTGGCGCGTGGAAAAGCGTCAGACGGCGGACACCACGACATCGACCGTCGTGCCGCTGGACCCGCAGGCCCGCATCGACGAGATCGCGCGCATGCTGGCGGGCGACACCGTCACCGATGCCGCCCGCGCCGCCGCCCGCGCGCTGATGGCCAATCAGGGCGTCACACCGGCGTAACGGTTCAGACCTGCTCGACCGCGACGCGGTCGGTATAGAACGACAGATAGCCCTTGATCGCCGACACTTCCGGGTGCGGGTCCTCATAGGACCAGACCGCGTTGTCCAGCGTCCCGCTGCGGCTGGCGATCGCGTAATAGCTGGCGGTGCCCTTGAACGGGCAGACGGTGGTGCGGTCGGTCCGGTCGAGGAACGTCATCGCGATGTCACCGCGCGGAAAGTAGATCACCGGGGGCCGGTCGCCTTCGATCAGCTCCAGCGCCTGCGCGCTTTCGCCCAGCACGGCGCCGCCGGCGCGGACGACCCATGTGCCGGTGGTGGGGCGGATGGTGATGTGATCGGTCATGTGGATCTCCCTTGATCTGGTATCATGTCACAGCGGCGCGCAGGCGCGTACAAGCCAATCGTGGTCCGCGCCCGTCACCTGTGGCCCGATCAGGGCCAGCGTGCGGGCGTGGTAGCCGTCGATCCAGTCCCGCTCCGCGCGGCTGAGCAGATCCAGGTCGATCAGGCGGCGGTCCAGCGGCACGTGGGTCAGCGTCTCGAAGGCCAACAGGTCGCGTTTGTCAGGCCCTGTCGGCGCCTGCACCACGGTGATCAGGTTCTCGATGCGGATGCCATAGGCGCCCTCGCGGTAATAGCCCGGCTCGTTGGACAGGATCATCCCCGGCTCCAGCGGGGTGGTGCTGCGCCGCGACAGGCCCTGCGGCCCTTCGTGCACCGACAGGTAGCTGCCGACCCCGTGCCCGGTGCCGTGGTCGTAGTCAAGGCCCGCCATCCACAGCGGCGCCCGCGCCAGCGCATCCAGATGCTGCCCTGCCACACCGCGCGGAAACTGCGCGCGGCTGATCGCGACCATGCCCTGCAACACGCGGGTATAGCGGTCGCGATGCTCATCACTGGGTTTGCCCACGATCACGGTGCGGGTAATGTCGGTGGTGCCATCGGCATATTGCCCGCCGCTGTCCACCAGCAGCAACTCGCCCACCCGGATCGGCGCATCGGTCCCGTCGGTCACGCGGTAATGCACGATGGCGCCGTGGGCGCCCGCGCCGCAGATCGTCTCGAAGCTGATGTCGCGCAGGGCATTCGTGTCGCGCCGGAACCCCTCGAGGGCCCGCACCACGGCGATCTCGGTCAGCGTCCCCTTCGGCGCTTCCGCGTCGAGCCACGCGAGGAACCGCACCATCGCCGCCCCGTCGCGCAGGTGGGCGGCGCGGGCGCCTGCGATTTCGGCGGGTGTCTTGCGGGCTTTCGGCAGGATGCAGGGGTCGGGGCCTTCCGCAACCTGCGCTGTCAGCAGGTCGCGGATGCGTTGTGGGCAGGACGCGGGGTCGATCCGCACGGGGCTCGTCAGCGCGGCGAGGCGGTCGGCCAGATGCGCAGACGGCACGATCCGCACGCCGCCGTCCAGATGATCGCCAAGGCCTGCCACCTGCGCGGGTTCGGCGAACAGGTCCACCGACCCGCCGTGGTGCAGCACCGCCGTGGCATGGGGCACCGGGTTGCGGGCCACGTTGCGGCCCCGGATGTTCAGCAGCCACGCGATGCTGTCGGGCAGGGTGATGACCCACGCGCCCGCGTCCACCCCAGCAGTCAGCGCCGCCCGCTTGTCCGCCGATCCCGTGCCCGTCAGGGCCAGTGGCTGCGCCGCAAATGGCGCTTCAGGCGGCCCCGGCCGGTCGTGCCAGATACGGTCCACCAGATTGTCAGTGCCGCGCAGGCTGATCCCCGCCGCCGCCAGCGTGGCGGTCAGCCCAGCGATTTCGGTCACCGTGTGCAGCCACGGATCATAGGCCACCACCGCGCCCCGCGGCAGGGCGCCCACCAGCCAGTCCGCCAGCGATGTTTCGGGCCAGTGGACCGGCGTAAAGACGTCCGCCACCTGACTGCGCACCTGCACGCGGTAGCGTCCGTCGATGAACACCCCCGCCCGGTCCACCAGCACGGCGGCAAAGCCCGCCGATCCGGTGAAGCCCGTCAACCACGCCAGCCGCGCATCGCAGTCGGCGACGTATTCACCCTGATAGCGGTCCGCACGCGGCACGAGGAACGCATCCACCCCCTCCGCGCGCATGACGTCGCGCAGGGCCGCCAACCGTCCCGGCCCCTGACCGGGATCTGTCGTCGCCTCAAACGTCTGAAACATGCAGCCCCGTCCTCGCTTTTTTCGCAAATACTCCCGCCGGAGGCGTCACGGTTTTCGCCACCGGCGAAAACCTGACATCACCGGGCGTTGCGCATCCCCACGACGCGCGCCCGTTTGCGCGGATCGGCGTCGAAAAGGCGCGCCAACTGCTCGGTCATCGCCCCGGCCAGCTGCTCCACATCCGTGATCGTCACCGCGCGGGCGTAATAGCGCGTCACGTCGTGGCCGATCCCGATCGCCGCCAGTTCCACGCCGCGCCGCTTTTCGATCATGGCGATCACGTCGCGCAGGTGCTTTTCCAGATAATTCGCAGGATTCACCGACAACGTGCTGTCGTCCACCGGCGCGCCGTCCGAGATCACCATCAGGACCTTGCGCTGCTCTTGCCGCACCGCAAGCCGGCGATAGGCCCATTCCAGCGCCTCGCCGTCGATGTTCTCCTTCAGCAGGCCTTCCTTCATCATCAGGCCAAGGTTCGGGCGCGTCCGCCGCCACGGCGCATCGGCGGCCTTGTAGACGATGTGGCGCAGGTCGTTCAGGCGACCGGGATTTGCGGAACGGCCGTCCTTCAGCCACGCCTCTCGCGATTGGCCGCCCTTCCAGGCGCGGGTGGTGAAGCCGAGGATTTCCACCTTCACGTCGCAGCGTTCCAGCGTGCGCGCCATCACGTCCGCACAGATCGCCGCGATGGAAATCGGCCGCCCGCGCATGGAACCGGAATTGTCGAGCAGCAGCGTCACTACGGTATCGCGGAACTCGGTGTCCTTCTCGACCTTGAACGACAGCGGCGTCGTCGGGCTGGCCACGACCCGCGCCAAGCGTCCCGCGTCGAGGATGCCCTCCTCGCGGTCGAACTCCCAGCTGCGGCTCTGCTTGGCCTGCAGGCGGCGCTGCAGCTTGTTGGCCAGCCGCGACACGGCACCTTTCAGCGGCTCGAGCTGCTGGTCGAGGTAGGCGCGCAGGCGCTCCAGCTCTGCGGGGTCTGCCAGATCGGCGGCGCTGATCTCTTCGTCGAAGGCGGTCGAGAACACGCGGTAGTCCGGATCGGCGTCGGAGGCGGGGGCAGGGACGGGGGGCTCCATCGGGGCCTCGCCTTCGGGCATCTCCGCCTCGTCGCCTATTTCGGCGTCGGCGCTGTCGTCCATGCTGACCTGCGCCTGTGACTGGTCCTGCGTGTCCTCCTGCGTCTGCTCGGGGCTGGCCTCGGCCTCTTCGCCTTCGCTGTCGTCGCCGGTGCTGTCGGGCTGTTCCTCGTTCGCGTCGCCGGTTTCGGCGTCGTCGTCGAGGTCGTCGTCGGGGGCGTCGGGATCGTCGCCCAGCTGGTCGCCATAGCCCAGATCCTTGATGATCTGGCGGGTGAAGCGGGCAAAGCTGCGCTGGTCCGACAGCGTGTCGGCCAATCCGTCGAGCGTGCCGCCCGCCTGATTTTCGATGAACCCGCGCCACAGGTTCATCACGTTGTCCGCCCCGTCCGGCAGGTCGCGGCCTGTCGCCAGATTGCGGATGAGATAGCCCGCGGCGACAGCCAGCGGCGCGTCCGAAGACGCGGTGATCTGGGCATAGCCCTTGCGCATCGCCTCGTTGCCGATCTTGGCGTCGATGTTGCCGGCAGTGCCCGGCATGTATTGCGCGCCCACCGCCTCGATCCGGGCGGTTTCCATCGCGTCGTAGATGTCGCGCGCCATCGCGCCCTGCGGTGCATAGCGGGCGGATGTGGCCGCGTCGTGGAACTTGTGCCGCAGCGCGAAGGCGTCGGCGGTGCCGCGCGCCAGCAGCACTTCGCTGCGCGTCATGCGACGGCTGACCTGCGGCAGGCGGATCGTGTCGGCGGTCTGTCCCGCCGGATCGACGGAGTAGCTGACCGTCAGATCGGGATCGTTCGCCATGACCTTGGTGGCCTCGGCAAGCGCCTTCTTGAATGGATCTGCGGGATTGTCTGACGGTTTGTTCATGGGGTTTGTAAATCACTCTGCCGTGTGGGGTGCAAGGTGGGGCTGGCCGGGCCCATGTCCAGCCGGGCCCATGTCCAGCCGGGCCCGTGTCCAGCCGGGCCCATGTCCAGCAGGTGCCATGCGCAATCAGGGCATGTGCAGCCCGAGGTGGCGCTGCTGCAACCTGCGCACAGACCCTGTGCTGAGACGCCGGTTGCGATCACGGTCACCCGGTCGCATCTGCCCCCCAACGCCAATTCAACAGGAACCGTCCCATGCCTAGCCTGCCAAAGATCGCCATCGTCATCGGATCGACCCGTGACGCCCGCTTTGCCGACAAACCCGCCGCCTGGATGCTGAAGCAGGCGCAGGCCCGTACCGACATGACCGCCGAAATCGTCGATCTGCGCGATTTCGACCTGCCGCTGTTCGACGAGATGGGTGGCAACAAATATGTCCCCAGTCAGGACCCCAGGGCAGTGGCGTGGCAGCAGGCCATCGCAGGCTATGACGGCTACATCTTCGTCACCGCCGAGTACAACCACTCGATCACCGGGGCGTTGAAGAACGCTCTCGATCAGGCCTATGTGGAATGGAACCGCAAGCCGATGGGCGCCATCGGCTATGGCGGCGTGGGGGCGGCCCGTGCCGTCGAGCACCTGCGCACCATCGCGGTCGAGTTGGAGATGGTCCCCGTCCGTCCCGCCGTGCACATCGGCGGCGGCGATTTCATGGCTGTCCACCCGATGGGTGCTGGCGCCGACATCGAGACGATCGAGGATCACCTGCTGGGCCACGCAACAGAAATGCTGGGCGACATCGTCTGGTGGGCCAACGCAGCCAACGCCGCGCGCGGCTGACAACCAGCCGGGCAGGCAGGCCAACCGGGGGCGGGCTGTCGCAGATCCTCCGCCCCCGCCTTCGTTTGCGACATGACGGGAATGTGATCCCGGACGCCGTGGTGATCGGCGGAACTTTGCTTGTGACGGTGCGTCCGTGCACATTAGCCTGTGGCGGCGGGATCGCGTACCCGCCGTCACCGTGAGGCTACCCGCAACAATGACCAATCCGATCAAGATCTTGACCACACTCGGGCCGGGCCTGACCCCCGGCGATCCGGCGCCGTCCTTTGTCCAGCGCAGTGCGGCCAATCCGCGCTACGCCTTCGACAGTGCGGCCGGACGGTATCTGGTGATGTGCTTTTTCGGCAGTGGCGGCGATCGACGGACGCAGGCGGCGCTGGCTGCGGTGCACGCAAGGCCAGACCTTTTCGACGACGAATTCGCGTGCTTCTTCGGTGTCAGTGCCGATCCGCAGGACGAGGCGACGGGACGGTTGCAGAACCGGATGCCGGGCTATCGCCATTTGTGGGACTTCGACCTGACGGCAGGCCGCCTCTATGCCGTGGTCGCGCGCGATGCGGTGCCGGGGCCGGATGTGCGGATGGTGCGACAGTGGGTGGTGATCGACCCCACCATGCGGGTGTTGGCCGCGATCCCGCTGCGCGACGATCACAGTGATCATGCGCAACTCTTTGCGCTGCTGGACGGCCTGCCGCATCCCGACCGGCACACGGGGCAGGACATCATGGCCCCGGTCCTGTTCCTGCCCCGCGTGTTCGAGCCGGAGGTCTGTGCCCATCTGATCGACGTCTACAGCGCGAACGGCGGCGCAGAGAGCGGTTTCATGCGCGAGATCGACGGTCGCACGGTCGGCATCACCGACGACAGGTTCAAGCAGCGCAAGGATCACACGATCGAGGATCGCGACCTGATTGCGGCCTTGCGGGGCCGGTTCCTGCGCCGCGTGGTCCCGCAGATCGCCAAGGTCCACCAATTCGCCGTGACCCGGATGGAACGCTATACCGTGTCCTGTTATGCGGCCGAGGATGGCGGCCACTTTTCCGCGCACCGCGACAACACGACCAAGGGCACGGCGCACCGGCGCTTTGCTGTGTCCATCAATCTCAACGACGACTTCGATGGCGGCGAGGTGAGCTTTCCCGAATACGGCCCCCGCAGCTTCAAGGCGCCGCCGGGCGGGGCTGTCGTGTTCTCGTGCTCGCTTCTGCACAAGGTCAGCCGCGTGACGCGCGGACGCCGCTATGCGTTTCTGCCGTTCCTGTATGACGATGCGGCGGCAAAGACGCGCGAGCAGAATCTCAGGTTTCTCGACGCTGCAACGGCGGCGCGGCCGCAGCGCTAGCGGCCCGCCTCAGCAGTCCAGCGCCACCGGAAACCGTCCTGCGAAACGCTGGCCCGCACTGGCAGGAAGAACCGCATCGCGATCGTCCCCGGCAAGCGTGTAGATCACTGGTGCTGCGGTCGCGGTGCAGCGGCGACCCGTCGCGGCGGTCAGGGCCGCCCCCTCGATCCCCGCGATGGTAGGGGCGGGCGTCACGGCCCGCACCAGAGCGAGTTCGCCGCTGGCCGACAGGGTCACGTCGTAAAGGCCGGGGGCGGGCTGCGGCGCACAGGACTGCACCGCCAGCACGACCAGACCTACAGCCATGACCCTGCGACGTGTCATGCGGGATCGATCGTCATGCCAGATCCTGCTTCATGCCAGATCCTGCATCATGCCAGATCCTGCATCATGCGAGACTGAGGCTGGCGGCGCTTTCCGGCAGCTCCTCGTCGAAGCAGCGCTGGTAGAACTCTGCGACGGTCTGACGCTCCAGCTCGTCGCACTTGTTCAGGAACGACAGGCGGAAGGCATAGCCCACATCGCCGAAGATGCGGGCATTCTCGGCCCAGGCCAGCACGGTGCGCGGCGACATGACCGTGGACAGATCGCCATTCATGAAGGCGGTCCGCGTCAGGTCGGCGACGGTGACCATCTGGCTGATCGTGCGGCGGCCCTTGTCGGTGTTGTAGTGCGGCGACTTGGACAGCACGATCGCCGCTTCGGCGTCGTGCGACAGGTAGTTCAGGGTCGCCACCAGGGACCAGCGGTCCATCTGCGCCTGGTTGATCTGCTGCGTGCCGTGGTACAGGCCCGTGGTGTCGCCGAGGCCCACCGTGTTGGCAGTGGCGAACAGGCGGAAATACTTGTGCGGCGTCAGGATCACGTTCTGGTCCATCAGCGTCAGCTTGCCGTCGGTTTCCAGCACGCGCTGGATCACGAACATCACGTCCGCCCGGCCCGCGTCGTATTCGTCGAACACGATGGCGACGGGATTGCGCAGCGCCCAGGGCAGGATGCCTTCGTGGAATTCCGTCACCTGAACGCCGTCGCGCAGCTTGATCGCGTCCTTGCCGATCAGGTCGATCCGGCTGATGTGTGAATCGAGGTTTACGCGCACGGCGGGCCAGTTCAGCCGGGCTGCCACCTGTTCGATGTGCGTCGACTTGCCGGTGCCGTGGTAGCCCTGGATCATCACCCGGCGGTTGTAGCCGAAGCCCGCGAGAATCGCCAAGGTGGTGTCGGGATCGAACTTGTAGGTGCTGTCGACCTCCGGCACGCGGTCGGTGCGGTCCGCGAAGCCCTTGATCTTCATGTCGCTGTCGATGCCGAAGACATCGCGGACCGAGATGTCCTCGGTCGGTGTTGCGTTGATGTCGGTCATGCCGTCGGCCATGGAACTGCCTTTCTGTCGCGGGTCGCGCGGAATACGGATATGGGTTCGGCATGCAACATATCGCGATGAATGCCAAGGGGTAGGGGCGGCAGGCCCGGGCGTCATGTAGGGGCGGGCCGGGTGCCGTTGCCTTTTCCGTCGAAACCGTCAGATTGCACGTGATGCTGGCCCCGCTGCGGGCCGGTCCGTGCGACGGAACATTGCAGATGACCACGACAGCCGACATCGAGAACATGATCGCCCGCACGGCGCTGGGCGACCGCGCCGCGTTCGAAGGACTCTATGCCGCAACCTCGGCGAAACTCTTTGGCGTGTGCCTGCGTGTGTTGGGTAATCGGGCGGAAGCCGAGGACGCCCTGCAGGAAGCCTTCGTCAAGATCTGGCGCAATGCCGACCGGTACCGCGTCAATGGTCTGAGCCCGATGACGTGGCTGATCACCGTGACCCGCAATCATGCGGTGGACAAGGTCCGCGCCCGCCGCGCCCTGATGGGGGCGGGGTTGGACGAGGCGGCCGAGATACCGGACAGCGCCCCCGGACCAGAGGCGCTGGCCGTCGCCAGCGCGACGCGCGGGCGGATCGACGACTGCATGGGGCAACTGGACCCGGACAAGGCCGGGGCGGTGCGCCGCGCCTATCTGGACGGCCACACCTATCAGGAGTTGGCGGATCACTACGACGTGCCGCTGAACACGGTGCGGACCTGGCTGCGCCGCAGCCTGCTGAAGTTGAGAGAGTGTCTGTCCCATGACGGGTGAACCTACATCAGACGACATCGCCAGAGAGGACGCGAGTGCCCTGTCGGCGGAGTACGTCCTTGGCCTGTTGACCCCGGACGAGGGTCAGGCTTTCGACGCCGTGCTGGGTGTCGATCCCGATCTGCGCGACGAATACGCGTTCTGGGCCGACCGGATGGCCGTTCTTGCCGACGACGTTCCCGCCGTCGTGCCCCCAGCCCGCGTGCTGACGCGGATCAGGGCCGCGCTGTTCGATGCGGCACCGACGCCGGTCGCCGCCACACCCGTGCAGTCGTGGTTGCAGCGGTTGGGACTGCTGCCCGCCATGGCCGGTGGTCTGGTCGCGGCACTTGCGGTGCTGTGGGTGTTCAACATCGTCGCCCCGCCCGGTGGCATGACGACGGACATCACCGGGCAGGTGCCGCCGCTGACGGCGCAGATCGCGGCGGCTGACGACACGCTGGTCGTGCAGGCCAGCTATGACGCCGCGGCGGGGACGTTGCAGATTACACGCACGGCGGGCGATGCGGTGACCGGTCGCGTGCTGGAACTGTGGTTGATCGCCGGCGACGCGGCCCCGGTGTCGTTGGGCGTGCTGCCCGATACCGGCGACGCGGTGGTCCGCGTCCCCGCCGACGTGGCGCGTGTCCTCGCGGGCGGCACCCTCGCGATCTCGGACGAGCCTGTGGGCGGGTCGCCTACGGGTGCGCCGACGGGGGCCGTGCTCGCGACGGGCGTTGTGGCGCAGGGCTGAGCCTGCCGGACTGCGACAGCGCGTCACAGTTTCGTGCGGATGCCGTGTTTTTTATCGGAACGGGATCAGGCTGGGTTAAGCTGCGTGCGAAAAGCCAACAGGACACATGCCCATGCATCGTCGCACCTTCCTCTTGTCCACCCTTGCCGCCACCGCTGCCCCGCTCGCGCTGCGGGCACAGGCGTTCGAAGTCACTCGCACCGAGGCGGAGTGGCGCGCCATGCTGAATGCAAACGAGTTCGCGGTCATGCGCGAGGAGGCGACGGAACGCGCCGGCACCAGCCCGCTCGACAAGCAGTATGCCGCCGGCACCTATGTCTGCCGGGGCTGCGACCTGCCGCTGTATCCGTCCAGCACCAAATACGACAGCCGCACCGGCTGGCCCAGCTTCTACGCCGCCTTCGAGAATGCGATCGGGACCAAGGTCGACAACAAGGCGTTCACACCCCGGACCGAGGTGCACTGCCGCCGCTGCGGCAGTCATCTGGGACATATCTTCAACGACGGACCGCAGCCGACCGGCCAGCGCCACTGCCTGAACGGCATCAGCCTGAAGTTCGTGGCGGCCTGATCCGCGCAAGGTTCACCGCCACGGTCCTTGCCGTGGCGGTGACCGAACGGACCCTGCATGTTTCCGGTGGTTCCCGGACACATGTGCCTGCGGTGGAAACGGTCTGTTCACCCGGCGTTACGGTCGCTGTCCTTACGTCCGCCCGAATTGCAGCATAGGCAATGTGGACAACATGTCGCAGGACCACGCTACCCGATGAAGGCCACCTTCGCCCGCCTGCACCCGTCGACCCCCGGAGAGCGCCGGATGCTGGCCGCCATGCTGGTGCTGGCGGCTTGCGGCGGCGTGCTGTGCCTGATGGTCGCCACCCAGATGGGAGAGGTCAAGACCCTGCGCCGCAGCCTGACGGCGGCGGATGCGTGGTTCTGCGTGGCGGGAAGCCTTGGCGCGCTGGCCGGGTTCCGCGCGGGGCGGGGATGGCTGGGGCACGCAGGCGTGGGCGGCGCGGTGCGGGCGGCCTGCGGGGCGCTGATCGTCAGTTTCGTGGGCGCGCTGGTCGCAGGCACGCTGGCGCTGCCGTTCTACGGCACCATGTTCGGCCCGCTGATGTTTGCCCTGACCCTGCTGGGCCACCCGGTGCTTGCCGCCGTATGGCTGGCGGTGCTGGGCACGTCGCACCGGATGATGCGGGATTGGCGACGCGAACGCGACAGCCTGTTCAGGCCACTGGACCTACAGGACCCGCCCCTGTCGCCCCTGCGTCAGGGCAACTGGCTGGCCCCCGCATGGGGCAGGACGCGGCGTTAGACCTGTGCCGTGCCTGCGGCGGGTCCGCATCGTGGGCCACCCCGGTCGGGGGGCGTGCCGCGATCAGTCCTTTTCGCGGAAGTTGCGGCTGACCTTGATCTGGTCCCAGGCCCAGACCACCTCGGCCAGCTGATCCTCCTGGCTGCGGTCGCCGCCGTTCATGTCCGGGTGCAGCACCTTGATCAATGCCTTGTAGCATTTGCGGATCTCGGTCTTGGCCATGTGGTCGCGGGCATCGAGGATCTCGATCGCGCGGCGTTCCGTGGGGGGCAGCTTGCGCGTGCCGCCGCCGTTCTTGCCGGGGTTGCGGGTCGCATTGGCGCCCAGCACCTCGTGCGGGTCGGTGACGCCAAGGCGCGCCCAGGCCAGTTCCTCGACCGTGCGCTTCATCGGCTTGGTCGGACGTTCCCAGGTGGCGCGGTCCTTTTCCATCTGGGCCATCAGCTCGGCCTCGGACGTGCCGTCGAAGAAGTTCCACTTCAGATTGTATTCGCGGACGTGGTCCTTGCAGAACCACCAGTAGTCGTCGATCGACTCCGGCGATTTCGGCGCGCGGTACTGGCCCGCCTCGTCGCAGCCGTCATGGTCGCAGACCCGTGTCGAGGTCTCGGAGGCCCCCGACATGCCCCGCCGCCCGCGCGGGTTCTTCTTCTTGGCACCCGACACCGAGATGTCGAAGCCGAAGGGGTCTTTCTTGTTCATGGGATCGTCCCTTTCCGACTCGGAGTAGGCACATTAGACCTGTGGCTGGCAGATTGAAGAGGCAGGAGAGAAATAATGGCCCTTGACGCAGACATTCGAGACGCTTTGACGCGCGGGTTGCAGCCGGAGCATCTGGAGGTCCACAACGAGAGCGCGCAGCACGCGGGCCACATGGGCGACGACGGGTCCGGCGAGAGCCACTGGCGCGTGGTGATCGGTGCCCCGTCGCTGGACGGCCAGTCGCGGCTGGCGAAACACCGCGCCGTGCATGACGCGCTGGGCCGTGGCATCATCGGTCGCCTGCACGCGCTGGCGATCGAGTTCCGCTGAACCGGGGGGCTGCGTCGTCGTGGCGCGTCTGCCCCCAACCGCCTGACCGCCGATCGGTCAGGCCCGGTCTACCGGCGGCGCATCCCCGACCGCGCCGTCACCCGCCGATGTATCGCCAAGCGTCGGCCCGGCCGGTGTCGCCGGGGCCGTGACAGTGGCGGGGGCGATGCCACGGGTCGCACCCCCGATGGCAGGCGTCGTGATGGGATAGGCCGACCCTGTGGGCGACGGCGGCTGCCACGCAGGGACGGGCGGCGCAGCCGGCGGCGCGGGGGCGGGGGTCGGTGCTGGGGCGGGGGTTGGTGCGGGGGCGGGGGCCTGTGGCACGGGCGCTGCGCGGCGATCCTCGATCAGGGGCAGGGGGGCTGTCGCCACCGGGGCCGTCACACGGCGGAACACCAGCATGTTGTGATAGACCGTGGTGCGCCCGGCCATCAGGCCTTCGCGTTCCTCTGACGGCAGGGTGTCGGTGCGCAGGTATTCCCAGCCGTCGGCGGCCTGCGCGTTCAGCACGGCGGACAGGGCGCGGGCATAGCGGTCCTCCGGCGTCTTGAGGCCCTTGACGCGTTCGCTCCGACGGGGGGCCGGAACGACCCGGTATTCGATCTGTGTCATGGCATCCTCGGGATCTGATGGAAGGCGGCGATAGCAGCCGCATCGCCGCGGGCCAAGGGTGGCGCTGCGGCAAGGGGCGGGATCGGCGGCAAAGCCCCGATCCCGCAGCTGCGTGGTCAGAGGCCGAGCTTTTCCATGACCAGCGCATTGACGGCGGCGGGGGCGGCCTTGCCGCCCGTGGCCTTCATCACCTGACCGACGAACCAGCCTGCCAGCTTGGGGTTTCCCCTCGCCTTTTCGACCTGTGCTGGGTTGGCTGCGATGATCTCGTCCACCGCCGCCGCGATGGCCCCGGTGTCCGTGACCTGCGTCAGCCCGTCGGTCGCCACGATCTCGTCCGGCTCGCGCCCCGTGGTATAGGCGATGTCGAACACGTCCTTGGCGATCTTCCCGCTGATCGTGTCCGCCTTGATGAGGGCCACGATCTGCGCGAGGCGCGCGGCCGGGATCGGGCTGTCGCCGATGTCCTTGTCGTCTTTCTTGAGCCTGCCGAACAGTTCGTTGATGACCCAGTTCGCCGCGAGCTTGCCGTCGCCGCCGCCCTTGGCCACATCCTCGAAATAGGCCGCATTCGCCACGTCCGCCGTCAGCACGCTCGCGTCATAGTCCGACAGGCCGAAATCGGCGATGAAGCGCGCCTTCTTGGCGTCCGGCAGTTCCGGCAGACGTGCGGCGATGTCGTCCACCCACGTCTGTTCGATCACCAGCGGCAGAAGGTCGGGGTCAGGGAAGTAGCGGTAATCGTGTGCTTCCTCCTTGGACCGCATGGAGCGGGTCTCGTTCTTGTCCGGGTCATACAGGCGCGTTTCCTGCACGACCGCGCCGCCATCCTCGATGATCGCGATCTGGCGACGGGCCTCGACCTCGATCGCCATCTGGATGAACCGCATGGAGTTCATGTTCTTGATCTCGCACCGGGTGCCGAGGTGGCTGAAATCCTGGCTGGCCTGATAGCGTTCGTAATCGCCCGGACGGCATACGCTGACGTTCACGTCGGCACGCAGGTTGCCGTTCTGCATGTTGCCGTCGCAGGTCCCGAGGTAGCGCATGATCTGGCGCAGTTTGCCGACATAGGCCGCCGCTTCCTCTGGTCCGCGGATGTCGGGGCGGCTGACGATTTCCATCAGCGCCACACCAGTGCGGTTCAGATCGACAAAGCTCATCGCCGGGTCCATGTCGTGGATCGACTTGCCGGCGTCCTGTTCCAGATGGATGCGTTCGATCCGCACGGTGCGCGCGGTGCCGTCGCCAAATTCGACCAGCACCTCGCCCTCGCCCACGATGGGGTGATACAGTTGGCTGATCTGATAGCCCTGCGGCAGGTCGGGATAGAAGTAGTTCTTGCGATCGAAAGCCGAGGTCAGGTTGATCGCCGCTTTCAGCCCTAAGCCGGTGCGGACGGCCTGCGCCACGCAGGCCTCGTTGATGACGGGCAGCATGCCGGGCATGCCCGCGTCCACGAAGGCCACGTTGCTGTTGGGTTCCGCACCGAACAATGTGGACGCGCCCGAGAAGAGCTTGGCCCGTGTGGCGACCTGTGCGTGCACTTCCAGCCCGATGACCAGTTCCCAGTCGTGCTTTGCCCCGCTGATGACGCGTGGCGCGGGGGTGGGGTGGTTCAGGTCGAGCATGGCAATCCTCATCAACTGTCAGCCGTCCTTCTAGGGCAGGGTCGGTGGTGGAACAAGGGCGGCGAACCGGCGCCCTTCCGCCTGTGCAGGGACGCGGCCCTTGCCTGCAAGCCCGTCCGCAGGGCAGTTTACGCCCCATGCTGTTGCGGATCATCATTCTGGGGGGAGTGATCGCGGCGTTCGGCGCAACACTCGTTGCGGCCCAGACGCCTGTCGATCGGGACTCGGGTCCCGCCTCCCTCACACCGGCCAGTGCCACGGTGCCGCCCTTGGCCCCTGCACCTCCCCCCACATATCGCCCTGTCGCGCGCCCCGTCCACATAATCCGGTATCCGGTGCATGTGATCGCCGGTGCGCCGTCGGTGCGCCCGCGCATCCGTCCCGACTACGTGCCGGCGACCCGCTGGGGCGACGGCGCGGCGGCGCGGACGTGGACGCGGGCCACGATGGCGGCGGTGGCGGAACGCGGACTCGATTCGGTGGTGCCGGCGGATATCGGCACATGGTGCCCCGCCTATGCGGACAATGGTCCGGCTCAGCGGCAGGCGTTCTGGGTCGGCATGATGTCTGCGTTGTCGCAACACGAAAGCGGCCAGAACCCGGCTGCGGTGGGCGGTGGCGGGTCGTGGTATGGCCTGCTGCAGATCATGCCCGCCACGGCGGCGGGTCATGGCTGCGACGCGACCACGGGCGACGCCCTGAAGGACCCGGTCGCCAACCTGTCCTGCGCCGCGCGCATCATGGCAAGCACGGTCAAACGCGATGGCGTGGTGGCTGCGGGTGGTGGCGTCGCCGCCGACTGGGGCCCGATGAGCCGCGCCGACAAGGCGGCGGCGATGGCCGCGTGGACCAGCGAGCAGGCCTATTGCACGGCACCGGTCAAGCGGCCGGGCGTGACCCGCGTCACGTTGCGGCCCACGGCCCGCCCTGCCTTGCGGCCGGGCGCAGCGGCGCCGGACCTGCGCATGGTGGCGGGGGCGGGGATCGCGGGCCACGCTCGTGCGGTGGGCCGTCCGGCAGCCTTGGCCGTGGCGTCCTCGGACTGACGACGCGGCACTTCGGGGTGTCAGACCGGCGGGCGAGAGGCGTTCAACGATCTTTCAGGTGAGAGAGGGCGCGCGGGCCCATGCGAAAACCGGCGTGCCGCTTAGCTGCGGGGCACCGGGGCGCGGAACAGCGGGCGCGTCATGCGGATCAGGCTGACGGCGGGCGCATCGACGCCACCCAGCGCCAGCGTCGCCTTCTTCAGCATCTCGATCCCGTCTTCCGACCCCTTGGGCAGCGCAGACGCTTGGATCGGTTCACCCACGGTGATCCGGTAGGGCTGGCGGTCCTTGTTCAGCGTCTCGTGGAACAGGGTCACGTCGCGCAGGGTCGGGTGGATCTTGTCGAAGAGATAGAACAGCGCCGAATTGCGCGCCTGCAGGTTCACCGGAATGACCGGCAGGTCAAACTTGCGCGCCAGCATGGCGGCAGAGGCCATCCACGGCCGCTCGTGCAGCTTGAACCCGACCCGCTTGGCCAGACGGCCCGACGGAAAGATCACGCCCAAGCGCCCGGCCTCTGTCGCCGCGCGGACGTATTCCATCGTGTTGCGGGTCTTTTCGCGGGTGCGCTTGTCCAGTCGCCATTCGACCGGGCAGATCATGTCGCCCATCTGCGGCATGACGCGCAGGATGTCGGAGTTGGCGAAGAAATACAGGTCCGGCCTGATCCGCGCGATGGTGTGGTGCAGGATGATGCCGTCCGCAATGCCGGTCGGGTGATTCGCGACGATCAGCGCCGGGCCGTGCAGCGGCAGGTTCGACAGGCCCTGTACCTCGACGTGCTTGGCCAGCATGTCGCCCATGGTCGCCATGATCTGCGCGGACGGCGCATCGCGCATGTCGGTGGCGATGGCGACCGTGCGGTCATAGGCCAGTGCCAGATGCATCAGACCACGGATCAATCCGACGCCCGGCCACGACCGGTACATCCAAGGCGCACGCTCGACGATCAGCGGATCAATGCGGTCTTTCATGAAACCCTCATGCCTCGTCACCGGTAACTGTTCCATGACATCTATGCCGAAATGCCGCAGAGTCCAAGCGCGCCGCTATCGCAGCAGGCGGTTCACCATCTCGGTCGTGTCGCGCGACAGGGCCGGGGCCTGGCGAATGCGGGCGAGGGCCGTGCGCATCGCCACCTGCCGTCCCGCATCGAACCGCCCCAGCCCGTCAAACGCGCTGACCATCCGCGCCGTCGTCTGCGGGTTCACCGGGTCGAGGCGGATCAGCCAGTCCGCCAGCAGGGCATAACCGCTGCCATCGGCCCGGTGAAACCCTGCCGGATGCGCCGCGAGCGTGCCGAGCACGCTGCGAAACCGGTTGGGATTGCCCCAGTCGAAGGCCGGATGCCGCGTCAACGCGTCGGTAATCGCGACCGCCTGTTCCGGCGGGGCCATTGCGATCTGAATGGCCAACCACTTGTTCATCACCAGCCGGTCGTGCTGCCAGCGGTCGTGGAACGCCTGTGCCGCCGCCGCACCGCGCCCCACCGACAGCAATGCCCCCAGCGCCGCCAGCGACTGGGTCATGTTGGTGGCCGCGTCGAACTGCGCCTGTGCCGCTGCACCGTCGTCGGTCAGGGACAGCAGCATCAGAACCGCATTGCCCAGACGCCGCCGCCCGGCCTGTGACGCATCGGGGGCGTAGGGTGCGGTGACCTGCTGTGCCGCATACAGGTCCGGCAGGATGTCGGTGAGGTCGCAGGCGATGGCGCCGCGGATGTCCTCGCGGACCCTGTGGATCAGATCCGGGTCCGGCACCGTGCCGTCCAGCGCCAGTGCGATGGTCAGGTCGTTGTCGGCGGGCAGGGTCAGGACGAGGGCGCGGAACGCCGGGTCCAGCGTGTCGTCCGTCAGCGTCGCCCGCAGCCCCGCCAGATAGCCGGGATCGGGTGCGCCGCCGCCGGTGCGGATCAGGCGCAGCGCCATGTCCCGTGCCAGATTGCGGCCTGCGTCCCAGCGGTTGAACGGATCGGTGTCGTGCGCCAGCAGGAATGCCCGTTCCGCCGCGTCCACCGTGCGGTTCACGATCACGGGGGCGGAGAAGTCGCGCAGGATCGACGGCACCGGCCGGGCGGACAGCCCGTCGAAGGTGAATGTCTGCTGCGCCTCCGTCACCTCCAGCAGGGTGGTCGGCACGACCTCGGCCCCGGTGTCGTCCAGCAGGCCGATGGCCACGGGAATGTGCAGCGGCGGCTTGTCCGGCTGGTCCGGCGTCGCCCGTGTCGTCTGCGCGATGTGCAGGCGGTAGATGCCGTCCGCATAGTCGTCGGTGACGGTCAGGCGCGGCGTGCCCGCCTGTTCGTACCAGCGCATGAACTGGGTCAGGTCGCGGCCCGTCGCGTCCTGAAACGCCGCCAGCCAGTCTTCGATCGTGGCGGCATGCCCGTCGTGGCGCGCGACATACAGGTCCATGCCCGCCCGCCAGCCGTCGTCGCCCACCAGCCGTTTCAGCATGCCCACCAGCTCCGCCCCCTTTTCATAGACGGTGACGGTGTAGAAATTGTTGATCTCGACAAAGCGGTCGGGGCGCACCGGGTGCGCCAGCGGTCCCGCATCCTCCTGGAACTGGCGGTTGCGCATGACCAGCGCATCCTCGATCCGCTTCACCGCGTGGCCGTGCAGGTCGCCGGTGAACTGCTGGTCGCGGAACACGGTCAGCCCTTCCTTCAGGCACAGCTGGAACCAGTCGCGGCAGGTGATCCGGTTGCCGGTCCAGTTGTGGAAATATTCGTGGGCGATGATCGCCTCGATCCGGCGGAAATCCGCGTCGGTGGACGTCTCGGGGCTGGCCAGCACGGCGCTGGCGTTGAAGATGTTCAGCCCCTTGTTTTCCATCGCGCCCATGTTGAAGTCGTCGACGGCCACGATGTTGAACACCGACAGATCATAGGCCAGACCATAGACCCGTTCGTCCCATGCCATCGCGCGTTTGAGGGCGCCCATACCAAATTCGCATTTGTCGAGATCAGCCGCGCGCACCCACAGGTTCAGCGCGACGCAGCGCCCGTCCAGAGTGGTGAAGCTGTCGCTGTGCGCCACCAGATCGCCAGCCACCAGCGCGAACAGATACGCGGGTTTCGGCCAAGGATCGTGCCATTCCGCCCAGCCGGGCCCCTGTGCCACCGGATCGCCGTTCGACAGCAGCACCGGGGTGTCCCCTTCGATGCGGACGGTGAACACCGCCATCACGTCGGGGCGGTCGGGATAGTAGGTGATCTTGCGAAACCCTTCCGCCTCGCATTGGGTGCAGTAGATGCCGTTCGACATGTAAAGCCCTTCCAGCGCCGTGTTGGCGGCGGGGGCGATCTCGACCTCCGCCTCCCAGACAAAGGCGCTGCGGGGCGTGTCGCAGGTCAGACCGGTGGGTGTGACGACGGGCGTCACGGGCTGTCCGTCGATGGCCGCGTGGATCAGGCGCAGATCCTCGCCGTGCAGGGTGAACGGAACCGGCGGGCTGTCCGGGTTGGGGCGGAATGCGATGCGCGACAGCACGCGGGTCGCGTGCGGGGCCAGCCTGACCGTCAGATGCACGCCGTCCACAAGCCAGCCGGGCACGGTGTAATCGGCCAGATGGATGGTGGATGCTGCGACATCTTGCATGGGGACGACCTTTTGCGAAACAACTTTGGGTGCCATGACGTTATGTAGTCGAACAAGGCCGTGCAAGGACTGCCCGGATCACTGCAAGGAGAGACACATGTCGGCACCCCAGACAAATCTGGACAAACAGGAAAAGCAGCATCGCGGACCGTTGCGGGGCATGGCGCTGGTCGTGGTCTTCGCGCTGCTGTTGCTGGGCGGCTTCATGCTGTGGACCAGCTCCAGCAGCGACGGGATCGAAGGGGCCGACACGCAGACTGACGCGCGCACCGGCCAATCGGTCGAGGCGGAGACCGGCGAGGCCGTGCCCGCGACGGATGCACCTGCCACCGCAGCACCGGCTGCAACCGGCAACTGATCTTGCCCAAGATGGTCAAAAAGGGCGACCTGCCGACCAAGGTCTGCGCGACCTGCGGTCGCCCTTTCACATGGCGCAAGGCCTGGGCCAAGGTCTGGGACGAAGTGCGCTACTGCTCTGACAAATGTCGCATGGCGCGCGGCGGGGCAAAGACCCGCTAGGCGGGGTAGCTTGTCGTGGCCCGTTGCGGGGGCCATGTCTGGACACCCGGCGCGCCGCCCCGTAGCCATGTGGCGACATTTGCAGGAGAGCACGACATGACCGATCGCACCGACAAGGCCGGATTGCAGGTATCCCGGGTTCTGGCCGATTTCATCGACGATCAGGCCCTGCCGGGCACCGGGATTGCGCCGGACGCGTTCTGGGCCGGTTTCGCAGACATGGTCAACATGCTGGGTCCGCGAAACCGCGATCTTCTTGCGTACAGAGAAGAGCTCCAACGCCAGATCGACGATTGGCATACGTTGCATCGGGGCAAACCGTTCGAAGCGGCGGCCTATCGCGCCTTTTTGAATGAGATCGGCTATCTGGTCCCCGAGGGTGACGATTTCACGATCCACACCACCGGCACCGACCCAGAGATCGCGCAGATTGCTGGATCCCAGCTGGTCGTGCCGATCATGAACGCCCGCTTTGCACTGAATGCCGCGAACGCCCGCTGGGGAAGCCTTTATGATGCACTGTATGGCACCGATGCGCTGGGCGACGTGCCGCAGGGCAACGGCTACGACGCCGCGCGCGGCGCGCGTGCCATCGCGTGGGGACGCGCGCATCTGGATGCCGTGGCGCCGCTGGCCCATGGCAGCTGGGCGGATGTGGACCGGTTGGAGGTCGTGGACGGCATGCTGTCGCCCGCCTTGCGCGATCAGGGCCAGTTCGCGGGCCATGCGGGGTCCGGTGCGACGCTGACGGTGCTTTTGCGCGTCAACGGCCTGCTGATCGAGCTCGAAGTCGATCCCACGTCCAAGATCGGCGCGCAGGACCGCGCCGGGATCAGCGACATCCGCCTGGAATCCGCCCTGTCCACCATCATGGACTGCGAGGATTCCGTCGCCGCCGTCGATGCGGAGGACAAGGTGTTGGCCTATGGCAACTGGCTGGGCCTGATGCGCGGCGACCTGACCGAACAGGTCACCAAGGGCGACCAAACCATCACCCGTGCCCTGCACGGCGACCGCGGTTTTACGCGCCCCGACGGGCAGGAGATGACGGTCAAGGGCCGGTCCCTCATGCTGATCCGCAATGTGGGCCACCTCATGACCACCCCCGCCGTGCTGGACGCGGAAGGGCGCGAAGTGGGCGAGGGGCTGCTCGATGCCATGTGCACGGTGCTGATCGCCATGCACGACCTGCAGAAAACCGACGGGATCCGCAATTCCGTCGCGGGATCGGTCTATGTGGTGAAGCCCAAGATGCACGGGCCAGATGAGGTCGCCTTCGCGGTCGAGATCTTCGACGCGGTGGAGCGTGTATTGGGTCTGCCGGCCAACACGGTCAAGCTGGGGATCATGGACGAAGAGCGGCGGACGTCCGCGAACCTGAAGGCCTGCATCCGTGCTGCCGCCGACCGGGTCGCGTTCATCAACACCGGCTTCCTCGACCGCACCGGGGACGAGATCCACACCAGCATGGCCGCAGGCCCGATGGTGCCCAAGGGCGAAATGAAGAACGCGGCCTGGATCAAGTCCTACGAGGATCGCAACGTGGACATCGGTCTGGCCTGCGGGTTGCAGGGCCGCGCGCAGATCGGCAAGGGCATGTGGGCCATGCCCGACCTGATGGAACGGATGCTGGCCGAGAAATCGAACCACCCGCAGGCCGGTGCCACCTGCGCCTGGGTGCCGTCGCCGACCGCGGCCACGCTGCATGCCACGCATTACCACCGCATTTCGGTCACGCAACGTCAGGACGCGATCCGCGCGGGCGGGCCGCGCGGCACGCTTGACGATCTGCTGACGATCCCGCTGGCGCAGGGCACGAACTGGTCCGACGACCAGATCACCGCAGAGCTGGAAAACAACGCGCAGGGCATCCTTGGCTATGTCGTGCGCTGGGTGGATCAGGGCATCGGCTGTTCCAAGGTGCCCGACATCCACGATGTGCAACTGATGGAGGATCGCGCAACGTGCCGCATCTCCTCTCAGGCGTTGGCGAACTGGCTGTTGCACGGCGTCATGGACGAGGCGCGCATGATGCAGGTGATGCAGAAGATGGCCGCCGTCGTGGACGCACAGAACGCGGGCGATCCGGCGTATCGCCCGATGGCACCCGGTTTCGACGGGCCTGCGTTCCGCGCGGCCTGCGATCTGGTGCTGCAGGGACGCACGCAGCCGTCCGGCTATACCGAACCACTGCTGCACGACTGGCGTGCGACAGCGAAAACCATGACAGGAACCGCACAATGACCCGCATCACTGCCGCACAGGCGCAGACGATCATCACCACCGCCATGGCGACGGGCGTAGAGCGCGGGTTCAAGCCGCTGTCCGTCATCGTGCTGGACGCGGGCGGGCATGTCGTGGCCTTTGCCCGCGCCGACGGCAGCGCGCCGGGCCGGTTCGGCATTGCGCACGGCAAGGCATATGGTGCGGTCATGCTGGGAATGCCCGGCAGCGCCCAGATGGCGCGGGCCGAGGCGCAGCCCTATTTCATGGCCGCGATGAACGGCGTCTATGGCGGTCACGTCGTCCCGGTGCCGGGCGGCGTGCTGGTGAAGCATGACGGCGAGGTGATCGGGGCCGTGGGCGTCACCGGCGACACGTCCGACAACGACGTGGTGGCGGCGCTGGCAGGTCTGGCGGCGGTGGACCTGACCGGAGAGGCGTGACCCGCGCGCGGCGCGAAAATCCGCGCCGCGCCGCAACACCGCCTGATCCGCAGGCGGACAGCACAGGTGCCCCTGCGCAGGGGTGTCTGTGCGGCCTGATCCCTTTGCAAACCCGTTGCAAGCCGTTACTTCAGGCAGCCAAGCGCCCTACAGGAGAACGTCGTGTCACGTCCCGTCATCGGCATCATCGGCAACAGCCACCTGATCAACGACACCTATCCCGTGCAGGCGTCCGGCGACATGAACATGGAAGCGCTGCGCACCGTTTGCGATGCCGTGCCGATCATCATCCCCGCCGATACCGCGATGATCGATGCCGCCGACGTGCTGAC
Organism: Loktanella fryxellensis; assembly: GCF_900110065.1. GTDB lineage: Bacteria > Pseudomonadota > Alphaproteobacteria > Rhodobacterales > Rhodobacteraceae > Loktanella > Loktanella fryxellensis. The sequence goes on along the minus strand of NZ_FOCI01000001.1, from coordinate 417,559 downwards.
CCTGTGCGACGGGATCGTGCTGCCCGGTGGCCGCCCCAACGTCCACCCCGAGGAATACGGCGAAGACGAGACCGAGGCGCATGGTACCTTCGACCGCAACCGCGACCGTCTGGTGCTGCCGCTGATCCGCGCCTGCGTCGAGGCCGGTCTGCCGGTGCTCGGCATCTGCCGGGGCTTTCAGGAGATGAACGTGGCCTTCGGCGGCACGCTGCACCCTGAAATCCGCGATCTGCCGGGGCGCGACAACCACCGGATGCCCCCCGATGGATCGCTGGAGGACAAGTTCGCCATTCGCCACATCGTGACCCTGACGGAAGACGGCGTGTTCCACCGGATCATGGGGTCGCAGACCATCCTGACCAATTCACTGCACGGGCAGGGGATCAAGACCGCCGGCGCCCGCGTCATCGTCGAAGGTCACGCCCCTGACGGCACGCCGGAGGCGATCCATATCGCGGACGCGCCCGGTTTCGCGCTGGGCGTGCAGTGGCACCCGGAGTTTCAGGCGGGCCTCGACCCCGTCTCGCGTCCGCTGTTCGCGGCGTTTGGTGAGGCTGCGGGCGCTTGGGCGCAGGGTCGCCGCATGCCCGCCCGCAAGGTGGGCTGACGGGCTGGGCCGCATCGCGTCTGATGCTTTGCACCTAGGCGGTTTGCGGCGTCACCCGATCGTCAACTGCGCGACCCGGTCGCCGGTGACGTCGAACGTCAGGCGCAGGTCCACAGGGCTTCCCGGAAAGTCTCCGGTCAGGTGGGTCGCCACCGTCGTCCGGTCCGCACTGGTCCGTGCCGACAACAGGTCCTGACGGTAGCTGACCTTGGCCACCCCTTCGCGCCACTGGCGGATCGCATCGTGTCCTTGGTGGGTGCGGCCCTCGTCATGGGCGATGCCATCGGGAGGGAAGGCGTCGGCGACTTCAACAGGGGTGCGGGCTGCGAAGTATCGTACGACGGGCAGGGGAACGGTGTCGGTCATGGCTCTGTCCGTTTTGACTGGAAGGTGTCGGTGGGGCTGATACGTGGCACCCCGTGCCGATCTGCAGGAATCGCACCGATATGCTTCATTGCGTCGCATATGTGCAACCGCGCACGATGGCGGCAACGACCTTGTCCGCCGACGACGCCACCCGCACGTGCCCCGCGCAGTGACCCTTGCACGCCGTCCCACCCCGCCGCACTCTCGCGCCCAACCCGAGGAGGACTGCATGAAACGATCCCGCATCAACGACATCATGGCCGAAGCGGACGCCATGATCCGCAGCCACGGCTTTGCCCTGCCCGCATGGGCCTATTGGACGCCGGACGAATTCAAGGCCCGCAAGCATGAGGCCGCCGAGGTGATCCGCGCCCGCAACGGCTGGGACATCACCGATTACGGCGCGGGCCGCTATAACGAGATGGGGTTGTTCCTGTTCACCCTGCGCAACGGGCGGCTGGACGATCTGCAGCGCGGCGGCGGCATGTGCTATGCGGAAAAGCTGCTCATCTCCAAGCAGGATCAGCTCTCGCCGATGCATACCCACGCGCTGAAGGCCGAGGACATCATCAACCGGGGCGGGGCCACGCTGGTGGTGGAACTCTACGGCTCGGACGATCAGGGGCGGTTCGATGCGACGGCGGGCGGCATGGTGATGTGCGACGGGCTGCGGCGCGACTTCGCCCCCGGCGAAAAGTTGCGCTTCGCCCCCGGCGAAAGTGTCACGCTGATGCCGGGTCACTGGCACGCCTTCTGGGGCGACGGCGGCGACGTGTTGATCGGAGAGGTCAGCACCGTGAACGACGACGAGACCGACAACATCTTTCGCGAACCCATCGGGCGCTTCAGCCGGATCGAGGAGGACGTGCCCCCCACGCATCTGCTGGTCAGCGATTACCGCACCTGGCTGGGGGCCGACTGAAGGCCCATGTGATCGCAGGCCCGGCGCGCTGGCAGGCACGCCGGGCCGCCCTTGCGCCGCGCCATTGCCGCGCAGAGCAACGGGGCGCAAGTCCGGGTGAGGGGGCCGCGGGTCAGACCCGCAGCAGCTCCGCCTCGTGTCGCCTCAAACAGCGGCGCGCCGTGTCGCCGTAGTGTTGCAGGTCGGCACGCAGCTCTGGGAACACCGCGAACAGCTCCTCTCGTGCCGCATCGTGGATCGCGTCGAGGCCGACGGCACCGGGATGGAAGCTTTCTGTCGCGGCCCCTTCGGCAAAGACGATCTCGTGCGCGTCGAACATCATGTGGATGTAGGTGACTTGGCCGCCAGCCTCTCGCGTGACCTGTGCGCCGTCCACCAGATGCCGTGCCGCGACCAGAACCTCGGTTTCACCGAAAAGCAGCTCTGCCCGGTAGCCCTGAAACAGCATCCGGTGCTGCGGCGATACCAGCAGGTCGCTGTCCTGTCCCGTCAGCACCCCCGGGCGGATACGGATGGGGGCAAACCGCCCCGCCGCACGCACGGTGCGTTGCTGGATCCAGCGGATCGGCTGCAGGCCGTGGTCGCGCGTCATCACCAGATCGCCGACGCGCAGCGTGGCGATGTCGCGCGCGCCCATCGGCGTGGCGATCCGCGTGCCGGGGGTGAAGCAGATGATCCCCTCGATGCTGGTGTAGTCGACCGTGGTGCCGTTCAGCAGGGTCAGCGTGCCGCTGGCGGACGGATTGGCCCTGAAGTCGGGCAGACCGCTGGCGATCTGGCTGCGGTCGATGATCAGCCGGTCGAACCCGTCGCCACCGGCGACAACGATGCGACCCGCCGGGCCCGTGGTCGAGTCCGGCAGGATGAAGTCGTCGTTCTCGGCCCCGCCGTCCGCCGTATCGCCCAGTCCAAGGGTCAGCCGGTCCGCACCCGCGCCGCCGAACAGCGTGTCGCGGCCCTCGCCGCCGTCCAGCACATCGTTGCCGTCGCCGCCGGTCAGGACGTCGTCACCGGCCTCGCCCGACAGTGTGTCGTCGCCCGCGTCACCCGACAGGGTATCGTCGCCGTCGCCGCCGGACAGGCTGTCGTTGCCCGCACCGCCCGCGACGCTGTCGCTGCCCGCCCCTGTCCGCACGGTGTCGTTGCCGTCCCCGGCGTCGATCACGTCGTCGTCGGGTCCGGCGCCCGGTGCGGCGGCGTCGCCGCCGTCCACCCGGTCGCCGTCCGCATCGACGTAGCCCCCTGCGATCAGGTCGTCGCCTGCGGTGCCCGACACGGTGCCGTCTGTCGGCGGGATCCCGAGGGCCGCGAGGAAGGCCGGGTCGGCCGCCGCCACCGGGTCGATCCCGTTCAGAACGATGCTTTCGCCGTTGGGGAAACCCAGCATGGCATTGCCGTTGCCGTCGTCGGTGACGGTGACATCGGCCACGTTCACCGGCTGCCCCTGCGCGTCGCGCAGGTCCGACACGTCCAGCAGGTCCTGCGGGGTAAAGCTGCCGTCCGGGTTGGCGACCGGCCCCGCAAAGGCAAAGACCACGTCGTCGCCGCTGCCGTCGCGCAGCACGACCGTGTCGGTCATGCCGTCCGCGGCGCCCAGGTCGATGCGGTCGTCGCCCGCACCCCCCTCGATCCGGTCGGCCCCCGCGCCTGCCAGGATGCTGTCGTTGCCCGCGCCGCCGATGATGCTGTCGTTGCCCGCGCCACCATCGATGGTATCGTCGCCTGCACCACCGTCGATGGTATCGGCACCGGCCCCCGTCGCGATGCGGTCGCTGCCGGTGCTGCCCGTCACGCGGTCGTCGCCGCTACCGGTCACCACACCCTCGATCTGGGTGAACGTGACGGTGTCGCTGCCGTCCGTCAGGGTGCCGGCCCCCGGTGCGGACAGGGTCACGGTCAGGTCGTCGGTGACGGCGCTGCCGTCCAGCGTGTCGCCGGTGACTTCGCCGCCATTGCCGCCCGTGACGCTGTCGTCGCCGAACCGGTCGAACAGGCGGAACACGTCGTCGCCGGCGCCCATGTCCACGGTGTCGTCGCCTTCGCCACCCAGCACCGTGTCGCGGCCTGACCCAAGGAAGAAGCGTTCGATCTCGGAGAAGCTGACCGCGGTGTCGTTCGTGGCGTTGCCGTCGCCGAGCCCTGCGGTCAGCGTGCCCTGCTCCGGCCCCGTCAGGGTCAGCGTCGTGTCGGCCGTGATCGTGCGGGCATCGAGCGTATCGCCCGTCGTCTGCCCGGCCTCGCCGCCGATGATCGTATCGTTACCGTCGCCCGGGCCCACGACGAAGGTGTCGTCGCCGTCGCCGCCCGACAGGCTGTCGTTGCCGGTGCCGCCCGACAGCGTATCCGCGCCGTCGCCGCCGAACAGGCTGTCGATGCCGGCACCGCCCGACAGGATGTCGGAACCGGCCTCGCCATAGAGCGTGTCGTCGCCGGCCCCACCATCCAGCGAATCGTTGCCGGTCCCGCCGAAGACCGTGTCGCGACCGGCCCCCGCGCGGACGATATCGTCGCCGCCGCCCGCCGCGATCACGTCGTCGTCGCCGGTCATGCCCGGCAGGATCGCGTCGCCGGCATCCACCCGGTCGCCGTCCGCGTCGGTATAGCCCCCCTCGATCACGTCGGCCCCGGCGGTGCCGGTGACCGTGCCGTCGGGCAGGGGGATGCCCATCGCATTCAGGAAGAAAGGATTGGCCGCCTGCGCCGGTGTGACACCGACGACCGTCAGACTCTCGCCACCCGGAAAGGTCAGGACCGCGTTGCCGCTGCCGTCGTTGCCCACCACGACGTCACGCACGTTGACGCGGTTGCCCTGCCCATCCAGCATGGCCTCGGCGTCGATCTGGTCGCGGCCGACGAAGCCGCCATTGCCATCGGCGATCGGGGCCTCGAACCCCGTGACGATGTCATTGCCATCGCCGGATCGCATGACGACCACATCGACCGCGCCGTCGGATGCGCCTGCATCCAGCGTGTCGCTCCCCGTGCCCCCCACCAGCGTGTCGGTCCCGGTGCCGCCGATCAGCGTGTCGTTGCCAGCCCCGCCGAACAGCGTGTCCGACCCGATACCGCCAGCGATCGTGTCGTTGCCCGCGCCGCCGAACAGCGTGTCGGCGCCTGCGTCGCCGGACAGGCTGTCATTGCCTGTCCCACCCGTGACCGTGTCGTTGCCCGCGCCCGCCACGACGGTGCCTGCGGTATTCGACAGGGTGATGGTGTCGGCGCTGGCCGAGCCTGTCACGTTCTCGAAGTTCGCGATCGTGTCGCCGGTGGCATCGCCGCCGGTGGCCGTGTTTGTGGCGAGGTTGACGGTGACGCCCGCCGCGCTGTCAGCATAGTCGAGCGTGTCGATCCCCGTGCCGCCGTCGAGGCTGTCGGCCCCGGTGCCGCCACGCACCACGTCATTGTCCGCGCCGCCAGCGATCGTGTCGTTGCCCGCGCCGCCGAACAGCGTGTCGGCGCCTGCGTCGCCGGACAGGCTGTCGTTGCCATCCTCGCCGAACAGGACATCGGCGCCGTCGCCGCCGCTGGCAGTGTCGTTGCCTGCGCCACCGAACAGCGTGTCCGTGCCCGCCTCGCCCAGAAGGGTGTCGTTGCCGGCCTCGCCATACAGAATGTCGGCCCCGTCGCCGCCGAAGACCTGATCGTTGCCGAGGCCCGCGAACACCGTGTCGTTGCCGCCCTCGGCCCGGATCAGGTCGTCGTCGCCTGCGGCCCCGGTCAGCACCGCGTCGTTGCCATCCCGCCGGTCACCGTCGCCGTCGACATAGCCCGCACCGATTGTGTCGTTGCCCGCGGTGCCGCTGACCGTGCCGTCGGGCAGGGGGATACCGATCGCGTTGAGGAAGAACTCGTCCGCCGCCAGCGCTGGCGACAGACCGACGACCACAAGGGCGTCGCCCGAGGGGAAGGTCAGGACCGCATTGCCGTTCGCATCCGTGCTGACCACCACGTCGCGGGTGTTGACGCGGTTGCCCTGCGCGTCGAACAGGTTGGTCACGTCGAGCGTGTCGAGCGAGCTATAGCGCCCGCCGCCGATGGCCACAGGTGCGTCACCGCTGGTGACGGTGTCGCGGCCAAAGCCGTTGCGCAGGACCAGCACGTCGGCGGCCCCGTCGGCTCCGCCGCCGTCGATCGTGTCGTTGCCGGCCCCACCCTCGATCCGGTCGGCACCCGCGCCGCCGAACAGCATGTCGTCGCCAGTACCGCCTGCAATACTGTCGTCGCCCGCGCCGCCAAGGATCGTGTCGGATCCGCTGCCGCCGGTGATGCTGTCGTTGCCCGCGCCCGCATCGACGTCGATGCCACCCGTGGCCAGCCGCCCGTCGATGGTGTCCGCCTGCGCGGTCGTGACGACTCGCTCGATCTGGTCGAAGGTGGTTTGCCCACCGGTCGCGCCATAGGTCGCGGTACCCGCCTCGTTGCCGGAATACGTCACGTTCACGCCGGTTGCACCGCCAAGGGACAGCGTGTCCGTCTCGGTGTTGCCCGCGTCCTCGCCGCCCGTGACCGTGTTGGTACCGTCACTGTCCGTCACCACGAACAGGTCGGACCCGGTGCCGCCAAGGAGCTGGTCGTTGCCGGCCCCGCCGGACAGGGTGTCGTTGTCGGCGCCGCCGAACAGCACGTCGTTGCCCGCATCGCCAGACAGGCTGTCGGCCCCGGTCTGGCCATGGATGGTGTCGTCGCCCGCACCGCCCGCCAGCATGTCGGCCCCGTCGACGCCGTTCGTCAGCGTGATGTCGTCCAGAAGCGCGCCGTAGCTGTCGTTGTCGCCGATTTCGGTAAACCGCAGGGTATAGGTGCCGCTGGCAGGCAGGCCCACGTCGAAGCTGTAGGTGGTCCACGCCGGTGCGACGGTCTGCGGCAGCACGGTCTGCGTGAACAGCACGTTGCCCTGCGCGTCGAGGACATCCACGCGAAAGCCGTCGATCCCCGTCTTGCCAGAGGTGGTGCCCGACGCACCGGGGCGCATGCCTGCGCGGAACCCGAGCGTGGTCATCCCCGGCTCGGTCACGGTGATGTTCTGCTGCATCACCGTGGTCTGGCCGGCGCTGCCATCCATCTCGACCACACCGTTGGTCGCGCCGTTGGTCAGATAGGTGGCTTCGGAGTTATACTCGATATCCGTGCCGGTCCAGCCGTTGGCGTTGCCGTTGAAGCCGCCGTTCGTGATGGTGCCGTTGGCGGTGCCGCCGACGATGATGTCGTTGCCGTCGCCGCCCTGGATGCTGTCGGCGCCGCTGCCGCCGTACAGCCGGTCGTCGCCGATGCCGCCGTCCAGCGTGTCGTCACCCACCCCGCCCAGCAGCGTGTCGATGCCGGCATCCCCGCGCAGACTGTCGTTGCCATCGCCACCGTCGATGTAATCGTTGTCGGCCCCGCCGGAAACCGTGTCGTTGCCGGCACCACCGAACAACCTGTCGTTGCCGGCACCCCCGTCAATGCTGTCGTCGCCGGCACCGCCGTCGATGCTGTCGTCACCTGTACCGCCGTCGATCCGATCGGCACTATCGCCGCCAAAGATCGAGTCGTTGCCGGCCCCGCCGAAGATCGTGTCGTTGCCGCTGCCGGCATAGACGTAGTCGTTGCCGTCGCCGGCATTGATGGTGTCGTCGCCTGTCGCGGTCTCTGACGACGTGGTGCCGCCATAGATGACATCGGACCCCGCCGTGCCGTTGATCGCCGCATCGTTGCCGCCGGTGCCGGTGATGACCCCGACGTTCGGGGCCGTGGTGACCGCCGCGCCGGTGATGTTCGTCGGAAACGCCACGTCCGGCACGAACCGCAAGGTGCCGTCGGTCCCGAGCATGTAGACGCCGTCACGAAAACCGCTGCCGCTGCCCGATGTGAAACTGACCCGCCCGCGTCCGAGGGTCTGTGCCATCGTGAAGTTGCCGATGGTCGAAGCGGCATCGTTCGCGTTCAGTCGCCCGTCCGCGCCTGTGCCAAAGAGAAGACCGAAAGGCATGGGGCGTTTCTTTCTGAGCGGGGCCGGTTCGTGGCCGATGGGCAAGTTTGATCTGGATCGGTGAATTGCAGCCGCCCACGGCGTAAGTACGCCGACGATTGGGCTTTAATGCGGCGCGGCCGGTCGGATCCGGCGTGCGATGTCCGGCCGGAGCCGGCCCTGTCGCGATCGTGCGGTGCGGCATGGGCGCGACAGCGCGCCCGCCATGTGCCCTTGAAGCCCCCCTTGCGGGTGCATAGACTTAGGTCGAACCGAACGGGCGCGCGCAGTCCCGCGTCCAGAACCAGAGGCCACCTTCCATGCATGACCCCGTTGCGACCTACATGAACCTCGTGCCCATGGTGGTCGAACAGACCGCACGCGGCGAACGCGCCTATGACATCTTCAGCCGCCTGCTGAAGGAACGGATCATCTTCGTGAACGGCCCGATCCACGACGGCATGAGCCAGCTGGTCGTGGCCCAACTGCTGCACCTTGAATCGGAGAATCCGAAGAAGGAGATCAGCATGTACATCAACAGCCCCGGCGGGTCCGTCGTGGCGGGGATGAGCATCTACGACACGATGCAATACGTGCGCCCCAAGGTGTCCACGCTGGTCTGCGGTCTGGCCGCGTCGATGGGCTCCGTCATCTCGATCGGCGGCGAGCCGGGGATGCGCTATGCGCTGCCGAACGCCGAGTTCCTCGTGCACCAGCCGTCCGGCGGGGCACAGGGCACCGCCGAGGATATCCTGATCCGCGCCCGCAACATCGAAGCCACGCGCGAGCGGATGTACAAGCTTTACGTCAAGCATTCCGGCCAGCCGCTGGCCAAGGTGCAGAAGGCGCTGGACCGCGACAAGTGGATGACCCCCGAGGAAGCCAAGGAATGGGGCCACATCGACGAGATCGTGGTCAACCGCGAACGCCCCGAAGAGGCCTGATCCAGACCCGCGCCGCACCCCGGCATGCCGCCGGGGTGCGACGATCACACCCGCCTGATCGTGTCGCACCCGCATGATTTTGGCGTTGTGGCCCTGTCGGCGCTGTCCTAGTGTTTCGGATCACGACAGCGCCACACCAAAGGGCCCACCCAATCGGCCCCACCCATCGGCCCACGGCCAAAGGACACGACCCATGGCAAGCACCACCGGAAGCGACAGCAAGAACACGCTTTACTGCAGCTTCTGCGGCAAGAGCCAGCACGAGGTGCGCAAGCTGATCGCAGGGCCGACCGTGTTCATCTGCGACGAATGCGTCGAGTTGTGCATGGACATCATCCGCGAAGAGACGAAGACGGCCTCGCTGAAATCCGGCGACGGCGTGCCGACGCCGCGCGACATCTGCAAGGTGCTTGACGATTACGTCATCGGCCAGATGCATGCCAAGCGCGTGCTGTCGGTCGCCGTGCACAACCACTACAAGCGGTTGAACAATTCCGACAAGTCCGACATCGAGCTGTCGAAGTCCAACATCATGCTGATCGGCCCCACCGGCTGCGGCAAGACGCTACTGGCGCAGACGCTGGCCCGCATCCTCGACGTGCCGTTCACGATGGCGGACGCGACGACCCTGACCGAGGCGGGATATGTGGGCGAGGATGTGGAGAACATTATCCTCAAGCTGCTGCAGGCGTCCGAGTATAACGTGGAACGCGCGCAGCGCGGCATCGTCTATATCGACGAGGTCGACAAGATCACGCGCAAGTCCGACAATCCGTCCATCACCCGCGACGTGAGCGGTGAAGGCGTGCAGCAGGCCCTGCTGAAGATCATGGAAGGCACCGTTGCCTCCGTCCCGCCGCAGGGCGGGCGCAAGCATCCGCAGCAGGAATTCCTGCAGGTCGACACGACGAACATCCTGTTCATCTGCGGCGGCGCCTTCGCTGGTCTGGACAAGATCATCGCCCAGCGTAGCAAGGGGTCCGGCATGGGGTTCGGTGCCAACGTCAAGGGCCCGGACGAGCGTGGCGTGGGCGAGATCTTTACCGACCTCGAGCCGGAGGATCTGCTGAAGTTCGGGCTGATCCCGGAATTCGTCGGTCGTCTGCCGGTGATCGCGACGCTGACCGATTTGGATGAAGACGCGCTCATCACCATCCTGACCGCGCCAAAGAACGCATTGGTCAAGCAGTACCAGCGCCTGTTCGAGATTGAGAACACCAAGCTGACCTTCACCGACGACGCGCTGAAGGCCATCGCGAAACGCGCGATCGCCCGCAAGACCGGTGCCCGCGGCCTGCGGTCCATCATGGAGGACATCCTGCTGGACACGATGTTCGAACTGCCGGGGCTCGACACGGTGACCGAAGTGGTCGTGAACGAAGAAGCGGTCGGCCCCGACGCCAGCCCGCTGATGATCCACGACGACAAGAAGAAGAAGGAATCGGCCAGCGCGTAAGCTGTGCGGTGGATTCTGACAACGCTTCCGAAGAGGGTCGCTGCCACCGCAGCGGCCCTTTTCTGTCGGGGTGGTCCTGTTCCATACCTATCCCGCACGGATCCAGCGGGTACCGTCATCATCTACGCTCCCATAGCGCGGCTCGGCGCCTGCATCAGCTTCGGAGACTGAGCCATGACCGTCACCCGCATCACCACCGGATCACCCTTCGAGGCGCAGATCGGCTATTCCCGCGCCGTCGTGGCGGACGGCTGGGTTTTCGTCGCGGGGACCACGGGCTATGACTATGCCACGATGACCATGCCGGACGACGTGACGGACCAGTGCCGCAACGCGCTGGCCACCATCGCGGAGGCGTTGGGGCAGGCGGGCAGCGGCCTCGATCACGTGGTGCGCGTCACCTACATCCTGCCGGACGGCGCCAATTGGGAACCCTGCTGGCCCATCGTGGCCGACGCCTTCGCCACCGCGCGGCCTGCGGCCACGATGCTGATCGCGGGCCTGCAGCGGCCAGAGATGAAGATCGAGATCGAGGTGACGGCCCGCGTCCCCTGACCCCGGTGCCACTGGACCTTTGCCCCCGTTTGGGCCATGAAGGAACCAACCTGACAGGGCCAACCAAACCCGGAGATCGCCATGGGCTTCGCTCGTTCCTTTGCACGCTGTTTCACTTGGTGGGACGGGCAGACTTTTGCCACCCAGTTCTGGACGTGGCGCAAGGGACAGAAGGTCGGCGTGGATGCGGGTGGCAACATCTTCTACCGCAACGCCGACGACAGCCGCCGCTGGGTGATCTACAACGGCGAGGCCGAGGCGTCCAAGGTCGCGCCCGAATGGCATGGCTGGCTGCACCGGACATGGGACGAGCCGCCCACGACCGCCCCGCTGGTCCACCAGCCGTGGGAGCAGCCGCACCTGCCCAACCTGACGGGCACCGTGGACGCCTATGCGCCCAAGGGGTCGATCCGTGGCAAAGCCCCCGTCGCGCGCAGCGATTACGAGGCGTGGACGCCGGAATGATCCGTAGACTGGCATTGGCTACGCTGCTGCTGCCGGGCGCGGTCGCGGCGCAACAGGCGACGTCGGTCGGAACCGGAGAGTTCCGCGTCCTGGACAAGGTGACGGGACAGCTGGCAGAGCTGAGCCTGGCGGTTGGCGAGACGGGCAGCGTCGGCACCCTGCAGGTCCGCATGAACGACTGCCGCGTACCGACCGACAACCCCACAGGGGATGCCTATGCGGAGCTCGACGTGACGGACCGCGACGATCCCACGCCCGTATTCAGCGGCTGGATGATCGCCTCTGCCCCCGCGCTGAACGCAATGGATCACCCGCGCTACGACGTGTGGGTCATGTCCTGCGGCAGCTGATCCAGCGGGATCGGACCGGGCGGCCCCCAGGTGGCGCTGCAGTGAATGGCCTCCATCAGACGTGCCTCGTAGGTGCGGCGCGTCACCTCCACCCCGCCGAGCGAGGCCAGATGCGGCGTGATGAACTGCGTGTCGAACAGCACGAAGCCTTGCGCCCGCAGCCGCGCCACGGCGCAGGCGAGTGCGACCTTTGACGCGTCCGTGACGGTGGAAAACATGCTTTCGCCAAAGAACGCGGCACCGATGGTGACCCCGTAGACGCCGCCGACAAGTGTGCCGTCCTGCCAGACCTCGACCGCGTGGGCATCGCCCTGGGTGTGCAGTGCCACATAGACGTCAAAGATTTCGGCGTTGATCCACGTCTCGTCCCGCGCGGCACAGCCCCGCACGACACCGGCGAAATCGGTGTCGGTGGTGGCCGTCAGATGCCCGCGCCGCAATGTCTTGCGCAGGCTGCGCGAGATGCGGAAGGCATCCAGCGGCAGCACGCCGCGCATCCGGGGCTGGACCCAGAACACCTCTGTCGCGTCGCGCGTCTCGGCCATGGGAAACACGCCCTGACGGTAGGCGTGCAGCAGCAGGTCCGGCGACAGCGCCTGCGTCATGCCCTAGCCGAGGTTCGACGCAAGCCAGTGTTCCAGCCAGTGGATGTTGTAGTCGCCGGACTGCACGGCAGGTTCCGCCAGCAGCGCGTGGAACAGCGGGATCGTCGTGTCCACGCCGTCCACGATCAACTCGCCCAATGCGCGCGACAGACGCGCCAGCGCCTCTGGCCGGTCGCGGCCATGCACGATCAGCTTGCCGATCAGGCTGTCGTAGTAAGGCGGGATGCGGTAGCCGTCATAGAGCGCGCTGTCCATCCGCACGCCAAGGCCGCCCGGCGCGTGATACTGAGTGATGGTGCCGGGGCAGGGCGAGAAGTTCGGCAGCTTTTCCGCGTTGATCCGCACCTCGATGCTGTGACCGCGGATCTGCAAATCGTCTTGCGTGAACGACATGGGCAGACCGGCAGCCACGCGGATCTGTTCGCGCACGAGGTCGACACCGAAGATGTTCTCCGTCACCGGATGTTCCACCTGCAGGCGGGTGTTCATCTCGATGAAATAGAACTCGTCGTTCTCGAACAGGAACTCGATCGTGCCCGCGCCGATGTAGTTGATGCGTGCCACGGCATCTGCGCAGACCTTGCCGATGCGCGCGCGCAGTTCGGGCGTGATCGCGGGGCCGGGGGCTTCCTCCAGGACCTTCTGGTGGCGGCGCTGCAGGGAACAGTCACGCTCGCCCAGATGGACCGCGTTGCCCTTGCCGTCGCCGAACACCTGGATTTCGATGTGGCGGGGCGTGGTCAGGTATTTCTCGATATAGACTTCGTCGTTGCCGAAAGCGGCCTTCGCCTCGGCCCTTGCCGAATGGAACGCCTTTTCCATGTCGGCAGCGGTCTGGGCTACCTTCATGCCGCGCCCGCCGCCACCGGCGGTCGCCTTGATGATGACCGGATAGCCGATCTCTTCGCCGACGCGCTGCGCATCCTTCAGCGTCGGCACGCCGCCGTCCGATCCGGGCACGCAAGGCACGCCGAGCGCCTTCATCGTGTCCTTGGCGGTGATCTTGTCGCCCATCATGCGGATATGCGCCGCGGTGGGGCCGATGAAGGTCAGGGAATGATCCTCGACCACCTGCACGAAGGCTGCGTTTTCCGACAGAAAGCCGTAGCCCGGATGGATCGCCTGCGCGCCCGTGATCTCGCACGCGGCGATGATCGACGGGAAGTTCAGATAGGATTGCGCGGACGCCGGCGGGCCGATGCACACCGCCTCGTCGGCCATGCGCACATGCATCGCGTCGGCGTCGGCGGTGGAATGGACGGCCACGGATTTGATGCCCATCTCGCGGGCGGCGCGGACGACGCGCAGGGCGATTTCGCCCCGGTTGGCGATCAGGATCTTGTCGAACATGGCGCAGCCCCTATTCGATGATCATCAGGGGCGCGCCGAATTCCACCGGACCGCCATCCTCGACGAGGATGCGTTTCACGGTACCCGACCGGGGGGCGGGGATGTGGTTCATGGTCTTCATCGCCTCGATGATGAGGAGGGTATCGCCTTCCTTCACCACGGTGCCGATCTGGGCGAAGGGGGCGGCGCCCGGCTCTGCCGCCATGTAGACGGTGCCGACCATGGGCGAGGTCACGGCACCCGGATGGGCGGCCGGATCGTTCTGCACGGCCATGGGGGCGGGCATCAGGGCGCTCAGCGCGGGGGCCGCCGGGGCCGGGATCAGCGCCTGCTGCGGGGCGGGGGCCATCTGCACGTGGCGGCTGACGCGCACGTTCAGGCTGTCGTTTTCCGCATAGTCGCGCTTGACCTGCAGTTCGGTCAGATCGTTGGCGCGCAGCAGTTCGGCCAAGGCCTGAATGAAGCTGACATCGCTGTCCTGAGAGGTCTTGTTGCCCATCTGTATCCCGGCCGTTGTTCGTGTTGCGACATGGGCGCGACCCGTCGGGCCGCGCATTTCGCACGCTTATAGGCTATGGGGCACGGGGTGGAAAGCGGTCCTGACCGGATCGGCTCAGGTAGGCGGATCGATGGCGTCGACGGGGCCGCGCGGCAGCATTGTCACGCCGTAAGGTTTCAGGACGCGCACCACCGGATCTGCGCCATCCGCATCTGACGACAGGCGTGTCCGCGCGATGGCCGCGGCCTGATCGGCGCTGGTACCGCCGATCCCCGTCTGTGCGACCCCCTGTGCTGCCGCCTGTGCACCTGCCCGTGAGTCGTCGCGCGCAATCCCGATTGGGGCGGGCGGGACTGCGGGTGGCGGTGGCTGCACCCAGGATGACAAGGGCGGCCGGACGATGGGGACGGCGGCGATGGCGATGTCCATGGCATGATCCTGACGGCTGAACGATTCGAAACGCGCTGTCCTGATTATCGCCCGACCGCGTTACCAACACGTAAAGACGCGGCCGACCGCGTCAGATCGCCAGGTATTCCGCCCGCAGCTTCTCGTTCTCCAGCACCTCTTGCGCCGATCCGTTGAACACGACGGATCCTGTGTCGAGGATCACCGCCCGGTCCGCCAGTTTCAGCGCGGCCACGGCGTTCTGTTCGACGATGACCGTGGTGATGCCCTGATCGCGGATGATCTTCAGGGTCTTTGCGATTTCCTGCACGATCACCGGGGCCAGCCCTTCGTAAGGTTCGTCGAGCAGCAGCACCTTGATGTCGCGGGCGAGCGCGCGCGCGATGGCCAGCATCTGCTGTTCGCCGCCCGACAGGGTGACGCCCTCCTGCTTGCGACGTTCTTTCAGCCTCGGGAACAGCTCGTAGATCCGTTCCAGCGACCAGCCGATGGGCGGGGCGATCTGGGCCAGTTGCAGGTTCTCCTCGACCGTCAGGCCCGCGATGATGCGCCGATCCTCCGGCACCAGCGCGATGCCAGCCGCCGCCGCCTGATGGCTCTTCATCAGGTGCAGCGGCTGGTGATCCAGCCAGATCTCGCCGTGCTTCAGCTCCGGGTTGCCCAGGCGCGCGATGGTGCGCAGGGTGCTGGTCTTGCCCGCCCCGTTGCGCCCCAGCAGCGCGAGGATCTCGCCCTCGCGGATGTCGAAGCTGACGTTCTGCACGATATAGCTTTCGCCGTAATAGGCCTCGATCTGCCAGACCTGCAGAAAGGGGCGGTCCACGGCGGCATTGTTCTTGCGCGGGTCGAACTGAGCGTTCATCGGCTGTGTCCTTCTTGAAATGGTCCCGTCACCGGGGCGTCAGATCTGCGTTTCACCCAGGTAGGCTTCGCGCACCTTGGGATGGACCTTAATGTCGTCCGGGCTGCCTTCGACCAGCGGGGTGCCCTGCGCCATGACCGTGATCCGGTCGGCGAGGCTGAACACGACCTGCATGTCGTGTTCGATGATCGCCATGGTGATCCCGCGCCGCTTGCGGATGTCCTTGAGCAGTTGGATCGTGTTTTCGGTATCCGCCCGCGCCATGCCGGCGGTGGGTTCGTCCAGCAGCATCAGGCGCGGTTCCTGCACCAGACACATCGCCATTTCCAGCCGCCGCTTGTCGCCGCGCGACAGGCTGGATGCGATGACGTCCGCCTTGCCCAGCATGTTCACCTCGTCCAGCATCGCCTCGGCTTGACGGCCGATCTCGCGCTCGTGGCGGACAGGTTCCAGCGCGTGCATGCGGAACGATCCGTCCCGCTTGGCAAAGCAGGGGATCTGCACGTTTTCCAGCACCGTCAGATCGGCAAAGATTTCCGGCGTCTGGAACACGCGGCTGATGCCCATCTGCGCGATCTCAAAGGGTTTGCGGCCCAGCACCGATTGCCCGTCGAACAGGACGGAGCCGCTGTCCGGGATCAGCTTGCCCACGAGCACGTTGAGCAGGGTGGATTTGCCAGCGCCGTTCGGGCCGATGATGGCGTGGACGGTGTTTTCCTGAATGGACAGGTTCACGTCGCCCAGCGCCTGCAAGCCGCCGAAGCGCTTGTTGATGCCCTTGATTTCGAGGATTCCCATGGCTTGCGTTCCTTATTCTGCAGGCGACTGGCGGGCGGCGTCGCGGTCGGCGGCGGTGGTCGCCGTGGACCGGCGGCCGAACAGACCGGCCAGCCTCTGACCGCCCTCCACCAGACCACCGGGCAGGAAGATGACGATGACCATGAACAACAGGCCCAGCGTCAGGTGCCAGCCTTCACCGACAAAGGGATGGATCACGGTGACGAAGAAGTTCTCGATCCCGTCCGGCAGGAAGGCGAGGGCGTTGTGAAGCACCGACTCGTTGATCTTGGAGACGATGTTTTCCAGATACTTGATCACGCCGGACCCCAGCACCGGCCCGATCAGCGTGCCGACGCCGCCGAGAATCGCCATGACCACGATCTCGCCCGATGCGGTCCAGAACATCCGCTCCGCCCCGGTCAGCGGGTCCATCGCGGCCAGCAGGCCACCGGCCAGACCGGCATACATGCCCGAGATGATGAAGGCGCGCAGCATGTAGGGTTTCGCGTTCAGGCCGGTGTAGTTCATCCGCGTCTGGTTCGACTTGATGGCCCGCAGCATCATGCCGAAGGGCGAGCGGAAGATGCGGATCGACAGATAGAACGCCGCGATCAGCATGATCGCACACAGATAGTAGCCAACCTGGAACGTGAACGCCCAGTCGCCAAGCCGCAGCGTCGTCGCCTGCGCCATCGGCAGACCGAAGAAATGCGGGCCCGACGGCGCACCGGCGGCGGCCAGATACTGCGGATCCGACGGATAGACCTGCAGGCCCGTCTCGCCGTTGGTCAGCGGCGTCAGCACCGAATAGGCCAGCGCATAGGACATCTGCGCAAAGGCGAGGGTCAGGATCGAGAAGTAGATCCCCGACCGCCGCAGGCTGACGAAGCCGATCACGACCGAGAAGAGACCGGCCACGACGACCGACAGGATGATCGCGGGCACGATGTTGAAGCTGAGCAGCTTGAACATCCACACGGCGGCGTAGGACCCGACGCCGAGGAACGCCGCATGACCGAAGGACAGATAGCCGGTCAGGCCGAACAGGATGTTGAAGCCCACGACGAGGATGCCGAAGATGGCGAACCGCTGCATCAGCGCGGGATAGCCCGCGTTGAACGTCTGCCCCAGCGCCGAGTTGACCGGGAAGGGGTTCAGCAGGACGGGAGCGAGCAGCGCGAGCACGACCACGATGGCGAACAGGGTGAAGTCTTTGCGTGTCAGACCCAGCATGGGATCAGTCCTCCATCACGCCGGCGCGACCCATCAGGCCCCGCGGACGCGTCAACAGAATGATGATGGCAACGACGTAGATGATGATCTGGTCAATGCCCGGCAGGATCGCCTTGACCTCGTTCATGGATGCAAAGCCCTGCAGGATGCCCAGCAGGAACCCGGCCAGCACGGCCCCCGGCAGCGACCCCATGCCGCCGACGACGACCACGACGAAGCTGAGCACGAGGAAATCCATGCCCATGTTGTAGTTGGGCGACACGATGGGCGCATACATGGCCCCCGCAAGGCCTGCGACGGCGGCGGCCAGACCGAACATCAGCGTGAACCGCTTGTCGATGTCGATGCCCAGCATCCCCACCGTTTCCCGGTCGGCCATGCCGGCGCGGACCACCATCCCGAAGGTGGTGAATTGCAGGAACGCGAAGACGGCTGCGATGATGACGGCGGAGAAGCAGAAATAGACCAGTCGCCAGATCGGATACACCACGGCATTTGGCTGAAACCCGAGGTAGGTCCCGATGTCGACGGACCCGCTGAACATGGCGGGGGCGGGCGACTGGATCGGGTTCGCGCCATAGACCGCGCGGATGATCTCGCCCAGCACGATGGCCAGACCGAAGGTCACGAGGATCTGGTCCGCATGGGGCCGCTTGTAGAAATGCTTGATCAGGCCGCGTTCCATCGCCCAGCCGACGAACAGCATCACCGGAATCACGAGGATGATCGACAGCGGCACCGCCCATGTGATCATCGCCTGTGCCGTATCGACCCCCACGAGACTGGCGAGATAGGGCACCTCGGTCTGCATCGGATTGCCGAGGAAGTCGGTCCGGGTCGGATCGACGACCAGATGGCTCCATGTCAGCAGGCGCTGCATCGTGACGGCGCAGAACGCGCCGATCATGAACAGCGCGCCGTGGGCAAAGTTCACGACCCCCAGCGTGCCGAAGATCAGGGTCAGGCCAAGGGCGATCAGCGCATAGGCCGATCCCTTGTCCAGACCGTTGAGGATTTGCAGGATGATGGCGTCCATCGTCGGTCCGCTCCTTTCGGGGGCTCGGTCTGTCGGGAATGGGTCGGGGTGTGGCGCAGGGTGTATGGCCTTCGGGGTGGGGGCCGGCGACGTGCGCCAGCCCCCCGGGTCGTCAGATCAGGCGCCGACGGCGCATTCGCCCAGCGTGCCACCGGCGAACATCGGGTGATCGTCCGCATATTCGACCTGCGCGCGCGGCGTGGTTTCCACGATGGACAGGGTGTCGTAACCCACCATGTTCGCGTTGCCCGACGCCGATGCGATACCCTGCATGACCAGCACGTCCTTGAAGCACTGGTGATCGGACGCACGGTACAGCGTGGCCCCGTTGCCCATGCCGTCGAACTCGAAATCCTCCAGCGCCTCGACCACGGCGCAGGGGTTGAACGACCCGGCCCGCGTGACCGCATCCGCATAGAGCATCGTCTGCACATAGCAGGTGTGCGCGGCGTTGGACGGCGGGAAGCCGTACTTTTCGCCGAAGGATTTGACGAAGGCCAGCGTGGCCGCGTCCTGCAGCTGCCAGTTCCAGTTCATCGAGCCGTAGACGCCCTCGATGTTGGAGCCTGCACCCTTGGCCATCAGTTCCGAGTAGAGCGGCACGACGATCTGGAAGTCCTTGCCGTTCACCTGCTTGCCCTTCAGGCCGAACTGCACGGCCTGCGTCAGCGAGTTCACCATGTCCCCGCCGTAGTGGTTCAGCACGAGGATATCGGCACCCGAGTTCAGCACAGGCGCGATGTAGGACGAGAAGTCGCCGGCACCGACGGGCGTCAGCACGTTCTGCACGGTTTCCCAGCCCACGGCCTCGGTCGACGCGGCCATCGATTCCTGCTGCGTCCAGCCCCAGGTATAGTCGGCGGTCAGGTGATAGGCGCGGCGGTCGGTGCCATAGACCTTTTCCAGCACCGGCGTCAGCGCGACAGCGGACTGATAGGCGTTGAAGAAATGGCGGAAGCCGTTGCGCTTGCGGTCCTTGCCGGTCGTGTCGTTGGAGTGGGTGAGACCCGCCATGAAGATGACGCCAGCCTCCTGGCACAGGCCCTGCACGGCGATCGCCTCGGACGAAGACGACCCGCCGGTGATCATGATGCAGCCGTCCTTCTGGATCATCGACTGCGCGGTGGCGCGCGCGACGTCGGCCTTGGTCTGCGTGTCGCCGCTGACGAAGGTCACCTTCTTGCCCAGCAGGCCGGTCCCGTCGAGGACCTTGGAGCTGAAGGTCGACAGCATGCCGCCGTCACCTTCGCCGTTGATGTGTTGCACCGCCAGTTCCTGTGCGCGCAGCTCGTCCAGACCCTCTTCCGCATAGGGGCCGGTCTGCGGCACGTTGAAGCCGAAGGTCACGGTGTCGCCGGTGGGCGCGTTGGTAAAGCCGCTCTCCTGCGCGCGCAGGTAGGTCGGCAGCATCAGGCCAGCACCCGCGATGGCCCCGGTCTTGAGCACGCCACGGCGTGAGAAATGCGATCGTGTCATGGTATCCCTCCCTCATGTTTCGCGGCCTTGGAACCCTCCCGTTCCGCGACCTGCACTTGACAGCGCTTGCGGCAGGATGGGGCGGCTTGTGCAATTTTCATAACGGTGGTTTCGCGGCGGTTGTCGGTTTTGTAAATTTCTGCACAATTGCTCTGGTGGAATTGTAAATCGACGGCGGTTGCGCCTGCGGTACCGGACGGGCGCCTTGGTGTGGTGGTGCGTGATGCGGTATGGCTGCGGGTAGGGACGAGGAGGAGGTGCGATGGACAGGACCGGATCGCGGATCAGGGCGCGGCGCATGGACGCGGGGATCGCCCAGCGCGATCTGGCGCAGGCGGCGGGCATTTCGGCCAGCTACCTCAACCTGATCGAACACGACCGCCGCCGCATCGGCGGCAAGCTGCTGGGGCGGCTGGCCGCAGAACTGGGGCTGGAGGCGGCGACGCTGGCCGCCGGTGCCGACGCCGCCCTGATCGCACAGATGCAGACCGCCGCCGTGGGCCAGCCCGACACGGGCGCGGACCCTGGGCAGGCCGCCGATCTGGCCGCACGACATCCGGGCTGGGCCCGGCTGATCGCCGCACAGGCCCGCCAGACCGCCGCACTCGAGGCGCGGACACGGCTGATGGCCGACCGCCTGACCCACGATCCCGCGCTGTCGGAGGCGCTGCACGGCATCATCGCCGCCGTCACCGCGATCCAGTCCACCGCCGCGATCCTGACCGGCGACCGGCCGGTGGACGCCGATTGGCAGGCCCGGTTCCACCGCAACATCCATGACGAGGCGCAACGGCTGGCCCAGACCTCGGCCGCGCTGACGGCCTATTTCGACACGCCGGCCGAGGGGCCGGTGCCGGCCCTGTCCCCGACCGACGAGATGGAACAGGTGTTGTCGCTCACCGGCTTTCATCGTCCCGCGCTGGAAGGCGGCTTTGTCGGCACCCCTTTGCTGGATCCGCCCGTGTCGCCGGCGGCGCGCGATCTGCTGGCGGCCTTCGACGCCACCTATCTGGCCGACGCATTGGCGCTGCCGCTGGACGTGATCGGTCCCGTGGCGCGGGCCGAGGGATGCGATCCGCTGCGCGTCGCGACCCGTCTGGGACGCCCGCTGTCGCAGGTCATGCGGCGGCTGGCCGTGCTGCCCGACAGCGACCTCGGTCTGCTGATCTGCGACGCGGCGGGGGCGATCCGCCTGAAAAAGCCGCTGCCGGGAGTGGCCTGGGTGCGGGGCGGCCTGTGTCCGCTGTGGCCCGTGTTCACCGCCCTCGGACAGCCGGGGCGGCCCGTGACGGCGCAGGTGCAGTTGCCGGGGGCTGCAGGCACGCGGCTGTGGTGCGATGCGGTGGCCGACAGCATCCCGCATCCCGCAGGCCCGCACATGCCGCCGCTGATCGCGGCGGTGATGCTGGTGCGCCCCGACGCGGCCCCCGGTCCGGTGCCGCCGGTGCCTGTGGGGGCCGGGTGCCGCGTGTGTCCGCGCGGCGATTGTCCCGCGCGCCGTGAACCGGCTGGCGTCACGCTCAGCAAGGCCTTTGACTCCTGAGGCATCCGCCGCGATAGTCGCTAGGTTGCAGCGCCCCGGGGAGGGGGCGGTGCACCCACCGGTCCGCGCCGCAACCGCGGCGCCGCACCGGTGCTAGGGGGCGATGGGGGGAGTGCTGCACGATGGCCAGACGTGTCCTGCTGATCGAGGACGAGCCGAACATCATCGAGGCCATCAGCTTCATTCTGTCGCGCGACGGGTTCACGGTGCACACGCATCAGGACGGGGCCACGGCCATGGCCAAGGTGCGCGCGCAGCGGCCCGACATGATCGTCCTCGACGTGATGCTGCCGGGCCGGTCTGGCTATGACATCCTGCGCGATCTGCGTGCCGATGCCGCGACCGCCGACCTGCCCGTGCTGATGCTGACCGCACGCGGGCAGGCCAAGGACCGCGCCCTTGCGGCGGATCTGGGTGCTGATGCCTTCATGACCAAGCCGTTCTCCAATGCCGCGATCTGCGCCGAGGTGCGCCGTCTGCTGGCCGTGCGCCACGATGGTGCGGCAGCCACGGCGACCGTCGCATCCGGCACCGGTGCCGTCGCAGCGGCACCTGCCATCCCGCCCTGCAACGCAGGGGTCGTGCGGGATGCCTGACGTGACGCACGCGGCGGTGCACGGGAACGGTGACGGTACTGGTGCTGACGCCGCGACAGGTGCCGGGGGCGGCACGCACCACGCCGCCGGCCGGTCGGCGCTGCCGGTGCGCCCATCGCCCATGTCGCGACCGGGCCTGTTCCTGGCGCGCGACATCTATCGCCAGCGGCGCCTGCGGGATGCGGCGCGGATGCTGCCGGTGCTGGGCGCGATCGTCTGGCTGATGCCGCTGATGTGGCGACGAGAGCCGGACGAGGCGGGCGGCACCGCCGCCGCCGTCGTGTTCCTGTTCGCGGGCTGGGCGCTGCTGATCGTGCTTGCGGCCCTGATCGCGCGCCGTCTGACGCCGGTCGCGGTGGACGCGGATGCCCCGCGCTAGCCTGCGGTCCGGTGCCGGGTCCCGGATCCGATGATGTCGTTCAACGCCCTGATCGTCGCGGCGCTGGCCTATGTGGCGTTCCTGTTCGTCGTGGCCTTCATGGCGGAACGGCAGGCGTCGCGCGGGCAGGGCGGCTGGCTGCGCCTGCCCATCGTCTATACGCTGTCGCTGTCGATCTACTGCACCGCCTGGACGTTCTACGGCGCCGTGGGCTACGCCGCACGGTCAGGGCTGGAGTTCGTGACGATCTACCTCGGCCCGACCCTTGTCATGGTGGGCTGGTGGTGGATCCTGCGGCGGCTCGTGCGGATCGGGCGGGCGCAGCGGATCACCTCGCTCGCCGACCTGATCTCGGCCCGCTACGGCAAATCCACCACGCTCGGCGTGATCGTCACGGTCATGTCGGTCGTGGCGGCGACCCCCTACATCGCCCTGCAGCTGCAGTCCGTCACCCTGTCGTTCCAGGTCTTCGCACTTGCGGGCGGGGCCGACTGGGCGGGGCCTGAGATCAACCGTTTCGCCGTATGGATCGCGATGGGCCTCGCACTCTTCACCATCGTCTTCGGCACCCGCAACCTCGACGCGAACGAGCGGCACCACGGCGTCGTCATCGCCATCGCGGTCGAGGCGGTGGTCAAGCTGGTCGCCCTGCTGGCCGTCGGCATCTTCGTCGTCTGGGGCCTGTCGGACGGCGTGGGCGCCATCCTGACCGAGATCGGCACGTCGCCCATCAGCGACTGGACCCAGTCGGGCAGCCGCTGGGCGGGGCTGATCTTCCTCTCGGGTGCCGCGTTCCTGTGCCTGCCGCGCATGTTTCAGGTGCTGGTGGTCGAGAATGCGGACGAACGGCATCTGGCCACCGCAAGCTGGGCCTTTCCCCTGTATCTGCTGCTGATGAGCCTGTTCGTCATTCCGATCGCCGTGGTCGGCCTGCGGGTGATGCCGCCGGGATCGAACCCGGATCTGTTCGTCCTGACCCTGCCGCTGGCGTCTGGGCAGCAGGGGCTGGCGGTGTTGTCGTTCCTCGGCGGCTTCTCGTCGGCCACGTCGATGGTGATCGTGGCGACCATCGCCCTGTCCACGATGGTGTCGAATCACATCGTTCTGCCGGTCTGGATGCGCGCGGGCCGCGCGCCGGGGGCCACCATGTCGGGCGACGTGCGGCGCGTGGTGCTGCTGGCGCGCCGGTTGTCGATCGGTGGGGTGCTGGCGCTGGGCTACCTCTATTTCTGGCTGTCGGGCGGCGGCACGGCGTTGGCGGCCATCGGTCTTGTGTCGTTTTCAGGCGTGGTCCAGGTGCTGCCGGCGATGATGGGCGGCATCTTCTGGCGCGGTGCGACGCGCACCGGGGCGATCCTCGGGCTGGTCGCGGGGTTCGGCGTCTGGGTCTGGTGCCTGTTCCTGCCCAGTTTCGGCTTGGACGCGGTGATGTCCGCCACGGTCATGCAGGACGGCCCCTTCGGTGTGTCGTGGCTGCGGCCAGAGGCACTGTTCGGCATCACGGGCGTCGATCCGGTGCTGCACGGGTTGTTCTGGTCGCTGCTGGTGAACACCGGCTTGTTCTTTGCGGGTTCCGTCCTGTCGTTCCCGGCGCCGCTAGAACGCCTGCAGGGGGCCGCCTTCGTCAACGTCTTCGACCACACCGCAGGCGGTCCCGCCTGGGCCAGGTCCGCCGTCGCCGCCGAGGATCTGCTGATCATGTCGCAACGCATCCTCGGTGCGGCACAGGCACAGGCGATCTTTGCGCAGGAGGCGGCGCGACAGGGGCGCAGCGATGGCCTGCCCGATGTCACACCGGCCTTCGTGGCAGGGCTGGAGCGTGAACTCGCAGGCTCTGTCGGGGCGGCCACCGCACATGCGATGATCGCGCAACTGACGCAAGGTGCCGCCGTCACCGTCGAGGATCTGATCGCGCTCGCCGACGAGACGGCGCAGATCCTCGAATACTCGAACAAGCTCGAGGCGAAGTCAGCCGAACAGGACCGCACCGCGCAGGCGCTGCGCGAGGCGAATGCAAAGCTGATGGCCCTGTCGGTGCAGAAGGATGCGTTCCTGTCCCAGATCAGCCACGAGTTGCGCACGCCGATGACCTCGATCCGGTCGTTCTCCGACATTCTGCGCGAGGGCGGGATCGGCCCCGCCGACACGCAGCGCATGGCGGGGATCATCAACGCCGAGGCGCTGCGTCTGACGCGACTGCTGGATGACCTGCTGGATCTGTCTGTGCTGGAAAACGGTCAAGTGACGCTGCACATGCAGCATGGGCGGCTGGACGACCTGCTGGACCGCGCCGTGGCGGCGGCGGGGGTGTCGCGGGGTGCGGACCGGGTCGCCGGGTTGCAGATCCTGCGCGACCGGACCGCCGAGGCGGTCTGGCTGGACACAGACCTCGACCGTCTGGCGCAGGTCTTCATCAACCTGATCGCCAATGCGTCGAAGTATTGCGATGCGGCGGCTCCTGCGCTGATGATCCGCGTCAGGGATGCAGGCAGGGCGGTTAGCGTCGATTTCAGCGACAACGGTCGCGGCATCGCCGCACAGGACCGGGCCGTGATCTTTGAGAAATTCTCGCGGCTGGGCGATTCGTCGCGCGCCGGTGGCGCAGGGCTGGGGCTGGCCATCTGCCGCGAGATCATGGGCCGTCTCGGCGGAGACATCGCCTATGTCGTGCAGCCGCAGGGCGCGTGTTTCCGTGTCACGGTGCCAGCGCACGTCGATGAGATGGCGGCTGCCGATCCCGGTCCGTCGGCCCGGTCGGCGTGATGGCTGGCCCCGCGGCGTAAGCACACCGTCAACCATTTTGCGTCAGACAGGCGTCATGTGGATATGTGCGAATGGGGGGCCGTCGGAATGACCATGGCGACAGGTGCAGGTGTGCTAGGCCGGATGACGCGGCGCAGGGCACCCGATGTGCCCGATGTGCCGCTGACGGCGTCCCGGGCTGTGCGGCTGGCCGTGGAACGTGCGGCGCAGGCCACGACGGGACTGACCGTGACGGTGGGGCAGGTGGCCGAACTGGTGTTGCCGCTGGATCGCCTGCTGGCCGATTGCGGCGGTGACATGCTGCTGCTGGCGCTGATGCGCGACGGTGCTGTCTGCGGATTGATCGGTTGCGACGCGGGGCTGGTGTCCGCCCAGATCGAGATGTTGACGACGGGCCGGATTGCGCCCGGCTCGCCGGACCTGCGCCCCGTCACCCGCACCGAAGGGACGCTGGCCCAGCCCCTGCTGATCCAGATCCTGGCCGAGATGGAGGAGACGACAATCCGCACCGCGCTGGATGGATGGATGCAGGGGGCCGTCCTCGGCACCCGTTTCGACACGCCGCGCGCAGCGGGGTTCGAATTGGCGGATCAGTTCTATCGCCGGATCACGCTGTCGCTGAGCTGCGGCGACGCCGACCGGCCGGGGCAGCTGATGCTGGCCCTGCCGCCGCAGGCGGGGACGGCGGCGGTGCCGGGGGGGCGTCAGGACCGGGCGGCCGACCGGGGCGCCGACCGGGCCGCCGACTGGCACGATCGGTTCCGCACGGCCGTTCTGGCCGCCCCGGCGCGGCTGGATGCGGTGCTGCACCGCATGACCGTTCCTGCCGCCGTTCTGACGGCCATGGACATCGGACAGATCCTGCCGCTTCAGGGGTGCACGGTGGGGATGGTGCGGCTGGAGGATCCCCTTGGCCGGACCGTCGCGCGGGGCCGGCTGGGCCAGATCGGGGGCCACGTCGCCGTGCGGGTCCAGCACAGCGCCGACACGGTGCCGATGGTGGATCTAGCGATGACAGAGATGTCCGATGCGCCAACCGGCCACGGCAGGTCCGGCGATCCGGCAGCGGTGCGCACGATCAGGACCCGCGCCACCGACAGTCCGGTGGTGCAACTGGACCTGCAGGTCAGCACCGGCGATCCCGTGTCCTGAACCGGGTCGGGCCGCACCCAGCAGCCGGGCTTTTGCCGACATGGGACAAGTGTTGACGGTTCGGGTCGGGTCGCAACGCGAGCGATCGGCAGGTCGCCCGCATGATCCTGTATGTGTCAGGCAACCGCCACTGGCGCATGCGGCACTCTTTTCGGCGACCAAAGGCGGGGCCCCCGCCATGCTGGCAGGACCTTGGTCAGCCGCGCGGTCAGCGATGCACCGATCGCCGCCGCACTTCGGCCTGCCGCGACAGGACTGCGGACCGCACATCCCACCGCGCTGCGCAGCACCGAAGGTCGCGGTGGCCGCCATGCCGGCGGGCGCGGATCAGTCCGCGTCGCCCAGCCTGCCGCGCAGACCTGCGATGTCATAACCCGCGACCGAGGCTGCGGCGATGATGGCATCGGGCGGTTGATGACCCGCCTGTCCCAGCGCCCAGACGATGGTGGACCGGGTGCCGGACGCGCAGTAGGCCAGCGTTTTGCCATGGCCTGCGGCCTCGCTCTGGGCTGTCACCATGTCGTCGTCCAGCCCGTGATGGGTCACCGGGTTCAGCACGAAAGTCATGCCCGCCGCCTCGACCGCGGCCTGCAGGGCTGGGGCCTGCTGGTCCGGGGGCACTTCGGCGTCGGGACGGTTGCAGATGACGGTGTCGAACCCTGCGGCCTTGATCGCGGGCACGTCGGCCACGTCGATCTGCGGGCTGACGGCATAGTCGGGGGTGATGTTGCGTATATCCATGGCGACTTGGTAGCCGCGCACGGGACCTGCGTCCAGTCGCTTGGCACCGCGTCCATGCACCCGGCTGGTGCGGTGGCGTCAGCTCAGGATCACGCCGACCAGCACCATCATCAGGCCCAGCATCGCCGACATGAACGAGGCGAGGTTCACCGGCATCATCCGGCCGATCCGTGCGCGCAGCGCCGCGTCGTCCAGCCCCTGCCGCCGCGCCCGTGCCACGCCGACGATGGACCAGACCACGCCGGCCAGCCCCAGCACCGATATCGCGGCACCCACCCAGATCAGAACCGTCATGCCATTCCTCCAACCGCTGTAGCGGCGTTACCGTGTCGGGGCGCGCCGTGCAAGGCATCCGACCTTGCAAGGATTCGGACCGCAGGCTAGGACGGACCCCTAGTCCGCCGCGCAGGAGCCGCCCATGTCCGATACCGCCAGCCTTCCCTCCGATAACGTCGCCGGCGAGGAGCTGCGCCAGTTCATCGAACGATTCGAGCGGTTGGAGGCGGAAAAGAAGGACATCGCCGAAGCGCAGAAGGAAGTCATGGCCGAGGCCAAGGGCCGTGGCTACGACGTGAAGGTGCTGCGCAAGATCATCGCCATGCGCAAGCGCGACAAGGACGATCTGGACGAGGAAGAGGCCGTGCTCGAGATCTATCTCGCCGCCCTCGGCATGAGCTGACGCAACGCGGTGACGGGTGCGCCGCAGCCGCGCACCCCGACGCGTGATGGTGCGTCAGCGCAGCCCCTCAGGGGGCCACGAAGGTCACGTCAGGCATCCCGGCGATCAGGGCCACATCCTCGTCATAGGCCGCCGACAGGTCCGCCACGTCGTCCGCCGTCATGCCCGGCAGATCCACCGTCTCGTCCACCACGTCATCGCGTGCGTATTTGTCGAGGAAGGCGGCGATGACCTGCCGCTTGTGGGCATCGTTACGCGGCGGATGCGCCCGCAGATAGGCAAGCAGGCGCCCCATCCCCTCCTGCGACATGATCGTGGCCAACAGGTCGAACCCGCCGGTGATCTTTACGTCATGGTCGAGGCCCGCGATATCGCGCACCAGTTCGGACCAGATCAGCGGCGTATCCTCGTTGCACCAGACGGTCAGGGCCGCCTGCGGGGCGATGCGTCTGATGCGGCGCACCAGATCGGACCATTGCAGGTTGTGCGGATCATGCCCCTGCAGGAACGCGGCATAGCTTTCGGCCTTGGACCGCGCATAGGCGTCGGGCAGGAACGTCGCCGGATCGCGCAGCGCCAGATAAATGTCGAACTCGTCCTGCGGGAACAGCTGCATCATGCCGCGCAGCTTGAACTCGGCCTGCGGATAGAACAATCCGTTCTCGAAGATGCGGTTGGGGATGCAGATGAAGTTGGTGTTGCTCAGCACCAGCCGGTCCGGCACGGCGTCGCCCACGATCGAGTCGAGCAGGATCTGCCGCGCATCCGGCCCGGGCGTGCTGCCGTTCAGCACCTGAATCGTCTCGCGCAGCAAGCGGCGATACTTGCCGGGGCCGGGGGCGCCCACGTTGTGCGCCGCCATCACGTCGCCGTTCTTGAGGATCGACTTCAGCAGCATGTCCTGATCGGTGCAGTTGGCACCGATGTGCAAGGCGATTTCCATGGTGGTCCTGTCGCGCGGAAGGGGCGTTTCGCCGCACAGCATAGCTTGATTCATGGACAGTGGAACCGGTTTCCGCTAGCCGCTGGGACCATGTCGCAGCAGATCATGCACCCCGGACCCACGCCGCGTCCGCCGCAACGGCCCCCGCGCGGGGTCAGGATGGACCCGTGGTCGGCGGGTGCCGTGCTGGTCGCCGTCGTGACGATCGCGCCCATCGTGGCGGTGATCTGGTTCGCCCTGAACCCGACCGAGAACATCTGGCCCCATCTGCTGTCCACGACGCTGCCCCGTTACATGGGCAACACGCTGGTAATGATGCTGGGCACCGGTGCGCTGACGGCTGTGGTCGGCACCGTGACCGCGTGGCTGGTCGTCATGTACCGCTTTCCGGGGCGTGCGTGGCTGCAATGGGCGCTGCTGATGCCGCTGGCGGTGCCCGCCTATGTGGGGGCCTATGCGCTGGTCGATTTCCTCGATTATGCGGGGCCGGTGCAGACCGGCCTGCGCGCGACCTTCGGCTGGGCGGATTCGCGCGACTACTGGTTCCCGCAGATCCGGACGCGTGGTGCGGCGATCCTCGTGATCGGTGCGGCGCTGACGCCTTACGTCTATCTGCTGGCCCGCGCGGCGTTCCGGGAGCAGAGCGGTGCGGGCTTCGAGGTGGCGCGCGCGCTGGGGGCCGGGCCGGTCGCGCGGTTCTGGCGCGTCGGCCTGCCGCTGGCGCGGCCTGCCATCGTCGCAGGCACGGCCGTCGTGATGATGGAGACGGTCAACGATTTCGGCACGGTGGACTATTTCGCCGTGCAGACCCTGACGACGGGCATCTTCTCGGTCTGGCGGCAGGGCGGCAATCTGGGTGGGGCTGCGCAGATCGCCTGCGTGATCCTTGCGGTCATCGTGATGCTGGTGGGGCTGGAACGGGCGACGCGTCGTAGCGCCCGGTTCGCCGGATCGGCCCGCAACGTGCGCCCGGTCACGCCCGCGCAGCTTTCGGGGCCGGGGGCGTGGGTCGCGACGGCGGTTTGCGCGTTGCCGGTGCTGGTGGGGTTCGTGCTGCCGGTGGCGGTGCTGGGCAGCCATGCGCTGTCGGCGGCGCAGTGGACCGCACCCGGTCTGGCACAGGCGCTGGTCCGCACGCTGGTCGTCTGCGGCACCGCGTCCGCCATCGCGGTGCTGGCCGGGGTGTTCATGGTCTATGGCACACGTCTGTCGGGCCACCGGCTGCCCAAGCTGCTGCTGCCGGTGTCGGCCATTGGCTATGCCGCACCGGGGGCGGTGCTGGCGCTGGGCATCCTCGTGCCGATGGCGGCGTTCGACAACCGGCTGGCCGATCTGATCCTGGCTGTGACGGGGACCGATCCGGGTCTGCTGCTGACGGGCAGCGCCGGGGTGCTGGTGCTGGCCTATGTGGTGCGGTTCTTCGCGATCTCGCAGGGGGCGGCGGATGCGGCCCTTGGCCGGGTGCCGGCCAGCCTGCCGATGGCGGCGCGGTCGCTGGGCCGGTCGCCGGGGGCCGTGCTGCGGGCCGTGCACCTGCCGCTGATCCGTGCCAGCGTCGGCTCCGCGCTGCTGCTGACCTTCGTCGATGCGGTCAAGGAACTGCCCGCGACCCTGATGCTCTACAACCGCGAGACGCTGTCCACGCGGGTCTATGCCAAGGCCAGCCTCGAGAATCTGGCCGAGGCGGCACCGGCGGCGCTGGTGATCTGCGCTGTGGGTCTGTGCGCGGTGCTGCTGCTCGCCCGCGCGAACCGCTGAAGATCCGTGTCGCGGTGCGTGCAAACCCCTCTTGTGCGGCCACCGGACCCACGCTAAACCGCCCCCAGTGCCCCTATAGCTCAGCTGGTAGAGCAACTGATTTGTAATCAGTAGGTCCGCGGTTCGAGTCCGTGTGGGGGCACCATTCCTGATCACCGGTCTGACTGACATACGGCACCGAGGCATCACGCCTTGACGCGTTCGTTGGGCGAGTATTGCGGGTGCGCGTGCTGCTCCTCGCCATAGCGCCGTTCCCGGGCGGCCAAAGATCGCGCTCTTTGCCGTCGCGCTCAGCCCGCATCCGGCACAAAGCTGGCCGTCCGCGCAGCAAAAGGCCCGGCCCCGATCACGGGAGCCGGGCCTGTTGGATCAACTCGGGGAAAGCCTCAGGCTGCCTTGGCGGCACCCTGACCGAAGCGGCCGTAGAAGCTTTGCCCCTTGTCGGCCATCTCGCGCAGCAGGGCGGGGCAGGCGAAGCGGTCGCCATAGGCCGCCTGCAACTGGTCGCATTGTTCCGCCGCATAGGGGGCGCCGATGATGTCGAGCCAGCTGAACGGGCCGCCCGACCACGGGGCGAAGCCCCAGCCGAGGATCGCGCCCACGTCGCCTTCGCGGATATCGGTCAGCACGCCATCCTCCAGCGCGCGCACCGCCTCCAGCACCTGTGCGAAGAGCAGGCGGTGCTGCACGGTCACCAGATCGGGCTGGTCGTCCGCCACCGGGTATTGCGTCGCCAACTCCTCCCACAGGCCCAGCCGCTTGCCCGCGTCGTCATAGGCGTAGAAGCCCGACTTCGACTTGCGACCCATGCGGCCTTGGTCGGCCATGGCGAACAGCACATCGTCCACCGCACCGTCCGGATAGGCGTCGCCCATCGCGGCCTTGGTGGCCTTGGCGATCTTCACGCCAAGGTCGATGCTGGTCTCGTCCACCAATTGCAGCGGGCCCAAGGGCATGCCGACCAGCTTGGCCGCATTCTCGATCAGCACGGGGCTGACGCCCTCGGCGACCATGCGGATGCCTTCGTTGATGTAGGGGATGATGCAACGGTTCGCGTAGAAGAACCGCGCATCGTTCACCACGATCGGCGTCTTGCGGATCTGGCGCACGAAATCCAGCGCCTTGGCCACTGCGACATCGCCGGTGCCCTTGCCGCGGATGATTTCCACCAGGTTCATCTTGTCCACGGGGCTGAAGAAGTGGATGCCGATGAACTTTTCCGCGTCATTGGCGGCAGCGGCCAGTTCCGTGATTGGCAGGGTCGAGGTGTTGGTGGCGAAGATGCAGTTGGGGCCGGTGACGGCCTGCACCTTCTTCGTCACGTCGGCCTTCACGCCCATGTCCTCGAACACCGCCTCCACGATCAGGTCGCAGTCCTTCAATGCCGCATAGTCGGTGGTCGCCTCGATCAATGCGAGGACTTCGTCCTTCTTCTCGGGCGTGGCCTTCTTGCGCGCGATGCCCTTGTCCATGTGGTCGGCGGTGTAGGCCTTGCCCTTGTCCGCGGACTCCTGACTTGCGTCGATCAGCACGACCGCGATGCCGGCCATGGCCGACACCAGCGCGATGCCAGCCCCCATCATGCCGGCGCCGATGACGCCGACCTTGCGCACCTTCTGGTCGGGCACGTCGGGACGGTTAGCACCCTTCTCCAGCGCTTCCTTGTTGATGAACAGGCTGCGGATCATCGCCGACGACGACGGGTTCAGCAGCACATGGGTGAACCAACGCGCCTCGATCTTCAGCGCGGTATCAAAAGGCACCATCGCGCCTTCATAGACCGCGCTCAACAGCGCCTTGGCCGCCGGATAGACGCCCATCGTGTTGCCGTTCACCATGGCGGATGCACCGACGAAGGTCATGAAGCCTGCGGGGTGATAGGGGGCACCGCCGGGCATCTTGTAGCCCTTCTGGTCCCACGGCTTCACGATGTCGGCATCCTTTGCGGACAGCACCCAGGCCTTGGCTCTGTCCAGCAGCTCTTCCGGGGCCACGACCTCGTCCACGATGCCCGCGCGCATGGCGGCCTTGGGATCGTTCAGCTTGCCCTGCAGCAGCAGCGGACTGGCCGCCATGGCGCCCAGCTTGCGGCTGATCCGCGTGGTGCCGCCGGCGCCCGGAAAGATGCCGACCATGATTTCCGGCAGGCCGATCTTGGCGCGGGCGTTGTCGGCGGCAAAGATGCGGTGACAGGCCAGCGGAATTTCCAGACCGATGCCCAGCGCCGTGCCGGGCAGGGCGGCGGCGATCGGCTTGCCGCCCTTCAGCGTCTTGGGGTCCATGCCCGCACGCTCGATCCGGCGCAGCACGGCGTGCATCGCCATCACGCCGTCGAAGATGCCCTGCGCGGGATCGTCGCTGTCGTCGCGCATCCGGGCGATGATGTTCAGGTCCATCCCACCCGCAAAGCTGCCGGCCTTGCCGGAGGTGATGACGATGCCCTTCACAGCGGCATCGTCCAGTGCCTGCGCCACGAGGGCGTCCAGATCGGCGAAGCCCTGCTGGCTCATCACGTTCATGGACTTGCCGATGGTGTCCCAGGTGATTACGGCGACGCCATCCGCGCCGGTGGCCATGGTGAAATCGGTCATGTGTCTCTCCCTTGTGTCGGTGTCGCAGCCGGGCCTGTCGTCCCTGCGGCGGAAGGTGGTGTATCGGTATGGATCAGGTGGCGATAGGTGGGGGCCATGCCGCTGCTGAGTTCCGTGGCGCGCCAGATGCCGTCCTGACGGGTCAGGATGATGGTGGATGCGAACCGCGGCATGACCCTGTGACCGTTGCTCAGCAGGTCGGTGGAATAGGTCCCGGCAAGACGGTCGTCGTCCAGTCCGACGCTGTCGTGCGCCGTGCGGATCATGTGCGTGACCCGGAGAGTGTCGAACATCGACCGCCACAGCGCGAACTTGTCCCGCAACTGGTCGCGCGTGACGATGCTAGACCGTCCAACAGGATTGACCACCAGCAGCGGCTGGCCCATCGTATCGGCCCATCCGTCGAAGTCGTCGGCAAAGACGAGGGCCGCAACCCGGTCGAGCCAATCCTGCAGAAGCGTAGCGGACATGCTTCAGACGCGTTCGATGATCGTGGCCGCACCCATGCCGGATGCGATGCACAATGTGGCGAGACCGGTGGATTTGCCTGTCCGCTCCAGCTCGTCCAGGAGCGTGCCGATGATGATCGCCCCGGTGGCACCCAGCGGGTGGCCCATGGCGATGGACCCGCCGTTCACGTTGACCTTGTCCGCGTCCACGTCAAACCGCTGCATGAAGCGCAGAACGACCGAGGCGAAGGCCTCGTTCACTTCGAACAGGTCGATGTCCGAGATGCTCATGCCGCTGTCGGCAAGGATCTTTTCCGTCACCGGCACCGGCCCGGTCAGCATGATCGTGGGATCGGTGCCGATCTTGGCGGTGGCGCGGATCACGGCGCGGGGCTTCAGGCCCATGGCCTCGCCCCACTCTTTGGACCCGATCAGCACGCCTGCGGACCCGTCCACGATACCCGAGGAGTTGCCCGCGTGGTGGATGTGGTTGATCCGCTCGAGGTGGGGATACTTCATCAGCGCCACCTTGTCGAAACCGGGCATCGTCTCGCCCATGTCCTTGAAGCTGGCCTTCAGCGCGCCGAGGCTCTGCATGTCGGTGCCGGGGCGCATGAACTCGTCATGGCCGAGGATGGTCAGACCGTTCATGTCGCGTACGGGGACAATGGACCTCTCAAAACGGCCATCGTCCCAGGCCGCTTTGGCGCGCCGCTGGGATTCCACCGCCAGCGCATCCGCGTCGTCGCGGGTGAAGCCGTATTCGGTGGCGATGATGTCGGCCGAGATGCCCTGTGGCACGAAATAGGTGTCCATGGCGATGCTGGGGTCCACGGCGATCGCCGCCCCGTCGCTGCCCATGGCGACACGGCCCATCATCTCGACCCCGCCGGCGATATAGGCTTGTCCCGCCCCGCCGCGGATCTGGTTGGCGGCGAGGTTCACCGCCTCCATGCCGGATGCGCAAAAGCGGTTGATCGCAAGCCCCGGGATCGACTGGTCGAGGTCGGAGGCGAGCACGGCCGTCCGCGCGAGGCAGCCGCCCTGTTCGCCGACCTGCGTGACGTTGCCCCAGATCACATCCTCGACCGCGTGGCCCTGCAGGTCGTTGCGCTCTTTCAGCGCGTTCAGGATGCCTGCTGATAGGCGGGCGGAGGTCACCTCGTGCAGGGCACCGTCGGCGCGGCCCTTGCCGCGGGGGGTGCGCACGGCGTCATAGATATAGGCTTCGGTCATGGATCTGGTCCTTCTGGTCAGGTCGGGTCAGGCGGCGGGCAGGGCCCGCGGCATCAGGTCATAGGGGTGGGCCCAGCCGGGCGTGGCCGCGATGCGGTCCAGCCACGCGTCCACATGGGGAAATTCCGCGCGGTCGAAGCCGAAGGGCTCGGTGTAGAACAGATAGCCGCAGCAGGCGATGTCCGCGACGGTCAGGGCGTCGCCCGCGAGCCAGTCGCGGCCCGTCAAGTGCACCTCCATCACCTTCAGCGCCGACTTCAGCCGCATCAGAAGAAAGGCGTTCACGTCCGCGTTGCGCTTGTCCTCGGGCAGGAAGTTGGTGTTGAACCGCAACGTCCCGGCCACGCCGCTGACCTTGTGGTTGTCGAAGAACATCCAGCGCAGGATCTCGCGCCGCTGGTCGGCGCTGCGGCCCCCCAGCTTGCTGGTCTTGGACGTGATGTAGTCCTGAATGACCGCCGACTGGGAGATGACAAGATCACCATCCACCATCACCGGCACCTCGCCCATGACGTTGAGCGACCGGAACGCGGGCGTCCGCGTGCCACCGTTGAAGAAGTCGACGAAGACCGGCGTCCACGCGACCCCCGCCAGCGTCATGGTCAGCGCCGCTTTGTAGGCATTGCCGCTTTCGCCGAAGCAATAGAGCTGGATCGTCATGTCGGTCCTCTCGGTCGGTCGCGCCTGCGGCGCGATGTTTTGAGTATTTCTGAAAAAGCGAGGACAGGACCTGGCCTGCTTTACCAGCCGTTAACCGCGTCGCGGCAAAATGGTGTCACGGTACAAGCTGGAGAGCCGATGACCGTAAAAAGCGAGGACCCGGTCCGTCGTGCTGCGCCTCTCCCGACGGGGTTGGGGAACTCTCTGCGGATCGGGCCACATTGGATGTCCTCGCTTTTTGGGAAATACTCCCCCGCGGGAGGCGTCCCGCCATCCCGGCCCATCCCACCATCACGTCTTGCGCGCCTCCAGTTCGGCATTGAACAACCGCAACCGGTGGCCGAACGTGTCCTGATCCAGCACAGAGTCGAAGTTCTCGAACAGGAACGACAGCGCCTCGCCTTCGTCCAGTCCGGCATCGCGGGCGAATTTCTTGAGGCGGCGGTAGCCGTCCTCGGTCATGGCGACCGGAAAACGGCGGGTCAGGCGCAGGCGTTTGGGCATCGCGGAATCTCCTTGGCCTCATCGTGTCCTGCGAGAGGGTAGGGCGGGGCGGACCCCGCCGCCACCCGTCTCAGAACTGCGCGGCGTCCAGTGCCATCACCGTCCCGGCGCCGGTGTTGATGCGCGCCAGATGCAACGCCGTCGCCGGCAGTTGCCGCGCCATGTAGTAGCGCCCGGTCGCGATCTTGGTCTCGTAGAACGCGGTGTCGGCGGCATTGCCCTCCAAAGCCGCCATCGCGGCCTTGGCGCTGCGGGCCCACATGTAGCCCAGACACACATGCCCCATCAGGTGCATGAAGTCGTAGGATCCCGACAGCGCATTGTTCGGGTTCTTCATGGACCCCATGAAGTACATCGCCGCCGCCTGCATGTCCTTGCTCGCGGCCTTCAGGGGGTCGAGGAAGTCCTTCTCGAGACCCTCGTTGCCCTCGTTGTCCTTGATGAAGGTCTTGATCATCTCGAAGAAGCCCATCAGGTGCTTGCCGCCGTCCAACGCCAGCTTGCGGCCCACGAGGTCGAGCGCCTGCACGCCGTTGGCGCCTTCGTAGATCATGGCGATCCGGGCGTCCCGGGCGAACTGGGACATGCCCCATTCCTCGATATAGCCGTGGCCGCCGTAGACCTGCTGGGCGGCGGTGGCATACTCGAAGCCCTTGTCGGTCAGGAAGCCCTTGATGACGGGCGTCATCAGCGACACCAGACCTTCGGCATCCTTGTCGCCGGTCTTGTGTGCCTTATCCAGCAGCATCGCGCCCCAGAACGTGAAGGCCCGCGCGCCTTCGTTGAAGGACTTCTGGTCCATCAGGTTGCGGCGGATGTCCGGGTGCACGATCAATGGGTCGGCGGGCCCTGCGGGGTTCTGAGCGCCGGTCACGGCACGGCCCTGCAGGCGGTCGTTGGCATAGGCCACGGCGTTCTGATACGCGACTTCGGACTGCGAATAGCCCTGCAGGCCCACGCCCAGACGCGCCTCGTTCATCATGACGAACATCGCGCGCATCCCCTTGTGCGCCTCGCCGATCAGGTAACCCACGGCCTCGTCGTAGTTCATGACGCAGGTGGAGTTGCCGTGGATCCCCATCTTCTCTTCGATCTTGCCGACGCTGACGCCGTTGCGATCGCCCAGGGTGCCGTCGTCCTTCACGATGAACTTGGGCACGATGAAGAGCGAGACGCCCTTGATGCCGTCCGGGCCGCCGGGGATCTTGGCCAGCACCAGATGGATGATGTTGTCCGCCAGATCGTGGTCACCGGCCGAGATGAAGATCTTCTGTCCCGTGACGCGGTAAGGGCCGTCGTCCTGCGGCACCGCCTTGGTGCGCATCAGGCCCAGATCGGTGCCGCAATGCGGTTCCGTCAGGTTCATCGTGCCGGTCCATTCGCAGGACGCGAGCTTGGGCAGGAACATGTCCTTCTGCGCGTCCGACCCGTGGGCGAGGATCGCGGAATAGGCACCGTGGGTCAGACCCTGATACATGTTGAACGCCATGTTGGCGCTGACCATGGGCTCGTTCGCCGCCGTGTGCATGACGTAGGGCAGGCCCTGGCCGCCATACTGCTCTTCCGCGTCGAGCGCGGTCCAGCCGCCTTCGCGGACCTGATCGAAGGCCGCCTTGAAGCCCGTGGGCGTGCGTACCACGCCGTTTTCCAGATGGCAGCCCTCGATATCGCCCACCGCGTTCAGCGGCTGCAGCACGTTGGACGACAGCTTGCCCACCTCCTCCAGCACGGCGGATGTGAAGTCGCGGTCGAGGTCCGCGAAACCGGGGATGTCCTGCTGGGACACCTGCAGCACGTCGTGCAGCACGAACTGATAGTCCTTCAGCGGGGCGGTATAGCTTGGCATGGTGTCACTCCCTTGGCGTGTCTGCAGGGCGCAGGGGTCTGCGCGTTGTGGTGTCAGGCGGCGCTGTTGCGTTGCGCCGCGATCTCTTTCAGTTTGGCTGCACCCCAGTCCATCTGAGCCTTCAGCTCCGCGATGGCCTCGTCCAGCTCCGCCCGCTGGGCCAGCATGTAGGCCAGGTGCTTTTCGGCCAGCGCATGCGACTGGCTCAGTTGCGTCAACTGCCCGTCGCCCATTGCATAGAGGTCCAGCAGTTGCCGGATCTCCTCGAGGCTGAAGCCGAAGCGCTTGCCGCGCAGGATCAGCTTCAACCGCGCCCGGTCGGACCGGGTGAACAGGCGGCGCTGGCCCTCGCGGATCGGGAACAGCAGTTCCTTGGCCTCGTAGAAGCGCAGGGTGCGCGGCGTCACGTCGAAGGCATCGCACATCTCGCGGATGTTCATGGTGTCGGCGGCCTTCGTCTGGCTGTGTTTGGTCTGGCCCGATTTGGTCTGATCCGATTTGGTCTGGCCGGATGCGTGCTGGTGTGTGTCTTGGGTCGTCATCGTTTCGTTCTCCGTCTGGCGGTCATGGACACCAGATCGGCGCTATATCCGGATCATACAACGAACGTTGACGTTAACGTAAACATAACGTCACGTCAGAAAACCGCTGACGAAAGGTCACGCAAGATGCGGGCCGCGCTGCGCAACATCTGACGCGGCGTCAGCCCAGCGTGGCGGCCGTCTCGTCGCGCAGACGCTGCAACTCGGCCATCGTCTCGTCGAGCTGGCGGCGCTGTTCGGCCAGTTCCGCCATCTGGCGGTCGGCCATCGTGACCCAGGCCTGCATCTGGGCGGTGGTGCCTTCCTTCTCGTAGATCAGCAGCCACTGACGGATATCCTCCAGCGCAAAGCCGAAGCGGCGTCCGCGCAAGATGAGGGTCATCCGCGCCAGTTCGCGGGCCCCATAGAACCGCGCACGCCCTTCGCGCTCTGGCGTCAGCAGCTCGATGTATTCGTAATAGCGCAGGGTCCGCGGCGTGACGTCGAAACGCGTGCACATCTCCTTGAAGGACAGTCGGCTGTCGGGCATGGAATGCTCCTTTGATCCATAGCCTAGCGGTGCGTCCGGGGCAGGGCAATCGGCCAGCGTCGGTTCAGCGTCGCGTTAGTTCATGAAGCCCGGGGCGAGCCAGTGGAACCCGTAGGCCAGGATCAGCGCCGGCACCGTGGTATAGATGGTGGCCCGCATCGCGGCCCCCGGGTCCAGTGCGATGGCCGGAAACAGCGCATCCCCGTCGTTCGAAATCGCGTTGCCCATCAGGGCCGCGAACGGAATCACGCCGCCGACATACAGGGTCGTCACCAGCACCTGCGGCCCGCACCCCGGCACGAGGCCCACCAGCACGCCCATCAGCGGCAACAGCGGACCCACCGCGCTGAACACGGCCTCCAGATCGAAGCCGCCGTAGGCGACGAGGTAATCGTAGCCGAGATAGGCCCAGATCACCCAGACCGAGATGAAGGCGGTCTCCTCGGCCATGCGCGTGACGGGCGCGTCGCGGTCGTTGGTCATGGCCTGCAGGCGCGAGGTCGACCAGATGAACAGGCCGACCGCCGTGCCGCCAAGGCCCACGATGGGCAGCAGTGGGCCAAAGATTGCCGCAACGTCGCCGCCCATCACCTGCGTGACGCCGATCACCAGACCGGGCAGGGCGAACAGTCCGTAAGCGATGTCCTGCAAGCGGGTACGCCCGATCAGGGGGGCCAGCGCGCCGGTGCCGACCTTGCGCGCCGGGCGGTCGTGACCGGGCAGGGCATCGACGATCCAGCCGCTGACGATGCCCGCGACGAAGGACAACGGCAGCACCACCAGCGCCGCGTCGGGCCGCGTGGCGATCAGCAGGAAGGCCGCATCGCCCATGGTCGCCGTCAGCGTCGCCACCACCGCGCCGAACCGCACGTGGCCGGAACTGTAGGCTGCGACGACCATCACCGCGCCACCGCAACCGGGCGTCACACCAAGCAGCGCCGCCATCGGCACCTGCCAGCCGCGGGCATTGCTCAGCGTGTCGCCGATGTTGAAGCGGAAGACCCGCTCGGCGCCGTAGAACAGGATCAGCGTCGCCGCGACGAAGGCCGACACCTGCACGAAGGCGTCGGTCATCAGGCCGCGCGTCAATGCCCCCAGCGATCCCGGTGCCAGTGCCAGCGCCAGCAGCGACAGCGCCACGATCAGACGCGGCAACCGGAACGGGCCGATCGTGCGGCGCCGCCAGCCCGGTGCCTGCGCTGTGTCGGAAGGTGAATTCGGACCCGAAGGCGTGGCGATGGCCGATGTGGCAGGCATGTCGGTGTGGACCACTTTCAGATGCGGCTGTTTGCAGTTGCGACTTATTCTCAAAGCGGAACATAGGGGTTGCGCCCGCCTTCGCAAGTGCCAATTTGGCCGCGACCAGCGAAAGGCCCCCGCCATGACCGATGCCCCACAGGTGCCACTCGATCCCCGGCTCATCGCCTCCGGGCAGGACGATCGCCGCCAGGCGGACCGTCGCCTGCGGGCGGCGGGACAGTTCATCGCGATGATCCCCCATGCGGCGGCGCTCTCGATGACCCTGACCGAGGTGGGCGAGGGCGAGGCGACCATCACCATGCCCTACGACGACCGCCTCGTCGGCGATCCCGAGACGGGGGTGATCCATGGCGGTGCCGTGTCGGCGCTGATGGACACCTGCTGCGGGGCGGCCGTCATGGTGCACCCGGCGGCGGGCATGGGCACGGCGACCATCGACCTGCGCATCGACTACATGCGCCCCGCCACCCCCGGCCAGACGATCACCGCCCGCGCCACCTGCTATCACGTGACCAGGTCGGTCGCCTTCGTGCGGGCCGTGGCACTCGACGACGACACCGCGCGCCCCGTCGCCAGTGCCACGGGCGCGTTCACCGTCGAACGCCCCGCAGCGTCGCGGCCGGCGACAGGAACGGCGACATGACCCCCCGTCGCCCCCCCGAACCCGTGCAGGTGGTCAAGCAGCGCCGCGACACGACGCTGCAGCGCCTCGTCGCGGGTGTGCCCTACATCCGGTTCCTCGGCATCCGGTTCGAGCGTCATGGCGATGAGCTGACGGCGGTGCTGCCATACGCGGACATGTTGATCGGCAACCCCGCGATCCCCGCGCTGCACGGCGGCGTCACCGCCGCCTTCCTCGAAGTGGCGGCCATCGTCGAACTGAGCTGGGTCATGATCTGGGAGGACATGGAGGCCGGTGGCACGACGCCCGCCGCAACCGAAACGGCCGCCGCCCCCCTGCGCCGCCTGCCCAAGACCATCGACTTCAACATCGACTACCTGCGATCCGGCCTGCCGCGCGACGCCTATGCCCGCGCCCGCGTGAACCGCTCCGGCCGCCGCTATGCCTCGGTCCATGTAGAGGCGTGGCAGGACAACCGCGCACGCCTGTTCGCGCAGGCCACCGGCCATTTCCTGATGCCGCTGCGCGAGGATTGATCGCCGGACCATCCACGGCGGCCCCCGCCCCAAGCCGGCCCTGAACCCCGCGCCGTTTGGCGCCCGACACCGACCTGAACCCAAGACGCCCGTCCGCATTCTTCTGGTCAAAAATATCCCGGGGGACGGCGCAGCCGGGGGGCTGGCCCCCATGCAGCACCAGCGTCATCCCCGGCACCCTCTCGACTCCCGCCTGCCCAGCCGCGATACTACGCCCATGTCATTGCCCCCCGGTTTCATCGACGAATTGCGCACCCGCCTGTCGCTGTCGCAGGTCGTCGGGCGCAAGGTCATCTGGGATGCCAAGAAGTCCAATCAAGGCAAGGGCGACATGTGGGCGCCGTGCCCGTTTCACCAGGAAAAGTCCCCCAGCTTTCACGTCGATGACCGCAAGGGGTTCTATTACTGCTTCGGCTGCCACGCCAAGGGCGACGCCATCTCCTTCGTGCAGGAGACCGAGAACGTGGGATTCATGGAGGCGGTCCAGATCCTCGCGACCGAGGCGGGCCTGCCGATGCCCGCCCGCGATCCGCGCGCGCAGGCGCAGACCGACACCCGTGCCGCGCTGACCGATGTTATGGAACAGGCGGTACAGCATTTCCGGCTGAACCTGAACACCGCCGCCGCCGCCGCCGCCCGCGACTACCTGACCCGTCGCGGGCTGAGCGTGGAGGCCATCGCGCGCTGGGACATCGGCTTTGCCCCCGACCGGGGCGGCGTGCTGGCTGCGCTGACCGCCAAGGGCGTGCCGCAGGCGCAGGTGATCGAGGCGGGGCTGGCAGCCCTCAGCGACCGGGGCGGTGCGCCCTATGACCGGTTCCGGGGCCGCATCATGTTCCCGATCCGCGACGCGCGCGGGCGTGCCATCGCCTTCGGCGGTCGCGCGATGGACGCGCAGGCCCCGGCGAAATACTACAACTCGCCGGAAACGCCGCTCTTCGACAAATCGCGCACCCTCTACAACGTCCAGTCCGCGCGCACGGCGGCGGGCAAGGGGCAGCCGCTGATCGTCGCCGAAGGCTACATGGACGTCATCGCGCTGTCAGAGGCCGGGTTCGGGGCCGCCGTGGCCCCCCTCGGCACCGCCGTGACCGAACACCACCTGCACATGCTGTGGCGCATCTCGCCGGAACCGATCATCGCGCTGGACGGCGACACGGCGGGCCTGCGCGCCGCCCTGCGGGTCGTCGATCTGGCCTTGCCGCTGTTGCAGGCGGGGCAAAGCTTGCGCTTTGCGGTGATGCCGGCGGGTCTGGACCCCGACGACGTCATCAAGAAGTTGGGCCGTCAGGCGATGCAGGACATCGTCGATGCGGCCCAGCCGATGGTGCAGCTGCTGTGGCAGCGAGAGACGGAAGACCGCGTCTTCGACAGCCCGGAACGCCGTGCAGCGCTGGAAAAGGCGCTGTTCGACCGCACCCTGACGATCAAGGACCCTGCGATCCGCCGCCACTACGACGAGGCGCTGAAGGAGCTGCGCTGGGACCTGTTCCGCTCCCGGCGCGCGCCGAAGTCTGGCAAACCGTTCACCCCGCGCGCGGCATGGAATCCGCGCCAGCAACCGTGGGAACGCGACATGGCCCCCGTCGCCAGCAACAAGCGCTCGGCGCTGGGCGCGGGCGCCGCGGACGAGAGCCACATGCGCGAGGCGGTGATCCTCGCCACGCTGATCGCCACGCCGGCGGTGCTGCGCGACTTCCTCGCCCCCCTCGAGACGATGGATTGCACCGACGCAGGTCACGCCCGCCTGCGGGATGCGATCCTGCGCTGTGCCGAAGACGCGGACATGACCGTCCATCTGGCCGACTGCCTTGGCCCCGACGCGACGGCGGCCCTGCTGTCGCAGCCCGACGTGGCGCTGACATCGGGTCTGCGCAAACCCGGCGACGTCGATTTCGCCCGCCGCTGCCTGGCCGAGAGTTTCGCAAAGCTGACCGCCGCCCGCGCGCTGCCGCGCGAGGTGTCGGAGGCGGTCGAGGACGTGGACGCTGCCGACGAGGGGCTGACGTGGCGGCTGGGGCAGGCGGTGCGCGCCGTAGCGCAGTCTACCCGCATCGGCGGCGAGGACAACGCCGAGATCGTCGTGGCCGACAACGGCTTCGGCATGGACAAGTCCGAGGTGGAACATGCCCGGTCGGTATTCGACGCCATCCAGATTGCAAAACGCCCCCGCGATCCTAAGTGAAGGGGCGGAATGGTGCTGGCGTTGCTGCTTGCGATTTGCGCCGATCCGGGGCAAGTGCGGGGAGACGTGCAACATCGGCCCTGAAAATCAGCCTTTCCCGGTTGCGAATCGACCGCACTGCGCGTTGATTCGTTCCAACCGAATCGGTGACGGGCCTTACCTGTCCGTCATGACCCGACCGTCTGCCGCCGCGCCGACCGAGACCACGCCTATCGACGATCCACCAACCCAAGACCGACCTGCCGACGACTGACCGCCCCGACTGACTGCCACGACGAGGAGCTTTGATCCATGG
Source organism: Loktanella fryxellensis (assembly GCF_900110065.1). Classification (GTDB taxonomy): domain Bacteria; phylum Pseudomonadota; class Alphaproteobacteria; order Rhodobacterales; family Rhodobacteraceae; genus Loktanella; species Loktanella fryxellensis. The sequence continues at coordinate 373,889 of NZ_FOCI01000001.1, read as the reverse complement.
CCGCCAAGGACAACGACGACCGCAAGGACGATTCAGACGGCGACATCAGCCTCGACATGAGCCAGGCCGCCGTCAAGAAGATGATCGCCGACGCGCGCGAGCGCGGCTACATCACCTATGACCAGTTGAACGCCGTTCTGCCGCCCGATCAGGTCAGTTCCGACCAGATCGAGGACGTGATGTCGATGCTGTCGGAAATGGGCATCCAGGTCACCGAACAGGAAGAATCAGAGGAAAGCGAAGAGCCAGGCGGGTCGACCGACATCGCCACCGTCCAGGGCGGCCGCGACGTGGTGCTGGGCGGGGCCGAGGCTGAAAAGCTCGACCGGACCGACGATCCCGTGCGGATGTACCTGCGCGAGATGGGCAGCGTCGAGTTGCTGTCGCGCGAAGGCGAGATCGCCATCGCCAAGCGCATCGAGGCCGGTCGCAACACCATGATCCTCGGGCTGTGCGAAAGCCCGCTGACCTTTCAGGCCATCACGATCTGGCGCGACGAACTGTTGTCCGAGGACATCCTGCTACGCGACGTGATCGACCTCGAGACGACGTTCGGCAACCAGCTGGGCGACGACGACAGCGAGGTGGCCGTCGTGACCGGTGCCGGCGATGCCGGCCCGCGCGATGATGACGACAGCAGCGATCTGGATGCCGATGGCAACCCCATCGCAAAGGATGACGACGACGAGGACGACGAGCAGGCCAACATGAGCCTTGCGGCGATGGAAGCCGCGCTGAAGCCGCGCGTGCTCGAGACGCTGGAAATCATCGCCCGCGACTTCGGCAAGCTGTCCGAGATGCAGGACGCGCGTATGTCCGCCACGCTGAACGAGGACAGGAGTTTTTCCACCGCCGAGGAAGAGACCTATCAGACCCTGCGGTCCGAGATCGTGGAGCTGGTGAATTCGCTTCACCTGCACAACAACCGCATCGAAGCACTGATCGACCAGCTTTACGGCATCAACCGCCGGATCATGCAGATCGACTCCGCGATGGTGAAGCTGGCGGATCAGGCCCGCATCAACCGCCGCGAATTCATCGACGCCTACCGGGGCCGCGAGCTCGACCCCAACTGGCTGGAAGAAATCGCCGCCCGCGCAGGTCGCGGCTGGCAGGCGCTGGTCGAACGGTCCACCGACAAGATCGAGGAGCTGCGCGGCGACATGGCGCAGGTCGGCCAGTATGTCGGCGTCGACATCACCGAATTCCGCCGCATCGTGTCCCAGGTCCAGAAGGGCGAGAAGGAGGCCCGTCAGGCCAAGAAGGAAATGGTCGAGGCCAACCTCCGCCTCGTCATCTCGATCGCCAAGAAATACACCAACCGCGGGTTGCAGTTCCTTGATCTCATTCAGGAAGGCAACATTGGCCTGATGAAGGCCGTGGACAAGTTCGAGTATCGCCGCGGCTACAAGTTCAGCACTTATGCGACGTGGTGGATCCGTCAGGCGATCACCCGCAGCATCGCCGATCAGGCTCGCACCATCCGCATCCCGGTCCACATGATCGAGACGATCAACAAGCTGGTGCGCACCGGTCGCCAGATGCTGCACGAGATCGGCCGCGAACCGACGCCGGAGGAGCTGGCCGAAAAGCTGCAGATGCCGCTCGAGAAGGTCCGCAAGGTGATGAAGATCGCCAAGGAACCGATTAGCTTGGAAACGCCGATCGGCGACGAGGAGGACAGCCAGCTTGGCGACTTCATCGAGGACAAGAACGCGATCCTGCCGCTGGACAGCGCCATTCAGGAAAACCTGAAGGAAACCACGACCCGCGTGCTGGCCAGCCTCACCCCGCGCGAGGAGCGCGTGCTTCGGATGCGTTTCGGCATCGGCATGAACACCGACCACACGCTGGAAGAGGTGGGTCAGCAGTTCAGCGTCACGCGCGAACGCATCCGCCAGATCGAGGCGAAGGCGCTGCGCAAGCTCAAGCACCCCAGCCGGTCGCGTAAGCTGCGTTCGTTCCTGGATCAGTAAGGGAGGATTGCCGATGTCGCTCTGGTCACGCCTTTTAGGTGGTCGCGACGACGCCGACACCGGTGGTAATACGACTGTAGAGCCGGTGCTCCACAACGGTTTTCGCATCACGCCGGACCCGATCCGCGAGGGATCGGTGCACCGGATCGCGGCGCATATCGCCAAGGACATCGACGGCGTGTCGCGGTCGCATCACCTGATCCGCGCCGACACGATGGCCGACCGGGACGAGGCGATGTCCGCCAGCATCGCCAAGGCCCGGCAGATGATCGACGAACAGGGCGACGCCCTGTTCCGCTGATCGCCTGAACGACGGAAATCGAATGGGGCGGACCTTGCAGGTCCGCCCCGTGTCGTCTCACACCAGATGCGTCCTGAAATGCGTCAGCGTCCGCTCCCACGACAGCTCCGCCGCCGCCTGATCGTAGCGCGGGGTGCTGTCGTTGTGGAACCCGTGGTTCACACCCGGATAGATGTGCGCCTCATAGGTCTTGCCGTTCTCCTGTAACGCCGCCTCAAAGGCGGGCCAGCCTTCGTTCACCCGCTCGTCCAGTTCCGCGTAATGGATCAGCAGCGGCGCCTGAATCGCGGGCACGTCCGCCGTATCCGCCTGACGACCGTAATAGGGTACGGCGGCCTTGAGTTCCGGATAGGCGACCGCCGCCGCGTTGGCGACACCGCCGCCGTAACAGAACCCGGTGATGCCGACGTTCCCCGTCGATCCCTCATGCGCCATCATGAACTCCACGGCGGCAAAGAAATCGTTCATCAGCTTTTCCGGATCGACGCTGGACTGCAGATCGCGCCCTTCGGTGTCGTTGCCCGGATAGCCGCCCACGGACGTCAGCCCGTCGGGAGCCAGCGCCATGAAACCGGCCTTGGCCAGCCGCCGGGCAACATCCTCGATATAGGGGTTCAGACCGCGGTTCTCGTGCACCACGACGATGGCGGGCAGCGGCCCCGCGACGCCTGCAGGCCGCACGAGGTAGCCACGCACCTCGCCATGTCCGTTCGGCGACGGATACATGATGTATTCCGGTGTGATGCTTTCGTCGTTGAACGACACCTGCTCTGCAAGGGCATAGTTCGGGGCCATCAACCCGAGGATGCCGGCGGCGGTCAGGCCGCCCACGGCGAACTTTGCCGCCCCGTCGAGGAACTGCCGTTTCGTGATCATTCCGTGGGCATAAAAGTCGTAAAGCTCCAGCAGCTTGGGCTCGAAATCCTTGGCCGTCAGTCGCGTCATCGCGCGTCCCTCCTGTCAGCGACGAGGAAGGATGCCCCCGCACGCCGCAGCGTAACAACGGCGTCCCGCCGCACCAGCCTGCGGCACGCCCTTTCACGCAAACCTGATCACCGCGTGACCGCGCCCGAACCGATCGGGCGACGTCGACCGCCTTCTTTGGCCATCGCCGCGTTCATAGGTCACCGCTGGCTTGCTGCGCGTGCCCCGTCCTTCATTCTTCTGGTCACAAATATCCCGGGGGTGCGGGGGCTGGCCCCCGTGACGGCTTCCCGTGCAGGCACCGGCCCCGCGACCGGTCCCATCAGCCCCGCGGCATCAGGAACACTTCGCGCACGTCCGCACTGTCGGCGGCATTCAGCGCCATCATCACGGCACCCGCCACATCTGCGGGCTGCAGTTTGTCGGGCTTGGCCTCGTCGAAGAACGGCGTGTTCACCATGCCGGGTGCGATCACCGTGCAGCGTCCGCCCCAGCCTTTCATCTCCTCCGCAAGGTTTCCCGCAAAACCGTGCACGAACCACTTGGTCGCGCCATAGATCGAGCCCGACAGATGGACGCGCCCCGCAGCCGATCCGGTCAGGACCATATGCCCGCGCGTCTTTTCCAGATGGGGCAGGGCGGCCTTTGCCGTCTTGAGCAGACCCACGACGTTCAGGTCGATCAGGCCCTGCCAGTCGTCGACGTCGCCACCGCCCACGCCACCCTTGGCGGCACCCCGGCCTGCGTTCGCAAAGGCCGCATGGACCCTGCCGAAATGTTGCGCCAGTCGGTCCAGCGCGGCGACCTGATCGTCGTAATCGGTCACGTCGCCGGTCAGCACCAGCGCCGCGTCGCCCAGCTCCTGCGCCAGCCCCTCCAGCTTGTCGCGGCGGCGGGCGAACAGACCGACGCGCCAACCCGATGCGACGGCGGCACGGGCCGTCGCCTCACCGATGCCGCTCGATGCGCCGGTGATGAACAGGGTCTTTTGTGGGGTGTCGGTCACGGCTTTCTCCAATTCTGTGTGCAGACTTAACGCGGCGGGTCACGATGGGGTCCGCGTGCCTTGTGCACAAAAGACTCACCCAGGCGATGGCAGATGCGGGGGGGCACCCGGCGGCCCTACCCAAACCCTAGCGGCCCGCCTATAGTCGCTGTGGATCACTGGGGATCGAACCCCAGGGCAGGGACAGAGATAAGGATCGGCCATGCGGTGCCCCTTTTGCGGAAACGTCGATACCCAGGTCAAGGACTCGCGTCCCGCAGAGGATCACGTGGCGATCCGCAGGCGGCGCTTCTGCCCGGCTTGCGGCGGTCGTTTCACCACCTACGAACGGGTTCAGCTGCGTGACCTCGTGGTCATCAAATCGAATGGTCGCCGCGAAGAGTTCGACCGCGACAAGCTGGAACGCTCGATCCGCATCGCCCTGCAGAAACGCCCGGTAGAGCCGGAGCGGATGGATCAGATGATTTCCGGCATCGTGCGCCGCCTCGAAAGCCTTGGCGACACCGACATCCCGTCTGGCACCATCGGTGAGATCGTGATGGAAAGCCTCGCGCGGATCGACACGGTGGCCTACGTGCGCTTTGCCAGCGTCTACAAGAATTTCCAGGCCGCCGACGATTTCGAAAAGTTCATGACCGACCTGCGCCCGAACAACAAATCAGACGCATGACCGGTCAGGGCCATGACCGCGACACCCGCTGGATGACGCTGGCGCTGGCGCTGGGTCGGCGCGGCATGGGGCAGGTCTGGCCCAATCCGGCGGTGGGCTGCGTGATCGTGCAGGGCGATGTGGTCGTCGGTCGCGGTCATACCCAGACCAGCGGGAGGCCCCATGCGGAACGGGTGGCGCTGGATCAGGCGGGCGATGCGGCGCGCGGGGCCACCGTCTATGTCACGCTGGAACCCTGCGCCCACACCGGCCAGACGCCGCCCTGCGCCGATGCGCTGATCGCGGCTGGCGTTGTACGCGTGGTCGTGGCCGCGGGCGATCCCGACCCGCGCACGGCGGGGCAGGGCATCGCGCGTCTGCAGGCGGCGGGGATCGCGGTCGATGTGGGCTGCCTGCGCCGCGTGGCCGAAGCGGATCATGCAGGTTTCCTCGCGCGCATCACCAAGGGCCGCCCGTGGGTGACGCTGAAGCTCGCCAGCAGCCTCGACGGTCGCATCGCCACGGCCAGCGGCGAAAGCCGCTGGATCACCGGTCATGCGGCGCGGCACGCGGTCCATGCGCTGCGGGCGCGGCACGATGCGGTGATGGTGGGGGCGGGCACCGCGCGGGCGGATGACCCCATGCTGGACGTGCGCGATCTGGGTGACGTGCGCCAGCCGGTGCGTGTGGTGCTGTCGCGCGACCTGAACTTGCCGATCAACAGCCGACTGGTGCAGACCGCCCGCGACCAGCCGGTCTGGCTGTGCCACGGCCCTGATGCGGACACCCGCGAATGGGCGCGGGTCGGTGTCGTGCCGATTGAATGCGAAATCGCGCACAACCGCGTCGATCCGTTGTCGGCCCTGCGCGCGCTTGCCGCCCGTGGCATCACCCGCGTGCTGTGCGAAGGCGGCGGGCATCTGGCCGCAGCCCTGTTGCAGGCGCATCTGGTCGACGAATTGGTGCTGTTTCAGGCCGGTGTGGCGATCGGTGCGGACGGTCTGCCGTCGCTGGCGGGGCTGGGCGTCACGGATCTGGCGCAGGCCCCCCGGTTCCGGCTGGACCATGTGTCACCTGTGGGGGCCGACGTGATGCAGGTCTGGCGGCCGCTCTAGACCACCGCCTCAGCGCCGCCAGATCCACGCCTGCGACGCCATCACCCCCTGTGCCTTGGCCAGCAGGCGGTTCGCCCGGCCCATGGCGGGCAGGTCGCCGTCCGCCAGCCGGTCCACCACCACCTCGACCGGGCAGGGCAGGCCTGTCACGGGGTCGTGATAGCGCGGATAGTCGATCAGCACCGCATGAACCAGCGCCGCGAGGTCGGGCCGCGCCGCGCGCCGGGCCAGCGGCATCGCGCGGTCGTCCGTCAGCCCCCAGCCCGCATAGAACGGCGTGCCGAGACAGGTCACGCGCTTGCCCCGGAGCAGCGCCTCGAAGCCGATGGTGCTGGTCATGGTCCAGACCTCGTCCACCAGATCCAGTGCGGTGACTGCATCCATGTCCGTCAGCACCGCATCCGCATGGGTCAGCGCGTCAGGCACGGCACCGTCGCGCAGACCCGCCTCCACATCCGGGTGCGGCTTGAACAGGATCACGGCGGCGGGATTGGCCGCCCGCGCCGTGCGTAGCAGTGCGGCGTTGTCCGCCACGTCACCAGCCCCCAGCCGCACCGACGCATCGTCCGCCACCTGACCGGGCACCAGGATGCGCCGCCCCACCGGCAGGCCGCGCAGCGGATCGGTGCCGCCCACGTTGTATTTCGACAGCCGCGCGCGTTGCAGGTGCGCGACCAGGCGGTCGGCCCGCGCGCGGGGGCCTGCGGGCAAGGTGCAGGCTTCGGTGATGAGCTGCTCCAGCCGACTGGGCCGCGTCGGGTCGTAGTAGATGCCCAGATCGTCCAGCACCAGCGACAGGGGGGCGACCAGATCGGCACCCAACCCGCGCGAGCGCAGGAACCCGTCCTCGATCCGCACCATGTCGCAGTCCGGCGGTGCCTTGCTGGCCCAGATCATCGCGCGCCGGGTGTCGGTCTGCTGTCCGCCCTTGCGGGCGAAGCGCATCGGCACGTGGCGGCCGAAGACCTGCTGCAGGGGGCCGCGCTTCCACATGCTGATCCTGTAGCCCATCCAACCGCGCCGATCGTCACGCCATGCGCGGGATTGGGCGGAAAGGATGGCGATCACGTCCTCGATCCCGCACAGGGCGTCGCGGTACGGATCGAACCAGACGGGATAGAGGATCATCGCCCCCGCAAACAGCTGCGCCCGCGTCAGACGGCGCTGGCGGCGGTCCAGCGGCATCCGGTCGTCGGTCAGTCCCCACCCCATGTAGAACGGCTGGCCCATCACGACCGGCCTGTGTCCGGCCATGATCGCCTCGAACCCCAGTTGCGATGACACGGTATAGACCGCGACCGCCCCGGCCAGCAGCGCGTGGGGCGACACGGGTGCGTCCAGCAGGGTGATACGGGGATCGTCGCAGGCGGTCGCGTCGTAATAGCCCGCCCGGTGGCCCGCCGCGGTTTCCGGGTGGGCTTTGATGACGATGCGGGCGGCGGGGTGTTCGGTCCGCGCCAGAAACAGCATCTCCTTGAACGTGTTGGCATCGCAGCGGCTGGCGGTGACGGCGGCATCGCCCCGCGTCTGGTCGATCACCAGCACATAGCCGGGGTCCGGCACCGGCAGATCCGGGTCGGTCGCGTTGTATTTCGACAGATGCAGCCGCGCGATGTCGGCCATCGCGGCGCGGGCGCGGTTCAGCACGGCGGTGTCGTCCAGCGGATCGTCCCGCAGGATACATTCCAGATCGCTGGGCCGGGTGGGGTCGTAGTGCATCCCGCGCCGGTCGATCACCAGTCCCAGTGGCGGTTCCCCGTCGCGCCCCGGCAGGACGGAACGGAGGAATGCATCCTCGATCCGCACGACGGGCGCATTCTTGTGACGTGCCACCGCCTCGCCGCGGGGGGCGGTGGGGGAATGGCCCCAGACGCCCACGGCGTCGTCGGGTCCGGGCAGGCCCAGCCGGATGTCCCAGCCCGCCAGCGACAGGATGCGCCGCACGGTCGTCTGCGTCAGGAAGCCGCCGTTGTACACGAAAAGCCGCCGCAGGGGTGTCCCTGCGGCGGCGTCTGGCAACGGGGCTGTCATGGCGGCGTCAGAGGCCGGTGGCGTCTTGCACGCCGTTGGCGGCGCTCAGCGATCCGGTCAGCGCGGCGATGGTCTTGTTGAACTGCACGAAGGGCGCTTCGGTCACATAGACGGTGTCGCCGTCGCGGATGGCAAAGTCGCGGGCCATGAACATGCCGTTGGGCCGCGTGAGGTCGAGGACATAGACGACGCGCTGCGGGCCGGTCACGTCCTGACCGACCAGCTGCTCCGCGATCTCCTCGGGCTCGTTGCGGAACACGAAGACGCCGGTGGGGTCGGCTGCGGTGGACGACAACCCGCCGACCTGCGCCAGCGCCTCGATCGCAGAAATGGTCCGGCTTTCGAACGTGATGCGGTCCTGTGCGCCGGTGGCCCCCAGCGCGGTAAAGGTGCGGCTGTCGGATTTCACCACGATGGCATCGCCGTCGCGCAGTGCGATGTCGTTGGCGGCACTTGCAAAGAGGTCGTCATAGAACACCTCGGCGCGCTGGTCGCCGCGCTGGATGGTGACGCGGGCGATATCGGGCTCCACTGCCACGCCGCCGGCGGCGGCCAGCATCGGGATCAACGAGCGGGTCGGGCGTTCGATGGGATAGACGCCCTGCGCCGTCACGGCACCCTGCACCGACACGGTGGCACCGTCGCCCGCCAGACGGTTGATCGCGACCTGCGGGTCCGGCGTCTGTTCGGCCAGCCGTTCGGTGATGACGCGGCGCAATGCCTCCGGGCTGTTGCCCTCGGCGCGCACGCGGCCCGCATAGGGGACGAAGATGAACCCCTGCGCATCCACCTGCACCTCCTCGATCGCGGTCGCGTTGGCGCCGGTGGGCACCAGCAGGCCGTCGTCCACGTTCTCGAAGATCGTCAGGCCCAGCGTGTCGCCGGCGCGGATCGTGTCCGCCCCCAGCTCTCCGGCGTTGAGGAACCCGGCGCTGAACCCCAGCGCCGGAGCCACCGCAGCGATGGCGTTCACGCGGTCGTCCACGGTCAGCACGAAGGCGTCGCCTTCACGCAGGACCGAGCCTGCGAAGATTTCGGATTTGTTCGGCCCCACGCGTGGCAGGGCACAGGCGGCCAGCAGGCCTGCCGTCAGCAACAGGGTCGCACCCCGGATCGGGCGCAATGTCGGGTAAAGCACTGCTCGGTCTCCTCGACCTGTTCTTGTTCTGCCTCGGTCGTCTTTTGTGCGAAGCTATGACAGGACGTCAGGAAAAGATAGTTCCGCAGGCTACCGGGCGGGGGCAGGGTCGGCGCAGTGTTGCCGACTTGTCGCGTCGTGCGGCGATCGGGCCGGGGCGATCCGGTTCTATTTGACGATGCGCAGGGGCTGGCGGGGGGGGGCCTTGCCGGCGGCCAGCGTGTCGTAGGGATCGGCATCCGCCAGCATCATGTCGATCAACTGGCGCATGAGTTGACGCCGCCCGCCCGCCGAATAGAACCCGCCGGGCACCTGGCTCGTTTCCAGAAGAAAGCGGCGGTAGTCCTTGTAGGCGCGGGTGTCGGGCCGGTCCGAACTGGCAAAGAAATCCGGCAGCGCCTGATCCGACACGAACTCCGGCTTGTTGTAGACCGCGTTGCCGAACACCTTCAGCGGGATGCCGCGCCACAGCACCTGATGGGCGGCGGTCGAATTGACGGTGACGGCGGTGCGTGCATGGTCCAGCAGCCGCGCCAGCTTGCCGCCACGGACATAGTGGACGCGGGCCTGCACGCCCGCCTCGCGGGCCAGACGGCGGATGATGCGTTTCGTGGGGCTGCGGTCGTTGTCCAGCGGATGCGCCTTGAACACCAGATGATGATGACGCGGTGTCGCCTTTGCGAAGCCGTCCATGACGACCTGCAGGAATTCCTCCATCCGGGTGAAGGGCGAGTGTTTCTGGAAACTGGCGTCGTGTTCCAGTTGCAGCAGCACGAGGTGATAGGGAAACCCGCCATAGCGGATGCGCAGCGTGGCGATGCGCCGGTCCAGCGCGATGTAGGGCATCAGCAGCAGACGCTTGGTATAGAGCCACGCCTCGGTGCCGACGGGCAGTTCGCGGTGGCGGGTGAAATTGCGGTAGTCGCGGTTCATGAACATGACGAACCAGTGATACAGCGCGCCGTAGAACACGTGGTGGCGCATGTCGCCCCAGTGCGCGGGCGGCGTCAGCACGTCGAGGTCGGAGCGCGCCAGCGCCGTGCGCATGTCGTCCACGCTGAGGTCCATGAGACGCGAGTGACCGTTCGTGCCGCCCCGTTCGTAGGTGATCCAGTAGGGCCGCATGTAGCCTTCCTCGAACACGTGGATGCGCAGGCCCATTTCGCGCGCCGCTGCGACCGCCTGCGCGTGGATCGGCCGTGTGTCGCCATACAGGACGATATCGGTGATCCCATGCTGCGCCACGAGGTCGCGGAACGTGTCGGGCCATGCTTCGGCCTTGCCCCTGAACGGGATATAGCCGGGCGCGCCGAACCAGAACGCCCGGTCGCCGGCATTGAAGCCCACGCGCCACACCTGTGCCCCCGCCGCCCGCAGCATCCGGGCCAGACGGTGCAGGAACGGGCCATGCGGCCCTTGCAGAAACAGAAAGTGCCGGGGGGCTGTCACGGGGTTACGGGTGCCATCTGCTACGGGTTACGTGACCGTCACTAGCGAAGGTGACGGGCGAAATTAAGTCCTGATCGCGCCGCTGACGGGGCAGCGGTGCTTGCCCGGCGGATCATGCAGGATTAACTGCTGTGAAACAGTGAAGGAGCAGCGATGTTTACCGGGATCGTGACCGACGTGGGACGTGTGCTGAAACTCGACCAGCGGGGCGACCTGCGGGCGCGCATCGGCACCGCCTATGATGTGGGCGGCATCGACATCGGCGCCAGCATCGCCTGCGAGGGTGTGTGTCTGACCGTCGTCGCACTGGGCCGCGATCCGCAGAACTGGTTCGAGGTCGAGATCAGCGCCGAGACGGTGGGCGCCACCAACGTGGGCGGCTGGGCGGTGGACACCGCGATCAACCTCGAACGCGCGCTGCGGGTGGGGGACGAACTGGGCGGGCACATCGTGTCGGGCCACGTGGATGGCGTGGCCGAGGTCATCGCCATGCGCGACGAGGGTGACAGCACACGCTATACGTTCCGCGCGCCTGACGCCTTTGCCCGCTTCATCGCGCCCAAGGGGTCCATCGCGCTGAACGGCACCTCGCTGACGGTGAACGAAGTGAACGGTGCCGATTTCGGCGTGAACCTGATCCCGCACACAAAGACCGTCACCACATGGGGTACGACCCGCGTCGGCGACCGCATCAACCTCGAGGTCGACACGATGGCCCGCTACGTCGCGCGGTTGCAGGACTGGGCGTGATGGCGGGGCCGTCGCCGAAAGGACTGGCAACCGTGGGGCCGGGGATCGGTCACAACGCGGGTCCGGCGCTGGACCCCGGTCACCGGGGCCGCACCATCGCATGGACCCACGCCCGCGCCGCCCTGCTGCCGCACTTGGCCGTAGAGGTGGTGCGCCTGCGGGTGAAACGGGCGCAGGAGCTGGGGCTGCCCTATAGGACCTATGCCGGGATCAGGGCCAGCACGGGGCATGATCTGATCGGATTCCTGTTTTCATCCAATGCGCTGCGGGTGCTGCGCGACGCGGATGCTCTGCCCGCCGACCGGACCGCGCTGCTGTCCCGTCTGCGGGCCGACCGTGTGGCGCTGGCGCAGCCGCGCGTCACCACCGCCGCCCTTGCGCGGCTGGCGGTGATCGACGCGGCCTTCGCCGCCCCCGCCACGACCCTGTCATGGGCCGCGACCCGCGATCATCTGCGGGGCGTGGTGCGCCTCCGTGGCCCCGCCGACCGTTTCGTCATCGTGGGTGATACCGCGCTGGAACGCGACTGGGTGGCGGCGGTGGGTGCGGCGGGCTGGGTGGCGGGCGACGCCTATTTCGCCGCCGCGGGCTGAGGCATTCTGTGCGGTCCTGCGGCCTTTCCAATCGCGCAGGGCTGGGGTATCTGCGGCCCGTTGACGTGAAAGGAACCCGATGAGCCAGAGCTTTGATACCGCAGGCCCGGTCGAACGGGACTGGTCCGACGCCATCAGCCCGACAGACGACATCATCGCCGACGCGCGCAACGGGCGCATGTTCATCCTGGTCGATCACGAGGACCGCGAGAACGAGGGCGATCTGGTGATCCCCGCGCAGATGGCGACGCCGGACGCGATCAACTTCATGGCGACCCACGGGCGCGGCCTGATCTGTCTGGCGCTGCCCGGCAGCCGCATCGACGCACTGGGCCTCGCACTCATGAGCACCAACAACGCATCGCGCCACGAGACCGCCTTTACCGTCAGCATTGAGGCGCGCGAAGGTGTCACCACCGGCATCAGCGCGGGCGACCGCGCCCGCACCGTGTCGGTCGCCATCGACGCGGCCAAGGGGGCCGCCGACATCGCCACGCCGGGCCACGTGTTCCCGCTGCGCGCCCGCGAGGGTGGCGTGCTGGTGCGCGCCGGCCATACGGAGGCGGCCGTGGACATCAGCCGTCTGGCAGGCCTGAACCCGTCCGGCGTCATCTGCGAAATCATGCGCGACGACGGCGAAATGGCCCGCCTGCCGGATCTGGTGGCCTTCGCGCAGCTGCACAACCTCAAGATCGGCACGATCAGCGACCTGATCGCCTATCGCCGTCGCCACGACAACCTCGTGCGCGAACAGGCGCAGCGCCTGATCACGTCGGAGTTCGGCGGCGAATGGGACATGCGCATCTTCACCGACGAGACGCAGGGGGCCGAGCATATCGCCCTGATCAAGGGCGATGTGACCACCGACGATGCGTCGGTGCTGGTGCGGATGCACGCCCTCGATCCGATGCTGGACGTGGTGGGGACGGGGCAACCCGGTCGCCGTAACGAATTCGGCGACGCGATGACGCTGATCGCGGCCGAAGGGCGCGGCGTGCTGGTGCTGCTGCGCGATCTGGACATGCAGATGGTGCCTGACGACGACGTGTCGCCGCAGACCCTGCGGCAATACGGCCTTGGCGCGCAGATCCTGTCGGCGCTAGGCCTGCACCGGATCGAACTGCTGACGAATTCGCCGCGACCGAAGGTCGTGGGCCTCGACGCCTATGGTCTGGAGATCACCGGCACCCGCAAGATCTCGGAGATTTGACGATGGCCGGACCCACCCACCAAACGCTGCCGCTGCCGGACCTGACGGGGGCGGGCCTTGACAAGCCGGTCCGCCTGCTGTCGGTCGCAGCACCCTATTACAAGGACATCTATGATCAGCAGATCATGGGCGTCCGCGCCGTCTGCGCCACAGCCGGGGTAGAGCTGGAAGAGGCGCTGGTACCCGGCGCGCTGGAAATTCCGACCGCCATCGGCATCGCCGCGCGGATGGGCGATTTCGACGGCTACGTGGCACTGGGCTGCGTCATCCGTGGCGAGACCACACATTACGATACGGTCTGCAACGACAGCAGCCGTGCCCTGACCCTGCTGGGCCTGCAGGGGCTGTGCATCGGCAACGGCATCCTGACGGTGGAAAGCCATGAGCAGGCCGCCGTGCGCGCGCAGGCGGACGGGCAGGACAAGGGCGGCGGTGCGGCAGCGGCGGCGCTGCACCTGATCGCACTGTCGCGGCGCTGGGGACAGCGTGGGTCATCCATCGGTTTCGGCGGCTTTGGCCGCGGTGGTGACAACGCATGACGATTTCGAACAACCAGCGGCGCAAGATGCGGTCTGCCGCACGCTTTTTCGCCGTGCAGGCGCTGTTCCAGATGGAAGCGACCGCGCAGACCGTGGACAGCGTCATCAAGGAGTTCGAGGATCACCGCTTCGGCGAGATCTTCGACGACATCGAGATGCTGGAAGGCGACGTGGACACGTTCCGTGGCCTGATGGAACGGGCGGTCGACGAGCAGGCGAAGATCGATCAGATGACCGACCGGGCGCTGGTGGCGAAATGGCCGCTGGGCCGCATCGATCCGACGCTGCGGGCCCTGTTCCGGGCCGCCGGGGCCGAGCTGATCGCGGGCGACACGCCGCCGCGCGTGGTCATCACCGAATTCGTCGATGTGGCCGGGGCGTTCTTTCCCGACGGCAAGGAGCCGCGTTTCGTGAACGCGGTGCTGGATCACATGGCCCACGAGGATCGCCCCGGCGGGTTCTGAGTGACGGGGCGTGGCGGCCCCGCCCGCCCACCCCCTTTTCGGGGCTTTGCCCCGTGACAGGAAGAAGCCGGGGCTTTGCCCCGGACCCCAGGATATTTGTGACCAGAAGAAACCCAAGAGGGGCCCCAGCGTCGTGTCTCGTTATTGGGATGCGGGTGGCGGGAACCGCAGCGACCGTGCGAGGGCTTATTCCCGAGGACCTGTATGTACAGGTGGGTACCGGGTAACCGAACCGGAGTCCGGACAGAGCCAGCGCCCTCGGATTTGCTTAAGGCCACTGGAATGTAGCCCCCATGCGCACGGGAAGAGCAGAAACCCGCCACCACAAGAGTTAGGCGCAGTGGGGCGCCGCCGCAAGGGGCGCATGGCAGGTGGCGGGTGGCTTGACGCATGTTTCCGTTTTGTTCATATCTGGTTGCCATGATGGACGATGCGATCCTGCCGGTGCCGACACCGCTTCTGACGCCGGGCCAGCTGCTGGCCCGTGGTGTGGCGCGGCACCTGCGCGGGCATGATTTCGTCAGCGTCGTCGAACTGGTGCCTGCACCGGGATTGCGCGTCGACGTGATGGCGCTGGGTCCAAAGGGCGAGGTCTGGATCGTGGAGTGCAAATCCTCGGTCGCGGATTACCGGGCGGATGCGAAGTGGCAAGGCTACCTGCCGTGGTGCGACCGATTCTTCTGGGCCGTGGGGCCCGCGTTTCCGACCGACCTGCTGCCGGAGGGGTCCGGCCTGATGATCGCCGACAGCTACGACGCCGAGATCGTGGCGATGGGTGACGCGACACCCCTTGCGCCCCCGCGGCGAAAGGCCATGATCCAGGCCATCGCCCGCCATGCGGCGGTGCGGGCGCAGGCGGCGCGGGACCCCGGTTTCGTCCTGCCGTTCGGAGGGTGAGCGATGCTGACAGTCGGACTGGTGGCCGAGAGCCGCATGGTGGTGACGCCGTCCATGCTGGTGCCGGGGGCGGCGGGTGTGTTCGGCGACTTCTCCACCATGCCGCCGGTGCTGGCGACGATGTATCTGGTCGGATTCCTCGAGGAGACCGCGATCAAGTGCATCCTGCCGCATCAGGACGCGGGGCAGCATTCCCTTGGCACCGACATCAACGTCACCCATGTGGCCCCGACACCTGCGGGCATGGAAATCCGCGCGCGTGCCGAACTGGTCGATGTGACGGGGCGCAGTCTGCGGTTCCGCGTGACCGCGTGGGACGCGGCGGGGCTGATCGGCGAGGGGACGCACAGGCGGGCCGTCATCGACGTCGCCCGGTTCACCGCGCGGGTCGCTGACAAGGCCGCAGGCACAGTCGCACCCTAGAACAGCGAACGCAGCGCGTTATCGCGGCTTGACGGCCCGGGCGGCCTGCGCTGCGGCACGGATTTCCTCCGCGATTTCCTCGGCCTCTTCGGGGTCGAAATCCATCGGTATTTCCAGCGTGCCGGAGGTGATGAACAGGCGCACCATGCCCAGTTCGGTCGGGCCGATCTGCATGTTCGCCTCGAGATCGCGTTCGTCGTTGATACCCACGGGGGCCTCCTGTTTTCGGATGTCTACGCGGGCCGTTCGGGACTTGCAATCGTGGCGGGGCTTCGGTAGATCACCCCTCAGTGCCGCGTTAGCTCAGTTGGTTAGAGCGCTTGATTGTGGATCAAGAGGTCCCCCGTTCAAACCGGGGACGTGGTACCATCCCCCATATCTAATGGAATAGCCCTTGTCGTGCGTCGCGCGTGACATCCCGGCCCGTCGCGCGTATGCGACGCGCGCAAGGAGTGCCTGACCGATGACCGATGCCCCGTTTCACGACGACGACCTGCCGGACGATGACGATGCGGCGCATGCCGCAGGCATCGCTGCCGGGCTGGTGACGTTCCTGATCGCCGCCGATCCGCCTGCACGGTTGGACAAGGCCCTTGCACGCGATGTGCCGGACGACGCGGTGTTGTCGCGCTCGCGTCTGGGGCGGCTGATCGCCGACGGCGCGGTGGCCATCGACGGCGCGGTCGTCACAGATCCGCGGGCCCGCGTGCGCGAAGGGGCCGCCGTCGCCATCACCGTGGCCGAGGCGGTCGAGAGCCATATCGCAGGCCAGGACATCCCGCTGGAGATCGTGTTCGAGGACGAGCACCTGATCGTGCTGGACAAGCCCGCGGGCATGGTCGTGCATCCGGCCCCAGGCACCCCTGACGGCACGGTGGTGAATGCGCTGATCCATCATTGCGGCGATGCGCTGTCGGGGGTGGGCGGGATGAAGCGTCCCGGCATCGTGCACCGCATCGACAAGGAAACCTCCGGCCTGCTGGTGGTGGCCAAATCGGATGCGGCGCACCGGGGACTTGCGGCGCAGTTCGCCGATCACAGCGTGCAACGGCGCTATCTGGCCGTGTGTTTCGGCGTGCCGGATGCCAACGATCCGCGTCTGCGCGGGGTGAAGGGCACCAGTTTCGAGCCGGGCAACATCCTGAAGGTGCAGACCTTCCTCGGGCGGCACAGGTCCGACCGGCAGAAGCAGGCGGTATCGTTCCAGACCGGCCGCCACGCGGTGACGAGGGTGCGCATCGTTGCCCCGCTCGGCACGCCAGCCGTCGCGGCGCTGGTGGAATGCTGGCTGGAAACGGGGCGCACCCACCAGATCCGCGTGCACCTGTCCCACTGCGGCCACGGGCTGATCGGTGATCCGGTCTATGGCGGGCGTCAGAAGCTGGCGGAAAAGGCGGTGGGGCCCGCGGGCGTGGTGGCGGCGCGGACGTTTCCACGGCAGGCGCTCCACGCGGCCACGCTGGGGTTCACGCATCCGATTACTGGCGATGAGATGGAGTTTACGTCCGACCTGCCGGCGGATATGGCGCAGCTCTTGCTGAATTTGCAGTATCAGGTCTGATCTGACCCAAGGTCTGTGCGGCCTCGCACAGACTTTACCACTGTGTCACGGAACGCGGCAGGGCATACTGGGTTAGGTTTACGAAGGGTCAGTCAATCGGGGTCAAACCGATTGAACAGCCGCCCGGCGACAGCCATATCCAATCCGTCCGGGACCGCCCGGACACAAGGAGCATCCGATGAGCGAGTACAAGAACCTGCCGGCCCCGTCCCCAGAACAGGGGCTTAACCGCTACATGCAGGAGATTCGCAAGTTTCCGATGCTGGAACCCGAAACCGAATACATGCTGGCGAAACGCTGGACCGAGAACGAGGACACGGAGGCGGCCCACCAGCTGGTCACGTCGCACCTGCGGTTGGCGGCCAAGATCGCGATGGGCTACCGCGGCTACGGCCTGCCGCAGGCCGAGGTGATCTCGGAGGCGAACGTGGGCCTGATGCAGGCCGTGAAGAAGTTCGACCCCGAAAAAGGGTTTCGCCTTGCGACGTACGCGATGTGGTGGATCAGGGCGTCCATTCAGGAATACGTGCTGCGGTCGTGGTCGATGGTGAAACTGGGCACGACCAGCGCCCAGAAGAAGCTGTTCTTCAACCTGCGCAAGGCCAAGAACCGGATCGGTGCGCTGGAGGAGGGCGATTTGCGCCCCGAAAACGTGGCACGGATCGCCACCGACCTTGGCGTGACGGAAGCCGAAGTCGTGTCGATGAACCGTCGCCTGTCGGGCGGCGACGCGTCGCTGAACGCCACCGTCGGGTCCGAGGGCGAGGGCACGATGCAATGGCAGGATTGGCTGGAGGACGAGGACGCCGATCAGGCCGGCGATTACGAGGAGCGTGACGAACTCGAAAGCCGCCGCGCCATGCTGGCCGAGGCGATGGGTGTGCTGAACGAACGCGAGCGCGACATCCTGATGCAGCGCCGCCTGAACGACGAGACCATCACCCTGGAGGATCTGTCGTCGCGCTATGACGTGAGCCGCGAGCGCATCCGGCAGATCGAGGTCCGTGCCTTCGAGAAGCTGCAGAAGCGGATGCGCGATCTGGCCGCGGAAAAGGGCATGCTCGCGGAAGGTTGAGCCCGTCGGGGGCTGACCACAGGTTGGCCCCAGTCACGCCTGATGACATGCGGGTGGCGCGCAGCGTCGATACCTGAACGGCGGGCCAAGCCAGGCCGCAACAGAACGACGTGCAATGCGTGTCGCGACGGACGGGCGCGGCCCGGACCGCTGACAGCCCGTCAGGCCTGCGTGGCTGTCAGCCCGATGTCGAACTTGATCGATTCGCCGCAGCCGCAGGCATCGACCACATTGGGGTTGCGGAACTTGAACGCGGACTCGAGCAGCGTCGTCTCGTAGTCGATTTCCGTGCCGAACAGGAACATCTGTGCCATGGGCGCGATCATCACGCGGGCACCGTCGACCTCGACGGTCTCGTCCAGCGGATTGACCTCTGTCACGTAGTCCATGGTGTATTCCATGCCGGCGCAGCCACCCTTCTTGATGCCGATGCGCAGGCCCTGATGCCCGTCGCGGGCCATCAGTTTCGCGATCTGCGTCGCTGCGCGCGGTGTGATGGTGACCGCCTGCTTGCCGGGGATACCGAACATGGGATGTCCTTTCAGCGTGACATTTGGAACGTAAGGGCGGTGGCCCTCACACTCAAGTGGTTCACATGAATCCTAGCTCGAGGCGGGCCTCGTCGCTCATCATGTCCATGCCCCACTGCGGCTCGAACGTCATCTCCACGTCCACGTGCTTGACGCCGGGCAGGGGTTCGATCGCGTCGGCGACCCAGCCGGGCATTTCGCCTGCGACGGGACAGCCGGGTGCGGTCAGCGTCATGATGACCTTGACCGCAGACGCGTCGTCGATCTGGATCGTGTAGATCAGCCCCAGATCATAGATGTTCACCGGGATTTCCGGGTCATAGACCGTGCGGCAGGCCGCCACGATCTGCTCGTGCAGCGGGTGATCGGTGGTGGAAGGCGCGATCAGCGGCGTCCCTTCCATCGGTGCTGTCTGATCGGTCATGGCAGTCTTCCCCGTGCATTCCTGACCGTTCATATAGGTTTTGCCGGGCGTGGCGTAAAGGGCAGTGGCGGCGCCCCGCCTCTTTCCATTTCGGCGGTGCGAAGGCAAAAGGGGCAGGCCATTCAGGATGCTGCCCCATGACCGCGACCCCGACCGACCGCTTTGCCTTCGATCTGCACGCCACCGACGGGATGGCCCGCACCGGCGTGATCCACACCCCGCGCGGCGACATCCGCACGCCTGCCTTCATGCCCGTGGGCACCGCCGCCACGGTCAAGGCGATGCTGCCCGAAAGCGTCGCGGCCACGGGTGCGGACATCCTGCTGGGCAACACCTATCACCTGATGCTGCGGCCCACGGCGGAACGGATCGCGCATCTGGGCGGTCTGCACCGCTTCATGAACTGGTCCGGGCCGATCCTGACCGACTCGGGCGGGTTTCAGGTCATGAGCCTTGCGGATCTGCGCAAGCTGACCGAAGCGGGCGTCAGCTTCAAATCGCACATCGACGGCAGCAAGCACATGCTGTCGCCGGAACGCAGCATGGAAATCCAGAAGCTGTTGGGATCCGACATCGTGATGTGTTTCGACGAATGTCCCGCGCTGCCCGCCGACCGGGACCGGATCGCCACATCGATGCAACTGTCGATGCGGTGGGCGCAGCGGTCGCGCGATGCCTTTGGCGACCGGCCCGGACATGCGCTGTTCGGCATCCAGCAGGGCGGGCTGGAACAGGATTTCCGCGCCGAATCCGCGCAGGCGCTGACCGACATCGGCTTCGACGGCTATGCGGTCGGCGGTCTGGCTGTAGGCGAGGGGCAGGAGGCGATGTTCGGCTGCCTCGACCATGCGACGGGCGTGCTGCCGGTGGACAAGCCGCGCTATCTGATGGGCGTGGGCAAGCCCGACGACATCGTGGGAGCGGTCAAGCGGGGCATCGACATGATGGACTGCGTGTTGCCCAGCCGCTCCGGGCGCACGGGGCAGGCCTTTACCCGGCGCGGCGTCGTGAACCTGAAGAACGCGCGCCACGCGGACGACCCGCGACCCTTGGACGAAGGGTGCACCTGCCCGGCCTGCAGCAACTATTCCCGCGCGTATCTGCACCACGTCTTTCGCGCGCAGGAGATGATTTTAGGCATGCTGCTGACGTGGCACAACCTGCATTACTACCAGACGCTGATGCAGGGAATGCGCGACGCCATCGCGGCCGGGCGGTTCGTGGCGTGGGAGGCGGATTTCCACGCGGTCCGCGCGCAGGGCGACATCGAACCGGTTTAAACGCAGTCCGACGCCGTGTCCTGACGCCTAGCGCAGCATGCGCACCCTGCGCAGCGCGTGCACCAGCCAGGGACGCGGGCGGATGACGATCTGCGGACCGGCGGCGCGCGGTGCGGGCCGCGCGGCGTGCTGTGCCGGAACCGGGTCCGCCTCTGGCTGCATCGGGGGTGGCTGATGGCGCGGCAGTGCGGCGGCGGCCGGCACCCGGTCGGGGCGTTCGCAGCGCAGACGCGCATCGCGCAGACGCGCCAGATCGGCGGCGGTGAGGATGGCGGGCTCGGCGCGGGGGGTGGTGGCCAGATCGGCGCGCCATGCCGCGAACGGCGGGACATAGCCACGTTCGGCGGCATAGGCGGCGCTGGCGATTTCGAAGCGGTCAAGCACGTGGCTGGCCATCGACACCGGCATGGTCCAGCCGCCCGGCTCCTCTGCGGGCCAGACGGCGAACAGGTCGCGCAACGTGGCGATCCGCAGGGACGTCTCCGGGATCAGGGCATTGATCAGGCGGGCGGCCTGCGTGATGCGCGGCCCGGCAGAGGGATACCGCGGCACGGGAACGGGCGTCGGTGCCTGCGTCATCCCGATGGCGGTGCACAGGTCGGCCCACAGGCCGTCGCGCGCGCGGGCGGCATCGAAGTCCAGCAGGATCGCGCGTTCGCCGGTCAGCGCCTCGACCGGACCGATCAGGGCGGGCAGGTCGCATAGCAGGGGGGCGGTGTCGCCGGTGAACTCTTCCAGCGACCGCGCGCCCATACGCTGGCCGTTGCACACGATCTCGCGCCAGAAGCTTTCGATCTGGTGGTCCGGACGCCGCAGGGTGACCACCGGCACGGCTGACGCAAAGCGATGGGTCAGGCCCGCCAGCATTCTGATCCGCTCGTCGCGGTCATCGGCGAGGGGCAGCAGCATGTTTTCGCACGACACGACGACCGTATGGATCGGCACCTGTGCCGCCTGCGCCAACTCTGCCTCCAGCGACTGCCACACCTTGGGGTCGTCACGCCGCAGCGCGCCCAGCAACCCCTGATGGCCGGGCTGGCCACCGGCGCGGATCGCCGCGTGCCCGTGGTCCGTCAGGCCTGTCAGCGGCACGAGGATGCCCTGGTCCAGCAGCGCCGCGCGCTGCGCCAGCAACTGATGCTGAAGATAGGTCGTCCCCGTCTTGTGCAGGCCCACGTGCAGGATCAGGCGTGGACGTGCGCTGTGCACCATGGGGCGGGCCGGTGGCGGCGATGCCGCCGCCGCGCGCCGGTCCGCCAGCAGCGCCGCGGCACCGGCAAAGTCGGCATCGCGCAGCATCCGGTGCAGGGCAAAGATGTCGGTGCGACCGATGACGCCCTGTCGCGACCGCAGGCCGACACGGTTAACCGGGGCAAGCACGGGATCGTCGAAGATCGCATGTCCGAACCGGCCCCCGTCCAGCAGCGCAGCGATGCGCTGCCCCAGTTCCCCATAGGCGGGGTGGTCGGCCGTGGCGATGGCGTCGATGATCTGCAGGTCCCAGATCACCCGGCTGAAGGTGTTGAAATGCTCGCGCTTGAGGAACCGTGGCGGCAGGCGGCCCGTGACGCTCTGGTCCGTGACGTGCGCCACGCATTTCTCCAGAAGTTGCACTTGCAGACGGTGCAGGTCCGGATCGCCCCGCGTCACCGAGATCGAGCCCGCCCGCCTGCGCCAGACGCGTGTGGGGCGGCCGAGCGTCGCGATCCGGCGTGCGGCGGTGACGGTCTGCAGCACGAACAGACGGTCCTCGAACTTGCGCTGCGCGGGATCGAACGCAAGCGCATTGTCGGTCAGGAAGTCGCGGCGATACAGGCTCGACCAGCTCGAGGTGATGAACTGCGCCTCCTCGAACGCGGTCAGCCCCTCACCCGTGCGGGGGGTGCCGAACAGCAGACGGTCGCGGCGCAGCAGATCGACCTGCGGGCTGCGCAGACGCGAGACATAGCACTGGGCGTGGGTGATGCAGGCACCCGTGGCCCGTGTATGGGCCAGCTGCGCCGCAAGGCCGCCGGCCACGTAGTAATCGTCACCGTCCAGAAATCCCACATGCGTGCCGGTGGCGTGCGACAGCCCGGTATTGCGGGCCGCCGACAGGCCGAGGTTCTGGGCATGGTGGACCACGCGCGCGAAGGCAGGCAGATCGTAGTGATCGAAGTCCTGCTGTGAAAAGCGCGCGGGATTGTCGTTGACGATGATCAGCTCGATTCCGTCGATGCCCTGTGCCGCCACGGACGAGACGGCCATCTGCAGGAATGGCGTCTCGTCATAGTATGTGAGGATGACTGACAGGACCGGCTGACTGCCTGCCATGGACGTGTCAGATGCTGACGGGATCTGTGGGGTCGGGATCCGTATCGTCGGGGTCGGTATCGTCACCGGCGTCTGTGATGGGATCGGGCTTGGGGTCGGTGTTGTCGTCCGGCCCCTCTACGTTTTCGGTATCGTCTGGATCTGATGCGTCGAACGATGCGGACGCAAGCGCCGCGAGCAGTGCCAAGAGGATTGCAACACCTGGTAACATGACTGTTCCACGCTGAATTTCCTGTCCTTCTTTTACCTTACGTAACGTCAATTTGCAATGTTGTTAATTTTTCGTGAACGGTCATCGCCCGGCGACGCGCCGCAGCCGGTTTTCGCAACTGACGCCAAATGTCGCCTTGCAGGTCGCCGCGGCGGGGTTCACATTTCGCCCCAAGCCCGGTGCGGCGTTGCGGGGGCGTTGAAACACGTGGCACACCGCCCCACATGTCGTATCGGACACGCACCACAGGTTGCCGACAGTGGGACCGGTGCGCGTTGCCACTGAAAGGAAAAGACCCATGCAAGACAACCTTGCCACATCCTATCCCGTCCTGCCGCTGCGCGACATCGTGGTGTTCCCCCACATGATCGTGCCGCTTTTCGTGGGTCGCGAGAAATCCGTCCGCGCCCTCGAAGAGGTGATGCGCGACGACAAGCAGATTCTTCTGTCCAGCCAGATCGACCCCGGCGAAGATGACCCCGCACAGGACGGCATCTATCGCGCCGGTGTGCTGGCGAACGTCCTGCAACTGCTGAAACTGCCCGACGGCACCGTGAAGGTGCTGGTCGAAGGCCGCAGCCGCGTGCGGATCACCGACTTCGTCGAGAATGCCAGCTTCTTCGAGGCGCGCGCCGAGGCGCTGACCGAAGTGCCCGGCACCGAGGACGAGATCGAGGCGCTGGTGCGCACGGTCGCGGCCGAGTTCGAGCGTTACGCCAAGATCAAGAAGAACATCCCCGAAGAGGCGATGTCCGCCGTCAGCGAGACGACGGAACCGGCGAAGCTTGCCGATCTGGTGGCGGGCCACCTGGGGATCGAGGTCGCGCAGAAGCAGGGTCTGCTGGAAACGCTGTCCGTGTCGGAGCGGCTGGAGAAGGTTTACGGCCTGATGCAGGGCGAGATGTCCGTGCTGCAGGTCGAAAAGAAGATCAAGACCCGCGTGAAGTCCCAGATGGAGCGCACGCAGCGCGAATACTATCTGAACGAGCAGATGAAGGCGATCCAGAAGGAATTGGGCGACGGCGAGGACGGGGCCGGTGAAGTGGCCGAGCTCGAGGCGCGCATCGAAGCCACGAAGCTGAGCAAGGAAGCCCGCGAAAAGGTCGATGCGGAACTCAAGAAGCTCAAGAACATGAGCCCGATGAGCGCCGAGGCGACGGTCGTGCGCAACTACCTCGACTGGATCCTGAGCGTGCCATGGGGCGTGAAATCGCGCACCCGCAAGGATCTGGGCCATGCGCAGAAGGTTCTGGATGACGACCACTTCGGGCTGGAAAAGGTCAAGGAGCGGATCGTCGAGTATCTGGCCGTGCAGGGTCGCAGCGCCAAGCTGAAGGGGCCGATCATGTGCCTCGTCGGCCCTCCGGGCGTGGGCAAGACCTCGCTGGGCAAGTCGGTGGCGAAGGCCACGGGACGCGAGTTCATCCGCATCAGCCTTGGCGGCGTGCGTGACGAGTCCGAGATCCGCGGTCACCGGCGGACCTATATCGGGTCCATGCCCGGCAAGATCATCCAGGCGCTGAAAAAGGCGAAAACCACCAACCCGCTGATCCTGCTCGATGAGATCGACAAGATGGGGCAGGACTTCCGTGGCGATCCCGCATCGGCGATGCTGGAGGTGCTCGATCCGGAACAGAACGCGAGCTTCGTGGACCACTACCTCGAGGTGGAATACGATCTGTCGAACGTGATGTTCCTGACCACGGCGAACTCCTACAACATGCCGGGGCCGCTGCTGGACCGGATGGAGATCATCAGCCTGTCGGGTTACACCGAGGACGAGAAGCGCGAGATCGCGCGCGGCCACCTGCTGCCCAAGGTGATGAAGAACCACGGGCTGCGGGCGAAGGAACTGGTGGTCGAGGACAGCGCGCTGACCGATATTGCGCGGTACTACACCCGCGAGGCCGGCGTGCGGA
This sequence comes from Loktanella fryxellensis, assembly GCF_900110065.1. Classification (GTDB taxonomy): domain Bacteria; phylum Pseudomonadota; class Alphaproteobacteria; order Rhodobacterales; family Rhodobacteraceae; genus Loktanella; species Loktanella fryxellensis. The sequence continues at coordinate 349,111 of NZ_FOCI01000001.1, read as the reverse complement.
ACTTCGAGCGCGAGCTGGCCAAGATCGCCCGCAAGGTCGTGACGCAGATCGCCAAGAAGGCCTATGATCACATCACGGTCACGGCGGACAACCTTGGCGACTTCCTTGGCGTGCGCAAGCACCGCTACGGGTTGGCGGAAAAGGACGACCAGATCGGTGTCGTCACAGGCCTCGCGTGGACCAGCGTCGGCGGCGAGCTTCTCAGCATCGAGGCGCTGCGCCTGCCGGGCAAGGGCCGGATGAAGACTACCGGCAAGCTGGGCGACGTGATGAAGGAGTCGATCGACGCGGCCAGCTCCTACGTTCGCTCGATCAGTCCCAGCATCGGGGTGAAGCCGACGAAGTTCGACACGACGGACATCCACGTCCACGTGCCGGACGGTGCGACGCCCAAGGACGGGCCGAGCGCGGGCCTTGCGATGGTCACGTCCATCGTGTCGGTGCTGACGCAGATCCCCGTTCGCAAGGACATCGCCATGACCGGCGAAGTCAGCCTGCGCGGCAATGCCATGCCGATCGGCGGTCTGAAGGAAAAACTGCTGGCCGCCCTGCGCGGCGGGATCACGACCGTCCTGATCCCGCAGGAGAACGAAAAGGACTTGGCGGACATCCCCGCCAACGTGAAGGAAGGGCTGACGATCATCCCCGTCACCCACGTGTCCGAGGTGCTGGAGCACGCCCTGATCCGCAAGCCGGAGCCCATCGAATGGGACGAGGCGGCGGAAGAGGCGGCCGCAGCGGCAGCCCTTGCGGCCCGCCAACAGGGTGTCGGTGCCGGGATCCACTGATCCTGCATCGTGCCACCCGGTCACAAATGAAAGGCGCGCCGTCACAGGCGCGCCTTTTTCGTGGCGCATCCGTCTGGCATCGTGGATGCAACAGGGTGCCGCGACACGGCGTCCCGCCCACAGCCAAGGATCGCACATGTCAGGCCCCATCCTTCCGAAGACCACTACGGATACGCCCATGCCGGACACCACGGGCGGCACACTGCGTCTGACGCCGATCACGCCGCAGGTCGAGACGGCGGTCGACGCCGCGACGCCCGTCGCCGTGGCGCAGCCCCGCGTCGTCGGCGCTGCTGCCGCGATGCCTGCCGGCGGTGAGGTGAAGAAGGCGGAGTTCATCGACCGCGTCACGGCCCGTGCCAACCTGCGCAAACGCGACGCCAAGACCGCGATCGAGGCGACCCTTGCCGAATTGGCCGACATCCTGATCGCCGGTGGCGAATTGACCCTGCCGCCGATGGGCAAGCTGAAGGCGATCAAGGTCAAGGATCTGGGCGACGGTGCGCAACTGCTGACGATCAAGCTGCGCACGATGAAGGACGGAGCAGGTGGCACGGCACCTGTGGCGCAGGGCGCCGAGGCTGGCGACAATCCGGCGCAGGGGCAGGGGGGCAAGGGCCGCAATGCAAAAGGTGGGGGACCGAAGGGCCGCCGCGCGTCGGGCGGATCGTCGAAAAACGCGAAATCCGGGGTTGCGGACGACGATGACGAGGGCTAAATCCCGCGTACCGGGTGATTAGCTCAGTGGTAGAGCGCTTCGTTCACATCGAAGATGTCAGGGGTTCAAATCCCTTATCACCCACCAGAATATCAAGGGGTGTCGCCGCAGGGTGGCACCCCTTAACATTTGCGATGCGGTCTATGGCCTGACATGGTGCGGCGGGTTCTTGCGTCACGGCGCGATCCGCCCTAACACCACGGCGCGGGTGGTTAGCTCAGTTGGTAGAGCGTTTCGTTTACACCGAAAATGTCGGGGGTTCGAGCCCCTCACCACCCACCAGATACCAACGACTGCGCGGTGGCTGGGCGCAAGGTTGTTGCGGCGTGGCCGTGTGCGAGGCCCATCCGTTTGACGGCGGCCCGCATATCGTGGTGGCGTCGACGCCTGCAGGGCACATGCAAGGAGGCCTGTGATGAAAAAGATCGATGTCGACGACGATACGAAACGATCAAAGTTTCTGATCAAGGCGATGATCGCCCAGATCGTCATCGTTCTGGTCCTGACGTTCATCTACATTGTCTGGCTTAGTAACTGAGCAATGCTGTTGCGCTGACCCACCGTGGCGTCCTGTCAAGGCTGGCCTTGATGACAGCCCCATTCCCGCACTTCGCAAACGGACTGCCGATGGAACGTCACAGTTGTCGCATCCAGGGTTGGCAGGCGAACGTGTCCACGACCGGTGAGGCAATCGTCGCTGGTCGCCTGAGCCTCGGTGTCGGCCATTACGACATCACGCCGGTTGAAGAGGCGGGCCGACGTGATCGCAGTCCCACCCAAGGTGCAGCGCCGTGCAACCGTCCGGGACGATGCGATCACCGGCGTTCCTGCCGGAAACGGGACCTTTGTCCTCTGGATGCAGGCCAGACGCACGCAGACGCAGAGCGTCAGCGTGCGGTCCCTGACTGGCTAGAGCAGCATCTGGATGGACCCGCCTACGGGCCCAGCATCACCAGCAGGATCCCCGCCAGCAGCGCGGTTCCGGCCAGCGCGAACAGCATCAGCAGGCCGTCGCGGAACAGGATGCTGGCGCCGAACAGGGCCACGACGATCATCGGGCCGGAGGTTGCGAAGGGGACCAGCTCCAGCGGTGGCACGGTCACTAGCAGGGCGAGGATGACGACGCAGGCGATCCGCTGCCAGAATCCGCTGGTGAACCGTTCCAGCCGCGCATGAAGCCGCGCGTCGATGCGGGCGGCCACCGGCTTCAGCCAATCGACGGCGCCTTCGACCTTGTCGGACTTCAACTGCCGGCGGCGCAGCCAACCGGGCACCCACAAATGGTCGTAACCCAGAAACAGGCGGAAGGTCACGATCGCCAGCACGAGTGCGAGGGTGGTGGGAAACCCCGGTACGCCACCCAAAGGCGTCAGCTCCACCAGCGGCAGGATGGTCAGGACAGAGCCATATCCCCGCGCATCAAGCGCATCGAACAGATCGCCGACCGCCACCCGATTGCCGTCGCTGTCGGCTGCGGCGTCGCGCAATTCCTGCAGCACCTGCCCCAGATCGTCATGTGTTTCCGTCATGGCGTCACCATTCTGCAAGCCGCACCCATTTTCGCTACCGCCCCTTCAACCATCCGCGCGCCGTATCGTTCCGGGACACTCATCTGGTTTGGGCCGTGGACGCTGGCCAATCGTGGATGCGGTGATCCGGCCAATTGTGCGGCGCCCGCGACCACGGTGTCGTCAGCGGACCAAAGCAGCACACCGCCTACACTGCCCGCCCAAAGGCGACGCTGTTCGATGCCTGACGGTCACCGCCGGCGTCGGTGCCCGCCTCCGCGGGGTTTCAGCGTTCAGGCATGCGTCGGAAGTCTGAGCGTCATCACCGCGCCTGTTCCAAGATCGCTGTCGACTTGAATGCGTCCGCCGTGCTGGCGCACGATTTCAGCGACGATCGCCAGACCCAATCCCAACCCGCCATAGGTCCGGGCGTCGGAATTATCGACCTGATGGAACGTCTCGAAGATCCTGGCGTGGTCCTGAGGCGCAACTCCGATTCCCGTGTCCGCCACCGCCATGCGGACTTCGTCGCGATCGGACGCCAGCGTGACGACGATGCGCCCGGCATCCGTGAAGCGCAGGGCATTGGACAGCAGATTGCAGATCACCTGCTTCAGCCGTGCCCTGTCACCCATCACCTGCGCGCCGCCGATCGCGGTCTCCAGCACCAGTCCCTTGCGTTCGATTTCCATGCGAAAGTCGTCGGTGACATCACGCAACAGCGCATCCATGGCGAACGGCGCACGATCCATGACAAGGCGACCGCGCTCGTTGTTGCTCCAGTCCAGCAGATCCTCGACGATGCGTCGCATGTGGCTGGCAGCACTCTGGATCCGGGCGCCGTGAGCCTTGATCTGTGCCACGTTGCGATCGGGATCTGCCCCTTCGGCCGCCCGCTCGGCGGCCTTGACCAGACATGCGATATAGCCGTTGATGACGGTCAGCGGTGTGCGCAGTTCGTGCGACACCTTGCCGATGAACCGGGATTTCTTGGCGACGGCAGGTTGGTTGCTCCGCATCATCTTGGAATACCTCGGATTGACCAACGCGACCCGGTCTTGGCGGTCGAAGACGACGATCCCCTCTCCGATGGCGTCGATGCTTTCGGTCATGAATTGCAGCATCCGCATGTTCGACCGGTTCAGCTTGCGGATCATGACGATCAGGCCGGCCAGGACGAGGACGGCCGTGATCAGCGATGCGATGAATCCGACCGAACTGTCCGAAAACATGACTCAGCCAGCCGTGGGTGCGACCGCGATTTCCCAGTGAGAGTCGAGAACCGGGATGATCCCTGTCATGGGATCGCGATCGAGCACGGCCGGATCGCCGGCAAGGCGGTTGATTTCCTCACCCATCACGTCGATCTCGCGGATCATGAACGTCGCAGGGGCGAAGTCCTGTCCGGGAAAGAGCTTGCTGGCCAGCAGCGTCTCTTGCGGGATGGTGATGGACACGATGCCCTAGACCCGTTCGGCGCCGGTGGCATCGTCCGGCACGAAAACGGGATACCTGATGATATAGGCCGGCTCGCTGTTTAGGTTCAGCGGCTGGTGGTCGAAGATGGGCCCGCGCTCTGCGATGGCCCGGTCGATGGCCGTCATCCGTTCCGGGAACGCGGTGTAGTCGATGCTGACCAGATTCCGGTAGATGTTTTCCGGATAGACCTGTGACACGACGAGATCCGGCGCAAAGACGATGGAACGGACATCGGGGTGCCGTGTCAGGAATCGCGTGGCCATTTCATCCAGATCACGCGTGTCCGGATCCGGCCTCACGCGCAGGAAGTCGGCCAGCGCCAATCCGATTCCGTCCTGGCCATACACCGTTTCGGCGAACCGGGCGCCGATCTGGGCCACGTCCTGCGCGGCCTTCCCGCGCTGCTGTTCGACATGGGCCGCGATGTTGGTGCGTACACCGTGAATGCCAAAGACCAATCAAATCGCGATCAGCAGCGCGATGCTGGCTGCATAGGCGTTCCCAGGCGACATCAGACTTTTGAACCGTCTCTGCATGGGGCGCTCGCGTGACATGTTCGATTGTCCGTATCGTTGCGCCATTGGCACTAATTGTGTCGCATACCGAGAATTTGTGCGAAGTTCGGCATACCGAACCAATGAGGCATCATTGGCGCGACCCACGGGGCGACCACCGGCGAGGTCAGGTCCACCACCGCAGTCGGCAGGCAAAATCCAACGAAAGCAGATCGTTGACACCCGGTCGTCATCGTTTACACCGACGATGTCGGGGTGTCGCGCCCCGCACCGCCCACCAGAATGCCGCCCTCGCGTCCTGCAGACGATCGCAGGGCGACGGGCCGTTTGCCGTCAAGGACATCCGCCGTCATGGCCAAGACCCCCACATCGCGCATCGACCGCTTGCTGTCGTCCATGGGTTATGGCGCGCGCCCCGACATCGCGCAGATGGCGCGGCGCGGCGGGATCCTCCTTGACGGGGTTGCGCTGCGCGATGCCACGCACCGCATCCCGCTGACGCCTGACCTGCCTGCTCGGATGCAGATCGCCGGACAGGCGCTCGATCCATTGGTGGGGATGGTCATCCTGATGCACAAGCCCGTCGGCATGACCTGTTCGCATACCGAAGACGGGCCGCTGATCCACGACCTGCTGCCAGCGCGCTGGCGGCGACGCGATCCCGTGGTTTCCAGCGTTGGACGGCTCGACAAGCAGACCTCCGGCCTGCTGCTGCTGACCGACGACGGTCCCTTGCTGCACCGCATCATCGGTCCGCGCCACCGCATCACCAAGACCTACCACGCGCATCTGGCGCGCCCCATGGACGGGACCGAAGGCGAAACCTTTGCCGCCGGTCAGTTGATGCTGCGGGGCGAGGCGACACCGCTGGCTTCCGCCGTGCTGGAGGTTGTCTCGCCCAACGAAGCGCTGCTGACCGTGACCGAAGGGCGGTATCATCAGGTGCGTCGCATGTTCGCCGCCACGGGCAATCATGTCGAAAAGCTGCATCGCGAACGGCTGGGCGGGCTGTCGCTGCCTGACGATCTGGCACCCGGTCAGTGGACGCTGCTGCACCCCGACGACATCGCCCTGATCTTCGCTTGACGACAGACCACGCCGGGTGAAACGCGCAGGTCTGCCAGCCGAAAAACCAGTCCACTCATCAGGTTGCGTGCGTTTTTGCACAATTTGATCGCCGATTTTCAAGTTGCGTTCGACGACGTGATGTCGCACCCCTCTGGAACCGATTGTTCTGCGACACGTTGAAGCAGGTGATATCGCGGACGACCGCGTCCGCGTCCCGCCTGCGCACCCGACACTGGAGAGACCCCATGACCCATACACGCCCACACCGCCGCAACTCCGCGACCGCCTTCGGCCTGACCAGCGGGGGCGGGTTGCTCGCGGCCCTTGCGCTGACCGCAGGCGCTGCCACGGCGCAAGTCACGCCGACCGCGATCGCACAGGGCGACAACGGCCTGTTTTCGGAGCGGGTTCTGACCACGGGCCTCAGCAATCCGTGGGCGATGCGCTGGGGGCCGGATGACATGATCTGGGTCACCGAACGCACGAGTGGAGAGATCACGCGCGTCGATCCGGTCACGGGCGCACAGCAGGTGCTGGCGCAGATCGACGACGTCTATACAGGCCCCCAACACGAAGGCCTGCTGGGCCTCGCCCTGCATCCGGAACTGCTGCAGGACACTGGCAACGACTATGTCTATGTCGGCTATACCGTTAACTACGGCACCGCCGATGCGCCGGAACCCCACGCCCGGATCGTGCGGATGACCTATGATGCGGCGACCCAGCAACTGACCGATCCGACAGTGCTGATCGACGGCCTGCCGGCGGGCGACGACCACAACGCCGGTCGCGTCGTGTTCGGGCCGGATGACAAACTCTACTACGCGATCGGCGAGCAGGGCCACAATTTCGGCCGCAACCTGCGCAAGGCGAACCTCGCACTTGTGCTGCCGTCGGCCGAGGAGGTGGCGGCGGGCGATTGGCGGACCTACTCCGGCAAGGTGCTGCGCCTGAACCTCGACGGCACGATCCCCGACGACAACCCCGAGATCGAGGGCGTCCGCAGCCACGTGTTCAGCTATGGCCACCGCAACCCGCAGGGTCTGGCGTTCGGCGAGAATGGCGTCCTCTATGAGGCCGAGCATGGCCCCGCCACCGATGACGAGTTGAACGTCATCACGGCGGGCGGCAATTATGGCTGGCCCCGCGTGGCGGGCCGCATCGACGGCGAAAACTACCTCTACGTCGACTGGAGCTCGGCCCCCGCCGACGTGAGCGAGAACGCCGACCCGCTGCCCGACAGCGTCCCGCAGTACCCCGAGGAGGCGTACGAGGCCGAGATGGTGCCGCCACTGGCCACCTATTTCACCGTGGACGACGATTATCCCATCGGCGAGATCTGCGGCTATATCTGCGATCCGACGATCGCCCCGGCATCGCTGCTGCCCTATGTGGCGGGTGCGGACGGGATTGCCGAATGGGGCAATGCGATCCTGTTGCCGACGCTGAAGCATGGCACGCTTTACGTGCAGGGTCTGTCCGACGACGGATTGCAGGCGGACGGTGACCCGGTCGCATGGCTGTCCACGCAGAACCGCTACCGCGACGTGGTTGTGGGCCTCGAGAACCGCGTGTTCATCGCCACCGATGCCTTCGGGTCAGCGGCGCAGAAGTTCGGCGACGGCCTGAACACATCCGTCCTGCACAACCCCGGATCGATCCTGCTGTTCACCTATGACGCGGCCGGTGGCGGCGGGTCTGACGTGGGCCAGACACCCGCTGGCCTGACCGTCGACGAGGCACGAGCCACGGGCACCACCGGTGACATGCCGCAGGAGTTCGAGGATCCCAACACCGGCAATGCAACCGCAGAGGCGATCGCCGCCGACGCGGACGTGGCCGCGGTCGCATCCGCCGGTGCGCCGATCTATGCGCAGACCTGCGCCACCTGTCACGGCCCCGCCGGGCGCAGCGATGGTGCAGCACAACTGGCCGACAACCTCAAGCTGGCGGACGAGGCCTATGTCGCGACGACGCTGGTGCACGGTTTCGGCTATATGCCTGCCTTCGGCAGTCAGCTGTCCGACGCCGAAATCGCGCATATCGGCACCTATATCCGCAACAGCTGGGGCAACGATCATGGCGTCGTGACCACCGATGCGGTCGCAGCCGCACGCTGAACGCTGGCCGGTCTGAACAGGGGGCCCGCGCCGGTGACGGCGCGGGCCCCTTCGCATGTCATGCCGTCATTTGCGCTGCGGGTATGTCTGGGCTAGGACAGCGTCCTGACGCCGAACCGCCCGGCACCACACCGCCCGACCGACAGCCCAGAGGGGTCACGATGACAGACCTGACCGCAGCAGACCTGAACCGCCATGCCCGCCTGTCCGTCGCGCCCATGATGGACTGGACCGATCGCCATTGCCGGCACCTGCACCGCCTGATGTCGTCGCAGGCGCTGCTCTATACCGAAATGGTGACCGCCGCCGCCGTCGTGCATGGCGACACCTTGCGTCTTCTGGCCTACGGCCCGGCCGAGCATCCGGTGGCCCTGCAACTGGGCGGATCCGACCCCGCGCTGCTGGCGCAGGCGACGCGCATCGGCGCCGACATGGGCTATGACGAGGTCAATCTGAACTGCGGCTGTCCGTCCGACCGGGTGCAATCGGGCCGCTTCGGCGCGATCCTGATGACGGAACCGGATCTGGTCGCCGATTGCGTGGCCGCCATGCAGGCGGTGACCGGCGTGCCGGTCACGGTGAAGTGCCGGATCGGCGTCGACGATCAGGACCCCGCACAGGTCCTGCCGGATTTCCTGTCGCGCGTGTCCGCCACCGGTGTGACGCGGTTCACGATCCACGCCCGCAAGGCATGGTTGCAGGGCCTCAGCCCCAAGGAGAACCGCGACATCCCGCCACTCGACTACGATCTGGTCATGGCGATGAAGGCGGCGTTCCCCCACCTGCACCTGTCGGTGAACGGCGGAATCACCAGTCTCGATCAGGCGCAGGATTTCCTTGATGCCGGGATGGACGGGGTGATGGTGGGGCGTGCGGCCTATCACGATCCCTGCGCCATCCTGCTGGACGCGGACTGCCGGATCTATGGCCGCGGCCACACCGGCGATCCGGTGGCGGTGGTGCATGCCATGCTGCCCTACATCGCGGATCATCTGGCGGCTGGCGGGCGGCTGGGACAGGTCACGCGTCACATGCTGGGCCTGTTTCAGGGCCAGCCGGGCGCGCGCCAATGGCGGCGCTTCCTGTCCGAGAACGCCCACGTGGATGGTGCCAGCCCGCAGGTGGTGCTAGATGCGCTGGACCGCGTGACCACCCACGCCGCCTGAGGAGGGACCACGCATGGACCACACGACCCTGCTGTTGGCGATGGGGGCCCTGCTGCTGGTGATCGGGGCGATCGCGGGCGTCATGGCGGGTCTGCTGGGTGTCGGCGGCGGCATCATCCTCGTGCCGGCGTTCTTCTATGCGTTCGGCGCGCTGGGCTACGACGGCCCGCAACTGATGCAGATGTGTCTGGCCACTTCGCTGGCGACGATCATCGTCACCAGCCTGCGGTCGCTGCAGGCACACCAGCGCAAGGGGGCGGTGGACTGGGCCATCCTGCGCACCTGGGCGCCGGGCATCGTGATCGGTGCGCTGATCGGCGTGGTCCTCGTCTCCAGCCTGCGCACGCTGTCGCTGCAACTGATCTTCGGCGGGCTGGCGATCTGTGTCGGCCTTTACATGACGTTCGGGCGCAACGACTGGCGCGTGGCGCAGGCGATGCCGCGGGGCTGGGCGCGGGCGGCGCTGTCGCCGCTGGTGGGATTCCTGTCGGTGCTGATGGGCATCGGCGGCGGGTCGTTCGGGGTGCCGGTCATGACGCTCTACAACACGCCGATCCACCGGGCGGTGGCGACGGCGGCGGGGTTCGGCGTGCTGATCGCCGTGCCATCGGTGCTGGTGCTGCTGTTCCAACCGGTCGCCGTGGCCCCGCCATTCACGGTGGGGTCGGTGAACATGGTGGCCTTCGGCCTCGTCATCGCGATGACGCTGCTGACGGCCCCGTATGGGGCACGTCTGGCGCACCGCACGGATGCGATACGGCTCAGGCGGGTGTTCGGGGTCTTCCTGATCCTCGTGGCCCTGAACATGCTGCGCAAGGCGGCAGGCTGGTAGGCGCGCCCCACGCGCAGTTGACCACTTGCCGCTTTCCAACGTGCCCCGACAGGGGTATGCCGGACAGGTTAAAACCGCCCGGTCCTGTGACCGGGCTCCGCAAGGGGAAACGTGACATGCTGAACAACATCGGCCTTCCGGGCCTTCTTCTGATCGCCGTCGTGGTGCTGGTCCTGTTCGGACGTGGCAAGATCTCGTCCCTGATGGGCGAAGTCGGCAAGGGTATCACCGCCTTCAAGCGGGGCGTGGACGATGGCAAGAAAGAGCTCGACGACAGCTTTGCCGATGCCCGCGACGTGACGCCGGATGCGAAAAAAGACAACGTCTGATCCCCGCCTGAGGTAACGTCTATGTTCGGCCTTGGCTGGAGCGAAGTGATCCTGATCGGGATCGTGGCCCTGATCGTGATCGGGCCGAAAGATCTTCCGAACATGTTCCGCGAGCTGGGCCGCATGAGCAGCAAGGCCCGTGGCATGGCGCACGAATTCCAGCGCGCGATGGAACAGGCCGCCGACGACAGCGGTGTGCGCGACATCAGCAAGTCGATACAGGCTGCTGCAAATCCAGCGAAATTCGGCGTGGACAAGCTGCGCGAGTCCGCCGAGATGACCTACAAGCCCGGCACGGAAACGGCCAAGCTGTCTGCCGAACGGCAGGCCTCAAAGGACGCACTGGGGGCCGCCACGGCGCACGCCGCCGAGGAACGCCGCGCCCGCGAGATTGCTGCCGCCGATGCGGCCGAGATGTCGGAAGAGCCGGAGCCCTTCGACGCGCAGGACGTGGCAGGCGACCTGTTGCCGCCGACGGCCGTGCCATCCGCAGCGCCGGCGCAGGCGATGCCCGCGCCGACCGGGCTGCCACCGATCGCCGAAGCGGTGTCGCCGCCCGCCAAGGTCAAGAAACCCAAGGTCGCCAAGGCGAAGACGCCTAAAGTCGGCGGGCCCGACGTGTTGCCGAAGCTGCCCAAGCCCCCCAAGGCGCCGAAAGCCGCCAAGGTCCGGGCCCCGGCAACGGTCCCGTCCGATACCCCGGAAGGTGATGCATGAGCGTGCAGGACGAGTTGGACAACAGCGCCGCCCCCCTGATGGAACATCTGATCGAACTGCGCTCGCGTCTGATCAAGGCGCTGTTCGCATTCGTCGTTGGCATGGTGATCTGCTTCACCGTCTGGAATCCGATCTTCGACTTTCTGACGCGGCCCCTGTGCGCCGCACTGGATGCGGATGGGCAGGCGTGCGGCCTGATATTCATCGCGCTGGAGGAGGGGTTCTTCGTCGCCATCCAGATCTCGCTCGTCGGCGGTCTGTGTCTGTCGTTTCCCTTCATCAGCTACCAGCTGTGGCGCTTCGTGGCGCCGGGTCTCTACAAGTCCGAACAAGGGGCGTTCCTGCCGTTCCTGCTCGCTTCGCCGTTCATGTTCTTTCTGGGCGCGGCCTTCGCCTATTACGTCATCACGCCGCTGGCCTTCGCGTTCTTTCTGAACTTCCAGCAGGGCGGCGTCATGACCGACGGGGCCGAGACGACGGCACAGGCGGCGGGTCTGGTGTTCCAGGGGTCTGCCAAGGCCTATCTCAACCTGACGATCAAGTTCATCGTGGCGTTCGGTCTGTGCTTCCAGCTGCCGGTGCTGCTGACGCTGATGGGCAAGGCGGGGCTGGTGTCGGCTGCGGGCCTGCGCAACACGCGCAAATACGCCATCGTCGGCATCCTTTTGCTGGCAGCGGTCGCGACCCCGCCGGACGTGGTGAGCCAGCTCATTCTTTTCACGGTCGTCTATGGCCTTTACGAAGTGTCGATCTTCCTCGTGGCCCGCATCGAACGGACACGGCTGGCCGAATTGCGGGCCAGCGGCGCCGTGGCCGAGGACGAGGATATCTACGGCAACAAGCTGAGCCCCGAGGATACGCCAAAGCCATGACCACCGACGCCCTCGATCGGATCGCCGCCTCCCTCGAGCGGCTGCGACCGGGACCGGCCACCGCGCCCGACTTCGACGCCGCCAGCGCCTTCGTCTGGCACGCGGACCCGGACCGGCTGTCGCCGGTGCAAAGGGTGGCCCGCGTCGATGTCGGCCTGCTGGTGGGCATCGACCGGTCCCGCGACACGCTGATGGCCAACACCCAACGCTTCGCCTCCGGTTTGCCCGCCAACAACGCCCTGCTCTGGGGCGCGCGCGGCATGGGAAAATCAAGCCTCGTCAAGGCGATCCACGCCGCAGTTCATGCAACCAACCCCGATCTGCGCATCGTCGAGATCCAGCGCGAGGATCTGCCCACCATCGGCCGTCTGCTGGACCTGCTGCGGGGTGCGTCCCAGCGCTTCGTCCTGTTCTGCGACGACCTGTCGTTCAGTCACGACGACAACCATTACAAATCGCTGAAGGCCGTCCTCGACGGCGGCATCGAGGGGCGGCCCACCAACGTCATCCTCTACGCGACCTCGAACCGCCGTCACCTGATGCCCCGCGACATGATCGAGAACGAACGCGCGACCGCCATCAGCCCCGGCGAGGCGGTGGATGAAAAGGTCAGCCTGTCCGACCGCTTCGGGCTGTGGCTGGGATTCCATCCCTGCGATCAGGACCAGTATCTGGCGATGATCCGCGGCTACTGCGATGCCCACGGCGTGGTCGTCGACGATGCCACCCTGCGGGCCGAAGCGATCGAATGGCAGGCGACCCGCGGCAGCCGGTCAGGCCGTGTCGCGTGGCAGTATTTCACCGACCTCGCCGCGCGGCGGGGCGTGCGTCTGGACTGATCCCGTCACGCCGCATTTGTCGTGCCGGCCCCCATGCCCCGCAGGCCGGATCAGCGCCCGTCGCCCGCGACCGACGGACCCACGGGACCAGCATCGTGGGCCGGACCTGTGGCATCGCTTTTTGACAAGTACTATCGCCGAAGGCACCGGCGCAGCCGGTCCTAAAGGAAATCGTTGGGATCGACTGATTCCAGCCCGCGGCGCACCTCGAAGTGGACGAAGCTCGGATCGCCAGCCTTGACCTTTCCCAGCGTGCCGCCGCGCGACACAGAGTCGCCCTTGGCCACGCTCAGATCCTCGAGGTTGGTATAGACCGTGAGCAGGCTGTCTGCATGGCGGACGACGACGATCGCCGTGCCGTTGGTGTCCGTCGTGACGGCGGCCACGGTGCCCGCGTCGGCGGCCTGCACGGTGGCGCCTGCGGTGGCGCCGATATCGATGCCTTCGTTGCGGCCCGGCGCATAGTCGCGGATCACGCTGCCCGCGACCGGGCGCAGGAACCGCCCATCGCTGGCGGGCGCCGCCGCGGGTGCAGCGGGTGCCGCCGGTGCGGCGATGGTTTCGGTTTCGGGTGCCGCTTCCTCCAGCGACGGGGCCGGCGGTGTCGCAGCCTCCGGCAGGGGCGTGGCAGGATCGACGGCGGGCAGGGGGGCTGCGGCGGACGGCGGGATCGGCGATCCGCTGCCGGTGCCCGGCGCCGTCGTCGGCCCACCGGCCGGGTTGGCTACACCGCCCTGCGGGATCAGCAGGAACTGCCCTTCGCGCACCGCGAGGTCCCCGGTCAGTCCGTTCCACGCGCTCAGCGTCTCGACCGGCACGTTGTAGAGCCTGCTGATCGAGAACGCGCTTTCGCCGGGTGCGACCTGATGGCGGATCGGCTCGACACCGCCGGCGGATGGCAGGGGGGCCAGGCCGCCCTGCACCGGTGCGGTGCTGGATGCCCGGTCAAGGGCCGTGGTCGCGATGGCGCTGACGTCGATCGTGCCCGTCGCGGGCAGCACGGCACCGGTCGACGCCGACGGCTCTGCCACGCGGCCGGGCAGGGCGACCACTTCGTCCTGCCGCAGGGGCGTATCGATGGCGACACCGTTGAAGCTGGCCAGTTCCGCCGCCGACAGGTTCAGCCGGCTTGCGATGCTGGCCATCGTGTCGCCGCGCTGCGCCACGACCACCTGATAGCCGGGATACGAGATGACGCCGCGCGCATCCGGCTGCGGCCGGTCCGGCAGATCGGCCACGGCAGGCGAGGTGTCGAACCCACCCGCCTGATCGCGCAGGTCGAGGTCGGGCATGCCGCCTTCGCAAGCCGCCAGCAGCGCCAGCGCCGAGGCCGTCAACGCAAAGCGGCGCAGGCTGGGGGATGTGGTCGCTGTCATGGCTCTGGTCCTGTCATGGCTGTGCCGCGCGATGGGGCAGAGGCCGGGCGCCGTGCCCGGTGATGTCGGGTCGGTTCTAGTCCTGACCGATCCCCTCGATCAAGGGCACAAACCGCACTGGGCGCAATTCCTCGTAGTCGAAGCCCTTTTCCAGCCGGGTCACACGGATCAGGCTTTGCACCGTGTCCGACTGCCCCACAGGCAACACCATGATGCCGCCGACACGCAGTTGCGCCAGCAGGGGGCCCGGCGGGTCCTCGGCGGCGGCGGTCAGCAGGATGCGGTCGAAGGGGGCCTGTTCCGCCAGACCGAAGCTGCCGTCCGCGGTGATCGCCGTGATGTTGACGATGGACAGGCTGTCGAACACCGCCTGCGCCTCCGTCACCAGCCGCTTGAAGCGGTCGATGGTATAGACCCTGCGTGCCAGCTGGCTCAGGATCGCCGCCTGATAGCCCGATCCGGTCCCGATCTCGAGGACCTTGTGGCGCGGGTCGATGTCCAGCGCCTGCGTCATCAGCCCGACGATGGACGGCTGGCTGATCGTCTGCCCGCAGGCGATGGGCAGCGGCGTGTCCTCGTAGGCGCGGGCGGCGAAGATGCCGCGCAGGAACGCGGCGCGGTCGATCCGCTCCATCGCGGTCAGCACGCGGGCGTCGGTCACGCCCTTGCTGCGCAAGGCATAGAGGAACTGCATCTGGGTCTGCGGGTCGGTCACGGGGTGGGTGCCGTGTCGTCCAGCCGCCCCTGCAGGCGGTCCAGCATGTCATGCGCCGTCAGGTCCGCCCGCAGCGGCGTGACCGACACGTAGCCCGCGAGGTTCGCCGACGCATCGGTGCCCGGGCCCGTGTCGACCTGCTGGTTGCCGCCACGCACCCACATGAACCGCCGGCCCGTGGGCGACACCTGCGCCTCGACGCTGTGAAAGATGCCGTCGCGCAGGCCCTGTCGTGTCATGCGCACGCCCTGCACCTCTGCCGCCGGCACCGCGGGAAAGTTGATGTTGTAGAACGGACGATAGCCGTGGCCCGGCCCGTCGCTGTCCTGCCAGAAATCGTCGTGCAGAAGGCGGCGGATCAGGGCCACGCCCGTTGCCGACGCGGCCTCGAACGGATCGGCCAGCTTTACGTTCCGCGGGCCATAGTATTGCGACAGCGCGATGGCGCGGTAGCCTTGCAGCGCGCCCTCCATCGCGGCCCCGATGGTGCCGGAATAGACGACGTTCTCGGCGGCATTGTTGCCCCTGTTCACGCCGGACAGGATCAGGTCCGGGGGTGCGTCTTGCATCACGTCATAGAGTGCTGCCAGCACGCAGTCCGCCGGCGTCCCTTCCGCCGCAAACCGGCGGGGCCCGAACTCCGAGATCATGGTGGGGTGGGTATAGCTGATGCAGTGGCCCACGCCCGATTGCTCGAAGGCGGGGGCGACCGTCCAGACCTCGCCCTCCGGGCCTGCCAGTTCGCGGGCGATGGCATCCAGCACGACCAGTCCCGGCGCGTTGATGCCGTCGTCGTTGGTGATCAGAATGCGCATGCGGGCCCCATTTTGTCGATTGCCGTCAGGGTAGAAGGCGGGGTGCCCCACCGCAAGGCGCGACCGCTGCCGTGCGGCGTTTCAGGACACCTGTGGCGCCGGGGAATCAGCCGGTGATCGCGTCCAGCAGACGCGCGGCCTCGGTCGCGGGATGCGCCAGCCTGTTGCGGTCCTCGCCCGGGTGAAACCGGGCGCGCAGGGCGGTGGGCATCGGCGCGGGGTCGATCAGCATGACCTGCGGCCCGGTCTGCGCCGTCTCGGCCTGCCAGCTGCGCACGAGGGCGAGCTGTGCCGCCTTGGTCGCCCCATAGGTGCCGTGGAACTTGGTGCCCGCAACCGTGTCGTCGCAGAACACCGCGCGGCCCTGCGACCCCAGCAGGGGGGCCACATAGCCGATTAGCCGCTGTACCGCCGTCACGTTCACGTCCAGCGACGATGCGAAGTCCTTGGGGGCGATATGTGCAGCAGGCGACAGGGGGGCCGCATGGATCGCGGTGTGGACCCACAGGTCCAGATGTCCCCAGCGATCATGGATGCCGCGGCACAACTGCTGCATCGCAGCGTCCGTGGTGATGTCCATCGGCGCAAGGGTCGCCTGTCCGCCGCGTGCTTGGATCGCGTCGTCCAGCTCCTCCAGCGCGCCTATGGTGCGGGCGACGGCCACAATGTGATAGCGTCCGGCAAGGGCTGTCGCAATGGCGGCGCCAAGGCCGCGCGATGCACCGGTGATGAGGGCGATCTGATCTGTCATGGCCGCGTCTTTGCCGCAGTACC
Organism: Loktanella fryxellensis; assembly: GCF_900110065.1. Lineage (GTDB taxonomy): Bacteria > Pseudomonadota > Alphaproteobacteria > Rhodobacterales > Rhodobacteraceae > Loktanella > Loktanella fryxellensis. The sequence continues at coordinate 332,480 of NZ_FOCI01000001.1, read as the reverse complement.
GTGGCCCTGTCCAGCAGGATCGGACGGTGTCCGCAGCCCTCAGGTCTGCGGCGGCATCGCCAGACTGAACACCGTACCGCGCCCGTCGCGCACCGCCGCCACCTGATCGGTCACGTCCAGCAGCGTCAGGCGGTCGGTCGTCTCGCCGCGTGCAAGGTGCACGACGCGGCCATCGGGCTTGCGGATCAGGGCGCTGTCGCCCTGAGGTCCAGTGAACAATCCGATCAGCGTGATCGCATCCATCGGCAGCTTGGCAGCACTCTGGGCGATCGCGCCCACGTCTTGTCCGGTCGTCATCGGCGGTCTCTCTCGCATCGGAATGACGCGCTATGACCCGCCCTGCATGCCATGAACAGTCGAGGTCCGCCGCGTGGCCCGGACCTGCGCGAACCTGCCGACGACGGACACCGGATATGGCGGCCTGCCGCCCATGCCGCAGCGTCATGGCCTTCTTCTGGTCTAAAATATCCCGGGGGGACGGCGCAGCCGGGGGGGCTGGCCCCCCATGCGACGCCCGCCACAGGCACCGCCTGCTATTCGGCGGCGGTCTTGGTCACGAATCCGCGGTCGATCATGTCGGACGGAGCCACCGGATAGTCGCCTGAGAAACACGCATCGCAGTATTGCGGTGACGCGTTGTCGCGGCCCTGCGCCTGACCGACAGCACGGTACAAGCCGTCGAGCGAAATGAACTTCAGCGAATCGACGCCCAGATGGTCGCGCATCTCGTCCTCTGTCATCGTCGCGGCCAGCAGCTTGTCCCGCTCCGGCGTGTCCACGCCGTAAAAGCAGGGCCATTGCGTCGGCGGGCTGGCGATCCGGAAATGCACCTCTGCCGCACCGGCCTCGAGGATCATTTCCTTGATCTTCTGGCTGGTGGTGCCGCGCACGACGCTGTCATCCACGAGGATCACGCGTTTGCCGCGGATCAGCGCGCGGTTCACGTTCAGTTTCAGGCGAACGCCCATGTTGCGGATCTGCTCGCTCGGTTCGATGAAGGTGCGGCCCATGTACTGGTTGCGGATGATCCCCATCGCATAGGGGATCCCCGATTGCAGCGAAAATCCGATGGCCGCCGGCGTGCCGCTGTCCGGCACCGGGCAGACGAGGTCGGCGTCCACGGGCGCTTCCTTGGCCAGTTCGCGCCCGATCGCCTCGCGCGTCTCGTACACCGACCGACCGCCGAGGATGCTGTCCGGGCGGCTGAAATACACGTGCTCGAAGATGCAGAAGCGAGGTTTCGCGGTGCGGAACGGAAAGTGGCTCTGCACGCCGGAGGTGGCGGTGATGACCACCATCTCACCCGCTGCGATTTCGCGGATGAAGTCGGCACCGACGATGTCGAGCGCGCAGGTCTCGGACGCGAGCACCCAGCTGTCGCCCAGTTTGCCCAGTACCAGCGGGCGCACGCCCAGCGGGTCGCGGCAGCCGATCAGCGCGCTGTCGGTCATGGCGACGACGGAAAACGCCCCCTCGACCTTGCGCAGCGCCTCTTCCATGCGGTCGGGAATCGACCGTCCCATCGACCGCGCCATCAGGTGGATGATGCATTCGCTGTCGCTGGAGGATTGAAAGATCGAGCCGCGCTCGATCAGCTCGCGCCGCAGGGCCACGGCATTGGTGATATTGCCGTTGTGGGCGATGGCGGCCCCGCCCATCGAAAACTCGCCGAAGAACGGCTGCACGTCGCGGATCGCGGTCTGCCCCTTAGACCCTGCGGTAGAATAGCGGACGTGACCGATGCCGAGGCCACCGGGCAGTTGCGCCATCATGTCCGCACTGGTGAAGTTGTCGCGCACCAGCCCCATCCGACGGGCCTGGTTGAAGCCGTTCTCGGGGTCGTGGGTGACGATGCCGCCCGCCTCTTGCCCGCGATGCTGCAGCGCATGCAGGCCGAGGGCCACGAAGTTGCTGGCCTCGGTGACGCCGATCACGCCGAAGACGCCGCACTCCTCGCGCAGCTTGTCGCCGTCGGCGTCGAACGGATGCTGCGGCAACAGCGGTGCGCCACCGGGTGCATCAAGGGGGCGGAGGGCGTCATGCGGCACTTTGGCAGCTCCTGATCCGGTCACTCTGCGCGGTCATTAACCCGTCTGCCGGGCAGTGTCACGACACTGATACGTGCCCGCATGCAGGCCGCCGCGGACGATCCGTTTCCGGTCCCGGCGGCGGATCGCCGCCTTGTCCGCACGGTTCGGCAAAAGGCTGCCGGAACCTGCGCCCCAATGCCGCGTTAGGGAACAGTTTGCATGACGAGTGTTCTCCGGCAATTTCCGCCGCGCATATTGCCCACAGCGAGGCCCTACGTGAAACGTGCCACCCATCTGGAAGCGATCCGTCGCAGCCTGAACCTTCTGACACTGATCGCCGTCTTCGCGACCTGCTTCGTGGCCAAGGACCTGCTGTTGCCTGTCATGCTCGGCTTTCTGATGGCCCTGACGCTGTCGCCGCTGTCGCGCGGTATGGCGCGGATCGGCATACCGCACTGGGTATCCGCCGTCGGCCTGATCGGTGTGACGGCCATGATCATCGGTCTGGCGATCTATTTCTCGGCGGGCACCGTCAGCACGTGGATGGCATCGGCTGGCGACATCGGCGGCGAGGTGCAATCCAAGCTGTCGGAGGTGTTCAGCCGCTTCGAAAGCGTCCGTCAGGCGGGGGCCGAGGTGGCCAGCATCGCACCGGGCGACCCTGCGGTCCAGCAGGTCGTCGTGCAGCAGCCGACCCTGATCGACAGCGCCATGGGCGTGGTCAGCAGCGCCGGTGCCACGCTGGCCGTCGCACTGGTCCTTGCGTCGTTCCTGCTGGCCTCGGGAAACATGTTCTACGTGAAACTGGTGCAGTCGTTCCAGACCATGACCGGCAAGAAGCGCGCGCTGTCGATCGTCTACGACATCGAACGCCGTGTATCGCGGTATCTGCTCACCATCACGCTGATCAATGCCAGCCTCGGCGTCTGCGTCGGCATCGCGATGTATGTCGTCGGGCTGCCCTATCCCTACATCTGGGGCATGGCGGCGTTCCTGTTGAATTTTCTGCCATATATCGGCGCGCTGACCGGCGTGGCACTGGTGGCGGCGCTGTCGATCGTGACGTTCGACAACCTCTATTACGCGCTGGTCGCGCCCGCGGCCTACATGACGCTGACCTCGATCGAGGGGAACTTCGTCACGCCGACGCTGCTGGGGCGGCGGCTGGAGCTGAACACCGTCGCCGTGTTCCTGACCGTGGTCCTGTGGGGCTGGCTGTGGGGCATTGCGGGTGCGCTCGTCGCGGTGCCGTTCCTCGTGGTGTTTAAGGTCGTGGCCGACAACATCGACAGCATGCAGATCATCGGCAACTTCCTCGGCTCTGCGGACGAGGCACCGGCCGAGAAGGACGATGAAGAAGAGGAGGCGGCCGAACCTCCCGTCGTCACGGCGCCAGCCGTCGGGTTTCCCACGACGGCGGCAGAGTGACGGGACCGCTCTGAGGGCGCGTCCGACCTGTCAGGTCAGGTGGGCGTGCCGCACTGGCCGACCAGTTCCTGATACTGCGTGGTGATCCAGCCCAGCGTGGCAGCCGGGTCGCGTTCCGCGATCCGGCTGGTCAGCTGGCCAAACACCCGCGCGGACCGGCTGTCGTTGACCATCGCGATGTCCTGCGTGGTCAGCACCGTCTGATAGACAAAGAACCCGACCGCCACCAACAGGATGCCGCGGCCGACGCCGAACAGGAACCCGGCCCCCTGATCAAGACCATTCAGCGCCGAACGCTGCACGACGGATGAGAAGAGCGGCGTGAAGATCGACACGACCACCAGCGCCACGGCGAACACGGCGGCAAAGGCCGCGATGATGCTCAATTCGCAGCTGTCGCCGATGAACCCCGACAGGCCGGGGATCTGCTGCACCAGCGGCTGCACCTGCGGCGCGAAGATGAAGGCGAGGACCGTGGCCCCGACCCAGCCCGCGATCGCCATGACCTCGCGCACCAGACCGCGGCTGTAGGCCAGCAGGGCGGAAATGACGATAAGACCGGCGACAACGCCGTCGATGATGGTGAAACCGTCCACTGGTCTTGTCCCCCAAGGTCAGCCCTGGCGCGCGCCAAAGACCTGTTCAACGAAACCGGCCAGATCGATGCATTCCTGCAGGATCAGGCCGGATGCCCCGGTGCCTTTCGGCGCACGCGGCATGATCGCCGTGGTAAAACCAAGTTTCTGCGCCTCTTTCAATCGGTTTTCCGTCTGGATGACGGGACGCAGCGCACCGGACAGGCTGATTTCCCCGAAAATCACCGCCTCCTTCGGCAGGGCGGCATCCTCCCGCGCACTCACGAGTGCGGCGGCGACCGCCAGATCGGCGGCGGGTTCGCTGATCCGCAACCCGCCCGCGACGTTCAGATAGACGTCCAGCCCGGTGAACGGCACGCCGCAGCGCGATTCCAGCACCGCCATGATCATCGCAAGCCGCCCGCCGTCCCAGCCCACGACCGACCGGCGCGGCTGGCTGTGCGGGCTGGGCGCGACGAGGGCCTGTATCTCGCACAGCACGGGCCGGGTGCCCTCGATGCCCGCGAACACGACCGACCCCGGCGCAGGCTCGCCGCGTTCGGACAGGAACAGGGCGGACGGGTTGCGTACCTCGGCCAGCCCCTTGCCGGTCATCTCGAACACGCCGATCTCGTCGGCGGGCCCGAAACGGTTCTTCACGCTGCGCAGGATGCGGAACTGGTGCCCGCGCTCGCCCTCGAAATAAAGGACCGTATCCACCATGTGCTCGACCACGCGGGGGCCGGCGATGGTGCCCTCCTTGGTCACGTGGCCGACCATGATGACGCTCATCTCGTGGGTCTTGGCAAAGGCCGTCAGCTCGTGGGCGCAGGTGCGGACCTGACTGACCGATCCCGGCGCAGAGTCCACATGGTCGGCCCACATGGTCTGGATCGAATCGATGATCGTCAGGTCGGGCTTCTCATGCTCCAGCGTGGTCAGAATGTCGCGCAGGTTGGTGTCGGACGCCAGCATGACGGGGCTCGCCTCCAGCCCCAGCCGCTGCGCGCGCATCTGTACCTGCGCGTTCGATTCCTCGCCCGAGATGTAGATGACCTTCAACCCGTTGCGGGCGAACCTTGCGGCGGCCTGCAGCAGCAGGGTGGATTTGCCGATCCCCGGGTCGCCGCCGACCAGCAGGGCCGACGCCTTGACCAGACCGCCGCCGAGCACGCGGTCCAGCTCCTCCACCCCCGCCAGCGTGCGGGGCGGGGCTGCCTCTTGCGTGGCAAGGTCGGTCAGCGTCAGCGTCTTGCCGCGACGACCACCGATGGAGGTCTTCTTCGGTCCCGCCGTGGACAGGCCGGTGTCCTGCTGGATCGTGTTCCAGGCCCCGCAGGCCTCGCACTTGCCCGACCACTTGCTGGTCGCGGCGCCGCATTCGGTACAGGTGAAGTTCAGATCCTTGGCCATGTTCACCTTTTGGACCGAAACGCTGCGGCCCGCAACCGGGATCAGGCGTGCGGCTTTGTCCCTTTGGTCGTGGCGGACACGAGGATCGAGGCCGCGACGCAAGCGGTGAACAGATAGATGCCCCACCCCGTTTCGACCCGGCCCACGCCCATGCCCTTGATGATGACGACATAGAGCGCCAGCAGGAATACGTCCGCCATGGCGAGCTTTCCCACCCACGCCAGCAACGGGAGGGTGCGGGCGGTGATGCGGCCCCGGTGGATGAGCGCGAGGCCCACGGTCTTCAGCAGGGGTGCCACCATCGCCAGCAGCACCACCAGCAGCGCAAGGAACGGCGACGTCCCCCACAGGCCCGCCACCCCCGACACCACGCTGATGTCCGACAGCCCGAACAGGGGCAGCAGGCCCGCGCGCAGCAATGGTGCCACCCACGACAGCGGGAACAGCACCAGCAGCGACAGGTTCAGCCAGACGATGGCGCGGGGCGTGGCGGCGTTTGGCATCGTCACTCCGCGCCCGGTTTCTGCGTCAGCGGCACGATGTTGGTGCCGTTCGCCGTGCGTTGGTTTGCGATCACGGCGGCATCCAGCATCTCGTCATGCTCCAGCGCATAGCCAAGCAGGGGCAGGGTCGATTGCAGCTTGCCGTCGAGATACGCGAGCTGGCTGGCGACGCGGGCCTCCTCGATCTCGACCTGATCGGACCACGTGCGGATCTGTTCGCAGATGTGCCGTGCGTCAACGATGCGGGCCTGCTGATCTTCCGCCGCCTCCTGCCGCTGGCGCAGGAACGCCTTGGCGCGGGCGATGCGGTCGTTGGAATAGACTTCGGCCAGATGGCGGCTCTGCACGCTCATCTGGGCCGCGACCTCCATCACGCCGTTCTCCAGCCCCGGCAGGTCCGGGTGGTCGCGCAGATAGGCCAGCCGTTCGCGCACCGCGTCGAACTCCGAACTTAAGGTAAAGACGCCCGCCCGGTCGGCGGCGTGCACGGACGCATAGGCGCGCGCCACGTCATCCATGTTGATGTGGAAATTGCGGTGGCTGGTTTCCAGCGCCAGCATCCGCGCGGCGGTCGGCAGGAACGTCATCATGCCCACCAGCAGCGCGGTCAGGGCGCCCTGCACGACGGGACCGGCGGGCACGTTGCCGAAGGTGCCTGCGATCTGCAGCCACGGCACGACACCCGCCAGACACAGGGCCGTATAGGCCACTGCCGCGATGCCCGCAGCCGCGACGAAGATCAGGGATGTCGTGTGCAGCACGCGCATCACGTCCCGGCCGGAAAGTGTCATGTCGAAGTCCCTTGGCAGAGGGGTGCAGTCATGAGCGGACCTTAGCCGACGTACGGCACCCGTCTACCACCCTGCTGCGGGACCACTCTTGCCGTTGTTTCGTATTTAGGGGCAGTGATCCTGTCGATACGACGATCGATTGTGCATGATCTGGTGACGAAGCCGGTATGCCGCCACGTATCAACGATTGGGTCGCATTTGGTCGTTTGATTGTCTGCGGCCGCGGGACAATCCTGCAGACCGCCCCTTCATGCAATTTTCACGGCTGTGGCAAAAATATGGCGACCCGTTGGGTCACTGCGCCGCACATCGGATCACAGGGGGCGAATCGCCCGACCTCCGGCGTGGCCTCAGCCCGCGTAGCGCCGAGAGTATCGGGTGCCGAGGCTGGTCAGCATTTCGTACCCGATGGTGCCCGCGACCTGCGCCAGACGGTCCACGGGCTGATCCTCGCAGATGATCGCCAGCGACGCCGGATCCTCCGGCAGATCGGTCACGTCCACGGTGATCGCGTCCATCGAGATGCGGCCCACCACCGGGCAGGGCGTGTGGCCGTGCCACAGGTGCAGCCCCCGCGCCAACGCGCGGTGCAACCCGTCCGCATAGCCAGCCGCGACTGTTGCCAACCGCGTCGGTCGGTCCGCCTGCCACGCGTTGCCATAGCCCACGACCTCTCCGGCGGTCAGGTCGCGGATCTGGATCACCGGCAGGTCGAGGCGCACGACAGGCCGTGCGTCAACGAACGGGTGCCCGCCATAGAGGCCGATCCCCGCGCGGCATTCGTCGAAATGATACGCGGGCCCCAGCAGGATGCCACCGGTCGCCGCCAGACTGCGCGGCGTGGTGATGCCGTCCGTCATCTGGTGAAAGATGTCGAGCTGGTAGGGGTTCATCGGGTGGTCCGGCTCGTCCGCGCAGGCCAGATGCGACATGACCACGACGGGCTTGCGGCGCAGGGCCGCCTCGGCCACCGCCGCCCAGTCGTCCCATTCCAGCCCCAGCCGGTTCATGCCGGTGTCCAGTTGCAGGCCGAAGGGGGCGTCCGGCAGCGCCTCGAAATGGCGCTGGATCTGGTCCACGCTGTTCAGGATCGGCGTCAGATGCAGGGCGGCGATGGTGTCGGTATCGCCCCGCATGTGGCCCGACAGCACGCGGATCTGGGCCGTGTCGCCGATGGCCTCGCGGATCGCGGCGGCCTCTTCGACCATCGCGATGTAGAAGGTGCGCACACCCTGCTTCGCCAGCGTCTTGGCCACGCGCCCGGCGCCAAGGCCATAGGCATCGGCCTTGATCACCGCCGCGGTGTCGCAGGCGGTCAGGGCGTTCAGGCTGCGCCAGTTGTGGGCCAGGGCCGCAAGGTCGATGGTCAGGTGTCCGGTGCTCATGCGCCTTGTTCTGACAGGCGGCGGGCAGGGCGGCAAGACGCCGTGCGGTGCGATTGACCTTGGCAAGCCAAGTCCAGCGCGCCGCGGGGGCCTATTTGTCGCAAGATGATGGGCGGGTCAGTCCGCCGCAGGCTCGGTTTGGTCGATCTCCGGGTCGGCATCGGGCCCAGTGGCCGTGTCGGTGTCGGGCGTCGTGAGACGGTAGGTCTCCATCTCGGACGCGGTCAGCAGATAGATCTCGTCGGGGGGTGTCGTCAACGCGTGGCGCATTACCAGCGGGTCGATGTCCATGTCCGAGAGATAGGTCATGACCTCGCCCTGCCCGCGCTGGATGTCTTCGACGGCCAGAAAGGTGGGCAGGGCGGTATTCTCGCCGAAATAGTGCTGATGCACGCCAACGAGACCGCCGTCGGCGACGGTGCGGGTGGTGCCCGCCGCCAGCAGATAGGGGCAGGCGGACAGGCAGACGTCGGTGTCCGACAGCGCGGTGGTGATCCCTGCGGCGCGGATCGCTGTGCCCATCGCCAGCGCGTCCTGCACCGACCCGCCGGGAGAGTTCAGGAAGGCCTGCACAGGCGCTGGATCGACGGTGCCCAGGAATTCGGTAAAGCGGTCGGCGTCGCCGGTGGCGATCTGACCCGTCAGGGTGATGGTGGGTTCACCGTTCCAGACCGTATCGACGAAGTCGAGCCGCGTCGGCATGTCGGTGGTGTCGGGAATGGGGCGCGTGCCGGGGGCGGCGGGGCGTGGCGCGATGCGGTCCGGGTCATAGCGGCGCGTCTGGTCGCCGGGGGCCAGCGGTTCGGTCAGGGCGGGGGCCGTCGACGGGAACGCCAGTTGCGGCAGCACCCGCAACCCGTCGAGGCCGATCAGCACGGCGGCGAAGCCCAGTTGCAGGCCGAAGGTCCAGCGCAGCATCCGCGGCGCGGGCCAGCGTGACGGGGCGGGTGCCGCCGGGCGCGTAGGGTCCACGCCGACCAGCGTCGGCGACGCTCCGTCGGTGTCCGCGTCTTGCGCCGTCACGACGTGAACGGCTTATCGGCCGACGGGTCCCTGCGGTCCGCCGTCGCCGCCGCCGCCGCCAGCGTGGCGTCCGTGCGGTCCATCGCCGCCTCCATCTCGCGCATGGCGCGGAGCGCGCCGCGCAGTTCGGCCAGCGTCATCGTATCCTCGGTCGCGGTGCCGTCGCGGCTGGCGCGGATCGCGGCCTTGGTCACCGCAAGGATCAGCACCAGCACGGCGGGCAGCAGATCGATGGCGATGGCTCCGGCCCAGCTGGGGATGAAGTTGCCCGCGTAGCGGATCACCGCGTCGGCGGACGAGATCGGGGTATAGCTGATGTCGGCGGGCGGCGTCATCGCCAGCACGTCCTGTGCCGCCGCTTGCAGGCTGGTCGCCCGCTGCGCCAGCACCGTCAGCACCGAATCGATTGTGGCCTGCTGGCCCGCCCGCGTGGTGTCGTCGGTGCCGTCCAGGCTGGGCAGCACCACCGCATCGGCCAGATCCGCCGCCGCCCGGTCCACCAGCGGGGCGACCGACAGCTGGCGCAGCTGCGTGATGACGTTGGCAAGACGCACCGCCTCTTCGCTGAACAGGACGGAACGGTCCTCGACCGCGCCCGCCTCGACCGTCAGGGCGCGCATCCGTGACAGCGACGCGTTGCCGTCGGTAAAGGCCTGTTCGACCAGCGGCGCCTGTGCGGTGATCTGCGTCTCCAGCGCTGCCAGCTCGTCCGCCTTTTGCTGCAGCAGGCGGAACACCGCGCCTTGCCCCGCAAAGCCCGACAGCTGCCCCGTCGCCTCTTGGGCGCCGAGGTCCTGAAACGACTGGCGCACGCGGGCCACGTCGCGCGACAGGCCCTGGGCGGACTGCGTGATCTCGTCTGCGCGTTCCAGCGCGTCCTGATACTGTTGCACGGTCACCGCCAGATGCTGTTCCACCGCCGCCCCGCCCGCCAGCGCGGCGGCGTTCAGCCAAGATGACATGGCGACGATGGCAAGGCTGCCCACCGCCATCGCGAGCGTCAGCCCGACCCGCGCCACTGCGGTCTGCACCGCAGGCACGAGGCGCAGCATGTAGGACCAGAACACGAAGATCGCGACCGACACGGCCACCGAATAGGCCAGAGCCGCGATCACCGGCAGCGCCCCTTCGCCGTCCAGCAGCGACGAGACGCCGAGATAGGTGTAGATGCCGGAGGCGACAGACAGCACCCCCAGCGCCGTGCCCGTCACGGTGTCGAGCCAGGCGAGGTGATCCTCCAGATCGCGCGCGTTGCGGATGTTGCGGGTTTCGGTGCGGGAGGCGGTCTGGTCCTGGCGGGTGGCGTCGGTCATCGGGGCCCTTTCGGCAACTCGGGTGAAGATAGGCGCTTGCGGGGCGGTTGCAAATGACAGGGGCGTGGGGGGCTTGGCAGGGGCGGCCCGTGCCGGGCCGCGTGGAGGTTTTGCACCTCCACACCTCCGCAGGATATTTTCGACCAGAAGAAGGAGGGGCGATCAGTCGAGGCGTTTTGTGAACCGCGGGCCGGGGGCGCGGCGGATGTAGCCCATGGCCTCAGAGGCCGATCGCGCGCCCGTATTGTCAGGGTCTGTGCCGATACTGACATACTGGCAGGAGAGGCGGCGGGCCGTAGCCTCGACCGCCGAGAGGAGGGCGCGTCCCACCCCCCGGCCACGCCAATCCGCCGCGACGAACGTGTGGTGCAGATCAAGGCCCCGCCGCGCATGCTGCACCTGTGGGGTGCCAAGGTTCCGGGCATAGCGGATGGGGGCCAGGCCGTGACGCGCGATCAGACCGTGACGCCATGGCGGTGTGGCGAACAGGTCGCGGGTCAGGGCCGCGGCGTCGGCGCGGGTGTCCTCGCCGTGAAACGCGCCCAACGCGCCGGACATTGTGACCAGATCGGGGATGTCGGCGGGGGTGACCACCCGGATGTCAAAATCCGACATCGCCCCCACCGTTGCCGTCCTGCTGCCAGGGCTTCACCAGATTGCCGAAGCGGGTGAAGCGGCCCTCGAAGCTGAGTTCCACGGTGCCGATGGGGCCGTGGCGCTGCTTGCCGATCACGACCTCGGCCTTGCCGCGCAGGCGCTCCATCTCTTCCTGCCAGATCGCGATCTTGTCCATCTCGTGATCGCCCGGCTTCTCGCGTTCCTTGTAGTATTCCTCGCGGAACACGAACATCACCACGTCGGCATCCTGCTCGATCGAGCCGGATTCGCGCAGGTCCGACAGCTGCGGGCGCTTGTCCTCGCGGTTTTCGACCTGACGCGACAGCTGCGACAGGGCGATCACGGGGATCTGCAACTCCTTGGCGATGGCCTTGAGCCCCATCGTGATCTCGGAGATCTCGTTCACGCGGTTCTCGCTCCGCCCGGTGCCGCGCACCAGCTGCAGATAGTCCACCACCAGCACGTCGAGGCCGTGGGTCCGCTTCAGCCGCCGCGCACGGGCGGCGAGCTGCGAGATCGGCAGGGCGGGCGTGTCGTCGATGAACAGCGGGCAGGATTCCAGCTGCTTGGCCGCATCGACGAAGCGTCGGAACTCCACCTCGGTCATGTCGCCGCGGCGGATCTGTTCGGACGGCACCTCGGCCGCCTCTGACAGGATGCGGGCGGCGAGTTGTTCGGCCGACATCTCAAGGCTGTAGAAGCCCACGACGCCGCCGTTCACCGCGCCCTCGGTGCCGTCGTGCAGGATGCCCTTCTTGTAGGCCTTGGCGATGTTGTAGGCGATGTTGGTGGCCAGCGACGTCTTACCCATCGACGGGCGCCCGGCAAGGATCAGCAGGTCGGACTTGTGCAGCCCGCCCAGTTTCTTGTCGAGGTCGATCAGCCCGGTGGACACGCCAGCCAGCCCGCCGTCGCGCTGATAGGCGGCGTTTGCCATGTTCACCGCATCCGTGACGGCGCGCAGGAACGACTGGAAGCCACTATCGGCGGTCCCGCTTTCGGCCAGCGCATAGAGCGCCTGTTCCGCCTCCACGATCTGGTCCTTGGGTTCCGACGCCACATCGACCTTGCTCGCCTTTGCGGCGATGGTCTGGCCGACCTGGATCAGCTGCCGCCGGATCGCCAGATCGTAGATCATCTGCGCATAGTCGCGCGCGGCGAAGGCCGACGTGGCGCTGGCCGCCAGCCGCACGAGGTAGGCGCCGCCGCCGAGTTCGGCCAACCCCTCGTCGTCCTCCATATAGGATTTCAGCGTGACGGGGCTGGCCAGTGCGTTCTTGGACAGCCGTGCCGCCGCGCAGTCGAAGATACGGGCGTGCACGGGGTCATAGAAATGCTGCGGGCCGAGGATGCTGGCGATGCGGTCGAAGATGTCGTTGTTGGTCAGGATCGCGCCCAGCAGCTGCTGTTCCGCCTCGATCGAGTGGGGCATCGTGTCGGCCAGCGCCGCGTCGGTCCCCGTGGCGTTGAAAAGGCTGATCTCGTTCATCTGACGTTCATTCCCGCTGCAGTGCCCGGCAGCGCCCCGGTGGGCGCGCGTCCCGTGGTTCTAGACCAGCGGGGCGGGCGACCCAATGGCATTGATCTGTGGATAACTGCGACAGGTCGGTTGACACAAGATCGGGGGCGCGGCCCCGTGCGGCGCGCCAACGGCAGGCACCTGCATCGGCAGGAAACCGCCCGCCGGGGATTGGACGCCGGGCGGGCAGTCAGACCGTGATGCTGGGGGTCCAGCCGGCCGGATTGCGCAAGTAGGCCTCGACCCCTTCCAGCGTCGCCGCGTCGAAGCTGCCGCGGGTGCGGGCGACCGCGATCACGTCCCACCACGTGCATAGGTGCAGCAGTTGCACGCCGTGGTCCGACAGGCGCTGCTCGACGCGTTCGAAGATGCCGTAGTAGAAGATCACGGCGGTCGCCGCACAGGTCGCCCCGGTGTCGCGGATCGCATCGACGAAGGACAGTTTCGATCCGCCGTCGGTCGTCAGATCCTCGACCAGCAGGACGCGCTGGCCGGGGGTCATGACACCTTCGATGCAGGCGTTGCGGCCGTAGCCCTTGGGCTTCTTGCGCACATAGGTCATCGGCAGCGCCATCCGTTCGGCCACGAGTGCGGCAAAGGGGATGCCCGCCGTCTCGCCGCCGGCGACGTTGTCGAATGCCTCGAACCCCGCCTCGCGCATCACCGTGACGGTCAGGAAATCCATCAGCGTCGCCCGGATGCGGGGATAGGAGATCAGCTTGCGGCAATCGACGTAAGTCGGTGCCTGCTTGCCGCTGGCATGGGTGAACGGCGTCGCGGTGTTGAAATCCACCGCGCCGATCTCCAGCAGCATGCCTGCGGTCAGGCGGGCGATCTCGTCCTTGGTGGGATAGCTGGTGGGGATCATGGCGCGGGTCTTTCGATCAGGGTGGGGTCAGGCGACATGCCAGTGCAGCGGGAAGCCGGGGTCGAACACGGTGACGGGGCCGTCGTCGGTGGCGATCGTGGCGGGCGTGACGAGGGGCGCGCCCTTGGTCAGGGTGATCGTCGCAGTGTTCGCGGGCAGGCCGTAGAACGCCGGTCCGTTCAGTGATGTGAACGCCTCCAGCCGGGGCAGGGCGTCGGCGGCCTCGAACACCTCTGCCAGGCACGACAGGGTGTTGGTCGCGCTGAACACGCCCGCACAGCCGCAGGGCTGCAGCTTGGCCGCATCCGTGTGGGGGGCCGAGTCGGTGCCGAGGAAGAATCGCTTGTCGCCGGAAATCGCCGCCTGCACGAGGGCCACGCGGTGGGTTTCGCGCTTGGCCACGGGCAGGCAATAGAAATGCGGCCGTATGCCACCGGCAAGGATGTGGTTGCGGTTGATGATCAGGTGATGCGTCGTGATGGTGGCGGCGAGGTTGCGGCCAGCGTCGCGAACGTAATCGACGGCATCCTCTGTCGTCACATGCTCCATCACGACCCTCAGGTCGGGATTGCGGCGGCGCAGCGGGGTCAGGATGCGGTCGATGAACACCGCTTCGCGGTCGAAGATGTCGACGGCGTGATCCGTCACCTCGCCGTGGATGCACAGGGGCAGACCGATCTCGGCCATGCGGTCCAGCACCGGGCGCACCCGGTCGAAATCCCGCACACCGCTGGCGGAATTGGTCGTGGCCCCGGCGGGATAGAGCTTTACCGCCGTGACGATGCCTGCGGCATGGGCCGCGGCCACGTCGTCGGGATCGGTGTCCTCGGTCAGATAGAGCGTCATCAGCGGCGTGAAATCGGCCCCCGCCGGCAGCGCGGCCATGATGCGGTCGCGGTACGCTGCCGCGTCGGCCCCGGTGACGACGGGCGGCACGAGGTTCGGCATCACGATGGCACGGGCAAAGTGTCGTGCTGTTTCCGGCAGCACGGCCCGCAACATCGCCCCGTCGCGCAGGTGCAGGTGCCAGTCGTCGGGACGGCGCAGGGTCAGGGATGTGTGTTCGGCCATGATCCGCGTCTATACCGGAAACCGTGGTGCTGACCAGATGCCGCGGCGTCAGTTCCGCCGTGAAAGCCGCGCTGCGCTTGCCTGTCCCGTGTCAGTGTGGCGTCGCCGGATCGGGATCGGCGGGCATCCCCATCTCGTCCAGTTGCCGCGCCCAATAGGGGTCGCGCCCCTCTGACAGAAACCGGCGGCACAGGCCGGCGGCCAGCGCCACATGGCCGGTTTCGCGGGCCCGGCGGACCAGCAGACGGCGGTAGCCCGCAAAGGTCTTGCGACCCGACGTCAGTTCCGTGAAAAGCTCTGGCGTCAATGTCCCTGCCATCGCGGCGCGGATCGTCGGTTCAAGTGCGCCCAGCGTGTCCAGCACGGTATCCAAACGTCCGTTCAAGCCGCGCGCGCGCAGCATCTGGACATTGGCGCGGGTGAACAGCGCCGCATGCATCGCGTCGAGGCGCTGTTGCGGGTTGTAGGCGATCCAGACCTGACGGGCCGCGTCGATCATGTCGGGGGCATAGCCGTAGCGGTCGGCGAAGCTGACGCGGCGGTGGGTGACGAATCGCTGGTCCCAGGCAGCGATCCGCGCCTCCAGCGTCGCCTGCGGGGCCAGCGCCAGCACGCGGGCACCGGGTGCCGCCACGCTGTAGGCGGCGGCGCCGTAACCACCCGCCTGCGCGCCGTAGAACAGTACATCCTCGAAGTCTTCGAAGAATCCGTCGTCGATCAGCCGGTCGATGTGGCGATAGATCGCCACGTCGCGAAACCAGCTTTCGGTGTGGCTGATGATCCCCAGATGCGACCAGCCGTCCTGACGGGCATAGGCGAACCCCCGCGGCAGCGCGTCCGGCAGCGCGCGCACCTCTGCCGCATTCTCGAACGTCACCAGCAGCTTGGGGCCTGCGTCCAGAAATGTGGCCGCGTGGTCGCGACCCAGCGGCGTGAAGGTGCCGTGCGCTTCGACCACATCCTCGAGGGCGGCCAGCCAGGCGTCGTGATCCAGCCCCCGCAGGTTGGCGGCGATCGGCAGGGCATGGTCGGTCATAAGGCTCTCCTGGTCTGACGATGGCGGCGTCGCGACAAGTCTTGCCCCGTCATTGCGGCGAAAATGGGCAAGGCGTGCGCCGGATTTGCGGTGCGCTGTCCCGTGCCGCATCCTGTGGGTCGCAAGGTAGGGCGTGCGGCCGCGTGCGGCAACCGATCCCGCAGACCGCAGGGACGTGCGCGCATGACTTGACTGCACCGCGACACGGTGCAGGTTGGCGGGTGGGGATCACGGGGCGGCGGGGGAACGGCACCATGGCATTCGACAGCATCGACGACGTGCAGACGGCATTGGCCGCCGAAGGCTATGTCTGCCCGCGTCCCCTGGCGACGGTGGTGTTCCTGGCCCTGCGCCTGGGGCGGCCCCTGTTCCTCGAAGGTGAGGCAGGCACCGGTAAGACCGAGATCGCCAAGGCGCTGTCCGCAGCCCTGGGCCGCCGCCTGATCCGCCTGCAGTGTTATGAAGGGCTGGATGCGTCCTCGGCGGTCTACGAATGGAACTTCGCCGCCCAGATGATCGCCATCCGCAGCGCCGAGGCGGCTGGTGGCACCGATGCCGCCAGCCTGCGCGCCGATCTGTTCGCCGACGATTTCCTGATCGAACGCCCGCTGCTGCAGGCCCTGCGCCCGCAGCCGGGCGGCGCACCTGTCCTGCTGATCGACGAGATCGACCGCACCGACGCCCCGTTCGAGGCGTTCCTGCTGGAGGCGCTGTCCGACTTTCAGGTCACGATCCCCGAGCGCGGCACCATCAAGGCGCCGACGCCGCCCATCGTGATCCTGACCTCGAACCGCACGCGCGAGGTGCATGACGCGCTGAAGCGGCGGTGCCTGTATCACTGGGTCGATTACCCGGACTTCGACCGCGAACTCGACATCCTGCACGCCCGCGCGCCCGAAGCCGCCGAAACCCTCAGCCGCGAGGTGGTGGCCTTTGTCCAGCGCCTGCGCACCGAGGATCTGTTCAAGACGCCGGGTGTCGCCGAAACCATCGACTGGGCGAAATGCCTGCTGGCGCTGGACGTCATCGACCTGTCGCCGGCGGTGATCGCCGACACGCTGGGCGCGCTGCTGAAATATCAGGACGACATCCGCAAGATCGAAGGGTCGAAGGCGAAACAGATCCTCGACGAGGCGCGCGCCGCGATCCCCGCATGATCCGCCGCGGGCCGCGATCGCTTCGGGCCTTGCGGGACCCACGTCGGCAGCGCGTGGCGGGATGGCAGCCGACATGGTAGAGCTTGCCGATCTCGAACTGCCGGACAATCCGCGCCTTGCCAGCAACATCGCGCATTTCGCCCGCGCCCTGCGGCGGGCGGGTCTGCCCGTGGGACCGGGCCGCGTCGTCGATGCGATCCGCGCCGTGGGCGTCGCGGGCTTTACCGACCGGCAGGACTTCTATTGGACGCTGCACGCCTGCTTCGTGTCCAAGCGCGAGGAGCAGACGGTCTTTGCGCAACTCTTCCGCCTCTACTGGCGCGACCCGCGCTTTCTCGAACAGATGATGTCGTTCATGCAGCCGATGGTGCGCGGCGTGGCCGAGGAACGCGTGGCCCAACCCGCCGAGAAGCGTGCCGCCGAAGCGTTGCTGGACGGACAGGAGCGCGAGACACCCGGCGCGCCGGAGCAGCCCGAGGAGGAGATGATCCTCGACATCGATGCCAGCCGCACGATCAGCACCGAAGAGCGGCTGCGCAGCCTCGACTTCGAGCAGATGAGCCTGGCCGAGATGCAGGCGGCGCGGCGCATCCTGGCGACCATGACGCTGCCGGTGAAACCGCTGTCGTCGCGCCGCACGCAGGCCCTGCCGGGCCGCATCCCCGACTGGCGCGGCACGCAGCGCGCCGCCCTGCGCACGGGTGGCGAGATCGTGGGCATGGCGACCAAGCGTCGTCGCCTGCGCTATCCCAACCTCGTGGTGCTGTGCGACATCTCGGGCTCGATGGCGCAGTATTCGCGGGCGGTGCTGCATTTCGTGCATGGCGTGTCGAACCGGCGCGGACAGGGCTGGGCGCAGGTCCATGCGTTCACCTTCGGCACGCGGCTGACCAACATCACCCGGCATCTGGCGACCCGCGACGTGGATGCGGCGCTGGCCAGTGCGGGGGCGCAGGCGCAGGACTGGGAAGGCGGCACGCGGATCGGGGCTTGTCTGCATGCCTTCAACCGCGACTGGTCGCGGCGGGTCATGGGGCAGGGCGCGGTGGTGCTGCTGATCACCGACGGCCTCGACCGCGATCCCGCCGCCGATCTGGGGGCAGAGATGCAGCGCCTGCGGCTGAGCGCGCGGCAGCTGGTCTGGCTGAACCCGCTGCTGCGCTGGGACGGGTTCGCGCCCAAGGCGCGCGGCATCGCCGCCATGCTGCCGCATGTGACCAGCTTTCGCGCGGGCCATTCCATCGCCTCGCTCGCGGGGCTTGCGGATGCGCTGTCGCGGCCCGAGGATACCGGCGAGAAGGCGCGGATGCTGGCCGCCATGGCGGATGACGGCGATGCGGGCGCGCATCCGTTCGGGTTCACCCGCGCCAATCACGACAAAGGACACATGCGATGACCGATCATCTGCTGCAGACCGCACGCGACTGGCACCGGGCGGGACGCGGTGTCGCCATTGCCACCGTGGTCGAGACATGGGGCTCTGCCCCGCGCGGCGTGGGATCGCTGCTGATCATCGACGACACCGGGCGGATGGAGGGGTCGGTGTCCGGTGGCTGCGTCGAAGGCGCGGTGATCCTCGAGGCGCTGGACGCGATCCCCCAGGGCACGGCGCGGCTGCTGGACTACGGCGTCAGCGACGACGCGGCATTTGCGGTCGGTCTGGCCTGTGGCGGGCGCATCCGGGTGCTGGTCGAACCCGTGGGCGGGGCTATGCCCATCCCGCTGCTGACGGCGTTGGTGGACGCCATCACCGCCCGTCAACCCATCGCCTATGTCACCGATCTGGACGGCGGCCCGCCCACGCTGGCGGACCCCGCAGCCTACCCCGAACGGTTCCGGCTGGACCGCAGCGGGGTCGAGGACGATGCGCGCACTTTCGTCGCCATCCACAACCCGCCGCTGCGGATGATCGTCGTCGGTGCCGTGCATATCGCGCAGGCGCTGCTGCCGATGGCGCGGGCCTGCGGGTTCGATCCGGTGCTCATCGATCCGCGCGGCGCCTTCGGCTCTGCCGACCGGTTCCCGGGCGAGACGATCCTGGAGGATTGGCCGGACGCGGCGATGGCCGCCCTCGCCCCGGACAGCCGCACCGCCGTGGTCACGCTGACCCACGATCCGAAACTCGACGATCCGGCGATTGCGGCCACGTTGCGCAGCGGGGCCTTCTACCTTGGCTGCCTCGGCTCGAAACGCACCCATGCGAAACGGGTGGACAGGCTGACCGCCGACGGCTTCGGTGCGGACGACATCGCGCGCATCCACGCGCCCGTGGGCCTCGATCTGGGGGGCCGGGCCCCGGCGGAGATCGCGGTCAGCATCATGGCGCAGGTGATCGCTACCTTGCGGCGTCCCGCATGAAATTCGGCCCCGTGCCGCTGGCCGAGGCGCTGGGCGGCGTGCTGGCGCACCAGCTCGGTGCCGACACGCTGGCGCTGCCCAAGGGGCATGTGCTGACGGCCGACGACCTGCACCGTCTGGCGGCGGCGGGCGTGGCCCACGTCACCATCGCGCGGCTGGAGGCGGGCGACGTGGACGAGGATACCGCCGCCGCGACCATTGCGGCGGCCCTGACCGGCCCCGCCACCGGCCTGCGGCGCAGCGTCGCGGCGACGGGTCGCGTCAACGTGATTGCGGACGGACCCGGCCTCGTCACGCTCGACGTAAGCGCGGTTCATGCGGTGAACGCGGTGCATCCGATGATCACGCTGGCGACCGTGCCGCCGCTGCAGCGGATGGAGGCGGGCGGGCTGGTGGCGACGGTCAAGATCATCGCCTATGCGGTGGCGCGCACGGATCTGGACGCCGCGTGTCGCGCGGGTGCGGGCGCCCTTGGCCTGACGATGCCGGTCATCGACCGCGTGGCCCTGATCGAGACGCAGGCGGGCCGCGATCTGGGCGACAAGGGGATGCGGTCGCTGATCGCGCGTCTGGACCGGCTGGGTGTGGCCTTTGCCGGTCGCAGCTGCGTGAACCACGACGCGCAAGCCATTGCGCAGGCGCTGGAATCGACCGATGCGCCGCTGGTCTGCATCCTGACCGCCACGGCCACGTCTGACATTGCCGATACGGCCCCGATGGCGGTGCGGCTGGCAGGCGGCACGGTCGATCATTTCGGGATGCCGGTCGATCCGGGGAACCTGCTGTTCCTGGGTCGGCACGCCGGGCGGCCCGTGATCGGCCTGCCGGGTTGCGCGCGTTCGCCCGCGCTGAACGGCGCCGATTGGGTGCTGGAACGGCTGATCTGCGGTATGGGCGTCACGCCGCGCGACATCGCGGCAATGGGTGTGGGTGGCCTGCTGAAGGAAATCCCGAGCCGTCCGCGTCCACGCCGGATCGACGCCGCCGCATCAGACTGATCTGCTTTGATGCGCTGCAGCATCGTCGACCGTGCAGGTGCAGCGAAATTGCGTGCTTCCCAGGTTGTGGATCGCATGCTTAGACTGATGGCAAGCATGAGGTTTCGGGAGGACTTTCACGTGCGCGTATCGATGACGGTAAATGGTCGTAATGTATCCGGCGAGGTCGAGGGGCGGACCCTTCTGGTCGAGTTCCTGCGCGAAGGGCTGCACCTGACGGGCACCCATGTGGGCTGCGACACGTCCCAGTGCGGCGCCTGCACGGTGCATGTGGACGGGATGCAGGTGAAGGCCTGCAGCATGTTCGCCGCCGAGGCGGACGGCGCGCAGGTCGCCACCATCGAAGGCGTCGCCGCCAACGACGGCACGCTGAGCGCGATCCAGCAGGCGTTCCAGGACCACCACGGTCTGCAGTGCGGGTTCTGCACCCCTGGTATGGTGATGGCGGCCGCCAGCCTGCTGAAGGCCAACCCCAAGCCCACCGAGCACGAGGTGCGCGAGCATCTGGAAGGCAACATCTGCCGTTGCACGGGCTACCACAACATCGTCAAGGCGATCATGGCAGCGTCCGGGCAGGAAATGCCTGCGCTGGCCGCAGAGTAGGTGCTGCGGGGGTGAGGGCACAGGGGGGGCCAGCCCCCCGGCTGCACCGCCCCACAGGATATTTTTAACGAGAAGAAGCAGGGGGCTGCGACACGCGCCGGACCTGCATACTCTGGGAGGAGCGATACATGCCCAAGGACAGTGGAATCGGTGCCAGCAGCAAACGGCGCGAGGACGTGCGGTTTCTGACAGGCTCAGGGAACTACACGGATGACATCAACATCTTCGGTCAGCTTCACGTGCACTTCCTGCGCGCCGACATGGCCCATGCGAAACTGAACGGCGTCGACACGGCGGCTGCCGAAGCGATGCCCGGCGTGCACCGCGTGTTCACCGGCGCGGATTTCGAGGCGGTGGGCGGCATTCCCTGCGGCTGGCTGATCACCGACCGCTTCGGCCAGCCGATGCAGGAACCGCGCCACCCGGTGCTGGCGCACGGCAAGATCCGCCACGTGGGCGAGCCGATCTGCGCCGTCGTGGCCGACACGCTGGCGCAGGCCCGCGACGCCGCCGAAGCGATCGTGCTGGACTACGAGACGCTGCCCGCCGTGATCGACATGAAGGCGGCGGTATCGGACAGCTCGGTCAAGGTGCATGAGGAACTGACCTCAAACCTTTGCTATGACTGGGGTTTCGTCGAGGACAACCGCGATGCCGTCGATGCGGCGATCAAGGGTGCGGCGCATGTCACGACGCTGGAGCTGGTGAACAACCGTCTGGTCGCCAACCCGATGGAGCCACGCGTGGCGGTGGGCGAATACAACCGCTCCGACGACATGCACACGCTGCACACCACGTCGCAGAACCCGCATGTGATCCGTCTGCTGATGGGCGCTTTCGTGCTGGGCATCCCGGAGCACAAGCTGCGGGTCGTGGCCCCCGACGTGGGCGGCGGCTTCGGCACCAAGATCTTCCACTATGCGGAAGAGGCGTTCTGCACCTTCGCGGCCAAGGCGCTGAACCGCCCCGTCAAGTGGACCAGCACCCGGTCGGAAGCGTTCATGTCCGACGCGCATGGCCGTGATCATGTGACCAAGATCGAACTGGCGCTGGATGCGGACAACAACTTCGTCGCCGTGCGCACCGAGACCTACGCCAACATGGGTGCCTACCTCAGCACCTTCGCATCCTCGGTCCCGACGTGGCTGCACGGCACGCTGATGGCCGGCAACTACAAGACGCCGCATGTCTATGTGAACGTGAAGGCGGTGTTCACCAACACCGTGCCCGTCGATGCCTATCGCGGCGCGGGCCGGCCCGAGGCCACCTATCAGCTGGAGCGGGTCATCGACATGGCCGCGCGCGAGCTTGGCGTCGATCCGATCGCGCTGCGGCGGCAGAACTTCATCACCGAGTTCCCCTATGCCACGCCCGTGGCGGTGGAATACGACACCGGAGACTACCATGCGACGATGGACAAGCTGGAGGAGATCGCCGATTTCGCGGGCTTCAAGGCGCGTCGCGCCGAGAGCGAGCGGAACGGCAAGCTGCGCGGTCTGGGCATCAACTGCTACATCGAAGCCTGCGGCATCGCGCCATCGAACCTGGTAGGGCAGCTTGGGGCGCGGGCGGGTCTCTATGACGCGGCGACGGTGCGGGTGAACGCCACCGGCAGCATCAGCGTCATGGTCGGCGCGCACAGCCACGGGCAGGGCCACGAGACGTCCTTTCCACAGGTGATCTCCGAGATGATCGGCATACCCGAGGATCAGATCACGATCGTGCATGGCGACACCTCGAAGATCCCGTTCGGCATGGGCACCTACGGCTCGCGCAGCCTTGCGGTCTGCGGATCGGCCATGGTCCGCGCCGCCGAGAAGGTCATCAACAAGGCCAAGAAGATCGCGGCCCACCTGCTGGAAGCCTCCGACGGCGACATCGAGCTGAAGGACGGCCGGTTCAGCGTGGCGGGCACCGACAAGTCCGTGGCCTGGGGCGACGTGACGCTCGCAGCCTACGTGCCGCACAACTATCCGCTGACCGACATCGAACCGGGGCTGGAGGAGACGGCCTTCTACGATCCGGCCAACTTCACCTATCCCAGCGGTGCCTATGCCTGCGAGGTCGAGCTGGACCCGGAGACGGGTCATGTGAAGATCGACCGGTTCAGCGCGGCGGACGATTTCGGCAACATCATCAACCCGATGATCGTCACGGGTCAGGTGCATGGCGGGATCGCGCAGGGCATCGGTCAGGCCATGCTGGAAGGCTGCGTCTATGACGCGGACGGCCAGCTGCTGAGCGCGTCCTATATGGACTACGCGATGCCGCGCGCACTGGACGTGCCGTTTTACACGGTCGACCATTCCTGCCAGACGCCGTGCACGCACAACCCCCTCGGCGTGAAGGGCTGCGGCGAGGCCGGTGCCATCGGATCGCCGCCCAGCGTCGTGAATGCGGTGATCGACGCGATCGCGTCGGGGTCCGGCAAGGCGGTCGCGCATATCGACATGCCGCTGACGCCGTCCCGCGTCTGGGCGGCGATGCAGTAAAATGGGGTGAGGGTGTTCCGGGGCGCTGCCCCGGACCCCGGGATATTTTTGACCAGAAGAAGCAGGGGACTGCCGGGCTGGTCACAGGACAAGGACGACACGTCATGTATGCATTCGACCTCGAACGACCCACGACACTGGACGCGGCGGTCAAGGCCATGGCCGCGGGCGGGCAACCGCTGTCCGGCGGCCAGACGCTGATCCCGACGCTGAAGGCGCGGCTGGCTGATCCCGGCAAGCTGATCAGCCTGCACAGCATACCGGAGCTGAAGGGCGTCAGCACCGACGCCGAGGGGCGCATCTGCATCAAGGGGGCGACGACCCATGGCACCGTCGCGGCAGAGGCGGTTGCCTATCCGGCGCTGGCGCATCTGGCGGCGCGCATCGGCGATCCGGCGGTGCGGACCCGTGGCACCATCGGTGGAAGCCTTGCGAACAACGACCCGTCCGCCTGCTATCCGGCAGCGGCGCTCGGGTCCGGGGCCACGATCTGCACCGACCGGCGCGAGATCGCGGCCGACGACTATTTCCAGGGAATGTTCGCGACCGCGCTGGAGGACGGCGAGATCGTGACGGAGGTGAAATTCCCGGTGCCGCAGGTCGCGGCTTACGAGAAGTTCATCCAGCCCGCGTCGCGCTTTCCGCTGGTGGCGGTCTTTGTGGCGAAGTTCGCGGACGGCGTGCGGGTGGCGATCACCGGCGCGTCCGAGACCGGCGTGTTCCGCTGGGCCGAGGCGGAGGCGGCACTGTCGGCGCGGTTCGAGGCATCCGCCCTCGACGGGTTGGCGATGGACCCGGATCACATGATCGCGGATCTGCATGGCGACAAGGCCTATCGCGCGCATCTGTGTGGCGTGATGGCGAAGCGCGCGGTCATGCACGCGGCGTGAGGGGCAGCGGACAAGCCCCTGACCCATCGTCGCGATGATCACGACGGTGGTGCGCGACAGGGCCGTGACGGTGATGTCCCTGATGGCGCTGGTGGTGGTGTGGTGGGGTGTGGCCGCGTGGGTTGCCACACCCCGCACGTTTCCGGGGCCCGCGGCGGTCGCCGCAATCCTGTGGTCAGAGGTGACGGCAGGGCCGTTGCTGGCGCATCTAGGGGCCACGCTGACGCGGGTGGTAGCGGCCTTCGGTTTGGCGATGGGCCTGGGCGCGGTGCTGGGTGTGCTGCTGGGCACGATGCCGAGGGTGAACCGATGGATCGATCCCTGGCTGGTTGTGGCGCTGAACCTGCCTGCCCTGATCGTGATCGTGCTCTGCTATCTGTGGATCGGGCTGAACGAGACCGCCGCGATCACGGCGGTGGCCTTCAACAAGATGGCGACCGTCGCTGTCGCCCTGCGCGAGGGTGCGCGGACGCTGGACCGGCCACTGGCCGACATGGCGCGTGTCTATCGGTTGTCGTGGGGCGCGCGGGTGCGGCATGTGGTGCTGCCGCAGCTCGCCCCCTATCTGGCGGGGGCCGCGCGCAACGGGCTGGCGATCATCTGGAAGCTGGTGCTGGTGGTCGAGTTTCTGGGCCGTCCCGACGGGATCGGCTATCAGATCCATCTTTATTTCCAGCTGTTCGACGTGGCCAGCGTCATGGCCTATGCGCTATCGTTCATCATCGTGATGCTGACCATCGAATATGGTCTGTTGCAGCGCTGGGAAGGCCATGTGACCCGGTGGCGGATGGTGGTCGCCTAGCACGGAGGTTAGTGACGGGTCCGCGCGAGGCGATGGGCGGGCTGAGAAGCGGACCTGTCACCCGTCGGGTCCGGTCATGCGCGATGGCGCGGTGCCCGGACCTGAGGCAAGGTGCTAGAACGTGACGCCCGCGTGCAGGACGATGTTGGCGTAGGGCGTCACCTCGCCGGTGCGGACCACGGCCCGGGCGTCGCGGGTCAGCACCTTGAACGCGTCGTGCGACATGAGGGCAGGCGGCAGCGGCGCAAGGGCGTGGAGACCCGCAGACGCCTCCTGCGCCATGGTGCAGCGTTCGACCTGCAACTCGGTCAGGACGGCGGCCAGCACCTGTGCAAAGGACGGGATGCCGTGCGTCAGGGCAAGGTCGATGCAGGGGATACCGGGCGGCACCGGCAGGCCCGCATCGCCGATCACCAGCATGTCGCCGTGCCCCATGCGCGCGATGACGCCTGACAGGTCGGCATGGAGGAGGCCTGTTTTCTTCATACGGTGACCTCTTAGGCTGCGCTGAGGAAGGCGCGCACGGCAGCCTCTGTCAGGCGGGGTTGCGCCGCGTGCAGCCAGTGGCCCGCGTCGGGGATGGTGCAGATCCGGGCGGCGGGAAACAGGGCCTCGATCGTCTGGATTGCGCTGTCGGGCACGTAGTCGGACTGGTCGCCGCGCAGAAACAGGGTGGGACCATCGAAGCGGCCCGTCACCGCGGGCCAGCCGACGATGGCGTCCATGTCGCGCGACAGCGTGTCGAGGTTCAGCGTGAAGCGACGGGCCGCCAGATCGAGGCTTTGCAGCAGAAACGTGGCTGTGGCGTCGTCGAGGTCCATCATCGCCTGGGCCTCTCGCCGGGTGGTGACGCGGGACAGGTCGGGGTCACGCATGGCGTTCAGCGGACCGTTCTGGGTGTGGCTGTAGGCCACCGGCGCGATGTCGGCGACGATCAGGCGGTGTACCAGCGCAGGCTGCATGAGGGCCAGCATCATCGCCGCCTTGCCACCCATGGAATGGCCGAGCACATCCGCTTGCCCGCCGTGGGCCGCGATGACCTCCGCCAGATCGGCGGCCATGTCGGCATAGGTGTGGCTGTCGGTCCAGGGACTGGCCCCATGGTTGCGCATATCGACGGCGATGACCTGCCGCGTGTCCGACAGACGCTTCGCGATTACGCCCCAGTTGCGGGCTGAGCCGAACAGCCCATGCGCGATCAGCAGCGGCGGGGCGGCGGTGGGGGTGCCGTGCAGGACCGTATTCAGCATGTCGCAACCCCCTCGCCGCCATGTGGTGCGCTGGGGCGGGGCCTTGCTGCCGGACCACCCTTGGCGCTAGGCACAGTCATGGCCGCAGATCCCCTGACCCGCAAGACCGAACGGATCCACGCGCTGCTGACCGCGCGGCTGGGGCTGAAGGGTGCGACGCTGGAGGCGCAGGCAGGCCGCGTGGGGCGGCGGCTGTCGCGCAGTCTGATGCGTGATTTGGCGCTGGTCGTGGCGGCGGACGTGGCGCGCGGGCACCCTCGGCTGATGCGGCAGGTGGATGGCCGGGCGGTGGGATTGGCTGGGGACCGGATCGTGGCGCATCTGACGACGGTCGACCCATGGGAGGTGCGCAAGACGCATGTGTTGCGCTGGCTGGCCGGTGTCGCGGCTGTGGCGATCGTCGCGTTCGGTGGCGTCGTCTGGGCGCTGCGGGCACAGGGCCGGATCTGAGCGTTGCGCCTGGGCTGAGGTGGTCGTGGGGGCCAGCCCCCACACCCCCGGGATATTTTTGACCAGAAGAAGAGGACGGCGCGGCTATGCGGCGTCGGATCGTCGTGCAGCAGCGGGGCGGCGGCGTACCTTTGGCGATGTCGTCGGTGGCAGGTGAAGGTATCGGGGTGATGCTGTGATGCGCGTCACACGTGCCACGCTGAGCGGCGGCGGGTTATTTTTCGAAGCGTGCCCGGCAGCGCAGCGGCTGCCGGGCACGGCTGCGGGATCACAGTCCGGGATATATCGGAAAGGCGTCGCAGAGCGCTTCGACCTGTGCGCGGACTTCGGCCTCGACCTCGGCATTGCCGTCGCTGCCGTTGGCTGCGAGGCCATCGACGACCTGAACGATCCAGCGCCCGATCTGGCGGAACTCGGTTTCCGTGAAGCCGCGTGTCGTGCCCGCAGGTGTGCCGAGGCGCACGCCGGAGGTGATCGTCGGCTTCTCCGGATCGAAGGGGATGCCGTTCTTGTTGCAGGTGATGTGGGCGCGGCCGAGCGCCTCTTCGGTGGCGTTGCCCTTGACGCTCTTGGGGCGCAGGTCGACCAACATCAGGTGCGTGTCGGTGCCGCCCGTCACGATGTCGAGGCCACCCTTCATCAACTCGTCCGCCAGCGCCTGCGCGTTCTTGATGACCTGACGCTGGTAATCCTTGAACTCGGGGCGGAGTGCTTCACCGAAGGCGACCGCCTTGGCTGCGATGACATGCATCAGCGGGCCGCCCTGGATGCCCGGGAAGATGGCCGAGTTGACCTTCTTGGCGATCGCATCGTCGTTGGTCAGGATCATGCCGCCGCGCGGGCCGCGCAGGGTCTTGTGCGTCGTCGTGGTGGCGACATGGGCGTGCGGGAAGGGCGAGGGGTAGTGACCCGCCGCCACGAGGCCCGCGAAGTGGGCCATGTCCACCAGCAGGTAGGCACCGACGCTGTCCGCGATTTCGCGCATGCGGGCGAAGTCGATGATGCGGGGAATGGCGGAGCCACCGGCGATGATCATCTTGGGGCTATGTTCGGTCGCGAGGGCCGCGACCTGATCGTAGTCCAGTTCCAGATCCTGCTGGCGCACGCCGTACTGGATGGCGTTGAACCACTTGCCCGACTGGTTCGGCTTGGCCCCGTGGGTCAGGTGGCCGCCTGCATCAAGGCTCATGCCGAGGATGGTGTCGCCGGGAGCGAGCAGCGCCTGGAACACGCCCTGGTTGGCCTGAGAGCCGGAGTTCGGCTGCACATTGGCAAAGCCGCAGCCGAACAGCTGTTTCGCACGGTCGATGGCGAGGTTTTCGGCCACGTCCACGTGCTGGCAGCCGCCGTAATAGCGTTTGCCCGGATAGCCTTCGGCGTACTTGTTCGTCATGACGCCGCCCTGCGCCTCCATCACCGCGGCGCTCACGATGTTCTCGGAGGCGATCAGCTCGATCTCCTTGCGCTGGCGACCGAGTTCGGCGGTCATCGCGGCGGCCAGCTCTGGGTCGCGGGTGGCGAGCGTTTCGGTGAAGAAGCCGTCGTCGCGGGTGGGGGCGTTCATGGCGTGTCCTTCCGGGGCAGGGTTGCGCATTCTGCGCGCCTTCTACGCGAAACGGGGCCGTGTCAAAAGCGGCAAAATGACCCTGGGGCAAATGCAGGGCGGTGCGGTGCGCTTGCCTTCCTGTCCTACATCGTGGACTGATCGGGGCATGTTGCGCAGTACACCGCCATGCCCCGTCTGAGGATCGCCTTTCTGGCCAGCCCCGTGCCCATGGCACAGGCGGCCCTGGCCGAGCTCGTGGCGCTGCACGGTCAGGTGGCGCCGGAGGCGGCGCAGTTCGTCGTGGCGCTGGGGGGCGACGGGTTCATGCTGCAGACCCTGCACGCGACCGAGACGCTGGACGTGCCGGTCTATGGCATGAACCGCGGCACCGTCGGCTTCATGATGAACGAATACGCCGCCGACCGGCTGATCCACCGCCTGCAGGCGGCCGAGGAAGAGATCATCAACCCGCTCAGCATGACCGCGCTGTCCGCCGATGGGTCCATGCACACGGCGCTGGCGATCAACGAGGTATCCCTGCTGCGTGCGGGTCCGCAGGCGGCCAAGCTGCGCATCACCGTGGACGGCGTGCTGCGGATGCCGGAACTGGTCTGCGACGGGGCGCTGGTGGCGACGCCGGCGGGATCGACGGCCTACAACTATTCCGCGCACGGGCCGATCCTGCCGATCGGGTCCGACGTGCTGGCGCTGACCGCGATGGCGGCGTTCCGGCCACGGCGCTGGCGCGGCGCGCTGCTGCCCAAGAAGGCGGTGGTGCGCATCGACGTGCTGAACCCCGAAAAGCGGCCCGTGATGGCCGACGCGGATGGCAAGGCCGTGCGCGACGTGGTCAGCGTGGAGATCCGGTCCGACCCGACCGTGCGGCACCGGATCCTGTTCGATCCGGGGCATGGGCTGGAAGAGCGCCTGTTTCAGGAACAGTTCGCCTGACCGATGCGCGGTGCGCGTCGGGAACTATTCTTGCGCGTCGGTGTTTGAAATCCATAGGCACTGGCGACGATGACCGACGCCGACATGCCTGCTTATCAATGGAGATCATCATGGGTGAATTCGCAGACAAGGCCAAAGCAGCCGCCAACAAAGTGGCAGGGTCCGCCAAGGAGGCCGTCGGCAAGGCCACGGACAACGACCGTCTGGAAGCAGAAGGTCAAGCGCAGAAGACCAAGGGCGACGTTCAGAACGCGACCGGCACCGTCAAGGGCGCGCTGGGCGACAAGATCTGATCATCACGACATGACGACGCGAATGCCCCGTCTGCGACAGCAGGCGGGGTTTTTCGTGGGAGTGTGCTAGGCTTGCAATGCATGACACACCGCCTCGATCAGGTTGCCATCGGGATCGCGGACGAAGGCGGCTTAATAGTGCGGATGGTACCCGGTCCTCAGCCCCGGCGGGACATCGTCCCGGCCACCGTTTGCCACAGCCGCCGCGTGGAAACGGTCGACCGCAGCGCAGTCGGCTGCCAGAAACGCGTCATGTCTGCCGTGACGTGGACCGTCCCCGTCGCATTGCGGGCCGAACACATCCCCGTCCGGCGGGCCGTAGGTCAGCATCGTCTCGGGCCGCCAGAGCAGCGATATATCCAGTGCGGACATCACCGCATCGTAGAGCCGCTGCGCACAGACCTTGTCATGGATGCCGAGGGTGACGTGGTCGAAGACGCGGGTCACGCGACCCCGCCATACCCCAGCGACCTGACGGCGACACGGATCTCGTCGAGGATCGCGGGATCGTCGATGGTGGCTGGCACCTTGACCTCAGCCCCGTCGCACACGCTGACCATGGTGCGACGCAGGATCTTGCCGGACCGGGTCTTGGGCAGGCGGTCCACCACGGCGACCAACTTGAACGCCGCGACGGGGCCGATGGCGTCGCGCACCATGCGGATGCAGTCCGCCACGATCTCCGCCTCCGGGCGGGTGGTGCCCTTGTTGGTGCATACGAAGCCCATCGGCAACTGACCCTTCAGGTCGTCCGCCACGCCGATCACGGCGCATTCGGCCACGTCCGGGTGATTGGCGAGGATCTCCTCCATAGCACCGGTGGACAGACGATGGCCCGCCACGTTGATCACGTCGTCGGTGCGCGCCATGACATAGAGGTAGCCGTCCGTGTCCATCAGACCCGCATCGCCCGTCTCGTAATAGCCTGGGAAGGTGGTGAGGTAGGCCGTCTGGAAGCGGTCCTCGGCGTTCCACAGGGTCGGCAGGGTGCCCGGCGGCAAGGGCAGCTTGATCGCGATGGCCCCCAACTCGCCGCGCGGCATCTCGACCCCCGCCTCGTCGAGGATGCGGATGTCGTAGCCCGGCATCGGCACGCTGGGGCTGCCGATCTTGACGGGCAGCGCCTGCAGACCCGCCGGGTTGGCGACCATCGGAAAGCCCGATTCGGTCTGCCACCAGTGGTCGTAGACCGGCACCTTCATCACGGTCTGCGCCCAGATCACCGTGTCCGGGTCGGCGCGTTCCCCCGCAAGGTAGAGCGCGCGCAGGCTGCTGATGTCGTAGCCCGCGATCAGCGCACCCGTGGGATCGTCGCGCTTGATCGCGCGGAATGCCGTGGGCGCGGTGAACAGGCTGCGCACCTTGTGGTCCTGAATGACGCGCCAGTAGGTGCTGGCGTCAGGGGTGCCAACCGGCTTGCCTTCGAACACGATGGTGGTGTTGCCGTGGATCAGCGGGCCATAGCAGATGTAGCTGTGCCCCACGACCCAGCCCACGTCGGACGCGGCCCAGAACACGTCGCCGGGGTCGACGTTGTAGATGTTCTTCATCGTCCAGTAGAGCGCGACCAGATGCCCGCCGGTGTGCCGCACCACGCCTTTCGGCGCACCCGTGGTGCCGGAGGTATAGAGGACATAGGCCGGATGATCGCCCGCGACGGGGACGCAGTCGGCGGGGACGACACCCTGCTGCACCGCGTGCCAGTCGTGGTCGAACCCCGGGGTCAGGTCGCAGGTCAACTGATCGCGCTGCAGGATGATGGTGAAGTCGATCTTGTGCCGCGCCTGTGCGACGGCGGCGTCGATCAGCGGTTTGTAGGCGACGGTGCGCCCCGGCTCCAGCCCGCAGGAGGCGCCGATGATCGCCTTTGGCGTGGCATCGTCGATGCGCACCGCCAGTTCGTGCGCGGCGAAGCCGCCGAACACCACCGAATGCACCGCACCGATGCGCGCACAGGCCAGCATCGCCACGATCGCCTCGGCCACCATGGGCATGTAGATGATGACCCGGTCGCCCATCCCGATGCCCTTGTCCCGCAGCGCACCGGCAAGGCTGGCGGTCGCAGCTTGAAGCTCTGCAAAGGTCATGCGGATGACGGTGCCGGTGATCGCGCTGTCGGTGATGATCGCCACCTGATCGGCCCGACCCCCCGCCACATGCCGGTCCACCGCGTTGTGGCAGGCGTTCAGCACGCCGTCGGCGAACCAGCGGTAGAAGGGGGCGTTGCTGTCGTCGAGGGCGCGGGTGGGCGGTTTGATCCAATCGATCCGGTCGGCCTGCGCCATCCAGAATGCCTCCGGGTCGGCCTGCCAGCGTGCATAGACCTCAGCGTAGCTCATCCCTCGTCCTCCCAAACGTGTGAGATATGGATAGGCAGGGCGCGGGGGGGCGGCAAGTGGCGGTGGCGCTGGACCGGACGGATTGTCAATTCGTTGACAAATCAGGGGGGTGACAGGACGCGACCGGCCCCCGGGGGCCGGCTGGAGGCGCTGCCTCCAGACCTCCGGGATATTTCCAACCAGAAGAAGGGAGGACCGGCCCCGCTTCAGTCGCGGCCGTAGCGCGCCAGATAGGCGGCGACCCAGGGCACGGGGCTGTAGCCGAACTTTTCCGGCGTGCCCCAGCGGGTGCCCTTGGGTTGCGCGAGGTCATGGGGGTTGGGTACGCCGTGGAAGGCCACGACGAAGGCGTCGCCCGGACCGGGCACGGCGCGGACGAAGTTCACCGGCATGTGCCACGCCAGCGATTTCTTGAAGCTGAGGACCCAGCCTGTCGGCCAGAAGTGGCGGTCGGTGGCATTGTGGTGGATGAAGGTCTGGTCGTTGCCGTGGCTGCGCAGGGTGTCGAAGTCCTGCGTATGGAAGCGGTCCCAGATCTGGGCCTGGGTGCCCGCGACGAACCCCACGACGGAACTGTTCGATCCGCGCACGCGGGGGAACAGGCGGGGGAACCAGCGTTCGTGCGTGTCGTGCCAGTCGTGGATGATGTGCAGACCCGGCACCTGACGGATGCGGTCGATCAGGGGGGACAGGTCGCGGGCCACCACCACGTCCACGTCCATCAGCAGCACCGGCGTGCCGGGCGCGAACAGGCCCGGGGCAAAGACGCTCAGCTTTGGCCACATGCCCGGTGTCCAGTGGTCGCGCGACAGCGCGAACGCGGGCAGCGCCACCGCGTCGATCCCTGCGTCGAGACCTGCGGGGTCGTCGGTCAGGCAGACGAAGCGGAACGGCTGCGTCATCAGGTCCGTCAGTGCGCGGAAGAGGATGTTGGTGTCGCGGACCGGATAGCCCTTGCCCCATTTCAGGCAGACGATGGCGGGGATGGGGGACATGTGGCGCGGCCTTTGGACCAGAGTTCGGTGCGCTCCTAGCAGAGTGCACTGCAGGTGTTAAGCGGGGGGCGCATCCCCGTAGCGCCGCTGGTAGTCCATGACCCACGGCACCGGGGCACGGCCGAAGCGTTCCTTCGTGCCCCAGCGCACGCCCGGTGCCTGCAGCAGGTCGGCCATGTCTGGTTTGCCGTGAAAGGCCACGACGAAGGCCTCGCGCGGACGGGCGGGGGCGGCCAGATAGTTCAGCGGCACATGCCAGACCACGGATTTCTTGAAGCTGAGCACCCAGCCGTCGGGCCAATGCAGCCGGTCTTGCGCGTGGTGGTGGATGAAGTCCTGATCATTGACCTGCGGGGCAAGCGTGTCCCATCCGGCGGTGTGGAACGCGTCCCAGATCTGGCCCTGCGTCCCCGCCGTGAACCCTACGACGGAGCTGTTCGACAGACGCGGCCCCTTGGCGCGCCACGGCGTGACACGCTCTGTCAGGTTGGGCCAGTCGCGGATGATGTGCAGTCCCGGCTGCGCCCGCACCCGGTCGACGAGGGGGGCGAGGTCGCGCAGCACCATCACGTCCACGTCCATCAACAACACAGGGGTGCCGTCCGCGAACAGGCCGGGGGCGAAGATCGCAAGCTTCGGCCACATGCCGGGGGTCCAATGGCCGTGGGGCAGGGCGAAGGCGGGCAGGGGCAGAACCTCGATGCCGTCGTCCAGCCCGGTGCCGTCGTCGGTCACGCAGACGAAGCGGTGCGGCACGCCCATCAGGTCGCGCAGCGCCCGGAACAGGACGTTGGTGTCAGCCGCCGGATAGCCCGCGCCCCATTTGAAGCAGGCGATGACGGGCACGGGGGCAGGGCTCGCCGGCTTCATCCCGATGTCGGACCCCGGCCCGGTCATCCCGATGTCGGGCGACGGTCCGGTCATCCCGATGTCGGGCGACGGTCCGGTCATCCCGATGTCGGGCCCCGGCCCGGTCATCCCGATGTCGGGCCTCGGCCCGGTCATCCCGATGTCGGGCCTCGGCCCGGTCATCCGTAATGCGCCACCGGCGTGCCCGCGATGGCGGACATGTTCAGCAATCCGCGCGCCGTGATCGACGGCGTCACGATATGCGCGCGGTTGCCCATCCCCATCAAGATCGGACCGACCTCCAGCGCGTTGCCCTTCATCTTGAGGATGTTGCGCACGCCGGACGCCGCGTCGGCGTTGGCGAACACGAGGCAGTTCGCAGGCCCGTCCAGATGCGCCCCCGGAAAGATCCGCGCCCGCAGGTCCACGTCGAGGGCGCTGTCGATGTGCATTTCGCCCTCGAACGCGAAATCCCTTGGCGTGCCGTGCAGGATGTCCATGGCGGCGCGCATCCGGCGGCCCGAGTTGCTGTCCAAGTTGCCGAACTGGCTGTGCGAGCATAGCGCGATGCGCGGCTCCACGCCGAAGCGGCGGATGTGACGCGCGGCCCCGATCACCGTGTCGGCGATCTGCTGCGGCGTCGGTTCCTCGTGCACCTGCGTGTCGGCGATGAACAGCGTGTCGCTTTCCAGGATCATCAATGACAGGGCGGCGACAGGCTGCATGGCCGCCGTGCCGAGGATCTGCTGGATGTAGTTCAGGTGCCACAGATACTGCCCGAAGGTGCCGCAGATCAGCGAATCCGCCTCGTTGCGCTGCACCATGACCGCACCGATCGCGGTGGTATTGGTGCGCATGACGGCACGGGCGAGGTCCGGGGTCACGCCCTTGCGGGCCATGATCTCGTGATACGTGCCCCAGTAGTCGCGGTAGCGGGAGTCGCTCTCGGGGTTCACCACCTCGAAATGCGTGTCTGGCCGGATGTCGAGGCCCGCGCGTTCGCAGCGCGCGACGATCACGTCGGGGCGACCGATCAGGATCGGCACTTCTGTCGTGTCTTCCATGATCGCCTGTGCGGTGCGCAGCACACGCTCGTCCTCGCCTTCGGCGAACACGAT
The DNA here is from genome assembly GCF_900110065.1 of Loktanella fryxellensis. Taxonomy (GTDB): domain Bacteria; phylum Pseudomonadota; class Alphaproteobacteria; order Rhodobacterales; family Rhodobacteraceae; genus Loktanella; species Loktanella fryxellensis. The sequence goes on along the minus strand of NZ_FOCI01000001.1, from coordinate 297,816 downwards.
GCGGCGCGACACGGCACGGGCGGCGGCGAACACCGGGCGCATGATCAGCGCTGATTTAAACACGCTCGCGTCCAGCTGCCGCTTGTAGGCGTCCATGTCGGCGATGGGGCGGGTGGCGACGCCGGTTTCGCCCGCGGCGCGGGCCACGGCGGAGGCCACGACGCCCATCAGGCGCGGATCGAATGGTTTCGGGATCAGGTACTCGGGACCAAAGGTCAGTTGCTCGCCCTGATAGGCCGCCGCCGCCTCGGCGCTTGTGGTCGCGCGGGCCATGGCCGCGATGCCTTCGATGCAGGCGATCTTCATCTCGTCGTTGATGGTGGTCGCCCCCGCATCCAGCGCACCGCGAAAGATGAACGGAAAGCACAGCACGTTGTTGACCTGATTGGGAAAGTCCGACCGCCCCGTAGCGATGATCGCCCGCGGGTTGACGGCGCGGGCGGCGGCCGGGTCGATCTCCGGGCTGGGGTTGGCCAGCGCGAAGATGATCGGCACGTCGGCCATCCTGCCTACCATGGCGGGCGTCAGCACGCCGGGGCCCGACAGGCCAAGGAACACGTCCGCCCCCGCGATCACGTCATCCAGCGTGCGGGGCGCGTCGCCTTGCGCATACGCCGCTTTCTGATCGGTCATGTCTGCGGTGCGGCCGTTGTAGACGAGGCCTGCGAGGTCGCAGAGGAACACGTTCTCGCGCCGCACGCCGAGTTTCAGCAGCATGTTCAGACAGGCGATGCCGGCCGCACCGCCGCCCGTGGACACGACCTTCACGTCGGCGAAATTCTTGCGCGCAATCTTCAGCGCGTTGGTGATGCCGGCGCCCACGACGATGGCGGTGCCGTGCTGGTCGTCGTGGAACACGGGGATGTTCATGCGTTGACGGCAGATCTCCTCGACCACGAAACAGTCGGGGGCCTTGATGTCCTCGAGGTTGATCGCGCCGAAGGTTGGTTCCAGCGCGCAGACGATCTCGGCCAGCTTCACCGGGTCCGGCTCGTTCAGTTCGATGTCGAAGCAGTCGATGTTGGCGAACTTCTTGAACAGGACCGCCTTGCCTTCCATCACCGGCTTGGACGCAAGCGCCCCGATGTTGCCAAGCCCCAGCACCGCCGTGCCGTTGGTGACGACACCGACGAGGTTGCCGCGCGTGGTGTAGTCGCGGGCGGTACCAGGGTCGCGTTTGATCTCCAGACAGGCTTCGGCAACCCCGGGCGAATAGGCGCGCGCCAGATCGCGACCGTTGGCCAGCGGCTTGGTCGCGCGGATCTCCAGTTTGCCGGGGCGCGGAAACTGATGATATTCCAGCGCGGCCTTGCGCAGGCTGTCGGAAGGGGTGTCGTCGCTCATGGGCCGGACCGTCCTGTGGTGAAACTGGTTCACCCCTAAACGATCCGGCACAATGCGGCTAGACCACAATCAGGCGCCGCGTCCAGTCTTGGCCTGCAGGGCGTCGATCCGCTTGGACGCCTCGGCCTTGGTCAGGTTGGCGTCGAAGGGCTCCTTGGCCTCCTCGGACAGGGTCTGCAAGTAGCTGGCCTGCGCGCCGGTCATCGCCTCGTCTCCGGTTACCCAGTCGTCGACAGGCTTGTCCGCATTGCCGGGGGCGTCGGTCTTGGGGTGGCTGAGGTCTTCGGGTTGCTGCTTGCGGTCGTCGGTCATGGGATGTCCTTTTGATTGTGTTCACCCAATGTTCCGACAGGCGGGATTGTTCCCCTCGGACCCGCTGCGGCGGTGGAGAAGGAACCAAATCTTTATCCATTTGCATCAATCCTGCGGCATGACCGGATGAAAGGGGCCGCATGACACCGTTCCGACGCTTCTCGCTTGCCACCTTTCTGCTGGGCCTGATCATCGCCGTGCCGGAAGATGCGCCCGCTGATGCCTTGTCGCTGGCGGGGCGGATGCCGATCCTGCCGGCCCTGACGACGCCAGATGAATCGGCTGTCGGCGTCGGCATACCGGCCGTAATGCAAACCGGCGTGCAGACGGACGGGGCGACGGTCCGGTCGGCCAGCCTGTTCGCCGGCGCGACGGGACGCAGTTTCTTTGCACCCCTGCCGCCACGGGACAGGACGGTCGGCACCGACGGCAATTCCGGGCGGTCCATGCCGGTGCTGCCCGGGGGTGGCGACACGGCCGACCGCGTGCGCCATCTGATCGCTGCGGCAGAGGCGGGACCCGCCGGTTACGACGCCGTCCAGTACGGCGCACGGGTCAAACCGGGCCGCCCGCCGACCGCGTTGACCATCGCAGAGATCTATGCATGGATCGACGCCACGCCGGGCCAGCCGCATGCGATCGGACGTTATCAGTTCATCCCGCCGACCCTGCGGCGTCTGGTCGACATCACCGGGATCGATCCGCGTGCGCAATTCACGCCGCAAGTGCAGGATGCGCTGGCCGATGTGCTGCTGGCCGAGGCGGGGTTCGCAGACCTGACCGCAGGGCGGATCGACCGGGTCGCGTTCATGAACAATCTGGCCAAGATCTGGGCCGGACTGCCGACGTCCAACGGGCGCAGCTACTATCATGGCTATGCTGGCAATCACGCGACGATGACATGGGCGCGTTACGATGCAGAAATGCGGACCATCTTTCCGGGATGACGGGGGCACCAGCTCGGCGGTAGGCCGATGCCGTCGGACTGACAGCGCGGCAGATCGACCACTTCACGTTATAGCGGCCTCGCATGGCGCACGTCGCGATTGCCAGGTTTCAAAGCGAGGTGGGCGGTGGCGTCTTGGCGACGATAGGATCCACACGACTTAATGCATATGCCGCTGCGCAAAGCCTCGGCTTTGCATATCTGATCAATCAGTGACCGCTGGCCCACGTTGCACATGGTGCGCGAAAACCTGGCGGTTTCACCCGAACATCGTGGCTCGTAGGCCTATGTGGTTGGGTCGGCGTCCCGGTCGGCGGTCAGCGCCGAAAGCTCGGCGATCAGCGCGTCGGCACTGTCTGCGGTCATCTGATCTTCGAACGGGTGGCCAGTCGCCGAACACAACTCCTGCAGGATCGCGGCCTGTTCGCCGTTCATCATGTGGTGGTCTTCAAGCATCGTCGGTCCGGTCGTCATGATCGGTTCCCCCTGTGGATGTGGCGATACGGGACGTATGCATGCAGCTGTCAGGCGCGGACGCTAGAGGTTGAGGTCGGTGTTCAGATGACGCGTCAGATCTTCGATCCGGGCCAGCGCCTCGGCCTGCGACAGTCCAGCATTGAACGGCTCGCCCGCATCCTCGCAAAGGGCGCGCAGCAGATCGGCCTGATCGCCGGTCATCGGGTCGTCCTGCGGTCCGGTATCATCGGGCAGGGCGGTCGGCACGGCGAGGGGAGGGATCATGGACGAACTCCTTTTCTATGTGGACCAACGCCAAGTCATGCGGCCCGGTTCCGCCTCACGGGGTTGCAACCGCTGCCCCATGGCTCCAAAGTCCTGCAATTCACCGGAGAGCCCGCCATGACACCCCACACCCCCCAGACCGAGGCCCTGATCGCCGCCGCCCGCGCCGTGCGCGAGAATGCGCATGCGCCCTATTCGGGCTTCAAGGTGGGGGCCGCGATCCGCACGGCGGATGGACAGACCTTCGTCGGCTGCAACGTGGAGAACGTGGCCTATCCCGAAGGCACCTGTGCCGAAGCGGGCGCCATCGCCGCCATGTGCGCCGCAGGCGTGCGGGATGTGGCCGCCGTCGCCGTCATCGCCGACAGCCCGAAACCCGTCAGCCCCTGCGGCGGCTGCCGCCAGAAACTGGCAGAGTTCAGTGCGGGCGACGTGGTCGTCACGCTGACGACGCTGGACGGGCGCAGCCTGACGACGACGGTGGCGGACCTTTTGCCCGGTGCCTTCGATCAGGACTACATGAGCCGGGTCTGAGCCATGGATGCCCGCGCTACCATCGCCGCGATCCGTCAGGGCCGCGCCCCCGGGACAGACCGGATCACCGCCTTTGCCAACGGCCTTGCCGACGGGTCGGTCAGCGACGCGCAGGCGGGTGCGTTCGCCATGGCCGTCTGCCTGCAGGGGCTGGACGAGGCGCACCGCGTCGCCCTGACCACCGCCATGCGCGACAGCGGTGACGTGCTGCGCTGGGACGTGGGCACGCCCGTGCTGGACAAGCATTCCACGGGGGGTGTCGGCGACTGCGTATCGCTGATCCTCGCGCCCATGCTGGCCGCCTGCGGCGTGGCGGTCCCGATGATCTCGGGCCGCGGTCTGGGCCACACGGGCGGCACGCTCGACAAGCTGGAGGCGATCCCCGGCGTCGCCACGGACGTGAGCGAGGCGCGTCTGCGCGCCATCGTGGCGGACGTGGGCTGCGCCATCGTGGGGGCCACGGGCCGCATCGCGCCCGCCGACCGCAGGCTCTACGCGGTGCGCGACGTGACGGCGACGGTCGACTCCGTCGATCTAATCACCGCGTCGATCCTGTCGAAGAAGCTGGCGGCGGGGCTGGACGCCCTTGTGCTGGACGTGAAGGTCGGCAGCGGCGCATTCATGAAATCGCGAGAGGCGGCGACCGCGCTCGCCCGCGCGCTGGTAGACACGGCCAAGGGGGCGGGCTGCCCCACGGTCGCGGTGCTGTCGGACATGAACCAGCCGCTGGCCCCGGCGCTGGGCAACGCGGTCGAGGTCGCGGTCTGCATGGAGGTCCTGTCCGGCCAGTCCGACGCCGCACCGCGACTGGTGGCGCTGGCGGTGGAACTGGGGTGCATCGCACTTGGGTTGGCCGGCTGGCCGGAGGCCAAGGCCCGCGCCGCCTTGGTGCGCACGTTGGCAGACGGGTCGGCGCTGAACCGCTTCGCGCGCATGATCGCGGCGCTGGGCGGGCCGCCCGACATGCATCTGGACTGGCGCACCCATCTGCCGCAGGCGCCCGTCATGCTGCCTGTGGTTGCCAGCACCGCGGGCCACATCGCCGCCATCGACGGTGAGGCGCTGGGATTGGCGGTCGTCGGCCTTGGCGGCGGTCGCGCGCGCGAGGGCGACCGCATCGACCCGGCCGTGGGCCTGACCGCGATCCCCGAACTGGGCACGCCCGTGGCCGTGGGCGACCCGCTGGCCATCGTCCATGCCCGCACGCCGCAGGCGGCAGAGGCGGCGCGCACCGCGGTGCTGGCCGCCATCACACTCGGCGGGCCGGTGCCCGTTCCCGCATTGATAATCGACAGGATCACCTGACATGACACGCGCATTCCTGATCGTCATCGACTCGGTCGGCATCGGCGGCGCACCCGATGCCGCCGAGTATTTCAATGGCGACCGCCCCGACACCGGCGCCAACACGGTCGCCCATATCGCCGCTGCGGGCGATCTGGTGGTGCCGACACTCGACCGCCTCGGCCTCGGGTCCGCCGTCCGTCTGGCGAGCGGTGAGGACGCATCCGGTCTGGACCTGTCGCCCATCGGCGCATGGGGCGCGGCGACCGAGGTCAGCCGTGGCAAGGACACGCCGTCGGGCCATTGGGAACTGGCGGGCGTGCCGGTGCCGTGGGACTGGACCTACTTCCCGGACGCGCACCCCGCGTTTCCCGACGACCTGACGGCTGTGATCTGCGACCTCGCGGGCAGTGACGGCATCCTCGGCAACTGCCACGCCAGCGGCACCGCGATCATCGACCAGCACGCCGCCGAACACATCCGCACCGGCTGGCCCATCGTCTATACATCCGCCGACTCGGTCCTGCAGATCGCGGCGCACGAGGAGCATTACGGTCTGGACCGTCTGCTGGACCTGTGCCAGCGGCTCGCGCCGCATCTGCACGCGATGAAGGTGGGCCGAGTCATCGCGCGCCCCTTCCTGGGCGAGGCAGGCCATTACAAACGCACCGCCAACCGCAAGGATTACGCCATCGCGGCCCCGGCCCCCACCGTGATGGAGGATGCGCAGGCCGCAGGCCGCCGCGTCTATGCGGTGGGCAAGATCGGCGACATCTTTTCGGGCACCGGCATCGACGAGGTCCGCAAGGGCGAGGATCGCGTCCTGATGGACCACCTGTCGGACCTGATCGCCTCGGCAGAGGACGGCTCGCTCACCTTCGCCAACTTCGTGGAGTTCGACAGCCTCTACGGCCATCGCCGCGACGTGGCGGGGTATGCCGGGCACCTGAACTGGTTCGACGCGGCGCTGACCGACCTGCTGCCGCGACTGGGCGAGGGGGATCTGCTGATCGTCACCGCCGATCACGGCAACGACCCCAGCTGGTCCGGCACCGACCACACCCGCGAACGGGTCCCCGTGCTGGTGCACGGCATCGGTGCGCGCGAACTGGGCCTGATCGACTTCGTCGATGTCGCCGCCAGCGTGGCGGCACATCTGGACATTCCCCACACCGGCCCCGGCCGAAGCTTCCTCTGAGAAAGACCTCTTCATGAGCCTGCGCGACATCCCCAAAGTCGAACTTCACCTTCACCTCGAAGGGGCGGCCCCGCCCGAATTCATCCGCGGGCTTGCGGCTGAAAAGAAGATCAAGCTCGACGGCATCTTCGACGCTGACGGCGGTTACGAATTCCGCGACTTCGCGCATTTCCTGTCGCAATACGATGCCGCTTGCACCGTGCTGACAGGGCCCGAGGAGTTCTATCGCCTGACCCGCGCCGTGCTGGCGGAAAGCGCGTTTCACGGCGTGATCTATTCGGAGACCTTTCTGTCGCCTGACTTTTGCGGCGGCGGCGATTTGCATGCGTGGCGCGACTACCTCGCGGCCATCGCACAGGCGGCACAGGACGCGGAACGCGACGACGGCATCGTGCTGCGTGGCATCGCCACCGCGGTGCGCCACCACGGGGCAGAGGCTTGCCGCAAGGCCGCCCGCGTGGCGGCGGAAACCAGCGGCGGGTTCCTGACGGGCTTCGGCATGGCGGGGGCCGAGCTCGAAGGGCGGCCCGGCGATTTCGCATACAGCTTCGACCTTGCGCGCGAGGCGGGCCTGCGGCTGACGGCGCATGCCGGCGAATGGGGCGACGCCCAGCGCATCCGAGAGACGCTGGCGCTGGGCGTCGAACGCCTCGGCCACGGCATCCGCGCGATCGAGGATGCGGCGTTGGTGCAGGAACTGGCCGACCGCAACATCACGCTGGAGGTGTGCCCCGGCTCCAACGTGGTGCTGAAGGCGGTCACGGGCTGGGACGATCACCCGATCCAGAAACTGCGCGACGCGGGCGTGCCCGTGACCGTGTCCACGGACGATCCGCCGTTCTTTCACACCACCATGACCGCCGAATACGAAGGGCTGCAGCGCACCTTCGGCTGGCAGGAGGCCGATTTCCGTGACACCAACATCGCGGCGGCCAAGGCGGCGTTCTGCGACGATGCCACCCGCGACGCGATCCTGAAACGACTGGAGCCTGCCGCATGACCGACGACGACCTGACCCCCTATCTGACGCACGTCACCCACCCGCTGGTGCAGCACAAGCTGACCCTGATGCGCCGCGAGGAGACGTCCACCGCGGCCTTCCGCCAACTGCTGCGCGAGATCAGCCAGCTGCTGGCCTACGAGGTGACGCGCAACCTCGCCATGACGACCGAACGCATCAAGACCCCGATGCAGGAGATGGACGCCCCGGTTCTGGACGGCAAGAAACTGGTGCTGGTGTCGATCCTGCGGGCAGGCAACGGGCTTCTCGACGGCATCCTCGAACTGGTGCCGTCGGCGCGGGTCGGGTTTGTCGGCCTGTATCGTGACGAGGACACGCTGCAGCCGGTGCAATACTACTTCAAGGTGCCGCAGGCGCTGGAGGATCGCATGGTCATCGCCGTCGATCCGATGCTGGCCACCGGCAATTCGTCCGTCGCGGCCATCGACCTGTTGAAACAGGCGGGGGCCACCAACATCCGGTTCCTGTGCCTGCTGGCCGCCCCCGAGGGGATCGCGCGCATGAAGGCGGCCCACCCGGATGTACCCATCGTGACGGCGGCCATCGACGACGGGCTGAACGATCAGGGTTATATCATCCCCGGTCTGGGCGATGCGGGCGACCGGATGTTCGGCACCAAATAAGGCGGCATTGCGGCGTTGGTGCCTTTACTTGCTGGGCATTGTTTGCGACTGTTCCACAACATATTGTGGGGATGCATATATGACCGTCATGCCGCGTGCCACCGGCCTCGTCAGCGTCGCGGCCCTTGTGGCCGTCATGTCGATCGGAACAGAGCCGGCTGCGGCCCAGGGCGCGGGCATCCCGGCAGAGTTCCCGCCCGCGAGTTACACCGGTACGCAATACGTGGACAGTCAGGGCTGCGCCTTCGTGCGGGCGGGCATGGCCGGACGGACGACATGGGTGCCGCGGGTCAGCCGCCAGCGCGAACAGTTGTGCAACTTCCAGCCGACCGGCATCGCCGCGGCGCAGGCGGCTGCGCCAGCACCGCGTCCCGACGTGACCGTGATTGTGCCACCTGACGCACCCGCCGCCGCCCGCGTTGCCGCGGCCCCCCGCGTGGTGCTGCCGCCGGTGCCACGCGCCCAGCCTGCGATGCAGGCTGCCCGCTCGCCCGCCGTGCGCCAGCCCGCGCCCATATTGGTTCCCGTCGTGGCCCAGGTCCCGACTTCCGCACCCGCGCCGCAACGCCGCGTGACCCTCGCCGAAGCCTGCCTTGGCCGTTTCGGCGTGCAGCCCGGTTTCGTCAGTGCCAGCACCCGCCAGCCCATCGACTGCGGCCCCGCCGCCGCCCCGGCACAGCGGGTCGCCGCCGGTCCGATGGCGCGCACCGCAGGCCCCGCGCCGCTGCGCCTGACGCTGGCGGATGCCTGCGCGCGGCAGGCGCAGACCGGTCAGCGCCTGATCGACGCGGCCAGCGGTCGTCCCATCGCCTGCGCCCCTGCCAGCGTTTCTGCCGTGGCGCAGGTCGCGTATCCGGCGCGCATCGCGTCAGCGACGGGCTGTGCCGCGGCACCTGCCGGTGTCGCCGTGCGTTGCGGTCCGCAGATCGAATCGCCGTCCGGCACCGGCACGACCCTGTATGCGCCCCTTGCCCGGGCGGGCGGTCAGGGCGTCACGGCCGTGGTGCCGCCGCCCGTCGTCGTCGCAGCACCGCGCCCCGCCAAGCCGCTGTTCGGCGCGGGCCCCGTACCCGCATCGAACGCACCCAATGCGGCCATCCCCCATCCGCCGCGCGGTTATGCCCGCGTCTGGGACGACGGCCGCATCAATCCGCAGCGCGGCCTGCCGCGTGCGCAGGTCGTGGTCGCAGCCCCGGCGCATGTGCAGGCCACCGTCAGCAGCCGCAGCGCAGCGCCCGCCGCCGTGCAGGCGCCTGCGGCGGCCAGCGGGCCCCGTTACGTCCAGGTCGGCAGCTTTGGCGATCCGGCGAATGCGGCGCGGCTGATCGCGCGCCTGCAAGCCGCCGGTCTGCCGGTGGCGTCGGCGCAGTCGGGCGGCGTCAAGGTCATTGCCGCCGGGCCGTTCCGGTCGCCGGGTGATCTGAACGCGGCGCTTGGCGTCGTGCGCGGGATGGGGTTCTCGGACGCCTATCTGCGCAGCTGACCGTAGTCAGCCGTCGCAGATCGCCTGCAACTGCAACCACTCCGCATCGGTCAGGACCGGCTCGATCGTGCGGTCCTGCATCGGGTCGTTGGTGATCAGCGTGGCCCCGTTCTGGTCACGCGCACTGCGCAGCACCGCATAGGGCGCGCTTGGTAGGCGGGCGGCGGCAAAGGCCGCCAGCAGCGCATCCTCGGTCGGCGGGGCAGGGTCGGTGGTCAGCAGAAAGGCCGCATAATCCGGCAAGACCCCGTCCGGCAGCGCGCCCGTCGACAAGAGCGTGACTGTCGCCGCGAGGCCCGCGTGGTGCAGCAGGTCGTCCAGCGGATCGGTGCCGCGCGCGGTCGCCGCCACGATGTCGCCCGCAATCACCGACGGATCGTCGTAGCGGGCCATCACAGCGCGGTCCACGACGATCAGCCCGCCGGGCAGGGTCAGCGGGCCGGGCAGGGCGGCTGGCAGCACGACGACCTGACCCGCCAGACCATCGACCCCGAACAGGCGCGTCTGCAGCCGCTGCAGGGCGCTGCGGCCCGGGGCACTGCGGCACACCGGACCGGTGCGGGCCTGCAGATAGCCGAGCACGGTCGCGCCGATCTCGGCCCTGCGCTGGTCGTCGATGCTGGCCACCGTCTGGTTGCGCAGCAGGTCAGGCCCGACGGCGGCGCCCAGCCCCAGCACACCAAGCAGGACCAGCGCCGTCAGAGCCTGCCGCAGGCGACCGCGCCGGGGGGCGGCGCGGATCAGCGTGTCGCGGACCAGACCGATCGCCTCGATCATCGCGGTGTCGTCGATTTCCAGCGTCTCGGTGGCGTCGACATCGGGGGCGAAGATCGCCGGATGCTCGTCCGGGTTCAGCCGCTTGACCGCCGGAAGCGACCAGTGCGACAGGGGCCGCCCGGCGCCGTCGGCCACCACCAGCGTCGCATCGCCGAAGGACACGATGACCTCGCGCCGCTGGTCGCCACGGCTGGGACGCCACAGCCCGAGGCTTTCCAGCCGGTCATATTGCGGAAGTGCGGTCATGGGGCCTGCAACGCGTCCTTTTCTGGCACCCTAGAGCAGAGTGGTCGCGGTTACGAGGGCAGCGCTGCCGTCTTGCGCAATTCGAACTTCTGGATCTTGCCGGTCGAGGTCTTGGGCAGCTCGCCGAACACGACGCGCTTGGGCGACTTGAACCCCGCCAGCCGCGCGCGCACGAAGGCGATCAGGTCGGCTTCCGTGACGCTCTGTCCCGCCTTCAGCTCGACAAAGGCGCAGGGCACCTCGCCCCATCTGGCGTCGGGCTGCGCCACCACCGCACACAGGCTGACCGCGGGGTGGTGCATCAGCGCGCCCTCCACCTCGACGGACGAGATGTTCTCGCCACCCGAGATGATGATGTCCTTGGCCCGGTCGGTGATCTGGATGTAGCCGTCGGGGTGCTGCACCGCGAGGTCCTCGGTATGGAAATAGCCACCGGCAAAGGCTTTTTGCGTGGCCTCCGGGTTGCGGTAGTAGCCCTTCATCACTGCGTTGCCGCGCATCGCGATCTCGCCCTGCGTGGCCCCGTCGCGGGGGACGGGGCGCATCGCCTCATCCAGCACGACGATGTCGTCCATCATCGGCATCAGCACGCCCTGACGCGCCTTGATCGCGGCGCGGGCATCCTCCTCCAGCGTGTCCCACGCCGCGTTCCAGATGCATTCCGTCGCAGGGCCAAAGGTTTCGGTCAGACCGTAAACTTGCGTCACGTTGAACCCCAGCTTGGCGATGGCGGCCAATGTCGCGGCGGCAGGTGGTGCGCCTGCGGTGAAGACCTCGACCACGTGGGCAAAGGGGCGGCGGTCGGCGTCACGGGCGTTCACCAGCATGTTTAACACGATGGGGGCCCCGCCGAAGTGGGTCACGCCGTGATCCGCGATGGCGGCATAGATCGCCGCCGCCGTCACGTCGCGGCAGCATACGGCGGTGCCACCCAGGAGCGGCATCATCCACGTGTGCGTCCAGTTGTTGCAATGGAACAGCGGCACGATCTGCAGCATCACCGGATGCAGCACCATGCGCCACGCGATCTGGTTGCCGAAGGTCGCCAGATACGCCCCCCGGTGGTGATAGACCACGCCCTTGGGCCGCCCCGTCGTGCCGGAGGTGTAGTTGAGCGCGAGGCTCTCCCACTCGTCCGTTGGCATGATCCACGCGAAATCCGTGTGACCAGCGGCCATGAGGTCGTCGTAGGTGCGATGCCGCCCGCTGGTCGCGATCCCCGCCACCGCATCCGCCACCTCGATCAGCAGGGGCGGGGGCGTCTCCATCAGGGCGACGGCGGCCTCTGCCAGGGCCACGAACTGGCTGTCGGCCAGCAGCACGCGCGCCCCGCCGTGGGACAGGATGTAGGCCACGGTGTCCTCATCGAGCCGGGTGTTGATCGTGTTGATCACGGCCCCGCAGGCGGGCACGGCAAAGGACGCCTCCGATTGCGCAGGCACGTTGGGCAGCAGGGTGGCGACCACGTCACCGGGGGCCACGCCGATGCCTGCCAGCGCCCCCGCCAACCGGGTGACGCGGGCGTGATACTGCGCATAGGTCAGCACGTCGGGACCATAGGCGAGGGCCGGGCGGTCGGCGAAGACGTCCGCCGCACGGATCAGGTGCGACAGCGGCGTCAGCGGCGTGTAGTTGGCAGGGCCGCGGTCCAGCCCGGTTTCGTCCTGCATCCAGCCCATGTCCGTGCCCCCTATCGTTGCGTGCCCGTGCGCGTCACACTGGGCGCGAGGGCGGGACAGTTCAATGGGGTGCAGGGTGGTGCGAGGCGGTTGGCTGCGGTCTGACGCGGGGGTGTCATGATCCTGTCGCCGGGGCGGCGCTATGCCTTTGTCCACATTCCCAAGACCGGCGGCACCGCCATGGCGCTGGCGCTGGAGGCGCGGGCGATGCGCGACGACATCCTGATCGGCGACACGCCCAAAGCCCGCGCCCGGCGCGGGCGGCTGAAGCGGCTGGAGGCGCCCGGCCGGTTGTGGAAACACAGCCGCCTTACCGATGTGGCAGGTGTCGTGGACATGACGGGCTGGCGGATCTTCACCCTCGTGCGCAACCCGTGGGACCGGATGGTCAGCTATTACCACTGGCTGCAGGTCCAGCGGTTCGCGCATCCGGCTGTGCGGCTGGCGCAGGCGCTGCCGTTCGGCGCCTTCCTGAACCATCCGCAGACGGTGGCGGGGCTGCAGGCGCATCCCTATGCGGCCTATGTCACCGATGCGGCGGGTGTGGTGCGGGCCACCGACTTCATCCGGCTGGAGGCGGCGGAGGCGGACCTTGCCGGCGTGTTCGCGCACCTCGGGTTCCGGTTCGATCTGCCGCGTGCGAACGCAAGTGAGCGCCCCCGCGACTGGCGCGGGTTCTATGCCGATGCCGATGCAGCGCTGATCGCGCGGCTCTGCGCTGCCGACATCGCGCGGTCCGGCTACCGTTTCGACCCACTGGCTGTCTGAGGTGCACAGCCCCGGTGCGGTCGCGGGGCTAGGCGGTCGCCTGGCGCGGACCTAATCTGTAGGCATATCCAACAGGAGACGCGACCATGAGCTGGAACCCCGCCCTCGACCCCCATTGCCCGACCGGCGACGGCATCGACGCGATCGAGACCGTCATCGTCCCCCGCGCCCGCGATCTGGGCGGGTTCGAGGTGCGCCGCGCGCTGCCCGCGCCCAAGCGGCAGATGGTGGGGCCGTTCATCTTCTTCGACCAGATGGGCCCGGCGGAGTTCCTGACCGGGGCCGGCATCGACGTGCGTCCGCATCCGCACATCGGGCTGGCCACCGTGACCTACCTTCACGAGGGTACGATGCATCACCGCGATTCGCTGGGGACCGACCAGTGGATTTCGCCGGGCGCCGTGAACCTGATGGTCGCGGGCCACGGCATCACGCATTCCGAACGCACCGACGGCCCGGTGCGCGACGCGCCCCACCGTCTGCATGGCATCCAGACCTGGGTCGCGCTGCCTGCGGGGGCAGAGGATGGCGCGGCGGCGTTCCGACACGCCGGGGCAGACGCCCTGCCGGTGCTGGAGGGGGAGGGCAAGACCGTGCGCGTGATTCTGGGCGACGCCTGGGGTGCCCGCGCGCCGGTCGAGACGACATCCGAGATGTTCTATGCGGACGCTATCCTCGCCCCCGGTGCGGCGATCCCGCTGCCGGACGACACCGAGGATCGCGGCGCCTATGTGCTGGAAGGATCGGTGACGGTGGCGGGGCAGGCATTCGATGCAGGCCGCATGATGGTGTTCCGCCCCGGCGACCGGATCAGCATGGCCGCAGGCGCGCAGGGCGCGCGCGTCATGCTGCTGGGCGGTGCCACACTGGAAGGGCCGCGCCACATCTGGTGGAACTTCGTCGCCTCCAGCAAGGAACGGATCGAGGATGCCAAGGAAGCGTGGCGGCGCGGCGACTGGGCGCATGGCCGGTTCCAGCTGCCCCCCGGCGACGACGCGGAGCATATTCCGCTGCCCTGAGGCCGGCGTGGCGGGCCCCGCACCGACGGGCCTGCCCGGGGCGGTCCAAGGCCATCCGCACGCCCGTCCGACGCGGGATGCCGCCCGTGACATTTTGCGCTGGAAACTTGCGCGGACCGCTTGACGGGGGGGGCGGGCTTGCATAGGAGTGCGCCACGTTCGGTGCAGACGCCGGACGGGTCAAGGGCGGTTGTAGCTCAGTTGGTTAGAGTACCGGCCTGTCACGCCGGGGGTCGCGGGTTCGAGCCCCGTCAACCGCGCCATTGACCCTTCGTCCGTCTGCCCGCCGTTGAAATGCGCGGTTGTAGCTCAGTTGGTTAGAGTACCGGCCTGTCACGCCGGGGGTCGCGGGTTCGAGCCCCGTCAACCGCGCCATTTTACCCTTTTTCCAAGATAGAAAGTGTCGGACCCTCGCAAGGGGGGCCAGCCCCCCGTCCGCAGGGCGGACTCCCCCCGGGATATTTCCGACCAGAAGAAGCCGGGGACCGGTCTGCCTGATCGTGCGGGTTTCTTTGGATCTTTAAGGATCCATGAACCTGCCGGGCGACCCGCAAGTGCGGTCGCCCGGCAGGTGTGACCGTCAGTATTCGAGCCCGAGGGCCACGCCGCCGATCAGGAAGCATGCGCCGGTGATCAGCGCGATGCCCACGAGGTTCAGCACGACGCCACCGCGGACCATCTCCTTGATGCTGACGGCGCCCGAGCCGAAGACGATGGCGTTGGGTGGCGTGCCGACGGGGAGCATGAAGGCGCAGGTGGCCGCCAGTGCGGCGGGAATAAGCAGGCCCATCGGGTCTGCCCCGATGCCCACCGCCACACCGCCGAGGATCGGGATAAAGGTGGCGGCGGTCGCGGTGTTCGACGTGATCTCGGTCAGGAACAGCACGATGGTGGTCACGGCCACCACCAGCAGCACGGGCGTCAGCGCACCGAGGCCGCCGACCTGCGCGCCGAACCATTCGTCGAGGCCCGTGGAGGCCACCGCACCGGCCAGCGAAAGACCACCCCCGAACAGCAGCAGCACGCCCCACGGCAGGCCTTCCTCGGCGTCGCGCCAGTCGAGGACCATGGTGGTGCGCCCCTGCGCGGGCAGGATGAACAGCAGGATGCCCGCCCCGATGGCGATGGCCGTGTCGTCGAGATCGTCCAAGGGGCCCAGCGCATCGGTCATGCCCGGCAGGCTGGAGAGAAGCCCCGGCACGACCCAGAGGAAGGCGGCGCCGCCGAACACGGCCATCACCATGCGCTCGCCCCGGCTGACGGGGCCGAGATCGGCGATCTGGTCGGCGATCATCTGGCGACCGCCGGGAATCTCGGCCAGATCGAAGCGGTAGAGGACCCGCGTCATCAGCACCCAGCCGATCAGGATAAAGGTCAGCGCCAGGGGAAAGCCGATCATCATCCACTGCAGGAAGCCGATGTCGCGCCCCAGCTCGTCCGCCGCATAGCCCGCGACGATGGCGTTGGGCGGGCTGCCCAGCAGCGTGCCGAGCCCGCCCATGGTGGCCGACCACGCGATGGCGAGCACGAGGCACACGCCGAACATGCGGATCTGCGGATCGTTCACCACGTCCGAC
Source organism: Loktanella fryxellensis (assembly GCF_900110065.1). Classification (GTDB taxonomy): domain Bacteria; phylum Pseudomonadota; class Alphaproteobacteria; order Rhodobacterales; family Rhodobacteraceae; genus Loktanella; species Loktanella fryxellensis. The sequence goes on along the minus strand of NZ_FOCI01000001.1, from coordinate 282,264 downwards.
ACGCGGCCACCGGCGGCCAGCGCCTCGCCCACCTCGGCGGTCTGCGCGCCGCGCGAACGGTCCACCACGAGGGTCAGGATCGACAGGCCGATGGGCAGCATCATCAGGGTGGTGGCCGTGTTGGACACCCACATCGACAGAAAGCCGGTCGCCAGCATCATGCCGAGGATGATGCGGCGCGGCTCCACCCCCACCTTGGCCAGTGTCAGCAGGGCGATGCGGCGGTGCAGGTTCCACTTTTCCATCGCGATCGCGATGAGGAAACCGCCGAGGAACAAGAACACGATGGAACTGGCATAGGGCGACGTCGCTTCGGCCACCGTGCGTTCGGTCAGGGCCGGAATCAGGACGATGGGCAGCAGCGAGGTGGCGGACAGCGGCACCGCCTCTGTCATCCACCAGATCGCCATGAGTGTGCCGATGCTGGCCACCATGCGGGCGTCGGCGGGCAGCGCCTCTGCGTTGCCCATGGCGAGCCAGACCGCGATGGCGGCCAGCACACCGCCGATGCGCGCCCCCCACAAGAAGGTGCCGCCCGTGTCCGGCGGCATCCCGGTGGCGCGGTCGTCGTATTCGCCCTGTTCCCTGATCGGCCCTGTCATCGCGCTCCCTCCGGTGATGTCGGACCGGCAGGGTGTCGGCTCTGGCCTCGAGATGCAAGGTCCGGAGCACGGGATCGACGGGTGCGATGGCGCGCGTGCCACGCGGGAACGATGAAAAGCGATGGAACGACACCGGTTCGCGGTGCCGTCGCACGCGTGCGCTGCGGTTGAGCAGCGATACGCGGTGGCGACGGGAGGTGGTTGCACCGGGTCGGCTGCGCGGGTGGCGTTTGGCGGCATGGGGACACGGCGGGGTGCCGGGGGCTGCATCCCGGTCAGGACGCAGGCCCGCCGTGTGGGGCGGATGCGGCCACAGGGCCCGCGTGTCTGTGGCACGTCCGGGCAGGGGGGGCGTGGACCGGCGTGCATCCGGGGCCGGTCAGCGGGCCGTGGTGGTGGGGGCGGCGGCGGTCGGGGTGCCGCCGCAGCCCCACGGCCTCAGCGCGTCATGGCATGCAGGATGCGGGCCCAGCTGCGCGTGCCCTTGTGGAATGACGACAGGTCGTATTTCTCGTTCGGCGAGTGGATCTGGTCATCGTCCTTGCCGAAGCCGATCAGCATCGCGTCCATGTTCAGGTATTGCTTGAAATAGGCGGCGATGGGGATGGACCCGCCGCAGCCGACATAGGCCGCGGCGTTGGGCCATTCGTCGGACAGCGCGCGGCGCGCCTGATCGAAGGCGGGATGGGTCGTGGTCATCTGGCCCGCGGCAGAGGCGCCGTGGCCGTGAAACTCCACCCGGCAGTCGGCGGGGATCATGTCCCGCACCATGGCGCGGAAACTCTCGCGGATGGCGTGCGGGTCCTGCGTTCCCACAAGGCGAAAGCTGATCTTGGCGCGGGCCTCGGCGGGCAGGACCGTCTTGAACCCGTCGCCGGTGTAGCCTGCGGTCATGCCGTTGACCTCGCACGTCGGGCGCGACCAGATCATCTCGAGCGGGCGGCGGCCCTGTTCGCCGGCGGGCAGCCGCAGACCGACGGCACCGAGGAAGGCGGATTCGTCGAACTTCAGGTCGTCCCAGGCGGCGGCCAGCTCGTTCGACAACTCCGGCACGCCGTCATAGAAGCCGGGGACGGTGATGCGGCCCGTGTCGTCGTGCAGGGACGCGATGACACGGGCCAGCACGCGGGCGGGGTTCACCGCCAGACCGCCGTACATGCCAGAATGCAGGTCCTTGTCGGGGCCGTGGATCGTCACCTCCTCGCCCAGCAGGCCGCGTAGTTGCGTGATGATCGCCGGCGTGTCGTCGCCGTAAAGTCCGGTGTCGCAGATCAGCGCGATGTCCGCGCGCAACAGGTCGGCGTTGTCCTGCAGGAACGGGATGAGTGACGGCGATCCCGACTCCTCCTCGCCCTCGCAGAAGATGGTGATGTTGGCGGGCAGGGCGCCGTGGATTGCCTTCCACGCGCGGCACGCCTCGAGGAATGTCATGAGCTGGCCCTTGTCGTCGGACGCGCCGCGTCCGCGGATCACGCGGCCCTTCGCCGTCTCCTCTACCGCTGGATCGAACGGATCGCGGTCCCACAGGTGCAGGGGATCGACGGGCTGCACGTCGTAGTGACCGTAGAACAGGATGTTCGGCCCGTCGGTGCCCCCCGAACGCGCCACCACCATCGGATGGCCGGGGGTCGCGTGCTTCCTTGCATCGAACCCCAGCGCGGTCAGGTCCGCCACCAGCCAGTCGGCGGCACGGTCGCAATCGCTTTTGTAAGCGGGATCGGTCGAGATCGACGGGATGCGCAGAAGGTCCAGCAGGCGGTCGGTCGCGGCGTCGAGCTGATCGTCGATCGCTGCCAGTACGGGGGCCAGCACGGGATCGAGGGTGGCGTCGGCAGTGTCATGGTCTTTCATCGGGGCAGAGCCTTGGGTTGGGAGGGGTTGACCCAAGGCTCTGCCCCTTTGGCGCAGAGGTCAAGCGGCGGGGAAGATCCCGATGATCTGGCCCGGATGCGCGGCGCGCTCAGTCTCGTCGATCAGGGCCACGGCATAATCCTCGGCCGAAATCTCGTAGGGAGCGTCCGGCACGGTCCGGTCGCTGACGCGGTAGTGGCCGGTGCGGGGGCCGGGCTGGATCATGAACGGCGGCGTGGCAAAGGTCAGGTTCAGGACAGAGGGCGCGAGGATCGTCTCATGCGCGCGGCGCATCGCCTGCGCCTCGGCCCGGTAGGCGTCGGGCAGGGTGTCGGCTATGGCGGTGCCGTCGGGCAGGTTCAGCGACCCCGCGCCGCCCACCATGATGAGGCGGGTGTCCCCCACACCGTCCACAAGCGCCTGCGCATAGGCCGCCGTTTCGCTGAACGGATCGTCGGTCTTGCGGGCGGACGCGGTGGCGATGACCACATCTTGGCCCTGCACCGCGTCCTGCAATGCAGGCACGTCGTGCAGGTCCAGCGCCAGGGGCATCACCGTGGCGCTGGCGGTGGCCGTGCCGCTGCGCGATGCGGCGGTGACGTGGTGGCCGCGCGATGCGGCCTCGGCGGTGATCGCGCTGCCGATCATGCCGGTGGCGCCAAGGATCAGGATCTTCATGGGGGTGCTCCAGTATGCTATTCATTGCGTATCACATACGGAGTGTGTAGCACGCACGGAAGGGGCACACCCCTTGCAGATGCTAACACCGAAGGAAGCGCCCCATGCCAGCCCGCCATGCCGCAGCCCACGCCTGTCCGATCCGCGACGTGCTGGACCGCGTGGGCGATGCGTGGACCGTGCTGGTGTTGACGGAACTGCAGACGGGGCCGTGCCGGTTCAACGCGCTGGGCCGCGTGGTGGACGGGATCAGCCCCCGGATGCTGGCCGCGACCCTGCGGCATCTGGAACGCGACGGGCTGGTCACGCGCAGGGTGCTGGACTGCAAGCCGCCGCAGGTGGAATACGCGATAACTGCACGCGGGGCATCGCTGCACGCGGCGCTGGGCGGGCTGGTGGACTGGGCCGCGGCGCATCAGCCCGACATCAACCAATCGCGCCGCCGGTTCGACGATGCGGTGGCCCGACCGGCGCGGTGACACAAGGTCGCGTGTTGCCCCACGGGGACGCGCCCTATATGCAGCCCATCAACGGATGCGCCCGATATGTCATCGCCGGACGCGCCATCCCACGAAAGGACATTCGGTGAATTACGAGGCAGCCCTGTCGACCGCGATCCAACGCCTGCATGACGAGGGTCGCTACCGGACATTCATCGACATCGAACGCACCCGTGGCCAGTTCCCCGACGCGGTCTGGAACCGCCCCGACGGCGGCAAGGCCCCGGTGACGGTCTGGTGCGGCAACGACTACCTCGGCATGGGCCAACACCCGGTCGTGCTGAACGCGATGCACGAGGCGCTGGATGCCACCGGCGCCGGGTCTGGGGGCACGCGCAACATTTCGGGCACCACGGTCTATCACAAGGCACTGGAGGCTGAACTGGCCGACCTGCACCGCAAGGAAGCGGCGCTTCTGTTCACCAGCGCCTACATCGCCAACGATGCCACGCTGTCCACGCTGCCGAAGTTGTTTCCGGGCCTCATCATCTATTCCGACGCCCTGAACCACGCCTCGATGATCGAGGGGGTGCGCCGCAACGGCGGGCAGAAGCGCATCTTCCGCCACAACGACGTCGCACACCTGCGCGAGCTGCTGGAGGCGGACGACGCCGACGCGCCCAAGCTGATCGCCTTCGAGTCGATCTATTCGATGGACGGCGACTTCGGTCCGATCGAGGCGTTCTGCGATCTGGCGCTGGAATTCAACGCCCTCACCTATATCGACGAGGTGCACGCGGTCGGCATGTACGGCCCGCGCGGGGCCGGTGTCGCCGAACGTGACGGGCTGATGGGGCGCATCGACATCATCAACGGCACGCTGGCCAAGGCGTACGGCGTGATGGGTGGCTACATCGCCGCTTCGGACCGGATGTGCGACGCAGTGCGGTCCTATGCGCCCGGCTTCATCTTCACCACCTCCTTGCCACCCGCCATCGCGGCGGGGGCTGCGGCCAGCGTGCGGCACCTGAAGACCGATCAGGCGCTGCGCGACAGTCAGCAAACGCAGGCCAAGATCCTGAAACTGCGGCTCAAGGGGCTGGGCCTGCCGATCATCGACCACGGCAGCCACATCGTGCCGCTGATGGTGGGCGACCCCAAGCACACCAAGATGATGTCCGACATGCTGCTGGAGCAGTTCGGCATCTACGTGCAGCCGATCAACTTTCCCACCGTCCCGCGCGGCACCGAGCGCCTGCGCTTCACGCCGTCGCCGGTGCACGGCCCGCGCGAGATGGACCGTCTGGTGGCCGCACTGGACAATCTGTGGGCACATTGTGCGCTGAATCGCGCCGAAATGGCCGGTTGATGGTTCTGCATCTGTGCAACACGCCGTCGTGTGCTAGACGGGCTGTCAAGCAACCTTAACACAGATGATTCGACAGAGTCAGACCGGTGTTGTAGGTTGAACTGGGGCAGGCACACGGCGGAACGGCAATGATCGTAAAGAGCTTTCGGCGCGCCAAGGCGGCTGAAGACACCGAAACCAAAGGTTTCGACGCATTCGACATGCGTCTTGGCGACATGATGCGCGGCGAACGTGCCACCATGGGCAAGAGCCTGCTGGACGTGCAGCGCGAGTTGAAGATCAAGGCCGCCTACATTGCCGCGATCGAGAATGCAGACCCCGCAGCCTTCGACACCCCTGGCTTCATCGCAGGCTACGTGCGGTCCTATGCCCGCTACCTGCAGATGGACCCGGATGTCGCGTTCGAAACGTTCTGCCGCGAAAGCGGGTTCTCGACGGCGCACGGCATGTCGGCGGCCGCCTCCTCGACCCGCGCGCCGCGTGCGGACGTCCCGCAGGCAGGTCTTGGCAAGGACATCTTCTCGGCGTCGGCCACCCCCTTCGTGCCGCGCGGCGAACGGCTGTTCTCCGGGATCGAGCCGGGTGCCATCGGCTCCATCCTCGTGCTGGTCGCACTGATCGGCGGTCTTGGCTATGGCGGCTGGTCCGTCCTGCAAGAGGTGCAGAAGGTCCGTCTGGCCCCCGTGGACCAGACGCCCGTGGTGCTGAGCAACCTTGACCCGCTGGCGGGTGGCGGCATGGCGCAGATGGCGGACGCGGCCCAGCAGACCGGGCCCGGCTATACCCCGCCCACGCCGGAGGCGCTGGATCGCCTCTATCGTCCGCAGGCGCTGGACGTGCCGGTGCTGGTCGCGCGGGACGCCCCGATCTCGACCCTGATGGCCGATGCGCCCAGCGCGCTGGGTCTGGCGGGCGTGGACAGCGGTCTGGCGCAGGCGGTCGAGGATGCGGTGATCGCCGCACAGGGTCTGGTGATCGACACCCCCGGGGCGGATGGCACCGTGGCCCCCGGCACGATCCGCGTCAGCGAAGGCCCGGTGCCCGAGGTGCAACTGGTCGCCGTGCGCCCCGCCTGGGTGCGCGTGCGCGCCGCCGACGAGTCGGTGATTTTTGAGGGGATCATGAACGCCGGCGACACCTTTGCCCTGCCCGCGACCGAAGAGCCCGCGACCCTGCGCGTGGGCGAAAGTGGCGCCGTGTATTTCGCCGTCAACGGTCAGCATTATGGGCCGGCCGGTCCCAGCGGGCAGGTCACGTCCAATCTGGCGCTGTCCGCCGACAACCTGACGACGACCTATCAGGTCGCCGATCTGGGCCGCGATGGCGACCTGGCCGCCATCGTGAATGTGGCCGAGGTGGCCGTGCCGGCACAGACGGTGCCCGGCGGCGCAGCCCCGCAGGTGCCGCTGGCCGACTGAGCCGCGGCACACTGCTGCGGCGTCTGCAGCCCATCACAATCGCGGCGCTTGTGGTTGCTGGTTGGCGACCAAGGGCATAGGTTGCGGCCAACAGCCCCGATGAGAAGTCAGTCCTATGTCATCCCTGCATTCCATCCGTCCCTGGCGCCAGATCGACCGTCGCAAGAGCCGTCGGATCATGGTGGGCAACGTGCCCGTGGGCGGCGATGCCCCGATCACCGTGCAGACGATGACCAACACCCTGACCACCGACGTCAAGGCGACCATCGCCCAGATCCAGGCGGCGGCGGATGCGGGCGCAGACATTGTCCGCGTCTCGGTCCCGGACGAGGCGAGCAGCCGCGCCCTGCGCCTGATCGTGCCCGAGGTCAGCGTGCCGATCGTGGCGGATATCCATTTTCACTACAAACGCGGGATCGAGGCCGCCGAGGCGGGCGCCGCCTGCCTGCGGATCAACCCCGGCAACATCGGTGACGAGACCCGGGTGAAGGAGGTCATCAAGGCCGCCCGCGACCACAACTGTTCCATCCGCATCGGCGTGAACGCCGGATCGCTGGAACGGCACCTGCTGGACAAATACGGCGAACCGACCCCCGACGCGATGGTCGAAAGCGGCATGGATCACATCAAGATCCTGCAGGACAACGACTTTCACGAGTTCAAGATCAGCTGCAAGGCGTCCGACGTGTTCATGGCCGCCGCCGCCTATCAGAAGCTGGCCGAACTGACGGACGCTCCCATCCACCTCGGCATCACCGAAGCGGGCGGCCTGATGTCGGGCACCGTGAAGTCCGCGATCGGCATGGGCAGCCTGCTGTGGGCCGGGATCGGCGACACGATCCGCGTCAGCCTGTCCGCCGACCCGGTGGAAGAGGTCAAGATGGGGTTCGAGATCCTGAAATCGCTGGGCCTGCGGCACCGTGGCGTGAACATCATCTCCTGCCCGTCCTGCGCGCGGCAGGGGTTCGACGTGATCCGTACCGTCGAGGCGCTGGAAAAGCGTCTGGAACACATCAAGACCCCGATGAGCCTGTCGATCATCGGCTGCGTCGTCAACGGCCCGGGCGAGGCGCTGATGACCGACGTGGGCTTCACCGGCGGCGGCAACGGGTCGGGCATGGTCTATCTGGCGGGCAAGCAAAGCCACAAGCTGAGCAACGATGCGATGATCGACCACATCGTCGAACAGGTCGAACAGCGCGCCGCCGTGCTGGACGCAGAAGCGGCGCAGGCAGAGACGGCGGCGGAATAAGCTGCTCTGCGCGGCCTCAGCCGCGCAGATCGTCCACCAGCCGCTGCAGGTCGGCGGCGGGCACATAGCCGCGCACCATCTGGTCCTGCACCACGAACGTCGGCGTCCCGCTGATCGCCAGACTCTCGCCAAGCGCGCGGTTGGCGGCGATGCGGCGCTCCACCTCCGGGTCTGCGGTGCCCGCCATGATCGCCGCCCCGTCCAGATCGAGGCTGTCCGCCAGCGCCAGCAGGCTGTCTTCCGTGATCTCGCCGTTGAAGCTCATCAGCGTCTCGTGGACCGCCTTGTAGGCGTCCTCGCCCGCGACGATCTGCGCGGCCATGGCGAACTGCGACGCCAGCACCGACTGTTCGCCAAGAATCGGGAATTCCTTGACGATGAAGCGGATGTTGCCGTCGGCCTGCAGCAGGCTCTCGATCTCGGGGAAGGCGCGTTTGCAATAGCCGCAACGGTAATCCATGAACTCGACCACGGTGATGTCGCCGTCCGGATTGCCGCCGACCCATGAATAGCCGTCGTTCAGCAGCGCCTCCGACTGGGCCGCGACCATGTCCTGATCGGCCAGTGCGGCCATCTCGGCCTCCTGCGCCTGCAGGATGCCGACGGCTTCCATGATGACCTGCGGGTTTTCCAGCAGATAGGCGCGGACGCGCTCGCCGAAGGCGGCATCGTCATCCTGTGCGGCGGCAGGCAGGCCAAGGGTCAGCGTCAGGGCGGTGGCGGTCAACAGGGCACGGGTCATCTGGGGCACTCTCGGGTTCATTCGCCCGACACTATGCGCAGATCCCGGCCCGCCTGCCAAGGTGCGCGGCCGGGAACGGTTGACGGGCCGGGGGGCCGGGGGGCACAACGGCACCAACAAGAACAGGGGCAGAGCATGCGCACATCCAGCCGCGGGGACGTCGATCCCTTTATCGTGATGGACGTGATGGAGGCCGCCCGCGCCGCCGAGGACGCGGGACGGTCGATCATCCACATGGAGGTGGGCCAGCCCGGCACAGGCGCGCCGCAGGGCGCGCTAACCGCGCTGACCGCCGATCTGGCACAACCTTTGGGCTATACCGTCGGGCTGGGCCTGCCCGCCCTGCGGGCCCGCATCGCACAGCATTACGGTGAAGTGCACGACGTGGACCTGGATCCCGCGCGGGTCGTGGTGACGGCGGGCGCGTCTGGGGCCTTCGTGCTGGCGTTCTCGGCGCTCTTCGACAACGACGCCCGCGTGGGGTTGGGGCTGCCCTGCTATCCCAGCTATCGCCAGATCCTGAAGGCGATGGGACTGCGCCCCGTCGAGATTGCGACGACCGCGCAGGGCCGCTATCAGCCGCAACCCGACGACGTGGCGACCAACGATCTGGCCGGTCTGATCGTGGCATCGCCCGCCAATCCCACCGGGACAATGCTGAACGCGCCCGAACTGGACGCGCTGGCGCAGGCCTGTGCGGCGCGCGACGTGGCCCTGATCTCGGACGAGATCTATCACGGCATCTCCTATGGCACCCGCGCCGTCAGCGCGCTGGAGGTGACGCAGGACTGCTACGTCATCAACAGCTTTTCCAAGTATTTCAGCATGACCGGCTGGCGCGTGGGCTGGATGGTCGTCCCCGCCGATCACGTCCGACAGGTGGAACGGCTGGCGCAGAACCTGTTCATCTGCGCGCCCCACGCCAGTCAGCGTCTGGCGCTGCACGCGATGGACTGCCGTCCGGAACTGGACGCGAACCTCGCCGTCTATCAGGCGAACCGCACGCTGCTGCTGGACGGTCTGGCACAGGCGGGGTTCACCACGATGGCCCCACCGGACGGGGCGTTCTACATCTATGCCGACGTGTCGGCCCACACGGACGACAGCCGCGCCTTTGCCGCCGACATCCTCGCACGCGCAGGGGTGGCGGTGACGCCGGGCCTCGACTTCGACCCGGTGGACGGCCACCGCTGGCTGCGCCTGTCCTATGCGGGCGCGACCTCCGACATGGTCGAAGGCTTGGCGCGCCTGCGCCGCTACATGGCGGCGCGCGGATGATCCGCGCCGCACTGGCACTTTGGCTGCTGCTGGCGGGCCCGCTGGCGGCGCAGGGCTTTGCGGGACTTGCGCGGATCGACCCTGCGGCCAGCGGCATCGCGGATGCGGGAGAAGGGGTCAGTGTCGATCTGGCACTGTCGCAGCCCGTCCCCTACCGCCTCTTCACCCTCATTGATCCGATGCGGCTGGTGATCGAGTTCCGAGAGGTCGATTTCACCGGCCTGATCGCCGCCGACCTGCTGCGGACCGGGCGCATCACCGATCTGACCTTTGCCACGCCGCGCCCCGGCTGGTCGCGGCTGGAGGCGACGCTGGCGGATTCGCTGGCGGTGACGCAGGCGGGGCTGGCGGTGGACGAGGGGACGGGCACGGCGCGGCTGACGCTGCAACTGAACCCAGTCGCGCCTGACCGTTTCGCCGCTCTTGCGGGTGCGCCGGACGATCCGGTGCGGCCAGACCCCACGCTGAGTGCACCTGTGCCGCGCGATGGACCACTGGTGATCGCCATCGACCCCGGTCACGGCGGTGTCGATCCCGGTGCTTTGCGCGGCGACGTGGTCGAAGCGGACCTGATGCTGCGCCTGTCCATCGAGCTGGCCGAGGCGATCAACCGCAGCGGCACCTTGCGGGCCGTCCTGACGCGCGAGGCGGACGTGTTTGTCTCGCTCGAGGATCGCATGACCATCGCGCGGGCGGCGGGGGCGGGGGCGCTGATCTCGCTCCACGCCGATGCCCTCGACGACACGGTGACGCGCGGTGCCTCTGCCTATACCCTGAACGCGGAAGGGGTCGACCGCGCCGCACAGCGCATGGCCGAACGGCACGAACGCGGCGACCTGCTGACCGGCCTCGACCTGACCGGGCAGGACGACCGTGTGGCAAGCGTGCTGATGGGCATGGCGCGGGCTGACACGGCCCCGGCGTCGGCCCGGCTGGCCGACGCGGTGATCGACGGGTTGCGCAGCACGAATGCGGCGGTCAACAGCCGTCCCCGGCGCGAAGGGCGGCTGGCGGTGCTGAACGCCGCCGACTTCCCGTCCATCCTGCTGGAGGTGGGGTTTCTGTCCAACGCCACCGACCGCACCACCCTGTCCACTGCGGACGGCCGCGCACCCATCGTGGCGGGTCTGACGACTGCGCTGCAGGACTGGGCCGCGACAGAAGCGGCCCTTGCGGGACTGAAACGCCAGTAGCTGTCGCAACCGTGACCGGGTGCCGCGACACGGTGCGTCAGATCTGCGCATCAGCTTTTGACGAAAGGGGGGGTGCGCCCTATAAGCGGCCCAATTCCCGGACCGAAGGCTCTGCCCATGCTGCGTTTCATCATGTCATTCTTTGGCGGCATCTTCTCGATGCTGTGCCTTGGCCTTGCGATGCTGGGGCTGACGCTGGGTGCCGTGTTTTACATGTACGGGCGCGATCTGCCGACCTACGACACATTGGCGCAATACACGCCCAAGACGATCAGCCGCATCTATTCGGGCGAAGGGCAGATCATCGACGAATTCGCCGTGGAGCGCCGCCTGTTCACCCCGGCCGAGGATATTCCCGATCTGGTGAAGCAGGCCTTCATTTCAGCTGAGGACAAGAACTTCTACACTCACGGCGGTTTCGACGCGGGCGGCATCGCGTCCGCCGTCTATGACGCCGTGCGCACCCGTGGCGAGGAGGTGCGCGGTGCATCCACGATCACGCAGCAGGTGATGAAGAACTTCCTGCTCGACGGCAGCCGCAGCGTGGAACGCAAGATCAAGGAAATCATCCTTGCCACCCGGATCGAGGGCGCGATGCCCAAGGAAAAGATCCTCGAACTTTACCTGAACGAGATCTTTCTGGGCAAGAACAGCTACGGCGTCACCGCGGCGTCGCTGACCTATTTCAACAAGGCGCTGCCCGATCTGACGGTCGAGGAGGCCGCCTATCTGGCGGTCCTGCCCAAGGCGCCGTCGGATTACGACCCTGTCCGTCAGTACGACCGGTCCGTGGCGCGCCGCAACTATGTCCTGCGCGAGATGTTCCAGAACGGCTATCTGGACGAGGCGGCCTACGACGTTGCAATCGCCACCCCGCTGCGCACCGTGCAGTCCGGCGACTACGACAGCTTCCGCAGCGAACTGCCGCCCCGCGACTATTTCACCGACGAGATTCGCCGCCAGTTGTCACAGAACTTCGGCGAGGATGAATTCTTCTCGGGCGGTCTGGCGATCCGCGCCACTGTGGACGCGAACCTGCAGGTCGAGGCGGCCCATGCCCTGCAGCGGGCGTTGGAAACCTACGACCGTGGCCTCGGTCAGTGGCGCGGAACCGGCAAGGCCATCGACGCAGGCACCCTGGACAACGAAGCCGCGTGGCGCGCGGCGCTGGGTGCCGCCGAGGTGCCCCGCGACATCACGCTGGAAAACCCGTGGCACCCCGCCGTGGTGCTGGAGGTCGGCGAATCCCAGATGCGCGTCGGCATCGAGAACGTGCAGGAGACGGATGCCGAGCCCTTCGTCGTGCCGCGCGACGACATCGCGTGGATGGCTGGCAGCTTTGCCGACAACTTCGCCCCGGGCGACGTGGTGCTGGTGCGTCGCATGACCGACGACGACAGCGGCGCGTTCCTGCGCTGGACCCTGCGGCAGGTGCCGCAGGTGCAGGGCGCGTTCATGGCGATGGACGTGAACACCGGCCGCGTGCTGGCGATGCAGGGCGGCTTCTCCTATCAGGCGTCGGTGTTCAACCGCGCCACGCAGGCGATGCGCCAGCCCGGATCGTCGTTCAAACCCTTCGTCTTTGCGGCCGCCCTCGACAGCGGCTATTCCCCCGCCACCATCGTCGTCGATGCGCCGATCGAGATCGAGACGCCGCAGGGCATCTGGCGGCCGCAGAACTATTCCAACAAGTTCTATGGCCCCACACCGCTGCGCACGGGCATCGAACAGTCGCGCAACCTGATGACCGTCCGTCTGGCACAGGAGGTCGGCATCGACACGGTGGCCGACTATGCCGAACGCTTCGGCGTCTACGACCGGATGAACCGGGTGCTGGCGACCTCGCTTGGCTCGGACGAGACGACGCTGTTCAAGATGGTCGCCGCCTATGCCATGTTCGCCAACGGCGGCGAGCGGGTGGAACCGACGCTGGTGGACCGGGTGCAGGACCGCTACGGCAACACCGTCTATCGCCACGACCAGCGCGTCTGCGAGGATTGCAGTCTGCCCAGCCTGCCCAGCGGCGAGGCGCCCACCATCACGTCGAACCGCCAGCGCGTGATGAACGAGATCACGGCCTATCAGCTGACCTCGATGATGGAAGGCGTGGTGATCCGCGGCACCGCCGAGAATGCGATCAACCTGCCCGTGCCGATCGCCGGCAAGACCGGCACCACCAACGACGAAAAGGACGCGTGGTTCGTCGGCTTCTCCTCCAACATCGTGGCGGGTTGCTACATCGGCTTTGACAACCCGCAGCCCATGGGCCGCAGCGCGTCCGGCGGCGGCATCTGCGCGCCGGTGTTCAATGCCTTCATGTCCAAGGCCATCGAGACCTATGGTGGCGGTGCGTTCAAGGTGCCTGCGGACTGCCAGTTCATCAACATCGACCGCTTCACCGGTGCACGCCTGCCCGACGGTGCCGGCGGCGAGAACGTGATCGCCGAATGCTTCCGTCCGGGCGAAGAGCCGATCTTCGGCATCACCTTCGACGGTGGATTCGCGATGGCCGCCGACCTGCCGCTGGTGGACGAGGTGCCGCGTCAGGCGGTGCAGGTCCAAACCTCGACCGGGGGCACGGCCACGGTCGGACCCAAGGCGAGCTTTGGTGCGCTGTCGTCGGGCGGCCTCTACTGAGGGCGACCCGGGCCAGCGCCGGCGGCCAGCCCGCCGCCGACGCCAGCACCCGGGATCATCGCGGTGCCGGTCTCGCCCGTGATCAGACCCGCGACCATGCCGATCACGGCATCCGCGCCGATCGCCGCTCCGAACATGGCACGCCTCCGGCCTGCGGCCTCTGCCCGGCGATCTTGCAGCCGGGGCAGGGGCGGTCTATCTGGACATCGATACCCTAGACCGCCCCAGCCAGAACGGAATTGCCATGCGCGCCGAGACCCAGACCACCATCGAGGCTGTCCGCAAGTCTCTGTCCCTGCTGGCGCAGCGGCTGGACTATGCCACGGCGCCGCACCGGCTGGAGGAGTTCAACGCCCGCGTCGAGGACCCGACCCTGTGGAACGATCCCGCTCATGCGCAGAAGCTGATGCGCGAACGGCAGGTGCTGGTCGATGCGATGGCGAGCTATGAAGGCATCCGTCAGGATCTGGCCGACAACGTCGAACTGATCGAGATGGGTGAGACCGAAGGCGACGCCGAGATCGTCGCCGACGCCGAGGCGGCATTGACCGCGCTGAAGGCGCGCGCCGCCGAGAAGGAGCTGGAAGCGCTGTTGAACGGCGAGGCGGACGGCAACGACACCTTCCTGGAGATCAACGCAGGGGCTGGCGGCACCGAGTCCTGCGACTGGGCCAACATGCTGGCACGCATGTATGTCCGCTGGGCCGAGAAGAAGGGCTACAAGGTCGAGTTGCAGTCCGAGAGCGCGGGCGAAGAGGTCGGCATCAAGTCGGCGTCCTACAAGATCACCGGCCCCAACGCCTACGGCTGGCTGAAATCCGAGTCCGGCGTGCACCGCCTCGTGCGGATCAGCCCCTACGATTCGGCGGCCAAGCGGCACACGTCGTTCAGCTCGGTCTGGGTCTATCCGGTGGTGGACGACAACATCGAGATCGACGTGCAGGACAAGGACATTCGCATCGACACCTACCGGTCGTCCGGTGCCGGTGGCCAGCACGTGAACACCACCGACTCCGCCGTGCGGATCACCCACTTCCCGACCGGCATCGTGGTCACGAGTTCAGAAAAATCGCAGCACCAGAACCGCGACATCTGCATGAAGGCGCTGAAGTCGCGCCTGTATCAGATGGAGCTGGACCGCCGGAACGCCGCCATCAACGAGGCGCACGACAACAAGGGTGACGCGGGCTGGGGCAACCAGATCCGCTCCTACGTCCTGCAACCCTATCAGATGGTGAAGGATCTGCGCACCCGGCACGAGACGTCCGACACCTCCGGTGTGCTGGACGGCGATCTGGATGCGTTCATGGCGGCCACGCTGGCGATGGACGTGAGCGGCAAGAGCCGGGCCGAAGCCAACCTGGAGGATTGAGGCCCGTCAGGGTCGCCTAATCCCCAGCGCCGCAGCGATGGCCGCCACGGCGGCCAGTCCAGCAGCCACCCACGCCACGAGGGCGAAGGCGTCGCCCATTGCCAGCACATGTGCCGTGCCTGCTGCGCGTTCACCGAACGTCGCGGTGCCGCCCGCCCGCGTATAGGCGATGGTCGCAAGCGAGCTCATCGCGGCGACGGCGATCAGGCCGCCGATGCGGCTGATGGCATTGTTCACGCCCGATGCGATACCGGCCTGTCCGTCGCCCGCCGCGACCATCACGGCGGTGGACAAAGGCGCCACCACCATGCTCATGCCGAAGCCGACGATGGACATGGCCGGCAGTACGCCCAGCCAGAAGTTCTGCGACGATCCCACGACCAGTGCCAGCACGACGTAACCCAGCGTGACGACCGCAGCCCCCACGGCGACGACCGGGCCGGAGCCGCGCCGGTCGGCCAACCGGCCGAAACGTGTGGACAGCAGCGCGATGAATCCCGACAGGGGCGCAAAGGCGAAGATGGTCTGGAACTCGCTCATGCCCCAACCGGCGACGGTCAGCATGGGCAGAAAGAACAGGATCGCCGACATCCCGAAATACAACAGGAACGTCGCGAGGTTGGCGGCCGAAAACGTGGCACTGGCGAACAGGCGCAGCGGCATCATCGCATGCGGCGTGCGCCATTCGTGCAGCAGGAACAGTGTCAGCACCACGACGCCACCCACGCCCGTGGCCAGCGTGATGCGCAGATCGTTGGACGCCGCTTCCAGATGCGTCAGCATCCACGCCAGCAGGCCCAGCCCGGTGACACCCAGCAGCGCCCCCACCACGTCGATGGGATCGCCGTGACGGCGGGTGTCGTGGCTGACGGCGCGGCGGATCATCACCAGCGCGATCAGCCCCAGCGGCAGGTTGATGCCGAAGATCCACCGCCACGCCTCGGCGTCGCCCGACGACAGCAGCAGACCGCCCACGATGGGACCTGCCGCCGTGGTCAGGCCGGATGCGGCGGCCCAGATCCCGATGGCGCGGCCCCGGATCTCGGGTGGATAGGCGCGCGATATCATGGCCAGCGCGCCGGGGATCATCAGTGCCGCACCGGCGCCCTGCGCAAGGCGTGCCACGATGAGCAGATCAGGCGTGGGGGCCAGCGCGCAGGCCAGCGAGGTCAGCAGGAACAGCGTCACGCCAAGGCTGAATATCTTGGCCAGACCGAACCGGTCGCCGAATGCGCCACCGGTCAGGATCAGCGCCGACAGCGTGACCATATAGGCGTTGTTGATCCACGCCGCCTGATCGAGGCTAGCGCCGAGCGACGCGCGGATGGCGGGGATGGCGATGCTGACCACGGTGCCGTCGATGAACCCCATCGAGGAGGCGAGCACGGCCGCCACCAGCACCAGCGGGCGCTGCCGGTCCGTGCAGAACGCCTGCACGCAAACGGGCCGCGTCCCATCGGACGGGGCCCGTTGACTGGGTTGCGGCTCGTGCAACCTTAGCTCTTGGGTGTCTCGGTGCCGGGGGTCACGCCGCTGCTGGTCGGCATCTTGGCGCGACCGCCGGATGCGGACAACGGATCGTCCTGACGCTGCACGGAGCCTTCGAAGTGGGCGCCCGATTCGATGGCGATCGTCTTGTGGATGATGTCGCCTTCGACGCGCGCGGTCGAGGTCAGGCGCACCTTCAGGCCACGCACGCGACCGATGATGCGACCGTGGATCACCACGTCGTCGGCCATCACCTCGCCCTTGACGGTGGCGCCTTCGCCGATGGTCAGCAGGTGGGCGCGGATGTCGCCGTCGACCTGGCCTTCGATCTGGATGTCGCCCGTCGTCTTCATGTTGCCCGTCACCAGCAGGTCGGCGGACAGGATCGACGCAGGCGGCTTGGCTTTGGGCGTCGTCGGCTTGTAGTCGCCGCCCGTCACGGGGGTAGACATGGGGGCGGGCGCCTGTGTCGGTTCGGTGGCCTTGGGGCCGGGTTCGTTGATCTTGGATTTAGAAAACATCTTGTCCCGCCTGTATGTAAATCATCGGATTGACAGCTTTTCCACCGACCCGGACTTCATAGTGCAGGTGCGGTCCGGTCGAGCGTCCGGAGTTTCCCGTATCACCGATATGGTCGCCGCGCGATACCCTATCGCCCACATTCACGTTGAGAGCGTTGAGGTGACCGTAGCGCGTTTCGATCCCGAACTCGTGCTGGATCTTGATCAGGCGGCCATAGCTGGACAGCCAGCCGGAGTAGATGACCACGCCGTCGGCAGGTGCATAGACCGGTGTGCCGATGGGGGCGGAGAAGTCGGTACCTTCGTGCATGCGGCCCCAGCGCGATCCGAACCCCGAGGAGAAGCGGAAGTTGGCCTTGATCGGCATGTCGAAGGGTGCTGCATCGGCGGCGATCCGGTACAGGTTGATCTCGTCCAGCTTGTTCAGGATGCCGTTGGCGCGGGCCGTGTCCGGGTCGGGTCCGCCCCCCATCGAGGAGAACGACAGCGGCGTCAGCGGCCCGCCGGTGCCGGAATAGCCGCGGCGCACCTGGCTGACCATGTTGTCGGGGTCCATGCCCGCGTCGCGGAACATCTTTTCCAGCGGTTCGACCGACACGGTGATCGCATCTTCGAGCTGGCGGAAGATGTCGTCGTTGCGGTCTTGGATCTGGCGCAGTTCGTTTTCGGTTTCCGTCGCATGGTCCAGCGCGAATTGCGCGTCCTGTGCGATCTGGTCGCGTTCCGCCGCAGTTTCGGCCAGGGCCGTCGCCAGCAGGTCGACGGTGCCGTCCTGCACGGCACTCTGCCCGGCGGGCATGGCGCCGTCGTCGGCGTCGGTGGTCAATGCGGCCAGTTCGGTTTCCGCGATCTTGCGGTCCTGCATGGTGTCGCGCAGCGTCGCCTGCACGACCTCAAGGCCCGTCTCCAGCTCGCGGCGCTGATCCTCGGTGGTCAGCAGGTTCGTCTGCATGGTCGAAATCTGTGCCAGCGCGGCGCTGAAGCGGTTCTGGGCTGCGATCGCCTCGGCGGCGCGGGCGTCGCGTTCCGCTGACAGGGCGTTCAGGCGGGCCTCGTAGATCATCTGGTCGCGTTGCGCCTGTGCGCGGAAGTTCCCGGCACCGATGCTGTCCATCATCAGGATTGCGCTGGAGATGATGGTCCAGCCGACGACGGCGGTGGCGGCGGTCCACCCGAGCAGCTGATGCGACGGCCGCAGGCGGATAAAGCGGGTTTCCATGTCGGAGCGGATGAAGAGGCGCTTTTCGGGGAATCGTTTTTCAAGGCGCGTGTGTATGGCCAGCGTCAGTCGTGATGTCACAGATGGTGCCCCTGATGTCCGTCCCGGTTGCGTTTGGCAGGGTCCCACACCCTTTTGTCTCGCCGCACGCTTGCTGTCGTCTAGCCAGCCTGACGCAGCGGTGCAACGATTTTGAAAAATTGTGGAGATATCGACGGGGTTTGGGCGGGATCATGCCGAGGTCGGTCTGCTGATTCCACACGGCGGGGGCACCTGATCCCCTGCGACCGGCCAACCGTTGGCATACACGCGCCACACCGGATGCTGCGCCCAGATCGCTGGCACATCGGCGGCGCGCAATGAAAACAAGGGCTGTTGCCATGCCGCCGGATCGGGACGGCACCCGCCGTAGCGGGCTGTCCCATCGGTCAGGCGGCACCGCGCCCGGTCACGCGTGCCGACCGCCGTTCAACGGGCCTTCGCCGCGGCCCGCCTGCATCCGTTTGCAACGGCAGGCGAATCGGACACCTGCCCGCATGACTGCACGAAAGTGGGTGCCGCGCCGCCGCATGCATGCTGACGGTGCCTCAGCGGCGGCGGGCCCGGTTTCGTCCCCCGCCGCACGGCTGACATGCCGCGGCCGCGCGTCAGCCTGCGCGGACGGCCTCCAGCACCTCGGCCACGTGGCCCGGCACCTTGACCTTGCGCCAGATGCGCTGGATCCGGCCATCGGGTCCGATCAGCACGGTCGTCCGCTCGATCCCGTGGTACGTCTTGCCGTACATCTGCTTTTCACCCCAGACGCCATAGCGTTCGCACACGTCGCCCTCCGCATCCGACAACAGGGCGATGCCCAGCGTGTGCTTGGCGGTGAACTTGTCGTGCTTGGCGACGGTATCCTTGGACACGCCCAGAACGACTGCGCCTGCCGCGTCGAAGTCGGCGGCGGCGGCGGTGAAATCCAGCGCCTCGATCGTGCAGCCGGGGGTGTCGTCCTTGGGATAGAAGTAGAGCACGACCTTGCGACCCGCATGATCGCCAAGGCTGACGGTGCCGCCGCCATCGCGGGGCAGGGCAAAGTCGGGGGCGGCATCGCCGGGCTGCAGGGTGGGGGCGGCGTCTGACGGCATGGTGATCCTCCGGTCTGGGGGTGTGGCTGAAACAGCGGTTTCGTTCGTGCCCGCAACAGGTCATGATCGCATCCGACAGGCAAGGGCCGTGCATGACCGAGACTGACCCAGCGCCTGCCGCACGGCCCGCCCGCACCCGCCGCCGCAGGGGCGCGCCAAGGGGTCCCACGTGGCAGGTGGCGCGCGTGTTGGCGGCTCTGCTCAGCATGCCGCTGATCTTTGCGCTGATCGTCCTCGTCGCCCTGTTCGACCGCGACATCACCGCCCCGGGCTGGATGACGCGCGAGGTCGCCAGCCGCGCCAGCGCCATGCTGGGTGGCGGTCGGGTCAGTTTTGGCGAAATCACGCTGCGGATCGGGGCAGACCTGCACCCGCGCATCAGGCTGTCCGACACGCTGCTGCGCGACGCGGATGGTGCGCCGCTGGCCCGCGTGGCGGAGGTGGATGCGACGATCAGTCCGCGCGGCCTGCTGTTCGACCAGTCGGCCCTTGTGCAGGAGGTCGCATTGCGTGGCAGCGCCATCGCGCTGACGCGGGACGTGCAGGGGCGGATCAGGCTGGCCTTCGATCTGCCGGAGACCGGCGGCGGCGCGCTGCTGGCCGAGGGGCTGGGCGGTCTGGTGGCGCAGTTGAACGGGTTGCGCGACCGCACTGCCCTGTCCGCGCTGGAGAGGGTATCGCTGGCGGGGCTGGACCTGACGTTTCGCGACGACCTCGCAGGGCGGGTCTGGACCACCGGCGACGGGGCGTTCACGCTTGCCCTGACGCGGGCTGCGGTGACGGCAGAGGCGCAGTTGCGCGTCATGGGCGACGACGGGGCGACGCGGCTGGGTCTGTCGCTGACGACGGACCGCGCCACTCAGGCGGCGCAATTGCGGGTGCGCGTGAACGATGCGCCGGCGCGCGATCTGGCCAGCCAGTCGGCGGCACTTTGGTTTCTGGACGCTCTCGACGCGCCGCTGTCGGCGACGCTGGCCACGGGTCTGGATGCGGATGGCCGGCTGGGTCCTCTGGATGTGACCCTGCAGATCGGCGCGGGGGCGGTGCAGCCGCAGGCGGGCACGCCGCCGCTGCCGTTCGACGCTGTGGATGCGGCCCTGCGCTATGACCCCGTGGGGCAGCGGCTGACGTTCCGGCGCGTGGCGATCCGCGCGCCCGCCGGGGGTGTGGTAGCGCAGGGTCAGGCCATTGCGCAGGATTTCGTGCGAGGTTTGCCGACCGCGCTGGTCGGGCAGTTCCGGCTGACCGATGTGGCGCTGTCGCCCGGCGACCTCTATCCGGAACCGCTGACGCTGGAACAGGCGGACATCGACCTGCGGTTGACGCTGGATCCGTTCCGTCTGGACGTGGGGCAGGTGACGTTGACCGACCCGGCGCTGCGTCTGGCGGCCAAGGGGCATCTGACCGCCACGCCGGACGGCTGGGATGCGGGCGTGGATCTGACCAGTCCCGCGCTGACCCCCGCCGGTTTGCTGCGCCTGTGGCCGGAACGGCTGCGGCCGGGCACGCGGGCATGGTTCGCCAACAACCTGCTGGCCGGCGATCTGAGCGCCGTGACGGCGGGCTGGCGGCTGCGCCCCGGTCAGCCCGCCCGCATCGCCGCGGGCTTCGCCTATGAGGCGGCGACGGTGCGGTATCTGCGCAACCTGCCCCTCATCACCGATGGCGCGGGTTATGCCACGCTGGCCGACGGCGCCTTCGCGCTGCGTCTGGACGCGGGGCAGGTGATCGCCCCGCAGGGCGGGGCGCTGGACGTGGCGGGGTCGGTGCTGCAGATCCCCGACGTGACGATGCGCAATGCGCCGCTGGAACTGGATCTGGCGACCACGGGCAGTATCACGGCCACCCTGTCGCTGCTGGATCAGCCGCCCTTCGGCTATCTCCGCCGCGCGAACCTGCCCGTGACGCTGGCGGACGGACGCGCGGCGGTCAGTGCGCGCGTCGTGCTGCCGCTGAAACAGCGAATGACGCCGGACGACGTGGACTTTTCCGCCACCGCGCAGCTGACCCGCCTGCGGTCCGAGACGCTGGTGGCGGGCCGCACGCTGGCGGGTAGCGATCTGGCGGTGACCGTGGACCGCGAAGGGCTGTCGGTCGGCGGCGATGCCACGCTGGACGGCGTGCCGGTCACCGGCACCTTCACCCAGGGGTTCCGCCCCGGTGCGGCCCCGCCGCAGGTCACGGGCCGCGTCGCCCTGACGCCAGAGGCGCTGGACACGTTCGGCATCGCCCTGCCACCCGGCACCGTGTCGGGGGCGGGCGGCGGCGATCTGACCGTGACCCTGCCGCGCGGTGCGCCGCCCACATTTTCGCTGACCAGCGATCTGGGCGGGCTTGGCCTGTCCGTGCCCGCCATCGGCTATGCCAAGGGGCGGGGGGCCACCGGCGCGCTGGAGGTGTCGGGCAGCCTTGGCCCGCGCCCGGTCGTGGACCGGCTGCGCCTGCGCGCGCCGGGACTGGCGGCCAGCGGTCGCGTCGATCTGGCAGCGGGTGGCGGGCTGGCGGCCGCGACGTTCGACAGCGTGACCGTGGGCGACTGGTTCGCGGGGCCGGTGACCTTGCAGGGGCGCGGGCCGGGGCAGGGCGTGGGGGTAATCGTGCGCGGCGGCACCTTCGATCTGAGCCGTGCCGATCTGGGCGGGGCCGGGGGCGGTGGCGGCGCGGGCATCCCGATCAGCGTGCAGCTGGACGAGTTGCGCATCGCAGGCGATCTGCGCCTGACCCAGTTCAAGGGGGCGTTCGATACCACCGGCGGCTTCGCAGGCGATTTTCAGGGCCTGTTCAATGGGGCCGCACCGGTGCGCGGCGCGGTGTCGCCCGTGAATGGCCGCAGCGCCGTGCGCGTGGTGGCCGACGATGCGGGCGCGGTCCTGCGGGCCGGAAACTTTCTGCCCGGTGCCACCGGCGGTACGCTGGACCTGACCCTGAGGCCCGCGCCTGACGCGGGCAGCTTCGACGGGACGGTGGCGGTGCGGCAGTTGCGGGTGCGCGACGTGCCGGCCATCGCGGCGCTGCTGGATGCGATCAGCGTGATCGGGTTGTTGCAACAGCTGGACGGGCAGGGGTTGGCGTTCGACACGGTGGACGCGCAGTTCCGCCTGACGCCGGACCGGATCGTGGTGACGCAGGCGAGCGCCGTGGGGCCGGGCCTTGGCATTTCGGTGGATGGCCTCTACACGCTGGCCAGCCGGACGTTCGACCTGCAGGGGGTCGTGTCGCCGTTCTACTTCGTGAACGCGATCGGCAGCGTCCTGACCCGCCCCGGCGAGGGGCTGATCGGGATCAACTTCACCCTGGGCGGCACGCCAGCCGCACCGCAGGTCGGGGTCAACCCCTTCTCGGTCCTGACGCCGGGCCTGTTCCGGGATATCTTCCGCCGCCCGCCGCCGGTGTTGGCCAACTGAACCACGACGAGGCTGCCATGAAGCTGTCCGATTTCGACTTCGACCTGCCGGATGGCCTGATCGCCACCCGCCCCGCACGGCCCCGCACCGCCGCACGGCTGCTGGTGGCGACGCCCGACACGCTGACGGATGCCACTGTCGCCGATCTGGGTCTGTGGCTGCGCCCGGGCGACCGGCTGGTGCTGAACGACACCAAGGTGATCCCCGCGCGCCTTGACGGTGTGCGCCACCGCAGCGGCGAGGCGGGCGACACCGTGGCCCGGATCGAGGTCACGCTGCTGGAACCGACACCGGCGGGTCACTGGATGGCGCTGGTCAAGCCGTTGAAGAAGGTCCGCGACGGCGAGGAGATCGTGTTCGGCGATGCCTTGAGCGCGCGGGTCGTGGGGCGTGCGGACGGGCAGGCGGAGCTGGCGTTCGATCTGACCGGGGATGCGTTCGATGCGGCCCTCGCGCAGGTGGGTGCGATGCCGCTGCCACCCTACATCGCCGCACTCCGGCCTGCCGACGATGCGGACCGCGACGATTACCAGACCGCGTGGGCTCGGACGCCGGGGGCGGTCGCGGCACCCACCGCGTCGTTGCACTTCGACGCGGACCTGCTGGCCGCGCTGGCCGGCAGCGGTGTGACCTTCACCCACGTCACGCTGCATGTCGGCGCGGGCACCTTCCTGCCGGTCAAGGTCGATGATGTCACGCAGCACAAGATGCACAGCGAATGGGGGCAGGTCACGCCGCAGGCGGCCGCCGAGATTGCGGCGACCAAGGCCGCCGGTGGCCGCATCATCCCCGTCGGCACCACCGCCCTGCGCCTGATCGAGACGGCGGCGCGCTCTGGCACCATCGCCGCGTGGGAAGGGCCGACCGACATCTTCATCACGCCGGGATTCCGGTTCCGCGTGGCGGACGCGCTGATGACGAACTTCCATCTGCCGAAGTCGACGCTGATGATGCTCGTCTCGGCGCTGATGGGGCAGGACCGCATCCGCGCCGTCTATGACCACGCCATCGCGGAACGGTATCGCTTCTTCTCCTACGGCGACGCCTCCCTTCTGCTGCCGCACCGCGACGCGTCATGAGGCAGGTGCTGGGCGGCAGCTGGGCGCTGTTCCTTGGCATGTTCATGCTGATGATCGGCAACGGCCTGCAGGGCACCCTGCTGGGCCTGCGCGGAGAGCTGGAAGGATTCTCGACGCTGGAGCTGTCCATCGTCATGTCGGGCTATTTCGCAGGCTTCCTGTTCGCGTCCAAGATGGCGCCCGAGATGATCCGCCGCGTCGGGCACGTCCGTGTCTTCGCGGCGCTGGGGTCCACGATCTCGGCCGTGCTGATCATGTATCCGGTGCTGACCGATCCCATCGCATGGACGCTGGGCCGCGTGGTGATCGGGTTCTGCTTCTGCGGGGTCTACATCACCGCGGAAAGCTGGCTGAACGACGCATCCAGCAACGAGACGCGGGGGCAGGCGCTGTCGATCTACATGATCGTGCAGATGGCGGGCATCGTCACCGCGCAGTGGATCATCACGCGCGGCGACGTGGGCGGCTTCGTGCTGTTCATCGTGCCGTCGATCCTCGTGTCGATGGCCTTCGCGCCGATCCTGCTGTCGATCAAGCCGGTGCCCGCGTTCGGACGCATCCAGCCGATGAAAGTGACGCGGCTGATCCGCACGTCGCCGCTGGCGGCCGTCGGCATGTTCCTGCTGGGCGGCGTTTTTTCCGCGCAGTTCGGGATGTCGGCGGTCTACGGCGCGCGGGCGGGGTTCAGCGTCGGGCAAATCTCGCTGTTCGTGTCGGCGATCTACATGGCGGCACTGGTGGCGCAGTTTCCCATCGGCTGGGTATCGGACCGGCTTGACCGGCGTATCGTCATCATCATCGTCGCACTGGTGGGCGGGGCGGGCAGCATCGTGGCGGGGCTGTTCCCGGCGTCCTATGGGTTGGCGCTGCTGTCGGGGGCCATCGTGGGCGGCACGTCGAACCCGCTTTATGCGCTGCTGATCGCCTATACCAACGATTATCTGGAGAAGGAGGACATGGCGGCGGCGTCTGGGGCGCTGCTGTTCGTCAACGGCGTGGGTGCCATTCTGGGGCCGATCACGCTGGGTTACATGCTGGATGGCATGGGGCCGCGCGGCTATTGGGTGTTCATCGCCGTGCTGATGCTGGCGGTGGCCGTCTATGGCATCTGGCGCATGACGCGGCGCAGCCGGGCCGATATCGCATCCGACCAGACCAGCTTTGCCAGCCTGCCGCTGACGACGACGGGCGTCGCCGCGCGCATGGCCCAGGACGTGGTGCAGGACGTGGTGCAGGGCGTGGCGCAGGAGGGTCCGGGGACGGGACCGGACGGCAGCGGTCCGACCGCCGGGACACGCCGCGACACGGACCCGCCGAAGGGCACCGAT
The DNA here is from genome assembly GCF_900110065.1 of Loktanella fryxellensis. Lineage (GTDB taxonomy): Bacteria > Pseudomonadota > Alphaproteobacteria > Rhodobacterales > Rhodobacteraceae > Loktanella > Loktanella fryxellensis. The sequence continues at coordinate 257,263 of NZ_FOCI01000001.1, read as the reverse complement.
TAGCCTTGTCAGGAGTGATTCGCTCTGCTTTTCTGCGCCAGATCAATGTCGGCAGGGGAGAGGGCGCAACATGCAGACCGCGGAGGACGTACTGGGATACTGGCTCGACGAGGTGAATGAGGCGGACTGGTATCGTCAGGACGACGCCATCGACGCCACGATCCGCGAGCGGTTCCTGTCCACCTGGCAGCGTGCCGCCGACGGTCATCTGGGCCTGTGGCTGACCTGCCCGAGCGAGACGCTGGCCTATATCATCCTGACCGACCAGTTTCCGCGCAACATGTTCCGCGCCAGCGGCGAGGCGTTCTCGACCGATGCGCTGGCGCTGGCGGCGGCCAAGATGGCGATCGACCGGGACTGGGACCTGCGGATCGATGCGCCGGGGCGGCAGTTCTTCTACCTGCCGCTGATGCATTCGGAGAACCTCGCCGATCAGGACCGCGCCGTGCGGCTGTTCCACACGCGGATGCCCGATGCGGGGGCCGCCAATCTGGACCACGCACGCGCGCACCGGGCGATCATCCGCAGCTTTGGCCGTTTCCCCTATCGCAACGATGCCCTCGACCGGCCGACGACCGCGGCAGAGGCGTCGTTCCTGCGCGACGGCGGTTATGGTGCGATGCTGCGGCAGGTGATGGCGGCGAACGCCTGAACCGACGCACCCGGGGGGCGGGGTCTTTCCAGCACGCGGGAGATGGTTTAGCATTGAACCAGTTTCCAACGACCAGCGCAGGATAGACCCATGGCCGCACAGAACTTCGACGTGATCGTGATCGGTGCCGGTCCCGGCGGCTATGTCGCGGCGATCCGCGCCGCCCAGTTGGGCCAGAAGGTCGTGATCGTGGAACGCGAGAACCTCGGCGGGATCTGCCTGAACTGGGGCTGCATCCCGACCAAGGCGCTGCTGCGGTCGTCCGAAGTGTTTCACCTGATGCACCGCGCGAAGGAGTTCGGTCTGTCGGTCGAAAAGCCGTCCTTCGATCTGGCCGCCGTCATCAAGCGCTCGCGCGGGGTGGCCAACCAGCTGTCCAGCGGCATCGGCCACCTGATGAAGAAGAACAAGATCACAACGATCATGGGCACCGCCCGGATCACCGCCAAGGGGCAGGTGAGCGTCAAGACCGCCAAGGACACGCAGGAGTTGACGGCCAAGAACATCATCCTTGCCACCGGTGCCCGCGCCCGCAACCTGCCGGGCCTCGAATCGGACGGCGATCTGGTCTGGGCGTATCGTGATGCGCTGGTCGCCAAACGGATGCCAAAGGATCTGCTGGTCATCGGGTCCGGTGCCATCGGTATCGAATTCGCCAGCTTCTTCAACACAATGGGTGCCAAGACCACCGTGGTCGAGGTGATGGACCGCATCCTGCCCGTCGAGGATGCGGAGGTGTCGGCCTTTGCCCGCAAGCAGTTCGTCAAGCAGGGCATGACGATCATGGAAAAGGCCGTGGTCAAGCAGCTGGACCGCGACCCCAAGGCCGGCCGCGTCACCGCCCATATCGAGGTGGCTGGCCGCGTCGAGAAGCACGTCTTCGACACGGTCATCAGCGCGGTCGGCATCGTCGGCAACGTGGAGGATCTGGGGCTAGAAGAGCTGGGCGTGAAGATCGACCGCACCCATGTCGTCACCGACGAATACTGCCGCACGGGTGCCGACGGGGTCTACGCCATCGGCGACATCGCGGGCGCACCGTGGCTGGCGCACAAGGCGAGCCACGAAGGTGTCATGGTCGCGGAACTGATCGCGGGCCTGCATCCGCATCCCGTGAAACCCGAAAGCATCGCCGGCTGCACCTATTGCACGCCGCAGATCGCGTCCGTCGGCTACACCGAGGCGAAGGCCAAGGAGCTGGGCTATGACGTGAAGGTCGGCAAGTTCCCGTTCATCGGCAACGGCAAGGCCATCGCGCTGGGAGAGGCGGAAGGCTTCGTCAAGACCGTGTTCGATGCGGCGACTGGAGAGCTGCTGGGCGCGCACATGGTGGGCGCAGAAGTGACCGAACTGATTCAGGGCTATGTCATCGGCCGTCAGCTGGAGACGACGGAAGAGGATTTGATGAACACGGTCTTCCCGCACCCAACCCTGTCGGAAATGATGCACGAAAGCGTTCTCGACGCCTATGGCCGCGTCGTCCACATGTAATTGGGTGGCATCTGCCCGGCCTGGCGTGCCGCCGTCCTATGGGGCGACCGGCGGTTCCCGGTCGAGCGAGACGGTGCCCATTAGGGCGGCCGTCAGCCACTTGCCCCTGATGATCGCGAATTGTCCGGTATCCACCCGCCAGATCCCGTCGACGGCGTGCAGCCCCAGCAGGATCGGAAACGGCGGCAGGATAACTTGGGCATCCGACAGGATGTGCCCTTCGCCACAGGCGCTGATCCGGGTGCTGCCGATCAATGCCGCATCGCTGCAGCGCTGGACGATGGTCGTGACCGCGAAATTCGTCAGCACCAGTCGGATGTCGTCGAACATGCGGCGCAGTTCCTCCAGCCCCGAGATCACGCGCTGATCGTCGAAGGTCTGGATCACGACGGGCATCGAAAAGCATGACGCGAACTGCACCGCATCGTCATTCAGAAGTGCGGTCGACATCCGGTCGATGATCGACTGCACGATCTCGCGGTATGGGAACAGAGAATTCTGGTCGAGGTCGGTCATGGGAACACTTCGATCGGAAACAGACTTCATGATTAACGACAACCTGCACGGACGCGCTGCAGATGCATGCAAGAAAGGCATCTGCTACGAAAATCAGTCTTGTCTGATCAGGTGCGGTCAATTTTGCCAAGCATGGCACGTAAGCCCGGCTGCGCAAAACCTTTTCTGACCTCTGACCGGCGGAAGAGTCGGTCGGATCGGTTGGATGACGAGGGTGTATCCTGCCCGTGTCACCGGGTAAATTGACGCATGTTCACACTTCGTTCAGTATCGCCACTGGCAGACCTGCGGCACATCGCTATGTCTAACACCGACACGTCCGAGGGGGCACCATGGCCGAGCTGAAGAACATCGAGGTGCGCGGTGCGCGCGAACACAACCTCAAGAACATCGACGTGGACATTCCGCGCGACCAGCTGGTCGTCATCACCGGGCTGTCCGGGTCCGGCAAGTCGAGCCTCGCCTTCGACACGATCTATGCGGAAGGGCAGCGGCGCTACGTCGAAAGCCTGAGCGCCTATGCGCGTCAGTTCCTCGACATGATGGAAAAGCCCGATGTGGACCACATCAGCGGCCTGTCGCCCGCCATTTCGATCGAGCAGAAGACCACATCGAAGAACCCCCGGTCCACCGTCGGTACGATCACGGAAATCTACGACTACCTGCGCCTGTTGTTCGCCCGCGCGGGCACGCCCTATTCCCCCGCTACGGGACTTCCGATCGAGGCGCAGCAGGTGCAGGACATGGTCGACCGCGTCATGGCGATGCCGGAAGGGACGCGGGGCTATCTGCTCGCGCCCATCATCCGCGACCGCAAGGGTGAATACCGCAAGGAATTCCTCGACCTGCGCAAGCAGGGGTTCCAGCGGGTCAAGGTCGACGGCGAGTTCTATGAACTCGATACACCACCTGTGCTGGACAAGAAGTTCCGCCACGACATCGACGTGGTGGTGGACCGGATCGTCGTACGCGAGGGGCTGGAGACGCGCCTCGCCGACAGCTTCCGCACCGCGCTCGATCTGGCGGATGGAATCACGATTCTCGAATTGGCGGTCTCCACCCCCGAGGATGGCAGCGACGTGCCGGAGCCGGAGCGGATCACGTTTTCCGAGAAGTTTGCCTGCCCGGTCTCTGGCTTCACCATTCCCGAAATCGAACCGCGCCTGTTTTCCTTCAACGCCCCCGTCGGTGCCTGCCCATCCTGCGACGGGTTGGGGGTGGAACTATTCTTCGACGAACAGCTCGTGGTGCCGGACGTGACGCTGAAGATTGCCGACGGTGCGCTGGCGCCGTGGCGCAAGGGCAAATCACCGTATTTCCTGCAGACGATCGAGGCGATCGCCAAGCATTACGGCTTTCCCAAGAACGCCCGCTGGAAGGACCTCGACCCGAAGTTCCAGGAGGTTTTCCTGCGCGGCTCTGGCACCGAGGAAATCAAGTTCCGCTACGACGAAGGCGGCCGCGTCTATACCGTGTCGCGCCCGTTCGAGGGCGTGATTCCCAACATGGAACGCCGCTTCCGCGAGACGGACAGCGCGTGGGTCCGCGAAGAGTTCGAGCAGTATCAGAACAACCGTCCCTGCGGCACCTGTGGCGGCTATCGCCTGCGGCCAGAGGCGCTGGCGATCAAGATCGGCCCTGTGAACGGCCTCGCCAGCGAACGCCTGCACGTCGGCCAGATCGTGCAGATGAGCATCGCCGAAGCCTATGACTGGTGCCTTGCGGTGCCGGACCAGTTGAGCAAGCAGAAGAACGAGATCGCGAAGGCCATCCTCAAGGAAATCCGCGAACGTCTGGGGTTCCTGAACAACGTGGGCCTGAATTACCTTACTATGGCGCGCAATGCGGGCACCCTGTCGGGGGGCGAGTCCCAGCGGATCAGGCTCGCCAGCCAGATCGGGTCGGGCCTGACAGGCGTGCTCTATGTACTGGACGAACCCAGCATCGGCCTGCACCAGCGCGACAACGACCGCCTGCTCACGACGCTGAAAAATCTGCGCGATCAGGGCAATACGGTCATCGTCGTGGAACACGACGAAGAGGCGATCCGTGAGGCCGACTACGTCTTCGACATCGGCCCCGGTGCGGGCATCCACGGCGGTCAGGTCGTGGCCAAGGGTACCCCGGCCGAGATCATGGCCGACCCGAATTCCATCACCGGCATGTACCTGACCGGCAAGCGCGAGATCGCGGTTCCCGTCACCCGCCGCAAGGGCAACGGCAAGAAGCTGACCGTGGTGAAGGCCACGGGCAACAACCTGCACGAGGTCACGGCGGATTTCCCGCTGGGCCAGTTCGTCTGCGTCACCGGCGTGTCTGGCGGCGGCAAATCCACACTGACCATCGAGACGTTGTTCAAGAACGCGGCGATGAAGCTGAACGGCGCGCGGCAGGCGCCTGCGCCCTGCGAGACGATCAAGGGGTTCGAGCATCTCGACAAGGTCATCGATATCGACCAGCGCGCCATTGGGCGCACGCCCCGGTCGAACCCCGCGACCTATACCGGTGCCTTCACACCGATCCGCGACTGGTTCGCAGGCTTGCCAGAGGCGAAGACCCGCGGTTACAAGCCCGGCCGCTTTTCGTTCAACGTCAAGGGCGGGCGGTGCGAGGCGTGTCAGGGCGACGGCGTCATCAAGATCGAGATGCACTTCCTGCCGGACGTCTATGTGACGTGCGAAACCTGCAAGGGCGCGCGTTACAACCGCGAAACGCTGGAGGTGAAGTTCAAGAACAAGAGTATCGCCGACGTGCTCGATATGACGGTCGAGGATGCGCAGGCCTTCTTCACCGCCGTCCCGTCGATCCGCACCAAGATGGACGCGCTGGTGCGCGTCGGTCTGGGTTACATCAAGGTCGGCCAGCAGGCCACGACCCTGTCGGGTGGCGAGGCGCAGCGCGTGAAACTGTCCAAGGAACTGGCGCGCCAGTCTACGGGCCGCACGCTCTACATCCTCGACGAACCCACGACGGGCCTGCATTTCGAGGATGTGCGCAAACTGCTTGAGGTGCTGCACGAGCTGGTGGATCAAGGCAACTCGGTGGTCGTGATCGAACACAACCTCGACGTCATCAAGACTGCCGACCACCTGATCGACATCGGACCCGAAGGCGGCGACGGCGGTGGTCGCATCGTGGCCGAAGGCACGCCGGAGCAGGTGGCCGAGGTCGAGGCGAGCCACACTGGCCGCTACCTGAAACCGATGCTGAAACCCAAACGCAATGTGGCCGCCGAATAGCGGCCAGTCCCTTCTTCTGGTCGAAAATATCCCGGGGGGCGGCGCAGCCGGGGGGCTGGCCCCCCTCCGGCCTCACCCTCTGCGCGACCGTTCCGAGAACCGCGGCAGCATCGCCGAAAAGTCGCGCCCGGCACCATCCTCGCGGTTGACGAACTGGTCATAGAGCGCACGCGCCGCCTCGCCCAAGGGCGTGTCCGCATCGGCGGCCTTGGCCGCTTGCTGCGCCAATGTGAGGTCCTTCAGCATCAGGTCGGCGGCGAAACCGGGTTTGTAGCCGTTGTCGGCGGGGGACGTGGGGCCGACGCCGGGGGCGGGGCAATAGGCGTTCATCGACCAGCTCGACCCGGAGGACGTGCTGACCACGTCGAACATCGCCTGACGGTCCAGCCCCAGCCGGTCGGCCAGGTTGAACGCCTCGCAGGTGGCGATCATCGTGACGCCGAGGATCATGTTGTTGCAGATCTTGGCCGCCTGACCGTTGCCAGCGTCACCGCAATGCACGACCTTTTGTCCCATGACCTCGAACAGGGGGCGGCACGTCTCGAACGCCGCCACCGGACCGCCCGCCATGAACGTCAGCGTGCCGTTGGTGGCGCCGCCGATGCCGCCGGACACCGGCGCGTCGATGGCCGTCAGGCCCGCAGCGTGTGCCGCCTCCGCCACGGCGCGGGCGGCCTCCACATCCACGGTGGAACAGTCGAGGTGCACCGCGCCGGTGCGCATGGCGGCATGGATGTCGGCGGCGACGCTGCGCAGGATCGCGCCGTTGGGCAGCATGGTGATGACCACGTCGGCATCCGCCACGGCGGCGGCGGCGCTGTCGGCCATGGTCAGGCCGTCGGGCCGGGCGTGGGTGTCAAAGCCGGTGACGGCGTGACCGGCACGGGCCAGATTGGCGGCCATGGGCGCGCCCATGTTGCCCAGCCCGATGAAGGCGATGTTCATGGATGATCCTCAGGATGAAGGGCCTCTGGCCCGAGTGGTGCAAGAAGGGCCGCGACCTCGGCCGCGGGCACCTGCCAGTCGGTGTGCCGCCAGCGGGGTGTGCGGTCGCGGTCGATCAGCAGGGCGCGGACCCCTTCGAGGAAATCCGCGTCCGCCATCGCCCGGTGGGTGAAGCGGAACTCCAGTCCCAGTGCGGTGCGGATCGAGGGGTCGTCGCGGACCGCCCGCACGATGGCCAGCGTGCAGGCCATCGACAGCGGCGCGTTGCGTCCCATCAGGTCGAGGGCGTGGGCGATGGGGGCGGGTGGCACTGCGTCGGGACGGTCGCCGATGGCAGAGAGGTCGGGGGCGGCGAAGGCCGTGTCGATCTCGGCCTGCCACGCCGCCAGTTTAGACGGCGGGGCGGGCAGGGTCGTGGTGGCGATCATGCCGACATCGCCGTGCGCGCACAGCGCGTCCACCAGCCCCGCCCAGCGGTCCTGCGGCACGAAGCTGTCGGCAAAGCCCGCGTGGATCGCATCGCCCGCATCCATCCGGTCGCCGGTCAGGCCAAGGTATTCGCCCAACCGTCCCGGCGCACGGGCCAGCAGCAGGGTCGATCCCACGTCCGGCACCAGACCGATGCCGCATTCGGGCAGGGCAATGCGGCTGGTCTCGCCCACGATGCGGTGGCTGGCGTGGCAGCCTAGTCCTACGCCGCCGCCCATGACGAAGCCCTGCATCAGCGTGACGACGGGTTTGCCGTAACCCGCGATCATCGCATTCACGCGGTATTCGTCGCGCCAGAACCGGCGCGCATCGCCGTAGTCGCCAGCCATCCCCGCTGCGTGCAGGGCGGCCACGTCGCCACCGGCGCAGAAAGCCTTCGGGCCCGCCGCGTCGATGATGACCAGCGCCACCGCCGGGTCATGGCGCCAGCGGGTCAGCGCATCCTCGATCCCGTGGACCATGGCGGGGGTCAGGGCGTTCAGCGCCGCTTCACGGGTCAGCGTGATGCGGCCCGCGTGGCCGTCCTGCCGGACGTGAAGGTGCTCGGTCATGATGCGATCAGGTCGCGGGCAACGATGAGGCGCATGATCTCGTTCGTGCCTTCGAGGATCTGGTGCACGCGCAGGTCGCGGACGATCTTCTCGATCCCGTAATCGGCAAGATACCCGTAGCCGCCGTGCAGTTGCAGGCACTGATCGGCGACTTCCGACCCGGTTTCGGTCACCAGTTTCTTCGCCATCGCGCAAAAGCGGGTTGCGTCTGGCGCGCCGGTGTCGAGCTTCCACGCCGCCTGCCGCAAGAAGGTGCGGGCGGATTGCAAGGCGATCTCCATGTCGGCAAGCCGGAACTGCAGTGCCTGGAACTGGTCGATGGACCGCCCGAAGGCCTTTCGCTCTGCCATATAGCTGCGGGTCTGGTCGAGCGCCGCCTGTGCCGCCCCCAAGGAGCAGGCGGCGATGTTGAGCCGCCCCCCGTCCAGCCCCTTCATCGCATAAGTGAAACCCTTGCCTTCCTCACCCAGCAGATCGGCACCTGCAATGTTGCAATCGTCCAACTGCACCTGACGGGTCGGCTGGCTGCGCCAGCCCATCTTGTCCTCCAGCCCGCCAAAGCTGAGCCCCGGCGTGCCGTCCGCCACGACGAAGGCGCTGATGCCGCGCGCCCCATCCTCGCTGGTGCGGGCCATGACGATGTAGGCGTCGGAATAGCCACCGCCCGAGATGAAGGCCTTGGTCCCGGTCAGCGCGTAGCCCGCGTTGCTGCGCACGGCGCGCGTCTTCAACGCCGCGGCGTCGGACCCGCTTGCGGGTTCCGTCAGGCAATAGGACAGGACGGTGTGCATCGCGATGGCGTCTGGCAGCAGACGGTCCTTCATCGCGTCGGACCCGAACTGGTCGATCATCCGCGCGCACATGTTGTGGATCGACAAAAAGGCCGCGACGGACGGGCAGGCCATCGACAGCGCCTCGAACACCAGCGTGGCGTCGAGGCGGGTCAATGCCGTGCCGCCCGCGTCCTCGGAGACATAGAGGCCACCGAAGCCGAGGTCGGCCAGTTTCGGCCACAGGTCCTTGGGGATGGTGCCGTCCCTTTCCCACTGGCGGGCGAAGGGGGCGATGTGTTCGGCCCCACAGGCCTGCGCCATGTCGAAGATGGCGGTCTGTTCGTCGCTGAGCGCGAAATCCATGTCAGTCCCCCTCCCAAGGAAATGAACGGGTGTTCATTAAACGATGGCCGTCGGGTGCGGGATTGTCAAAACGAAACGCCCGCATCCGGTCTGGAGCCGGATGCGGGCGACCAAGCCCCCCGGCTGCATTGGGGGCAACCGACACGGGTGACTGGTTGACACAATCACGGCGTCGGTTGCGCCAAAGTTTCAGGCGGTCAGACAGATTGACCGCGAATTTGGCGCAACCACACGCGGGCCGCGCCGAACGCATGTCAGTCCATCGGCTTGAAATTCAGGGCTGCACCGTCCTTGATCCCCGACGGCCAGCGGGCGGTCACGGTCTTGGTCCGGGTGTAGAATTTGAACGCGTCGGGACCGTGCTGGTTCAGGTCGCCGAACACGGATTTCTTCCACCCGCCGAAGGTGTGATAGGCCAGCGGCACGGGGATCGGCACATTGATGCCGATCATGCCGACGTTCACGCGGCTGGCGAAATCGCGCGCCGCATCGCCGTCGCGGGTGAAGATCGCGGTGCCGTTGCCCATCTCGTGATCCATTGCCAGACCGAGCGCCTCTTCGTAGTCGCTGGCGCGCACGACGCTGAGGACCGGGCCGAAGATTTCCTTCTGGTAGATGTCCATGTCGGTGGTCACGTGGTCGAACAGGTGCGGGCCGACGAAGAAGCCGTCCTCGTAGCCCTGCAGGCTGAAGTCGCGGCCATCGACGACCAGCTCGGCGCCCTGCGCCACGCCGCTCTCGATCAGCTTCATGATGTTGGCCTTGGCCGCGGCGGTCACGACGGGGCCGTAGTCCACGTCGCGGCCGGCGGTGTAGGGGCCGACCTTCAGCGCGTCGATGCGGGGCTTCAGCTTTTCGATCAGCTTGTTGGCGGTCTCTTCACCCACGGGGACGGCGACCGAGATCGCCATGCAGCGTTCGCCAGCCGCACCGTAGCCCGCACCGATCAGCGCGTCTGCGGCTTGGTCCAGGTCGGCGTCCGGCATGATGATCATGTGGTTCTTGGCGCCGCCAAAGCACTGGACCCGCTTGCCGTTTGAACAGCCGCGTCCGTAGATGTATTCCGCGATGGGGGTCGATCCGACGAAGCCTACGGACTGGATCACCTCGTGGTCGAGGATCGCATCCACCGCTTCCTTGTCGCCGTTCACGACCTGCAGGATGCCCTTGGGCAGGCCCGCTTCTTCCATCAGTTCGGCCAGCATCAGCGGCACGGACGGATCACGCTCTGACGGCTTCAGGATGAAGGCATTGCCGCAGGCGATTGCGGGCGCGAACATCCACATGGGGATCATGGCGGGGAAGTTGAACGGCGTGATGCCGGCGGACACACCCAGCGGCTGGCGCATCGAATACATGTCGATGCCCGGACCTGCGCCGTCGGTGAACTCGCCCTTCAGCAGTTGCGGCGCGCCGATGCAGTATTCAACGACCTCCAGCCCGCGCTGCACGTCGCCTGCGGCGTCGGGCAGGGTCTTGCCGTGTTCGCGGCTCAGCGCCTCTGACAGTTTGTCCATGTCGCGGTTCAGCAGGTCGACGAAGCGCATCATGACGCGGGCGCGGCGCTGCGGGTTGGTGGCGGCCCATTTCGGCTGTGCGGCCACGGCGGCGCGCACGGCGGTATCCAGATCGGCGGCGTTGGCCAGCGGCACGCGGGCCTGCACCTCCCCGGTGGCGGGGTTGTAGACGTCGGCGAACCGGCCGGAGGTTCCGGTGACGTGTTCGCCGTTGATGTAATGGGTCAGGTCTTGCATGGCATCCTCCACTGGGTTGGGCACACCATAGCCTTGCGTTTTTCGTGGTAACAGCGCCAATATCCCAAAGTCATTTTGCAATAATGCAAGGATAGGGTGTGGTGCAGAACTGGGACGACATGCGGGTGTTTTTGGCCGTGGCCCGTGCCGAAAGCCTGTCGGCGGCGGCCCCGGTGCTGAAGCTGGACCCCGCCACCCTGTCGCGGCGCATCGCGCGGCTGGAGGCGGCAGTGGGGGCCGCACTGTTCGTGAAATCGCCGCAGGGCTATGCACTGACCGATCTGGGTGGACGGATGATGGATCAGGCCGCACAGGCGGAAACCGCACTGACCCGCGCCGCCGATGTGGGGCAAAGCCCGAGCAGCGGCATCAATGGGCAGATCCGCATCGGGGCACCGGATGGCTGCGCGAACTTCCTGCTGCCGCAGGTGTGCGCGGCGATCCAGGCCGCGAACCCGGATCTGGAGGTGCAGATCCTCGCGCTGCCGCGCGTCGTCAACCTGTCGCGGCGCGAAGCGGACATGGCCGTGACCGTCAGCCCGCCGCAGACCGGGCGCCTGACCGTGCAGAAGATCACCGACTACCGCCTGCATCTGGCGCAGGCCGAAGCCCTGCCCACACCTGCGTCGCTGGCGGACCTGAAGGGGCGGGCGGTGGTGGGCTACATCCCCGACATGATCTTCGACAGCGCCCTCGATTACCTCGGTCCGCTGGCGGCGGACGGGGTGCAGATGGCCAGCAATTCGGTCAGCGTCCAGTTGCAGATGCTGCGGGCGGGGGCGGGGATCGGCGTGGCGCATGACTTTGCGCTGCCGTTCGCACCGGGGGTGCGGCGCGTGCTGGTGGACCAGTTGTCGCTGGTGCGGTCCTTCTACCTCGTGCGGCATACGGCCGACAGGCGGTCCGACCGTCTACGGCGGTTCGCCGATGCGCTGATGGCGGGGCTGCGGGACGAGGTGGCGCGGCTGGAAGCTAGTCTTTGCGCTGCTTCAGTGGCAGATCAACTGACAAGCTGATGTTGTGACGACGCTTGTACCAATAGGCCACGGGTCCCTCGATCAAGAGCGACAAGATCAGGGCGAACCAGAACCAGTTGGTTTCAAACAAGAGCGCGTCGAACCGGACGCCGCTGCCCCAGAACAGCGCGCCCACCACACCAATCTGCGCCAGCGTCAAAACGGCGTCGTATGCCGCCAACCGGCTGGCCGTGCGCACGCGCAAAATCGGATAGGCGAACACATATGCAAAAACAACAAAGGCAATCACGATCAGCACGACGGTGGTTTCAGGTGCCATCGCATTCTCCTGCAATATGGGGGGCAGACCAGATGCCGACTTTGCCAACATCGCCAAGACAATTGACAGTGGAGCAGATCATCTGAAACGCTGGGAATGTTGTCAATCGGGAGGGTGTCATGCTTGTTCGACAGATCTTGAAATCGAAGGTCACACAGGACGTGGTCTGGGTCAGGCCGACGGACACCGTGTCCGCTGCCGCTCGTCTGATGTCTGAAAACCGGATCGGCACGGTGATCGTCAGCGCCGACGGCGTGGCTTTGGCCGGTATCCTGTCGGAACGCGACATCGTGCGCGAGGTGGGGCGTGCGGGGGCGGCCTGTCTCGACTGGACGGCGGATCGGCTGATGACGTCGCACCTGACGACATGCACCCCCACCGACAGTGCAGATCGCGTGCTGGAGATGATGACCGAAGGGCGCTTTCGCCACCTGCCGGTGTTGCAGGACGGGACGATGATCGGCCTCATTTCCATCGGTGACGTGGTAAAGGCGCGCCTGTCGGAACTGTCGATGGAGAAATCGGCGCTGGAAGGCATGATCATGGGCCATTGAGGGGTTTCGCCCGCTTCCAGTATGCCGTGGGATGCAGGTCTTGCGGTCGCCTGCAAAATAGGCTTTGCCTTGGCTGACGAAAGATTGTTGCGAGGCGACCATGCGCGTAGGGCTCTATCCCGGCACCTTCGATCCCGTGACACACGGGCATATCGACATCGTGCGCCGGGCCTGTTCGCTGGTCGACACGCTGGTGATCGGCGTCGCGATCAATCGCGACAAGGGGCCGTTGTTCGATCTGGCCGAACGGGTCGAGATGGTCCGGTCGGAGGTCGTGCCGCTGGGCGAACCGCTGGGCACGCAGATCATCGTGCATCCGTTCGAGAATCTGCTGATTCACTGCGCCCGCGACGTGGGCGCTGGCGTCATCATCCGCGGCCTGCGGGCCGTGGCGGATTTCGAATACGAATTCCAGATGGTCGGCATGAACCGCAGCCTCGACAACTCGGTCGAGACGGTATTCCTGATGGCGGATGCGAAAAATCAGGCGATCGCCAGCAAGCTGGTGAAGGAAATCGCGCGGCTGGGCGGCGACGTGTCGAAGTTCGTGACACCGGTGGTCGAAGCGGCGCTGCTGTCGAAACTGGCGCCGAAGGCCTGACGCCGCACGCGGCGGCGCCAGACCGGTTTGGATTAGCCGTACACGGCCTGACGGGCGATCAGTCGCGCGTCGGCGCGGTCGATGTTCAGGTCCAGCGCCACGTCGAGGGGCATGGCGCGGATTTCCCGCTTTGTCCGGCTGTAGTGGGCGCGTTTCGCGATGGTCCGGCGGATGGTGTCGATCAGTGTCATGGTCTCTGCTCCTTTCGGGGGCTGGAATGCTCCTCTTACCCACGGAAGATAGCGATGCTGCACTGCAGCACAACCACTGCATTTGGAATGGGACCCTTGCGTGTGACGCAAGGGCCGCTGGCGGATGCGCCTCAGGTTGCCTGATCTTGCCCCACGTTCACGAAGGCCCAGGCGTCGCGTTCCTCCTCGGACGAAAAGGTTTTTGCATCGACCGGAATGACGTGGTTCATCACCTCGATCATGGTTTCGGCGGCGGGGGGCGCGCCCACGGTGGCATAGCGGTTGACGTTAGTCAGGCTGCCGAATTGCGCTTTCATCGCTGACAGGTTGGTACCCACGGCGGCATCGGACGCCTCGAAATCCTTGAAGCGCAGCAGGATGTTGATCTTGCCCGGATGGCGGTCGAAGGCCGCATTCAGGATGTCGCCCATCTGGCGCATGCCTTCCGCGTCCAGTTTGTCGGTGATCTCGAACGCATAGACGTGGGGAAAGTCTGTGGGGATCGGTGTGATGCCGTGCTGCGATGTCATGGGAAGCCCTCTCAAGGATGCATGGCGCAAAACGCGCCGCCCGATCAAGCGGTTCCCGGATATGAAAAGGGGCCGGCCCCTGTGCAGGACCGGCCCCCCATGCGTCACTGCCTGACGGCGATCAGATCAGCTTGCCCATCGCCACGGCCACGTCGCTCATGCGGTTGGAGAAGCCCCATTCGTTGTCGTACCACGTCAGGATGCGCACCATGTTGCCGGATAGAACCTTGGTCTGGTCCATGTGGAAGGTGGACGAGGCCGGGTCGTGGTTGAAGTCGGTGCTGACCATCGGCAGGTCGGTATAGGCGAGGACACCCTTCATCGGGCCGTCGGCTGCGGCGCGGATCGAGTCGTTGATCTCTTGAACGGTAGTCTCGCGGCTGGCCTCGAACACCAGATCGACGACGCTGACGTTAGGCGTCGGCACGCGGATCGCCACGCCGTCCAGCTTGCCGTCGAGTTCGGGCAGCACGAGGCCCACGGCCTTGGCGGCACCTGTGCTGGTCGGGATCATCGACAGGGCCGCGGCGCGGGCGCGGTAAAGGTCCTTGTGCATCGTGTCCAGCGTCGGCTGGTCGCCGGTATAGCTGTGGATGGTGGTCATGAAGCCCTTGGTGATGCCGACCGCGTCGTGCAGCACCTTTGCCACCGGCGACAGGCAGTTCGTCGTGCAGGATGCGTTCGACACGATGATATCGTCCGCCGTCAGCGTGTCGTGGTTCACACCGTAGACGATGGTCTTGTCGGCATTGGTGCCGGGGGCGGAAATCAGCACCCGCTTCGATCCGTTCTGCAGGTGCGCCTGGCAGGCGTCCTTGCTGGTGAAGATGCCGGTGCATTCCATCACGATGTCCACGTCGCCCCACGGCAGGTCGGCGGGGTTGCGCATCGCCGTCACGCGGATCGGGCCGCGGCCGGCGTCGATCGTATCCTGTGTCGTGGTCACGGTGCCTGGAAAGCGGCCATGCACGCTGTCGAAGCGCAGAAGGTGGGCGTTGGTTTCCACCGGGCCGAGGTCGTTGATGGCCACGACCTCGATGTCGGTGCGGCCCGATTCGATGATCGCGCGCAACACGTTGCGTCCGATGCGTCCGAATCCGTTGATTGCGACTTTGACGGCCATGATGACATTCCTTGTGCCGGGTGGTGCGGCACGGTGGCCGCTTGCGCCGCGACCTTTGCCAATTTGGGCCAAACGTCAAGTGGGCCGTGTCAGCGCCAGAACGCGACCCATTCCAGCAGGTCCGTGAACTTGCGCGCCAGAAACAGTGGCGCACCCAGCTGCAGGACATAGTGATCGAGCGCAAGGAAGGCTGCGATGCACAGGATCAGACCAAGGGCGACGGTGTTCGACATGGGCTCTGTCTAGTGCGGATGCGGCCTGCTGCCTAGACCGGGTGGCCTTGCTGCGGGGCGGCAAGAAGCTAGATTGTCGCACAGATTACAGGGATGACGCGCATGAGCGGACTGCTGGCACTGCTGGACGATGTGGCGGCGATTGCCAAGGTGGCGGCGGCCAGCGTGGACGACGTGATCGGTCAGGCGACCAAGGCGGGCGCCAAGGCCGCAGGCGCCGTGATCGACGACGCCGCCGTGACGCCGAAATACATGCAGGGCTTCGCCGCCGACCGCGAACTGCCCATCGTGTGGAAGATCGCGAGGGGCTCGATCTTCAACAAGCTGGTGATCCTGTTGCCGGTGGCGCTGCTGCTGTCAGCCTTCGCGCCGTGGGCGATCCCGCCGCTGCTGATGATCGGCGGTGCCTATCTGTGTTACGAGGGGGCCGAGAAGATCCTGCACATCTTCCACCCCGAACCCGCCGCCGTGACGGTCGTGGGCGACGCCGTCCTGCTGGAGGAGCAGCGGATCAAGGGCGCGGTGAAGACCGACTTCATCCTGTCCGCCGAGATCATGGCGATCTCTCTGGCTGCGATCACCGTCGACACCATCTGGCTGGAAGCCGTCGTGCTGGCCGTGGTGGGTATCGCGATCACCGTCGCCGTCTACGGCGCCGTCGCCCTGATCGTGAAGGCCGACGATGTGGGCCTGCTGATGGCCGACAAGGGTCGTCTCGGCCTGACCCGCACACTGGGGCGCGGCATCGTCAAGGGGATGCCAACGTTTCTGTTCGTCCTGACATGGGTCGGCACGGCGGCGATGCTGTGGGTCGGCGGGCAGATCGTGGTGCACGGTCTGGGGCAGTTGGGCTTTCACGGACCGGAGGATCTGATCCGCGGCTGGGCGGTCGCGGCGGCGTCTGGTGCGCCTGCGGGCTATGCGGGTGCTGTGCAATGGATCGTCACCGCCGCCTGCGACGGCGTGCTGGGGCTGGCGCTCGGGCTGCTGATCATCCCGCTGGTGTCGCATGTGCTGAAACCCGTCATCAGCGCCGTGCGGCCCGCATGAGGGGCGCTGCTGCGGCGCTGCTCACGGCGCGGCTGCTGATCGGGGCGCTAATGGTCGGGGGGGCGATGCAGAAGACGCTCAGCCCCGACGATGCGGGCGGCCTGCTGACAGGCATGGGGCTGCCCTATGCGCTGGTCTGGCCCGCGCTGATCTATGATGCGGCGGCGGGGCTGGCGCTGTGGCTAGGGATCGCTGTGCGGCCCGTGGCGGTGACGGCGTCGGTCTATTGCGCGGTCACCAGCTTCTTCCATCTCGACGTGTTCCTGACCACCGGCGACAGCTGGCAGATGACGATCTTCGGCAAGAACTGGGCCATTGCTGGGGGATGCCTGGCACTGGCCGTGGCGGGATCCGGGCCGTGGGCGGTACGGCCCGACCGGCCGTGATGGCGGGACTGAGAGAGCTGTATCACGGGCCATCCGATAGGGCGGTGGCGTTCCGCTATGGCCTGCTGATCTTTGATCTGGTGACGATCGTTTTCGTCATCGCCACGTCCTTCTTCGCACTGAGCACTACGATCATCGCCGTCGATCTGGTGATCGGCCTGGTCATCCTGATCGACTTCACGATCCGTTTCGTGTTGGAGCAGAACAAGCGCAGCTGGCTGCGACGGCCCGGCACATGGGCCGACATCGTGGCGACAATCTCGTTCCTCGCGCCGTTGCTGGGGTATTCGCTGGGGTTCCTGCGGGTGCTGCGGACCCTGAGGCTGCTGCGCAGCTACGAATTGCTCAGCCGGTTGCGCATCGATTTTCCGTGGTTTCGCGCGCGCGAGGATCTGATCCTTGCCGTCACGAACCTGATGGTGTTCCTGTTCATCATGACGGGCCTGATCTATGCCACGCAGGTCCGCATCAACCCCGAGATCCGCAACTATGCCGATGCGCTGTATTTTACCGTCGCCACGCTGACGACGACCGGATTCGGCGACATCACGCTGGATACGACGGGTGGGCGGATGCTGTCGGTCGTGGTGATGATCGTCGGCGTGTCGCTGTTCCTGAACCTGCTCAAGGTGCTGTTCCGCCCACCCAAGGTGCGGCAGGAATGCCCGACCTGCGGGTTGCAGCTGCACGACAGCGACGCGGTGCACTGCAAGCATTGCGGTGGCCCCATGCACATCGACACCGAAGGCGCGATCTGACCATGGGGGCGTGTCCGGGCGCAGGCAGGCGCGCCCGGACAGGTCGGCTTACAGCAGCGCCTTGGCAGCCTCGGCGACCTTGGCGGCGGTGATGCCGAACTTTTCATAGAGCACTTCTGCCGGGGCGGAGGCGCCGAAGCCGTCCATGCCGACGAAGGCGGACTTCTTGGCACTGCCACGCTCGCCCATCAGGATCATGTCCCAGGACTGGCGCACGCCCGCCTCGACCGCGACGCGGACGGGGCCTGCGGGCAGGACCTTGCGGCGGGTGGCCTCGTCCTGCTGCATGAACAGCTCCATGCAGGGCATGGATACCACACGTGTGCCGATGCCGTCGGCCTGCAGGGCGTCGCGGGCGGCCAGCGCCAGTTCGACCTCGGACCCCGTCGCGATCAGGATGACCTGACGCTTGCCCTCCGCCTCGGCCAGTACGTAGCCGCCCTGCGCGGTCAGGTTGCGGTTGGTGTGCGTGGTCCGCACGGTGGGCAGGTTCTGTCGCGACAGGGCCAGCACCGACGGCGTTTCCGTCGACGTCAGGGCCAGTTCCCATGCCTCTGCCGTTTCCACTGAATCAGCGGGGCGGAAGACGTGGGTGTTGGGCGTGGCGCGCAGCATCGACAGATGCTCGACCGGCTGGTGGGTGGGGCCGTCTTCGCCCAGACCGATGCTGTCATGGGTCATCACGTAGACGACGGGCACCCGCATCAGCGCGGACAGGCGCATCGCACCGCGCGCATAGTCGGTAAAGCACATGAACGTGCCGCCATAGGGCCGCGCGCCGCCGTGCAGGACCATGCCATTCATCGCAGCCGCCATGCCGTGTTCGCGGATGCCATAGTGGATGTAACGGCCCGTGCGGGCGTCCGGGGTGAAGGTGCCCATGTCGGCGGTCTTGGTGTTGTTCGATCCGGTCAGGTCGGCGGAGCCGCCGATGGTCTCCGGCATGATGGGATTGATGACCTCGAGCACGTTCTCGCTCGACTTGCGGGTGGCCACCGATTTGCCCGCCTCGCTCGCCTGCTTCTTGAAGGCGCGGATGGTGGCGGAGAGTTTCTTCGGCGCGTCCAGATCGTAGGCGCGCTGGAACTCGGCCTGCTTGTTGGCCGACAGCTTGGCGAAGCGTTCGGCCCAGGCGGCATGGGCCGCCTTGCCGCGCGTGGCGGTCGCTTCCCACTGGGCCTTGATCTCGGTGGGTACGTCGAAGGGGCCTGCGGTCCAGCCGTAGGCGTCCTTGGCGGCCTGCATCTGGGCGGCGTCGGTCAGGGCGCCGTGGCCCTTGGACGTGTCCTGTGCGGCGTGACCCAATGCGATGTGGGTCTTGCAGGCGATCATCGACGGGCGGGGATCGGCCTTGGCCGCCACGATGGCCGCGTCGATCGCCTCGGGATCGTGGCCGTCGATGGCCTGCACATGCCAGCCGGATGCGGCGAAGCGCGCCACCTGATCGGTGCGGTCGGCGATGCTGACGCGGCCGTCGATGGTGATGTCGTTGTCGTCGAAGAAGACGATCAGGTGCGACAGCTCCTGCATGCCCGCAAGGCCGATCGCCTCCTGGCTGATCCCCTCCATCAGGCAGCCGTCACCGGCCATGACGTAGGTGTGGTGGTTGACGATCTTGTCGCCCCACGTTGCGCGCTGGATCTCTTCGGCGATGGCGAAGCCGACGGAGTTGGCGATCCCCTGACCGAGCGGGCCGGTCGTGACCTCGATCCCGCGGCCGTGACCGTATTCCGGGTGGCCCGCGGTGCGCGCGCCCCACTGGCGGAAATCGCGGATCTGCTGGATCGGAAAATCCTCGTACCCGGTCAGGTGCAGCAGCGCATAGAGCAGCATGGACCCGTGACCCGCCGACAGGATGAAGCGGTCCCGGTCGGGCCAGTGCGGGGCTGCGGGGTCGAAGTTCAGGTGGTTGGTGAACAGGACGGTCGCCACGTCGGCCATGCCCATCGGCATCCCCGAATGGCCCGAATTCGCGGCTGCGACCGCATCCAGCGTCAGCGCGCGGATGGCGGAGGCCATCATCCAGTGGTCGGGGTGCGCGGTGCGCAGGGCAGCAAGATCCATGGGGCAGCGTCCTCTATCGGCGTGTGGCAGCGTTTGCAGGTTCATAACAGGGCAGGACCGGAGTTCAAGCGTGCTGCCGGAGGCCAAAGGCGGGGGCCGCGGTTTGAATGGTGGGACCGGATGGCCTAACGTGACGCAACGGTTTACGATTCGTGCAAGGCTTGCGGCATCGCGCAAGCGACGGACACAGAAGCGGGGCAGGGCGGATGGACGCGATCAGGACACTGGAAGGGCGGATCACCGCGGCGCTGGACAGGATCGCCTATGGTCTGGACCAGCAGGCGCGGGCACCGGACCCGCAGGCGCTGGCCGCCGAACTGCAGGCGGAACGCGACGCCCACGCGGCGCTGACCGACCGGGTCGTCACGCTGAAGGCGCGGCAGGACGACCAGATCGCGGCCTTGCAGGCCCGGGTCGCGGATCAGGCGGCGCAGCTGGCCAGCCTCGATGCAGAGTTGCAGCAGGTCCGCGGGTCCAATGCCGATCTGACGGTGGTGTGCGGCGAGCTGCGCCGTGCGGCGATGGACGGTGTGGCGGACGCCACGCTGGTGAACCGCGCCCTGATGGCCGAGGTGGACGGGCTGACCGTGCAGCGGTCGTCGGAGGCTGCCGAGGTCGCGGCGATCCTGTCGGATCTGAAACCCCTGTTGCGCAAGGAGGGCTGAGACATGCCGCAGGTCGACATCACCATCGGCGGGCGCACCTTCGAGGTGGCCTGCGAGACGGGCGAAGAGCCTTATCTGCATGCCGCAGCCGCCACGCTGGATGCGGAGGCGGCGCATTTGTCGGCGCAGATCGGCCGCATGACCGAGGCGCGGATGCTGCTGATGGCGGGTCTGATGCTGGCGGACCGCACGGCGGGGCTGGAGGATCAGCTGCGCCGTGCTGCGCAGGACATCGCCAGCCTGCAGGCCGCCCTGAATGCCGCCGACCAGCGTGTGCCGCAGCGAGTCGAGGTGCCGGTGATGCCGGCAGGGTTGCAGGATACGCTCGCCGACATCGCACAGCGGGCCGAAGGGCTGGCAGATCAGTTGGAGGGCCGGTCCTGACGCGCGGGTGTCGCGGCATCGTCGCGGGTCTTGCCACCTGCACGGCCCTGACCTGGGCATCAGGCCCCGCGCTGGCCGGCGTGGTCGTGGCGCAGACCTATACTTGCGACCGCGGCGTGGACGTTCCGGTCGTCTATGTGAACGCCGAGGACGGGACGGACTTTTCCATCGTCGTGCTGATGGTCGAAGGCCGGATGATCAACCTGCAGGCCACGGGCGAGGCCGCATCGGGCGTCCGCTACCGCTTTCCCAACGACGGGTCTGGTTATGTCTGGTGGACCCATCAGGGCGAGGCGTCGCTGTATTGGCGCGACGGTGCGACCTCCGAGGAAACGGCGATCTACACCGGCTGCGCGCCGGCGTGAATATCTCGCCCCCGCCTGCGGCGGGGGCGACATGGTGATCAGCTGTTGGCTTCGCGGATCTTGTCGGCGGCCGCCTGATCAAAGCCGATGCCGTGCTGGGACAGCAGGGTGTCCAGCTCGCCCGACAGGGTCATTTCCGTGACGATGTCGCAGCCGCCCACGAACTCGCCCTTGACGTAGAGTTGCGGGATCGTCGGCCAGTCGGAGAATTCCTTGATCCCCTGACGGACCTGGTCGTCGGCCAGCACGTTCACGTCCGTGTAGTCCACGCCCATGAAGTTCAGCACACCCGCCACGCGGGAGGAGAAGCCGCACTGCGGCATGGTCTTGGTGCCCTTCATGAACAGCACGACGTCGTGGCTGGTCACGGTATCCTTGATCTGGTCGGAAGCGGTCATGAGTCTGGTCCTGTTGTGTAAGATCGGAATGGGGTCAGTCCGGCGCGCGTGTCGTCAGCGCCAGCGCATGCAGGTCGCCGTGGCTGCCGTCCATCTTGCCCTTCAGCGCAGCATAGACGGCGCGCTGCTGCTGCACGCGGTTCTGGCCCGCAAAGCTCGCGTCGATGACCTCGGCTGCGAAGTGCGATCCGTCGTCGCCCTGCACGGTGATCTGCGCGGATGGGAAAGCCTCGCGCAGCAGGCTCTTGATCTCGTGGGCGGTGATGGGCATGGCGGTCCTGCGGTCTGGGATGGTGTCAAGGTATGGGCGGTGTGCCGGAGGGGCAAGGGGGGACCCTCCGGGGGGAGTATTTGGCGCACGATGATGGGTCAGGCCACCGCATCGGCGAAGGCGCTGCGGTAGAGCGCGACAAGGGGGGCAAGCGGCGTGGTTGAGGCCCCAAGGCTGAGCGCTTCGCCACCGAGTTGCCCCACGCGCGCCAGCGGCAGGCCCGCCTGTGCGGCGGCGGCGAAGAGCGCCTCGGCCTGATCGAAGGTGGCGGCGATGAGGTAGCGGGCCTGATCCTCGGCAAAAAGCTGGGCGGTGTCGTCGGTGTCGAGGGTGAGGCCGAGGTGCGCGGTCGCCGCCATCTCGAACGCGGCGAGTGCGAGGCCGCCATCGGCGAGGTCGGTGCAGGCAGTGATCCGGGCGGCGTTCGCGCGGATGAAGTCGCCGTGCGCGGCCTCTGCCGCAAGGTCCACCGGCGGAGCGTCGCCGTCGGCACGGTGCAGGTGTTCGGCCAGCACGGCCGTCTGGCCCATGTGGCCGTGGGTGGTGCCGAGTTGCAGCAGGACGTGGCCAGCGGCAGGCATGCCGCCGATGATCTGGGCGATGTCGGCGATCAGGCCCACGGCGCCGATGGTGGGCGTGGGCAGGATGGCGGTCCCGTCGGTTTCGTTGTAGAGCGACACGTTGCCGGACACGATGGGCATGTCGAGCGCCTTGACCGCCGCCGAGATGCCTTGAATGGCGCCGACGAACTGGCCCATGATGCGTGGCTTTTCGGGGTTGCCGAAGTTAATGTTGTCGGTGGTCGCAAGGGGCTTCGCGCCCACGGCGGTCAGGTTGCGATAGGCTTCGGCCACCGCCTGCTTGCCGCCCTCGACGGGGTTGGCGAACACGTAGCGCGGGGTCACGTCGGAGGTGAAGGCCAGCGCCTTTTGCGTGCCATGGACCCGGACGATGCCCGCACCGGCCCCGGGGATGCGCAGCGTGTCGCCCATCACCTGTGCGTCGTATTGCTCGTGCACCCACGCCTTGCTGGCATAGTTCGGGCTGCCGATCAGCGACCGCAGGCCTGCGATGGGGTCGATGGCAGGGACGGCGGCCATCGGGGCGGGGGCGGGCGTCTCCTCCCACGGGCGGTCGTATTCGGGGGCGGAGGAGGCGAGGGTGGACAGCGGCAGATCCGCCATGATGCGGCCCGCGTGATGGATCACGAAGCGGTCCTCGGCGATCGTCTCGCCCACGATGGCGAAGTCGAGGTCCCATTTCACGAAGACGGCGCGGGCGGCCTCCTCCAGCTCTGGCCGCAGGACCATCAACATGCGTTCCTGACTTTCCGACAACATCATCTCATACGCCGTCATGTGCGACTCTCGCTGCGGCACCGCGTCGAGGTCGAGGCGGATGCCCAAGCGTCCCTTGTCGCCCATTTCCACCGCAGAACAGGTCAGGCCGGCGGCCCCCATGTCCTGGATCGAGATGACGGCACCGGTCGCCATCAGCTCCAGCGTCGCCTCCATCAGACGTTTTTCGGTGAAGGGATCGCCGACCTGCACGGTGGGGCGCTTGTCCTCGATCGTGTCGTCGAACTCCGCGCTGGCCATGGTTGCGCCGCCAACGCCGTCGCGCCCCGTCTTGGCACCCAGATAGACCACGGGCATCCCGATGCCCGACGCGGTGGAATAGAAGATCTTGTCCGCATCCGCGAGGCCCGCCGCAAAGGCATTGACGAGGCAGTTGCCGTTGTAGGCCGCGTGAAAGCGCACTTCGCCGCCGACCGTGGGGACGCCGAAGGCGTTGCCGTAGCCGCCGACACCGGCCACGACGCCGTTGACGAGCTGGCGCGTCTTGGGGTGGTCGGCGGTGCCGAAGGACAGGGCGTTCATCGCGGCGATGGGGCGGGCGCCCATGGTGAACACGTCGCGCAGGATGCCGCCCACGCCCGTCGCGGCCCCCTGATAGGGTTCGATGTAGGAGGGGTGATTGTGGCTTTCCATCTTGAACACCACCGCCTGACCGTCGCCAATGTCCACGACGCCCGCGTTCTCGCCCGGACCGCAGATCACTTGCGGACCGGTGGTGTGCAGCGTGCGCAGCCATTTCTTGGACGACTTGTAGGAACAGTGTTCGTTCCACATGGCCGAAAAGATGCCGAGTTCGGTGAACGTCGGCTCGCGGCCGATGATCTGCAGGATGCGGTCGTATTCGGGGGCGCTCAGGCCGTGGGCCGCGATCAGATCGGGCGTGATGATCGGATCGCCCATCTGGTCGTTTGTCGTCTTGTCGGTCATGGCGGGCCCCCGGCGCTGCTGCTGGCCCCGCTTTTAGGTGACGCGGGGGCAGAGGGGAAGGGCCGGGATGGGGGGCGTCGCGCGGGGGCGTCGCAGATCGCCCGCGCCCAAAAAAAAGCCGGGCACAAAGGCCCGGCGCAGTCCAACAGGGAGGTGAAGCGGGAGACAATCGCCACGCCGCTTCAGGTTTGGAGATAGAGCCTGCTATTTGGGCGATCAAGAAAAATGCCCGAAAGAGTTTGCAAGCCCGCCATGCAGCGGTTGCATGGCAACAGAGTGTGGCGCCTAGCCGCGCTGGGGAAACGCCGCGATCGTGTCACGCACCGATTTGCGATGCGCAAAGATTTCGTCTTGCACGAAGTCGCGGAACGCCATGATGCGACGCGACTGGCGCAATTCCTCGGGGTAGGCGAGGAAGACCGGCACCTCGCCGCTTTCGAGTTCGGGCAGGCAACGCACCAGATGGGGGAAATCCTCGATCACGTAATCGGGCAGCACGCCGACGCCGAGGTTGTTGATCACGCCCTGCAGCACGCCGAAGTAGTTGTTGACGGTGAAGATCGACTGCAGCTCGTGGCTCAGCAAGTGATGCGTCAGGGTCGATCCGGCGCTGACCTGCGTGGACGACAGGGCCTGACAGATCAGGCGGTGGCCCGACAGCTCCTCGACCTTGGTCAGGGGCGGGCGGGCGTCCAGATAGGCCTGCGTCGCATAGAGGCGCATGCGGATGTTCATCAGGCGCTTGCGGATCAGGTCAGCCTGCGACGGTTCCTTCATGCGGATCGCCACGTCCGCCTCGCGCATCGGCAGATCGAGGACACGCTCCTCCAGCATGAGGTCGATCTTGATGTCGGGGTATTTCTCGTAGAGCTTCGGCAGCCGCGGGGCGAGCCAGAGGGTGCCGAAACCGGTGGTGGTGGTGACGCGGAGCTCGCCGAACACCTCCTCCTCGCTGTCCCGGATGCGGGCGCTGGCGGCGTCGAGGCGGCGGTTCATCGACTTGGTCGCGTCGAACAGCAGCTCGCCCTGTTCGGTCAGGATCAAGCCGCGGGCATGGCGGTGGAACAGGGTGGTGTTCAGCGTCTCTTCCAATGCGCGGATCTGTCGGCTGACGGCGGATTGCGACAGGTGCAGCACGTCGCCCGCATGGGTCAGCGACCCCGCGTCGGCGACCGCGTGAAAGATCCTCAGCTTGTCCCAGTCCATCCCCGTCCCCCGGTGCCGCATGTCTGTCGTGCGACTTAACCTCCATTAGGGCATGGTGTGGTCACAAATCAATGAAGTCGCGGGCGGAATAAACGCTTTGTAGGTCAGGAAACGTGACCTATGCTGACCCATGACCGCAAATTGCGCATGGGAGGTGCACGATGGGCCGGGACGAGATTTCCCTCAACGACCGCTTTGATCTGGACTGCTCGGTGGTGCTTTTGAACGGCACGCAGGCGCTGGTGCGCCTGATGCTGATGCAGCGCGCCCGCGATGCGCAGGTGGGGCTGAATACCGCAGGCTACGTCACCGGCTATCGCGGATCGCCGCTGGGGGCGGTGGACCAGCAGATGACGAAGGCCGCATCGGTGCTGACGGCGGCGCAGGTCACGTTCCAGCCCGGCCTGAACGAGGATCTGGCCGCGACAGCCCTGTGGGGCAGCCAGCAGGCGGAGCTGCGGGGCGAAGGGCGTTACGACGGTGTGTTCGGCCTGTGGTATGGCAAGGGGCCGGGCGTGGACCGGTCCGGCGACGTGATGCGGCATGCCAACATGGCCGGCACCAGCCCCCATGGCGGGGTCATCATGGCGATGGGCGACGACCACACGGGCGAGAGTTCGACGACCCTGCACCAGTCCGACTGGGCGATGATCGACGCCTATATGCCGATCGTTTCGCCTGCGGGCGTGCAGGAGGTGCTGGATTACGGCCTCTATGCCTGGGCGCTGTCGCGCTATGCGGGGGTGTGGGTCGGCCTGAAGACGATGAAGGACACGATCGAGGTGACATCCGTCGTGGACGGCGACCCGCACAGGTTGCAGTTCGTGACACCGGATCTGCCCCTGCCGGAGGGTGGGTTGAACATTCGTCTGGTCGACACGCCGCTGGCACAAGAGGCGCGGATGATCGACCACAAGCGTTTCGCCGCCGAGGCGTTTTCCCGCGCCAACCGCATGGACCAGCGCAAGTGGGGCAAGCCAGGGGCGAAGATCGGCTTCGTCGCGGCGGGTAAGAACTGGCTGGATCTGGTGCATGCCCTGTCTCTGCTGGGCGTGGATGAGGCCGAGGCGGAGCGTCTGGGGATCACCACCTACAAGGTGGGTCAGGTCTGGCCGCTGGACATGGCGGGGTTCCACGCGTGGGCTGACGGCCTCGATCTGGTTGTCGTGGTCGAGGAGAAGCGCAAGCTGATCGAGGTGCAGGTCAAAGAGGCGCTGTTCGACGACACCCGCACCCGCGTCTATGGCTGGCACAAGGGCGACGAGCATACCGCAGGGCGGCGCGAGGAGGTGTTTCCGACGCGCCACGCCCTCGACCCGATCTGGATCGCGGAGAAGATCGGCGGCATCCTGATCGAGGAAGGCTGCGGATCGGACGGCGTGCACGCGGGGCTGGCGGAGCTGGCCGCCGCGCGCCGTGCCGACAACGTGCCGGAACTGGCGGCACGGTTGCCCTATTTCTGCTCGGGCTGTCCGCACAACTCCTCGACCCGCGTGCCAGAAGGGTCCCGCGCCTATGCGGGGATCGGCTGCCACTACATGGTGCAGTGGATGGACCGCGAGACGGTCGGCTTCACCCAGATGGGCGGCGAGGGGGCCAACTGGGTCGGCGAGGCGCCGTTCAGCAAGACGGGGCACGTGTTCCAGAACCTTGGCGACGGCACCTACAATCATTCGGGTGTGCAGGCGATCCGGTTCGCGCTGATGGCGGGGACGACGATCACCTACAAGATCCTGTTCAACGACGCGGTCGCCATGACCGGCGGGCAGGGCAACGACGGCGGGCTGACGGCGGACCAGATCGTGCGTGAACTCCTCGCGATGGGCGTGCGCGACGTGCGCGTCGTCTATGACGAGAAGGAGGACGTGGCAGCGGCCCGTTTTCCCACCGGCGTGCCGATGGCCGAACGGGCCGAGTTGCCGCGCGTGCAGGCGGAGCTGGCGAAGGTGCAGGGCGTCAGCGCGCTGGTCTATATCCAGACCTGTGCGGCGGAAAAGCGGCGCAGGCGCAAGCGGGGGCAGTTCCCCGACCCGGACAAGCGCGTGTTCATCAACACCGACATCTGCGAAGGCTGCGGCGACTGCGGGGTGCAGTCGAACTGTGTCAGCATCGTGCCGGTCGAGACGGAATTGGGCCGCAAGCGGGCCATCGACCAGTCGTCGTGCAACAAGGACTTCTCCTGCGTCAAAGGGTTCTGCCCGTCCTTCGTCACGGTCGAGGGGGCCAAGGTCCGCAAGCAAGCCACGGCACAGGTCGACCTGCCGGACATGCCGGACCCGGTGCTGCCCGCGATCCGCGGGACATACAACGTGGTCATCACCGGCGTGGGTGGCACCGGCGTCGTCACCATCGGCGCGGTGCTGGCGATGGCGGCGCATCTGGACGGCAAGGGCGCCGGCATGATGGAAATGGCGGGCCTCGCGCAGAAGGGCGGCGCGGTGCACATCCACTGTCGTCTGGCCAACGCGCCCGGCGACATCAGCGCCATCCGCGTGGCGACCGGAGAGGCGGATGCCCTGATCGGCGGCGATCTGGTGGTCAGCGCGGGGGCCAAGACCCTTGGCCTGATGAAGACGGGCCGCACCCGTGGCGTCGTCAACGCGCACGAGATCATCACCGGCGAGTTCACGCGCAACACCGAATTCCGCCTGCCGGTGGAGGAGCTGAAGCTGTCGCTGACCGCGCGTCTGCAGGACGGGGTGCACCTGTTCGACGCGACCGAGCTGGCGCAGGCGACGATGGGCGACAGCATCTATTCCAACATGATGATCTTCGGTGCCGCATGGCAGATGGGGGCGATCCCGCTGAGCCATGCGGCGATCATGCGGGCGATCACCCTGAACGGCGCGTCGGTGGACCGCAACCTGCGCGCGTTCGAACTGGGGCGCTGGGCGGTGCTGCACCCTGCCGCAGCCGCCGATCTGGGCAAGCCGCGCGTGGTCAAGCTGCCCGCGACGCTGGCCGAGAAGGTGACGTTCCGGGCCGCCCATCTGACGACCTATCAGAACAAGCGCCTGTCCAACCGCTATCTGGCGCTGGTCGCGCGCTGCGACGATCCCGGGCTGAAGGCGGCGGTGGCGGTGGGGTATCACAAGCTCTTGGCCTACAAGGACGAATACGAGGTGGCGCGGCTGTTGCGCGACAGCGCGGCGCAGGCGCGGGCGGCCTTCGACGGAGATCTCAAGATCAGCTACCACCTTGCCCCGCCGATGCTGACCAGGACCGGCCCCGACGGACGGCCCGTGAAGCGGACCTTCGGCGCTGGCATGGCGCGGGCGTTCCCGTGGCTGGCGCGTTTGAAGGTGCTGCGCGGCACGCCCCTCGACCCGTTCGGCCGGACCGAGGAGCGGCGGATGGAACGGGCCTTGATTGCGCAATACGAGGCCGACATGGACGAGGTCCTGCAACGTCTGACGCCCACCAACCGAGAAACCTGCGTGGCGCTGGCGGCCTTGCCGGAGACCATCCGGGGCTTCGGTCCGGTGAAGGCCACGAATGCGGAAAAGGCAGCGGCGCGCCGCGCGGTGTTGCTGGCGGAGTTGCGCAGCGGTCCGGCACGGATGGCGGCGGAATAGGGCAGGTGCTGCCTGGACGAAGCCGTCCAAGCTGTTTGGCGGTGTCCAAGCGGCTTGGAGGTATCCAAGCGGCATGGAGGTATCCAAGCGGCATGGATATTTCCCGACGCGCCACCTATGCTGCCTGCGAAGACACCGCGTGCGGTGCAGGGATGAGGGTGTGTCGTGGCAGTCGGAATATTCGATAGCGGTCTTGGCGGGCTGACGGTCTATGAGGCGATCCACAAGCGGTTGCCGGACCTGCCGCTGGTCTATCTGGGCGACAACGCCAATGCACCTTACGGCGTGCGCGATGCGGACGACATCTATGCGCTGACGACGGCGGCCACGCAGCGCCTGTTCGATGCGGGCTGCGATCTGGTCATTCTGGCCTGCAACACGGCCAGCGCCGCCGCCCTGCGCCGGATGCAGGAAGGCTGGGTGCCAAAGGGCAAGCGCGTCCTCGGCGTCTTCGTGCCACTGATCGAGGCGCTGACCGAGCGCGAGTGGGGCGACAATTCCCCGCCGCGCGAGGTCGCGGTAAAGCATGTGGCCCTGTTCGCCACGCCCGCCACCGTGCGCAGCCGCGCGTTCCAGCGCGAACTCGCGTTCCGCGCCATCGGCGTGGACGTGGAGGCGCAGGCCTGCGGCGGTGTCGTCGATGCGATCGAGGATGGCGATTTCATCCTCGCCGAGGCGCTCGTGCGGTCCCACGTGGACGCGTTGAAGCGCAAGATGCCCGACCCGGATGCGGCGATGCTGGGCTGCACGCATTACCCGCTGATGGCGGACGTGTTTCAGGACGCGCTGGGCGAAGGCGTCAAGGTGTTCTCTCAGGCGAACCTCGTGGCGGAAAGCCTTGCGCATTATCTGGAACGACGACCCGAGATGGTGGGCACCGGGACTGAGTCGCTGTTCCTGACCACGGGCGATCCCAAGAAGGTGTCGGCGCGGGCCACGCAATTCCTCAAGCATCCCATCACCTTCACGGCAGCCTGACGGCGCGGCGGTTGCCGCCCGGTCACGTCCTGCCTACATGACGCCCCAAGGGGAGAGTTCCATCATGACCCACAACGTCGCCATCCTCGGCGCCTCCGGCTATACCGGGGCCGAACTGGTCCGGCTGATCGCCACGCACCTGGACCTGCGGATCACCGGCCTGTCCGGCAATTCCAAGGCCGGGATGGCGATGGCGGACGTGTTCCCGCACCTGCGCCACCTCGATCTGCCGCGCCTGACCACGATCGAGGACATGGACCTGTCCGGTGTGGACCTCGTGTTCTGCGCGCTGCCGCATGCCACGTCGCAGGCGGTCATCAAGGACCTGCCACGGCATCTGAAGATCGTCGATCTGTCCGCCGATTTCCGACTGCGCGACGGGGCGGATTACGAAAAGTGGTACGGCAAACCCCATGCCGCGTTGGGCCTGCAGGCCGAGGCCGTCTACGGCCTGACCGAGTTCTATCGCGACGAGATCCGGGGCGCACGGCTGGTCGCCGGCACCGGCTGCAACGCGGCGACGGGGCAGTATGCCCTGCGCCCGCTGATTGCGGCGGGGGTGATCGACCTTGATGACATCATCATCGACCTGCTGGCCGCCGTGTCGGGCGCGGGCCGGTCGTTGAAGGAAAATCTGCTGCACGCTGAGTTGTCGGAAGGCGCGCACGCCTATTCCGCCGGCGGCACCCACCGCCATCTGGGCGAGTTCGATCAGGAGTTCAGCCTTGTCGCCGGTCGCCCGGTGCAGGTGCAGTTCACGCCACACCTGATCCCTGCGAACCGCGGCATCCTGGCCACCGTCTATGTGAAGGGCGAGGCCGAGGTGGTGCACCGCACGCTGGCGGACGCCTATGCGGAGGAGCCGTTCCTGATGGTGCTGCCGCTGGGCCAGCATCCGTCGATCAAGCACATCCGGGCCAGCAATTTCTGCCACATCGGTGTGGTGAAAGACCGCATCCCGGGGCGCTGTCAGATCATCGCCACG
Organism: Loktanella fryxellensis; assembly: GCF_900110065.1. Lineage (GTDB taxonomy): Bacteria > Pseudomonadota > Alphaproteobacteria > Rhodobacterales > Rhodobacteraceae > Loktanella > Loktanella fryxellensis. The sequence continues at coordinate 226,592 of NZ_FOCI01000001.1, read as the reverse complement.
CTTGATAACCTGACCAAGGGATCGAGCGGTCAGGCGATCCAGAACGCCAACCTGATGCTGGGCCTGCCGGAAACGGCCGGGTTGATGCTGGCACCCGTGTTCCCATGAGTGGAGAAGTGCTGTGAAGGGTCTGAAGAAGAAACGCCGGGTGCAGGTCATGGCCCTGTCCGGGGTCTGCGTCGCCGCCGTACTGGGCCTGCTGGCCCTGCTGCCGGACGAATCGTTCCAGTTCTTCCACTCGCCCAGCGAAGTGGCCAGCGACCCGCCCCGCGAGACGGAGTTGTTCCGCATCGGGGGTCTGGTCGCCGACGGGTCGATCGAGCGGGGGACGGGCACCGAGGTGCGGTTCAGCGTCACCGACGGGGGTGCGACGATTCCCGTGACTTACACGGGGATCCTTCCGGATCTGTTCACCGAGGGTCAAGGCATGGTCGGGCAGGGACGCTACGTGAACGGCACCTTCGAGGCAGTTGAAATCCTTGCGAAACACGACGAGACCTACATGCCCAAGGAGGTGCTGGACGCGCTGAAGGATCAGGGCGTCTACGTGGCACCGGACGATGAGGTCGCAACCAATTAACCCCCGCGCCTGATCCTGCCCCCGTCGCAATGGGGAGTTCGGATCATGCAGAGCGTGCAGGACATCGCGCGAGACATCGTGCAGCGCGAAGGTGGGTTCGTCGACGACCCGAACGATCCGGGTGGCGCCACCAACCACGGGGTCACGATCCATACCCTGCGCAGGCTCGGCCTCGATCTGACCGGCGACGGGCGGGTGGATGTGGTCGATGTGCGGCGCATCAGCCGGGCGCAGGCGATCGACATCTTCATCAGGGAATACTTCGAGGCACCGGGGATCGGTCGGCTTCCTGCACCCTTGCAGGCAACCGTGTTCGACATGCAGGTGAACGCTGGCAGCCACGCGGTGAAGATCCTGCAACGGCTGTTGAACCGGATGAGGATCGCGGTCGCAGTGGATGGCATTATCGGGCCGCAGACGGTGGCGGCTGCGGGACGGGCGATGGCCGCCGCACCGCTGCATCTGGTCGATGCCTACGGCATCGCGCGGCGCAACTACTACTACGCGCTGGCCGACACGCGGCCCGCCAGCAGGCGCTATGCCCGCAAACGGGACGGCGGCAAGGGCGGCTGGATCACGCGGGCCGAAAGCTTCATCGCGCCGCGCTATCACCTGACTAACGCACAGCACCGCGAAAGGATTGCAGCATGGGGGTGATCGGCAAGGTAGCGGGCGTGGTCCTGAGGCAGGTGGCGCAGGGCGGGTTGGTCCGCACGGTCGAGGCGTTCCGCGAGAACACGGAAGCGGGCGCGGTGCGCGATTCCGACGACCGTCAGGCGGCGCTGGCGCAACTGGCGGCAGAGTTCGCAGGCAGCAAGCCCGGCGTATTCGACCGGATGATCGACGGGCTGAACCGCCTGCCGCGTCCAATGCTGGCGCTGGGAACGCTGGCGCTGTTCGCCTCCGCCATGACCAGCCCCGACTGGTTTTCCACCCGTATGATCGGCGTGGCGCTGATCCCGGAACCGCTGTGGTGGCTGATGGGGGCGATCGTCAGCTTCTACTTCGGATCGCGCTATCAGGCGAAGGGGCAGGAATTTCAACGCTCTGTTGCGGAAACCGTGCTGCTGGGGCAGGCGCTGAAGGCGGACCGGGCAGTGCCGCCCGCGCCAGTCGCACCGACGGCCGCAGCGCCAGTCGCACCGACGGCCGCAGCGCCAGTCGCACCGGCCGACAATGCGGCCTTGGCCGACTGGTGGGGGCAGGCCCGTGCAGACTGATTGGCCCGAAGCAATCGAGCGGCGTCTGGCGGAACTTGAGACGCACAACGCGGTCAACACGGTGCACCGCACCAACGTGGCGGACCGCCTCGGTGCCATCGAGGATACGCTGCGGTGGCTGGTCCGGCTGATCATCGGCACGCTGATGGTGGCGGGCCTGACGCTGGCCGTGCAGGGCGGCCTGCCGGGGTGAGGCGAGACAATGCGGCGCACAGCGAATTGTGCGCCGCCCCGTTCCGCCGGCGGCGCGGATGCGCTATATCCGGGGCATGTTGATTGAACTCGCACACTTCGCCCTCATCCTGGCCTTTGGCGTCGCCATCGCCCAGACCATCGTGCCGCTGGTCGGCGCCCACAAAGGCTGGCGGGGGTGGATGACCTTTGCCGAACCTGCGGCCAACAGCCAATTGATCCTCGTGGGGTTCAGCTTTGCCGTGCTGACGATGGCCTTCGTCACCTCGGACTTCAGCGTGTCGCTGGTCTATGCCAACAGCCACACGGACAAGCCGATGCTGTACAAGGTCAGCGGCGTGTGGGGCAACCACGAGGGGTCGATGCTGCTGTGGGTGCTGACGCTGGCACTGTTCGGCGCGTCCGCCGCGTGGTTCGGCGGCAACCTGCCCGCGACGCTGAAGGCGCGCGTGCTGGCGGTGCAGGCGAGCATTTCGGTCGCGTTCTATGCCTTCATCCTGTTCACCTCGAATCCTTTCGCACGGCTGGTCGATGCGCCGCTGAACGGGCGCGACCTAAACCCGTTGTTGCAGGATCCCGGCCTCGCGTTCCATCCTCCGTTTCTCTACCTCGGCTATGTCGGTCTGAGCATAACGTTCAGCTTTGCCGTCGCCGCCTTGATCGAGGGGCGCGTGGACGCCGCCTGGGGCCGCTGGGTCAGGCCCTGGACGCTGGCCGCGTGGATGTTCCTGACCGTTGGCATCGCACTGGGATCGTGGTGGGCGTATTACGAGCTGGGCTGGGGCGGCTTCTGGTTCTGGGACCCGGTGGAAAACGCCAGCTTCATGCCGTGGCTGATCGCCGCCGCCCTGCTGCATTCGGCCATCGTGGTGGAAAAGCGCGAGACGCTGAAAAGCTGGACAATCCTGCTGGCGATCCTCGCTTTCGGGTTTTCGTTGCTGGGTGCGTTCATTGTGCGGTCCGGCGTGCTCACCTCTGTCCACGCCTTTGCCAACGATCCGGAGCGGGGCGTCTACATCCTGCTGATCCTCGGCATTTTCCTTGGTGGGTCGCTGACGCTCTATGCCGCGCGTGCGGGTGTGATGCAGGCGCAGGGTGCGTTCGGCACCGTCAGCCGCGAAAGCGCGCTGGTGTTGAACAACATCCTGCTTGCCGTCAGCTGTTTCGTGGTCTTCATCGGTACGATCTGGCCACTGGTGGCGGAAATGGTGTTCGGACGCACGCTAAGCGTCGGTCCGCCGTTCTTCGACGCCGCCTTTACGCCGTTCATGGTGCTGCTGGCCATCGTGTTGCCGCTGGGGTCGCTGCTGGCGTGGAAGCGCGGCACCCTGACCCGCGCGCGCATGCCGCTGTTGGGGCTGGGCGTGCTGTCGTTCGCGATGGCGGGGCTGTTCTATGCGATCTATGCGGGACGGTCGATGGTCGGACCAGCGGGCGTGCTGCTGGGCGTCTGGGTCGTCGGCGGTGCCGTGGTGGACCTGTGGTTGCGGGCCGGGCGCGGCGGGCTGCCTGACCGTCTGGGCCGGATCACGCGCCTGCCGCGCGGCGACTGGGGAAAGACGGTGGCCCATGCGGGCATGGGCGTGACCATCTTCGGCGTTGCCGCCATGACCGCGTGGCAGCAGGAGGATATCCGCATCGTCCAGACCGGTGAGACGTTCGACGTGGGCGCCTATACCTTCACCCTCGACGCGGTCGAGGCGGTGGAGGGGCCGAACTATCAGTCCACCATGGCGACGGTGACGGCGGTGCGCGGCGACGGTGCGCCCATGATCCTGCAGCCGGAAAAGCGGTTCTATCCCGTGGCCCAGATGCCCACGACAGAGGCCGCGATCGACAACGGCATCCTGCGAGACGTCTACGTGGTGATCGGCGATCCGCAGGCGAACGGCGGCTATGCGATGCGCGTCTATATCAAGCCCTTCGCCAACTGGATCTGGGGCGGCGCGATCCTGATGGCCATCGGTGGCATCATATCCCTCACCGACCGGCGGTTGCGGTTCGCCGTCGGCGCGCGCGACCCGAAGCCCGACGCGAAGGCGGTGCCCGCGGAATGAAATGGCTGCTGCTGATCCTGACGCTGCTGGCGGCCCCCGCATGGGCCGTCCAACCGGACGAGATCCTGCCCGACGCGGCGCTGGAGGCGCGGGCGCGCGACATCTCGGAAGGGTTGCGGTGCCCGGTCTGCCAGAACGAGAGCATCGACGAATCGAACGCCCCGATCAGCCGCGACCTGCGCATCCTGCTGCGCGAACGGCTGGTGGCAGGCGACAGCGATCAGGAAGTGATCGATTTCCTCGTGGCGCGTTACGGCGAGTTCGTGTTGCTGGAACCGGACACGCGGGGGGCCAACCTAATCCTGTGGGCGGCCGCGCCCGTGCTGCTGCTGCTGGCGCTGATCGTCGGCTGGGTCACGATCCGCAGGCGTCCCCCGACCGAAGTCGCGCTGACCGAGGCGGAACAGCGCGATCTGGACCGCATCCTGCATCCCTGATCTGACGTACCGTTCCGCTTTATGACGGCGTGCCATCATCTATCCTGCGCCAAAGCGGCTGGGAGAGCGCACCATGGATTACACCGACATCACCGTGACGACCGCAGCGGACGTGGTCACGATCACCCTGAACCGTCCCGACAAGATGAACGCCATGAACTCCGGCATGCGGGCCGAGGTGACGCAGGCGTTCCGTGACGCCCCCGACATGGGCCGCGTCGTGGTTCTGACCGGGGCGGGCCGTGCGTTCTGTTCCGGGCAGGACCTGAACGACGGCAGCGCCACGCTGGATCTGGAAGCGACGCTGCGCGACGAATACGTGCCGATGCTGCAGGCGATCATCGACTGCCCGATTCCGACCATCGCCGCCGTGAACGGCCCTGCGGCGGGGGCGGGGGCGAACCTCGCCCTCGTGGCCGACGTGGTGATCGCGTCGTCGGATGCGTATTTCGTGCAGGCCTTCGCCCGGATCGGGCTGATCCCGGACGCGGGCGGCACGTGGTTCCTGCCGCGACAGGTGGGGCTGGCGCGGGCGATGGGGGCGGCGCTGTTCACGGACCAGATTTCGGCGGCACAGGCGCTGGACTGGGGCATGATCTACGAGGTGGCGGACGCCGCCACCTTCGCCGATCACTGGCAGGCCCGGGCACGGCATCTGGCGCAGGGCCCGACCGCCACCTACGGCCACATCAAGACGGCGCTGCGCGCCTCCTTCGACAACGATCTGACGCAGCAACTGGCGTTGGAGGCGCGGTTGCAGGGTGCCTGCGGACGCACCGATGACTTCCGCGAGGGGGTCACGGCCTTCATGCAGAAGCGCAAGGCGCAGTTCACCGGGCGTTGAGGGGCAGAGGCGCGGAACAAGCCCGGCCAGCCGGCGTTCGCCCTGCGACAGTTCACGTCGCAGGAGTTTCTCGATGACCACCGACCAGACCGACCCGTTGTTCGCACCCGCACGCATGGGTGCGATCGCCATGCAGAACCGCGTGCTGATGGCCCCGCTGACGCGCAACCGCGCGCAGGGCGACGGCGTACCAGGTGACCTTGCCGCGACCTACTATCGTCAACGCGCCACCGCCGGTGTGATCATCGCGGAAGCCACGCAGATCTCGCCCATGGGCAAGGGCTACCTCGACACGCCGGGCATCCACACCGAACAGCAGGCCCATGCGTGGAAGAAGATCGTGGATGGCGTCCACGCCGAGGGTGGCAAGATCATCCTGCAACTGTGGCACGTCGGTCGGATCAGCCACGTGTCGCTGCTGCCTGATGGCCGCAACCCCGTGTCCTCCACCGACCGCGCGGCGAAAAGCCAGACCTTCACCGCCAACGGGTTCGAAGATTGTTCCAAGCCCGATGCGCTGACCGAGGAACAGATCAAGGCGACCGTCGCCGACTACGCCGAGGCGGCGCGACTGGCGAAGGTCGCGGGCTTCGACGGGATCGAGGTCCATGCGGCGAACGGCTATCTGATTGACCAGTTCCTGCAGGACGGCGTGAACGATCGCACAGACGGCTATGGCGGCAGCACCGAGAACCGGATGCGGTTCCTGAAGGAAGTGTTGGACGCGGTGGCCGATCATTGGCCCGCCGACCGGACCGGCATCCGCCTGTCGCCGCTGGGTCAGGCCAGCGACATGTCCGACAGCGACCCGGAAGCGCATTTCGCCGAAATCTACAAGATGCTGAACGGCTACAACCTGGCCTATCTGCACGTCGTGGAGAGCTTTCCGGGAAGCAACGCGGACCCGAAGGGGGCCGATCTGCTGAAGCGCCTGCGCAAGCTTTATGACGGATTCTACATCGCCAACGGTGGCTACGACGCGGACAGCGCCGCCAAGGCGATCGCAGATGGCCATGCGGATGCGGTGTCGTTCGGGCGTGCGTTCATCGCCAACCCCGACCTGCCGCGCCGGTTCGCGGATGGCGCGGCGCTCAACGAAGGCGATCAGGACACGTTCTATGGTGGCGGGGCAGAGGGGTATACCGATTACCCGACGCTGGACGATGCCGAGGCCGCCTAAGTCCGACCCCTGAACGCAGAACGCCCCGCCGGATCGGCGGGGCGTTTTTCACGTCTGCGGTGTGCGGTCAGCGTTTTTCGATATCGACGTAGTCGCGTTCCGTCGCACCCATATAGAGCTGGCGGGGGCGACCGATCTTCAACTGCGGATCGGACAGCTGTTCCTGCCACTGGCTGACCCAACCGATGGTCCGCGACACGGCAAAGATCGGCGTGAACATGGCTGTGGGGAACCCCATCGCCTCGAGGATGATGCCCGAATAGAAGTCGACGTTCGGGAACAGCTTCTTCTCTGTGAAGTAGGGGTCGTCCAACGCGGCCTTCTCCAGCGCCTTGGCGACCTTCAGCACCTCGTTGTTCTCGATCCCCAGCAGGTTCAGCACCTCGTCGGCGGATTCCTTCATCACGGTCGCGCGGGGATCGAAGTTCTTGTAGACGCGGTGGCCGAAGCCCATCAGGCGGAACGGATCGTTCTTGTCCTTGGCCCGCGCGATGTATTCGGGAATGCGGTCCACGGTGCCGATTTCACGCAGCATTTCCAGACAGGCCTGATTGGCACCGCCGTGCGCGGGGCCCCACAGGCAGGCGATGCCGGCGGCGACGCAAGCGAAGGGGTTGGCCCCCGATGACGACGCCAGACGCACGGTCGAGGTCGATGCGTTCTGTTCGTGGTCCGCATGCAGGGTAAAGATGCGGTCCATCGCACGTGCGAGGATCGGATCGACGCGGTAGGTTTCCGACGGCACGCTGAAGCACATGTGCAGGAAGTTCGAGGCGTAATCCAGATCGTTGCGCGGATAGACGAACGGCTGGCCGACCGAATACTTGAACGCCATCGCGGCGATCGTCGGCATCTTGGCGATCAGGCGGAAGGCCGCGATTTCGCGCTGCTTTGCATCGTGGATGTCGGTGCTGTCATGATAGAACGCGGACATCGCGCCGACCACGCCGACCATGACGGCCATCGGGTGCGCATCGCGCCGGAAGCCCCGGAAGAAGTTCATCATCTGCTCGTGCAGCATCGTGTGATGCGTGACCAGGTATTCGAACTCTTCCAGTTGTTCGGCGTTCGGCAATTCGCCGTGCAACAGCAGGTAGCACACCTCGAGGTAGTGCGACTGTGCCGCCAGCTGGTCGATGGGATAGCCGCGGTGCAGCAATTCGCCCTTGTCGCCGTCGATGAAGGTGATGGTGCTGTCGGTGGACGCGGTCGAGGTGAAACCCGGATCGTAGGTGAACACGCCCGCCTGCGCATAGAGTTTGCGGATGTCGATGACGTCGGGGCCTGCGGTCGGCGTGAAGATCGGCAATTCGTAGGATTGCCCGTCGATGATCAGTGTCGCGGATTTCGTGGATTCGGCCATGTCAGTCCCTTTTGTCGGCGACCGCCCCGTCGGCGGCCTGCGTGTCGTCGAAGGTCCGCCAGACTTACACGGGTTGCGTAAAGGCGGCGTGACCTCAAGCTGCGAAGGCCCGGAGCCGCGACAGGGTTTCATCCCGTCCCAGCACCAGCATCATGTCAAAGACGCTGGGGGAAACCGACCGTCCTGCAAGGGCGGCGCGCAGCGGCCCGGCAAGCTTGCCCAATTTGGTGTCGTGGGCGGTCGCAAAGGTGGCAATCGCCTCCTCCAGTGCAGTGCGGTCCCACGTAACATTTTGCAGGTGCGGCGTCAATTCTGCGAAATATCGCTGCGCCACAGCATCGAGCTGTGCCGCCGATTTCTCGTCCGGCACGACGTGCCCTTCGATCAGGACGAAGTGAGCCTTTTCAATGATCTCGGGAAAGGTCTTTGCGCGGTCCTTCAGATGCGGCATGGCCCGCAGCATGCCGTCGCGCTGACGCGGGGTCAGGGCTGCAGCACCTGTGGCGGCCAGATACGCCTCCAGTTCCTGCAGCAGGGCCGCATCGTCGGTCATGGCGATGTGCTGGCCGCTGACATGCTCCAGCTTCTTGGTGTCGAAACGGGCGGGCGATTTGCCGATTCCCTCCAGATCGAACCAGTCGCGCGCCTGCGCGTCGGTGAACACCTCGTCGTCGCCATGGCTCCAGCCCAGTCGCGTCAGGTAGTTGCGCATGCCCGCCGCCGGATAACCCAGCGCCTGATATTCCGCCGCCGCGGTGGCACCGTGACGCTTGGACAGCTTCTTGCCGTCGGGGCCGAAGATCAGCGGGATATGCGCCAGCACGGGTTTCGCCCAGCCCATTGCGTCGTAGATCATGTTCTGGCGAAAGGCGTTCGACAAGTGGTCGTCCCCGCGGATCACGTGGGTGACGCCCATGTCGTGGTCGTCCACGACGACAGCAAGCATATAGACCGGCGTGCCGTCCGAGCGCAGCAGCACCATGTCGTCGAGCTGGTCGTTCGACCACGTCACATCGCCCTGCACCTCGTCATGCAGCGTGGTGGACCCGTCGCGCGGCGCCTTGATCCGCACCGCGAAGGGGGCGTCGGGATGGTCCGCCGGGGCCACGTCGCGCCAGGGCGAGCGGAACAGGGTCGAGCCCTTCTCGGCACGGGCCTTTTCACGGAACGCCTCGATCTCTTCGGGGGTGGAGAAGCATTTGAACGCGGTCCCGGCGGCCAGCATCTGCTGCGCCACGTCGGCGTGGCGCGCGGCGCGGGTGCCCTGATGCACGGGCTCTCCGTCCCAGTCGAGGCCGAGCCACCGCAGTCCGTCGAGGATCACCTGCGTATGCGCGGGGTCGGACCGGGCGGTGTCCGTATCCTCGATCCGCAAGAGGAACGTGCCGCCCTGACCGCGGGCATAAAGCCAGTTGAACAACGCCGTCCGTGCGCCGCCGATGTGCAGCGCACCCGTGGGCGAGGGGGCGAAGCGGGTCACGGGCGGGGTGGGGGTGGGTGTCGTCATGCTGGCGTTAACCTCTGGTTTACCACGCGTGGCGCAGGGTGGCGTGCGTGGTGTGGGGATAGGTAAAGCGGGGGGCGGACACAAGTGCAAGCGATCCTGTCCGGCGCCCTGCTGGCCCAGCGGGGCAGCCTGATCTGCTGGGTGCCGGTGGCGCTCGCATTGGGGATCGGCGGCTATTTCGCGCTGCTGTCCGAGCCGGGTGGAGCGGCGTTCGTGGCGTTGGCGGGGTTGGCCGTCGTCGTGGTGCTGGCCGCCCGCTGGATCGCGCTGCCGGTCAGACCGCTGTGGCTGGCCCTTGCCCTGATTGCCAGCGGCGCGGTGCTGGCCAAGATCGAGACGCAGGTCGCCGCCGATCCAGTGCTCGGTTTTCGCTATTATGGACCCATCGAGGGGCGTCTGGTGCACATCGACCGCTCGGCCAGCGAGGCGGTGCGCCTGACGCTGGACCGCGTGCGGCTGGACCGCGTGGCCCCCGACCGCACGCCGGGGCGCGTGCGCGTGTCGCTGCACGGCGATCAGCCGGGGGCCCCGTTCCTGCCCGGCCAGACGCTGATCCTGACCGGGCACCTGTCGCCGCCCGCGGGGCCGGCGGAACCCGGCGGCTTCGATTTCCGCCGCCATGCGTGGTTTCAAGGGCTGGGCGCCATCGGCTATACGCAAACCCCGGTCCTGTCGCTGGCGGCGCCCACGGGCGACTGGCGGCTGTGGGTATTCGACACCCGCATGGCGATTTCCGCCGCGATCCAGGCGCGCCTGCCGGGCGATGCGGGCGGGTTCGCCGCCGCCATCGCCATCGGCGACCGTTCTGGCATGAGCGTCGAGAGTCAGGAGGCGCTGCGGGCGTCGAACCTGTATCACATCGTGTCGATCTCTGGCCTGCATATGGGGATGCTGACGGGGTTCATCTTTGCCATCGTGCGGGTCGGTCTGTCGCTGTGGCCCGCCGTGGCCCTACGGCTGCCGGTCAAGAAGATCGCGGCGGTCGTGGCCTTGGCCGTCGGCGCGGTCTATCTGGCGCTGTCGGGCGGCGACGTGGCGACCGAGCGGTCCTACATCATGGTCGCTGTGCTGCTGATCGCGATCCTGCTGGACAGGCAGGCGCTATCGCTGCGGGGGCTGGCGGTGGCTGCGACCCTCGTTCTGATGCTGCAACCGCACGCCCTGACCGGGCCGGGGTTCCAGATGTCCTTCGCCGCCACCGCCGCGCTGATCGTGGCGTTCCGGGCAATGCGCGGCCGCAATCTGGGGCCACGCTGGCTGCGGCCCGCGGTGGCGCTGGTCGTCTCCTCGCTGGTGGCCGGGCTCGGCTCGGCACCTTTCGCGGCCCTGCATTTCAACCAGATTTCGCATTATGGTCTGATCGCCAACCTATTGGCGGTGCCGGTGATCGGCGCCGTGACGATGCCCGCGATGGTGGCGGCGGCGGTGCTGGCCCCGCTGGGTCTGGCGCCATTGGCGCTGTGGGTCGCGGGCCTTGGCCTGCGGTGGACGTTGTGGGTGGCCGCGACCGTCGCGGGTTGGGGCGGTGCCGTCAGCCACGTGCCGACGCCGGACCCCATCGTGCTGCCGCTGCTGGCGTTGGTGCTGGTCTGGCTGATCCTGTGGCAGGGCCGCGCGCGCTGGCTGGGCCTGCCGGGGCTGGCCGCTGTCGCGCTGATCTGGTCCACCAGCCCACGACCTGCCGTGCTGATCGCCGACAGCGGCGGATTGATCGGGGTTATGGGGTCCGACGGGCGCGCCCTGTCCGCGCCGAAGTCCGATGCCTTCATCGCAGGCGTCTGGCTGGAAAACGACGGCACGGCGGCAGATCAGGTCATCGCCGCCGCGCGCCGCGGCATCGTCGTTGACGGGCGGCAGGCTACGGCCGCACTTGGCCAATGGCGCATCCTGTTGGTGCGCGGCAAGGTCGAACTGGCGCAACTGCAAGGCTGCGCCGGGGCCGACATCCTGATCAGCAATGAACCGGACGCCGGACCGCGACCCTGCCGCGTCTTCGACGAAAGGACCCTGCGCGACACGGGTGCCGTGGCACTGGGACTGGATGCGGACGGCGGGCTGGTCGTCACGTCGGCGAATGCGGTGACGGGGATGCGGCCATGGACGGGCGCACCGCGCGCAAGAGCGTCACAGCCGCAAGGTCTGACGGCCGTCGTCGCCGCCTCAACGCAGAGCCGCTGACGCTGGACCCGCAGCGCTACCGTAAACCGCAGTCCATCAGGTGCACCGACGACACATCGCCCTGCAACGTTTCAATACGTGCGGATCAGTCCCACCAGCTTGCCCTGCACCTTGACCTGATCGTCGCGGTACACCCGCGTCTCATAGGCCGGGTTCGCCGCCTCCAGCGCGATCGAAGTGCCGACGCGGCGGAACCGTTTCAACGTGGCCTCCTGATCGTCGACCAGTGCCACGACGATGTCGCCGTTGTCGGCGCTGGTGGTTTCGCGGATCACGACCACGTCGCCGTCGTTGATCCCAGCCTCGATCATCGAATCGCCCCGCACCTCGAGGGCGTAGTGTTCGCCGCGTCCCAGCATCGATTGCGGCACGGCGACGGAATGCGACACTTCCGAAATGGCGGCGATCGGCACACCGGCGGCGATGCGTCCCATCACGTTCAATTCGACTGCGGCGATGCTGCTGACCGCCTGCGCGGCGGCGGGAATCCGGTCGGGGCGGTCGCCGTCGATCACCTTGGGCGCAAAGCCTGCGCGGGGGGCCTTGGGTGTGCCACCCATCATGGCACCACCCATCATCGCATCCGGCAGCTTCACGATTTCAAGCGCGCGCGCGCGGTGCGCCATGCGACGGATGAAACCACGTTCCTCCAGCGCCGTGATCAGGCGGTGGATGCCCGACTTCGACCGCAGATCAAGCGCCTCCTTCATTTCCTCGAACGAGGGGGAGACACCATCGCGCTGCACGCGGGTATGTATGAAGTTCAGAAGATCGAGTTGCTTCTTGGTCAACATGGCTGGCCCCGCTGGCAGAGATCGGAAAAGGTGTAGTCATGGATGTTCTACACCTGTTCCCGTTTTGTGTCAAAGCCTAGATCGCCACCACCTGCAACTGATCGCCCGCCGCCCGCGCCGCATCGCCGACCGGTCGCACCGCCAGCGCGTTGGCCTGCGCCAGCACGGTCAGCAGCGACGAATCCTGCCGGTCGGCAACGGTCAGGTGGTCGCCGTCCAGATGCGCCCGCATGTAGTGTTCGCGCGGCCCGTTGGCGGGCAGCGCGTGGGTCAGCGTGGCCCATGTGCGCGGCGTGGGGGCATCGCCCAGCCCCAACATCCGCCGCAGCACCGGCAACACGAAGACATGGCCGCAAACCATTGCGGCCACAGGGTTCCCCGGCAGGCCGATCATCGCCGCAGCGCCCATGCGGCCTGCCATGAGCGGCTTGCCGGGACGCATCGCGACCTTGTAGAACGCGCGGTCCAGTCCCTTGTCCGCCGCCGCCGCCGCGACCAGATCGTGGTCGCCAACGGACGCACCGCCGATGGTCAGGATCAGGTCGGTACCCGCCGCCAGATCGAAAGCCAGCGACAGGCTTTCGCGGGTGTCACGCGCGATGGGCAGCAGGCGCGGCACGGCACCAGCCTGTGCGATCAGCGCGGCAAGGCCGTGGCTGTTCGATGCGATGATCTGGTCGGGGCCGGGGACCTCGCCCGGTTGCACAAGCTCGTCCCCCGTGGCGATGATCGCCACGGTGGGGCGGCACATGACGGGCACGGTCGCCACGTTCATCGCGGCCAGAAGGGCGATGTCGCCGGGCCGCAGGATACGGGGGGCGGACAGTGTCATACCTTCAGAGAAGTCGGCGCCGACGGGGCGGACGTGCAGGCTGTCGTCCAGCGCATCGTGCAGGCGGATGCTGTCGCCGGTGCGGTCCACATCCTCCTGGATCACGACGCGGTCGGTGCCGGGCGGCAGCGGTGCGCCGGTAAAGATGCGCACGGCCTGACCCGGCCCCACGGCGCCGTCGAACATGTGGCCCGCCGCGGAGGCGCCGGTCACGTGGAAGGTGGCACCGGGCGCGGCAGCCGCACCCGCCACCGCATAGCCGTCCATGGCGGAGGCGGCGAAGGGCGGTTGACTGCGCCGCGCCACGACAGCCTGCGCCAGAACGCGGCCATGGGCGCGGCCCAGCGGCACATCCTCGACCCCCAGTGGCTGCACGAGGGCGAGCAGCTTTTGCAGGGCGTCTTCGACGCTGATCATGCGCTGTAGCGGCCCGACTTGCCGCCGTCCTTCAGCGTCACGCGGATGCCGCCGATGACCATGTCCTTCTGTACCGCCTTGACCATGTCGTGCACGGTCAGGGCGGCGATGCTGACGGCGGTCAGCGCCTCCATCTCGACTCCTGTCTGGCCGGTGGTCTTGACGGTGGCGGTGATGCGGACGCCGGGCAGCGTGTCATCCGGCGTCAGATCCACTGCGACCTTGGTGATCGGCAGCGGGTGGCACAGGGGGATCAGGTCGGCGCAGCGTTTCGCACCCATGATCCCCGCCAGCCGTGCTGTGCCCAGCACGTCGCCCTTGGCGGCGCGGCCTTGTGTAATCAATGCAAGGGTTTGCGCGGTCATCGTGATGTGACCTTCGGCCACCGCCACGCGGGACGTCACCGCCTTGTCCGACACATCGACCATGTGCGCATGGCCTTGGTCGTCGAAGTGCGACAGCGGCATCCGTCAGAACCCCGCGGCGGTCAGCGGGCTGGCCAGCAGGTCGCGGGTCGCCTGCGCCACGTCCGCCTGCCGCATTAGGCTTTCGCCGATCAGGAAACACCGCGCGCCGTAGCGGGCGAGGTCGGCGAGGTCTGCGGGGCCGGTCAGACCGCTTTCGCTGACGATGGTCTTGTCGGCCGGCACATGCTTGGACAGGGTCCGCGTCACGTCGAGGCTGACGTCGAAGCTGCGCAGGTCGCGGTTGTTGATCCCCAGCAAGGGGGCCGCCAGCAGCGCCGCCCGGTCCAGCTCACTGCGGTCATGCACCTCGATCAGCACGTCCATGCCCCACTGGGTCGCCGCCGCCTCCAGCTCCTGCGCCTGCGCGTCGCTGACGCTGGCCATGATGATGAGGATCGCGTCCGCGCCCCAGGCGCGGGCCTGTACCACCTGATAGGTGTCGTACATGAAATCCTTGCGCAGCACCGGCAGGTCGCAGGCGGCGCGGGCCTGTATCAGGGCCTCTGGGCTGCCCTGGAACGACGGGGTGTCGGTCAGCACCGACAGGCAGGCGGCACCACCCGCCGCATAGGCGGCGGCGAGGGCAGCGGGGTCGAAGTCGGAGCGGATCAGACCCTTGGACGGGCTGGCCTTCTTCACCTCGGCGATCAGGCCGTAGCCGTCGCGTGCCGCCGCCTGCACGGCGCGGGCAAAGCCGCGTGGCGGCGTGGCGTCGCGGGCCTGCTGTTCCAGCGTGGCCAGCGGCACGGCGTCCTTGGCGGCGGTGATCTCCTCCAGCTTGTAGGTCTTGATCGTGTCGAGGATGGTCGCGCTCATGTCGGGCTTCACCTTTGAAAGGGTCACCAGTCTATCGGTGGTTCCCCCCGGTATCTAAGCCAGTCGTTCACCGTTGAAAATGGCCGCGATCCGAAAAACCCCGCGTGTGCGGACAGGGGCGACGGGTGGGCGCTGGCGATGACCATATCGCCGCGCGCGGTGTCCGGCGCAAAGCCCTGCGCGTGGCGGCCCCACAGGGCGTAGGCGCGGGGGCGGTCTGACAGCCTTGCGATGACCTGACGGGTCAGGGTGTCCCACCCCAGCCGGGCATGACCGCCGGCACGGCCCTGCGGCACGCTCAGCGCGGTGTTCAGCAGCAGCACGCCTTGCGCGGCCCAGTCGGACAGGTCGGTCTGTTTGCGCGCGACATGCAGATCGTCGCGCAACTCCTTGAAGATGTTGCCGAGGCTATCCAGCCGTCCACCGAAGCCTTGCGGGATCGAGAAGGCCAGACCATCCGCCTTGCCGGGGGTATGGTAGGGGTCCTGCCCGAGGATCACGACGCGCACCGCATCGGGCGGCGTCAGCGCAAGCGCCTTGAACCGCAGATGGGCGGGGGGCAGCACCGGGTTGGTCGATGCATCCAGCCGTGCGGCAATGGCGGGCCAAGTCTGGCTGAAGAACGGCAGGTCGGCCCATGCGCCGATGCCGAGGGCGGCGCCGGTCACGCGGCGCTGGTGATGCGCGCCACGGTCGCCACCGCCTGTGCCGCGCGTCCGCTGTCGATGCTGGACGCTCCCAGTGCCACACCATCCGGCAGCGCATCCACGCGACCTGCCACCAGCAGGGCAGCGGCGGCGTTCAGCAGCACGGCGTCGCGGAAGGCACCGCGCTCTCCCGCCAGCAAGGCACGGAAGGCGGTCGCGTTCTCCTCCGGCGACCCACCGACGATGGCCTCGAACGGGTGGACGGGCAGGCCCGCATCTTCGGGGTGAACCTCGCGTTCGGTCACGGTGCCGTCGCGCAGTTCGGCGACCCAGCTGACGCCCGAAATCGCCAGCTCGTCGGTGCCGTCCGATCCGTGGACCAGCCATGCGGCGTCGGACCCGAGGTTCAGCAGCACTTCGGCCATCGGGCGGATCAGGTCGCGGCGATAGGCACCCGTCAACTGGCGTTTCACCCCGGCGGGATTGGTCAGGGGGCCGAGGATGTTGAAGATCGTCCGCGTTCCCAGTTCCGCGCGCACCGGCCCGACATGCGCCATGGCCGGATGGTGCAGCGGGGCCATCATGAAGCCGATCCCGGCCTCGGCCAGACACGCCTCGACCGCGCGGGGCCCGACCATGACGTTGACGCCCATGGCGGTCTGCACGTCGGCGGTGCCGGATTTCGAGCTGAGGTTGCGATTGCCGTGCTTGGCCACAGGCACGCCGGCCCCCGCCACGACATAGGCGGTCGCGGTCGAGATGTTCAGCGTATGCTTGCCGTCGCCCCCCGTGCCGACGATGTCGATGGCGCCCGCAGGGGCCTGCACGGGCAGGCATTTCGCGCGCATCACGCTTGCTGCGGCGGCGTATTCATCCACCGTCTCGCCGCGCGTGCGCAGCGCCATCAGCAGCCCGCCGATCTGCGCGGGCGTGGCATCTCCGGCGAACAGGATGCCGAAGGCGGCCTCGGCCTGCGCGCGGGTCAGCGGGCCGTCGGCGGCAGCGGCGATCAGCGGCTTCAGCGCATCGCTCATGCAGGCGCGCCCGCGGTGTCGAGAAAGTTCTGCAGCATCCGGTGGCCGTGTTCGCTGCGGATGCTTTCGGGGTGGAACTGCACGCCCTCGATGGGCAGCGTGCGGTGCCGCAGGGCCATGATGGTGCCGTCCTCCAGATGCGCCGTCACCTCCAGTACGTCGGGCAGGGTGGCGCGGTCCACCACGAGGCTGTGGTAGCGGGTGGCCTGAAACGGGTCCGGAAGACCGCGGAAGACGCCCTGGCCTGCGTGATGCATGGTGCCCATCTTGCCGTGCACGATCTCGTGGCAGCGCACGACGGTGCCGCCGAACGCCTCGCCGATGGTCTGGTGGCCCAGGCACACGCCGAGCAGCGGGATGCGCGCCTCGGCGGCGGCCAGCGTCAGGGGCAGGCAGATGCCGGCCTGCGCGGGCGCTTTGGGGCCCGGCGACAGCACGATGGCGTCGGGGCGCAGGGCCATCGCCGCCTGCACATCCAGCGCATCGTTGCGGTGGACGACCACGTCGGCCCCCAGATCGCCCAGATAATGCACGAGGTTGTAGGTGAAACTGTCGTAGTTGTCGATCAGCAGGATCATGACGCCTCCCCCATCGCGGGGCAATTAGGGGCTACCGAAGGCCCGGCGCCTCACGGTATAGGTTGGGACGATATGGGGCAGGACGCGGGCAGGCGTCAAGGCCGCAGGCCGTCGCATCCCGGCATGGGCTGGACGGCCGGATGATGACGCGGACCGCGAGGTGACGGCGTCACGCAAGGTAGGGGCAGGGCGATGGCATTTCTCAAGGGCGCGGTCTGGGGCATCGTGATCGGCGGGGCGGGACTTGCGGGCCTGTCACTGGTGACGCCACAACCTGGCGGCGACGCATCGCCTGTGGCGGGCCGCGAAGGGACAGGCGCACCTGCGGAGGCCGCGACGGCGACCGATGTCGCAGCATCGCAGACTGGAGTGCCTGTGGTGCCTGCCGCTGATGAGCCTGTCGGCGATGTGCCTGTCGGCAAAACTCCTGCCGACGATGCGCCCGTCGGCGACACCCCCAGCATCGACACGCCCGTCGCCTCGGTCGCGCCGGCAACAGATGAGGCCGGGAGCCGCACCGCGCCCGCAGCCGCCCCCCTGACGGATGCGCCGGTGATCGTGTCGCCAGCCGTGCCATCGGTGCAGCCAGCGCCGGTCGTGGCGGACGATGCGCCAGCCAGCCGTGGCGCAACACCGGCCGAACCCGTCGCACCCATCGCCGGCACGCCCCCTGCCACGCCCGATCCGGCCCCCGCCGTCCCGCCGCAGACGGCAGCGGCCGTGATCGTGCCGCCATCGCCCCCGGTCGAGGCCGCGCCCGTGACCGCCCCAACCGGCGAGGCGACCGTGCTGCCCAATCCGCAGGGCGTTGCCCCGGCGATCCCCGCGCCTGAGGCCGATATCGTCATCGGGACCGACACCGCCACGCCTCCCGGCCCAGCCGAGGTGACGGTGATCGACGATGCGGGCAGCATTGCGCCGCCGTCCGAAGGGACCGCTCTGGTCGAAGTGCTGCCCGCCGACGCGACCCCACCCACGACGCCGCAGGCCACACCGGCGGACGACGCGGCGGGCCGCGCGACCGCCGCCGCCACACCCGCGACCTCCGGCGATGACATGGCCGACGCTGCTCCATCGCAGGGCAGTGCGACGATGACTGTCGCCGTGCCTGAACCGGATGGCGGTGCGGCTGCGGTGGCAGGTGCGGAAACGGTGCAGGACGCGGATGTGGCGGCACCAGCCGCGGGCAATGACGCCGGTGCGGATGGCCCCGGTGCGGACACGACCCCCGGCGACAGGCCCGGCGTGACCGCCCTGATCGGCACCCCCACGACCGGCCTGCCCGGTGGCACCGGCGGCGTCGTCGTGCGTCGTCCCGCCGTGACGGACCCGCTGCCGTCCGACGATCCCGCGCCCGAGGCTGCACCCGCCGTCGTGTCGGCCCTCGTGCAATACGGCGCCTTTCATGACAACGCCCTCGACCTGCCGTTGATGAGCATCGTGATCCTCGACGACGGCTCCTTGCCGGACGGGGCGCGGCTGCTGGCGGATGTGCCTTTTGCCGTGACCGTCCTGCTGGACCCCTCCGCCCCCGACGCCGCCGCACGGATGGCCGACTACACCGCAGCCGGGATCGAGGTCGCGGCGCTGGCCGCCTTTCCCGCAGGTGCGACCCCGTCGGACGCCGCCGTGACGCTGGAGGCGACCTTTGCCGCCCTGCCGCGCGCGGTGGCGGTGGTCGAGACGGGCGACACGTCCCCGGATGCGGCGGTGACGGACCGGATCGTGGCCGACCTTGCGGTGACGGGCCGCGGTCTGGTGATCCCGGATCAGGGGTTGAACAGCGGCCTGCGGGTGGCGGCGGACGCCGCCGTGCCCGCCACCACGATCTACCGCGATCTGGACGGCAACGGTCAGGACGCCCGCGTGATCCGCCGTTTCGTGGACGAGGCGGCGTTTCGGGCCCGGCAGCAGTCCGGCATCGTCCTGCTGGGGCGACTGCGGCCCGACACGATCAGCGCGTTGATCCTGTGGGGATCCGCCGCCCGCGCGGACGAGGTGTCGTTGGCCCCCTTGTCGGCCACGCTGCTGGCGCTGCCGCAGGGTTAGGCTGTCAGCGCGGGGGCGCGTCACGCGATCAGAGCTTGCGCAGATACGCCTTTGACACGTGCCCGCGCGGCCCGCCGGGCTGGTCGAGCCTGACTTCGCACCATTGCGTGCTGCCGGCGGGTTCGCAGGTCAGTACGTCCACCACGGCACCGTTCGGCAGGCCGATGATGACGTCGTAACCGGTGCCGGGACCTGCGCGCAGCTTCAGCAGGTCGTCGGCCTCGACGGCCACGACCTCGTGCCGGCCCAGTGGGCCCGTGGCGGTGCTGGACGCGCAGGCGGCGGCGATCAGGGGCAGCATCAGGATCAGGGTGCGCATCGCGGGTCTCCTCTGGCTGTCAGGCTAACGGTTGCCCTTGGCGGTGAACATGGCTGCATCGGCGGCGGCCTTGCGGATGGCGTTCGATTTGTGGACGGTTTCCTGATACTCCGCCTCGGGGTCGCTGTCATAGACGACACCGCCACCGGCCTGAATATAGAGCTTCCCGTCCTTCAGTACGGCGGTGCGCAGGCTGATGCACATGTCCATGTCGCCGTTGGCCGAAAAGTATCCGCAGCCGCCGCCATAGACGCCGCGCTTTTCCGGCTCCAGCTCGTCGATGATCTCCATCGCGCGGACCTTGGGGGCACCTGACACGGTCCCGGCTGGCATGCCTGCAAAGAACGCCGACAGCGCGTCTTGGTCGTCGCGCAACTCGCCCACCACGTTGCTGACGATGTGCATGACGTGGGAATAGCGTTCCACGATGAACTGTTCCGTCGGGCGCACGGTGCCCACCTTGCTGACGCGGCCGGTGTCGTTGCGGCCCAGATCCAGCAGCATCAGGTGTTCCGCCAGCTCCTTCTGATCCGCCAGCAGATCCGCCTCGAGCGCCGCATCCTCGGCGGGGGTGGCACCGCGCTTGCGGGTGCCTGCAATGGGGCGGATCGTGACCTCGCGCCCGAAGACGCGCACGAGGATTTCCGGGCTGGCGCCGATCACCTGAAAGTCGCCGAAGTTGAAGTAGAACATGAAGGGCGACGGATTGGTCCGCCGCAGGGAGCGGTAGAGCGCGAAGGGCGGCTCTCGGAAGTCCTGCGTCCAGCGCTGCGACGGGACCACCTGAAAGATGTCGCCGGCGCGGATGTAGTCCTTCGCCGCCTTGACCGCCGCGAGGTAGCCCGCGTGGGTGAAGTTCGACACCGGCTCTGCGATGGGGGCGGGGTCGGCCAGCGCATGGGTCTGCGGCACGCTGCGGTCGAGGGCGCGTTCCGCGTCGTGCACCCGTTCGGCGGCCTGCGCATAGGCGGCCCGCGCGGACAGATCGCCGCCCGTCCATGCGGGTGCCACAAGGATCACGTCGCCCTTCACCCCGTCCAGCACCGCCATGACCGACGGCCGCAGCATCACCGCGTCGGGCAGGTCCAGCGGGTCGGGGTTCACATGGGGCAGGCGTTCCACCAGCCGGATCATGTCATAGCCGAGATATCCGAACAGCCCCGCGCTGGCGGCGGGCAGATCGGCGGGCAAGGCGATGCGGCTTTCCGCGATCAGGCCGCGCAGGGCGGTCAGGGGATCGGTGCCGTCCGTCACGAAACCGTCCGGGTCATAGCGCGCCGCGCGGTTGGTGCGGCTGGTGGCGCCGCGACACTCCCAGATCAGGTCGGGGTTCAGGCCGATCATCGAATAGCGGCCGCGCACCTCGCCGCCGGTGACGCTTTCCAGCATGAAGGTGTTGATGCCCGCATCGCCCAGTTTCAGCATCAACGACACCGGCGTGTCCAGATCAGCCGCCAGACGGGTCCAGACCACCTGATTTTCACCACGGTCATAGCCAGCGGCGAACGTCTCAAAGTCGGGCGATAGCGCCATGGGATTGTCGTCCTTCAAGGCTGTTCCGGGCAGGTCTGTGTAGGGCAATGCTGTGCCGGGCAAGGCTGATTTGGGCAAGGCTGAATCTGGCAAGGCTGGGACTGGCAGGGCCGGGGCGGGCACATTCCGGCCGGGCGGCGCCGCGACGGGGGTCAGACCCCGTCACGGCTGGCAATCACTGAAGCTGTGCGTTGATCGCCGCCACGGCCGCCTGATCCACCGTCACGTCGGTGCGCGACCGGACGGCGGCGGCATAGACCTCGAACAGGTCCTGCGACAACCCGGCCGCGGCCTGCGCCGCAATGTCGGCGGCCTGTGCGACCTGCCGTTCGGCGGTCAGGTCGGCTGGCGTCTCTGCATCCAGCCGCACGACGATGGCGCCGGTGTCGGTGGGCAGGGCACGCACCTCTCCTGCCGACATCTGAAAGACCGTCTGCATCAGGTTCTGCGGCGCATCCGCCACGAAGGCGCCCCGCGTCAGGTTCGACGTGGTGGTGGGCGTCAGGCCCAGCGTGGTCAGGTCCGTCTGTGGCGTCACCTGTGCCGCGATCTCTTCCGCACGTGTCAGGATCGCCGTCTGCTCCGCGGCGGCGCGCCATGCGCGCTCCAGCCGGTCGCGCACATCGTCCAGCGGCTGCACCGTGGGGGGCACGATGCCATCGAGGCGCAGCGCGAAGATGCCGCCATCCTCGAGGTTGTAGACCTGCGGAAATGCCCCTGTCGTCGCGGCGGCGGCCGCCTCGCGGAACTCGGCATAGGCGGCGGGGCCGTCGGTGCTGGCGGTGGTGAAGGCGATGCTGCCGGGTTCCAGATCCGTGCGCTCTGCCAGATCCTCGATCGATGCACCCCCGGCGATCAGGTCGTTGATCGCCTCGGCATCGGTCTGGATCACGCGGCGCGCCTGTGCCGTGGCCAGTTCGGCGCGCAACTCCGGCTCCGCGTCCTCGAACGGCGTCTCTTCGGCGTTCAGCACGGCGTTGACGCGGAACAGCGCGGGGCCAAGGTCGGTGTCGATCGGACCCGCCACGTCGCCAGCGGCTGTGGCAAAGACGGCGTCGGCGGCGGTGCCCAGCGCATCGGCCGCCACGTCGCCGAGATCGACGTCCGACAGCGTCAGGCCGCGTTCGGTCACCAGATCCTCGAAGCTGGTCTCGCCTGCGGTCAGCCGGTCGGCGGCATCCTGCGCCGTCTCCGGCGTCTCGAACACGATGCGCTCAACCAGCCGCCGTTCAGGCTGTTGGAACGTGTCGATGCGCTGGTCGTAAAGGTCACGCACCTGTGCGTCGTCGATCACGACATCGTCGGCCAGCATGGCGGGCGTCAGCAGCGCATAGGTGATCTCGCGCACTTCGGGGGCCGTGAACATGTCCGGGTTGGCGTCGTAGAAGGTCTGCAGGTCGGCGTCCGTCGGGCCGGGGACCGGCGTGGTCAGGGCCGCGGCGGTGACGGGGGCAAAGGTGATGTCGCGCGTCTCGCCCAGGAACGACGTGACCGTTTCCGCATAGATGGGCGCAGACGTCACGCCGCCGACGACGGCGCCCTGCAGCAGGGTGCGGGCCATCTCGTCACGGATCGCCGCTTCGTAGTCCGCCTCTGACAGGCCCACCTGCCGCAGGGCGGCGCCGTAGGCCTCGCGGTCGAAGCTGCCCGAGAGGGACTGGAACGCCCCGTTGCCCAGCACCGCCTCCAGCACCCGCTCGTCGCCGATGGACAGGCCGAGTTCGGCTGCCTCGTTGTCCAGCGTACGCTGTGTTACGACCTGGTTCAGCACCGCGGTGTCGAGACCCATGGACTGCGCCTGCGCGAACGTCACGCGGCTGCCGACCTGTGCCTCGATCGCGCGCAGCTGTTCGTTCAGGGCCGTCTGATAGGCGGCGACCGAGATGTCCTTGGACCCGGCGCTGCCGATGGTGCGCAGCGTGCCGTTGAACCCCCCGGTGCCGAAGCTGAGCAGACCACCGATGATCAGGATCATGATGATCCACACGGCGATGGGTGTGCGCTTTTTCTTGTCAGCCATGATGGGTCGTCTTTCCTGCCGGTGGTCCGGCATCTGCATAAGTGGCCCCCCGCCTGCACGCAAGCGGTCCCGCACGACGGATCAGGGCTGCCAGCGGGCCAGCCGGTCGAACAGCTCCGCGATCTGGCCCGTATCGATGTTGGCAAAGGCGATGCGCAGCTCGCGCGCTCCAGCGGGATCGTCCGCCGGTCGGAACATGGTGCCGGGCAGGCACAGGATGCCCGCCTCCGCCACGAGGCGTTCGGCCAGTTCGACGGAGGCGACGGGATGGGGATGGCGCAGATATGCGAAATAGGCGCCGCAGCCCAGCACCTGCCAGCCTTGCGCCGTCAGTGGCGCGGCATGGGTGGCGATGGCGGCCGCACGTGCGATGATCTCGCTCCGCTCGCCCTGCAGCCAGTCGTCGAGGTTCTCCATCCCCCACAGCGCCGCGCGCTGACCCAGCTGGTTGGGACAGATCGTGACGGTATCGAGGAATTTCTCGATCTCGGCCAGGCGGGCAGGGCTCGTGGCGATGGTGCCCACCCGGTGCCCGGTCAGGCGGTACGCCTTGGAAAAGGAATAGAGCTGGATCAGCGTGTCGTCCCAGGAGGCGTCGGCGAACAAATCATGCGGTGCGCCGACCCGCGCATCGAAGTCGCGGTAGGTTTCGTCCACGATCAGCGCGATGCGGTGCGCCCGGCACAGGTCGCGAAACGCCCTCAGGGTGGCGGCGGGATAGGCCACGCCGCAGGGGTTGTTCGGCGTCACCAGCACGATGGCCCGCGTGCGCGCGGTGATCAGGGCTGCGGCGGCGTCCGGGTCCGGCAGCAGGTCCGGCCCGGTCTGCAGCGGGATGGCGGCGACGCCCGCCATGTCCAGCCACATCGCATGGTTGAAATACCACGGCACCGCCAGGATGACCGCGTCCCCCTCGCCGCACAGGCTGGCGATGGCCGCCGCGAAGGCCTGATTGCACCCGGACGTGATGGCGACCTGTCCCGCCGCGACCGCACCGCCATAGAGCCGCGTCCAGCGGTCCGCGACCGCCGCCCGCAGCGCCGGAAGTCCCAGCACCGGGCCATAGAGATGGGCTGCGTCATCCTCCATCGCGCTGCGGGCGATCGCCTGCCGCAGCGCCAGCGGCGGCGGTGCCGTCGGCGCGGCCTGGCTCACGTTCAGCAGCGGACGGTCCGCCGGATGCACGACCCCGTCCAGCCAGCGGCGCGCCTGCATCACGGGGGGCGCGATCGTGGCGGTGGTGCGGGGGATGGTCATGTGCTCTCCTGTCCGGCGGGCTGCGCCCGCGGAGCCTCCGGCGGGCGTATTGGAGGCAAGATGATGGGCGGGCGCTGCGGGGCCGTCAACGTCGCACGCCGCAGGACCGCCTGTAGGGCCCGGCGATCCGGACCCGGTGCCGATCAGGCCGACCGCGCGCCATCCTCATCCTCGCTTTTTGCCCAAATACTCCCGCCGGAGGCTCCGACGTCGCGGCGTGGACCCGCCTCAGTCCTTGCCGCGGTAGGGCTCGACGTATTGCAGCGCCATATCCCACGGAAAAAAGATCCACGTGTCCTGGCTGACCTCGGTGATGAAGGTGTCGACCTGTGGGCGGCCCTTGGGCTTGGCGTAGACGGTGGCGAAATGCGCCTTGGGATACAGGGCGCGCACCAGTTCCAGCGTGCGGCCCGAGTCGACCAGATCATCCACGATCAGGATGCCGGTGCCGTCGCCCATGATGTCCGCGTCGGGTGATTTCAGCACCCGTGCCTCGGACTGGTCCTGGTGGTCGTAGGATTTCACGCTGATCGTGTCCACGGTACGGATGTCGAGTTCGCGCGCCACGATCATCGCGGGGGCCATGCCACCGCGGGTGATCGCCACCACGGCCCGCCACGCGCCGTCGTCGGGGCCATAGCCGTCCAGCCGCCACGCCAGCGCGCGGCTGTCGCGGTGGATCTGGTCCCAGCTGATGTGAAAGCCCTTCTCGTGGGGCAGGCGGCTGGGGTCTTTTGCAGGCGCTTGGGCGTCGGGCATGTCGGTGATCCTTATGTCAGGGCGATCTTGAGGCCCAGCAGGGCGAGAAGCGTGCCGAAACCCCGGTCGATCCAGGTCTTGGCGCGGGCATAGGCGGCGCGGGGGCGGGGCCACGAAAACACGCGGGCCACCACGAGGTACCACAGCGTTTCGTTCAGACCCACGGCCAGCAGGATGGCCAGTTTCCAACCCGTCGGTGTATCGACCGGGATCAAGGTGGCGAACACGGCACCGAAGAAAACCGCCGTCTTGGGATTGCTGGCGAATGTCAGCACGCCAAGGCGGACCGCCTGTCCGACGGACCGGGGCGCTGCGGTCACGACGGCCTGTGGCAAAGGATCGGCGGCATGGCGCCACATGCGCACCGCCAGCCAGAGCAGGAAGGCCGCACCGCCGATCTTCAGCGCCACGAAGAGCGCGGGGACCAGCGTGAACACCAGCGCCAGCCCCGCCAGCGCGGCGCCCGCCCACAGCATTGCGCCGATCCCGTAGCCCAGCGCCAGCGCCGCGGCCACGCGGAATCCTTCGGCCGCCGCGACCCGCAGGGCCACCACGAAGGCCGGTCCCGGAGAGATCGCGGCCGCCAGATGGATCAGCACGACCGATGCGAAGGCGGCCCAGGTCATGACGGCGTCAGTCCCCGGCGCTCTCTTTGCCGCTTTCCTTGGTGATGTCGGGGGCGTCCACGGCCTTCATGCCGACGACGTGGTAGCCCGCGTCGACGTGCAGCACCTCACCCGTGACCGCGCTGCCCAGATCGGACAGCAGGTAGAGGGCGGACTTGCCGACCTCCTCCTGCGTCACGGTGCGGCGCAGGGGGCTGTTGTATTCGTTCCATTTCATGATCAGGCGGAAGTCGCCGATGCCCGAAGCGGCCAGTGTCTTGATCGTGCCGGCGCTGATCGCGTTGACGCGAATGCCGTCCTTGCCCAGATCCTCGGCCATATAGCGGACCGACGCCTCCAGCGCGGCCTTGGCCACGCCCATCACGTTGTAATGGGGCATGACCTTTTCCGCACCGTAATAGGTCAGCGTCAGCGCAGAGCCACCGTGGTTCATCATCGCGGCCGCACGTTTCACCACGGCGGTAAAGGAATAGACCGAGATATCCATCGTGGTCAGGAAGTTCTGCCGCGACGTGTCGACATAGCGGCCGCGCAATTCGTTCTTGTCCGAAAAGCCAATGGCGTGGACGATGAAATCGAGGCTGCCCCATGCGTCCTTGAGGCTGGCGAAGAGCGCGTCGATCGATGCCTCGTCACCCACGTCGCAGGGCAGCACCAACGTCGATCCGACCGAGGCCGCCAGCGGATTGACCCGCTTCTTCAACGCATCGCCCTGATACGAAAACGCAAGCTCTGCGCCCGCGTCCGCCAGGCTGCGCGCGATGCCCCACGCGATCGACTTGTCGTTGGCCAGCCCCATGATGAGGCCGCGTTTTCCTACCATCAGTTGCGAGGTCATGCCGGTCCGTTCCATAGGGGTGCGTGCGCGTTGACGCCGGGTTTAGGCCAAGCGCGCGGTGCCAGCAAGCGGTGGCATCACGACACGGCCTTGTGAGGATGGCAGCCATCCCCTAGAACGGGTCGACAAGAAGGCGCGCACACCCATGTCGGACCGGGACGGAATATTTGCAGGCGACGATCCCTTTGCGCTGGCGCGCGACTGGATGGCCGTCGCGCGCGACAGCGAGGTGAACGATCCCGACGCGGTGGCGCTGGCGACGGTCGACCCTGCGGGCATGCCAAATGTGCGGATCGTGCTGCTGCGCCGGATCGAGGACGATGCCTTCGTCTTCTTCACCAACTACGACAGTGCCAAGGGGCGGGAGATCGGGGCCAGCGGCACCGCCGCCTTCGTGTTGCACTGGAAGAGCCTGCGCCGCCAGATCCGGGTGCGCGGGACCGTGACGCGCGAGGATGGTGCCATCGCCGACGACTACTATGCCGGTCGCGCGCTGGACAGCCGTCTGGGGGCCTGGGCCAGCGCCCAGTCGAACCCGCTGGACAGCCGTGCCGTGCTGATGGACAAGCTGGAGGCGATGCGCCAGACGTGGGGTGACGCGCCGCCGCGACCGCCGTTCTGGGGCGGCTTCCGCATCACGCCGACCGAGATCGAGTTCTGGGCGGACGGCCCGAACCGCCTTCATGACCGCTATCGCTGGACGGCGGCCGCGCCATCCGACACCCACCGCACCGCGACCGGCTGGACCGTATCCCGACTGTCGCCCTGACCACGACGCCCGGCGGGGCTGCGACCTTGTAGCCCAGTTGCGCAGATCCGACCCGCTTGCCGGACTGTTTTGAGAGTAGTTGCCATGCACACCGACGACCTTGCGCCCCCCCCCGCTGGTGACGCCACGACCGGATCCGGCGATGCGACCGCCGGTGCGCCGACCGCGGCCGATGCCGACGAATCCAGTACGGTCGTGACCGGCCAGGTCAAGTGGTTCGATGCGACCAAGGGTTTCGGATTCGTCGTGCGCGATGGCGGCGGACCGGATATCCTGCTGCATGCCAACGTGCTGCGCAACTACGGGCAGGGGTCCGTGGTCGAAGGCGCGCTGGTGGCGATGACCGTCGTCAGCACGCCGCGCGGCGATCAGGCGGATCGCATCGTGTCGATCACGCCGCCGGCGACAATGTCGGCGGTGCCGCTGGCCGACATGGAAAACATCACCGCCGAAGACATCGCAAGCTGCCCGCTGGAGCCTGCGCGCATCAAGTGGTTCGACAAGGCCAAGGGTTTTGGTTTCGCGAATGTGTTTGGCCAGCAGGACGACATTTTCCTACATGTCGAGGTGTTGCGGCGCAGCGGGTTGGCCGATGTGGCGACCGGCGAGGCGGTGGCGCTGCGGGTGATGCCCGGCCAGCGTGGCCGCATGGCCATCGACGTGGCGGCATGGGATCAGGGGTTGAAGACATGAGACGTTTCGCAGCGGCACTTGCACTGATGGCGACGACGGGGACGGCGCAGGCCGCCTGCCGTGACGATGCGGTGCTGCTGACGGGCGATTTCGGTCAGGCCAGCTTTGCCGTTACCGTCGCCGACGATCCCGCCGAACGGGCACAGGGCCTGATGAACGTGGAAGACATGCCCCGCATGACGGGCATGCTGTTCGTCTACGAAGGGCCGCAGATAGCCAGCTTCTGGATGCGCAACACGCTGATCCCGCTCGACATGATCTTTGCCGACGAGGACGGGGTGGTGCAGCACATCCACGCCGAGGCGATCCCGCTGGACGAAACGCCGATCCTGGGCGGCGACGACATCAAGTACGTGCTGGAGGTCAACGGCGGCATGGCGGACCGGCTGGGCCTGTCGCCGGGCGACGTGATGCAGCACCCGGCCATCGGCCCCGACCCCGCGATGCCTTGCGTCAGCTGATTGGGGCTTTCCAAGCGCGGCCGGGGCGGCTAGACGTGCCCTCGGTTCGGGGCGTAGCGCAGCCTGGTAGCGCATCTGTTTTGGGAACAGAGGGTCGTAGGTTCGAATCCTATCGCCCCGACCAGCACGACACACGGCACAGGCCCGATCGGGATGTCTGCCGCAAGTGATTTCACTCAATACGGATGTCCAGCCCCCCGCATCGCGCAGGGTTGAGGTGGCATGGCGATTGGCCTTATAGGGTTCCTCAACTCGCACGGACCCGGTGCAAATCCGGGTGGCTCTTCCGGCCGCCGATCCGCTGGACAACCCTGATGACACACATCGCATCGCAGACAGACCGCGCCCCTGACGGGTGCCGTCCTGTGCCGGGTATTGAACACATGATCTCTTATTCCGACTATCGCCGACAGTGGTTCGGCAACATCCGCGGCGACCTGCTGGCGGGTCTCGTGGTGGCGCTCGCCCTGATTCCAGAGGCGATCGCGTTTTCCATCATCGCCGGCGTCGATCCCAAGGTGGGGCTCTACGCCTCGTTTTCCATCGCGGTGCTGATCGCCTTCGTCGGCGGGCGGCCCGGCATGATTTCTGCCGCCACCGCCGCCACGGCGGTGCTGATGGTCACGCTGGTGCGCGACCATGGTCTGCAATACCTGCTGGCCGCCACGGTGCTGGCGGGTCTGGTCCAGATCGGCATGGGCCTGCTGAAACTGGGGCGCTTCATGCGCTATGTCTCGAAATCGGTGATGACAGGGTTCCTGAACGCGCTGGCGATCCTCATATTCATGGCGCAACTGCCCGAACTGAACCCGGCCAATCCGGGTGTCACCGGGCTGACCTATGCGCTGGTGGCGCTGGGGCTGGCGATCATCTACGGCTTGCCGCGGCTGACGACCGCCGTGCCGTCGCCGCTGGTCACCATCGTCGTGCTGACGCTGCTGGTGACGGCGATGGGCTGGGACGGGGTGCGCACGGTGGGCGACATGGGCGCGATGCCCGACACGTGGCCCGTGTTCCTGATCCCGCAGATCCCGCTGACGTTTCAGACGCTGCTGATCATCCTGCCCTATTCGCTGGGCATCGCCGTCGTCGGCCTGCTGGAAAGCCTGATGACGCAGAACGTGATCGACGATCTGACCGACACGCGGTCGAACCGCGACATGGAGTGCATCGGGCAAGGCATTGCCAACACCGCGACAGGGTTCATCGGTGGCATGGCGGGCTGTGCGATGATCGGGCAGTCGATCATCAACGTGAAATCCGGCGGGCGGGGGCGGCTGTCGTGCTTTACCGCCGGCGTGGTGCTGTTGATCCTCGTCGTGGGTCTGGGTGATCTGGTGGGCATGATCCCGATGCCCGCGCTTGTGGCCATCATGATCATGGTCTCCGTCGGCACGTTTTCATGGGCGTCGATCGCGGCGCTGCGGGTGCATCCGCGCTCGTCCAGCGTGGTGATGCTGGCGACGGTCGCCACCGTGGTCACCACCCACAATCTTGCCATCGGGGTGCTGGTGGGCGTGCTGCTGTCGGGCATCTTCTTTGCCGCCAAGATCGCGCAATTGTTCCGCATCACGTCCAGACTTTCGGACGACGGTCGCACGCGGACTTACGTGGTCGAAGGCCAGCTGTTCTACGGCTCGGCCGAGGATTTTGCCAAGGCCTTCGATTTCGGCGACGCACCGGAGCGGGTCGTGATCGACGTGAGCGGCGCGCATATCTGGGACATCAGTTCCGTGCAGGCGCTGGACATGGCGATCCTGAAGTTCCGCCGTCACGGTACGGTGGTCGAGGTCATCGGGATGAACAGCGCCTCCGAGACCATCGTCGACAAACTTGCCGTTCACGACAAGCCCGGTGCCTTGGACGGACTGATGGATCATTGATACACTCTTCTGACGGCGCGACAGGTCCGTAACCGGCAGTTTTCGGCCCATTGCCGTGGCAAGTGATATATACCTGTCACACGGATGCTGTTAATCAGCGGACAGCAGCAACGGGCAGACCAGTCGCTTCACCGGCCAGCGCGGCCGGTCAGGGGCGGCGGCCCCTTCAGGACAAAGGTCCAGACCATGAAAATCGCGATCTTCGGCGGCGACGGCTTTGTCGGCTGGCCCACCACACTGCACCTGTCCGATCAGGGCCACGAGGTGCATGTCCTCGACAACCTGTCGCGCCGCTGGATCGACGCGGAACTGGGCGTGCAGTCCCTGACGCCGATGGACAGTATTCAGGAACGCTGCCGGATCTGGCACGACGTGACGGGGCGGCGCATCCAGTTCCACCTGCTTGACCTTGCCAAGGAATACGAACGGGTGAAGGCGTGGCTGGGCGACGTGAAGCCCGACGTGGTGATCCATTTCGCCGAACAGCGCGCCGCGCCCTATTCGATGAAGACCGACCGCCACAAGGTCTATACCGTCGACAACAACATCGGCGCGACCCACAACCTGCTGGCAGCACTGGTGGAAACCGACATCGACGCGCATGTGATCCATCTGGGCACGATGGGCGTCTATGGCTATTCCAGTGTCGGTGCGGCGATCCCCGAAGGCTATCTGGACGTGAAGGTGCAGACGCTTGACGGCAGCATGGCGGATCAGGCAATCCTTTATCCGACGAAACCCGGCTCGGTCTATCACATGACCAAGAGCCTCGATCAGATCCTGTTCCAGTTCTATGCGCAGAACGACCGGCTGCGGATCACCGACCTGCATCAGGGCATCGTCTGGGGCACGCACACGGAACAGACGCGGCGGCATGAACAGCTCATCAACCGCTTTGACTACGACGGCGACTACGGCACCGTGCTGAACCGCTTTCTCATTCAGGCCGCCATTGGTTATCCTCTGACCGTGCACGGCACCGGCGGGCAGACGCGCGCGTTCATCCACATCCAGGATTCGGTGCGCTGCATCGAACTCGCCATGGCCGACGCCCCCAAGGCGGGGGACCGGGTCCGCATCTTCAACCAGATGACCGAAACCCACCGGGTCCGCGATCTGGCCGCGATGATTTCGCGGCTGACGGGGGCAGAGGTTCTGAACCTGCCGAACCCGCGCAAGGAAGCGCCCGAGAACGACCTGATCGTGCGCAACGCGCAGTTCCTTGCCCTCGGTCTGAACCCCACCACGCTGGCCGACGGCCTGCTGGAGGAGGTGGTCGAGGTGGCGAAGAAATACAGCTATCGCATCGACCGCAGCCGGATGCCCGCCGTCAGTGCCTGGACCCGCGATCTGGCCGACAAGGTCGAACACGACCCGGAAGCCAAGAAGCTGCGCGCCGTCTGATGACACGGCGTGCCTATGTCACGCTCGTGACCAACGCCGATTTCGCCCGCGGGGCGGCGGCGCTGGTCCGGTCGCTGACGCTGTCAGGCACCACCGCCGATCTGGTGGTGATGCACACCGGCGGGGTGAGGGCAGGGGATCTGGCCCCGCTGGCCGCGCGTGGTGCGCGGCTGGTGGCGGTCGATCTGCTGGACACGTCCGACGCGTTCAACACCGCCCACGACCGCGCCACGCTGCACGGGCGCGTGCCGTTCACCAAGGGCAACAAGCCCAGCTTTCACACGCCTTTGGATAACTTCGCCAAGTTGCGGCTGTGGCAGCTGGACTACGACTGTGTCGTGTTCCTCGATGCCGATACGCTGGTGCTGCGGAATTGCGACAGGCTCTTCGACTATCCGGAGTTTTGTGCAGCTCCCAACGTCTACGAAGGGCTGGCGGATTTCCGGCGCATGAACTCCGGCGTGTTCACGGCGCGGCCCGATGCGGCGACCTTTGCCGCAATGATGGCGCGGCTGGATCAGCCCGGCGCGTTCTGGCCGCGCACGGATCAGAGCTTTCTGCAGGACTTCTTTCCCGACTGGCACGGCCTGCCGGTGACGTTCAACATGCTGCAATACGTGTGGTTCGCCATGCCCGCCCTGTGGCACTGGCCGGACATCAACATCCTGCATTACCAGTATGAGAAGCCGTGGCAGATGGATCATGCGAAGGCGGACGCCCTCGCGCCGCTGATCGCGCTGTGGCAGGCCTATGCGGGCGACTGGCCGGTGCCGGTGGTGGCGGACCTGCCCGGACCTGTTCCGCCACGATGAAAGTTGCGGTCACCGGGGCCACAGGCATGGTGGGGCACGCCATCGCGGCCCATCTGGCGGGACAGGGCATGGCGGTCACGGCGCTTGGGCGCAAGGCGTCGCCGCTGCCGGGCGTGGCGCACCGGCCTTATGATCTGGACGGTCCGTTGCCTGACCTGACCGGGCTGGATGCGCTGGTGCATTGTGCGTTTTCCCACGTGCCCGGTCGCTATCGCGGCGGCGAAGGCGACGACCCTGACGGGTTCCGCCGTGCGAACGTCGACGGATCGCTGCGCCTGTTCCACCACGCGGCGGACAGCGGCGTGGGCCGCATCATCTTCTTGTCGTCGCGGGCGGTGCATGATGGCTGGCCTGCGGGCACGCCCTTGTCCGACGGGCTGACGCCGCGACCCCACAGCCTCTATGGTCTGGTCAAGGCAGAGGTCGAGGCGGGGCTTGCGGCGCTGACGCGACCGGGCCTTGCCACCGCCAGCCTGCGGGCGACGGGCGTCTATGGCGTGACCGACCCCGGTCAGCCGCACAAATGGGCGGACCTGTTCGGTGCCTTTGCCGCAGGAACCACCGCGCCGTCCCGCGTGGCGACCGAGGTGCATGGCGATGACCTTGCCGCCGCCGTGGCGCTGCTATTGCGGGCCGATGCGGCGGCGCTGGCCCCTCACAGCTTCAACGTCAGCGACATCCTGCTGGATCACCACGATCTGCTGACGCTGTGGGCTGACGTGTCGGGGCAGGTGGGCGTGTTGCCGCCCCGCGCCGATTCGGGTGCTGTCAGCGTGATGACATGCGAACGGCTGGCCGCCCTCGGCTGGCACCCGCGCGGCATGACGGGGCTGGCGACGTGGCTGCAGGACGCAGCACGCACTCAACCGATTCTCTCTGGTCCGGGACCACATCCGGGCTGAAGGCTGCCACGTGGCGGGTCTGCACGTTTCCTGTGCAGAAGGGTTAACGCAGCGCCTGTCACCCCGATCCTCGATCCATCCACACCCCTCTTCATCCACAGCATCACCAGTAGCGGTCAAACCCGCAGTCCCACGACACTTTTGCGCACCCGTCTGTGAGTGGGCCTGTGGACAGATCTGTGGACGGATCGGGACGTGCGCGGATCGTCCTGTGACCGTCCCACATCAGTTCTAAATTTCCCATGAAGATCGCAGCGAATCCTTGACCCCCTTGGTGGATCTACGTCAGGTAGTGGACGTTGAGGGTAATGCCACTAAATATGGTGGCGCAGGCAGTTCAGTGATGGGCAAATCGAAGAAGCGCCATGCGGCGCATCTGGCCGATCCGTGTCGCAGACCCCGTGCATTCCGCCCTGCCGGTGCAGGACAAAAAACCAAGAACACGCCGCCCCGCGCGGCGGCCAGAGGGGACCGACCATGAAGATCGACCGCACGTTCACGACCGCAGGCGCCGATGCCTATGCCGACGTGGCCTTTCGCAGCGCCACCTCGGAGATCCGCAACCCGGACGGCACCGTGGTCTTCAAGCTCGAGAATTGCGAGATTCCCGCCGCGTGGTCTCAGGTCGCGTCCGACGTGATCGCGCAGAAATACTTCCGCAAGGCCGGTGTTCCGTCCGCCGTGACGCGCATCAAGGAAAAGGGCGTGCCGTCCTTTCTGTGGCGGTCGGAGCCGGCCGATGGGGCGACTTTCGGCGGCGAGACCAGCGCGCGGCAGGTGTTCGACCGTCTGGCGGGGGCATGGACCTATTGGGGTTGGAAGGGCGGCTATTTCACGACCGAGGCCGACGCCCGCGCCTATTTCGACGAGATGCGCTACATGCTGGCGACGCAGCGTGCGGCACCCAACAGCCCGCAGTGGTTCAACACCGGCCTGCACTGGGCCTACGGCATCGACGGCCCGGCGCAGGGCCACTACTACGTCGACTTTAAGACCGGCGCGCTGACTAAGTCCACCAGCAGCTACGAGCATCCGCAGCCGCATGCCTGCTTCATCCAGTCCGTGCAGGACGATCTGGTGAACGAGGGCGGCATCATGGACCTGTGGGTCCGCGAGGCGCGCCTGTTCAAGTATGGCTCCGGCACCGGCACCAACTTCTCCAGCCTGCGCGGCGAGGGCGAGAAGCTGTCCGGCGGCGGCAAGTCCAGCGGCCTGATGGGGTTCCTCAAGATCGGTGACCGCGCGGCGGGCGCGATCAAGTCGGGCGGCACCACGCGGCGCGCGGCCAAGATGGTGATCGTGGACGCGGACCACCCGGACATCGAGCAGTTCATCAACTGGAAGGTGATCGAGGAGCAGAAGGTCGCGAGCATCGTGGCAGGCTCCAAGATGCACGAGCGGTATCTGAACGCCATCTTTGCGGCGATCAAGGCGTGGGACGGGGCGCAGGATGCAGCCTACGACCCCAAGGCGAACACCGGTCTGGCCGCCGCGATCAAGGACGCCAAGAAGTCCGCTATCCCCGAAACCTACATCAAGCGCGTGCTGGATTACGCCAAGCAGGGCCACACGGGCATCGAGTTCCCGACCTACGACACCGACTGGGATTCGGAGGCCTATTCCTCCGTCTCCGGCCAGAACTCCAACAACTCGATCCGCGTGACCGACGCCTTCCTGAAGGCGGTCGAGGCGGATGCGGACTGGAAGCTGATCAACCGCCGCAACGGCGAGGTCGCGCGCATCATCAAGGCGCGCGACCTGTGGGATCAGGTGGGCCACGCGGCATGGGCCTGCGCCGATCCGGGCATTCAGTATCACGACACGGTCAACGCCTGGCACACCTGCCCCGAGGATGGCGCGATCCGCGGCAGCAACCCGTGTTCGGAATACATGTTCCTTGACGACACCGCCTGCAACCTCGCATCCCTGAACCTGCTGACGTTCTACAAAGACGGCGCGTTCCAGGCCGAGGATTACATCCACGCCTGCCGCCTGTGGACCGTGACGCTGGAGATCAGCGTGACCATGGCGCAGTTCCCGTCCAAGGAGATCGCGCAGCGGTCCTACGACTTCCGCACGCTGGGGCTGGGCTATGCCAATATCGGCGGTCTGCTGATGAACATGGGCCTCGGCTATGACAGCCGCGAGGGGCGCAGCATGGGGGCGGCGCTGACCGCGATCCTGTCCGGCGTCGCCTATGCCACCAGTGCCGAGATGGCGGGCGAGCTGGGCGCATTCCCCGGATACGCGCGTAACGCACAGCACATGCTGCGCGTGATCCGCAACCACCGCACGGCGGCGCTGGGGCACAGCCGCGGCTATGAGGCGCTGGACATCAAGCCGGTGCCGCTGGACCATGCCGGCTGCCCGGACCAGCGCCTGATCGGGCTGGCGACGGGGGCCTGGGACGAGGCGCTGCGCCTTGGCGAACAGCACGGCTATCGCAACGCGCAGGTCAGCGTGATCGCACCCACCGGCACCATCGGTCTGGTGATGGATTGCGACACCACCGGGATCGAGCCCGACTTCGCGCTGGTGAAATTCAAGAAGCTGGCCGGTGGCGGTTACTTCAAGATCATCAACCAGTCGGTGCCTGCGGCGCTGGAGAAACTGGGCTACGGCTCTGCCCAGATCAGCGAGATCATCGCCTATGCGGTGGGTCACGCGAGCCTCGGTCAGGCGCCTGCCATCAATACGTCGTCGCTGATCGGCCACGGCTTCGGCCCCGCCGAGCTGGACAAGATCGAAGGCGCGCTGAAGGCTGCGTTCGACATCCGCTTCGTGTTCAACCAGTGGACGCTGGGCGAGGATTTCTGCCGCAAGACGCTGGGCATCCCCGCCGAGAAGCTGGCCGATCCGACGTTCGACCTGCTGCGGCATCTGGGGTATTCACGCGCCGACATCGACGCGGCCAACGCCCATGTCTGCGGAACCATGACGCTGGAAGGCGCGCCGTTCCTCAAGGTGGAGCATTACAGCGTGTTCGACTGCGCCAATCCCTGCGGCAAGACCGGCAAGCGGTATCTGTCGGTGGACAGCCACATCCACATGATGGCGGCGGCGCAATCCTTCATCTCCGGCGCGATCAGCAAGACGATCAACATGCCCAACGACGCGACCATCGAGGATTGCCAGAAGGCCTACGAGCTGTCGTGGTCGCTGGGGATCAAGGCCAACGCCCTCTACCGCGACGGATCAAAGCTGTCGCAGCCGCTGGCCAGCGCATTGGTCGAGGATGACGAGGAAGCGGCCGAGATCCTGTCGACCGGGTCGAACCACGAGAAGGCCGCCGTGCTGGCCGAGAAGATCGTCGAGCGCATCATCATCAAGGAAATCGCCAAAAGCCAGCGCGACAAGCTGCCCGAGCGGCGCAAGGGTTACACGCAAAAGGCCATCGTCGGCGGTCACAAGGTCTATCTGCGGACCGGCGAATACCAGAACGGCAAGCTGGGCGAGATCTTCATCGACATGCACAAGGAAGGTGCGGGCTTCCGTGCCATGATGAACAACTTCGCCATCGCCGTCAGCGTGGGCCTGCAATACGGCGTGCCGCTGGAGGAGTTCGTGGACGCCTTCACCTTCACCAAGTTCGAGCCTGCGGGCGGCGTGCAGGGCAACGACAGCATCAAGAACGCGACCTCGATCCTCGACTACATCTTCCGCGAACTGGCAGTGAGCTATCTCGACCGCACCGACCTCGCGCATGTGAAGCCCGAAGGGGCGGCCTTCGACGACATCGGGCGCGGTGTGGAGGAAGGGGTGTCCAACGTCGCCACGCCCACCGAGGCCGCCGCCAGCCGGTCGCTGGAGGTGCTGCGCCAGATCAGCAGCACCGGGTATCTGCGCAAGCGGATGCCACAGGATCTGGTCGTGCTGCAGGGTGGCATGGCCGCCATGACCGCGACGATGGAGGCGTTCGCCGCCCAGCCGCAGGCGGGGGTCGCCACGGCGCTGTCGTCCGGCACCATGGCCGCGACAGGCACCCTGACGCTGCGCGACAAGGCGCGGATGCAGGGGTACGAGGGCGATCCGTGCGGCGAGTGCCAGAACTACACGCTCGTGCGCAACGGCACTTGCATGAAGTGCAACACCTGCGGCGGCACCAGCGGCTGTAGCTGAACATCGGGCGCGGCCGGGCGCATATCGCCCGGCTGCGCATCGCCAATGCCGCTTGCGATCCGTGCGTGACGTGGCCGAAGTGTCCGGACGACAGGCTGTCGGATCGCATGGCGGCACCACGCCATATGGATGCGCAGGCGGCTGGCCGACCGGCCCAACGAGGGTCGTCCTGACACAAAGCTTCGGGCAAGGCACGATATCGAAACGAGGACCGGCGATCAGATAGAGACATTGATTGCTGCGGCTTCTTGCGCCGCGATGCCATCCGCCCCTGGGGCATAGGACAGCGACACCGAAATCCCGCTGCTCATGGACGAAGCGGCCGCGGCGGCTGCAAAAGCCCCGGGCATGTGCGAATTCGGCGTCGCGACGGCCGTGTTGACGGCCGACGCCCAGATCACCGGGACCTGTCTGACGACGGCTGCAACTGCAGTAGTGCCGTTGATCGGCGGTCTCGGGCCGGCGGTTGCGATTGCCGCGGTTGCGGCCGTGGCGGCCGTGGCGGCCGGCGGCGGCGCGGCCAACAGCACCTCCAACTGATCTGGCACGTCCGATAGCCGAATGCGGCAGGCTGGCTACCGGACATGCTGTAGATGTCGTCGATGACAGAGCGTCCCGACACGAACCGCTGTTGCAGGGCGGGCGAACAGCCGCCCGCCATGACCTTGGACCACGCCTCGAACTGGGCGGCGGACAGCGGCTGGCCACTGCGGCCGGGGCCGTGAAACCCGAGGGTCGCCGTAGGGCTGATGCACACGTTTGGTGTGCCCGGATACAGAATGCAGGTCGAATAGCAGATCTTGCCCCTGATCTCGACCGTATGACCGATCATACGCAGGTCGTTGACCGCGCGCGCATCGCCACAACCCCACCACGATCGTTTCCGACGATCTGTGACTGCGGCTGCGCCGCCGCTGTGGTGGCGACGTGGGACGACAGGGCAAGCGTGACGGCGATGAGACCGCGCTGCAGGACGCGCGTGATGCGAGACATGGGACAACCCCTGATCCATGACGGGATCACTCGTCGCCGTGGCCCCTAAACAGTGGCCAAGGCCTGCATCTGCATCAGTTTTTCGTGAAATGTCGTGCATAGCCAGGACCTTGGCGGCCATGGATTTCATCGCCGTCGAGCGCGAAATCGCGCCCGATGCTGGTCATTCAATAGCGCGGCCTGAAGCGACCGGGGCAGCCCGGTCCGGTCATGTCAGCAGACCCGCGCCCCAAAGCCACACCGCCAGCGGCACCGGTGCCGTCGCAAGGGCGATCGTCAGCAGCGTCCGGCCCGGCGTGAACAGACGGCTGACACCGGCCCCCAGCAGGATGCCGCCGCCGCCGCCGAGCGCGATGTTGCCGGGCACGTTCAGCAGCAGCGCGATCAGACCATAGCGGTAGCGCGTGGCGAGCGGCGCCAACCCGCGCGGCAGACGGCGGGCCAGGGCGGCCAGGCGCGCCTCCGGCGCCTCTTGCGCGATGCCGCAGACCAGACCTGCCGCCCGGTGCAGCCGCAGGTCCGTCAGCAGACCCGCCAGCCAGCCAAGTGCGATCCACCGTCCCGCCAGATAGGCCAGCATCAGGCCCAGCACCGTGGCGATCCACACGAAGGGGGCGACCACCGGCCCTGCCATCACCATCAGCGCCACCGCGATCTCGATTCCCGGAATGAAGGGGATCGCGATGATCAGGGCATAGGCCACCATGGCCACGATCACGAGGCTGGTCAGTGTGCGCCGCTGGGCCGCCGCCTCCAGATCGGCGACGTGGCCCTGCATCCATCCGACCAGCGCCAGTCCTCCGGCCACCAGCGCCGCGAGGATCAGCAACCGCAGCGCCAGCATCGCCCAGACCCGGATCCGCGACCGGGGCATTGATGCTGTCGGCACTGGTGGACCCGCTGGTGGCAGGGAGGGGCGGTCATCTGACATGCCGCCTTTTGCGTGCATCGCCGCTTGCGCGCAAGCGACGGTGCTGCGTGCCCTGCGCGGAGGCGCCCTGCACCGGCGCACCCAACGTGCAACGCGTTTCGGCCTTTTTCCCGCCTGCCATTCATGCAATAGCGCAACGCAACAGAGACAGCGAAGGGAAAGACCGTGATCGAGATTCGCGAGGCCTTGACCTTTGACGACGTGCTTTTGGTGCCGGCAGCGTCCAGCGTGCTGCCCAGCACCGCAGACACCCGCACGTTCGTCACGCGCAGCATCGCCATGAACATCCCGCTGCTGTCCAGCGCGATGGATACCGTGACCGAAGGGCGCATGGCCATCGCCATGGCGCAAGCGGGCGGCATGGGCATCGTGCACAAGAACCTCGACATCGCCGAACAGGCGCGGGAAATCCGGCAGGTGAAACGATTCATATCCGGCACCGTCTACAACCCCGTCACGCTGACGCCGGACCAGACGCTGGCCGACGCGCGCGTGCTGATGGACCGCTACCGCGTCACGGGCTTTCCCGTGGTGAACGACAAGGGGCTGGTCGTGGGCATCGTGACGAACCGCGATATGCGGTTCGCCACCGACGACAGAACACCCGTCAGCGTGATGATGACCTCCGACAACCTCGCGATAATGCAGGAACCCGCCGATCTGGACGAGGCCCGCAGCCTGATGCAGGCCCGCCGGATCGAAAAGCTGCTGATCACCGACGGCAAGGGCAAGCTGACCGGCCTGCTGACGCTGAAGGACAGCGAACAGGCCGTGCTGAACCCTGCCGCCTGCAAGGATCATCTGGGCCGCCTGCGGGTCGGTGCCGCCACCGGCGTCGGCGACGCGGGGTTCGAGCGGTCTCAGGCGCTGATCGAGGCGGGCGTGGACATGATCGTGGTCGACACCGCCCACGGCCATTCCGACGGCGTGGCGCGCGCGGTGGAACGCATCAAGGCGCTCTCGAACGAGGTGCAGGTCGTCGCGGGCAACGTGGCGACAGGAGAGGCGACCCGCGCCCTGATCGGCGCCGGCGCGGATGCGGTGAAGGTGGGGATCGGCCCCGGGTCGATCTGCACGACGCGCATGGTCGCGGGTGTGGGCGTGCCGCAACTGACCGCCGTGATGGATTGCGCCGCCGCCGCAGGCGACGTGCCGGTGATCGCGGACGGCGGCATCAAGTTTTCCGGCGATTTCGCCAAGGCGATCGCGGCGGGGGCGTCCTGCGCGATGGTCGGCAGCATGATCGCGGGCACTGACGAATCCCCCGGCGAGGTGATCCTGTATCAGGGCCGGTCGTTCAAATCCTATCGCGGGATGGGCAGCCTCGGCGCCATGGCGCGCGGGTCCGCGGACCGTTACTTTCAAAAGGATGCAGCGAGCGACAAGCTGGTGCCCGAAGGCGTCGAAGGTCAGGTGCCCTACAAGGGCAGCGCCTCTGCCGTGGTGCATCAGCTGGTCGGCGGTCTGCGGGCCGCGATGGGCTATACCGGCAACGCCACCATCGCCGAAATGCGCGCCAATTGCACCTTCGTGAAGATCACGGGGGCGGGTCTGCGCGAAAGCCACGTGCACGACGTGCAGATCACACGCGAAAGCCCGAATTACCGCGTCGGCGGCTGATCCCGTGATGCCGGCCGCACGCTATGCCGCCGCCATCGCGGTGCTCGATGCCATCGTGGCGGGCGAACCTGCGGAACGGGCGCTGACCAACTGGGGGCGGAGCAACCGCTTTGCAGGCTCCGGCGACCGGGCTGCGGTGCGCGATCATGTCTATGACGTGCTGCGCGCCCGGCGCACGCTGGCGGCCCTTGGCGGCGGCGAGACGGGCCGTGCGCTGGTGCTGGGCCTGCTGCGGCGCGACGGGCCGGAACCTGCCACCGTATTCGGCAGTGGGGGCCATGCCCCGGCCGCGTTGACGGCAGAGGACGCGACGGTGGCGGTGCAGGACCTGACACCCGCGCAGGCGGCGAACCTGCCGGACTGGCTGTGGCCGGTGTGGCACGCGTCCCTCGGCACGGACGCGCTGGCGGTGGCGCAGGTGCTGCAACGTCGGGCGGACGTGTTCCTGCGCGTGAACCTGTCGCGTGGCACGGTGGCCGGCGCGCAGGCCAGCCTGGGCGCCGACGGTGTGGCGACCCAACCCGTCGGCGATGTCGCGACCGCCCTGCGGGTCACGGAAAATCCCCGCCGCGTCGCCGCCAGCACCGCATATCGCGACGGTCTGGTCGAGGTGCAGGACACCGCCTCGCAGCGCATGATCGCGGCGTTGCCGGTGGCGCCGGGCGACCGCGTGCTGGACTATTGCGCCGGTGGCGGCGGCAAGGCGCTGGCGCTGGCCGACCGGTTGCGCGGCCCCGTCTGGGCCCATGACATCGACCCGCGCCGCATGGCAGACATCGTTCCGCGCAGTGCCCGTGCGGGTGTCGACGTGCGAAAGCTGACCACGGCAGAGGTGGCGCGCGCCGCACCCTTTGATCTGGTGGTCTGCGATGCGCCCTGTTCGGGCAGCGGCACGTGGCGGCGCACGCCGGATGCAAAGCTGCGCCTGACGCCCGACGACCTGGACCGGCTGACCATCACGCAGGCCCATGTCATCGCGGCAGGTGCGGCCTGCGTGGCACCGGGCGGCGCGCTGGCCTATGCCACATGTTCGATCCTCGAGGCAGAGAACGACGCCGTCGTGGACGCCTTTCTGGCGGGCCATCCGGGCTGGCGGCGCGACGGCGGTCTGCGCCTGTTGCCGACGCCGGACCACGACGGTTTCTTCATGGCGCTGCTGCGCGCCCCCTGAATGCCGGCTGCGTGGCTTCGGGCCGCGTTAACAAGTTGTTGACGGCTTCGCACTACCCCTTGATACACACAAGCGGAGCGAGGCAGCGTGACGGCCAACGTGCAGACAGGTGACGCAAAGATGGATGCCTTGCGACCCGTCAGGGCGGGTCTGCAGACGGCGCAGCCGCTGGGGTTCTGGGTGTTGCTGACCGGGTCCGCCGCCTTTGGCGCGGCAGCCCTTTTCGCTGCGGGTCCGGTCCTGCCGGCGGTGGCGACAGGCGGATCG
Source organism: Loktanella fryxellensis (assembly GCF_900110065.1). Lineage (GTDB taxonomy): Bacteria > Pseudomonadota > Alphaproteobacteria > Rhodobacterales > Rhodobacteraceae > Loktanella > Loktanella fryxellensis. Next base: position 184,023 of record NZ_FOCI01000001.1, on the reverse strand, counting down.
GCGGTGCTGTTGCTGGCGGCCTGCGTGATGCAATGGCGCCGGCGCGAGGGTGTTGATCCGGGTGCCGCGGGTGCCGCGCCCCATGGGACGGCACCGGATACGTTCGACGCAGTGCAGACGCTGTTGCAGCAGGATGCGGATGCGGCGTTTCTGACCGATGCGGACGGCGGCATCCTTTATGCCAATCCGGTGGCACAGGACCGGTTCGGCCAGACCGCCGACCGGCATGTGGCGACGGCGTTCGGTCGCATCCTCGCCAACCCCGAAGCGGTGCTGTTCCGCCTGCAGGCCCGGGCCGAGGCGGGCGGGATCGCGCGCGAGGACATCATCACCCGCGCGGGGCAGTTCCGCATGTCGCTGATGTTGCTGGGGCCCGACCGGCAGCTGTGGCGCCTGGACGAAATCGGCAGGCCCGGATTGCGCACCGACGGGCGCGCCGCCGATCACCTGACGCTGCCGATGCTGACGGCAGGACCGACCGACGCGATCCTGTATCTGAACGAGGCGTTCCGCAAATTGCTGGGACAGCGGCCCAAGTCGCTGACCGACATCTTCGGCACCGACCCTGTCGCCAGCGGGCAGTTGCGCGATATCGCGACCCCGCAGGGGCCCTGCACGATGCTGACCGGCGTGGTCGACGGTGCTGCAGGCCGGCGCGAGATCTATCTGCTGCCGCCGGGCAAGCCCGAGGGGGGGCGCAACGGCCCGCCCGCGCTGGCCGCCGGCTGGCACGCGATCGAGGATCTGCCGGTCCCGCTGCTGAAGATCGTCGAGGACGGCACGATCACCGCGTCCAACCGCGAGGCGCGGATGTTGCTGGGGCTGTCCACCACGCAGGAACGCAGGGTGCAGGACGTACTGGACGGGCTGGGGCGACCGATCAGCGACTGGGTCCGCGAATCGATCAATGGTCAATGCGGGCACGGCAGCCAGTTCCTGCGCGGACGCGGCGACGGTCAGGAAACCTTTGTGCAGGTGACGCTGAACACCGCCGATGGACCCGAGGGGCGGCATCTGATCGCGGTGCTGAACGACGTGACAGAGCTCAAGACCCTCGAGGCGCAATTCGTGCAAAGCCAGAAGATGCAGGCGATCGGCCAGCTCGCCGGTGGCGTGGCCCATGATTTCAACAACCTGCTGACGGCGATTTCCGGCCATTGCGACCTGCTGCTGCTGCGCCACGATCAGGGCGACCACGATTACGGCGACCTGATCCAGATCCATCAGAACGCCAACCGCGCCGCCGGGCTCGTCGGGCAACTGCTTGCGTTCTCGCGCAAGCAGAACCTGCAACCCGAGCGTATCGACCTGCGCGACACGCTGTCCGACCTGACCCATTTGCTGAACCGTCTTGTCGGAGAGAAGGTGTCGCTGGAGCTTGATCACGACCCGGACCTGGGGGCGATCAAGGCCGACAAGCGGCAGTTGGAACAGGTGATGATGAACCTGGTCGTCAATGCGCGCGACGCCATGCCGATGGGCGGCGAGATCCGCATCAAGACCGAGAACCGCACCCTCGTACATCCCGAGATGCGCGATCAGGTCACCATTCCGGCCGGCGATTACGTCGTGGTCCGGGTCGAGGACGAAGGCTGCGGCATTCCGGCCGACCGCCTGCACAAGATCTTCGAGCCGTTCTGGACCACCAAGCGGCCGGGCGAGGGGACGGGGCTGGGCCTGTCCACGGTGTACGGGATCGTCAAGCAGACCGGCGGCTACATCTTTGCCCATTCGCAGGTCGGCGTCGGCACGGAGTTCGAGTTGCTGTTTCCGCACTATGCGCTGCCCGTCGGTGAAACCCCCGTCGTTGCAACCACGCAGGCGGCGTCGGTCGCGCGACATGGCGACGGTGTCGTCTTGCTGGTCGAGGACGAGGCGCCGGTGCGCGCCTTTGCGTCGCGGGCCCTGCGGCTGCGGGGATATACCGTGCTCGAGGCGGATTGCGCGGAGGGCGCGCTGGACCTGCTGACCGACCCCGAGCTGCACGTCGATATCTTCGTCACCGACGTCATCATGCCCGGCAAGGACGGCCCGACATGGGTCCGCGAGGCCTTGATCGACCGTCCGGGCACGAAGGTGATCTTCGTCTCCGGCTACTCCGAGGATGCCTTTGCAAACGACAACGACCGGATCGCGAATGCGGTATTCCTGCCAAAGCCGTTTTCGCTGAACGAGTTGACGATGACCGTGCAGGAACAGCTGTCCTGAGGCAGGCTGCTGGGTGGGTTCACCCTGAAGGCGGCGTGATGCGCGATGTCTGGGTGCATGGCGGCGTACGATATCAGTGTGCCGGCCGGTGATGCGCCAGCTTGGTGATTGACCCGGCCGGCTTGCCACGGGCAGCGTGCTGGACCGTTGGCGAAGCGCGCAGATACAGTGGACCGCTTGCCGCCCTGTCGGAATGGCGCGGCGATGCCGTGGCACGTTGCATAGCGGGTGGATGTGTCTGCCACTGTGCGTCGGTGCCCACGGTCCAGAAAGGATCCGTCACCTGCATGCATGGGACGCAGGACCTTTCGTGCAGCGCCGCGGGTGGCGTGCGCCATGCGGCGCACGGAACGGACCCCACTCTTGTCCCCGCCGCGCCCATGCGCCTCAGTCGGCGGCGAGTGCGACCAGATGCGCCGCCGATCCGGTCAGCGCCGCATAGTCGTCGTCGACCACCGATACCGCGAAGTTACCCATGAAACCGGCAAAGCGGCCCTTGTCGCGGAACGCCTCGCCAAAGCCGTACTGATTGAGGTAGGGCGCGAAGGCGCGGGCAACGCCGCCCACCAGATAGACGCCGCCGAAGGGCAGTTGGATCAGCGCCAGATTGCCCGCGACGGTGCCCAGAACGCGGGCAAAGATCTGCGCCGCGGCGACGGCGCGGGGGTCGGATCCATCGCCAAGGGCCGACATGATGTCCTGTGCACGGGCCTCGCGGGGGTCGCCCTCCTCCTGCCCGAGAAAGGCATAGACGCGTTCCAGTCCGCGGCCCGACAGCACGTCCTCGATCGCCGGAAAGCCGTGCGCGTTGGAGACGAACTGGCACAGGCGCAATTCCTGCTCTGTGCGGATTGGCAGATTGGCGTGACCGCTTTCCGATGGCGGGACAAGACGACCTGCCGCGGTGTCGAACACCGGGGCCGCGTTGAACCCGGTGCCGACGCCGATCACCAGCATCGCCGCGTGACCGGGTGCGTCGGGCCCGCTCAGGATCGGCAGCACGTGGTCCGACGCCAGAAATCCGAGGGCATGACCCTGCGCCTGCAGGTCGTTCAGGATCGCCGTCGTCTCTGACCGGGTCGCGCGGGCCAGCGTGTCCTTGTCGATGGTCCAGTCGAGGTTGGTCATCGTGGCCCGGCCGTCGCGCACGGGCCCTGCGACGGCGACGCAGGCGGCCATGCAGTCGATGCCCCCCATGTCGGTGTCGTATTGGGTGATCACCGATTCCAGCCCCGGAAAGGATTCGTTGCGATAGCGGCGCACGGTTTCGGCCAGCACCTGGGGCCCGACGGCCAATGCGACGCGTGTGTTGGTGCCACCGATATCGGCCACAAGGCTGTAGGTATTGGCGGCAGGCAGGGAAAAGCTTGTGGTCATGGCGCGTTCCTTCGCGGGGCGATGGCCGATTTCAGGGCGTGATAGGACGCTTTCGGGGTCCGGTCCAGCGTATCGAAATCGACATGGACAAGGCCGAAGCGCTTTTCATAGCCGAACGCCCATTCGTAGTTGTCCATCAGCGACCAGTAGAAGAAGCCCTGCAAGTTCGCGCCACCTGCGATGGCCCGGTGCATCGCCTGCATGTGGTCGTCAATGAAGGCGATGCGGGCGTCGTCATCCACACCGACCGCATCGGGCCAGGCCATGCCGTTTTCCGTGACGAACAGCGGCAGGTCGCCGACGTAGTCGCGCGCCATGCGGGTCAGGGTCCGCTCCAACCCTTCGGGATAGATCTCCCAGCCCATCTGGGTCTTGTCGCGGGGGCCGGTGACGGGTTTGGTGTGTGGCCAGGCTGCCTCTGGGTCGGCGGCGACGAGGCCGCGGGTGTAGTAGTTCACGCCCAGAAAATCGATGGGTTGGCTGATCTCGGCCATGTCGTCCTGCCAGCCGCGTGGCATGTGGGGCGCGAGCCCGTCCAGCGCATCGGCGGGGTAGGTGCCCTTGGTGATCGCCTCGATGAACCAGCGGTTGTGGGTGGCGTCCTGCATTGTGGCGGCGGTGCGGTCGGCGGCGCTGTCGCTGGCGGCCTCGGTCGCCTCGAAGTTCAGGACGATGCCGCAGTTCTGCATGCCCAGATCGCGCAGGCGTGTCATGGTGCGGCCGTGGGCCTTGTTCACGTGGTGCATGGCGCGGGCGGCGGCGCGGATGTCGCGCAGGCCTGGCGCATGGTGGCCCAGGAAGTGCGAGAGATACGCCACGCACCAGCTTTCGTTGATGGTCGCGATGGAATGGACCCGGTCGCCGATGCGTTTGGTGATGACCTCGGCATAGTCGGCCATCCAGTCGGCCACGTCCGGATTGGTCCAGCCGCCCAGATCGGCCAATGCTGACGGCATTTCCCAGTGATAGAGCGTCTGGAACGGCTTCAGCCCACGGGACAGGCAGCCGTCCACGAGGCGGTCGTAGAAATCGAGGCCCTCTTGATTGACCGGACCTCGCCCCTCGGGCAGCACCCGCGCCCAGCTGGTGGAAAAGCGGTAGGCGTCCATGCCCGCATCCGCCAGCAGGTCGAGATCCGCGTCCATCCGGTTGTAGTGGTCGCAGGCGATGGCCCCATCTTCGGCCCGGATGACGTTGCCGGGGCCCTTGGCGAAGGTGTCCCAGTGGGTGGACCCCGCGCCGCCGAAGGACGACCCTTCGATCTGGTAGGCAGCGGTGGCGGCGCCGAACAGGAAGCCTTGCGGAAAGTCGCTGCGGCCGAGTTTCATGGGTCATTCCTTTCGGTCTTGTTGCGCCATCAGTTGCCGATAGGCGGCCGAATGACAAGACCGCGCCAGCCGCCCACCGGTTGTGTTCAGGGGGCCGGCGGCGTAGCAAATGGCAACCCATTCCGCCAAGGACCGTGAGCATGAGCACCAGCAAGATCGACAATATCGCCAACCCCGACTGGTGGCGCGGCGCCGTGATCTATCAGATCTATCCGCGCAGCTATCAGGACAGCAACGGCGACGGGATCGGCGACCTGCTGGGCGTCGTGAACCGGATGCCCTACATCGCCTCTCTTGGTGTCGATGCGATCTGGATCTCGCCGTTCTTCACGTCGCCGATGAAGGATTTCGGCTATGACGTCAGCGATTATTGCGACGTGGATCCGATGTTCGGCACGCTGGCCGATTTCGATGCGGTGATCGACAGCGCGCATCAGTTCGGCATCCGGGTGATGATCGACCTCGTGCTGTCGCACACCTCCGATCAGCACCCGTGGTTCCGCGAAAGCGTGCAGGACCGCACCAATCCGAAGGCTGACTGGTACACGTGGGCCGACCCCAAGCCGGATGGCACGCCGCCCAACAACTGGCTGTCGATCTTTGGCGGCAGCGGCTGGCAGTGGTCGCCGCGGCGCGAGCAGTATTACCAGCACAACTTCCTGACCAGCCAGCCGGACCTGAACTTTCACAACCCGGAGGTGCACGAGGCGTTGCTGGACGTGGCGCGGTTCTGGCTGCACCGGGGCGTGGACGGCTTCCGTCTGGACACCATCAACTTCTATACCTGTGATGCGGACCTGCGCGACAATCCCCCGCTGGCACCCGAGCGGCGGAACGCCAACATCGCGCCTGCGGTGAACCCCTATAACCATCAGGAACATATCTACGACAAGAACCGCCCGGAAAACCTTGATTTCCTGCGCAAGTTCCGTGCCGTGATGCAACCCTACGGCGCCGCCGCAGTGGGCGAGGTGGGCGATGCGCAGCGGGGCCTCGAGATCATGGGGCAGTACACCCGTGGCGACGACCTGATGCAGATGTGCTATGCGTTCGAGTTCCTGTCGGACACGCAACCCACAGCCGCCCGCATCGTCGAGGTGATGGAGGACGTGGACCGCGTCGCCGCCGACGGCTGGGCCTGCTGGGCGTTTTCCAACCACGACGTGACGCGCCACGCGACCCGCTGGAACCTGTCGACCGGGGCGCAGCGGATGTTCGTGACCCTCATCATGGCGCTGCGTGGGTCGGTCTGCGTCTATCAGGGCGAGGAGTTGGGTCTGCCGGAGGCGGACGTGCGGTTCGAGGACCTGCAGGACCCCTACGGCAAGGAATTCTGGCCCGAGTTCAAGGGCCGCGACGGCTGCCGCACGCCGATGGTCTGGGACGCGACCGCGCAGAACGCGGGCTTTTCCACCGCCGCGCGCACGTGGCTGCCGGTCGATCACGCACACCACGATCTGGCGGTGATGCAGCAGGAAACCGACCCCTCCGCCTTGCTGCACCACTATCGCAAGGCGATCGGGTTCCGCCACAGCCACGCCGCACTGCGCACCGGGGTCCACGACGGCCTGAAATCCGACGGCGACGTGATCTATTTCACGCGCGAGAGTGCGACGGAAAAGCTGTTCTGCGTGTTCAACGTGTCCGACAGCCCCAGCAGCTACCGGATGCCGCAGGGCGACTGGCGGTCCATCGGGCAGGAGTTGGGCAGCGCCACGGTGAACGAGGATGGCTGGCTGCATCTGGGGCCGTGGCAGGCGTGCTTCGCCCTCGACCGCACGGGACGCTGAGCGATGGATCTGGCACCCAACACCCTCAAGCAGCGGTTGCAGGCGGGCGAGGTGCTGACCGGCCTGTGGCTGTCGAGCGCATCGACGCTGATCGCGGAACTGGCGGGGCAGGCGGGGTTCGACTGGTGCCTGATCGACGGTGAACACAGCCCCCAGAGCCTGCCCGACATGCTGCCGGTCGTGCAGGCGCTGGCATCGACGCCCACGGCGGCGGTGATCCGGATTCCCGCCGCCGCTGACTGGATGGTGAAACAGGCCCTCGATCTGGGGGCGGCGGCGGTGCTGGTGCCGCTGGTCCATGACGCCGCCACGGCGACCCTGATGGCCAGCGCCATGCGTTATCCGCCGCACGGCCATCGCGGCATGGGGGCTGCGATGGCGCGGGCGTCACGCTTCGGCGCCGTGACGGGCTATGTGCATCAGGCCAACGCCAATGCCTGCCTGATCGTGCAGGCCGAAAGCCGCGCCGCACTGGACAACATCGACGCCATCGCGGCGGTGGACGGCGTGGACGGCGTGTTCATCGGCCCCGCCGACCTGTCCGCCGACATGGGCTTTGTCGGACAATTGGAACACCCGGAGGTGGACGAAGCCATCGACCATATCATCGCACGCACCCATGCGGCGGGCAAATTCGCCGGTGTGCTGACATTCAACCCCGACCGCATCGCGCGCTATCGCGGCATGGGGGTGGAGTTTCTGGGGGTTGGCGGCGACATCGCGGTGCTGGCAAAAGCGTTGCGCGCGCTGGCGCTGCAATCGCGTGGCGCCGGGGTGGGTGGCAAACTGTCCGGGCCCTGACGCAAGGCTTGCCTTGCCAGTTGGCGGGAGACCGCCTAGCGTGAGCGCAACTCGATATGGAGGGCGTGACATGACGCCCAGGCGTTCCCCTGGTGCGGGCGCGTTTCCAGTTGCGGTCGAACAGCCCGCGCCACACACCCCCGATCCGGCCACGCTCTATGCGGCCCTCGATCTGGGGACAAACTCGTGCCGCATGCTGATTGCCCAACCCAAGGGCAGTCAGTTCCATGTGGTCGACAGCTTTTCCAAGTCCGTCCAGTTGGGGCAGGGGTTGGAGAGCACCGGAAAGCTGTCGCGCGCGTCGATGACGCGCACGATCCAGGCGTTGCGCATCTGCAAGCAGAAGCTGGACCGTCACAAGGTCACGCATATGCGGCTGGTCGCGACCGAAGCGTGCCGTCGCGCGCGCAACGGTGCGAACTTCATCGCACAGGTGCGGCGCGAAACCGGTCTGAGCCTCGAGATCATCAAGCCGGAGGAGGAGGCACGCCTTGCCGTCATCTCCTGTGCGCCGCTGGTCAGCACCCGGACCGAACAACTTCTGGTGGTGGATATCGGTGGCGGGTCCACGGAACTGGTGTGGATCGACCTGAGCCATGTGCCGGCCCGCGAACGTCCCCGCGCGATCATGCGGCTGCATGCGGGTTTCACCGCCGATCCGGGGCCGTTCGCGGCCGCCAAGGTGGTGGACTGGATCAGCGTGCCGCTGGGCGTGGCGACCCTGCGCGATCAGTTCGCCGACGTGGACGACGACGCCGCGCGGTTCGCGCTGATGAGCTGGTCGTTCGAGGAAAGCCTTGCGAACTTCGCCCCCTATGCGGCGGCGCAGGCCCGCGAGAATTTCCAGATCATCGGCACCAGCGGCACCGTGACCACCGTGGCGGCCAGCCATCTGGGGCTGAAACGCTATGACCGGGCCAAGGTCGACGGCCTGCGCATGACGTCCGACCAGATCGACCGGGTGATCCGCAGCTATCTGACGCTGGGCCCCTTGGGGCGGCGCAGCGATCCGCGTATCGGGCGCGACAGGCAGGCCCTGATCATGTCGGGGGCAGCGATCCTGCAGGCGCTGATGCGGCTATGGCCCACGGACCGGCTGTCGGTGGCGGACCGCGGCCTGCGCGAGGGGTTGCTTTATGCGCAGATGTCGGCAGATGGGGTGCTGGAAGACGCGCCGTATTGAGTGATTTGGCTTTCCTGTGGAAAGCCAAAGCGCGCCGCACGGGGATATTTGGGACGAGAAGAAGCCATGGTGAAGAAACCGACCAAGAACACCTCCGGCCGGGGGCAGCGCGATTTGACGGTCAAGGTCAAGACAGCGCGGGGGCGGTCCCTGTCCTCGACCCGGTGGCTGCAGCGGCAGTTGAACGATCCGTACGTGAAGATGGCGAAGGCCGAAGGGTTCCGGGGTCGTGCCGCGTTCAAGATCCGCGATCTGGACGACAAGTTCCGCTTTCTCATCCCCGGTGCGCGGGTCGTCGATCTGGGCTGTGCGCCCGGTGGCTGGTGTCAGGTGGCGGTCAAGCGGGTGAACGCGCTGTCGGAACGCCCGTCCAAGGCGCAGGGCCGCGTGCTGGGCATCGACCTGCAGGAGGTCGAGGCGATCCCCGGTGCTGAAATCCACCAGCTGGATTTCCTGGCCGAGGATGCGGAAAAGCAGGTTATGGCGTGGCTTGGCGGCCCCGCCGACGTCGTGATGTCCGACATGGCGGCGTCATCGTCGGGTCACAAGCAGACGGACCATCTGAAGATCATCGCCCTGTGCGAGGCGGCGGCCTATTTTTCCTTCGACGTGCTGGTCGAGGGCGGCACCTTCGTAGCCAAGGTGCTGGCGGGCGGTGCGGAGGGCGAGTTGCAGAAGATGCTGAAGTCCCGCTTCAAGAAGGTCGAGAACGTCAAGCCGCCCTCGTCGCGGGCCGACAGTTCCGAAAAGTTCGTGGTCGCGACCGGTTTTAAAGGCCCGCTGCCCGACGTGGACGCAGACGCGGATCAGGACTGAACCGCGCCCGCCGCCTCCCACACGGCGAATTCGGCGGCGCGTTTGTCGCGCAACCTTGCCTCCACCTCCGGGCTGAGCTGCGTGTCGCCGGGGGGCGAGACGTTCAGGCGCGGCAGCGTCAGGGTCACGTTCAGGCGCTGTTCCAGGAACGCGATCAGGCGGGGTTGATCCTCATACCTGAACAGGTGATCGACGGCGATCCGGCCCTCGCCGTCGCAGACGAACTTGGCCTGCGATCCGACGTTGGCGAAGGAGGCGGGTTTCCCCTTGATGTATTCCAGCACGAAATCGTCGAAAGACATGTCCTGCGTGCTGTTGGGGCGACCGATCAGGTCGCGCCGCGCCCGGTAGCGATACCAGCTGCCCAGCCAGTCGATAGGGTGCCGCAGCACTGCCAGCGTTTCAGGGTCCTGCCCCGTCTGAACCAGCAGCGGTTGCAGGAACCGGCGATAGCGATAGATCGGCGCGTGCTTGATTTCCGGTGGATCGCGCAGGACCATGGCGGCGCGGGGGGCCAGCGCGCCTTCGATCGCGGTCGTGCCGGTCTTGGGCACCGCAAGGATGACCAGTTTTTCCTTCCAGAAGATCAGCATGAACACTCCTGTCGTGCGCCGGTGTCATCATAGGTCGTTCACGCATTCTTAACCACAGCGGGCGCAGGGTGAAAACATTGATAAAAAGGTTGTAATGTTCCCCATTTGGTCCCATATCCAGTGCAAGGAACAGATCAGGAACGGGGCGGTGGCGATTGCAGCACCCCCACAGGGCATGACATAAGGATCCGACTGACATGGCAACGGCAGAACTTCTGAAAATGACCGACAAGAAAACCGCCGACAAGCAAAAGGCGCTGGAAAGCGCGCTGGCGCAGATCGAACGCCAGTTCGGCAAGGGGTCGATCATGACCCTTGGCGGACAGAATCAGATGCGCGACATCGAGGCGACCAGCACAGGATCGCTCGGGCTCGACATCGCGCTGGGGATCGGTGGTCTGCCCAAGGGTCGGATCATCGAGATCTATGGCCCTGAATCCTCTGGCAAGACGACCCTGACCCTGCATTCCATCGCGGAAGAGCAGAAGAAGGGCGGCGTGTGCGCCTTTGTCGATGCGGAACACGCGTTCGATCCGGGTTACGCCAAGAAACTGGGCGTCAATCTGGACGAGCTCCTGATTTCTCAGCCCGATACGGGCGAGCAGGCGCTGGAAATCGTCGATACGCTGGTCCGGTCCGGGGCCGTCAGCCTCGTGGTCGTCGACTCGGTCGCAGCGCTGACGCCGAAGTCCGAGATCGAGGGCGACATGGGCGACAGCAGCGTGGGCGTTCACGCCCGCCTGATGAGCCAGGCCATGCGCAAGCTGACGGGGTCGATCAACCGGTCCGGCTGCATGGTGATTTTCATTAACCAGATCCGCATGAAGATCGGCGTGATGTTCGGCTCGCCCGAAACCACGACTGGCGGCAATGCGCTCAAATTCTACGCGTCCGTCCGGTTGGATATCCGCCGCATCGGGTCGATCAAGGACCGCGACGAAGTGGTCGGCAACGCCACCCGCGTCAAGGTCGTCAAGAACAAGGTCGCGCCGCCGTTCAAGCAGGTCGAGTTCGACATCATGTACGGCGAAGGCATCTCGAAGACCGGCGAACTCTTGGATCTGGGCGTCAAAGCCGGTGTGGTCGAGAAGTCGGGCGCCTGGTTCAGTTATGGCGACGAGCGCATGGGGCAGGGCCGCGAGAACTCCAAGCAGTTCCTGAAGGACAATCCCGCCACCGCGCTGGAGATCGAGGACAAGATCCGTGCCGCGCACGGTCTGGACTTCGCCATGTCGGACAACGATGCGACTCCGGACGACGATCTGGTCGAGATGTAAGGCGCAGCCACATGGCACGGTGCGGGGTGACATCCTAGTCGCCTGACGGGCCGCAAGGTACGGACAATATCCGGAAAAGGGTGCGGCACAAGCCGCGCCCTTTTTCGTTATGGCTTTACCCTGTGGTGGCCGGGGGCTATTTCATCGGCAACTCCAGTTGACAGGCGCTGACATGACATCCCTTTCCGACATCCGTTCGACATTCCTGAACTTCTACGGTCGCAACGGGCATCAGGTGCTGCCGTCCAGCCCCCTCGTGCCGCGCAATGACCCCACGCTGATGTTCGCCAACTCTGGCATGGTGCAGTTCAAGAACCGGTTTACGGGCGTCGAGACGCGGGATTACAACCGCGCCACCACCGCGCAGAAATGCGTGCGCGCGGGCGGCAAGCACAACGATCTGGACAACGTGGGTTACACCGCGCGTCACCACACCTTCTTCGAGATGCTGGGCAACTTCAGCTTTGGCGACTATTTCAAGGACGACGCGATCGCCTTCGCGTGGGAGTTGCTGACACGCGATTTCGGTCTGGCCAAGGACAAGCTGCTTGTCACCGTCTATCACACCGACGACGAGACGGCACAGATCTGGAAGAAGGTCGCAGGTCTGACCGACGACCGGATCATCCGCATTCCCACCGACGACAACTTCTGGCGGATGGGGCCGACCGGGCCGTGCGGGCCGTGTACCGAGATCTTCTATGACCACGGCGACAAGATCTGGGGCGGTCCGCCGGGATCGGCCGAGGAGGATGGCGACCGCTTCATCGAGATCTGGAACCTCGTGTTCATGCAGAACGAGCAGTTCGAGGACGGCAGCATGCGCCCCCTCGACATGCAGTCGATCGACACAGGCATGGGGCTGGAACGGATCGGCGCGTTGCTGCAGGGCAAGCATGACAACTACGACACCGACCTGATGCGGTCGCTGATCGAGGCATCGGCCCATGCGACCAGCACCGACGCGGACGGCCCCGGCAAGATTCACCACCGCGTGATCGCAGACCATCTGCGCGCCACGTCGTTCCTGATCGCCGATGGCGTGATGCCGTCGAACGACGGGCGCGGCTACGTGCTGCGCCGGATCATGCGGCGCGCGATGCGGCACGCACACCAGTTGGGTGCTGCCGATCCGCTGATGCACCGTCTGGTGCCGGCGCTGGTGCAGGAGATGGGTGCGGCGTACCCGGAGCTCGGTCAGGCGCGCAGCCTGATCGAAGAGACGTTGAAGAACGAGGAGGTGCGCTTCCGCCAGACCCTTGACCGGGGTCTGCGCCTTCTGGACGACGAGGTGTCGCGTCTGGGCGATGGTGCGACGCTGCCCGGCGAGACGGCGTTCAAGCTTTACGACACCTTCGGCTTTCCGCTGGACCTGACGCAGGATGCGTTGCGCGAACAGGGCCGCACCGTGGACACCGACGGGTTCGAGGTCGCCATGGCCGCGCAGAAGGCCAAGGCCCGCGCCGCATGGTCCGGCACCGGCGAGGCGGCGGATGCGACCCTGTGGCTCGATCTGGCGGAGGAGAAGGGGGTCACCGACTTCCTCGGCTACGACACGCTGACGGCCGAGGGGCAGGTGCAGGCGCTGGTCGTCGGCGGCGCGTTGGCCGAAAGTGCGGACGGCGCAGTGCAGATCGTTCTGAACCAGTCGCCGTTCTATGCGGAATCGGGCGGTCAGGTGGGCGATACGGGCATCATCCGCACGGACACCGGTCTCGTGCGGATCACCGACACCCGCAAGGTGGCGGGCGTGTTCATCCACATCGGTCAGGTCACCGAGGGCTCCATTGCCCGCGGTCAGGGCGCGCAACTGCAGGTCGACGCGGCCCGTCGCGACGCCGTGCAGGCCAATCACTCTGCAACCCACCTGCTGAACGAGGCGCTGCGCGACCGCTTGGGCGACCGTATCGCGCAGCGCGGGTCGCTGAACGCCGCCGATCGGCTGCGCTTCGACTTCAGCCACAATGCTGCGCTGTCAGTGGACGATCTGGCGCAGGTGGAGCGTGACGTGAACGCGATGATCCGCCAGAACACCGCCGTCGAGACGCGGATCATGACGCCCGACGATGCGCGCGCCCTGGGTGCGCAGGCGCTGTTCGGCGAGAAATACGGCGACGAGGTGCGCGTCGTGGCGATGGGGCGGCAGCCCGGCTCCGGCAAGGGCGCCGACGGCCAGACGTGGTCGCTGGAGCTGTGCGGCGGCACGCATGTGCAGCGGCTGGGTCAGATCGGCGCCTTCGTCCTACTGGGCGACAGCGCCAGCAGCGCCGGTGTGCGGCGGATCGAGGCGTTGACCGGACAAGCGGCGCTGGATCATCTGCGCGGCCAGTCCGATACGCTGGCGCAGGTCGCGGCCACGCTGAAAGCTCCCGTGGCCGAGGTGGCAGACCGCGTGCGTGCCCTGAGCGATGAACGTCGTGCCTTGGCCAACGAGGTCGCGCAGCTGCGCCGCGATCTGGCGATGGGCGGCGGTGCGGCAGCAGGGCCCGAGACGGTGAACGGCATCGCGTTTCAGGCGCAGCTGATGCAGGGCGTCACCGGCAAGGATCTGCCCGCGCTGATCGACGAGATGAAGGCGCGGATGGGATCGGGTGCGGTCGTGCTGATCGCCGAGGCGGGCGGCAAGGCCGCCGTCGCGGCGGGCGTGACGGCCGATCTGACCAGTCGCCTGTCGGCGGTCGATCTGCTGCGGGCAGCCGTGGCGGAACTGGGTGGCAAGGGCGGCGGTGGCCGCCCGGACATGGCGCAGGGTGGTGGCGCATCTGTGGACAACGCCGATGCCGCATTGGCCGCGGCGCGCAAAATCGTAGAGGCGATGCAATGACCAAGACAGCCCTGTGGGTGGCACATGTGGACGTGACCGATGCCGACGCCTATGCCAGGTATGCGGCCCTCGCCACCGGTGCGATCGCGGATCACGGCGGGATCTTCCTTGCGCGCGGCGGTGCGGTCGAGACACTGGAGGGGCCTGTGCGTCCCCGCAACGTGGTGGCCCGGTTCCCGTCGATGCAGGCGGCGCATGATTGCTACTACTCCGACGCCTATCAGGCCGCGTTGCGCCATGCAGAGGGTGCCGCCACCCGCGAACTGAGCATCATCGAAGAACTGTGATCGCCGGTTCGCTGGCCGAGATGATGAGCCGTCACGCGCAAGCGGGACGGCTTGATGCGATCATGCTGCGTCCGGTCCGGCGCGGGGCTGTCGTGCCGGTCGCCGGTGGCGAGGTCACGGACGCAGGGTTGGTCGGCGATCATGGCCGCAAGGGGCCACGGGCAGTGACGCTGCTGCAGGCGGAACATCTGGATGTGATCGCGGCCCTGCTGGGGCGGCCCGTCGCTGCCGGCGATCTGCGGCGCAATATTGTGATCTGCGGAATCAATCTGGCCGCGCTGCGCAAGGGGCGGATCCGCGTCGGCGCCGTCGTGTTGCAGGTCGAAGGGCCGTGTCCGCCCTGCAGCCGCATGGAGGAGGTGCTGGGGCACGGCGGTTATTCCGCCGTGCGCGGGCATGGCGGGTGGTACGCCAGCGCCGTGACGGGTGGGGCTGTCGCCGTGGGCGATCCGGTCGTGGCGGGCTGAGGCGAGGGTGGAGGGGGGCCAGCCCCCCCGGCTGCGCCGTCCCCCCGGGATATTTCTGACCAGAAGAACTCTGGGACGGGGCAGGCCCTGTCCGCTGTGGCGGGCGCGTGTCTGATCGCAGCGGGATGCAAAAAGGCCCGCACCGGGGGGTGCGGGCCTTGTCGTGTGCGGGGTCAGCTGGCGCGCGAGTGGCGCTTGCGCTCGTGCGGGTCGAGGTAGCGCTTGCGCAGACGGATGGCGTTCGGCGTGACCTCCACCAGCTCGTCGTCGTCGATGTAGGCGATGGCCTGTTCCAGCGTCAGCGTGACGGGGGTCGTCAGGCGCACGGCCTCGTCCGTGCCGGACGCGCGGACGTTGGTCAGCTGCTTGCCCTTCAGCGGGTTCACCTCGAGGTCGTTTTCACGGGTGTGCTCGCCGATGATCATGCCGGTATAGACCGCTTCCTGCGCGCCGATGAAGAACTTGCCGCGATCCTCGAGCTTCCACAGGGCGTAGGAGACCGAGGTGCCGTTTTCCATCGAGATCAGGACGCCCTGACGCCGCCCTTGAATAGGGCCCTTGTGCGGGGTCCAGCCGTGAAACAGGCGGTTCAGCACGCCGGAGCCGCGGGTGTCGGTCAGGAATTCGCCGTGGTAGCCGATCAGGCCGCGCGAAGGGACGTGCGCAATGATGCGGGTCTTGCCGGCACCGGCGGGCTTCATCTCCAGCAGGTCGCCCTTGCGGGGGCCGGTCAGCTTCTCGACTACGGCGCCGGTGTATTCGTCATCCACATCGATGGTGACTTCCTCCAGCGGCTCGTGGCGCACGCCGTCGATGGTCTGATAGATCACCTGCGGACGCGAAATGCTCAGCTCGAAACCTTCGCGGCGCATGTTCTCGATCAGAACGCCCATCTGCAATTCGCCGCGGCCGGACACTTCGAACGCGTCGCCGGTGGGGGTATCGGCGATCTTGATCGCGACGTTCACTTCCGATTCGCGCATCAGGCGCTCGCGGATGACGCGGGACTGCACCTTCTTGCCGTCACGACCGGCCAGCGGGCTGTCGTTGATGCCGAAGGTCACGGTGATCGTGGGCGGATCGATGGGCTGTGCGGGGATCGCGGTGTCCACGCTCGGATCGCAGATCGTGTCGGCGACGGTCGCCTTGGACATGCCGGCCAGCGTCACGATATCGCCCGCCTCTGCCACGTCGATGGCGGTCTGCTGCAACCCGCGGAAGGCGAGGATCTTGGACACGCGGAACTGCTCCAGCTTTTCGCCGTCGCGGTTCAGCGCCTTGACGGTTTCGCCGGCGCGCAGGGTGCCTGCCTCGACCCGGCCGGTCAGGATGCGGCCGATGAACGGGTCGGCGGACAGTGTCGTCGCCAGCATCTGGAACGGCTCTGCGCGGCGCGAAATCTGCGCGGGCATCGGCACGTGTTTCAGCACCATGTCGAACAGCGCGTCGAGGTTCTCGCGCGGGCCGTCCAGTTCCATGTCGCACCAGCCGGACCGGCCTGACGCATACATAGCCGGGAAATCGAGCTGCTGGTCGTTGGCGTCGAGAGCGGCGAACAGGTCGAACACCTCGTCCAGCGCGCGGTCGGGTTCGGCGTCGTGCTTGTCGACCTTGTTCAGCACCACGATGGGACGCAGGCCAAGCGCCAGCGCCTTCGAGGTGACGAATTTCGTCTGTGGCATCGGGCCTTCGGCGGCATCGACCAGCAGGACGACACCGTCCACCATCGACAGGATGCGCTCCACCTCGCCGCCGAAGTCGGCGTGGCCGGGCGTGTCGACGATGTTGATGCGGGTGCCCTTCCACTCGACGCTCGTACACTTGGCAAGGATCGTGATGCCGCGCTCGCGTTCGATGTCGTTGCTGTCCATGGCGCGTTCGGTCGTCGCCTCGTTCGCGCGGTAGACGCCCGACTGCTTCAGAAGCTCGTCCACCAGGGTCGTCTTGCCGTGGTCAACGTGTGCGATGATCGCAATGTTGCGAATGTCCATGTGGTCAGCCTTTGTCCGGAGTTGCCGCGCCTTTACCCCGCATGGGGTGCAAAGGCTAGTCCCTTAGTGGGGGGCGGCCTTGGAGAAGAGCTGGATCACCACGATTCCCGAAATGATGAGCGCGAGACCCAGCATCGCCGCCCGGTCCAGCCGCTGGCCGAACACCACGAACCCGATCCCGGCGATCAGCACGATGCCAAGGCCGGACCAGATCGCATAAACGATGCCGACGGGCATCACCTTCAACGCGAGCGCCATGAAATAGAAAGACGCGCCATAGGTCAGCACGCAGATCACGGCGGGAATGGGTTTCGTGAATTGCTGGCTGGCGTGCAGCGCGGTTGTGCCGATGGTTTCGGCGATGATGGCAAGGATCAGGTGCAGGTAATGCGGTGGCATGAGGGCGGAATCGCCGATCCGGGCCACGCTGTCAATCGGCACGGTACGCAAACGAAAGCCCCGGTTGCACGGGGCAACCGGGGCTTCGCGTCACGCTACAGGCGACTTAGCCGTTGTAGCGCAGGCCGGCGTGGATGCGGCCTTCGTCACGGTCGCGGCCACCACGGATCGCGGCCACGAAAGCAGCGATGGCAGCCAGCAGCGATGCTGCGGCCAGACCGAAGGCGGTCATGATACCGGCGTTGCGGGCGGTACGCGCCGCTTCGACAGCCGCGTCAGTGGCCTGCTGAGCCAGAACTTCGGCCTCGGCGCGGGCGGTTTCCAGCGCGTCGGCAGCCTGCTGACGGGCGTCCTGCGCGCCGGTGACGACTTCGTCCACGCGGGCTTCGACCTGCTGCGGCGTCAGGTCCGTACGGGCGGCCACGGCGTTGATCAGGTACTGACGGTCCTGATCGCTGATCTCACCGGTGCGGTAGATGTCGGACACAATGCTGGCCGCCTGCGTGGCGATCTGCTCGGGGTCGATGTTGGCCGGATCGATGTTCGCGGGACGCAGCAGACGGTTCGACAGGAATTCCGTCGGGTTGTCCTGCACGTCCTGCGGGATGGCGGCACCTGCGGCATTGGCCACACCGGATGCGATGCCGGACATGGCACCACCCACGGCGGACCCTGCGGTCTGCACGACGGCACCTGCGGCCTGACCTGCGGTCGACGCGACGGCACCGGCGGTGCGGGCGGCGGCACCCACGACGCTTGTCAGCATCACGGCGGTCAGGATCGTGCCCAGACCCCAGACGACCAGACCGTTGATCCCGTCGCGGGCGGTCACTTCGTCACGGGTGGCGGATCCGACCCGGCGCCGCATGCGGCCTGCGATGTAGCCACCGGTCAGGTAGGCCGCGATCAGCGTGAACAGCATCCAGACGGCTGTCAGCACTAGTTCCATCGTGGAACCGTCGTCGGTGCCGTCCAGCGTGATGCTGGACAGGCCCAGCGCCGTGCCGAACGTAGTCAGCAGCACGCCGATGGCGACTGCGACGACCGTGCCCGCAAAGATCGCGGGCCAATCGACGTAGGAGCCGTCGGTCGGGGTGGTGGGTTGTGTCGTATTCATGGAATTCACTTTCGAAACTTGAAAATCGGGATGTGTCGGTCAGCTCAGACCGAGCAGCGACAGGACTGCCATGACAACCACCACGAGGCCTACGATATAGATAATGCCGCCCATCGGGATGCGTCCTTCTTCATGTGCCCCCTGCGTCGCGCAGGGGTTCGTGAGTAATGAACACATGTCGGTGATGTGCGGTTCCGCCGCATCCGGCGATTCTTTGCGCAATCCACTGCGGAAAGCCGCCGAAGCTGCGCTGGATCAGGTCGCGATGTAGCGGTCGCGCCGGTGGTTGAACGTGATGACGAGGTTCAGCACCACCGCACCCAGCAACGACCACGCCACTACCGTCAGCGGAAACAGGAACGCCGCGACGGCGAAGATCACCGCATCAGCGATCAGCTGCACATAGCCCGCCCGGAACCCGGTGCTGTCCTGGATCAGCAAGGCCACCACGCCAAGGCCGCCGAGGCTGCCGTTGTGGCGGAACAGCGCGAGCAGGCCGAGCCCGGTGATGGTGCCGAAGGTGACGGCGCCCAGCAGCGGGTCCAGTTCCGCGATGACGAAACGGGGCGGAATCCACGTCGTCAGCGCCGACAGCGCCGTGACCGAGATCAGCGACTTGACGGTGAATGCCCGACCCAGGCGCAGATAGGCCAGCGCATAGAACGGCAGGTTGATGGCAAAGAACACCGGCCCGAAGGCCCAGCCGGTCAGATAGGAGGTGATGACCGCGATCCCCGCCGTCTGCCCGGTGATGAGGCCCACTGTCGTCAACAGGTGCAGCCCCACGGCGCAGAACAGCACGCCGATGGACATGCCCTGCACATCCTCGATCAGCGTATGGCGTGTCGGATTGGTGATCATGCCCCGCGATAGGGCAGTCTCGCTGACCTTGTAAATGGGAAAGGCCGCCCTGGACGGGGGCGGCCTTCGCTTTTGCAAGGGTCTGCCTGCGAAACGGGCTTACATCGCGGCGTTCAGGTTCCGGTCGACGGCGTCGAGGAAGCCTTCGGTCGTCAGCCACGTCTGATCGGGACCGACCAGCAGGGCCAGATCCTTGGTCATCTCGCCGCCTTCAACGGTCTCGACCACGACGCGCTCCAGCGTTTCGGCAAAGCGGGCGAGTTCGGCGTTGTCGTCCAGCTTGGCGCGGTGCTTCAGACCACCGGTCCAGGCAAAGATCGACGCGATGGAGTTGGTCGACGTCGCCTTGCCCTTCTGGTGCTGGCGGAAGTGGCGCGTGACGGTGCCGTGGGCGGCCTCGGCCTCTACGATCTTGCCATCGGGGGTCATCAGCTGGCTGGTCATCAGGCCGAGGCTGCCGAAGCCCTGTGCCACGGTGTCCGACTGCACGTCGCCGTCGTAATTCTTGCAGGCCCAGACATAGCCGCCGGACCACTTCATCGACGCCGCCACCATGTCGTCGATCAGGCGGTGCTCGTAGGTGATGTTCGCCGCCTTGAACAGATCGGCGAATTCCGCGTCGAACACCTCCTGGAAGATATCCTTGAAGCGGCCGTCATAGGCTTTGAGGATCGTGTTCTTGGTGGATAGATAGACCGGGTAGTTGCGCTTCAACCCGTAGTTCAGCGATGCGCGGGCGAAGTCGCGGATGCTGTCGTCGAGGTTGTACATCGCCATCGCCACGCCGGAGGAGGGCGCGTCGAACACCTCGTGCTCGATGGTCGCACCGTCGTCGCCGACGAACTTGATCGTCAGCTTGCCCTTGCCCGGAAAGCGGAAATCGGTCGCCTTGTACTGGTCGCCGAACGCATGGCGGCCCACGATGATCGGCTGGGTCCAGCCGGGGACCAGACGGGGCACGTTCTTGCAGATGATCGGTTCGCGAAAGATCACGCCGCCGAGGATGTTGCGGATCGTGCCGTTGGGACTCTTCCACATCTTCTTCAGGCCGAATTCCTCGACCCGCTGTTCGTCCGGGGTGATGGTGGCGCATTTCACGCCAACGCCGACTTCGGCAATCTTGTGGGCGGCGTCGATCGTCACCTGATCGTCGGTGCGGTCGCGCTCTTCCATGCTCAGATCGTAATAGAGCAGGTCCACGTCCAGATAGGGCAGGATCAGCTTCTGCTTGATGATATCCCAGATGATGCGGGTCATCTCGTCACCGTCGAGCTCGACGATGGGGTTGGCTACCTTGATCTTGGACATGGGGCGCTCTCCGGTGGCTAGGTTGCTTTGGCGCTGCCTTACCGGATTATCGCACGCCCGTGAAGACGGTATACGTCGGTATACCGCAAATAATCCCAGTCAGATGCTGCGGGCCGTGGGAATGATCGCGTCCTCGATCAGGTCCATCAGCACGCCGAAATAGCCATCGCTGCGTGCGGGCAGGGTGGGGTCGGACGTGATGACAACACTCAGGTCCAGTTCCGGCACCACGGCGATGATCTGACCGCCATAGCCCCGCGCGAGGGCATAGTCCGTGCCCTGCGCCTGACCCAGGAACCAGCCATAGCCATAGGACAGCCTGGAATAGGGCGAGCGGGTGTTGGGCCGGAACGCCGCCGCGATCCACGCCTCGCTCAGCACGCGGTTGCCGTCCCAGACGCCGCCCTGCCGCACCATTTCCGCAAAGCGCAGCATGGCGGTGGGGGTCAGCGCCATCTCGTTGCCGCCGAGGTAGCGGCCCTGCGGATCGCGGGTCCATGGGGGCACGTCGATTCCCAGTGGGCGGCCCAGACGCGCGCGCGCCAGATCGAGCAGGCTGGCGCCGCCGACCTCGGACAGGACCGCGCCGAGGATGTGGATCGAGCCGGTGGAGTAGAGCATCCGCCCGCCTGGCTCCGTCTCCATCGGGCGCGACAGGGCATCGGCGACCCAGTCGCCGCTGGAGACCCAGCCGCCGTAGTTGCCGCCCGACGTCCGTTCCAGCCCCGCGCGCATGGTCACGAGGTTCTCGAATGTGATCCTCGCCACGCGGGGATCGGCGCCTGCCGGGATCAGGGCGGGGGCCACGTCGCCGAGCGTGCTCTGCAACGTGACCTCGCCCCGGTCGACGGCCGCCCCCGTCAGGGCAGCGACCAGCGTCTTTGACACGGATTTGACGTTTGCCAGACCGTCCAGTCCGCGCCCGCGCGGTGCAGCGGCGATCACCCGTTCGCCGCCCTGCGCCACGATCAGGCTGTGCAACTGATCCAGCGCCGTGGCGCGGTCGGCGACCGCCTGCCACGCGGGTGGTACGGCGGTCTGTGCCGCAAGGCGGGTGGCGGCGGTGCCGAGCGTGGCGGCAAGGAACAGGCGGCGGGATAAATGTGTCATGCCACAGGTTATGGCGCGACGCTCGGCGCGCACCAGTCGATGTCCATCACGCCTGCGTCAGACCCGTCACAGCGTGAGGATCGTCGATCCGGTGGTCTGCCGCGCCTCCAGCGCGCGATGTGCCACCGCCACGTCCGCCAGCGCGAACCGCTGGCCGATGGTGATCTTGACCGCGCCGCTGGCGACCTTGTCGCACAGATGCGCCGCCATCGCCTGACAGGTCTCGTGGTCGGCGATATGGGTGAACAGCGTGGGCCGGGTGATCTGCAACGACCCCCGCCGCGCAAGCCCCGCCAGATCCACCGGCGGCACCGGGCCGGACGCATTGCCGAAGGTGATCATCATGCCCAGGGGCCGCAGACAGTCGAGCGAGCCTTCGAACGTGTCGCGCCCCACCGAATCCATCACCACGTCAACGCCGCGCCCGCCCGTCAGTTCGCGGACACGGGCGGGGAAATCCTCGCTCGCGTAGTTGATCATGTGCGCCGCCCCGTGATCCAGCGCGAGCTGGCACTTGGCATCGGACCCCGCCGTGCCGATCAGGGTGATGCCTTCCGACTTCGCCCACTGGCAGGCGATCAGACCCACGCCACCGGCCGCCGCATGGAACAGCACCGTGTCGCCCGCCTTCAGCGGCACGGTGCGGTGGAACAGGTATTCCACCGTCATGCCCTGCAGCATCATCGCGGCGCCTTCGTCGAAGCCGATGGCATCGGGCAGGGGGCAGACCTGAGCGGCTGGCATCACCCGCGCCTCCGTACAGGCGCCGGGGGGCTGGCTGGCATAGGCGGCGCGGTCGCCGGCCTTCAGATGGGTGACGCCGTCGCCCACCGCCTCGATCACGCCCGCCGCCTCCATCCCGATGCCGTGGGGCAGCGCCAGCGGATACATGCCCGAGCGGTAATAGACGTCGATATAGTTCAGGCCGCAGGCCTTGTGCCGGATACGCACCTCGCCGGGGCCGGGATCGCCGACGGGGCGATCCATCAGGTGCAGGACCTGTGGTCCTCCGGTCTGCGCGATGACGACGGTGCGGGCTGTGGTGGTCATGGGATGCTCCTCCGGGCGTGACGCGCGCATCGTGCCACCCCACACGGCGGTCGCAAGGACAAACCGCCGCCGGCCCCCCGGTCCCCCGTTCTTCTGGTCGAAAATATCCCGGGAGTAGGGGGGCTGGCCCCCCTGATCTCGCTCACGACGGCTTAGGCCCGCGGAATGTGGAATCCGGGTTCCGCCAACGTAAAGCCCGCAAAGTCGAACCCCGGCGACACGGTGCAACTGACGAGGGTCCAGTCCCCTGTGCTGCGGGCGGATTGCCAGTGGAAAGGCTCCACGATCAGTTGCGGCGATTGCCCGGCCAGCACGTCGCCGCCCAGCACGGCGTCATGCGCGGGACCTAGCTCCGTCGCAGACCGGGACAGGATCAGGGGTGCGCCCGCGTGATGGAACCAGATCTCGGTGGCATCCACCGTGTGCCAATGGCTGACCTCGCCACGTTTCAGCATGAACAGGATCGCGGTGCCCGTGGGCCGCCCGGGTCCGTCAGCCATCCATGTCTGGCGATACCAGCCCCCCTCGGGATGCGGGGCCAGGGCCAGCTTTGCGATCAGGTCATCGGCGGACATGGGCAACCCTTTCGTCAGACGGGCAGGGGCCGCAGCCCCCGCCCGGACCGTCTTATCAGCGTTTCAGGATGCTGCGCCCGGCGTAGCGCGCGGTCTCGCCCAGCGCTTCCTCGATGCGGATCAGCTGGTTGTACTTTGCCAGCCGGTCCGACCGCGACAGCGACCCGGTCTTGATCTGCCCGCAGTTCGTCGCCACGGCGAGGTCGGCGATGGTCGCATCCTCGGTCTCGCCGGAGCGGTGCGACATCACGTTTGCGAAACCGGCACGGTGCGCCATCTCGACCGCCTGCAGCGTTTCCGTCAGGGTGCCGATCTGGTTGACCTTCACCAACATGGCATTGGCGGACTTGCGCGCGATGCCATCGGCCAGACGTGCAGGGTTGGTCACGAACAGATCGTCGCCCACCAGTTGCACCCGGTCGCCGAGGCGTTCGGTCAGCATGTGCCAGCCGTCCCAGTCATCCTCGGACATGCCGTCCTCGATGCTGATGATCGGATAGTCGTTCACCAGCTTCTCGAGGTAGTCGACGTTCTCGGCGGCGGTCAGCGAAATGCCTTCGCCCTTCATCTCGTACTTGCCGCCGCGATAGTATTCGGTCGAGGCGCAGTCGAGGGCGAGGTAGATCTCCTCACCCGGCGCGTAGCCTGCCTTCTCGATCGACTTCAGGATGAAATCCAGCGCCTCGCGGGTGGACGACAGGCCGGGGGCAAAGCCGCCCTCGTCGCCGATGCCGGTGTTGTAGCCTGCCGCCGACAACTCCTTTTTCAGCGTGTGGAACACCTCGGACCCCATGCGGATCGCTTCGCGGATGCTGGTGGCGGCCACCGGCATGATCATGAATTCCTGAATGTCGATCGGATTGTCGGCATGTTCGCCGCCGTTGATGATGTTCATCATCGGCACCGGCAGCATCCGCGCGCCAGTGCCGCCGATGTAGCGATAGAGCGGCTGCGCCGTGTAGTCTGCCGCCGCCTTGGCCACCGCCATCGACACGCCGAGAATCGCGTTGGCACCCAGACGGCCCTTGTTCGCGGTGCCGTCCAGTTCGATCATCGTCTCGTCGATGCCGGTCTGGTCGGTGGCGTCGCAATCGACCAGCGCCTCGAAGATCTCGCCGTTCACGGCCGCGACCGCTTCCAGCACGCCCTTGCCCATGTAGCGGGACTTGTCGCCGTCGCGGCGCTCGTGCGCCTCGTGCACGCCGGTGGACGCACCAGAGGGGACGGCGGCGCGGCCCATGGTGCCGTCGTCGAGCGTCACATCGACCTCGACCGTGGGGTTGCCACGACTGTCAAGGATTTCGCGGGCGTGGATGTCGACGATGCTGCTCATGGGGTTCTCCGGTGGGCGTGTGGGTTGCGGTCGTTCCGGTGGGGTCATAGCAACGTCGCTGCCTCAAGGGAAGCGCGCCGCTGGCGCTGGCGTTCGCGCCAGGCCGCATAGCTGCCGGAGCCCACGATGATCGCGGCCCCGGTCAGCGTCGCGGCATCCGGGCGTTCGCCGAACACTGCCACGCCGATCAGCAGCGCAAAGACCAGACGGGTATAGCGGAAGGGCGCGATATGGCTCATATCGCCGATCCGCGTGGCCGAGATCAGCGCGAAATAGCCCAGCGCACCGACCACGATGGCGGCCACGACGCGCAGCAGGTCGGTGGTGCCGGGCACCACGAGGGCGTCACCCGCAAGCGCCATCAGCACCAGCCCGGCAGGCGCGATGACCAGAAAGCCGTAGGTGGACAGGCGCATGGAGCTAACGCCCGGCGGAATCCGCCGGGTCGCCAGATCGCGCAGGCCGAGGAAAATCACGCCCTGCACGGCAAAAAGCGATGCGGGTTCGAACGCGTCCAGACCGGGGCGGATGATCAGCAGCACGCCGCAGAAGCCTACGGAAATCGCCAGCCAGCGTCGCCAGCCGACCGTTTCCCCCAGCACCAGCGCGGCCCCCAGCGTCACGAACAGCGGTGTCGCCTGCAGGATGGCGGAGGCGGAGGACAGCGGCGTCAGCACCACGGCGGTGACGTAGCCCACGGTGCCCAGCATTTCGCAGGCGTTGCGCATCAGCACCATCGGCTGCAGGGCGTCCCGGTGCCACAGGCCTTCGCCGCGCGTGAGGCAGATCAGCCAGAACAAAAGACCGCCGCCAAGCCCCACCATGATCAGGATCTGACCCGTCGGCAGCGCCCCCGCCATCTGCTTGACGAACATGTCTTCGAGCGCGAAGCCCGCCATGGCCAGCACCATCAGGATGCTGCCGCGCAAATTGTCCACCATGTGACGCCCCTTTCACCGTTGCCTGCCGGGGTTACGCCCGGACAAGCCGAATGCAAAGATGCGAAAGCGCAGGCGCTGCCGTGCGGGTCAGTCCGGATCGCGGGGCGCGCCTTCGATGCGGGTGCCGAACAGTTCCAGCCGGTGCCCGGTCAGCCGGTAGCCCAGCCTGCGCGCGATTCGGTCCTGCAGCGCCTCGATCTCGGGGTCCACGAACTCGATCACCTGACCGGTGGCGGTGTCGATCAGGTGGTCGTGGTGCGCGGTATGCGCCGCCTCGTAGCGCGCGCGCCCGTCGCCGAAGGCATGTTTCTCGAGGATGCCTTCCTCCTCGAACAGCTTGACGGTGCGATAGACGGTGGCGAGCGAAATGCGCTTGTCCAGTGCCGCGGCACGGGCATGCAGTTCCTCGGCGTCCGGGTGGTCTGTGGATGCATCCAGCACCCGCGCGATGATGCGGCGCTGACCGGTCATCCGCAGTCCGGCGTCGGTGGCTCTGGTCTGGATCGTCTTGCTCATGGTCATGCTCGGACAGGCTGGCTTGCAGGCTGCCACGGGCTTAGCGAATATTCACGCACAGGGCCACCGGTCCTGCAACCGGATCGCGGGATCCGGCGTTGTGACACGATGCGGCGACGTGGATGTCGCAGCAAGCTTGGTGCAACGTGGCACCCGAACAACAGGAGTTTCGACGATGAGCCTGATGAGAACCCTCGCACGCGTGGCCGTCGGCGTCGCCGCCGCCAAGGGCGCCAGCGCACTGGCCCGCAATGCCAAGGCCGGCCGGTCCGGCACGATGCTGGACGACATGATGAACCGCGGCACCAACCGGGGCGGCGCATCCCGCATGGGCAGCACCGGCGGTCTGGGTGGCGGTCTGGGCGGATTGCTCGACAGCCTGCAGAACAAGGGCAGTGGCCAGCGCGGCGGCGGATTGGGCAGCAGCGGCAGCGCCGGTGGCCTCGCCGGCATGATCGGCGGGCTGCTGGGCGGCGACACCGACCGCCAGCGGTCGCGTCCCGACACGCGCAATGCGGGCGGTCTGGGCGGTCTGGCGGGCAGCGCCGGTCTGGGCGGCATCGTCGGCGCACTGGCCGGTGCACGGTCGTCCGGGGGATTCGGACGGTCGTTGCAGTCGGAACTGGACGACACGCCCGTCGAGCACACCGCCGAGGAAGAGGGTCTGGCCGCCGTGATGCTGCTGGCCATGGTGCAGGCCGCGCAGTCCGACGGCAACCTCGACGCGACCGAGCGGGCCCGGATCACCGACCAGCTGGGCGATGCCACGCCGGAGGAGCGGCGCTTTGTCGGAGAGGCGATGGACACGCGTATCGACACCGCCGAGATCGTCGCACAGGTGCCAGAGGGTGCCGAGGCGCAGGTCTATACCATGGCCGTGCTGGCCATCGACCTCGACCATCCGGCGGAAGTGGACTTCCTGCGCGACTTCGCCGACCGTCTGGGACTGGACAAGGCGGTCGTGAACGAGATCCATGACAAGGTCGGCGCGTCGCCGCTGTACTAGAACCAGCGCAACCAGCGCAGGACGGCGGCGGTCATGCCCCCGATCCCCAACATGCCAAGGCACAGGACGAGAAACCCCTTCTCGTCCTGCAGACCGGGCAATCCCCCCACATTCACGCCGAACAGCCCCGTCAGGAATCCCAGCGGCAGGAAGATCGCCGCGACGATCGACAGTCGGTAGCCGTTGCGTTCAAGCCGCGCGTTCTGCACCGTGTCCAGGTGGTCCGACATGGCGGTCAGGCGGTCATGCACCTCTGACAACTCGTCCAGCGCCCAGCGCGACCGGCTTGCCGTTTCGCGCAGCCGGTGGCGCAGATCCTTGCGGATCAGGTCGGTGGGTGACTGGCTGATCTGGGTCAGCGTTTCGGCCAGGGGGGCAACGTGGCGGCGGAACTTGATGATCTCGCGCCGCAAAGGGGCCAGATCCGCGATCGGGGCGGGATTGGTGGCATAGACCGCCTCCTCCATCGTGTCGGTGATGTCCTCGCGGGCACTCGCCACCTCCTCCAGCCGGTGCACGAGGTTGTCGGTGATCCGGGCCAGCATGTGGCCGGGGCTGCGCGGCGCGTCGCCCGCGTCGATCTGGGCCCGCACGTCGTCGAGGGCGAAGACCCGCTGGCGGCGCACGCTGACCACGAGGGTCGCGGTCAGCCAGATCCGCAGCGACACCATGTCGGCGGCAGCCGCGCCGGCGTTCAGGTTGATCCCGCGCAGGGTGATCGCCATCCCGTCGTCCTCGGTGTCCAGCCGGGGCCGGGTCCGGTCCGCCAGCAGGGTGCGCCGCGCCAGAGGCGGCAGATGCGCGTCGGCCCAGTCCGGCAGGGCGGGGTCGGCCAGATCCAGATGCAGCCAGCGATAGGTGGCGCCCGGTCGGGGCGTGCCGTCGGGATCGATCAGCGCCGCGGCCCCGCCATCGGTGCCGATGTCATAGGCGGCAAGGGGTCTCAGCCGTGCGGCCCGTCCCGGCGTCTGGACGCTGTCTTGCGGTCGCGTCGATGGGTCGGCGTCAGGCGACGGTGTGGCGGCAGGCGGGAACATGGGACGTAGCCTTTGCGGCAATGGGGTGCGCTGCGGGGACGGGGCCGTGATGACAGCCGCATCGGGGCGCGCAGCACCCCCTTGATACCGCAACGGTGGGCTGCGTCCATGGTGGCGCGGAGAATGTGCGATCCATGGCCCGCCGCCTAGCGCCAGCCCTGCCATCCCGGAACGCGCGCCCAGGTGCCGCCAAGGGGCTGTGCCGCAGCGCCGCTGCCCAGCTTGAACCGCGCCAGACCGGGGGAGGCGTCGGTGTCGAGCGTGCCAAGATCGAGGGTCCGCACCCCCGCCGCCGCCAGTCGCCGCGTCGCATCCAGCAACAGCACGTGATGGGCGCAGGTTGCGCGGCCCCGATCGTCGGACCACCCGATCTGATAGGTCGCAAGCGCCCCGTGGCGCAGGATCAGCATCGCCGCCACCGGACCCCGCGCGGGCGTGTCGTCGCGGGCCGTCAGCATGATCGCATCCCCCGGGTTGGCATGGGCAAAGGCCAGCGTCAGAGCATGGGGGAGGGCGCGGAATCGCTTGATCCGCTGCTGCGTCAGATCGGCTGTCAGCAACCATCCATCGCGGCGCGCATCGAAGGGGGCCGCCGTGATCCGCAGCCGCGCCCGCAGACCCCGGCGGGCGGCATGGCGCCATTTCGGGTGGGATGCTGCCAGTTGCGCATCCGGGTCGTCGCACAGCGGCAGCATCGCCACGGTCGCCGGCGTCAGGACGGCCACGAATCCCGCCCGGCGCAGCGCCACCGCATCGCCCGGCGCGCCCGCATTCACCAAATGCAGCCGCGCAGCGCGCAGCGCATCGACCCGGTCGTACAGGCTGGACCCCGCCCTGAACACCGGCCCGCGCGAGGCGAAGCGGACGGGCCCCACCAGCGGCAGGGCCCGCGTCACGACAAGCACCTGTCCCACGCAGCCCAAGGCCACGATTCCTGCGTCATGCCCCATTGACGTCAGTGCACGGGCAAAGCCGGGCGATTGCTGCATAGGCAGCGGCGCATCGGACAAGGGCGGGTCGGGGCGCATCAGCATGGGGTCGTTAAACCAGCTTTCACCTAATGCGGCCTTAATGTCGGGATGACCTTTAGAGGAGACGCCATGACCAGACACAGACGATCCACCGTCTATGGCATCCATGCGACGGCACCGCGCCTGACGCCGCCGGCAGCGGCGGTGCTGGCCGCGTTGACCTGCCTGCCGCTGCTGGTGCTGGTCGCCGTCCTTTAGACCAGCCGCACCAGCGCGTGCCGCTTGCGACCGGCCGAGAGCTTCAGCGGGGAGGCCAGCATGTCGGCCGTCACCATCTGCCCCGCATCGCTGAGGCTTTCGTCGTTCATCCGCGCGCCCTGGTCTGCGATCAGGCGCTTGGCCTCCTTGCCCGAGGCGGCCAGACCGCTGCGCACCAGAAGCTGGGCCACGGACACGCCGTCGCCCACCTCGGCGCGCGTCAGGTCCAGCGTCGGCAGGTCGTCACCGACGCCGCCCTGCTCGAACACTTCGCGGGCCGTGGCTTCTGCCGCCTGCGCCGCGTCCGCCCCGTGCAGCAGGGTGGTGACGGCATTGGCGAGGATGATCTTGGCTGCGTTGATCTCCGACCCCTGCAACGCACCCAGGCGGTCGCATTCGTCCACCGGCAGTTCGGTGAAGATCTTGAGGAACTTTCCGGTGTCCGCGTCCGTCGTGTTGCGCCAGAATTGCCAGAACCCGTAGGGGGCCAGCATGTCGCCGTTCAGCCAGATGGCACCACCCGCACTCTTGCCCATCTTGCGCCCGTCGCTGGTCGTCAGCAGCGGCGTGGTCAGACCGAAGATCTCCTGATCCGCGACGCGCCGCGTCAGGTCGATGCCGTTGATGATGTTGCCCCACTGGTCCGACCCGCCCATCTGCAGCAGACAGCCATGGCGGCGGTTCAGTTCGAGAAAGTCGTAAGCCTGCAGGATCATGTAGTTAAATTCGAGAAAGCTCAGCGACTGTTCCCGGTCCAGACGCGATTTCACGCTCTCGAACGCCAGCATGCGGTTGACGCTGAAATGTCGCCCGATGTCGCGCAGGAAGTCGAGGTAGTTCAGCCCGTCGAGCCATTCCGCATTGTTCAGCATGATGGCGTCGGTCGCACCGTCGCCGTAGGTCAGGTATTTGGCGAACACCTGTCCCATGCCGTCGATGTTCGACTGGATCTGGTCGGGGCCCAGCAGCGGGCGTTCGTCGCTGCGAAACGATGGATCGCCCACCTTTGTGGTACCGCCGCCCATCAGGGTGATCGGCTTGTGCCCCGTCTTCTGCAGCCAGCGCAGGACCATGATGTTCATCAGATGGCCCACATGCAGCGAGGCGGCCGTGGCGTCATAACCGATATAGGCGGGCACGACCCCGTTGCTCAGCGCGTCATCGAGGGCCTGATAATCGGTGCAGTCGGCCAGAAAACCGCGCTGCATCATCACGGCCATGAAGTCCGATTTGGGGTGGTAGGTCATGTCTTGTTCCTGTCCTCGTGCCGGGGCATCAATAGCTGCCGCTTGCCGAGAGGGAAAGACCATGAAGATCACCGGACCCGTGCGGGCCTTGGGTGCCATGTCGGGCACCTCTCTGGACGGGATCGACGCCGCCGTGCTGGTGACGGACGGCATCGACATCACGGCCTTCGGCGACAGCGACTACCGCGAGTATTCGCCAGCCGAAAGGGCGGTGCTGCGATCCGCGCTGGGTCGCTGGCCGGAGTATGACGTGGCCGCCGCCACGGCCGTGATCGCCCACGGGCACAACGCGGTGCTGGCCGGGTTCGACGACGTGGACCTTGTGGGGTTCCACGGGCAGACGCTGGCCCACGATCCCGCCGGGCGCGGCACGCATCAGGCGGGCGACGGTGCGGCGCTGGCGCAGTCGCTGGGCTGGCCTGTGGTGTGGGATTTCCGCAGCGCGGACGTGCGGCTGGGCGGGCAGGGTGCGCCGCTGGCGCCGTTCTATCACTTTGCGCTCGCCCGCTGGATGGGGGCCGATGCGCCGCTGGCCTTCTTGAACCTCGGCGGCGTCGGCAACCTGACGTGGATCGATCCCGGCCATGCGCGACCAGAGGACGATGGCGCGCTGCTGGCGTTCGACACCGGGCCCGCCAATGCGCTGCTGGACGACGCTATGCTGGCCCGGCGCGGCGTCGCGCGGGACGAGGGCGGGGCGCTGGCCGCCACGGGGCACATCCATGACGACATCGTCGCCGATTTCCTGCAGCACCCCTATTTCTTTCGGATGCCGCCCAAATCGCTGGACCGCGATACCTTTGCGGCACTGGCGCGGGCGACAGCCCCGCTGAGCGATGCGGACGCTGCGGCGACGCTGACGGCGGCCAGTGCGATGGCCGTGGCCGATTCCCTGCAATACTGCCCGCAAGCCCCGAAGACGATTTTCGTGGCCGGCGGCGGTCGCCACAATGCGACGCTGATGCGGATGATCGCGGCCGCCGCAGGCGTGCCCGTACAGCCGGTCGAGGATGCGGGTCTGGACGGTGACATGCTGGAAGCGCAGGCATTTGCATATCTTGCGGTGCGCGTGGCCCGTGGACTGCCAACCTCGTGCCGGGGCACCACGGGCGTGCAGGCGGCCGTCGGCGGCGGCACGGTGAGCCATCCCACATTTTCGTGAGGGTGCCTGAAATGTCACGCTTATTCGGCGCGACACCAAAAGAGAGCAGCGTGATTTGCAGACTGTGCAATCGAGTACTACCTCACCGCTATCAGACACACGAACAAGGAATCCTCCCATGAAGAACATCGTCATCACCTCTGCCGTCGCCCTGATCGCGACCGCAACCACCGCATTCGCCGGTGGCATCGCTGCACCCGTGATGGAAGCAGCGCCCGTCGCGCCCGTCGCCGTGGCCACCCCCGTCATCGTGACCAACGACTGGTCCGGCTTCTACCTCGGTGGCCAGATCGGCACCGGCGACGTCGAGCTGGATAATGGTGTTGCCGCCGTAGAGCAGGACCTGTCGTCCTACGGCGTGCAGGCCGGCTACCTCTACGACCTGGGCAGCTTCGTCCTAGGTGGTGAAGCCTCCTACAACGTGCTCGACATCGACACGCTGGGCGACGACAACTCCGTCACCCGCGTGGGTGTGATCGCCGGTTACGACGCCGGCCGCTTCCTGCCCTACCTGACTGGTGGATATGCGTCGCTGGACGTGGGCCTGCTGGACGAAAGCGACGACGGCTACTACTACGGCGTGGGCGCAATGTATGCGGTCACCGACAGCCTGAACGTCGGCATCGAGTATCTGGATCACCAGTTCGACGATTTCGCGTCTTCGGGCACCGACATCAACGCACAGACCACCTCGCTGAAAGTGAACTACGCGTTCTGATTTCGGAATACGTGACTCATGCGAAAGGGCGTCCCTCGGGGCGCCCTTTTTGCATTGCGGCAGGGACCCGCGGCGTCGCATCCCCCACTACCCTATCGACTCGGGGGCGGGGCAGTGGTAACGCAGTGGGCATGACCAAGCGCTGCATCATCATTATCTGCTGCATCATTCCCTGCTGACACAGTCCGCGGGCCGCTTTTTCACGTTTCACCAGAACCGATGATCCGGCCCACAGGCGCAAAGCCCGTGCGAGGCCCATCCATGTCCGACCCCATGACCGACACCACCACCGGCGACCAGCCGATCATCCGCCTGCAGAACACCCGCACCCGGCGGCGCGAGGAATTCGTGCCGCGCGACCCTGCGCGCATCGGGATCTATCTGTGCGGACCCACGGTCTATGACCGTGCGCATCTGGGCAACGCGCGGCCCGTGCTGGTGTTCGACGTGCTGGTGCGGCTGCTGGCGCAGGTCCATGGCCGCGACCACGTGGTCTACGTGCGCAACTTCACCGACGTCGACGACAAGATCGCCGCCCGCGCCGCCGAGACGGGCCGCGAGATCGGCGACATCACCGCCGAGACGATCCGCTGGTATCACGAGGATATGGACGCGCTGGGGGCCTTGCGCCCGGACTTTGAGCCGCGTGCCACGCAGTTCATTGGCGCGATGGTCGACATGATCCACGAGCTGATCGCCAACGGGAACGCGTACGAGGGCGAAGGTCACGTGCTGTTCGCCGTCGACACCTATCCCGAATACGGTGCGTTGTCGGGCCGGTCGCTGGACGACATGATCGCAGGCGCGCGGGTCGAGGTCGCACCCTACAAGCGCAATCCGATGGATTTCGTGCTGTGGAAGCCGTCCGGCCCCGGTCAGCCGGGGTGGGACAGCCCGTGGGGCGTGGGGCGTCCGGGGTGGCATATCGAATGCTCTGCCATGTCCCGCGCGATCCTGGGGCCGGAGTTCGACATCCACGGCGGCGGCAACGACCTGATGTTCCCGCACCACGAGAACGAGATCGCCCAGTCCTGCTGTGCCGATCCCGAAACGGACTTCGCCGCCTACTGGCTGCACAACGAGATGCTCCAGGTCGAGGGCAAGAAGATGTCCAAGAGCCTCGGCAACTTTTTCACCGTGCGCGACCTGCTGGATCAGGGCGTATCCGGCGAGGTGATCCGCATGGTCATGCTGGGCACCCACTATGGCAAGCCGATGGACTGGACGGAGAGGAAGCGCGACGAGGCGGACGCGACCCTGCGACGCTGGTATGGCATCCTCGACGGGCACGGGTTCGGTCCGGCGCTGATCCGTGCGTTGCAGGCGGATGGCCAATGGCGCCCCGATGCGGAATTCCTCGGCGTGCTGGCGAACGACCTGAACACGCCGGGTGCGATCGCGCGGCTGCATGTGCTGGCAAAGGGCAAGACGCCTGCGCAGCTGGCGGGCTTTGCCCACGGAATGCAGATGCTGGGGCTGGTGCCCGACTGGGCCGACCTGCCGCGGCTGGCTGGCGGCGAAGGCGGTGCGGATGTGGACGAGGTGATCGCGCTGCGCATCGACGCGCTGCTGGCGGCGCGCGCGCAGGCGCGGGCGGCCAAGGACTGGGACGCCGCAGACCGCGTGCGCGAGGTGCTGACGCGCGCGGGCGTCGTCGTGACGGATGTGGGCGGTCAGGCAAGCTGGGCTGCGGGGCCGGATTTCGACGCCGCCGCACTGGACGGTGACGCATGACCCGCGAGCGGCTGTACCTGTACGACACGACCCTGCGCGACGGGCAGCAGACGCAGGGCGTGCAATTTTCCACGAGTGAGAAGCTGCGGATCACCGCCGTTCTGGACGCGCTTGGCGTCGATTACATCGAAGGCGGCTGGCCGGGGGCGAATCCCACGGATTCGGAGTATTTCGCGCAGGTGGGCGCGATGCGGCCCGTGCTGGCGGCCTTCGGCATGACGAAACGCGCGGGCCGGTCGGCGGAGAACGACGACGTGCTGGCCGCCGTGCTGAACGCGGACACGCCCGCCGTCTGTCTGGTGGGCAAGAGCCATTCGTTCCACGTGGCGACCGCCCTTGGCATCGCCAACGCCGAGAACACCGAGAACATCCGCGCCAGCATCGTCCATGTGGTGGCGCAGGGCCGCGAGGCGCTGTTCGACGCGGAACACTTCTTCGACGGCTACGCCGCCGATCCCGCCTATGCGCTGGAGGCGGTCCATGCCGCGCATGACGCGGGGGCGCGCTGGATCGTGCTGTGCGACACGAACGGCGGCAGCCTGCCTGCCGATGTGGGCCGCGTGGTGGACGCGGTGATCGCGTCCGGCATCCCCGGCGACCGGCTGGGCATCCACACCCACAACGACACCGAACATGCGGTCGCCAACACGCTGGCCGCCGTGCTGGCCGGGGCGCGGCAGATTCAAGGCACGCTGAACGGGCTGGGCGAGCGGTGTGGCAATGCCAACCTGACGACGCTGATCCCGACGTTGCTGCTGAAGGAGCCCTTTGCGAGCCGGTTCGAGACGGGTGTCACCCTCGAGGCGCTGAAGGGTCTGAAGAAGGCCAGCCGCGTGCTGGACGACATCCTGAACCGGGTGCCCGCAAAACAGGCGGCCTATGTCGGTGTGTCCGCCTTTGCGCACAAGGCGGGGCTGCACGCCAGCGCCATCGCCAAGGACCCCACGACCTATGAGCATGTCGACCCGGCGCTGGTCGGCAATGCCCGCGTCGTGCCGATGTCCAACCAGGCGGGGCAGAGCAACCTGCGCGAACGGTTGGTGCAGGCGGGTCTGGACGTCGCGCGCGACGATCCTGCGCTGCCGCGCATCCTCGACCGGATCAAGGAGATGGAGTCGCGCGGCTATTCCTATGACACGGCGCAGGCGAGCTTCGAATTGCTTGCGCGGGCCGAACTGGGGCTGCTGCCCGCGTTCTTCGAGGTCAAGCGTTACCGCGTCACGGTGGAACGGCGACGCGACAAGCGGGGCCGCATGGTCAGCCTGTCGGAAGCGGTCGTGGTGGTGAAGGTCGGCGGCGAAAAGGTGCTGAACGTGTCTGAATCCACCGGGCCGGACGGGTCGGACCGGGGGCCGGTGAACGCGCTGTCACGCGCACTGGCCAAGGACCTTGGCCCGTATCAGGCGATCATCGACGATCTGCGGCTGGTGGATTTCAAGGTTCGGATCACCGATGGCGGGACCGAGGCCGTGACCCGCGTCATCATCGACAGTGCGGACGGGCAGGGGCGCACATGGTCCACGGTGGGGGTCAGCGCCAACATCGTCGATGCGTCCTTCGATGCGCTGCTGGATGCGATCAACTGGAAGCTGATCCGCGACGGGGCCGTTGCAGAGAAGTGAGTATTTCAGAAAAAAGCGAGGACAGATGAGCATCGAGGCCTGTGCCGCCGTGGTGGAACGGGGCGATCCATTGCGGTTCCGTGCGGCGATGGCGGCGCCTGTCACGGCCCGGCGGGTGCTGTTCCCGCTCTATGCCCTGAACGTCGAGGTGGCGCGCGCGCCGTGGGTGACGGCAGAGGCGATGCTGGCGGAGATGCGGCTGCAATGGTGGCGTGACGTGCTGGCCGAGGTGGCGGCGGGCGGCCCGGTGCGGCGGCACGAGGTCACGGATGCACTGGCGCAGGTGCTGGATGCGGAAGGCGCGCTGGCGTTGGATGCACTGGTCGAGGTGCGGCGCTGGGACGTGTATCGTGACGGCTTTGCCGACCGGGCGCACTTCGACCGTTACATCGACGGCACGAGTGGCGCCCTGATGGGGACGGCGGCGCGGTTGCTGGGGCCTGCGGATGCGCAAGTGGTGGCCGACTTTGCGCATGGTGTCGGTGTGGCCGCGTTCCTGCGGGCGATCCCGGCGCTGGAGGCGGCGGGGCGGCGGCCGCTGGTCGATGGCACGGCCAGCGGCGTGCGCGATCTGGCGGACGGCGCGTTGGCGCGGCTGGACGCGGCGCGGCGGCGGCATCGTGACGTATCGCCAGCGGCCGGGGCGGCCTTGCTGGCGGGATGGCCTGCGCGGGCCGTGTTGCAGGCCGCTGTCCGCGATCCGGGGCTGGTGGCTGTGGGTGGTCTGGAGCCTGCGCCGCTGGCGGACCAGTTGCGCCTGATGCGGGCGGCTGGCTTGGGGTGGTGGCGTTAGGCAGGATGCGTCTGGGACGTGACCGGCCGGTCGTCGCGTGTCCGACGCGCGGTCAGATCAACGTTGAGCGACTGGTGGTAAAAAATACGGGCCGCGCAGCGATGCGCGGCCCGATTTCCTTGATGCCGTAGCCTCAGGAGGCCTTGGCGAGGTCGCGCAGGACGTAGTGCAGCACGCCGCCGTGTTCGATGTATTCGATCTCGATCGCCGTATCGATCCGGCACTTGATGTCGATATCCTGCACCGTGCCGTCGGCCATCGTGATGTGCGCCTTGACCGTCTGCAGCGGCTTGATCGTGTCCAGACCGTCGATGCTGACCGTCTCGTCCCCGGTCAGGCCCAGCGATGTGCGCGTGTCGCCGTTCGTGAACTCGAACGGGATGACGCCCATGCCGACGAGGTTGGAGCGGTGGATGCGCTCGAAGTTCTCGGCGATCACCGCCTTGACGCCCAGCAGCGCCGTGCCCTTGGCCGCCCAGTCGCGGCTGGACCCTGCGCCGTACTGTTCGCCCGCGAAGATCACCAGCGGCGTGTCGTTTTCCGCATGCGCCATGGCCGCGTCGAAGATCGAGGTCTGCGCGCCGTCCGGGCCCTTGGTGTAGCCGCCTTCGACGCCTGCCAGCATCTCGTTCTTGATGCGGATGTTGGCGAAGGTGCCGCGCATCATGACTTCGTGGTTGCCGCGGCGCGAGCCGTAGGAGTTGAACTCGCGCACCGGGACCTGACGTTCCATCAGATACTGGCCTGCGGGGCTGGACTCCGCGAAGGACCCAGCGGGGCTGATGTGGTCGGTCGTGACCATGTCGCCGAGGATCGCCAACACCTTGGCGTCGTGGATGTCGTGGATCGTGCCGGCGTCCTTCGGCATGTCCTTGAAGTAGGGCGGATTCTGCACGTAGGTCGACTGCGCTGGCCAGTCGTAGGTCTCGGAGTCCGTGACCTCGACCGCCTGCCACTTCTCGTCGCCTTTGAACACGTCGGCGTATTTCGACATGAAGGCTTCGCGCGTCACGGTCTTTTCGACCAGATCTGCGATCTCCTTTTGCGTGGGCCAGATGTCCTTGAGGAACACGTCGTTGCCGTTCTGGTCCTGACCCAGCGCGTCCTTGGTGATGTCGACGTTCATGTCGCCCACAAGGCTGTAGGCCACGACCAGCGGCGGAGAGGCGAGGTAGTTGGCGCGCACGTCGGGTGAAATGCGCCCCTCGAAGTTGCGGTTGCCGGACAGGACCGACACGCCGATCAGGTCGTAGTCGTTGATCGCCTTGCTGATCGCCGGATCCAGCGGGCCGGAGTTGCCGATGCAGGTGGTGCAGCCGTAACCCACCAGATTGAAGTCGAGCGCGTCGAGGTCTTCCTGCAGGCCGGCAGCCTCAAGATACGCGGTGACGACCTGAGAGCCGGGGGCGAGCGAGGTCTTGACCCACGGCTTGCGGGTCAGGCCCAGCGCACGCGCCTTGCGGGCGACGAGGCCTGCGCCGATCATCACATAGGGGTTCGAGGTGTTGGTGCAGGACGTGATCGAGGCGATCACGATGCTGCCGTCGTGGATCTGGTAGTTCCCCTCCGGTGTGTGCACGTAACCACGGCTGTGGCTGCCTTCGTCGCCCGGAATGGTGCGGGGTTCGGGCTGGCCGCCCTCACCTTCCCAGCGCACCTCTTCCTTCTTGGTCACGTCCTTGCCGCCGCGGATGCCTTTGACATATTCGCCGAAGGCGCGACCGGCCTTATCCAGGTCGATGTGGTCCTGCGGACGCTTCGGCCCGGAGATGGCGGGGACCACGGTGCCCATGTCCAGCTCCAGCGTGTCGGTATAGACCGGCGCGTAATCCGCACCGCGCCAGAAACCGTTCGCCTTGGCATAGGCTTCCACGAGTGCGATGCGGTCCTCGTCGCGGCCCGTCAGGCGCAGATACTTCAGCGTTTCGTCGTCGATCGGGAAATAGCCGCAGGTGGCGCCGTATTCGGGGGCCATGTTGCCGATCGTGGCGCGGTCCGCCAGCGGCAGATGGTCGAGGCCGGGGCCGTAGAATTCGACGAACTTGTTCACCACGCCCTTGTCGCGCAGCATCTTGACCACCTTCAGCACCAGATCGGTGGCGGTGGTGCCTTCGGTCATTTCGCCGGTCAGCTTGAAGCCGATGACCTCGGGGATCAGCATCGAGATGGGCTGGCCCAGCATCGCGGCCTCCGCCTCGATCCCGCCGACGCCCCAGCCGAGGACGGCCAGACCGTTGACCATCGTCGTGTGGCTGTCGGTGCCGACCAGAGTGTCCGGATAGGCCACCATGTCGCCGTTCTGGTCGGTGTCGGTCCAGACGGTCTGGGCCAGATATTCGAGGTTCACCTGATGGCAGATGCCGGTGCCCGGCGGGACCACGCGGAAGTTGTTGAAGGCGTTCTGGCCCCACTTCAGGAACTGGTAGCGTTCCATGTTCCGCTCATACTCGCGGTCCACGTTCATCTGGAAGGCGCGGGGGTTGCCGTATTCGTCGATCATCACCGAGTGGTCGATGACCAGATCGACCGGGTTCAGCGGGTTGATCTGCTGCGCGTTACCACCCAGTGCCACGATCCCGTCGCGCATCGCGGCCAGGTCCACCACGGCGGGGACGC
Source organism: Loktanella fryxellensis (assembly GCF_900110065.1). Lineage (GTDB taxonomy): Bacteria > Pseudomonadota > Alphaproteobacteria > Rhodobacterales > Rhodobacteraceae > Loktanella > Loktanella fryxellensis. The sequence goes on along the minus strand of NZ_FOCI01000001.1, from coordinate 144,707 downwards.
CGGTAAAGTCCTGCATCAGCACGCGGGCGGGGCGGTATGCGATCTCGATCGGGTTCTTGCCGCCCTGATCGGCCCAGGTCGCGAAGGCCTTGATGTCGTCGACGGTGACGGTCTTGCCGTCCTCGAAGCGCAACATGTTTTCCAGCACTACCTTGAGTGCGGCGGGCAGCTTGCTGAAATCGCCCAGACCGGCGGCGGTGGCCGCGTCGATGGAGTAGTAGGAGACCGACTGGTTGCCCACGGTCAGGGTGGTGCGTGTCTTGGCGGTATCGGTGCCGACGATGACGGTCATGGCGGGTCCTTCAGACAAGGGAAAAGGGGGCTTGCACCGCTTTTGCCCCAAGCGGGAAAGCCAATCAAGAGGGGGATGCGATTAAATGTATGCAATGGCATACCGAAATTGTCGGGTGTGACCCGTTGAACGCGATCACGGAGCGGGATCGGGCAGGAACGATTGCTTGATTGGTTATTTCAACGGCGGACGGCTAGGGAACATGCACTCCAACGACGGGAAAGAGTTCCTCATGCGTCATGCCATCGCCATCCTTGCGCTTGCCGCGTCATCGCAGGTCGCACCGGCGCTGGCCGAAGGGGTCGTCGATCAAGGCACGGTTGTCGAGCTGTTCACCTCTCAGGGTTGTTCGAGCTGCCCGCCCGCGGACGAGATCCTCGCAGAGCTGGCGGACCGGGAGCATGTCATCGCCTTGGCGCTGCACGTCGATTACTGGGACTACATCGGTTGGGCCGACGATCTGGCCGATCCGATGTTTACGGCCCGGCAGCGCGCCTATGCCAAAGCATGGGATGCGCGCAACGTCTATACCCCCCAGATGGTCGTGGCGGGCGTGACCGAGTTCGTGGGCAGTCATCACGTCACGGCGCTGGACAGCGTCGCGTCGCACGTCCTCGACGGCGATCCGGTGACAGTCGGCCTGTCGCGCAGTGGCGATCTGCTGACGATCGACGCGCAGGCCGTGGGTGCCGTGCCTGCCCGGGCCGTGGTGCAGGTCGTCCGCTATACCCCCGAGGTCGTGCGCGCCATCGAACGCGGCGAAAATGCCGGCAGGACCGTCGTTTACCGCAATGTCGTGACGGACTGGTCGGTGGCCGGGACGTGGGATACGGACCGGCCGCTGGCGCTGGATGTCACGGTGCAGGGCGATGCCCCGGTCGTCGTGATCGTGCAGGACGGGGCAAACGGCCCGGTGCTGGGTGCCGCCCGCCTGCGTTGAGGCCGCCCGCATTGAGGCCGCCTACCGCCACCGGCGGTGGACCCAGAACCATTGTTCGGGGTGGGTTGCGATGCGCGCCGCCAAACGGCGCGACGCCTCTGTCATCATCGTGACGGGATCGCTGTGGGGGATCGGCGCTTCGACGGCCACGTCGAATGACAGACCGTCGGGACGGCGGGTGCCGAAATAGGGGATCAGCAGCGCGTCGAACCGCAGCGCCATGTCGGCCGCCGCGAGCGAGGTAAGCGCGGGCCGCCCGAGGAAGTCGATCGGGGTGGCGCGGAACACGTGCACGTCGAACAGCAGCGTGCCCATGCCGCCGCCCTTGATGTGGCGCGCAAACCCCATGGTGCCGCGCGACCCCTGCGGGAACACCGGGCCACCCCAGCGCGTCATCGTCTCGCGGTAGTGGCTGTCCACATAGGCATTCGCCATCGGGCGGTAGAGGCCGCCAATGACGGCACCGTCGCGGGTCAGGACGTGACGGGGTGCCTCGAAGTTGCCGAAGTGGCCGGTGACGAAGATCACGGGGCGCCCGTCGGCGCGCGCCTGCGCCAGCGGTGCCAGACCGTCGCCGGTGGGCCGCACGTCGGCCAGCTGTGCTGCAAAGTCACGATTGGCGTAGTTTTCGAGCAGGGTGCGACCGAAGTTGTCGCACACGCGGGTGGCAAGGGCGTGGCGCGCCGCCGGTGCCATGTCGGGATAGATCAGCGCAAGCTGTTCGCGCGCACGGCGATGATAACCCGCAAGCGGGCCGATGACGCGGGCCGTCAGGCCCCCCATCAGCGCCATCCGTCGTGCATAGGGCAGGCGGTTCAGGCCACCGATCACACCGCGCAGGACGCGGTCCTGCCACCATTCGGCGCGGGTGCCGCTGGGTGTGTCGTCGTCGGCAGGGGTGTCGGTGCGGGCCATGCCAGCCAGCTAATCCGCCGGGGACGGTTTGAAAAGGGTCAGGTGTCGGGTCAGGCGCCGTCTGCATCCGCATCGGGGCTCAGCAGCGTGATGCTGCCTGCATCGGCCAGCGTGCGGACCGCGGCGCTGACCGCATTCAGCGCCACTTCGCCGTCCGCAGCCTTCACCCTGCCTTTTTCAGCCGCCGCTTCCTTCAGCGCGGTGGCCATGCGCAGCGAGATGCAGTCGAGGATGAAGTTCGCCGCCGCGTCGCGTGCGCCGCCGGTGGCAAAGGCATGGGCCAGCGCCACGGCCAGATCGTTCTGGTCGATGTCGCGCAGGCAGGTGGGAATGTCGATCGGTTTGACGCGTGTGGGAATATTCTCGAACGTGAAGATCGACTTGCGCACGTCGTTGGCAAAGACCGCATCGGATTCGTCCAGCCCCGCCAGCATGTCGTCGCGCGTCGGTGCAGGGCTGGAGTTCAGGATTGCCCCGACCCGCGCCACGGGCGCCTTGTCGAAGGCGGTGACGCGGGTGCGGCAGTAATCGGCAACCAGCGCCTGACCGATGCGGCGCACCGCGTCGGGGCCGATGTCCGCCGTCTGCCGCACGGCAAAGGTGATGCGCCGGGCGCGGGGGCCGGGCAGCTTGCCCAGCACCTCTGCCGCGCGCGCGACGGGGAGTTTCGACAGCAGGACGGCGCCGATCTGGATGCTTTCGTCCGACAGCACGCGCATGATGTCGTCGGTAGCCATGTTCAGGATGCGCACCCACGGGTCGGTGCCCTGACGGTTGTACATCTGGTCGCGCAGCTTGTCCGCAAGATGGGGCGAGATCTGGCCGGCGAGCGATTCAAGGGCCGCGTCCACGTTACCGGGGGCGGACAGGCCGACCGCATCCAGCAGATCGGCGAATTCCGTGGCCACCGCCGTCACCGTGTCACGGTCCACCAGCCGGATCGCCCCCAGTTCACGCGCGAGATCTTCCTGCACATGATCCGGCATGGCCGACAGCGGCAGCTTGGTGCCGTCGTTGATCAGCAGTTGGACGATCATGGCCGCCTTGCGTCGCCGCGACAGCGGCGTTGCGGAGGGGCCAGACGGAACGGGCAGGGGGACTGTGCTATATGACATGTCCCGACGTTAGCCCGCGATGTCTCAATGGGCGGTAAATGTCTGCGGTGCGATCGTCGAATCCCCCGACCACTGGCGCAGGCGCGCGGCCTCGGCCGGGGACAGGGTGTCGACATTGAGCGCGAGCGTATGAAGGTCGGTCAGGATCTGCAGCGCCTGCGCCGTCTCGGGCGCCGTCAGTTCGCGGTCGCTGCGGGCGAAACTGCCCAGACTGCGGCCGCCGCCCTGCGCCACCGCACACACCACGCCAAAGCGAAGCCCATGATCGGCGGCGCGCGACAGCACCCCGCCCACCGGCGCCGGCAGGGCCGACCAGCGGCATGCCCCGGTGTGGGCAAAGCCCCAGTGGATCGTGGGGTCGGTGACCGCCAGCGATTCGCCGGAATAGATCTGCGTCCAGGCCCTTGGATAGGTCTGCAGCAGGAAACGCGGCGCCGCGAATCCCACGTGCAGCCCCAGCGCCACGCCTGCGGGTGCAAGCGTGCAGGCCATGCGCATCGTATCGTCGAGGGTCATGGCGCGTGTCATCGTAATGGTCCATTTTGACCCACCGCACGTGGCGGAGGGATCGGTGATCGTGGCATTTCCTTTTGCTTGCGCTTGTTTTAGTGTCAAATGTGCAGGTCGCAACCCAAGATGGGCAGGAAACGATTGCCACGATGACGCGACGCATGACCCCTGATGATCTGGCGCGCCTGGCACCTGCCGGGCACTACATGGCGCTGCGCATCGGTTTCGCCTTTCCGATGGAGGAAGTGAACGCCCTGCCACAGGCGTGGATCGAACATTACACCCGCAGCCGGCTGTTGCTGCATGACCCGGTCATGCGGTGGGGTTATGCCCATACCGGCATCATCGACTGGACCGATCTGCGACATCAGGACCCGCAGGGCGTGCTGGCGATGGCGAGCGCGTTCGGGCTGCGGTTCGGCGTCGCGGTGTCCGTGTTCGACGACAACGCGGACGGGCAGCGGTCGCTGGCCAACTTCAGTCGTGGCGACCGGGATTTCACGGGGCTGGAAAAGCGTCTGCTGCTGACCTATGTCACGCGCCGCCACACCGAGATGGCACCACCGCGCAACCTGACGGCGGCCGAGTTGCAGGCGTTGTGCATGGTGAAGGACGGAATGCGGCTGAAACAGATCGCTTACGATCTGGGCGTCACAGAGGGTGCGGTCAAACAGCGGTTGAAGAATGCAAAGGTCAAGCTTCACGCCAATACGAGCACGCAGGCGGCCGCGATGGCGCGGCAGTTCCGGTTGATCTGACGCCCGGTGGCGAGATCAGCCGCCACTATGGGGGCGGCTGATCCCGGCCAAGTCACAGATCAGCGGATGGGGCGGATCAGCTAGTCGTGACGGGCACGCATGTGCCGGTTTCGGCATCGGGCATCGCGCCGTCGGCGCAGGACATGGCGGTGGTCTTGGCCATGCTGCATCCGGCGGCAAAGGCCAATCCCGGTGCAAGCGTCAGGATCAGCGCGGCGAGTGTGGTCTTCAGCATCGTGCAGCCTCCATTCGGTTTCACAATGGCCCAGCGTCGCATGACGCCGGGTCAATCGCCAAATGATTTGTGCTGCGACAGGATGTCCCTGCCGCCGCGTTGTCAGTCCTTGCCGAAGACGCGGGCAAAGATCGTGTCCACGTGCTTGGTATGATAGCCGATGTCGAACTTGTCGGCGATCTGGGCCGGGGTCAGCGCGGCGGTCACTTCGGGGTCTGCCAGCAGTTCCGTCTGGAAATCGGCGCCCTTTTCCCAGACCTTCATGGCGTTGCGCTGCACCAGACGGTAGCTGTCCTCGCGGCTGACACCGGCCTGCGTCAGGGCCAGCAGGACGCGCTGCGACATGACCAGACCGCGGAACTTGTTCATGTTGGCCAGCATGGTGTCGGGATAGATCACCAGTTTCTCGATCAGGCCCGCAAGGCGGTTCAGCGCGAAGTTCAGCGTGATCGTCGTGTCCGGCGCGATGGTGCGTTCGACGGAAGAATGGCTGATGTCGCGTTCGTGCCAGAGGGTGACGTTTTCCATTGCCGGCGTGACGGACATGCGCACCAGTCGCGCAAGGCCTGTCAGGTTTTCGGTCAGCACCGGGTTGCGCTTGTGCGGCATCGCTGACGAGCCCTTCTGCCCGGGACTGAAGAACTCCTCCGCCTCCAGCACCTCGGTGCGCTGCATGTGGCGGATTTCGGTCGCGATGTTTTCCATGCTGCTGGCGATGACACCGAGCGTGGCAAAGAACATGGCGTGGCGGTCACGGGGGATGACCTGCGTGCTGATCGGCTCGGGCGTCAGGCCGAGCTGCCTGCACACATGTTCTTCGACCGCCGGGTCGATGTTGGCGAATGTGCCGACCGCACCGCTGATCGCCCCGGTGGCGATCTCGGCCCGGGCGTTCACCAGACGGGCGCGGCCCCGGTCCATTTCCGCATAGAAGCGGGCGAAGGTCAGGCCCATCGTGGTGGGTTCGGCGTGGATGCCGTGGCTACGGCCGATGCGGACCGTGTCCTTGTGTTCCATGGCGCGCGATTTCAGCGCGGCCAGCACGCGGTCCATGTCGGCCAGCAGGATGTCGGCGGCGCGCACCAGTTGCACGTTCAGCGTCGTGTCGAGCACGTCGGAGGAGGTCATGCCCTGATGCACGAATCGCGCCTCGTCGCTGCCGATGTGTTCCGCCAGATGGGTCAGGAACGCGATCACGTCGTGCTTGGTCACGGCCTCGATCTCGTCGATGCGGGCCACGTCGAAGGTCACATCCTTTGCCTTCCACACCGCTTCGGCATTCGCGCGCGGGATCACGCCAAGGTCGGCCATCGCGTCGCAGGCATATGCCTCGATCTCGAACCAGATGCGGTATTTGGTCTCGGCGGACCAGATGGCGACCATCTCGGGGCGGGAATAGCGCGGGATCATGGCATGGACCTTTCGGGGGATGGGGTTGGCGGCGTCTTAGCGGGGTGGTGCCGGAATGGAAAGAACCGCCCGTGACGCGAGGGCAGGCGGACATGCAAAAGGGGCGCCCGATGGGGCGCCCCTTGCGTGATCGGTGCTGCGGATCAGCAGCTGTAATACATCTTGTATTCGATCGGATGCGGTGTGTGCTCGTAGGCGTAGACTTCTTCCCACTTCAGCGCCATGTAGCCTTCCAGCTGCGAGCGGGTGAACACGTCGCCCTGCAGCAGGAACTCGTGATCGGCTTCCAGCTCGGTCAGGGCTTCGCGCAAGGACCCACAGACGGTGGGGATCGACGCCAGTTCTTCCGGCGGCAGATCGTAGAGGTCCTTGTCCGACGCGGGGCCCGGATCGATCTTGTTCTTGATCCCGTCGAGGCCTGCCATCAACAGGGCCGCGAAGGCCAGGTAGGGGTTGGCGGCGGGGTCGGGGAAGCGGGCCTCGACGCGCTTGGCCTTGGGCGATTCGGACCACGGGATGCGAACGCAGCCGGACCGGTTGCGGGCGGAATAGGCACGCAGCACGGGGGCCTCGAAACCGGGGATCAGACGCTTGTAGCTGTTCGTGGTCGGGTTGGTGATCGCGTTCAGCGCCTTGGCGTGCTTCAGGATGCCGCCGATGAAGTAGAGCGCTTCCTGAGACAGGTCAGCATACTTGTCGCCTGCGAAAAGCGGCTTGCCGTCCTTCCAGATCGACATGTTCACGTGCATGCCGGTGCCGTTGTCGCCCGCCATCGGCTTCGGCATGAAGGTCGCCGACTTGCCGTAGGCCTGTGCCACATTGTGGATGACGTACTTGTACTTCTGGATCTCGTCGGCCTGCTTGGTCAGCGTGCCGAAGATCAGGCCGAGTTCGTGCTGGCTGGACGCCACCTCGTGGTGGTGCTTGTCGACCTTCATGCCCATGCGCTTCATCGTGGACAGCATCTCGCCGCGCATGTCCTGCGCGTCGTCGATCGGGTTCACGGGGAAGTAGCCGCCCTTGATGCCGGGGCGGTGGCCGGTGTTGCCGACGCCGGTTTCGGATTTGAAATCGGTGTCGGTGTTCCATGCGCCGTCGATGGCGTCGACCTGGAAGCTGACCTTGTTCATCGAGACGCTGTAGCGCACGTCGTCGAAGATGAAGAATTCCGCCTCGGGGCCGCAATAGAACGTGTCGCCCATGCCCGACGCCTTGAGGTAGGCTTCGGCCTTTTCGGCGGTGCCGCGCGGATCGCGGTCATAGGGTTCCATCGTGTCCGGCTCGACCACGGTGCAATGCACGCAAATGGTCTTTTCCGCATAGAACGGATCGACGTAGGCGCTGGCGGTGTCCAGCATCAGCTTCATGTCGGACTGGTCGATCGACTTCCAGCCGGCGATGGACGAGCCGTCGAACATGAAGCCTTCTTCGATGAAGTCGGCGTCCACCAGGTCGGAGACGATGGTGACGTGCTGCAGCTTGCCCTTGACGTCGGTGAACCGGATATCGACGTAATCGGCCTCCTCGTCCTTGATCAGCTTTAGGAATTCCTTGGCACTCATGGGTGATGTCCTTTCAGTCGTATCGTGTGGGATGCGGTGCGCCGGCGTTTGGCGACCGGATGGGGGTCAGAGCGCGTCGTCGCCGATCTCGCCGGTGCGGATGCGGATGGCCTGTTCGACGGTCGAGACGAAGATCTTGCCGTCGCCGATCTTGTCGGTCTTGGCGGCAGCGATGATGGCGGCGATGGCGGCGTCGACCTGATCGTCGGCGATGACGATCTCGAGCTTCACCTTGGGCAGGAAGTCCACGACGTATTCGGCACCGCGATAGAGCTCGGTGTGGCCCTTCTGGCGGCCAAAGCCCTTGACCTCGACGACGGAGAGACCCTGGATGCCCACGTCCTGCAGCGCTTCCTTCACCTCGTCGAGCTTGAACGGCTTGATGATGGCTTCGATCTTCTTCATGCCGACGGCTCCTGCGGTTGCACGTTGTGGCGGTCAGACCACCTTCGCATGACAGGAACAATCGGGCAGGCGCCGGGCGCAAGGGTCGGGCCACGAAATCGCGCCCATTTGACGATAAAATGTGCAAAATGATTAACTTTAGTGCGGTTTATGAACGAGTGCTGCCGATTGTTGCGCCAAGGGCGTCGAGCCTGCCTGATTTCGTGGCGTTTGGGTGTCGTGCGACACACCATGCAGGCGGGGGGCCAGCCCCCCGCACCCCCCGGGATATTTCCGACCAGAAGAAGGGCGGGACCGGCGCGCGACGCGACCGGTGGCGTGCCAGATGACGCCGGCGTTGGTCGCGCAATTTGCACTCGCATCACTCTGCGACCTTTGATAGACAGCCGATCAACGACGGGGGTGGGTCAATCCGCCCCCGTTTCACATGCGGGTGTGGCGGAATGGTAGACGCACCAGATTTAGGTTCTGGCGCCGCAAGGCGTGGGGGTTCGAGTCCCTTCACCCGCACCAACGTCGATGAGAAAGAAGGAAAGCCCATGCAGGTCAAAGAGACCCTGAACGACGGCCTCAAGCGCGGTTACACCATCACCGTGACGGCGGCGGAGCTCGACGAAAAGGTTGTCGGCAAGCTCAAGGAAGCGCAGCCCGAGGTCGAGATGAAGGGCTTTCGCAAGGGCAAGGTCCCCATGGCCATGATGCGCAAGCAGTTCGGCCCGCGCCTGATGGGCGAAGCGATGCAGGATGCCATCGACGCTGCGCTGAACGAGCACATCGAAAGCTCTGGTGACCGCCCCGCAGCGCAGCCCGAGATGAAGATGGACAATCCCGACTGGAAGGAAGGCGACGATGTCGTCGTCAACGTCACCTACGAAACGCTGCCGAACGTGCCGTCCCCGGACCTGAGCGACGTGGCGCTGGAGCGTCTGGTCGTGAAGGCCGACGAGGCCGCCGTCGACGAGGCGCTGAAGAACCTGTCCGAGAGCCCGCAGGCCAAGACCTTTGCCGAGAAGAAGGGTGCGGCCAAGGACGGCGATCAGGTCGTCATCGACTTCACAGGCAAGATCGACGGCGTGGCGTTCGACGGCGGTGCCGGCGAGGATTATCCGCTGGTGCTGGGATCGAACAGCTTCATCCCCGGCTTCGAGGATCAGTTGCTGAAGGCGAAAGCCGGCGACGAGAAGGCCGTCACGGTCAGCTTTCCCGCCGAGTATCAGGCCGCGCATCTGGCCGGCAAGGAAGCCGTGTTCGACGTGACGGTGAAGGAAGTCCGCGCCGCTAAGGCCCCCGAGCTGGACGACGAACTGGCCAAGAAGTTCGGCGCCGACGATCTGGAGGCCCTGAAGGGCCAGATCCGCGAGCGGCTGGAAGCGGAATACAAGGGTGCATCCCGCGCCATTGCCAAGCGCAAGCTGCTGGACGTGCTGGACGGCATGGTGGATTTCGATCTGCCCGCGTCGTTGGTCGAGGCCGAGGCCGGTCAGATCGCGCACCAGCTGTGGCACGAGGAAAACCCCGATCATCAGGGGCACGACCACCCGCAGATCGACCCCACCGACGAGCACAAGTCGCTGGCCAAGCGTCGCGTGAAGCTGGGTCTGCTGCTGGCCGACATCGGCCAGAAGGCCGAGGTGAAGGTCACCGATCAGGAGCTGACGCAGGCCATCATGAACCAGGCGCGCCAGTATCCGGGTCAGGAGCGCCAGTTCTTCGAGTTCGTGCAGCAGAACGCGCAGTTCCGCCAGCAACTCCAGGCGCCGATGTTCGAGGACAAGGTCGTGGACCACATCTTTGCCAAGGCCAAGGTGACGGACAAGGACGTGACCAAGGAAGAGCTGCAGGCCGCCGTCGAGGCGCTGGAGACCGAAGACTGATCCCAGCCGCAAGGCTGATGTGCGACAAGGTGGCATCCCCGCAAGGGGATGCCATTTTTCGTGGGCGAAGTGGTTAACGTCTTGTCAATGCGGGGCCTTGGGCCGATGCTAGTGAAACAAGGGTCCTGACATGGCCCGCATCCCGACATCAGAGGTTCCCGATGGCCGCCCGGTGCCTTGCCGTTCTGTTTCTTGGAGTGACGCTGTGCGCATGGTCGGGCGCTGCCGTGGCCTGCCCGAACCCGGCGATCGGTGCGTTCAGCCGGTTGGACGCCAACGGGGCCACCCTGCGGCTGGGCGACAGTCGCCGCGTCGATGCGGGCGGCGACACCGATCTGGCAGGATGCGCCATGGGGTTGGATGCGCCGGTTGACGGGCGTTTCAACACCGTGCCCAGCCTGACGGCGGATCTGGCGGGCATGACGGGCCTTGCGATCGAGATCGCGGTCGTCAGTCGTTGTGCCACCGCGCTGCTGGTGCGCACCGCCGACAACCGCTGGTTTCACGACAGCGACGGGCAGGGGCCGGGCCGTCCGCGGCTGCTGTTGACGCAACCGTCGTCAGGCACGTTGTCGGTCTGGGTCGGGACACCGGATGGTCAGACCTGCACCGCGCGGGTCACCCTGCAGACCATGTTTGGCTGAGAACCTGATCCAGATCATCTTTTTGTGAGCAGTCCGTGATCGCCGTGCCATAGTGCCGTGGTGGAAAGCGATTCTCGGGGGATAGCATGGGATCGGTCATTCGAACGGCGGTATGTCTTGGTCTGGTGGCGGGGGCGGCACAGGCCTGCCCGGATTTCAATCAAAGCGGTCCCGGTGGCGGGCTGACGGGCGCGCAACTGACCAGCGGTGTCAGCTATGAGGTGATGGCCGGTGGCGACAACCTCGTGTGGAACTGCAGCAATGTGCAGCCGGGCACCGATCAGGGGGCAGGCTATTTCACGTCCCGTCCGGATTTCACGTTCCAGCTGTCCGGCATGGCGGGGCGGCAACTGTCCGTCAGCGTGACGAGTGCGTGCGATTCGGCGCTGTTGATCAATACGGCATCGGCGAGCTGGTTCTATGACGACGACGACAACGGCAATCTGGACCCGCGGATCGTGCTGACGCAGCCCGCCGACGGCTATCTCGACATCTGGGTCGGCACCTATGACGGTGCCGTCTGCGATGCGGTGATGACGCTGCGGGCCAGCTGAGGCGGCCGCCGGTCGCCCGGCGGTCCGCCTGCGTCAGAGCGTCATGCGGTAGAGTGCGAATCCGTTCGGCGTGTCGCCGGCGGGTTCGAGCGTGAGGCCCGCCACGCTGCCCGCATATTGCGCCGCGTTCGGCCCGGTTTCGAACAGCACCGTGGTGTAGCCCAGCGGCACGAAGGACCAGTTCGCGTCCGCTGACGGGCTGATCGTGCCCTGATCGACGATGTAGCGCACGATCACGTCGCGGTTGGTGTCCGGCCCTTCGAACACGATCGTGCTGCCGTCGGCCCCCGGAAAGCTGCCACCGCCGCCCGCGCGGTAGTTGTTGGTGGCGACGATGAACTGCGCCGCAGGGTCGATGGGTGCGCCGTCGAAGGCCAGATCCACGATCCGGTTGGCGTCCGGGTTCGCCACGGCACCCTCGCTATCGAAGCGCGAGGGCTGCGACAGGTCGATGCGATAGGTGACGCCGTCGATCACGTCGAAGTTGTAGCTGGGAAAGTCGGAGTTCAGCAGGGGCACATCCCGGTCGCCCGGCGTGATCTGATTGAACATGCCCGCGCTCCGCTCCAGCCAATCCTTGACCTGCGCGCCGGTGATGCGCACCGCACGGATCGTGTTGGGGTAAAGGTAGAGGTCGGCCACGTTGCGAATCGCCACGTCGCCTGCCGGCACGTCGGTATAATAGGCGGGACCGCCGCGACCACCGGCCTTGAACGGGGCAGCGGCGGACAGGATGGGCAACCCCTCGTCCGGGGTGCCCTGCATCATCTGAGCGATGTACCAGCTTTGCGCGTTGGCGACGATCTGGACGGAGGGGTCATCCGCCACCAGCGCGAAATAGCTGTAGAGCGGCGCATCGGTCTGGCCCACGGCACGGCGGACATAGGCCAGTGTGGCGTCGTGGTCGGCCTGTGCGGCGTCCAGCACGGGCTGTGCGCTGTCGACCAGCGCGCTGACGGTGCCATCCTCTGCGCGCGATGAGATGGGCCGCGCCTCCACCTCGTGCGACACGATGCGCCAGCCGTCGCCGTCGCGTTCCAGCAGCAGGTCGATCAGGCCCAGATGGCTGCCCCAGAAGCCCGCCATGACGGCGGGTTTGCCCATCAGCGTGCCTGCGGCGATGTCGGCGCCTTGCACATCGGCGTAGTCGTCGGACGGGAACACCAGATGGCTGTGGCCGGTCAGGACCGCGTCGATCCCATCGAGGGCCGCCAGTGCGGTGGCTGCGTTCTCCATCATCTCCGCAGGATCGGCGGCCCCTATGCCGGAGTGGCACAGCGCCACGATGATGTCCGCACCCTCTGCCTGCATCCGGGGGATGTAGGCGGCGGCGGTCTGCACGATGTCGCGGGCCTGCACGTTCCCTTCCAGATGCTGGCGGTCCCAGTTCATGATCTGCGGCGGCACGAAGCCGATCACGCCGATGCGGATCGGCCAGGTGTCGCCCGCGCCGTCGGTCAGCTCACGCTCCAGTATGGTGTAGGGCGCGATCAGGGTCTCGTCCTCGGTCGGGGTCGTCCCTTGCGTGGTGGTGACGTTGGCGCAGACCATCGGATAGGCGGCGCCGGCGAGTGACGCGGTCAGAAAGTCGAGGCCGTAGTTGAACTCGTGGTTGCCCAGCGTGCCCGCATCGAAGCCCAGCGCGTTCATGGCGGCGATGATCGGGTGCAGGCTGCCGTCCGGCATTCCGCGTTCGTAGGCGATGTAGTCGCCCATCGGGCTGCCCTGCAGGAAGTCGCCGTTGTCGAGCAGCAGGGCATTCGTCGCCTCTGACCGGATGTTGGCGACGATGGACGCGGTGCGCGCAAGGCCCACAGTATCGATGGGCTGGTCCGCGTAGTAGTCGTAGGGAAAGACGTGGACGTGCAGGTCCGTCGTCTCCATCAGACGCAGGTGCGCCTGACCCGCCTGCGCGCGCACCGAGAGCGGGTGCAGCGCGATGAAACCGGCGGTCGAGGCGAGGAACGTGCGGCGGGAAAGGGTCAGGGTCATGCGCGGCGGCATCCTTTGGCTGGGTGTGCCGCCAGACTGACGCGCGATTGCAACCCTGTCACGACACGCGGCCCGGTTGCGCGGAACCTTGACGGGTCAGTGCCGGATCGCGGTCTGTGCCGGATGCGTCGCCTGGGGTGCGGCGGGGGTCATCGTCGCCTGCGTGGCGCGGGCAAAGCGCAGCAGGTACGGCGACAGATCCTGTGCCAGCGCGATCGCCGGAAAGGCCGCCTGTCCGGTGACGAGGATGGATGAGAACAGCATCGCCTCGTCCCGGTCGCCGGTCGTGGCAGCCACCAGCATATTGGCGAAGGCACATTCGTCGCCGCCGAAACACCGACACGGCACGCCGTGGCGGACCAGCGGGCGGCGCGCGCAGCCCAGCGTCAGGCGCATCAGGTCGTCGAACAGGGCTGTGGCGGCGTCCGCGTCGGTCTGGCCGAGGGCCAGCGCCATGTCCTGTGTGATCCGCTGGCGGTTGGTGCCGCCATCGCACCACATCCGCATGAACAGGATCGCGATCATCTCGAGCGGCGGCAGCTCGTCCAGTTGGCCGACGGGGGCACCGCCGCGGGCGTGGACGGGGTCGGCAGAGGGGAGGGTCATGGGCAATCTTTCGCGGCTGCACGGGTTGCATAAAGCCTGATTTTTTTAGTCGGATTCGTCAAGTCTTGTTTCCAATGGGCAGGTGCGCGGCGGCACACGTCCGCCCACGGACGGGGCGGACCCCGCCGAAAGGGGGCCCGAACGCAAAAGGCCGCCCCCGGAGGAGCGGCCTTTCATCACGCAAGAGACGGTCCGATTACTCGGCGTCGGCCCGGCGCTGGTTCGCGTCGTCGTCGTTGCCGGCGGCACCGATGTCGTCGAACAGTTCCTGGATCTCGAACTCGGCGGCGGCTTCTTCTTCCGCTGCCAGTTCCTGGATCGACTTGCCGGCGGCCTGAAGCTCTGCCTCTTCCTTGGAGCGGGCGACGTTCAGCGTGACCGTCGCTTCGACCTCGGGGTGCAGCGTCAGCGTGACGTCGTGCAGGCCCAGTTCCTTGATCGGACCGCGCAGGACGACCTGGTTGCGGTCGACCTTGAAGCCGTTGGCGTCGGCGGCCTCGGCCACGTCACGCGGCGTGACGGAGCCATAGAGCGCACCGGCGTCGGAGGCGGAGCGAATCACGACGAAGGTTTCGCCGTCGATCTTGTCGGCCTCGGCCTGTGCGGCTGCACGCGTTTCGGCGTTGCGGCTTTCCATCGCGGCCTTCTCGGCCTCGAAGCGGGCCATGTTGGCGGCGTTGACGCGCAGCGCCTTGCCCTGCGGCAGCAGGTAGTTGCGGGCGTAGCCTTCCTTGACGGAGACGATTTCACCCAGTTGGCCCAGCTTGGCCACACGTTCCAGAAGAATGATCTGCATGTTGTGTGCTCCTTACTTCACGGCGTAGGGCAGCAGGGCCAGGAACCGGGCACGCTTGATCGCCTGGGCGAGCTTGCGCTGGTTCTTGGAGCCGACGGCGGTGATACGGGCGGGCACGATCTTGCCACGCTCGGAGATGTAGCGCTGCAGGGTACGCGTGTCCTTATAGTCGATCGCGGGGGCGCCTTCACCCTCGAACGGATCGGACTTGCGGCGGCGGAAGAATGGTTTGGTTGCCATGATTTACGGTCCTTTCCTGATGTGGCTTAGCGGCGCTCGCGACGGACGTCGCGTTCGTCGCGTTTCTGCATCTGCACGGAGGGCAGCTCGGCGTGATCGTCGACCTTGATGGTCAGGACGCGCATCACGTCTTCATGCAGGCGCATCAGGCGTTCCATTTCCTGCACGGCGGCGGCGGGCGCATCCGAACGCAGGAAGGCATAGTGGCCCTTGCGGTTCTTGTTGATCTTGTAGGCCATCGTCTTGACGCCCCAGTATTCACTGTCGACCAGCTTGCCGTCGTTGTCGGCCAGCACGGTGCCGAAGTGTTCGATCAGCGCCTCGGCCTGCGTGTTGGACAAGTCCTGACGCGCGATCATCACATGCTCGTAAAGCGGCATGGCATTCCTTTTCATCTTGTTCGACGCATTTCATAGGCCGGGGAAGTTGCCCTTCCGCGTCCCGACCACGAGAGGCTGCGCAGTGTATCACCATTGCGGAAGTGGGCCGCTTATACACAGCACGCCTCGTGGTGCAAGCCGCCCGTTCACGCCATGCCCGTGCGGCATGGATGCAGGGGGTCCGGTGCGACCCGGATATACCGCGATGATACCCCGATGAAACCCGGGCCCCGCCGCTTTTCCGCCGCCATGATCGCATGAGATGACCCGGTTCGTCAAAACCAGAGGGAAGATGTCCATGATCGACGCCGCCAATGCCGTCCGCCAGTTGATCCCGCGCACCGCCGCATCCCCGGCGCAGGCGGCGTGCGCGTGGCGGATCGAGGAGGCATCATGGGGCTACCGCATCGTGCCGACCGGCACGGTCGCGGCATGGCTGACCGCGGCGCAGACGCTGGCGATGCTGGCGGGGGCAGGGTGCGTGGCCATGGCCTTTGCCCTGTGCGTGCTGGTGGCCGGGACGGACCTTGCGATGCGGGTGCCCGCCATCTTTTTGATCTTCGGCATCGGTGCCGTGCTGATGTGGTTCGCCAGCCGCGGCACACAGGTCCGGGTCGAGGTGGACACCCATCGCGGAGAGTTGCGCGAGGTGGTGCAGCACCGCACGGGGGCGTCGTCGGTGCTGACACGGCATGGGTTCGATTCGGTGGATTCGGTGTTCATCGCGCGCCCGGCGGGCCGGGTCCCCGCGCTGACCCTGCGATACCGCGCATCGGCCCGGAAAATGACCGTCGCCACGGGACCGGAGGCCGATCTGCTGGCGCTGCGCGACCGGATGGGGCGGGATGTGATGCTGTCCCGACCGGCATCCTGAAGGGATCGCCCACCGGGACACGAACAGGTCATGTTCGGATTTGCGGGTTGCCAGAAAGGCTGTCGCGCGGCATCTGATGGCGCAAGATCAACCCTTTGCCCCATATCTGGAGAGCCATCCATGAAGACCCTTCTGTCGTCCGCCGCAGCCCTGACCCTGCTGGCCGCCCCCGTCCTTGCCGCCCCCGTCGCCTATACGCTGGATACCAGCCACAGCCAGATCCTGTTCCAGTACAACCACCTCGGTTTCTCGACGGGCATGGGCATGTTCTCGGGCTTCGAAGGCGAGATCATGTTCGATCAGGAAGATCCGTCCGCGTCCACGGTCAACGTGTCCTTCCCCGTGCGCAGCATGATGACCGGTTGGGAAGCCCGTTTCGAGCATTTCATGTCCGATGACTTCTTCGGTGCCACCGAAGAGGACATGGTGACCTTCACGTCCACCGCGATCGAAGTGACCGGCGAGAATACCGCCAACATCACCGGCGATCTGTCGATGAACGACGTGACCAAGTCGGTCGTGCTGGAAGCCACCCTGAACCAGGCTGGCGAGCACCCGATGGAGGGCAAGCCCTGGGTCGGCTTCGACGCCACCACGACGCTGCTGCGGTCCGATTTCGGTGTGGGACAGTTCGCCCCCTTCGTCAGCGACGAAGTCGAAGTGATGATCTCGGTCGAGGCGATGCAGGCCGAATAAGCCAGCCATCCGCTGCGACGTGTGGGGGCCGTGCCGGAGTGATCCGGCGCGGCCCCTTGCGTGTGTGGATGCGGGCCGTTCGCCATGATTGCGAAATCCGCTTTTTCTTGCGATGATGGCATGGGGTGCAATGGTGCAGCCGGATGCGGCGCGCAGGCGTCGGTATTAGAGGGTGCGTGTGGACGCGGAGGACCGCAAGATGCTGGCCGCCGAATACGCCCTTGGCCTGATGGATCAGGATGAGCGTGGCGACTTCGAGCGGCTGCTGCACAGGGATGCGGACCTGCGGGCGGAGCTGGCGTTCTGGCAGGACGAGTTCAGCGCGCTGGTACCCGGTCGCGGCGTGCCGGTGCCCCCGCATGTGCTGGACCAGGTGCGTGTCACCCTGTTCGACGAGGACCGCACGGGATGGCTGGACGCGCTGTTCGCGCCGCGAAACAGGCCGCTCCTGATCGGTGTCGCGACGGCGAAGGTGCTGCTGGTGGCCGCGTTGATCTGGCTGCTTTTCGCAGGCTAGCGGGCCTGTTCCGGTGTCGCGCTGCGGGCCGGCACGCTTGGTGACAGCGCCTGTCCCAGATAGATGACAAGCGCCACTGCCGTCACCAGCGTTGCGCCGAAGGCTGTCACGATGGCCCAGAGATCACCCTGCACACCGTCGCTTGCCAGCACCGTTGCGGTCGCGGCCAACGGGATGTGCGCCAGCGCGAATGCGGTGATCTGGATGCGGCGGGTGGCGGGTGCGGTCATGGCGTCCTCGGCTGGCGAATGCGACGTGGTCCAGTGTGTAGACAACCGCGACCCGTGTCGCAACCGCAGGGGTCTGGAACGGCGTGCGGCGGCGGGACTGTGGCCCGTCCGCCGCATGCAACCGGATCAGGGCGCGCGGGTCGCCGTCAGGGCAATCTCCACGGTGACGCCGAAGCCGAGGTTCGTCTCGTCCGCCATGGTCTGGCCGATCCCCCACGTCAGGCGGTCCAGCGTGGTCTGCCCCTGCATCGTCGCCGTGTCGCCGTCGAGGGTCAGGGTGAAGGGCAGGGACAGCGGGGCCGTCTGCCCCTTGAGCGTCAGGGTACCGTCGGCGACATACCCGTCCGCCGTGCGGGTGATCGGTGCAGTGAAGGTGGCGGTCGGATGCGTCGCCGCATCGAAGAAGTCGGCCCCCATCGCCTGATCCGTCACGGACCCGAGTGTCAGCGAGCCGATTGCGATGGTGGCCGTGACCTCTCCCGCCACATCCGTAGCCTCGGGGTCGAAGGCGATGGCGGCGGTCCAGTCGGTGAAGCTGCCGGTGACGGTGCTGCCGAACTGCGTCACGCCGATGGACAGGGTGCCCTCCTGCACGGTCCAGTCAGAGGCGACGGTCTCCAGTGCGGCGGTCTCGGCCTCTGGGGCGTCACCACCGCCAAGGGCGATCGCGGTGCCGCCGCCCGCCAGCACGATCAGCAGGGCGGCCAGCGGGGCCGCGATGGTGGTGCGGTGGTAGCCCACCTGCGGCGTGGCGGTGCGACCGAACCACATGCGGCGCAGGGTGGCGTCGCGGTCGATCAGGTGATGTTTCAGCGCGCCCGCGATGTGCAGCAGCAGTGTAGCGATCATCACCTTGCCGAAGACCCAATGCACGCTCTCGGCCAGATGCGCCACGCCGTCATCCTTGGGCACGAAGGGTAGCGATTGACTGAACGGCCACCAGATCGGCGCGAAACCGGTGGTGGCCGCATGGCCGATCCAGCCCGACAGCGGCGTGATGACGAGAGATGCATAAAGGAGCCAGTGCACGGTTTCGGCCAGAAGCGTCTCGGCCCGGCGTTCGGGGTGCAGGGGGCCGGGTTTGGCATGGCTGACGGCCCACAGGATGCGCAGCAGCGCCACGACGAACACCGCGACGCCCAGCGTCTTGTGGATGGTGAACAGCTGCGCCTTGCGGGCCAGCTGTTCGTTCGTCTCGAACCCCATGTCGGTGGCGATGATGCCCAGTGGGATGATCGCAAGGATCAGGGCGGCGGTCAGCCAGTGGAACACCTTGGTGACGGTGCCGTAGGTCGTGGGGGCGGTGATCGACGTGGCGGACATATGCGCATCCTTTGCGAAGTCGCTGCAACCTATATCGCACCGGGCCCCCGCACAATTTGCAACCGTGCAGGGGCATTGTGCGACAGGCAGGCGCAGGCTAGACCCAAGCGCAACAGGACCGACGAGGGGGGCTACGCCCATGAGGGCATTCGTATTTCCGGGGCAGGGCGCGCAGGCGGTCGGCATGGGGCGCGATCTGGCGCAGGCCTATCCTGCCGCCCGCGCCGTCTTCGAAGAGGTGGACGACGCATTGGGAGAGGCGCTGTCGGCGCTGATCTTCGACGGCGACGCGGCCACCCTGACGCTGACGCGCAACGCGCAACCGGCGCTGATGGCGACCTCGCTCGCCGCCTTCCGCGCGCTGGAGGCGGAGGGCGTGACGATCACCGACGCGGCCTTCGTGGCGGGGCATTCCTTGGGTGAATATTCGGCACTGGCGGCGGCAGGGTCGCTGGGGCTGGCCGATTGCGCACGGCTGCTGCGGCTGCGCGGCGATGCGATGCAGGCGGCGGTGCCGCAGGGTGTCGGTGCCATGGCGGCGATCCTCGGCCTCGACGCGGCGACCGTGGCGCAGATCGCCACGGATGCGGCACAGGGCGAGGTCTGTCAGTTGGCGAACGAGAACGATCCGGCGCAGAACGTGATCTCGGGTCACGTGGCGGCGGTCGAACGGGCGGCGGCGCTGGCCAAGGCGGCGGGTGCGAAACGCGCGCTGATGCTGCCGGTGTCCGCGCCGTTCCACTGCGCGCTGATGCAACCTGCGGCGGATGCGATGCGTGCAGCACTGGAACAGGTGGCGATGCAGGCGCCTGCCGTGCCGCTGGTGGCGAACGTGACGGCGATGCCCGTCACCGACCCCGACACGATCCGGGCGCTGCTGGTCGATCAGGTCGCGGGCCGCGTGCGCTGGGCGGCATCAGTCGACTGGATGGCGCAGCAGGGTGTGACGCAGTTCGTCGAGATCGGCGCTGGCAAGGCCCTGTCGGGGATGATCCGACGCATCGCAAAGGATGCGGCAACACTGACCGTCGGCACGGCGGACGAGGCAAAGGCTGCGGCCAATGACATGAAGGGAGCGGCATGATGTTCGATCTGACCGGCAAGACGGCACTCATCACCGGCGCATCGGGCGGCATCGGCGGCGCCATCGCCACCGCGCTGCATGGCGCAGGCGCCACCGTGGCACTGTCGGGGACGCGGGTGGAGCCGTTGCAGGCGCTGGCCGCCAGCCTTGGCGATCGCACCCATGTGCTGCCCTGCAACCTGAGCGACGCGGAGGCGGTAGCCGCGCTGAACAAGCAGGCGGTCGAAGCGATGGGCAGCGTCGACATTCTGGTGAACAACGCGGGCATCACGCGCGACAACATCTTCATGCGGATGTCCGACGACGAATGGGCATCCGTGCTGGAGGTCAACCTGACCAGCACCATGCGCCTGTGCAAAGGGGCCATCCGCGGCATGATGAAGGCCCGCTGGGGCCGGATCGTCAACATCACCAGCGTCGTGGGCACCACGGGCAATCCGGGGCAGGCGAACTATGCCGCCTCCAAGGCCGGTGTGGTGGGGATGAGCAAATCCATCGCCTATGAGGTGGCGAGCCGTGGAATCACCGTGAACTGCGTCGCGCCGGGGTTCATCGCTACCGCGATGACCGACAAGCTGAGCGACGACCAGAAGGGCGCGATCCTGACCCAGATCCCGGCGGGTCGCATGGGCGACGCGCAGGAGATCGCGGCTGCGGTGCTTTATCTGTCCAGCGTCGAGGCGGCCTATGTCACGGGTGCGACCTTGCATGTGAATGGCGGAATGGCCATGGTCTGAGAGGGGCTGACGGGTGCGCCGGGGAAAGCGTTTGCGCGTCCTCAAATCTCTGTTATAGGCCACGCAGCAACGGACGGACCCGCCCCTGGCGGTCGGTTCAACAACCGGGGTTCTGCCTGTGTGGCGGCCCATCAGAACGTAAGGATTTGTTCATGAGCGATGTCGAAAGCCGCGTCCGCAAGATCGTTGTGGAACATCTGGGTGTCGAAGAAGACAAGGTCGTCGAAAGCGCGTCCTTCATCGACGATCTGGGCGCAGACAGCCTCGATACCGTGGAACTGGTGATGGCCTTCGAAGAAGAGTTCGGCATCGAGATCCCCGACGACGCCGCCGAGACGATCCAGACCTTCGGCGACGCGGTCAAGTTCATCAACGGCGCGCTGTAAAGCGCAAGTCCGACCCCGGTCGGATCGCAAAGGCCCCCGCAACAGCGGGGGCCTTTTGCGTTGCGGCGTCAGGCTTGGGCGGCGTAGGCGGCCATCAGGGCGGGGAAATCCGCCTCGGCCGGGAAGCCTGCATAGCTGTGCGCGGCCCCCGTCACGGCGAAGGGCATGCGGTCGACGATCATGGTTTTCACGAAGGGCGCGGCCCGTGTGGTGTCGTTGAACAGGGTGGGCCGCACGTTCACCATGTCGCCCATGCCCGCGATGCGGGTGCAGATCCATGTCATGCAGCGCGGGCAGAAGCGGTGGTCGAGGGGACCAGTGCCCCGGCCGCCGCGGGTCGTCTTGCCTGCGGTGATGTCAAAGCCAGCTTCTGGCACGATCGCGCTGAGGGAGTAGGCGCTGGCGCTCATCCTCTGGCAGCCCGTGCAATGGCAGGCGCGTGTCACGAGGGGGGGCTGCAGTCAGGCGCACGGTCACGTGACCGCAGCGGCAGGCCCCGTCGAGGGGCAGGGATGGCGTCGGCATGGGGACCATTGGTGTGCTGGGGTTCGGCGATACTGTGCGACGGGTCGGCCCGTCTGGCAGGCGGGGCGGGCCAGTGCGGCTCGCCCCTTGCCCCTGAACGCGTCGCTGCGGTATCAGGGCCCGAGTTTTGATCGAAGGGAAGTCGGATGCGCCGTGTTGTCGTCACAGGTCTGGGACTGGTCACGCCATTGGCCGACGGAGTCGAGGCCAGCTGGGAGCGTATCCTAGCGGGCCAGTCGGGTGCGGGGCCGATCACCGGGTTCGACACCACGGGCCTTGCCACGACCTATGCCTGCGAAGTGCCGCGCGGAGACGGCAGCAACGGCACCTTCAATCCCGACACCTACATGGAGCCGAAGGACCAGCGGAAGGTCGATACCTTCATCCTGTTCGGCATGGCGGCGGCCCAGCAGGCGGTCGAGGACAGCGGCTGGATGCCGACCGAGCGCAGCGATCAGGAGCGCACTGGCGTGCTGATCGGGTCCGGTATCGGTGGCCTGAACTCCATCGCGAACACGGCCATCATGATGGAGGAGAAGGGCCCGCGCCGCGTGTCGCCGTTCTTCGTCCCCGGCGCGCTGATCAACCTGATTTCGGGTCAGGTCAGCATCCGCTATGGCTTTCGCGGGCCGAACCATTCGGTGGTGACCGCCTGTTCCACCGGCGCGCACGCCATCGGTGATGCCAGCCGTCTGATCCAGTACGGCGATGCGGACGTGATGGTCGCCGGCGGGGCCGAGGCTGCGATCTGCAAGATCGGGATCGCGGGCTTCAACGCCTGCAAGGCGCTGTCCACCGATCGTGCCGACGATCCGACCACGGCGAGCCGCCCGTGGGACAAGGATCGCGACGGCTTCGTCATGGGCGAAGGAGCCGGCATCGTCGTGCTGGAAGAGCTGGAGCACGCGAAGGCGCGCGGGGCCAAGATCTATGCCGAAGTGCTGGGATACGGGCTGTCCGGCGACGCCTATCACATCACCGCACCGCCCCCCGACCACGAGGGTGCGGAACGTGCGATGCGCGCCGCCTGCCGCAATGCGGGGGTGACGCCGCAGCAGATCGATTATGTCAACGCGCATGGCACCTCGACCATGGCCGACACCATCGAACTGGGTGCGGTCGAGCGGATGGTGGGGCCAGAGGCGGCGGCGAAGCTATCGATGTCGTCCACCAAGTCGATGACCGGCCACCTGCTCGGGGCTGCCGGTGCGATCGAGGCGATCTTCACCATCCTCGCGATCCGCGATCAGGTGGCGCCGCCGACGATCAACCTCGACACCATCGACTGCGAGACGGCGGTCGATCTGTGCGCCAACGGCAAGGTCGAACGGCGCATCGACGTGGCGCTGTCGAATTCCTTCGGGTTCGGCGGCACCAACGCCAGTCTGGTGCTGGGGAAACTGCGCTGATGTGGCGGCATATCGCGGCCAACGGGATCACGTTCCTGATCGTGGCGTTGTTCCTCGTGGCGGGCGTCGTCGTCTGGGGGTCGCAGGAATACAAATCGCCGGGGCCGCTGGCGGCGGGCATCTGCCTGCAGGTCGCACCGGGGTCGAACATGCGCGTTGTCAGTGCAGAGCTCGCGGACAAGGGCGCCGTCAGCAATGCGGCGCTGTTCCGCATCGGCGCGGATTATGCCGAGAAGGCCGATCAGTTGAAGGCGGGCAGTTTTCTGGTGCCGGAGGGCGCGTCGATGGCGCAGATCGTCGATCTGGTGACGGCCAGCGGGCAGAGCACATGTGGCACCGAAGTCGTCTATCGCGTCGGTGTGCGCCTCAACGTGGCCGAGGTGCGCGACCTTGATCCCGCGACGGGCACCTATGCAGAGGTGGCGGCGTTCGATCCCGCAGCCGATGCGGCCCCGGCGGAATATGTAGCGGTGAAGGCGCAAGCCGATACGCGCTATCGTCTGGCTGTGGCCGAAGGCACCACAAGCTGGCAGGTCGCCGAGGCGCTGCGCCAGATCGACGTGCTGGAGGGTGAGATCGCCGAGACGCCTGCGGAAGGATCGCTTGCGCCCAACAGCTATGAGTTCGCGCCGGGGGCCGACCGCGCCGCGATCATCGCCCAGATGCAGGCGGCGCAGACCCAGATCCTGGCGGACGCCTGGGCCGCGCGGGTCGATGGCCTGCCGGTCGAGACGCCCGAAGAGGCGCTGATCCTTGCGTCCCTGATCGAGAAGGAGACGGCGCTGGCCGCCGAGCGGCGTCAGGTTGCCAGTGTCTTTGTCAATCGGATGGAACGGGGGATGCGTCTGCAGACGGACCCGGCGGTGATTTACGGCGTGACGGAGGGCGAGGGCATCCTTGACCGTGGCCTGCGGCGCAGCGAGCTGGATACGCCGACGCCGTGGAACACCTATGTCATCCCCGGCCTGCCACCCACGCCGATCGCCAACCCCGGTCAGGCCAGCATCGAGGCGGCGCTGAACCCGGATACGACGGATTACGTGTTCTTTGTGGCCGACGGCAGCGGCGGCCATGCGTTCGCCACCAATCTGGACGACCACAACCGCAACGTCGCCGCGTGGCGCGTGATCGAGGCTGAACAGGCCGCCGCGCAGGAGTAGGGTGCCGCGCGGGCCGTTAAGGTCCGCGCAACTGCACCGCGCGGTCAACGTATTGGAATGGTTGACTTTTCGCATGCGTGTGATAGCCGTGGCGTGAGCTGGAGGAGGTGCGCTGTCCGGTCCAATCCCTGTGGGGGGCGATGCCCCGTTCGGGACCGGGAACCTCTCTCGACTGTCACGGATGTCTGACGGACAGGCGCATACCATGACACAGGCAGATGACCCCGGCCCATCGGGCCGGGTTGACGCCGACTCCGGTCCCTTTGGCAGGACTGCGGGCGACACCGACCCTACGGGCGAGGTTGCGGGCGAGCCGGATCCGTCGGACCGTGCGGCCTCCGTCGCGCGGGTGCGTGAACTGCTGGGGTTCTATGCAGGCCTGAAGGCCGCATTCCTGCTGCAGATGGCGCATATCGGGATGAGCGACACATCCCCCCCCAAGGCGATGACCACCAAGCTGGCCGAATTGCAGGCCACCCATGTGCATCTGCTGAAAGCCGAGGATTCCTTCATTGAAAAATTCGGAACCGGGGCGGACGTGTCCGCCGTCGATCACGATGCCTTGCGGCGTGACATCGGGCGCACGCTTGATCGCATCAGGGACACCGCCCTTGCAGGCGGCGTTTCTGGCGGGGCTGAGCCCGCAGGCGCTGCTGGCGCTGCCGCATCTGTTCGCATTCTGGGCGATGGATCACCAGCTGCCGCCGGCGGGTGACTGGCGGACCTGGGTCATCCTGGGCGGGCGCGGTGCGGGCAAGACGCGGGCCGGTGCGGAGTGGGTGCGTGCGATGGTCGAGGGGGCAGTGCCGCGCGCCCGTGGCCGGGCGCGGCGCGTCGGGATCATCGGAGAGACGTACGATCAGGCGCGCGAGGTGATGGTGTTCGGCGACAGCGGCATCATGGCCTGTGCACCGCCCGACCGCAGGCCGGTCTGGATCGCCGGGCGGCGGATGCTGGAATGGCCCAATGGTGCTGTGGCGACCGTCTATTCGGCGTTCGATCCCGAGGCGCTGCGCGGGCCGCAGTTCGATGCGGTCTGGGCGGACGAGCTGGCCAAGTGGAAGCAGGGCGAGGCGACATGGGACATGGTCGCGTTCGGTCTGCGGCTGGGCCGCAATCCGCAGGCCTGCATCACCACGACGCCGCGCAATGTGCCGTTGCTGCGCGACATGCTCGCCCGCGACAGCACGGTCGTGACGCATGCGACGACCTATGCCAACGCGGCCAATCTGGCGCCTGCCTTTCTGATCGAGGTGCAGCGCCGCTATGGCGGCACCCGTCAGGGGCGGCAAGAGCTGGACGGCGTGCTGCTGAGCGATGCGCCGGGGGCGCTGTGGGGCGGTGCGGCACTGGCTGCGGTGGGCGTGGACACGGCCCCGGTGATGGATCGGATCGTGGTGGCGGTCGATCCGCCGACCACGGCGCACAAGAGGTCGGACGCCTGCGGCATCGTTGTGGCGGGCGTCGTCATGCAGGGGCCGCCGCAGGACTGGCGCGGCTACGTGCTGGAGGATGCGACGGTGGCTGCCGCCTCGCCGCTCGACTGGGCGCGGGCGGCGGTGGCGGCGCTGCACCGGCATGGCGCGGACCGGCTGATCGCCGAGGTTAACCAAGGCGGCGACATGGTCGAAGCCATCGTGCGGCAGGTCGACCCCCTCGTGCCCTACGGCAAGGTCACGGCGACGCGGGGCAAGGTGGCACGGGCCGAACCGGTGGCGGCACTCTATGAACAGGGCCGTGTGGCGCACCTGCGGGGGTTGGGCGCGCTGGAGGACCAGATGTGCCTGATGACCACGGGGGGCTATGTGGGCACGGGATCGCCGGACCGGGTGGATGCGCTGGTTTGGGCGCTGCATGCGCTGATGATCGCCCCGGCGCAGGACTGGCGCGCGCCGCGCATGCGCAGCCTGTAACGGGCGTTGCGCCGTGCCCCCGCCACCGCGCGGTGGGGGCGCAGATCCGAAACCTTTGCCGGGCAAAACGATCCCACAGCACGTGATGACCGGATGCGGTCGGCGCAAGGAGAGACGGATGTTCGAGTTCTTCGGCAAGGGCGGCGCAAGGGCGGCCACGGGAGCGGTGCCGGAGGTGAAGGCCTCTGGCACCGGGCCGCTGATCGCGATGGCGGCGCATGGCCGTGCCGCGTGGAGCGCGCGGGACACGGCGTCGCTGACGCGTACGGGGTTTCTGGCGAACCCGGTCGGGTTTCGCGCGGTCAAGCTGATCGCCGAGGCGGCGGCGGCACTGCCGCTGGTGGTGCAGGACCGTCTGCAACGGTTCGACACCCATCCGGTGCTGGCGCTGCTGGCACGGCCCAACGCGGCACAGGGGCGGGCCGAACTGCTGGAGGCGGTCTATGCGCAGCTGCTGCTGAGCGGGAACGCCTATCTGGAGGGCGTGGCCGAGGACGATGCCCTGCCGGGCGAGATCCATGTGCTGCGGTCCGACCGGATGCGGCTGATCCCCGGTGCCGACGGCTGGCCTGCGGGTTATGAATACAGCGTCGGCGGGCGCAAGCACACGTTTGCCGTCGTGGGCGATGTCAGCCCGGTGTGCCACATCAAGAGCTTTCATCCGCAGGACGACCATTACGGGTTCAGCCCGATGCAGGCGGCCGCGCAGGCGATCGACGTACACAACGCGGCCAGTGCCTGGTCCAAGGCGCTGCTGGACAATGCGGCGCGGCCGTCGGGTGCCATCGTCTATCGCGGCACCGACGGGCAGGGTCAGCTGAGCGAGGATCAGTTCGCGCGCCTCGTGGACGAGATGGAGAGCCAGCATCAGGGCGCCCGCAATGCGGGGCGGCCGATGCTGCTGGAAGGCGGCCTCGACTGGAAGCCGATGGGATTTTCGCCGTCGGACATGGAGTTCCGGCAGACCAAGGAAGCCGCGGCGCGCGAGATCGCCATCGCCTTCGGCGTGCCGCCGATGCTGCTGGGGATCCCCGGCGACGCCACCTATGCCAATTATCAAGAGGCGAACCGCGCGTTCTATCGCCTGACGGTGCTGCCGCTGGCGACGCGCGTCTCCAGCGCGGTGGCGGACTGGCTGTCTGACTTCACCGGCGAGCGGTTGGATATCCGCCCCGATCTGGACCAGATCGCTGCCCTGTCGGTGGAACGTGACAGCCAGTGGCGGCGCGTGGCCGGGGCGGATTTCCTGAGCGATGCGGAAAAGCGGCGGCTGCTGGGGCTGCCGGTGCAGGAGGTGGAGTGATGGCCGAGACACCGGAGAAGGTCGTGGCGCTGAAGCTGACGCCCCGTGCCGCACCAGCGCAGGACGCGTGGCATGCGCAGGTGACGTGTCATCTGGCCGGGATCGAACGGTTGATGCGGCGGCTGGAATGGCAGGTCTGGGCGCTGGCCTGCGGCGCTGCAGGCACGCTGGTGGTGCAGGTGCTGCGCCTGTTCACCGACAACTGAAGGAAGTGCACATGACACTGGAACACAAGTTCTGCCGCCCGGACACGACGCTGACCGTGACCGACGATGCGGTGATCGCGGGCTATGCGTCGCTCTTCGGGGTGACGGATCAGGGCGGCGACCGGGTCGGTGTGGGGGCCTATGCGGCCTCGCTCGCCGATCTCAAGGACCGCGGGCGCAGCGTCAAGATGCTGTGGCAGCACGATCCCACCCAGCCCATCGGCGTCTGGGACGAAGTGCGCGAGGATGCCAGAGGGCTATGGGTCAAGGGCCGTATCCTGACCGACGTGGCCCGCGGGCGGGAAGCGGCGGCGCTGATCGGGGCAGGGGCCATCGACGGGCTGTCCATCGGCTATCGCACGCTGCGCGCCACCAAGGACGACAAGGGCCACCGCGTGCTGTCGGAGCTCGAGTTGTGGGAGGTGTCGCTGGTGACATTTCCCATGCTGACCGAGGCCCGCGTGGCGGCCAAGGCCGAGGCGCCCGATCCCGCATTCGATCCTGCCTTAGATTCTGGCGGGCTGCGGGAGCTGGCGGCGATCTTTGCCGGGGCCACAGCCGCCCTGCGCGGGCGCTGACGCGCAATCACCACAACAG
The DNA here is from genome assembly GCF_900110065.1 of Loktanella fryxellensis. Taxonomy (GTDB): domain Bacteria; phylum Pseudomonadota; class Alphaproteobacteria; order Rhodobacterales; family Rhodobacteraceae; genus Loktanella; species Loktanella fryxellensis. Next base: position 116,519 of record NZ_FOCI01000001.1, on the reverse strand, counting down.
GAGGACTGACATGACGACCCCCGAGACGATGTCGCGGGCCGGTGGAGGCACGCCTTCACCGACCGAGGAGTTGCGGGCCGCGTTGGGCGGTTTCGTGGCCGAGTTCAAGGATTTCTCAACCGGCATTTCCGCCGCTTTGCAACGACAGGACGATCGCATGACCAAGCTGCACGCCAAGACGATGACCCGCCCCGCGCTGGCGACCACGGCCGAGATGGACGCACCCCACCAGAAGGCGTTCGCCGCCTATCTGCGGTCCGGCGACGACGACGGCCTGCGCGGCCTGTCGCTGGAGGGCAAGGGCCTGTCCACGGTGGTCGCCGCCGACGGTGGCTATCTGGTGGATCCGCAGACGTCCGACACGATCAAGTCGACGCTGAGCGCCACCGCCAGCATCCGCGCCATTGCCAATGTCGTGCATGTGGATGCCACATCCTATGACGTGCTGGTCGACCACACCGAGATGGGCGCAGGCTGGGCCACCGAGGTGGACGACCAGGATGAAACCGCAAGCCCGGTGATCGACCGCATCACCATCCCCCTGCACGAGCTGTCGGCCTTGCCCAAGGCAAGCCAGCGCCTGCTGGACGACAGCGCCTTCGACATCGAAGGCTGGCTGGCGCAGCGCATCGCCGACAAGTTCGCGCGGTCGGAGGCCGCCGCCTTCGTCAAGGGCGACGGCGTCGACAAGCCGCGCGGATTTCTGTCGTACCCGCGTGTGGACAACGACGTCTGGGCGTGGGGCAACATCGGCACCGTGCCCACCGGCGTGAACGGAGAGCTGGGCGAGACGGACGCGATGATCGACCTCGTCTATGCGCTGGAGGCGGAATACCGCGCCAATGCGGTCTTCGTGATGAACAGCCGCACTGCGGGGTCCGTGCGCAAGCTGAAGGACGCGGACGGGCGTTTCCTGTGGTCCGACGGTCTGTCGTCGGGCGAGCCTGCGCGCCTGCTGGGCTATCCTGTGCTGATCGCCGAGGACATGCCGGATGCGGCCACGGGGGCCACGCCCATTGCCTTCGGCGACTTCGGCGCAGGATATACCGTCGCCGAACGCCCCGACCTGCGCGTGCTGCGCGACCCGTTTTCGGCCAAGCCGCATGTGCTGTTCTACGCCACCAAGCGCGTGGGCGGGGCGGTCAGCGACTATGCGGCGATCAAGCTGCTGAAGTTCGCCACGGCCTGATCCGAGATCCGTGCCGCATCCTCTGGGGAGGGGGTGCGGTGCGGACCCCGGGTGCGTCGCCACCGGCAAAGTCCCGTGTCGTCCAGCTGCTCACTTCCGTCCGAGCGATGCGGGCAGGCGGCGCACCCGGACCAGACCCCACCCCAGACCCACACCAAGCCCACACCCCCTGCGCGGAGACAGGTTATGACGTTAGAGGAATTGAGCGGTGTCGCGACCGCAGCCCTGCCGCTGGCCGGGTTCAAGGATCATCTGCGGCTGGGGTCGGGTTTCGCCGACGACGGGGTGCAGGACGAGGTGCTGGAAGCGGTGCTGCGCGCCGCCCTTGCCGCGATCGAGGCGCGGACCGGCAAGGTCCTGCTGGAGCGCGAGTTCCGCTGGAGCGTCACCGCCTGGCGCGACCGCGACCGCCAGCCGCTGCCGCTGGCGCCTGTCAGCGCGGTGGTGGCCGTGCGTCAGGTGGACCGCAACGGCACGCAAATCCCGGTAACGCCCACGCGCACCGTGCTGATCCCCGATGCGCAGCGCCCGGTGCTGAGCGCGCCCAGCGGCGGGCTGCCTGCCGTGCCCCGCGATGGCCGGGTCGAGGTCGATCTGCTGGCGGGCTACGGTCCGGAATGGTCAGACCTGCCCGCTGATCTGGCACAGGCGGTCATGATGCTGGCTGCCCACTTTCACGAATATCGCAGCAATGTCGGGGTACCGGGGGCGGCGCTGCCGTTCGGCGTCACGTCGCTGATCGAACGCTATCGCACGGTGCGGATGTTCATGGGGGGACGGTCGTGAACGGCTTGCACCTCAACCGCCGTCTGGTGCTTGAGGCGCCCGTGGCCGTCCCTGACGGCAGCGGTGGGCAGGCGGTCACGTGGACCGCCCTCGGCACGCTGTGGGCGCAGGTTGCACCCGGTGCGGGGGTGGAACGGGCGGCGAACGGCCTGACTCTGTCCCGCGTGCCGCTGGTCGTCACGGTGCGGGCCGCCCCGCCGGGGGCGCCATCGCGCCCGGTCGCAGGCCAGCGGTTCCGCGCCGGTGCGCGGACCTATGCGATCCTCGCGGTCACGGAACGGGACACGGAGGGGCGGTATCTGACCTGCCACGCCGCAGAGGAGGTGGTGGCATGAGCTATGCAATGGCGCAGGCGCTGCAGACCGCGGTCTATGCCCGGTTGGCAGGCGATGCCGCACTTTCCGCGCTGGTGGGCGACGCGATCTTCGACGCGCGGCCCGCGGGTGCCGTGCCGCCGCTGCACGTGGCGCTGGGCGCGGAAAAGGTGCGCGATGCCTCCGACGCGGACGGCGCGGGGGCGGTGCACGACCTGACGATCAGCGTGGTCGGCACGGCGGCGGGGTTCGCGGGCGTCAAGGCGGCGGCGGCGGCGGTGAACGACGCGCTGGCGTGGGGCGCACTGCTGTTGACGCGCGGGCGGGTGCTGGATCTGCGCCTTACCCGCGCGCAGGCGGCCCGTGTCGGCAGCGGCGATGTGCGGCGCATCGACCTGATCTTTCGCGCACGTCTTTCCGACGACTAGGCGTTTATTTCATCAAGGGAGCACGGCAATGGCGGCACAGAGTGGCAAGGACCTGTTGATCAAAGTCGACATGACCGGCGACGGATCGTTCCAGAGCGCGGCGGGCCTGCGGGCGACGCGCCTCAGCTTCAACGCGGAAAGCGTGGATGTGACGGGGCTGGACAGCGCGGGCGGCTGGCGAGAGCTGCTGGCGGGCGCCGGCGTCAAGACGGCGGCCATCGCGGGGTCGGGCATCTTTCGCGACGCGGCCACGGACGAGCGGATGCGGCAGGTGTTCTTCGACGGCGAGACGCCGGAGTTCCAGGTCGTGATCCCGTCGTTCGGCACCGTGACGGGCCGGTTCCAGATCACGTCCATCGAATACGCGGGCACCTTCGACGGCGAGGCAACCTACGAGATCGCGCTGACCAGCGCAGGTCAGCTTGCCTTCGTGGCGGACCTGTAGGTGGTCAATCCGCTGGCGGGCGAGGTCAGCGTGACCATCGACGGTGTGCCGCATGTGGCCAAGCTGACGCTCGGCGCGCTGGCGGAGCTGGAGGCGCAGTTGCAGGCGGACACGCTGATCGATTTGGTGGAACGCTTTGAGGCGGGTCATTATCGGGGCCGCGACGTGCTGGCCTTGCTGGTGGCAGGATTGCGCGGCGGCGGCTGGCGCGGGTCTGCGGCCGATCTGCTGAGCGCGGATCTGGCGGGCGGCCCGGTACAGGCGGCACGGGTGGCGGCGGAACTGCTGGCCCGCGCATTCACCCCGCCGGAATGAGGCGGGCGCTGGACTGGGCAGGCTTGATGCGGGCGGGGCTGCATGACCTGCGCCTGACGCCGGATCAGTTCTGGCGGCTGACGCCTGCGGAACTGGCGCTGATGCTGGGGCAGACGACGGCCATGCGGCCCTTGGGCCGCGGTGGGCTGGACGCCCTGATGCAGGCGTTTCCCGATATTGGAAAGGAGTGATGCGATGAACGAAAGCGATCAGATCGACGGGCTGGAGGCGGATGTGGCCGCCCTGGAGCGCACGCTCGGCGACGCCCGCGCCATGACCGGCGCGTTCGACGCCACCCTGCGCGACATGCAGGGCACGCTGGGCGAGACGACGCGCGATCTGGGCAACCTCGAACGCGGCTTTGCGGGCGGCCTGCGCCGTGCCTTCGACGGGCTGGTGCTGGATGGCAAGTCGGTGTCGGACACGCTGGGCAAGGTGGCGTCCAGCATGATCGACACGGCCTATGCGGCGGCGGTGAACCCGGTGATGCAGCACGCGGGCGGTCTGCTGTCGCAGGGCATCAATGCCGCCGTGTCGGGCATGATGCCATTCGCGCAGGGTGGGTCGTTCGCCCAAGGGCGCGTCATGCCGTTCGCCAAGGGCGGCGTGGTCGGCGGCCCCACAACGTTCCCCATGCGCGGCGGCATCGGCCTGATGGGCGAAGCGGGCCCCGAGGCGATCATGCCGCTGGCGCGCGGTCCCGATGGGCGGCTGGGCGTGCGCGGCGGTGCGGGGCCTGCGGTCAACGTCACCATGCACGTCAGCACGCCGGACGTGCAGGGATTCCAGCGCAGCCAGAGCCAGATCGCCGCCCAGATGGGCCGGATGCTGGGGCGCGGTCAACGCAACAGGTAGAGAGGGAACAGGCCATGGCCTTTCACGACATACGCTTTCCGGCGAACCTGAGCTTCGGGGCGCTGGGCGGTCCCGAACGGCGCACCGAGATCGTGACGCTGGCCAACGGCTATGAGGAGCGCAACACGCCCTGGGCGCATGGACGCCGCCGCTATGACGCGGGCGTCGGCCTGCGGTCGCTGGACGACATTGCGCAGCTTGTCGCGTTCTTCGAGGCGCGCGAGGGGCAGTTGCACGGGTTCCGCTGGAAGGACTGGGGCGACTACAAGTCCTGCCCGCCGTCGCGCGAACCCGGCATGCTTGATCAGCTGATCGCCGTGGGCGACGAGGTGACGACCGTAATTCCACTGGTCAAACACTATGTCAGTGGTGCGCAGAGCTATGCGCGGCCTATCGCGAAACCGGTGGAGGGCACGGTGCGCATCGCCGTCGGCGGCGACGAGGTGCAGGAGGGGATCGACTGGACCATCGATCTGACCACGGGCCGCGTCACCTTCGTGCACGCGCCTGATATCGGGGCAGAGGTGCGGGCGGGCTTCGCCTTCGACGTGCCGGTGCGCTTCAACACGGACCGGATCGAGACCTCGGTTTCGAGCTTTCATGCGGGTCAGGCCCCCAGCGTCCCGGTGATCGAGGTGCGGCTGTGAACGCGGATGCGCTGTTCGCGCATCTCGCCACCGGGGCGGGGCATGTGTGTCAGGCCTGGGCGATCACGCGCCGCGATGGCGTGACGCTCGGCTTCACCGACCATGACCGCCCCCTGCGGTTCGAGGGCATCACCTTCATGGCCGACAGCGGGCTCAGCGCGCGGGCACTGGCCACGGTCGCGGGGCTGGCCGCCGACAATTCCGAGGCGGTGGGACTGTTGCAGGCGGATGTGGTGACAGAGGCCGACATCGTGGCGGGCCGCTATGACGGGGCCGCCGTGCGCAACTGGCTGGTGCGCTGGGACGACGTGGCCCAGCGCCAGTTGCGGTTCCGTGGCCGGATCGGAGAGATCGTGCGTCAGGCGGGCACGTTTCGGGTGGATTTGCGCGGTCTGACCGACCTGCTGAACCAGCCGTCGGGCCGCACCTATCTGCGCAGTTGCGATGCGGTGCTGGGGGATGCGCGCTGCGGCGTTCGGACCGACGATCCGCTTGTGATGACTACAGCACCGGTGCTGGCGCAGGACGCCGGTCAGTCAATCGAGGTCGCGGCGGGCCAACATCCTGACCGCTGGTTCGAGCAGGGGGTGATGACCGTACTGACCGGGCAGGGCGCGGGGTTGGTCGTCGCGATAAAGCACGACCTGCTGCAAGGGGGGCGGCGGCGCCTGACCCTTTGGGATGCGCTGCCGTCCCCCCTCGCCATCGGGGATACGCTGCGTCTGGTTGCGGGCTGCGACCGCCGGGCCGAGACCTGCCGCGTGAAATTCGCCAACCTCGCGAACTTCCGCGGCTTTCCCACCATGCCCGGCGAAGACTGGCTGATGAGCGTGCCGCGCAGCACCGGCACCAACGACGGCGGGAGCCTTTCGTCGTGAGCGCCGTCGTGGTCGAGGCGCTGACGTGGATCGGCACGCCTTACGTGCATCAGGCCGCGACCAAGGGGGCGGGCTGCGACTGCCTCGGTCTGATCCGCGGCATCTGGCGGCACCTGCACGGGGATGAGCCGCAGGCGATGCCGCGCTACACCCCGGACTGGGATGAGGTGCAAGGGCACGACGTGCTTTGGGCCGCCGCGCGGGCACATCTGCGGCCTGTGGCGGGCAACCTGCAGCCCGGTCAGGTGCTGCTGTTCCGCATGCGCGAGGGCGCGGTGGCCAAGCATCTGGGCGTGCTCAGCGCGGGCGGCGACCACCCCCGCTTCATCCACGCCTATAGCCGGCACGGTGTGCTGGAAAGCCCGCTGTCCGCCCCCTGGGCGCGGCGGATCGTGGCACGGTTCGATTTTCAGGAAGGATGAAGGATGGCGACGCTGGTTCTTGCGGCTGCGGGCATGGCGCTGGGCGGGTCGGTGGGCGGCACCGTGCTGGGCCTGTCGATGGCGACGGTGGGGCGCGCGGCGGGGGCCGTGCTGGGCCGCGTGATCGACCAGCGCCTGCTGGGGTCCGGGTCCGACGCGGTCGAGGTCGGCCGCGTCGACCGCTTTCGCCTGATGGGCGCCAGCGAAGGGGCTGCGATCCCGCGTCTGCACGGGCGGATGCGGCTGGGCGGTCAGGTGATCTGGGCCAGCCGGTTTCAGGAAAGCAGCGATACCACCGGCGGCGGCGGCAAGGGGGCCGGCCCGCAACCGGAAACGACGACCTTCAGCTATACCATCAGCCTCGCGCTCGCCTTGTGCGCAGGTCGCATCCTGCGCGTGGGCCGCGTCTGGGCGGACGGCGAGGAGGTGTCGCCCGCGAGCCTCAATATGCGGGTCTATCCGGGGACCGAGGATCAGCAACCCGACCCCAAGATCGCGGCGGTCGAGGGAGCCAGCCTGACCCCCGCCTATCGTGGCACCGCTTATGTCGTGTTCGAGGACCTGCCGCTTGGTCAGTTCGGCAACCGCGTCCCGCAGTTCACGTTCGAGGTGATGCGCCCGGCGGAACCCGGCACGCCGGACGATCTGGCCGACATCGCGCGGCAGGTGCGCGGCGTGGCGTTGATCCCCGGCACGGGAGAATATTCCTTGGCCACGACGCAGGTGAACCTTGCGGCGGCCTACGGCGAGGAGGTGGCCATCAACGTCAACTCGCCCAGAGGCGGCACGGATTTCACCACCTCGCTGACCGCACTGGACGAGGAACTTCCGGCCTGCAAATCGGTCAGCCTCGTGGTGTCGTGGTTCGGCGACGACCTGCGCTGCGGGGTCTGCACCGTGCAGCCCAAGGTGGAACAGCGCGATGTGGACGGCGACGCGATGCCGTGGCGCGTGGCCGACATCGGGCGCGCGCAGGCGGCGCTGGTGGCCCGTCAGGATGACAGGCCGATCTATGGCGGCACGCCCGCGGATGCGGCGGTGGTCGAGGCCATCGCGGCCCTGAACGCGCGCGGCATGCGCGCGATGTTTTATCCCTTCATCCTGATGGACCAGATGGGCGGCAATGCCCTGCCGGACCCCTACACCGGGCAGGCGGGCCAGCCGCGCCTGCCGTGGCGCGGACGGATCACCCTGTCGGCGGCACCGGGGCAGGCGGGCAGCCCAGACCGGAGCGCGCAGGCGGCGGCAGAGGTCGCGGCGTTCATGGGCACCGCACAGGTGGGCGATTTCATACTGGACGGCACCACGGTGCGCTACACCGGCCCGGACGCGTGGCGTTACCGGCGGTTCATCCTGCACTATGCCCACCTGTGCAAGGCGGCAGGGGGCGTCGATGCGTTCTGCATCGGGTCCGAAATGGTGGCCCTGACGCAGATTCGTGGCGCGGGTGACAGCTTTCCCGCCGTGACCGCCTTGCGGCAGCTGGTGGCAGAGGTGCGCGGCATCCTCGGCCCCGATTGCAAGATCAGCTACGCCGCCGACTGGTCGGAATATCACGGCTACCAGCCTGCGGGGACGGCAGACAAATACTTCCACCTCGACCCGCTCTGGGCCGACCCGCACATCGATTTCATCGGCATCGACAATTACATGCCGCTGTCCGACTGGCGCGACGGTACCACGCACCGCGATGCGGGCGCAGGCGCGATCTACGACCTCGACTACCTGTCGGGGAACGTGGCGGGCGGCGAAGGCTACGACTGGTTCTATCATTCGCCAGAGGCGCGGGCGGCGCAGATCCGCACGCCGATTACCGACGGCGACGGAGAGCCGTGGGTTTGGCGTTACAAGGACCTGAAGGGGTGGTGGCAGAACGATCACCATAACCGCATCGGTGGCCGGCGGGTGGCGGCCAAGACCCCTTGGGTGCCGCAATCGAAGCCGTTCTGGTTCACCGAGTTCGGCTGTGCCGCCCTCGACAAGGGGACGAACCAGCCCAACAAGTTCCTCGACCCGAAATCGTCCGAAAGCATGTTGCCATATCATTCCAACGGGATGCGTGACGACACGATCCAGATGCAGTATCTGCGGGCGGTCTATCGCCACTTCAGGCGCACCGCGCACAACCCGGTCGCGGCGAACGCGCTGTATCGCGGGCCGATGGTCGACATGGCCCGCGCCCATGTCTGGTGCTGGGACGCGCGGCCCTATCCGTTCTTTCCCGCCAACGCCGACCTGTGGTCCGACGGCGGCAACTACATGCGCGGGCACTGGCTGAACGGGCGGGCCGTGTCGCGCACCCTCGCCGGTGTGGTGGCCGAGGTCTGTGCGAGCGCCGGTGTCACCGACATCGACGTCTCGCGCCTGCACGGCATCGTGCGCGGCTATGTGGTGGCCGACGTTGCGACCGCCCGGTCGCAGTTGCAACCGCTGCTGCTGGCCTACGGGATCGAGGTGGCGGAACGCGACGGGCAGCTCGTGTTCCGCAACCGCGACGGGGTGCCGGTCCGCACCCTCACCGCCGACATGCTGGCGGTCGGACCCGATGGCGACGGTGCCGCAGTCCACACCCGCCAGCCGCAGTCCGAGATCGAGGGTCGCGTGCAGATCGGCTACGTCGAGACCGAAGGCGACTATGCCGTGCGCGTGGCCGAGGCGATCCATCCCCGCGACGAGACACGCGGTGTCGCGCGCAGCGAATTCGCGCTGGGCCTGACGCAGGGCGAGGGCGCGCGCATCGCCGCGCGCTGGATCAACGAATCCCGCGTGGCACGCGACACCGTCACGCTGGCCCTGCCGCCGTCGCAGGGCAATCTGGGCGCGGGCGACGTGGTGACACTGGGCACCGACACCTATCGCATCGACCGGATCGAGGATGCGGGCCTGCGCCTGATCGACGCCACCCGCGTCGATCCTGAAATCTACCTGCCGCAGCGGCGGTTGGAGGAGGATGCAAAGCTCACGCCCTTCCGCGCACCGACGCCGGTTGTCGGGCTCTTCATGGACCTGCCGCTGATCCGGGGCGACGAAAGCGACACCTCGCCGTGGTTTGCGGCCACGGCACAGGTCTGGGCGGGGGGCGTGGCGCTGTACGGGGCGGCGCAGGACAACGATTACATCCTGCAGGACGTGGTGCGGCAGCGTAGCGTGATCGGAACGCTGACGGCGCCGCTGCCTGCGGGGCGCATGGACCTGTGGGACAGGCAGACCCTGCGGGTCCGGCTGGTCAGCGGTGCGCTGAAGGCGGTCGATCCCGACGCGGTGCTGTCGGGGGCCAACGTGGTGGCGCTGGGCGACGGCAGTCTGGACGCATGGGAAATCGTGCAGTTCGCGCAGGCGCAACTGGTGGGCGACCGGACCTGGGCACTGACCGAGATGCTGCGCGGACAGCGTGGGACCCGGGCGTCGATGCCTGCGGTCTGGCCCGCAGGCACCCGCGTCGTGGTGCTGGACGGTCGCCCGGAACAGGTGACGATTCCCACGGCGGCCCGCGGGCGCACCCGGCATTTCCGTTATGGCCCGGTCAAGCGGCCCGTGACCGACCGCAGCTATCGCCACGTGGTGACGGTGCCAAAGGGGAACGGGTTGCGCCCCTATCCGGTGGTGCATCTGACGACGCGGCGCAGCGGCGGCGATCTGGACCTGCGCTGGATCAGGCAGACGCGGATCGACGGCGACCTGTGGGACCGCGGTGACGTGCCCTTGGGCGAAGAGAGCGAGGCCTATGTCGTGCAGGTGCGGCAGGGCGATACGATCCTGCGCGAGGTGACGGTGACGCAAGCGCGCTGGATCTATGCGCAAGACGCGCGGCTGGGGGACGGCGTTGCGGGCGATTACGTGCTGGCGGTGGCACAGATCTCGGCCCGTTACGGCGCAGGGCCGTTCGTGCGGATCGACGTGGTCGCCTGATGCGCCCCGTCCACGTGACCGACCTCGACATCGCCGCACGGACGGTGCTGGCGTACGGTCCCGTCACGGCGGTGCGGATCGTGGCCGGTGCGCGCCTCGCCGACCGCTATCGCAAGCGGATGCGGCGGCGGCACCGGCTGTGGGGCGATGGCACGTTGGCGGGGGCTTGTGCGGCCATCGGCCCCGCGGCCCCGCCGGGCGCCTGCGACGCAGCTTACCGCACAGCGCTGGCGGCAGTGCTGGCCGCACTGGCCGCGCCCCTTTGATTGCCGCCGCAAAACGCTATATGCTCGTCAAACCTGACCGGCGAAGGACCATCCCGATGAACCAGATCCAGCCCCGACTGATCAGCGTCGACCCGGTCTGGCAACGGATCGCGGACGAGGCGCGGCACGCCATCGACGCATCCCCCGCGATGGGTGCGATGTATCACGCGGGCATCCTGCAGCACGACAGCTTCGACGCGGCATTGGCCTACCGCATCGCGATGAAGCTTGCGTCCAGCGAGATGCCCGCCCAGACGATCCGGGAGATCGCCGACGATGCCTATCGCGCCGACACCAGCCTGACGCAGGCCGCACGCGCCGATCTGGTGGCGACGATGGACCGCGATCCCGCGTGCCACCGTTTCCTGCAGCCGTTGATGTTCTTCAAGGGCTATCAGGCCGTGCAGGCCTACCGGCTCAGCCATCGGCTGTGGACCGACGGTGCGCGCGATCTGGCCTATTTCGTGCAGATGCGCGTGTCAGAGGTGTTCGGCGTGGACATCCATCCCGCCGCCCGGATCGGCAAGGGTCTGATGATCGACCACGCCCATTCCATCGTGGTGGGCGAAACCGCCGTCGTCGGCGACAACGTGTCGATGCTGCATTCCGTGACGCTGGGCGGCACCGGCAAGCAGGAGGAACAGCGCCACCCGACGATCCGCGACGGCGTGCTGATCGGCGCTGGTGCCAAGGTGCTTGGCAACATCACCATCGGTCATTGCAGCCGGATCGCCGCCGGGTCGGTGGTGCTGCACGACGTACCGCCGATGAAGACCGTGGCGGGCGTGCCCGCCAAGATCGTGGGCGAAGCAGGCTGTTCCCAGCCCGCCCTGTCGATGAACCAGATCCTCGGCGTGGACTCGACCGATATCTGATCCGGCGCTGCCGACCCCACATGAAAAAGGCCCCGCAGCACTGCGGGGCCTTTTGCCGTTCCGGCCGACCCTTGGATCAGGCCAGCATCGTCATCGGGTTTTCCAGATTGTCCTTGATCGCGCGCAGCAGGTCCGCCCCGAGCGCACCATCGATCACCCGGTGATCGACCGACAGCGTGACCGACATCACGGTGCCGACGGCCAGTTCGCCGTCCTTGCCCACGATGGGCTTCTTGACGCCGGCACCGACCGCAAGGATCGCGCTGTGTGGCGGATTGATAATCGCGTCGAAGTTGTCGATCCCGAACATGCCCAAGTTGCTGATCGCGAAGCTGCCGCCCTGATATTCCGCAGGGGCCAGCTTGCGGTCGCGGGCACGGGTGGCCAGATCCTTCATCTCTGACGACAGCGCCGACAGCGACTTCTGGTCCGCATCGCGCAGCACCGGCGTGAACAGCCCGCCTTCGATCGCCACGGCCACCGCCACGTCGGAGCGTGTGAACTTCAGCGTGCGGTCACCGGCCCAGACCGCATTGGCGGCGGGCACCTGTTGCAGCGCCAGCGCACAGGCCTTGATGATGAAATCGTTGACCGACAGCTTGACCTTGCGCGTCTCGAGCTGCGCGTTCAGCTGGCTGCGGAACTTCATCAGCTCGTCCAGATGGATGTCGCGGCGCAGATAGAAGTGCGGCACGGACTGCTTGGCTTCGGTCAGGCGGGCGGCGATGATCTTGCGCATCCCATCCAGCTTCACTTCCTCGAAGGCACGACCATCATACATCTTGATGACCTGTTCGGTGCTGGGACCGCTGGCCATCGCTGCACCCTTTGGCGCGGCTGCGGCTGCGACAGGCGCCGGGGCCTCCGCCTTGCCGGCCGTGTCGGCCTTCGCCGCCTTCGGCTGCGCCGACGCACCCTCCACATCCGCCTTCACGATGCGGCCATGCGGTCCGGTGCCGGTGATCTGCGACAGGTCAAGCCCCTTGTCCGCCGCGATGCGCCGCGCGAGCGGCGATGCGAACACCCGCTCGCCGCTGGCCCGCGCCTGCGGCTGAGGCTCGGCCTTGAAGTCGGCGTCCTTCGCCTCCTGCGCCGCACCGCCGTCGTCGCCATAGCCCTTGGCGGGGGTGGCAGCCTTCGCGTCATCCCCGGCGTCGGCGGCCTTGGCCTTCGGCGCGGCCTTCGGTGCCGGGTCCGCATCCGCACTCTCGCCGTCCACCAGCAGCGTGGCGATGGCGGTGTTCACCTTCACCCCCTCGGTGCCTTCGGCGACGAGCAGCTTGCCGATCACGCCCTCGTCCACGGCCTCGAACTCCATCGTGGCCTTGTCGGTCTCGATTTCCGCCAGCAGGTCGCCGGAGGAGACGGTGTCCCCCTCCTTGACCAGCCATTTCGCCAGCGTCCCTTCCTCCATCGTGGGGGACAGGGCGGGCATCAGGATTTCCGTTGGCATCGCTCTGTTCCTTACCGGTAGGTGACTTTTTTCACGGCGGCGATCACTTCGTCCACCGTCAGCAGGGCGTGCTTCTCAAGGTTCGCCGCATAGGGCATCGGCACGTCCTTGCCGGTCAGGGTCAGGACCGGCGCGTCCAGATGGTCGAACGCCTCCTGCATGATGACGCCGCTGATGTAGCCGCCGACGCTGCCCTGCGGCCAGCCTTCCTCGACGGTGACGCAGCGGTTGGTCTTCTTGACCGACGCAAGGATCGTTTCGGTATCCATCGGACGCAGGGTGCGCAGGTTGATGACCTCGGCGCTGATCCCGTCCTCGGCCAGCTTCTCGGCGGCGGCAAGGGCATAGGTCATCCCGATGCCGAAGCTGACGATGGTCACGTCGTCACCGGCACGCTCGATCTTGGCCTTGCCGAAGGGGATGGTGAAATCGTCCATCACCGGCACGTCGAAGGTGCGGCCATAGAGGATCTCGTTTTCCAGAAACACGACCGGGTTCGGATCGCGGATCGCGGATTTCATCAGACCCTTCGCGTCGGATGCGGAGTAGGGCATCACGACCTTCAGACCGGGGATCTGCATGAACCATGCAGCAAAGTCCTGGCTGTGCTGCGCACCCACGCGGGCGGCGGCGCCGTTCGGGCCACGGAACACCATCGGCGCACCCATCTGGCCGCCTGACATATACAGCGTCTTGGCCGCCGAGTTGATCAGGTGGTCCATCGCCTGCATGGCGAAGTTGAAGGTCATGAACTCCACGATGGGGCGCAACCCGCCGAATGCCGCACCGACCGCGATACCGGCAAAGCCGTGTTCGGTGATCGGCGTGTCCACCACGCGCTTGGCACCGAACTCGTCCAGCAGGCCTTGAGAGATCTTGTAAGCACCCTGATATTCGCCGACTTCCTCGCCCATGAGGAACACGTGATCGTCGCGGCGCATTTCCTCGGCCATCGCGTCGCGCAAGGCTTCGCGCACGGTAGTGGATTTCACCTGCGTGCCTTCGGGCCAGTCGGGGGTGGTGTCGGCGACCTTGGCGCTTGCGGCAGGCTTGGGGTGTTCCATGCCATCGGCGGGGGCCGTCTCGCTCGACTGTGCCTTGTCAGCGGCGACGGGGGCGCTGGCCTTGACCTCGCCCTTGGCCTTCGCACCCTCGGCGTCGTCCATGCTTTCGCCGTCGACCAGCAGCACGGCGATCACGTCGTTGACCTTCACGCCTTCGGTGCCTTCGGCGACCAGCAGCTTGCCGATCACGCCTTCATCCACGGCCTCGAACTCCATCGTGGCCTTGTCGGTCTCGATCTCGGCCAGAATGTCGCCGGAGGCTATGGTGTCGCCCTCCTTGACCAGCCATTTCGCCAGCGTGCCTTCCTCCATCGTGGGGGACAGGGCGGGCATCAGAATCTCGGTTGCCATCGCTCAGGCCTCCTGCGGGACTTCGGTTGCGTAGATGTCGGTCCAGAGCTCGTCCAGATGCGGCTCCGGGCTTTCCTTGCTGAACTCGGCGGCTTCGTTGACGATGGCCTTGATGTCGCGGTCGATGGCCTTCAGGTCGTCCTCGGTGGCGTGCTTGCCGGTCAGCAGCATATTGCGGATCTGCTCGATCGGATCGCGCTCGTCGCGCATCTTCTGCACCTCCTCGCGGGTCCGGTACTTCGCCGGGTCCGACATGGAATGCCCGCGATAGCGGTATGTCTTCACCTCGAGGATGTAGGGACCCTTGCCCGCACGGCAGTGGGCGACGGCCTTTTCGCCGGCGGCCTTCACGGCCAGCACGTCCATGCCGTCCACTTCCTCGCCGGGGATGCCGTAGGCGACACCGCGTTCCCACAGGGATGGCGACTTGGTCGACCGTTTCACGCTCGTGCCCATCGCATACTGGTTGTTCTCGATCACGAAGATCACCGGCAGATCCCAGAGCTCCGCCATGTTGTAGGTCTCGTAGACCTGACCCTGGTTCGCGGCCCCGTCACCGAAATAGGCGAAGGTCACCCGGTCGTTGCCAAGGTATTTGTCCGCAAACGCCAGCCCCGCGCCCAGTGGCACCTGTGCCGCGACGATCCCGTGCCCGCCGTAGAAATGCTTTTCCTTGGAGAACATGTGCATGGACCCGCCTTTCCCCTTGGAAAAGCCGCCCTCGCGTCCCGTCAGCTCGGCCATGATCCCCTTGGGGTCCATGCCGCAGGCCAGCATGTGTCCGTGGTCGCGGTACGATGTGACGCGCTTGTCGCCCTCGCTCGCCGCGGCCTCGAGGCCGACGACGACCGCTTCCTGACCGATGTAGAGGTGACAGAACCCGCCGATCAGGCCCATGCCGTACAGCTGTCCCGCCTTCTCCTCGAAGCGGCGGATCATCAGCATCTCGCGGTAATGCCCCAGCAATTCCTCGGCCGAGACATTCGCCCGGTTCGCTGCGGTCTCGGCGTCTTTCTTCGGCGGCATGGTCGCTCCCTTGCATCGACGGAATAGTTTAGCGTTAAACTACTTTGCGATGATAGAGTGCGGTTGCGGCCAAGGCAATCCGGTGCCGTGGTTTTTAGCGCGGACGCTATGGGGGTTATTCGATCACGATCTCATCGGTGCGGACCATGCCCAGGACGTCGCGCACCTGACTGTCGAGCAGGTCGATGTCGAGAAAGTCGTCGGACAGCCGCTTGGTCAGGTTTTCCATCACCGCGACCTCCGCCTGCAGGGCTGCCAGCTCGACGGTCAGTTCCGCGCGCTCTGCCGCGACCTCGGCGCGTTTGAACACGCCGTAGTCGCCCTGAATCGCGGCGAACATGAAATAGAGGCCCATCATCAGCGTCAGCAGGAAATAGATGAGTGTGCCCAGTCCGGGCCGGTTCGTCTCGTTCATGTGCTGCCCCATGCGCGCCTGTTGCGGCGCTTGTCGCGATCGTTTCACAGCGGCGCGCTGATGAAAACAGTCCCGGGCCACGACAGCGGAAAAATCCGCCGTCGTGGCCCGGATGCGTCAGCCTGCCACGGATGCCGCGTGGATGGCCGCGATGGTGCGGCCGATCTCGGCGTTGAAGGCATCGTCGGATTGCTGCACCGACAGCCCTTCGGTCAGCGCGCGCGAAAAGCTGGCGATGATGCCGGGGTTCTGTGCCAGTTTCGCGTTGGCCGTGTCGCGGTCGTAACCGCCCGACAGCGCGACGACGCGCATGACGCGTGGATGATCGACCAGCGGCTGATACTGCCCCGCCACCTCTGGCAGCGTGACCTTCAGCATGACTACGGTGCCGTCCGCCAACTGATCGAGGTGCCGCAGGATGCTGTCCAGCAGCATCTGTTCGGCTTCCGCCTTGTCTGGGATGTCGATGGTGATCTCGGGTTCGAGGATCGGCATCATGTCGTGCGACAGCACCTGTGCGCCCACCTCGAACTGCTGTGCGACGATCATGTCGATCCCTGCGGCGTCGGCAGCGTGGATGACGGACCGTTCCTTGGTCCCGAACACGCCCAGCCCGTGGGCGCGGTCCAGCAGCGCATCCAGATCGGGCATCGGTTTCATCAGCTGCACGCCGTGCGCCTGCGCTTCCAGTCCCTTGTCGATCTTCAGGAACGGCACGACGCCGCGCGCCTGCCACAGAAACGCGGCGGCGGGTTGACCCGCGAACATGCGGTCCATCGTATCCTCGAACAGGATCGCGCCGACGACCTTTGCGCCGGTAAAGTCGGGGGCCATCACGATGCGTTCGCGCATCGCATGGATCATGCCGAACATCTCGCTGTCGGTAGTATAGGCGTCGGTGGTCACACCATAGGCGGCCAGCGCCTTGGGCGACGACCCACCGCTCTGGTCGAGGGCCGCGATGAACCCGTTGCCTGCCCGCACCTGTGCCGCCATGTCGTCGTTCATCGTGTCGCTCCGCTGTGACCGGGGCTGCGATCCGCCCCCGGCCATGTCTTAGGCAGGGGGCGGCAGGCTGACAATTCTGGTTACGCTAACGCTCTGGTATTAATCCTCAAGTGCGGCGACGCCGGGCAGGGTCTTGCCTTCCATCCATTCCAGGAATGCGCCGCCCGCCGTGCTGACATAGGTGAAATCGCCCGCCACGCCCGCCTTGTTCAGCGCAGCCACCGTATCGCCGCCGCCCGCGACGGAGACGAGTTTGCCGTCGCGCGTCAACTCTGCCGCGGCCTGCGCCGCTGCCGTCGTCGCCGCATCGAAGGGCGCGATCTCGAACGCGCCCAGCGGGCCGTTCCACACCAGCGTCTTGGCCCGTTCCAGCACCATGCGGATATGCGCCACGCTGTCAGGCCCGGCATCGAGGATCATGGCGTCCGCCGGGCAATCCTCGGCCTTCACGACCTCGGACGCGGCACCCGCCTTGAACTCCCGCGCCACGACCACGTCGCGGGGCAGCAGGATCTCGCATCCGGTGTCGGCGGCCTTCTGCGCGATGTCGCGGGCGGTCTGCGCCAGATCATGCTCGCACAGGGACTTGCCCACGTCGATGCCGCTGGCCGCAAGAAAGGTGTTCGCCATGCCGCCGCCGATCACCAGCACATCGACCTTCTCCACCAGATTGCTCAGCAGGTCGAGCTTGGTGGACACCTTGGCCCCACCCACGACGGCGACCACCGGGCGGTCCGGCGTGCCAAGTGCCTTGTCCAGCGCTGTCAGCTCTTCGGCCATCAGGCGGCCCGCACATGCGGGCAGCAGACGGGCCAGCGCCTCGGTGCTCGCGTGGGCACGGTGTGCGGCGGAAAACGCGTCGTTTACATAGACGTCGCCGAGGCTTGCCAGCCGCTGGGCAAAGCCCGCGTCGTTGGATTCCTCGCCGGGGTTGAAGCGCAGGTTTTCCAGCAGCGCCACGTCGCCGTCGCCCATCGCGGCGACCCCCTCGCCATACTTGCCGTCGAGGAAGATCACGTCCTGCCCCAACGCCGCCTCCAGCGCGGGCACGATCTGGCGCAGGGACATCTCGGGCACGACGCGGCCCTTGGGCCTGTCGAAATGCGCCAGCAGGATGGGCAAGCCGCCCGCCGCCTGAATGTCCTTTACCGTGGGCACGATCCGGTCGATGCGGGTCGTGTCGGTGACGCGGCCGTCTTCCACGGGCACGTTGATGTCGACGCGCACGAGGACGCGCTGCCCCTTCAGGTCCATGTCGTCGAGGGTTTTCCAGCTCATCTGCATCTCTCCTGTCATAGGTGTTGCGCCATACCTGTGCCAAGGTCACGGCAACGTCAACGGCGGCGTCAACCGGGGCCGTGCCTTGGCATTGCGGGTCATTCGCCATATGTCAGGGCCAGCAACGACTGAAAGAGGTGCCACAATGGCCGACATCAAAGACCCGGAAAACACGATCATCATGACGCTGAAGGACGGCGAGGTGGTCATCCAGCTGCTGCCCGACGTGGCACCCAAGCATGTGGAACGGATGAAGGAACTGGCCCGCGCCGGGGCCTACGACAACGTGGCGTTTCACCGGGTGATCGACGGCTTCATGGCGCAGACCGGCGACGTGGAACACGCGAACATGGAAAAGGACTACAACCCCGGTCGCGCCGGCACGGGCGGTTCCGATCTGCCCGATCTGCCGTCCGAATTCTCCAAGTTGCCGCATGCGCGCGGGTCGCTGGGTGCAGCGCGGTCCGCGAACCCGAATTCGGCCAACAGCCAGTTCTTCATCAACTTCAAGGACAACGATTTCCTGAACGGACAATACACTGTCTATGGTCAGGTGATCTCGGGCATGGCCCATGTCGATGCCATCGCCAAGGGTGAGCCGCCGCGCAACCCCGACCGCATGATCAGCGTCAAGGTGGCGTCCGATGTTTAAGCTCGCCACCGCACTGACCCTGCTGGCGGCCCCCGCCTTTGCCAGCGGTCTGGACATCACCGTGGCCGGTCAGGCCAACGGCGTGATCCACGTCGACCTGCTCGAGGATCTGGCGCCCCAGCACGTTGCCCAGATCGAGGCCATCGCCGCCGAAGGCGGCTATGACAACGTGGTGTTCCACCGGGTGATCGACGGCTTCATGGCGCAGACCGGCGACGTAGAGTTCGGCAAGGCGGACGGCGACGTGGCCCGCGCGGGCACAGGCGGGTCGGCGATGCCCGACATCCCCGCCGAATTCACGACCGACCGCAGCTTCGATCGCGGCGTGGTCGGCATGGCGCGCAGCCAGGACCCGAACTCGGCCAACAGCCAGTTCTTCATCATGTTCGCGCCGGGTCCGTTCCTCGACGGTCAATACACCATCGTCGGCGAGGTCACCGAAGGCATGGAGATCGTCGATCAGATCAAGCGCGGCGAGGGTGCCAATGGTGCCGTGTCGGACGCACCCGACGTGATGACGAGCGTCGTCGTCACCGAGTGATCAGGCAGCCATCGCTGTCACGAAACGGGCCCTGCGGGGCCCGTTTTGCTGTCCGAGGTCTGACCGTGGTGCGTGGTGGACCGGGGGCCTCCGGCGGGAGTATTTGGCAAAAAGCGAGAATCAGGTGCCGCAGAAGGTCCGCGTCACGACCTCATCCGCCGCCGCAGGCTGCGCAAAGGGGGCGCGCGCGGCATCGAGCGGCGCAAAGGGCTGCGTCACCATGGCCACCAGGGTGTGGAACGGAACCATGTCACCATGCTCTGCGGCAGCGATGGCTTCGGCGATGCGGTGGTTGCGGGGGATGATCCGCGGATTGACCCGTGCCATGATCGCGGTGTGGTCCGGTGAGCGCCGGGACTGCCAGTCGGCGGACCACGCGGCGAAGGCGGCGGTGTTGGTGAGGGGCGCGGGATCGGTGCCAAGGGTGGCGAAGGTCGTGGTGAAATCCGCGCGGTCCTGCGCCATCAGGTCGAGCAGGCGCTGGATCAGCGGTGCGTCGTCCGGGCCGGGGTCGGCCAAGCCGATCTTGGCCCCGAAGGTCTGCACCCACGCGGTCTGGTAGAGGTCCGCGAAGCGGTTGATACGGATCGTGAAATCCTCGACCGCCGTATCGGGGTCCGGCATCAGCGGGATCAGTGCCGTGGCCAGTTGCGCGAGGTTCCACAGCGCAATCCCCGGCTGGTTGGCATATGCATAGCGCCCACCACGGTCGATGGCGCTGAACACCTGTGCGGGATCGTAACCTTCCATGAAGGCACAGGGTCCATAGTCGATGGTCTCGCCTGCCACGCTCATGTTGTCGGTGTTCATCACGCCGTGGATGAACCCCAGCCCCATCCAGCGGGCGATCAATCGCGCCTGTGCAGCCACGACGGCGTCCAGCAGCCCGCCGATGCCGTCCGCGTCCGGGTTCAGGCGCTGGATCACGTGATCGGCCAGCGCCTGCAGCGCAGCCCGGTCGCCGCGCGCCGCGTGGATCTGGAACGTGCCGACGCGCACGTGGCTGCGCGCCACGCGGGTCAGGATCGCACCGGGCAGGGGGCCGCTCTCGCGCCACACATCCTCTCCGGTCAGCACGGCGGCCAGCGCACGTGTGGTGGGCACGCCGAGGGCCGCCATCGCCTCGCTCACCAGATACTCGCGCAGCACGGGGCCGAGGGCGGCACGCCCGTCGCCGCTGCGGCTGTAGGGGGTGGGGCCGGAGCCCTTGAGCTGCAGGTCGTAGGCGTGACCGTCGCTGCCACGGACCTCGCCCAGCAGGATCGCGCGACCGTCGCCCAGCTGACCGCTCCAATGCCCGAACTGGTGCCCGCCATAGAGCTGCGCCAGCGGCGCGGCCCCCGGCGGCACCGCGTTGCCGGACAGGACCGCCAGCGCGTCTGGCGTGGCCAGCCACGCGGGATCGAGGCCCAGCGCCGTGGCAAGGTCGGCATTGACCGCCAGCAGCCGCGGGGCCGCCACGGGGGTCGGGTCCTGTGCCGTGAACAGCCAGGCAGGCAGGCGGGCGAAGCTGTTCTCGAAACGGATCATAGCGGGTCCGTCATCAGCCGCGCGCCCGGCACGGCGCGAAAGCCCGCCCGCGCACAGAACCGTCCCGCCGCGTCGGGGTTGGCTGCGGGCAGGATCACGTGCATCGCCCGCATGTCCGCACGGGCAAGGTTCACCGCCACCGCGTGCAGCACTTCGGTCCCGATGCCGCGCCCGCGCACGCTCGCGCGGATGAAACACTCCTCCAGCCAGCCGACGAGACCGCCCTGCGATATCGACCAGCCGAAGGTCACCATGACATAGCCCAGCGGGCTGCTTTTCGGCCCGATCAGCCAGACGGCGCCCAGTGGAGAGCCGTCAAGCAGCGGGCCCAGCACGGCGGCGCGATGCGCGTCGTCGTGGGTCAGGCCAGCTTCCGCGTGATAGCGCGCCATGAGGTCCATCAGGCGGTCCGCGTCGGCGGGGGTGGCAAGGGCGATGGCGGTGCTCACAACCGGGCCAGCCGGTCCGTCAGCAGGGCAAAGAACCCCTCCGCGTCCACGTCGCCCATGAACATCGCATTGGGCGCGCGGTCGGTGACGCGCCACCAGTCGGCGACGGTCATGCCAAGCGTCAGGTCCGACCCGGTTTCGACCACGACGTTGACGTGCCGCCCGGTGAACAGGCCGGGCTGCAGCAGATACGCGATCACGCAGGGGTCGTGCAGGGGTGCACCCTCGGCGCCGTATTTCTCCTTGTCGAACCGCTCGAAGAAGTCGGTCCAGGCGGCGACCATATCGCCCACTGTCGTGCCCATCGCGCGGAACGCATCGATGCGGGCGCGATTGGTCAGCGCCTTGTGCGTGACATCGAGCGGCATCACCACGAGGGGGACGCCCGCGGCGAACACCTCTGCCGCAGCCTCCGGGTCGACATAGATGTTGAACTCGGCGGCGGGGGTGATGTTGCCCACCTCGAAATAGGCGCCGCCCATCAGGATGATCTGCTGCACGCGGCCGATCACGTCGGGGGCGCGGCGGAACGCCGTGGCGATGTTCGTCAGCGGCCCCAGTACGCACAGCGTCACGCTGCCGGAGGGCTCACCCCGCAGCGTCTCTACGATGAAATCGACGGCGTGTTGTGCCTGCAGTGGCATGGTGGGATCGCCCATCTGCGGCCCGTCGAGGCCGGTCTTGCCGTGCACATGTTCCGCCGTCACCAGCTTGCGCAGCAGCGGCGCATCGCAGCCCGCATAGACCGGCAGATCGGGCCGTCCGGCCAGTTCGCAGACGATACGGGCGTTCCGTTCTGTCAGTGACAGCGGCACGTTGCCCGCCACCGCCGTCAGCCCCAGCACGTCGAGTTCGGGGGACGCCAGCGCCAGCAGGATGGCGACGGCGTCGTCCTGACCGGGGTCGGTGTCGATGATGATCTTCTGGGCCATGGCACGTCCTGCTGCGATTTGCGCCACTTTGGACGCCGCCATGCCGGGGGGCAAGGGGGGCCGGGCCAATGCGGCGCGGCCCCGGTGCGTCACACCAGCGTGTCGCTGCCCCGCGACAGGGCCGCGACGCCGGTGCGCGCCACCTCCTGCAGGCCCAAAGGCCGCATCAGGTCGGCGAAGGCGTCGATCTTTTCCGGCGTGCCGGTGATCTCGAACACGAAGGATTGCAGGGTGCTGTCCACCACGCTGGCGCGAAAGATGTCGGCTAGGCGCAGCGCCTCGACCCGCGCATCGCCACGCCCCGCGACCTTCAGCAGCGCCAGTTCGCGTTCCACCGACGGGCCTTCGACGGTCAGGTCGTGCACCTCGTGGACGGGCACGATGCGGCCCAGCTGCGCCTTGATCTGCACGATCACCTGCGGCGTGCCTGTGGTGACGATGGTGATGCGCGACCGGTGGCCCGTGTGGTCGATCTCGGCCACGGTCAGGCTTTCGATGTTGTAGCCGCGCCCGGCGAACAGGCCGATGACGCGCGCCAGAACGCCCGGTTCGTTCTCCACGATCACCGCCAGCGTGTGCCGTTCCACGGTATCGCCAAAGGTCGAACGGAGGTCGTAGGCGGAATGGCTGCTCGCGCCTTTCTTGATGTTCAGTGGTGACATGGCACGGTTCCTTGATCGGGTGTCGTCGGTTGGTCTGGCAGGCAGAGGGGCAGCAGGATCACACCAGCACCGCGCCTGTGGCACCGATGGCGCCTTTGACCTGCGCGTCGCGCAGCAGCATTTCGTTATGCGCCTTGCCCGACGGGATCATCGGGAAGCAATTCTCGTGCTTTTCCACCAGACAGTCGAAGATCACCGGACCGTCATAGGCGATCATCTCGGCAATCGCCTCGTCCAGATCGGCGGGGTCGGAACAGCGGATGCCCTTGGCGCCGAATGCCTCGGCCAATTTCACGAAATCCGGCAGGGATTGCGACCACGATTGCGAATAGCGCTCGCCGTGCAGCAACTGCTGCCACTGGCGCACCATGCCAAGGCGTTCGTTGTTCAGGATGAACTGCTTGACCGGCAGGCCGTATTGCATCGCCGTGCCCATCTCCTGCATGTTCATCAGCCACGACGCCTCTCCGGCGACGTTGATGACCAGTGCGTCGCGGTGCGCCATCTGCACGCCGATGGAGGCGGGCGTGCCGTAGCCCATCGTGCCCAACCCGCCGGAGGTCATCCAGCGGTTCGGGTCCTCGAAGCCGAGGTATTGCGCGGCCCACATCTGGTGCTGGCCGACTTCGGTCGTGATGTAGCGGTCATGACCCTTGGTCAGCGCCTCGAGACGGCTCATCGCGTATTGCGGGCGGATCACCGGGCCGTCCTGCGTGAAGCCGAGGCAGTCGGTCGCCTGCCACGTCTTGATCTGCTTCCACCACTTGGCCAGCGCCTCCTTGTCGGTGCGGCGGCCCTGCGTTTTCCAGACCTTCAGCAGGTCCTCCAGCACATGCGCCACGTCGCCGAGGATCGGGATGTCGACGCGCACCACCTTGTTGATGCTGCTGGCGTCGATGTCGATGTGCGCCTTGACCGACTTGGGGCTGAAGGCGTCCAGCCGCCCGGTGATGCGGTCGTCGAATCGCGCACCGACGTTGATCATCAGATCGCAGTCGTGCATCACCATGTTCGCCTCATAGGTGCCGTGCATGCCCAGCATCCCCAGCCACGCGGGACCGGAGGCGGGATAGCAGCCCAAACCCATCAGGGTGGAGGTGATCGGGAACCCCGTCGCCTCGACCAGCTCGCGCAACAGCTGGCTTGCGGCGGGGCCGGAGTTGATGACGCCGCCGCCGGTGTAGAACACCGGGCGCTTGGCTGTGGCCATCGCCTCGGCCAGCTCGGTGATCATGGCGATGTCGCCCTTGACCTGCGGGGCGTAGTGGGACTTGCGCTTTGACTTCTCCGAATAGGTGCCGGTGGCAAACTGCACGTCCTTGGGGATGTCGATCAGCACCGGACCGGGCCGGCCCGAGGTCGCGACATGGAATGCCTCGTGGATGGTGTTCGCCAGCTTGTCGGTGTCCTTGATCAGCCAGTTGTGTTTCGTGCAGGGCCGCGTGATGCCGACGGTGTCCGCCTCTTGGAACGCATCGGTGCCGATCATGAAGGTGGGGACCTGACCCGTCAGCACGATGATCGGGATGCTGTCCATGAGCGCGTCCGTCAGACCGGTGACGGCATTCGTGGCACCCGGGCCGGAGGTGACGAGGGCGACACCCGGCTTGCCGGTCGATCGCGCATAGCCTTCGGCGGCGTGGACGGCGCCCTGTTCGTGCCGCACGAGGACGTGCTGGATCTGGTTTTGCTGAAAGATCTCGTCGTAGATCGGCAGGACGGCACCGCCGGGATAGCCGAACACGACCTCGACCCCCTGATCCATCAGGGCCTGCACCACCATCTTCGCACCGGTCATCATCTTGGTCATCGTTGTGTCCCTTGCCTGCGGGGCCGCATGCCCCGGTCTTGTCGTCTGGAAAGACATCGCATCGCGTAAAAAAGCCCCCGTCGCGGGGGGCGCATGGAGACCTGTCAGGTCACACCGCGGTCAGCGGCCCATGCGCATCCTGATTGTTACGGGGTCTAGCAGCGTCATGCGGTGGATTCCCTTATTCTGGTGCCGTTCTAGGCAAGCCACCGGACAGGGTCAACCACATGCGCGGAGAAAATGTCGCGACAGCCGCATTTGTCGCAACATTGTTAAAGCCCGGCGGGGGTGGGGATGCGGATCGTGTGCCGGTGCGGAGCGCACCGGCGGTGGCGGGCATCGGCAGCGCAGCCCCGTGGGGCCACGCCGATCCGATGCCCGGCTGCCATGTCGGCGCGTGCCTCAGGCGTCCTTGCCGCCGATCTTGTCCTGCGTCTGCGTGTCGAAATCCACGGCGGCGTGACGCTCGTGCAGCTGATCGCCGGGTTCGCCGAACAGGCGGTTCACCTTGCGCCCGCGCAGATAGGCGGGCCGCTGCATCACGCTGTCGGCCCAGCGGTTCACATGGGTATAGCTGCCGGCGTCGAGGTATTCGGCAGCGCCGTAGACCTCGTTCTTGACCAACGCGCCGTACCACGGCGCCGTCGCCATGTCGGCGATGGAATAGGAGTCCCCGCCCAGATAGGCGCGGTCCGCCAGCGCGCGGTCCAGCACGTCGAGCTGTCGCTTCGTCTCCATCGAAAAGCGATTGATCGGGTATTCCATCTTGCTGGGCGCATAGGCGTAGAAATGCCCGAAGCCGCCGCCGAGGTAGGGGGCGGACCCCTGCAGCCAGAACAGCCAGTTCATCACTTCCGTCCGTGCCTTGCGGTCCTTCGGCAAAAAGGCGCCGAACTCCTCTGCCAGATAGAGCAGGATCGACGCGGATTCGAACACGCGGGTATCGGTCGCGGTGTCGAGCAGGGCCGGGATCTTGGAGTTCGGGTTGATCCCGACGAACCCCGACCCGAACTGGTCGCCATCGCCGATGCGGATCGGCCATGCGTCGTATTCAGCCCCCGCGTGACCCGCCTCCAGCAGCTCCTCGAACATCACGGTGACCTTGACGCCGTTGGGTGTCGCCAGCGAGTGCAACTGGAACCGGTGATCGCCGCGGGGCAGGGGCGCGTCGTGGGTGGCACCAGCGATGGGGCGGTTGGTGCTGGCGAACTTGCCGCCGTTCTCGGCGTCCCAGGTCCAGACCTTGGGCGGGGTGTAGTCGGTCATCTCGACGCTCCTTGCTGTTGTCGGGACAGAGTTAGCCCCTGATGTCGCATGTTCAATCTGCGTTGCTGCGGCAGCGTCTGTGCGGCACGTGGCGCTGCGGTGTGCGCGGTCAGCAACCATACGGCACGATCCCCTCTTGTCACCACGTGGCAGAGGTGCAGGATCGGCCCAATTCAGCCCCCGGACCATCCGTCATGCGCCTGTTTTTGTCCTCTCACCGTCTTGGCCGCCATGAGGACCGGTTGCTGCAACTGGTGGGCGCGCGCCGCAATGCGCTGGTGGTCGGCAATGCGCAGGACCACATCCCCGCCGCCGCCCGCGCGCTGTATCAGGCGACCGCCTATGATCCGGTGGCGGAACTGACCCGGCTGGGGTTGCCCGCCGGCTGGCTGGACCTGCGCGACTACATCGGCGCGCCGATCCGCCTGTACGACGTGCTGCGCACCTGCGGGCTGGTCTGGGTGCCGGGGGGCAACGCCTTTGTGCTGCGCCGCGCGATGCGGGCCAGCGGATTCGACGCGGTGATCCACGGGCTGCTGGAACAGGACGCACTGGTCTATGGTGGTTCGAGTGCCGGTGCCATCGTCGCCGCACCCACCCTGCGCGGGCTTGACCTGATGGACGACCCCGCGCCCGGCACCTGGGGCGACGAGCCGGTGTCCTATGCGGGGCTGGGGCTGTTTCCACGCTCCGTCGTGCCGCATGTCCAGTCGGCCCACCGCGACAGCCCCGGTGCCGATCGCGCGGCCGACTGGCTGACGGAGCAGGGACTGCCGTTCGTGGGATTGCAGGATGGTCAGGCGATCCTCGTCGACGGGGACCGGACCGTGCTGCTGCCCTGACGGCGGAGGGTGCAGGGGTAAGGGCGGGGCCCGCTGCGATTGCGGTCGCGGCGCAGGATTTGCGATGGCGCAGATCAGGGCGATGCAACCCTAGAATGGCCAGCGAGGATGCCCGAAGCGACGGCGGGGGATATGCCCTTTTGCGCAGGGTACCTCCGCCAGGCGTCGCACCTCATTCTCAGACCGCCGGCGAAACGCGCTCCACCCAAGGCAACGGCGATACGTCCCCGCAAAAACCCTAACGCAGCACCCGCGCACCGTTCGGCAGGGTGATCCGGGCGACCTGTTCGGCGATGGGCGCGGTGGACAACGGGTGCAGCGCCGCATCGTGGTCGTGGGGATCGCCGATGTCGCGCCATGATCCGTCGCGAAAGATCTCGAGCGCCGCGAAGTTCGCCTTGTAGCCCATCTTGGGGCTGCCGGGCACCCAGTAGCCCAGATAGACGTAAGGCAGACCCAGTTCGCGCGCGACGGCGATATGATCGAGGATCAGGAAGCTGCCGGGGCTGTGCCGCTCCAGCTCCGGCTCGAAAAAGGAATAGACCATCGACAGCCCGTCGTCGAGGATGTCCGTCAGACAGGCGGCGACGGGCAGGCCGTCGCCCCGGATGGTGTCGGTGTATTCGATCAGGCGGGATCGCACCGGCGTCTCCTCGACCATCGCGGCGAATTCGAACATGTCCATGTCCGCCATGCCACCATCCGCGTGACGCGCGTCGAGGTAGCGGCGGAACAGATCGAACTGGTCCTCGGTCGCCCAGGGCGAAGTCGCGCGGCGGCGCAGGTGCGCATTGCGCTTCAGCACGCGGCGCTGGCTGCGGGTCGGCGCAAAGTCGGCGACGCGGATGCGGGCCGACATGCAGGCCGCACATTCTGTACAGGATGGGCGATAGAGCACGTTCTGCGACCGGCGGAACCCCTGCTTGGACAGCATGTCGTTCAGGGCTGTCGCCTCCTCGCCCTGCAGGGCGGTGAACAGCTTCCGCTCCATCCGGCCCGCAAGATAGGGGCAGGGCTGTGGCGCGGTCACGTAGAACTGTGGCGAAGGCGGAAGTAGATGTCGCATGATGACAAGAGTGGTGCGGGACCGGCACGCTGACAAGTCCTTGCGGCGGCACAATTGCGGCGATTTCGGTGGAATCGCTGTTTCCATGCCCCCGTGCGCGTGCCGGGGCACCGGTGGAACCGCCGACCGCCCGTGGTCAGCGGTGCCACCGATCCGCGGTCAGGCGGGGCGGTTGATCGCGGTCGTGCCCAGCACGTAATCGCTGAGGCCCTGACCGCGCGGCGCGACCGCCATCAGCACGACGGACAGGATCTGCAGGGGCGCCGTGATGAGGCTGACGGTATAGCCCGCGGTGTGCAGGAACGCGGTCGTGCCGCTCAGTCGCTGGCCGTCGTGGTCGCGCAACTCGATCCCCATCAGGCGCATCCCCCAGGTGGCGGACCGCCCCGCAATCGTCGCCCAGCGATAGGGAAAGCCCACGCACATCATCAGGAACGGGAAATAGAACACGCCCGTAAAGGCCGTGAACGGCAGCATCAGGATGCACACGATCGCCACGAGGGTCACGTCGACGACCCAGGCCAACAGCCGCTTGGTCGGCACGCCTGCATAGAACGGCGCATCGGCCACCGGATCGGGCAGGGCGTGCAGGCGGGACAGGGTCGTGGTCATCGGCGGAACTCTCCAGTCGGGTAAGATGGGGGAATGCGGACCCGTCAGACGGGGCCGCATCCGGTGCAGTCAGCGGACGTCAGTTGGCATCCCGGGGCGCATCGGCGGTGTCATCCACCGGGCGGTCGGTCTTGCGGTCGGCCATGAACTGGTCGAACTCGGCCTTGTCCTTGGCGGCGCGCAGACGGCCGAGAAAATCGGCAAAGCTGTCCTGCTCTTCCTGCAGGCGGCGCAGCGTGTCTTCCTTGTAGGCGTCGAAGGCGGCGTTGCCGGACGACTGCATCATGCTGCCGCCGAAACGGCGCGACATGCGGGACGGTCCGGTGGTGACGGTGCGGTTGAACATGCGTTTGCTCCAGATCATGTAGGCCAGAAGGGCTGCGCCCACGGGCCAGAAGACGACGAAACCGGCGACCATGGCGGCGATCCAGGCACCGCGACCACGGGCATCAAGCCAGTGTTCCGTGCGCTTGAGCCAGACCATCGGGCCGGAAGCTGCGGGATAGGACGGTGTCGAATACATGGGCAGGCTCCTGTCGGGCTTGGGGTTCGGGTTGATGTTAACGTGTTTCACATCACCGATATGTGGATGCCGCCCAACGCCATCAAGAGGGTATGTGAATGTTTTTCACATCGCGCTTCGGGACCCGCGCCGCACGCCGTTCCGTGCCCCTCGTCAGCCAGCGAACTCCGCCACCACCGCGCCGCTGATCCGCGCCAGATCGTCGGGTGCGATCGCGAACACGTGGCGCGGCGTGCCCGCCGCCGCCCAGACCACCGCGAATGCCGACAGTCCTGCGTCGAAGAATGTCGTGACGGGCGTCAGATGTCCCACCGGCGACACCCCGCCGATGGCGAACCCCGTCTGCGCGCGCACCGCCGCCGCGTCGGCCCGGCCCAGCGGCTCTCCGGCCAGCTGCGCCGCCCGGTCCAGATCGACCTGCCGCCCTCCGGGTGTCACGAACAGCACGACCCGACCGCTGGTCGCCCCCTGCAGCACGATGGATTTGGCGATCTGGTCGATGTCGCAGCCGACCGCCGCCGCCGCATCCGCCGCCGTGCGGGTGCCGTCCGCCATCTCGACCGGTATGATCTGCAACCCCGCGGCGCCCAGTGCGTCGCTCACGCGCTTCAAACTCTTGCTCATCGGCTGTCCTTTCGCCACCCTTTGGTCACGCACGTCACCGTATCATCCCGACAGATCGCCCGGAAAGCCCCCGCACCCATGACCGTCACCGCCCTGAGCACCCGCATGACCGGCCACCCGCGCGTCTTCGATCCGGGCAGGGCTGCCGATGCGGTGGCACAGGTGCCGTGGGCTGCGGGCGGCCTGCGCGACCTGATATCGGGCACCGCCGGGTGCAGCCCCTACCTCGCGGGGCTGATCGCGCGCGAAGGCGACTGGCTGGCTGGCGCAGTGGACGACCCCGAGGCGGCCCTGGCCGCGACACTCGCCGCCATCCCGCAGATCCCCTTCGCCGACCTCGGCCCCGGCCTGCGACAGGCCAAGCGCCGCGTGGCCCTGCTGGCGGCCCTGTGCGATCTGGGCGGCGTCTGGCCGCTGGCCACGGTGACCCAAGCTCTGACCGACCTCGCCGCCGCAGCCGTGCAGGCCTGCATCCTGCCGCTCGTGGCGGCAGAGATCGCCCGTGACAAGCTGCCCGGCCTGATCCCAGCCGACGCGGCCACCGCCGGCGGCATGGTGGTCCTCGCCATGGGCAAGCAGGGTGCGGGAGAGTTGAATTACTCTTCCGACATCGACCTGATCTGCCTCTTCGACGACGACCGTTTCACCCCGCAGGACGCGGCGACGGCCCGCGCCGCCTTCGTGCGCGTGACACGTCGCATGTGCGCGCTCCTCTCCGACAACACAGGCGAGGGTTACGTCTTTCGCACCGACCTGCGCCTGCGCCCCGACGCCTCCGTCATGCCCGTCTGCCTGTCGATGACCGCGGCAGAGCGATATTACGAGAGCGTCGGGCGCACGTGGGAACGGGCCGCCTACATCAAGGCCGCGCCCTGTGCTGGCGACATCGCGGCGGGGCAGCGGTTCCTCGACACGTTGCGGCCCTTCGTCTGGCGCAAGCATCTGGACTACGCGGCGATCCAGGACGCCCACGACATGCGGCTGCGCATCCGCGACCACAAGGGGCTGGGCGGCCCGCTGCGCCTGCCGGGCCACGACATGAAACTCGGCCGCGGCGGCATCCGCGAGATCGAGTTCTTCACCCAGACCCATCAGTTGATCGCCGGTGGCCGCAACCCGGACCTGCGGGTGCGCGGCACGGTGGAAGGGCTCTCGCGGCTGGCGGCGGGCGGCTGGATCCCGGCGCCCCTGGCCGCCACCCTGACCGATCACTACGTGGCCCACCGCACGGTGGAACACCGGCTGCAGATGATCAACGACGCGCAAACCCACGCCTTGCCGCAGGACGCGGCGGGATTTGCTCGCCTTGCCGCCTTCATGGACCGCGACGACGATGCCCTGCGCGCCGACCTGACCGCCTGCCTGACCGAGGTGCACGAGCGGATCGAAGGCTTCTTCGCCCCCACCGGCAAGGCGGCGACGACGCCCGCCGCGCCCGCCGCCGACCTGCCCGCCGGCTGGGGCTGCGACATCACCGCCCGCTGGCCCACCTATCCGGCCCTGCGCTCCGACCGCGCCGCGCAGACCTTCCGCAGGCTCGCGCCCGGCCTTCTGGCCGCACTGGCCGAGGCCGCCAAACCGGACGAGGCGCTGCTCACCTTCGACGCCTTCCTTGCGGGGCTACCCGCCGGCGTGCAGCTTTTTGCGCTGTTCGAGGCGAACCCCGCCCTGACGCGGCTGATCGTGGACATCTGCGCCACGGCGCCGGCGCTGGCGCAGTATCTGTCGCGCAACGCAGGCGTGCTCGATGCGGTGATCGGCGGCGACTTCTTCGTCGACTGGCCGGGTGCGGCGGCGCTGACGCTGGCGGCGACCCACGCCATGCAGGGCGCTGGCGATTACGAGGGGGCGATGAACGCCCTGCGCCGGTGGCAGCGGGAATGGCATTTCCGCATCGGGGTGCACCACCTGCGCGGCCTGACCGATGCCGCGGGTGCCGGTGCGCAATACGCCGATCTGGCCGAGGCCGTGATCGCGGCGATCTGGCCCGTGGTCATCGCCGACTTCGCTCGCCGTCACGGCCCGCCCCCCGGTCTGGGGGCTGCGGTGATCGGCATGGGCTCGCTCGGGGCGGGGCGGCTGAATGCCCAGTCCGACGTGGACCTGATCGTGATCTACGACGCCGACATCTGGGGCAATTCCAACGGCCCGCGCCCGCTGCCGGTGCGCAGCTACTACGCGCGGCTGACGCAGGCGCTGGTCACGGCGCTGTCGGCACCCATGGCGGACGGGCGGCTTTATGCGGTGGACATGCGCCTGCGACCCTCCGGCAAACAGGGGCCTGTCGCCACCGCCTGGTCCGCGTTCCGCGACTACCAGCAAGAGGAGGCATGGACCTGGGAACACCTCGCCCTGACGCGCGCGCGGCCCATCGCGGGGCCCGCCGTCCTGCGGTCCGGGTTCGCGGCGTTCCGGCGCAGCCTGCTGCGGCAAAAAGGGCAGGGCATCGGCGTCGCCGCCGATGTGGCGGACATGCGCGCGCGGCTTGCCGACGCGAAACCCGCGCAAGGCGGCTGGGACGCCAAGATGGGGCCGGGCCGGCTGATGGATGTGGAACTGGCCGCGCAGACCGCGGCCCTCGTCACCGGATCGCCCCTGCACGACGTGCCGGGCCAGATCGCCGCCGGTGTCGCAGTCCGTTGGCTGTCAGAGACCGAAGGCGCTGCCCTGACCCGCGCCGCCGCCCTGTTCTGGCGGCTTCAGACCGCCGGACGGCTGCTGACCGGCGGCGTCCTCGATCCGGAAGCGTTGGGCGAAGGCGGTCGCCGCATGATCCTGCGCGAGACGGAGTTCGTGGACATGGACGCGCTTCAGGCCGAGATGGCCAAGACGGCGCATGCCGCGGATCAGGCGATCAGCGCAAGACTGGCCCGCCCGCGGTGACGCTGCGATCGGGCGCAAATGCCGCCGTCCCCTTCTTCTGGTCAGAAATATCCCGGGGGTGTGGGGGCTGGCCCCCACGACGACGCCCCCCATAAAAATCAGGTCCGCGCTAACCCCGCCGCCTCGCGGGCCAGGCGCTCGACCTCGGCCCAGTCGCCCGCCAGCATCGCGTCGCGCGGGGCGACCCAGCTGCCGCCGACGCACAGCGTGTTGGACAGCGCCAGATAGGCGGGCGCGTTGGCCAGCGTGACGCCGCCGGTGGGGCAGAAGCTGACCTGTGGGATCGGCGCGCCGATCGCCTTCAGCGCGGGCACGCCGCCGTTCGCCTCGGCGGGAAAGAATTTCTGGACCGTATAGCCGCGCTCCAGCAGGCGCATCGCCTCTGACGCCGTGGCGGCACCGGGCAGCAGCGGCAGGTCGTTGTCCTCGCAGGCATCCAGGATGCGGTCCGTCGCACCGGGAGAGACGCCGAACTGCGCCCCCGCCGCCTTGGCATTCTCCACGTCCTGCGATGTCAGCAGGGTGCCGGCGCCGACGACGCCGCCGGGGACGGATGCCATCTCTCGGATCGCGTCGAGGGCGGCGGGCGTGCGCAGCGTCACCTCGAGCGCGGGCAGCCCACCGGCGACGAGGGCGCGCGCGAGGTCTGCGGCAAGGCCCGCGTCGTCGAGGACCAGCACCGGGATCACGGGCGCCAGCAGGCACAGGTCGCGGTTCAGGGCAGAGGCTTGTTCGGGGGTCATGGTCGGTATCCTGTAAGGGGCCGGGTCGTCTGCAAAGGCGCCTCCGGCGGGAGTATTTGAAAAAAAGCGAGGGGGCCGCGGTCAGACCGCGACGCCGGCACCCTCTGTCGCCTGACCCACGGTGCGGCGGAACATGGCGAACAGCTCCCGCCCCACGCCGGTGCCGTTGCCGCTGAGGTCGGCGGTGGCCACCGTGCGGCTGTCGAGGTCCACGCCGAGCACGTCGATGGTGCCCGCGACCGCATCGAGGCGGATGATGTCGCCATCCTGGATGCGGGCGATCGGGCCTCCGGCGGCGGCCTCCGGGCAGACATGGATCGCGGATGGCACCTTGCCCGACGCGCCCGACATGCGCCCGTCGGTGACGAGGGCGACCTTCAGCCCGCGGTCCTGCAGCACCGAAAGGGTCGGCGTCAGGCTGTGCAGTTCAGGCATCCCGTTCGACTGCGGCCCCTGAAAGCGGACGACGATGATCGTGTCGGTGGTGAACTCGCCCGCCTTGAAGGCCGCCTTGACCGCGTCCTGATCGTGAAAGATGCGGGCAGGGGCCTCGACGATGTGACGCTCTTCGGCCACGGCGGATGTCTTCATCACGCCGCGCCCGAGGTTGCCCTGCAGCTGCTGCAGGCCGCCGTGGTGCAGGAAGGGATCGCTGGCGGGGCGCAGGATCCTGTCGTTGTGGCTGACGCCGCTGCCCTTGACGTAGGTGATCCGCCCGCCATCCAGCCGCGGTTCCTGCGTATAGAGGTCGAGGCCGTCGCCCGCGACGGTCTTCACGTCATCGTGCAGCAGCCCCGCATTCAGCAATTCGCCGATCATGTAACCGAGGCCGCCCGCAGCATGGAAATGGTTCACGTCGGCCAGACCGTTGGGATAGACCTTGGCCATCAGCGGTGTGATCGCCGACAGGTCCGCGAAATCCTGTAGATCGAGGATGATGCCCGCCGCCCGCGCCATCGCAGGCAGATGGATCACGAGGTTCGTCGATCCGCCCGTCGCCATCAGCCCCACGAGCCCGTTCACGAAGGCGCGTTCGTCCAGAATGTCGCTGACCGGCGTGTATTCATTGCCCAGCGCGGTGATCTGCGCCGCGCGCTCGGTCGCGGCCACTGTCAGCGCATCGCGCAGCGGCGTGTTCGGGTTCACGAATGATGCGCCCGGCAGGTGCAGTCCCATGAACTCCATCAGCATCTGGTTGCTGTTGGCGGTGCCATAGAAGGTGCAGGTGCCCGGCCCGTGATAGGACGCCATTTCGGCGGCCATGAGTTCGGCCCGGCTGGCGTCGCCGGTGGCGAAGCGCTGGCGCACTCGGGCCTTTTCGTCGTTGGGCAGACCGCTGGTCATCGGGCCTGCGGGCACGAAGATCGCGGGGATGTAGCCGAACGTGGCTGCGGCCATCACGAGGCCCGGCACGATCTTGTCGCAGACCCCCAGATGGATCGCTGCGTCATAGGTGTTGTGCGACAGGCCCACGGCGGCGGCGAGTGCGATCACGTCGCGGCTGAACAGCGACAGCTCCATCCCCGTCTGGCCTTGCGTGACGCCGTCGCACATGGCGGGCACGCCACCCGCGACCTGCGCCGTGGCACCGAACGCGATGGCGGCGGCCTTGATCTGCGCGGGATAGCTCTCGAACGGCTGATGCGCCGACAGCATGTCGTTGTAGGCGGTGATGATCCCGATGTTCGGGGCGGTGTCCGCGACCAGCGCGTCCTTCTGCCCCTCCATCGCCGCATAGGCGTGGGCCTGATTGCCGCAGGTCAGGTGCGACCGGCGCGGACCCGTCGCCGCCGCGCGCGCCATCGTGTCGAGGTAGGTCCGGCGTGGCCCCTCGGACCGGGCGCGGATGCGGTCGGTCACTTCGGCGATCTTGGGATGCAGGGCCATCGGCTGCCTCTTTCGGTATGGGGGATCAAGCCCCACTACCACATCCGGTTAGCGCTAACAACCGCGCAGGGGCGCATGATGCGCGGGATCGCTGGCCTTGCGGCGGTGGGCGCGGTATGGGGGGGCATGAATACTGAACCAAACCCCACCGCCTCCGATCTCACCGCCTCTTATCCGGTCGTCCGCCTGATGCCCAAGGGCGATGCCCGCGCGATCCGGCACGGCTATCCTTGGGTCTATGCCAACGAACTGGTCACCGACCGGCGCACCAAGGGTCTGACCCCCGGCGCGCTCGCCGTGCTGGAGGATGCCAACCGCGTCCCCCTCGGCCTCGTGACCGTGAACCCGGTCAGCAAGATCATTTGCCGGATGATCGACCGCGACCCCGAGGCGGTGATCGACACCGCGTGGTTCGCGGCGAAGTTGGCCCGGGCACTGGCACACCGGGCGCGGATCTATGACCAGCCGTTCTATCGCCTCGTCCATGCAGAGGCGGACGGCCTGCCCGGCGTCGTCATCGACCGCTTCGGCGACGTGGCCGTGGTGCAGCCCAACGCCGCCTGGGCCGACGCGCTGATCGGGCCGCTGACCGATGCGCTTGTGCAGGTCACGGGCGTGACCACGGTGATCCTGAACGGCACCGGCCGTGCCCGCAGTCTGGAAGGCCTCGACGACCGGACGGACGTTATCCGCGGCACCGCCCCCACGGCCCCCATCGCGGTGCCGATGAACGGGGCCACCTACATGGCCGACGTCATGGGCGGACAGAAGACGGGGCTGTTCTTCGACCAGCGCCCGAACCACGCCTTTGCCGCGACGCTGGCGAAGGACGCACGCGTGCTGGACATGTTCAGCCACGTAGGCGGCTTTGGCCTCGCGGCCCTCGCTGCCGGTGCCGCGTCCGTGCTGGCCGTGGACGGGTCGGAGCCTGCGCTGGCGCTGGCCGACCAAGGGGCCGCCGCGATGGGTGTCGGCGACCGTTTCACCACCCGCCGCGGCGATGCGTTCGAGGTGCTGGAAGCGCTGGCCGCAGAGGGCGCCACCTTCGATCTGGTGGTTTGCGATCCGCCCGCCTTTGCCCCCGGCAAAGCCTCGCTGGAGGCGGGCTTGCGCGCCTATGAGCGTGTGGCACGTTTGGCCGCGGGACTGGTGGCCGAGGATGGCTACCTGATGCTGTGCTCGTGCAGCCATGCGGCAGACCTGACGCGCTTCCGCAACGCCTCTGCACGTGGCATCGGGCGCGCCGGGCGGCGGTCACAGGTGATCCAGACGGGCTTTGCCGGGCCGGACCACCCCCTGCTGCCGCATTTGGCCGAGAGCGGGTATCTGAAGGTCGTCACGTTCCGGCTGTAAGGGGCTTGCCCATGAAGGTCCTGCTCGACGCCTGCGTCCTTTATCCCACCGTGATGCGCGAGGTGCTGGTGGAATCCGCCGCCGCAGGACTGTTCCAGCCCTGCTGGTCGCCCCGCGTGCTGGAGGAATGGGCGCGTGCGACGGTGAAGCTGGGACCGGAGGCGGAGGTCTATGCCCGTGGCGAGATCGCGGCGCTGACCGCCCGCTTTCCCCGCGCCAGCGTGCGGCCCGATGACGGGTTGCTGCGCCGCCTCTGGCTGCCTGACGCGGACGACATCCACGTGCTCGCCGCCGCCGTGGCGGGGCATTGCGATGCGATCCTCACGCTGAACGCCAAGGACTTCCCCGGCAACCTGCTGGCCGAGGAGGGGCTCTTTCGCGCCGATCCCGACGGCTTCATGCTGCGACTGCATGACGAGGCACCGGATGTCGTGGCGCGCATCTGCAGCGCCACGCTGGCCGAGGCGAACCGCCTGTCGCCGCAGCCGTGGACGATCCGTGCGCTGATGAAGAAGGCGCGGATGCCGCGACTGGGCAAACGGTTGATGGCCGCCTTCGGGGATTAACCCTGCCAGCGGGCATCGTTGGCGGCGATCGCCTTGATGCGCAGATCCGTCTTGGGGTGGCTCAGCAGCCAGGCGGGCGCGTTGCCCGCCTTGCCGCCGGTCAGACGCTCCAGCTTGGTGAACAGCGATACCTGCGGCCCCGTGCCGATCCCCGCCTTGATCAGCAGCGCGCTGGCATAGGCGTCGGCCTCGAACTCGTCGGCGCGCGACAGGCGCGCGGCCAGCAGCGCGATCAGCGCGTTGCCGATCATCAGCCCGATCCCCGGCAGGATGCGCGACAGCACCATGGCGATCGCCGTCCGCATGGCGTTCTGGGCGGCGAAATCTGTCATGCGGCGGCGCGAATGGCCCAGCGCCACATGCCCCAGCTCGTGTGCGATGACGCTTGCGATCTCCTCTGCCGTCACGTCGCCCGCGCGGTAGCGGTCGTAGAACCCCCGCGTGATGAAGATGCGACCGTCCGGGGCGGCCAGACCGTTGACCATCGCCACCTCGTAGATGTGGACGCGGATGCGGTCCAGATCGAGGGCGCGGGCCATGCGGTCCATCACCGCCTTCAGTGCGGGGTCCGCAAGCTCGGTCGAGGCGGCATCCAGTTCCTGTCGCGTCCGCAACGCCGAAAAGTGGTAGATCGCGAAGCCATAGGCGAGCGCCAGCAGGATTGGGGTAAATTTTAACATGTCAGGGATATGGTGGCAGCAAGGTGCAATTGCCATGCCTGCGACACCGATGCGCAGCAGTTCCGCCACAGATTGGTGGTCGGATGTCGCGGGCCGGTCGTGGGCAGGGACCCCGACAGCCGCGGCCGACGTTGACACGTATCAAGACAGAACAGGATGATCGCCATGCGCTCCGAACCCGACATGCCAGCCGCCTTGCCGCTGCCCGCCCTGCGGCGCGTCTATCCGCTGCCGCAGGATCAGCCCGCCCGCTTTGCCGACCTGCTGTCCCGGCTTGCGCGCGCCACACCACCGGCACCAGATCAGGCGTGACGCAAGCGGACGTCAGGTCAGCGACTTCATCGCCGACGTGAGGCCGGCCAGCGTCATCGGCTGCATCCGGTCAGCGCCGAAGATGTCGCGGATCATGCCGATGGACGGCGTGAAATCCCAATATGGTGCGGGCAGGGGATTGATCCAGACATGCGAGGGCCACTGGTCGCGGGCGCGCATCAGCCACGTCGACCCGGCCTCCGCGTTCCAGTGCTCGTTTGCGCCGCCGACACTGGCCACCTCATAGGGCGACATGCTGGCATCGCCCACAAAGATGCATTTGTAATCCGGCCCATAGGTGCGCAGCACGTCCCATGTGGGAGTCTGCGCGGTCCACCGGCGGCGATTGTCGGTCCAGACGCCCTCATACAGGCAGTTGTGGAAATAGAAGTGCCGCAGGTGCTTGAACTCCGACCGGGCGGCGCTGAACAGCTCCTCCACCACCTTGACGTGGCTGTCCATGCTGCCGCCCACGTCGAGGAACAGCAGCACCTTGACCGCATTGCGCCGTTCGGCCCGCATCTGCACGTCGAGATAGCCGTGTTCAGCGGTCTTCCGAATCGTGCCGTCCAGATCGAGCTCCTCCGCCGCCCCCTCGCGGGCCCATTTGCGCAGGCGCTTCAGGGCGACCTTGATGCTGCGGACGTTCAGATCGACGGTGTCGTCCAGATCGCGGAACTCGCGCTTGTCCCAGACCTTGACCGCGCGCTGGTGGCGGCTGGCGTCCTGCCCGATCCGCACGCCTTCAGGATTGTAGCCGTAGGCCCCGAACGGCGAGGTGCCTGCGGTGCCGATCCACTTGGACCCGCCCTGATGGCGGCCCTTCTGTTCGGCCAGACGCTGTCGCAACCGCTCCATCAGGTCCTCGAACCCCCCGATGGCTTTGATCTCGGCGCGTTCCTCAGGGCTCAGGTGCTTTTCGGCCAGCTTCTCCAGCCAGTCGGCGGGGATGTCCACCGAGTCCAGCACGTCCTGATCGGTCACGCTGTCCAGCCCCTGGAAAGCAATCGAAAAGGCCCGGTCGTAGCGGTCGATGTGCCGCTCGTCCTTGACCATGATCGTGCGGCCCAGATGATAGAATGCATCCACGTCATAGGTGGCCAGACCCGCCTGCACCCCGTCGAGGAAGGCCAGGAATTCGCGGATCGACACCGGCACGCCGGCAGCGCGGAGCGTGTCGAAGAACCGCAGGAACATCGCGCCCTATCCGACCATGCTGCGTTCGATGAAGACCAGCACGAACAGCCCGACCATCGCGAACAGGATGCCGTGCACGGCGCCCCATTGCAGCAGGTCCAGCGTCTTGCCCCCCTTCATGCTGGCGCGGATTGCACCGAACAGGGCACCGATGACAAAGCCGCCGACGGGAAAGATCATGATGGGGCGGCTTTCAATAGGGGCGCAACCCGTCGACCTCGGCCTGTCGGGCGCGCACGTTGGCATCGCTGCCGAACCCGTAACGTGCCCATCCCAGACTGTCCACCCGCAGGGCCTGTGCCGCGACACTGTCGCCCTGCATGTCGAATGCGGCAGCCTTGAACGTCATCAGCGTGGCCAGCAGGGCGGCGTTCTGATGTGCGGCGGCCACGGGAATGGCCCCGTCCGTCAGGCGGATCGTGGTCATCGCATCGCCCGCCCGCAGGCTGAAGGCGGCCTTCTGCACGGCGATGTGAGCTGCATGGATCCGGGTCAGCGGAGAGCTGGAATAGATCAGGTCGGCATTGTTGAAAGCGGTGACGGCCGCAGCCGAATCGTGGCCGATCATCAACCGGCCCTGTGCGTAATAGGTGAACCCGGCACGCGGGCCGTCCCATCGCAGGGTCCGGGCCATGCTCACGGCATTGTTCACCGCCTGACGGCGCGCGGCGGGTGACGACCCGCCGATCAGCGCGGTTTCCATCGCGGTAATCCAGTCGCGGGGTGTCGACGGCACGGCAGGCGCACTGGCACTGCCGCCAGCGGGGTTCAGGCGCTGCAGCACGGGGCCGATCACCGCCGTCGCCTGCGCACGGGTCATGCCGCTGCGCAATTCCGGCGCATAGGTCGCGCGCAGCATAAGCATGTCGAAACCGGTCAGCACGGTGTGGATGTTGTCGTCGTTGAACACCGAATCGGGCAAGCGATAAAGGTCGTTCAGCGGGCCGAGCGCCTGCGCCAGCTCCTCGTGCAGGCAATCGCGGATTTCCTGCGGGGCGGCGTCGGCGGGGATGAACATCGCGGCGGTGCCACGGGTCTGCAACCGGGTCCAGTCGACGGACGGGCTGCGGCGCAGTTGCAGATAGCTGTTCCAGTCCATGACGTTCGGCACGACGAAACAGGCCGCCTGCGGCACTGCGCGCTGCAGGTCGCGTTGCGGAACGGGCACGATGTGGATGCTGGCGACCGCGTCATTGGTGCGTGCGATGCTGATGCCCGCCTCGTTACGCAGACGGGCGAGCAGCAGATCCAGATCCTGTATCAGCGTCGGTTGCGCGCCGGCGGCCACGCGCACGGTGATCGGCCCCTCATAGCGGGTCATGGCGACGACGTTGCGCCCGCTTTCGAGCTGGAACGTCAGGTCGAGAAAATCCTGCGCCATCTCGCCGTTGCTGCGCCGGACGGGCACGGCGCTGGTGTCGGCAAAGCTGCGGATCGCGGGCAGGGTGCTTGGCAATGCGGCGGCACGGGTCGGCGGTGCCGCGGGGGCCGCGGCGCAGGACGCCAGCAGGGCCACCACGCCAAGGCCGGCCAGACACGTCAAGGCACGCCGACCACGCGACGGTGTCCCCGCAGGGCCGACACCCGACTCAGCGTCTGCGTTCGTGCCGATTGTTCTGCGACCAAAGCCCGCGACCGTCCCGATGACCAATGCCACTCTCCTCATGCTTGTGCCGTCAACGATTGGTTAACGACTGCGACCACAGCAGGGCCGGTTTGCGGCGATGACACGGCATGCCCCGGTGACGCTGCACCACCGCGCCGCCGGAGGCGAGGGTCGCGGCGGGTCAGGGCCACGAGATTTGTCCGCCGTTGCAGCAATGCCCCGTCCGCAGCCACACCCCTAGCGCTGCGACCGGGCCATGAAGGCCAGACGCTCGAACAGGTGGACATCCTGCTCGGTCTTCAGCAGCGCGCCATGCAGGCGGGGCAGGGCGGATTTCGCGTCGCGGCGCAGATCCTCCGGGCTCAGATCCTCGGCCAGCAGCAGCTTCAGCCAGTCCAGCACCTCCGACGTCGAGGGTTTCTTCTTCAGCCCCGCCGTGTCGCGGACCTCGTAGAATTGCGTCAGCGCCGTCGTCAGCAGCGCGTCCTTGATGCCCGGGTGGTGGACGGCCACGATCCGTCGCATCGTGTCGATGTCCGGAAAACGGATGTAGTGGAAAAAGCAGCGCCGCAAGAAGGCGTCCGGCAGCTCCTTTTCATTGTTCGACGTGATGATGACGATCGGCCGGATCGCGGCGCGCACGGTTTCGCCCGTCTCGTAGACGTGGAATTCCATCCGGTCGAGTTCCTGCAGCAGGTCGTTGGGAAACTCGATGTCGGCCTTGTCGACCTCGTCGATCAGCAGCACGGACCGTTCGGTCGCGGTGAACGCCTGCCACAGCTTGCCGCGCCTGATATAGTTCGCCACGTCGTTCACGCGGACATCGCCCAGCTGGCTGTCGCGCAACCGGCTGACGGCGTCGTATTCGTACAGGCCCTGTTGCGCCCGCGTGGTAGATTTGATGTGCCACTCGATCATCGGCATGCCCAGACCGGCGCTGACCTGCCGCGCGAGCTCGGTCTTGCCGGTCCCCGGCTCCCCCTTGACCAGCAGGGGGCGTTCCAGCGTGATCGCGGCGTTGACCGCCATGGTCAGGTCGGCCGTCGCCACATAGGCTTCGGTTCCGGTGAAGTGCGGTGTCATGGCGTTTCTCCTGCGGGTCTGCGGCGATGGTGTGGTGCCTGCGCGCCCGGGGCAAGGGCGAAAGATCCGTGCAATGCGGCAACTTGTGATCGTATTCACCCCGATCACCGCCGGTTGTGGGGGTGACACCCCCGGGCAATGGGAATAAAGGGACGCCATCATAGGGGAGATGGCCAGATGTCAGGTGACGCAACCGACACGATCGCTGCAACGCAGCCCGCGACCAGCCCCCGCCCTGATACCACACATGGGAAACGCGATATGAAAGCAGAAGGCTTCCTGCCGGACGACTATCGTCCTGCCGAAGATGAACCCTTCATGAACGAGCGGCAGATCGAGTATTTCCGCCGCAAGCTGTTGTCCTGGAAAGCCGACCTGTTGGAGGACAGCCGCGACACGGTGGCCGGCATGAAGGACCAGACCCGCAATATCCCCGATGTCGCCGACCGCGCCAGCGAGGAAACCGACCGCTCGCTGGAACTGCGCACCCGCGACCGTCAGCGCAAGCTGGTGTCCAAGATCGACGCCGCCCTGCGCCGCATCGACGAGGGCGAATTCGGCTATTGCACCATCACCGGAGAGCCGATCAGCCTCAAGCGGCTCGATGCACGCCCGATCGCCACCATGACGCTGGAGGCGCAGGAGCGTCACGAGCGCCGTGAGAAGGTCCATCGCGACGACTGACATGGCACACGCCAGCCGCATCACCGGGCTGCAGGTGGCCGTCGTCGGGGGCGGCATCGGCGGGCTGTCCACGGCACTGGCCCTGGCTATGCAGGGCGCCAGCGTCAGAGTCTTTGAGCGGGTCCCCCGCATCGCCGAGGTGGGCGCCGGTATCCAGATCACGCCGAACGGCGCACGCGTGCTGGCTGCACTCGGTCTGAGCGACGGAATGGGGCGACTGGGTCTGCACGCACGCGCAGTGCTGCCGACCGACGGCCTGACGGGCCGCACGCTCGCACGCTTCGATCTGTCGCGGCAGGTGCCGCCTTACCGCTTCGTGGCGCGGTCGGACCTGATCGCCCTGCTGGCCGATGCCTGTGCCGCGCGCGGCGTGGACATCATCCTGAACCACCGCCGCGACAGCCTGCCGGACGCCGATCTGGTGATTGGCGCCGACGGCATAAAATCGGTCATGCGGGGCGTGCTGAACGGACCCGCCGCACCCGCTTTCACGGGTCAGGTCGCATGGCGGGCCGTCATTTCGGCCACCGCCCCGCCCGAGGCGCGGATCTGGATGCTGCCGGGACGCCATGTCGTCACCTATCCGTTGCCGGGGGATCGGGTGAACATCGTCGCCGTGCAGGAACGCGACGTCTGGGCGGACGAAGGCTG
Organism: Loktanella fryxellensis; assembly: GCF_900110065.1. Lineage (GTDB taxonomy): Bacteria > Pseudomonadota > Alphaproteobacteria > Rhodobacterales > Rhodobacteraceae > Loktanella > Loktanella fryxellensis. Next base: position 73,441 of record NZ_FOCI01000001.1, on the reverse strand, counting down.
GCATCACCCGGACTACCCGGCGCATCTGCGCCGCGCCTTTGCCGATGGGTGTCCCTCGCTCCAGGCGCTGCTGGCCCGCGTGGATACCCCACACCTGTGGGGACTGTTCCAGCACCCCGTGGCTCCGGTCTGGGTGACCGACCGCGTGGCCCTCGTCGGTGATGCCGCGCACCCCACGCTGCCGTTCCTGGCGCAGGGGGCCAACCTCGCGTTGGAGGATGCCGCCGTCCTCGCCCGCCTGCTGGCATGGCACGGTATCGCTGACGGTCTGACGCATTATCAGGCAGCCCGTGTGCCGCGTGTGACGCGCGCCATTGCGGCGGCCAGCGCCAATGCGGTGAACTACCACCTGCGCGGCCCGCGCCGGGTGGTGGCCCATCTGGGGCTGCGTGCGCTGGGGCGTGTTGCGCCGGATGCGTTCATCGGGCGGATGGACTGGCTCTACGGCTTCGACGCGACGCGCTAGGGCGCTTCAGGGCCAGTTCGCGCCCGCTTCGTCCGTCGCGCGTTCCAGCACCTCCATCGTGCGCCAGTCGACACGGTACACGTCATCCGCGATCCGGTAATAGACCCAGCCATCCTGGGCGGGCGGCAGGCCATACCACGTCGCGTCCATCACCATGGAATAGCGGCCGGGTGCAAGGATCTCACCGATGGCGACGGGCGGTGGCGGGGCTGGCATCTCTGCCTTGGTCGGCGGCACGGCGCAGCGCGCGCCTGCCGCCATGATACGGCACTGGGCCGACGTGGATGTCGCCGCGACAATGAGCAAGCTTATCAGCGCACTGCGTGACATGCCGCATGTCATGCGGCAAGTTCAACCCAGACCGGCACGTGATCGCTGGGCTTTTCACCCGCGCGCACCTGCCGCTCGATCGTGCAGTCGCGCAGCAGGTCGGCGCATTGCGGGGTCAGCAGCAGGTGGTCGATGCGGATGCCGTCGTTCCGGTCCCAGGCCCCCGCCTGATAGTCCCAGAACGAATAGTGACCGGGCCCCTTCGTGCGGGCGCGGAACGCCTCGGTGAACCCGAGGTTCAGGATCCGGCGGAACGCCGCCCGGCTGTCGGGGCGGAACAACGCATCATCGCGCCACGCATCGGGTCGCGCCGCATCCTCGGCCTGCGGGATGATGTTGTAATCGCCGGCCATGAGGGCGGGCATCTCGGACGCGAGGAGGACTTGCGCCCGGTCGTGCAGGCGGTCCATCCAAGCCAGTTTGTAGTCGAACTTTGGCCCCGGCGCGGGATTGCCGTTCGGCAGGTAGAGGTTGCAAAGACGCACAGCGGTGTGTTCGCCGACCACCGTCGCCTCGATCCACCGGGCCTGTTGGTCGGCGTCGTCGCCGGGCAGGCCCCGCACGACATCTTCCAGCGGCAGCTTCGACAGGATCGCGACCCCGTTGAAACCCTTTTGCCCATGCGTTTCGATGTTGTAGCCGAGGTCCGCGATCTGTTCGCGGGGAAAACCATCGTCGACGGATTTGATTTCCTGCAGCAGCGCCACGTCGGGCGACTGGTCTTGCAGCCACGCCGTCAGGGCTTCGATCCGAGCCTTGACGCCGTTGATGTTGAAAGTGGCGATCTTCATGTGCGGCCCCTGTTTTCCGTCACGCTATCCGCGCAACGCAACCCTCGCAAGATTGGGGCGACGCCGGTCAGCGCTTGTTGCGCACACGGACCGGTACGGGCTGCTGCGCCGTTGCACCGACGACGGCTGCAGTTGCAGCGATACCAGCTAGAATGGTGATGGCGATGATGGCAGTCATGGCAGTCATGGCAGTCTCCGTCTTGTTCTTTTATATGCGTAACAAGTGTGGCCGTGGATGGAAAGTTCCACAAGGTCGCATCACATCAGATTGAAAATGACGTCCCGCATCCGCAGGACGACGTGGCGTTCGGGTTCTGGATCACGAACCGCGCGCCGATCAGCTCTTCGGAAAAGTCGATGACGGCGGATGTGAGGAACGGCAGCGAGACGCTGTCGATCACGACCGTCTCGCCCTGCGCTTCCAGCCGCAGATCGTCGTCGCGCGGATCGTCGAGGGCGATCTCGTATTGAAAGCCGGAACAGCCGCCGCCTTCGACGGCGATGCGCAGGGCTTTGCCCTGCGCGCTCGCTCCGATCTCGCTCAGCCGTTCAAAGGCGCGGGGTGTCACGGTGGGCGGAAGGGTCAGCATAGAGCACCTATCGGTAAGCCTGTGGTTTCAATATAGGTGGGCCAAACAGGCGTCACAAGCAGGCATCCCATGGCAGCCCCCTATGCGACAGATCCCGCCGCGGCGCGCGGCAGGCTCTTCCCCGAGGAAGAAAGCCATTTCCGCACGCCGTTCCAACGGGATCGCGACCGGATCATTCATGCGTCGGCCTTCCGGCGGCTGAAGCACAAGACGCAGGTGTTTATCGAACACGAGGGCGACTATTTCCGCACGCGCCTCACGCATTCGATCGAGGTGGCGCAGGTCGCCCGCACCGTTGCTGCCGCCCTCGACCTGAATGTGGAACTAACAGAGGCGGTGGCGCTGGCCCACGATCTGGGCCACACCCCCTTCGGTCATACGGGAGAGGAGGCGCTCGACCGTCTGATGCACCCTTACGGCGGGTTCGATCACAATGCGCAGTCCTTGCGGATCGTCACCGATCTGGAACGGCACTATGCGGAATGGGACGGCCTCAACCTGACGTGGGAAACGCTGGAAGGCATCGCCAAGCACAACGGCCCGGTCCGCGCGCCCGTGCCGTGGGCGCTGGCGGTCTACAACCAGCGCCACGATCTGGAGCTGGATACCCATGCGAGCGCCGAGGCGCAGGCGGCGGCCCTGTCCGACGATATTGCCTATAGTAACCACGACTTGCACGACGGTCTTCGCGCGGAGTTGTTCAGCACCGACGAGCTGGTGGACCTGCCGGTGCTGCGCGACTGCTTTGCCCGCGTCGATGCGAAATACCCCGGTCTGAACTATTACCGCCGCCGTCACGAGGCGCTGCGCCGCTACTTCGGCGTGCTGGTCGAGGATGTGATCGCGGTCAGCCGCCGGAACCTCGCGGACCTGAACCCCGCCACCGTGGCCGACATCCGTCATGCGGGGCGCATGGTGATCCAGTTCTCGCCGGCGTTGTGGTCCGACCTGAAGGTGATCCGCCAGTTCCTGTTCGAGCGGATGTACCGCGCCCCCGCCGTGGTCGAAATGCGCGTGGCCGTCACCCGCATGATCGACGAGCTCTTTCCCTTCTACCTCGGCAATCCCGGCGAGCTGCCCAAGCAATGGCGCAAGGAGGTGGCCGACGCCACGGACGATCAGGCGCTGGCGCGGCTTGTCGCCGACTATATCGCCGGGATGACCGACCGTTTCGCCATTCAGGAACATACGCGCCTGATCGGTGGCACGCCCGTGCCGCCCAGCGTGACGGATGGCCACTGACCCCGGCCCGCGTTGACCCCGCCCGTGGCAGTGGTATGACCGCACCACACCCAACCGAAAGCCCACGCCCATGAACATCTTCACCGACCTGCGCCACCTCGTCATCGACGCGTTGGACGACATGGTGCGTGACGGCCAACTGCCTGCCGGGCTGACAACCGACGCGGTCACGGTAGAGCCGCCGCGCGATGCGGGCCACGGCGACATGGCCACGAACGCGGCGATGGTGCTGGCAAAGCCTGCCGGACTGAGGCCGCGCGACATCGCAGATGCGCTGGCGACCCGGCTGGCCGCCGACCCGCGCGTTACGCGCGTCGATGTGGCCGGGCCGGGGTTCCTGAACCTGCGACTGGCGGACACGGTCTGGCACGGGCTGATCAACGCGGCGCTGACCGATCCCGCTTACGGGCGCGGTGCGCCTTTCGCCCACAACCGCGTGCTGGTGGAATACGTCAGCGCCAATCCTACCGGCCCGCTGCATGTGGGCCACACGCGGGGGGCCGTGTTCGGCGACGCGCTGGCCAGCCTGCTGGCCTATGCGGGCTGGGACGTGACGCGGGAATACTACATCAACGACGGCGGCGCACAGGTCGATGTCCTCGCCCGGTCCGTCTATCTGCGCTACCGCGAGGCGCATGATTTGTCCGTCGACTGGCCCGAAGGCACCTATCCCGGCGACTACCTGATCGAGGTCGGCGAGGCGCTGAAGGCTAAGGTCGGCGACATCTGGCTCGACGCGCCGGAGGAGGTCTGGCTCGAGGACGTGCGTCTGTTCGCGACCGAGGCCATGATGGACCTGATCCGCAAGGATCTGGCGCTGCTGAACATCAGCATGGACAGCTTCTATTCGGAAAAGTCGCTTTATGGCTCTGGCCGGATCGAACAGGCCATTGCGCGGCTGGACGCGGCGGGCCTGATCTATCGCGGCACGCTGGAACCGCCCAAGGGCAAGATGCCCGACGACTGGGAACCGCGCGAACAGACGCTGTTCAAATCCACCGCCCACGGCGACGACGTCGACCGGCCCGTGCAGAAATCCGACGGCGCCTGGACCTATTTCGCGCCCGACATCGCCTATCACTACGACAAGATCGACCGCGGCTATGACGCGCTGATCGACGTGTTCGGTGCCGACCACGGCGGCTATGTCAAAAGGATGAAAGCCGCCGTCTCGGCCCTGTCGAACGGTCGCGTGCCGCTTGACGTCAAGCTGACGCAATTGGTGAAGCTGACGCAGAACGGCGAGCCGTTCAAGATGAGCAAGCGGGCAGGGACCTTCATCACGCTGGCGGACGTCGTCGAAGAGGTCGGCCCCGACGTGACCCGCTTCCATATGCTGACGCGCAAGAACGACGCGCCGCTCGACTTCGACTTCGCCAAGGTCACCGAACAGTCGAAAGACAACCCGGTGTTCTACGTCCAGTACGCCCATGCGCGGGTGAACTCGGTCCTGCGGCGCGCCGCAGAGGCCGGGATCGCCGTGGATGACGCCACGCTGGCCCACGCGGACCTGACCGGCCTGACCCACGCGGCAGAGCTTGCCATCGCGCGCAAGGTGGCCGAATGGCCGCGTCTGGTCGACATCGCGGCCAAGGGTCACGAGCCGCACAAGGTGGCGTTCTACCTCTACGATCTGGCGTCCGACCTGCATGGATTGTGGAACCTCGGCCATGCGGACCCCGCGCTGCGGTTCATCCAGGATGGCGACAATGCCACAACGCAGGCAAAGATCGCCCTGATCCGGGCCGTGCAGGTTGTGATCGCGGCTGGTCTGGGTATCCTTGGCGTCACACCCGCAACAGAGATGCGTTAAGTGTCCGCAAGGGGTTCGAGGCAGAGACATAGGCGGGCCGTCAGAGTCCGCGTGAAGATATAGGGCAGTCATGACAGTGCATTACGAGGGAGACGCCACCGGCCGTCTGACCGAGATCGCAGGACGTTATTCGCAGTATGCGGGTGCGGCCGTCAGCCTGTCGCTGATGATCGGCGTCGCCATCTGGGGTGGGCGCACCATCATGCGCGACGTCAGCGGCGTGCCCGTGGTCCGCGCCATGCAGGGCGAGATGCGTGTGGCCCCCGCCGAACCGGGCGGCGACGTGGCGACGCACCGGGGGCTTGCGGTCAACACCGTCGCCGCCGTCGGCGTCGCTGGTGCGCCCGAAGACACCCTGACGCTGGCCCCGCGCACGCTTGATCTGGCGGAAGAGGATCTGGATACCGCGCCGCTGACCGACACCGCGACCGGCGGGACAGATGACGCGACAGACCCGCAGATAACCGAGGTCGCAACCGCTGATACGCCCCCGACCGGTCCGATGAGCGCCGACGACATCCTCGCCATGGCCGATCAGATCGCCGCCGGTGCCACACCGATGCAGGCGCTGGAAGGTCTCGAAGCCGCTGCCCCTGCTGCGGTTGCGACACCTGCCGCCGCCACCGCAGCCCCGCTGATCGACGAAGCCTCGTCCACTGCCGGTCTGACGGTGGACCCGGACGCGGCCGGGATCACCGATACCGCCGCCGTAGAGATCGACCCGATCGCCGCCGCACTGGCCGAGGCGATGGGCACGCCCGCGCCAGAGGCGGCACCGGTGGTCGTGGCCAGCGGTGTCCGCAGCGTGATCCGGCCCGTGATCCGGCCCGTGAACCGGCCCGCACAGGCAGCCGCAGCCGTCAGTCCGGCGGTGGCGACGGCAGCCGATCTGGCGCCAGAACCTGTGACCGTCGCGGCCGTCAGCACCGCCGAGGTGCCACCGCTGCCCGCCGCCGCCGTGCTGACCGACGACCTGCCGGTGGGCACGAAGCTGGTGCAGCTTGGTGCCTTTCCGACGCCGGAGGCCGCCAGCGCCGAATGGCAGAAGCTGCAGGGCCGGTTCGGCGACGTGATGGGCGGCAAGGACGAGGTGATCCAGCAGGCCTCCTCCGGCGGGGCGACCTTCTACCGCCTGCGCGCGAGCGGCTTTGCCGAGCTGGCCGATGCGCGCGCCTTCTGCGACACGCTGGACGCGGGCCGCGTGGCCTGCATCCCCGTCGTTGTCCGCTAATGCCACCATCCTCGGGCTGGCGGGCCTGCGCCTGACGGTGCAGGAGGTCGCGTTCTATCGTGATGCGGACCCGTGGGGCTTCATCCTGTTCGCCCGCAACGTGGACAATCCGGATCAGGTGCGCGCGCTGACGGCATCCTTGCGCGATCTGGTGGGCCGCGACGTGCCTGTGCTGATCGATCAGGAAGGTGGCCGCGTCCAGCGGATGCGCGCGCCGCACTGGCGCGAGTATCCTCCCGCGCTGGACCAGATGCGCCGCGCCAGCGATCCGCTGCGCGCGCAATGGCTGCGCAACCGGCTGATTGCGGCGGAACTGCACGATGTGGGCATCGACGTGAACTGCGCCCCCTTGGCCGATCTAGTGGAACCGCAGACCCATCCGGTGCTGCTGAACCGCCTCTATGGTGACGACATCACGACCGTCGTCGATGCCGCCCGCACCGGTGCTGCGGCGCTGCTGGCGGGTGGCGTGCTGCCGGTGCTGAAACATATCCCCGGTTACGGCCGCGCCAGCGTGGACAGCCACCACGACCTGCCGACGGTGGACGCGTCCCGTGCAGACCTCGACGCGCGGGACTTCGCGCCGTTCCGCGCCCTGTCGGACATGGCGATGGGCATGACCGCGCACATCCGCTTTACCGCGATCGACGCCGCCAACCCGGCGACCACCTCGGCGGCCATGATGCGCGTGATCCGCGACGACATCGGCTTTGGCGGCCTGATCATGACCGACGACATCGGGATGGCGGCGCTGTCGGGCACGCCCGCCGACCGCGCCGCGGCGTCCATCGCCGCAGGCTGCGACGTGGTGCTGCACTGCAACGGTGATCTGGTGGCGATGCGGACGGTGGTGGCGGCGGCGGGCGCGCTGAGCAGCACGGCACAGGCCCGTGCCGCCGCTGCACTGGCCCTGCGGCAGACACCTGTGCCCGTTGACATCGCGGCCTGCGTTGCGGAACTTGACGCGCTGATCGCGTAAGAGGGCGGCATGGCGCAGGACCAGATCACTCCGCCGGAGATGGGCGTGGCCGACCGCATCGCGGCCGAGGCGCTGATCGTCGATGTGGGCGCGTTCGAAGGGCCGCTCGACCTGCTTTTGTCGCTGTCGCGCACGCAAAAGGTCGACTTGCGCCAGATCTCGATCCTCGCGCTGGCGCAGCAATACCTCGCCTTCGTCGAGAATGCCCGCGCCCTGCGGATCGAGCTTGCGGCGGATTATCTGGTGATGGCCGCATGGCTGGCGTTCCTGAAATCGCGCCTGCTCCTGCCGCCGGACCCTACGGACGATGAACCCTCCGGTGCCGACCTCGCGGCGCATCTCGCGTTCCAGCTGGAGCGGCTGGAGGCGATGCGCGCCGTGGCCGCACGGCTGATGGCGCGCGATCAGCTGGGCCGCGACGTGTTCGCCCGCGGCATCACCGAGGATGTGACCCGCGTGCGTCGGATCAGCTATACCGCTTCGCTGCTCGACCTGATGCAGGGTTATGCCCGCGTACGCACCCGCGACGATTTCCGCCCCTTCGTGATGGACCGCGACAACCTGATGACGATGGAACAGGCGCTGGACCGGATGCGGCACCTGATCGGCTTTGCCGGCACGTGGACCGACATCGCCAGCTGGCTGCCCGGTGACTGGACCGGCGATCCGGTCCGCAGGCGGACGGCCACGGCGGCGACCTTTGCCGCCAGTCTGGAACTGGTGAAGGAAGGCCGCATCGACATCCGTCAGGGCGACGCCTTTGCCCCGATCCATGTGCGCAAGCGGGCGCCGCGCGATGTCTGAGCCCCGCGACAGCCTGTTCGAGGCCCCGCCACTTGCCGATCAAGAGCGGATGGTCGAGGCGATCCTGTTCGCCACCGCAGACCCGATGACGCCCACGCAACTGGCGGGCCGCCTGCCGCACGGTTGCGATCCGGTGACGGCGCTGGCCGCCGTGCGGCGGCGCTATGCGGGGCGCGGTGTGCATCTGGTCCGTGTGGGCGAAGCCTGGGCCTTTCGCACTGCACCCGACCTCGGCTTTCTGATGCGGCACGAGGTGGTCGAGACGCGCAAGCTGTCGCGCGCCGCGATCGAGACGCTGGCCATCGTGGCCTACCACCAGCCCGCCACCCGCGCCGAGATCGAGGAGATCCGCGGCGTCGGCGTCAGCCGTGGCACGCTGGATCAGTTGATCGAACTGGGTTGGGTGCGGCTGGGTCAGCGCCGCATGTCGCCGGGTCGGCCCGTGACCTTTATCGTGACGCAAGGGTTCCTCGATCACTTCGGCCTCGAGACCGCCCGCGACCTGCCGGGGTTGAAGGAGCTGCGCGCCGCAGGGCTGCTGGACAGCCGCACCGTACCGGGGACCGAGGAGGAGCCGGTCGAGACGCAGGACGATCTGTTCGAAAGATCGCCGGACGGGGCCGGCTGATCCGGTTCTGCATGCAGAACCGGAGCGCGCCGCGCGGGAGTATTTGGCAAAAAGCGAGGACAGGGGGGCGTGTGGCGCATCGCCGTAAGTCCCGCTTGCCTGCGACCGGCGTTTGTCCGGTCGGATGACCGACAGGCTACACTGCCTTGAAATGCTTGCTGAGTTTCAGGCCCTGCCCCTGATAGTTCGACGCGATTGCGCTGCCATAGAGGGCATCGGGGTGGGACGACATATGCTCGTAAACCAGCCGCCCGACAATCTGGCCATGTTCCAGCACGAAGGGCGCCTCGTGGCAGCGCACCTCGAGCACGCCGCGCGAGCCTGATCCGCCAGCCGCCGCCCAACCGAAGCCCGGATCAAAGAAGCCCGCATAATGCACCCGGAACTCGCCCACCATGGCGAGGTAAGGGGCCATCTCCGCCGCCTGCATCGGCGGGATCGCGATCTGCTCGCGGCTGACGAGAATGTAGAAGGCGCCGGGATCGAGGATGATCCACCCGGTGTCGGTGTGGACCTCCTCCCAATACTCGGACGGCGCGTAGTGGTTCAGGCGGGCAAGGTCCACGACGCCGGTATGCGGCTTGGCCCGGTAGCCGATCAGCGTGCCGGTGGCGGGGCGCAGATCGACGGAGAACCCCAGGCCGTCGGCAATGACCGGCGTGCCGTCCACGATCGGTGTGACCGCGTGCAGGGCGGCAAGGTCGGCATCGCTCATCAGGGTCTGGCCCTGCCGGAAGATGATCTGGTTCAGCATCTGACCGGGCTGCGCCACGACCGAAAAGCTGCGCGGACAGATCTCTACGTAAAGCGGCCCGATGTAGCCTGCGGGCACCCGGTCGAACGCCACGCCGCGGTCGGTGATGATCCGCGTCAGCAGATCGAGCCTGCCGATGGAGGATTTCGCACTGGCCGCCGCCGTCATGCCTGCGGGCAGCGACAGCGATTCCTGCAGGGGCACGACGTAGACGCAGCCCTTTTCCAGCACGGCACCCCCTGCCAGCGACACCTCGTGCATGGTGAAATCCGCCAGTCGCTGCGCCACCGTGCGCTGCGCGCCCGCAAGGAACGACGCGCGGACGCGGTAGGCCACGTCGCCCAGCCGCAAATCGAGCGATGCGGGCTGGATCTGGCCCGGCGCGATGGGGGCGGTGGCGGTGACGGCCCCGCTGGCGATCAGCTGGCCGATCTGGTGGTCGGCAAGAACGCCGGTGGCGAAATCCATGATCCATCCCCGTTTCACAGCAAAACGCCCGCGGTCTTGCGACCTGCGGGCGGTTTGTTTGGTCGGGCTAGCAGGACTCGAACCTGCGACCTTCCGTCCCCCAGACGGACGCGCTACCAGGCTGCGCTATAGCCCGACTGAGCGTGTGTTTAACCGAAACGGGGCAGAGGGCAAGGGCGATCCGGGGTGCAGTTCCGGTTTTTTCGAGGACCCGACGATCCCCGGCGGGTGCGGTGATCAGTCGGCCGTCATGCGGGCGTGCAGCCTTGTCAGACGCGCCACGAGGGGCCCGATCCGGTCGCTGCGGCGCATCACGGTTTGCGGGTCGATGGCTACCAGATCGCCCAGCAGACGCGATGCGACGGGCCCCCGTGGCGCCGGATCGTCGGGCAGGACGCGCGGTGGGGCGACATCGGGGACAGCGTCCGCATTGCGCGCGGTCGCGGGCACGGGCGTTGCATCGGGGATTGCGTCCGCCGCCACGGCTGGCATCGGCACCGCGCGCAGCGCAGGGGCAGCGACATGACGTGCGCCGGTGATGGTCAGCGACAGCACGTTGTCGGCCCGTGCCCCGTCGTCGGCGGGCAGCGGCTGCCGGGTATAGACTGCGTCGATGGTGACACCGCGGGACGGGGTGGCGGGCTGATCCACGGCCGTGTCTGCCACGTCATCCTCGGGCAGGCGGGCCAGCGCCATGACGGACTTGATGCCCTGATCGCGCAGCACCTTTTGCGCGCCCTTGATGGTCATGCCCTGATCGTGCAGCAGCACCTTGATGCCACCCAGCAGCGCCATGTCGTCGGGGCGGTAATAGCGCCGGCCGCCCGCGCGCTTGACCGGTTTCACCTGCGTGAACTTGCTTTCCCAAAAGCGCAGGACATGCGCCGGCGTGTCAAGCTGTTCTGCGACTTCCGAGATCGTGCGGAAGGCATCTGGGGCCTTGGCCACGGGCGTGCCTCCTTCAGGACTTGTTGCCGGCGGCAACCTTGTCCTTCATCAGATGGCTGGGGCGGAATGTGAGCACCCGGCGCGGATGGATCGGCACTTCCTCGCCGGTCTTGGGGTTGCGACCGACGCGGGCCGCCTTGTCACGGATCGAAAAGGTGCCGAAACTGCTGATCTTGACCGACGATCCCGAAACCAGCGCGTCCGAGATGTGGCGCAGCACACTCTCGACCAGATCGGAACTTTCGTTGCGGGACAGGCCCACCTGCGTGTGAACGGCGTCGGACAAATCCATCCGCGTCAGCGTCTTGTCGGTCATGGCAGCCCCCAAGGTTTGCGCAACCTTATGTGAGTGGCAATTTGAAAGTCAATAACAATGACTTGGGGAACGCAGTGGCCAAACTACCAGCGCAGGACGACGGCGCCCCACGCCAACCCGCCACCGATCGCCTCGGTCACGACCAGATCGCCGCGCTTGATCTGGCCGCGGGCCACGCCCACCGACAGCGCCAGCGGGATGGACGCGGCAGAGGTGTTGCCATGATCCGCCACCGTGACGACGACGCGGTCCATGTCGACGCCGAGCTTGCGTGCGGTGGACTGAATGATCCGGATGTTGGCCTGATGCGGCACGACCCAGTCCACATCCTCTGCGGTCAGCCCCGCCTTGTGCAGGGCCGCATCGGCGGTCTGCGCGAGCTTCTCGACCGCGTGGCGGAACACCTCTCGCCCTTCCATTCGCAGCATGCCGGTGTTCTGTGTGGCGATGCCGCCATCGACATAGAGCAGGTCGCGGAACCGTCCGTCGGAGTTCAGGTCGCTGGCGAGGATGCCGCGGTCCGTGGCCGCCCCCGTGCCGTCCTCGGCCCGCAGAATCAGCGCACCGGCCCCGTCGCCGAACAGCACGCAGGTGCTGCGGTCGGTCCAGTCCATGATCCGGCTGAAGGTTTCGGCCCCGATCACCAGCACGGTGCGGGCCTGACCGGACATGATCATGCCGTTCGCGGTCGCCAGCGCATAGACGAAGCCCGCGCAGACCGCCTGCACGTCGAAGGCGAATCCCGTGGTGTTGCCGATGGCGGCCTGCACCATGGTCGCCGCCGACGGAAACGTCATGTCGGCGGTCGACGTGGCGAGGATGATCGCGTCGATCTCGGACCCGTCCATGCCGGCATCGGCCAATGCCGCCCGCGCAGCGCGGGCCGCGAGGTCTGACGTCGTCTGCCCTTCGGCTGCGAAATGGCGGCGTTCGATGCCTGACCTGCTGCGGATCCACTCGTCGGAGGTGTCGAGGGTTTCGGCGAACCAGCTGTTGGGCACGACCCGGTCCGGCAGATAGTGACCGACCCCTTGCACGACGGCGCGGATGGTCATGGCTGTGCTCCGTCTGTGAGGGGGGGCGTGCGGTCGGCGTCATGCGGCAACGCGGTGGCAAGCCGGGCCGCGAGTTTGTCGGAGAAGCCCTGATCCACCAGACGGTGCGCCAGCATGATCGCCGCCGCCACGCCGGTCTCGTCGGCAGAGCCATGGCTCTTAATGACTGTCCGCGTCAGGCCGAGGAAGACGCCGCCGTTCACCCGGCGCGGGTCGATCCGCTTCTTGAGGGCGCGCAACGCACCGCTGGCCAGCAGCGCGCCGATCATCGACAGCGGCGTCCGCCGCAACGCATCGCGCAGAAGGTCGGCGATCAGGTTGGCGATGCCTTCGCCCGTCTTCAGCGCCACGTTGCCCGTGAACCCGTCGGTCACGATCACGTCGCAGGCGTCGCCCGGAAGATCGCCGCCTTCGACGAAACCGACATAGACAAAGCCACCCTTGTCGGCGGAGGTTCCGATCAGTTCGTGCGCGACCTTCAACTCGGCGCGTCCCTTGTGTTCTTCCGTGCCGACGTTCAGCAGACCGACGCGGGGCTGCGCCAGATCGAACGCGGTGCGGGCATAGGATGCGCCCATCAGCGCATGGATCAGCAGATCGTCCTGATCGGCGCGGATGTCGGCCCCCGCATCCAGCATCACGTTGAAACCCTGGCGGTTGCGCGACGGCCACAGGCAGGCGATCGCGGGACGGTTCACGCCTTCGAGCTTGCGCAGGCGCAGCATCGACATCGCCATCAGCGCCCCGGTGTTGCCGCAGGACACGACGACGCCCGCCTCGTTGTCGCGGACGGCCTCGATCGCGGACCACATCGATGTGGTCTTGCCGTGACGCACCACGTGGCTGGGCTTGTCGTGCATCGTCACGACGTCCGCCGCATCGCGCAGCGTGACCGCGTCAGTCAGGCCATGACGCGCCAGCAGCGGCGCAAGCTCGCTGCTGCGGCCATGCAGGATGACCGGGGTGCCGGGTTTCTTCTTGAGGAAACGCGCAAGGCCCGCGACGACAGTCGCAGGCCCGTTGTCGCCGCCCATGGCGTCGATGGACAGGACACGGGACGTTTCCACGCCGGTCGAGGTTGGCCCCGCATCGGTCATGGTCACATCCCCGCCCGTGGTCCGCGCCGGATCAGGCGGCGTCTTCGTCCAGTTCGACGGCGTCCTGCGCGATCACTTCGCGCGTGGCGTAGTGGCCGCAGGACGGGCAGATGTGGTGAGGACGCTTCTGCTCGCCGCAGTTGGTGCAGTCGTTCGGGTTCGCGGCGGACAGCGAATCGTGCGAGCGACGCATGTTGCGGCGGGATTTGGAGACTTTGTTCTGCTGGACGGCCATGTCGCAACCTATCTGTTGATGATGGGCGCGAAAGGCCCGTGAAGTGTTAGTTCTCGCAGGGCACTTATGCCATCGGGGCGGGCCTGTCGAGAGGGTGTGCAAGAGGTCGCGAACATACTGCGAAACGTCGCCGGTGCAACCGATTTGTCAGATAGCCGGTCTTCGTCGGCTGGACAATCGGGTCGCGTCCCGGGTCACGTGGCGGAATCGTCCCGTGACAGCGCCTGACGCAGCGCGCCCAGACCTGCAAAGGGTTTCGCGTCGTCATCGGTCATCGGCTCCACGCCCTTTGCGGCCACCAGCACCTGTCCCAGTTCGGCCCCTGCGACGCGGGGAAACGGCGGCAGCGCGAGGCTGAGCGCCTCGACCATGACGGCCCCCAGATCGAGGGTCTGCGGCAGCGGCTCTACCGTGTCATCCTCCGGCATCTCCGCCTCGCTGCCCTCGGGATAGGTGAAATCGCGGGCGTAGGTACGGCGCACGGCTTCGTCCAGTCGGGTGGTGACCGGGTCCAGCGTGGCGACGCATTCCTGCACGACGGTGGCGCCCAGCGTGCCCGACAGCTGCCAGTCGCCGCGGCCCAGCGGCGTGATCTCTCCCGCAAAGGTCAGTTTCTTGATGCCGAGGATGCCCAGATGCGCCGCCACCGCATCGCGGTCGGCGGGGGTCGTGGACAAATCGAAGCGCGTCGCATGGCGGTTGGTCAGATCCCCCAGCCGCAGCACCTGCGTCGGCAGCAGCGCGGGGCCGGACGACGAACCGGATGGGGGCGTGGTCATCGGACGGTTCCATTCTTGAACAAGGGGTAACGCATGTTGTAGGGGAGTTAGGAGGTGCACGGCACCAAGGCAAGGGTCCGCACGGGCCGCAGCACGGGGAACAGCGGGCCATGACGGACAACAGCACGGGGTCGTGGCGCGGAAGTCTTCGGGGTACGGCACTGGGATTGGGCGTGGTCCTTGCGGTCGCCTGCACACCCATCGTGCGCAATACGGGCTACGTGCCGACCGAAACGGACCTTGCCGCGATCACCGTGGGCGCCGACACGCGAGAGACGATCACCGCCGCCGTGGGTCCGCCGACGACGACCGGCGTGCTGGGCGATCAGGCCTGGTTCTATGTGCAAAGCCGGTTCGAGACGCGGGGCGCCGCAGCGGCCGTCGAGGTGGACCGTCAGGTCGTGGCGATCTCGTTCTCCGCTGCGGGCACGGTGTCCAACGTCGAACGCTTCACGCTGGAGGACGGGCGCATCGTGACCCTATCGCGCCGCGTCACCACTGACAATTCCCGCGACAACACGTTCCTGCGCCAGCTGCTGGGCAGCGTGGGTCGCGTGAACGCGCAGGACGTGCTGGGCGAGCCCTGAGCCCTGAGCACGATCCCGCGCCGGACCGGCGCGGGGCGATCGGCGTGGGTCAGTTCTCGGGCTCGAACGTCATCGCGACACCGTTCATGCAATAGCGCAGGCCCGTGGGGGCGGGGCCGTCGGGGAACACGTGGCCCAGATGACCGTCGCAGCGCGCGCAATGGACCTCGGTCCGGCGCATGAACAGGCTGCGGTCGGTCTGTTCGCCCACCGCGTCGTCGTCGATGGGCGCATAGAACGAGGGCCAGCCGGTGCCGGATTCGAACTTGGTATCCTGCGTAAACAACGGGTTGCCGCAGCCCTTGCACAGGAACGTGCCACTGTCCTTGGGGAAATCGTCGTGGGTGCCGGCGCGTTCCGTGCCATGCTTGCGCAGCACCTTGAACGCCTCGGGGTCGAGCACCTCTTTCCACTCGGCGTCGGTCTTGTTGATCTTGTCCATCTTTGTCATCTTTCCTCAATGGGTCTGCCATGGAATGTAGGGCGCAGGCGCCTGTCCGCCAAGGGAGGCGGGCCCGTACCGCGGCGAGTGGAGAGGGTGCATGAGGCCGACAGTTCCGCACGCCCCCCTGCAGGTCGGGTTGGCCCGCAGCCCCGCCGATCTGGCCGCCTGTCAGAGCTTGCGTCACGTGGCGTTCTTCGGGCGGCCCGGGATCGACGCGGACGGGTTCGACGCCGGATGCCTGCATCTGATGATCGCGGATGCGCAGGGGCTGGCCGGCACCTGCCGGGTGGCGCTGTTGCCGCCGGGGTCCGATCTGCAGCTCACCTACACGGGGCAGGCCTATGACCTGACGCCCCTTGCGCCGCACACTGCCCCGATGCTGGAGGTGGGACGGTTCTGCACAGCACCGGGTGCCGCCATCGCCGATGTGCTGCGGCTGGCCTGGGGGGCGTTGGCGGCGCTGGTGGATGTGCATGGTGTGGGCCTGATGATCGGCTGTTCGAGCTTTCGCGGTGCGGACCCGGTGGGCCACCGCGCGGCACTGGCGCTGCTCGGGGCCGCGCATCAGGGGCCGGCCGCGTTGCGTCCGGGGCGCCGGGCTGTGCTGACGGTGCCGCTGACGGGTGCCGTGCCTGACCGGCGTGCGGCGCTGGCGGGGCTGCCGCCGCTGCTGCGCAGTTATCTGGGCCTTGGCGGCTGGGTCGGGGATCACGCGGTGATCGACCGCCGGATGGACACGCTGCACGTCTTCACGGCACTGCCCGTCGCCGACGTGCCGCCCGCACGGGCGCGGGCGCTGCGCGCGCTGGCGCAGACGGTGACGCCGCTGTCCCGTGACGGTCTGTCGCTTGCCCCTGTGGCGCACGGGGCATAGGTTGCGCCGCAATCACAGGAGGCCCCGATGACGACCAAGACCCGCAGCATATTCGAAGAGGTCGACACGACCACCAAGGCGGTGGCGACCCCCGGCGGCATCGACGGCGGCAAGCGCGACGCGCGGGGTGCGATCCGCATCTGGCTGATGGTGCTGTTCGCACTGCTGGTCGTGATGATCGCCGTGGGCGGCCTGACGCGGCTGACCGATTCGGGCCTGTCGATCACCGAATGGGCCCCCGTCACCGGGGCCATCCCGCCGCTGAACGCCGCCGACTGGCAGTCCGAGTTCGACAAGTACCGTCTGATTCCCCAATACCAGCTGCAGAACGTCGGCATGACGCTGGCCGAGTTCAAGACGATCTACTGGTGGGAATGGGGCCACCGGCAGTTGGGCCGCGTGATCGGTCTGGTCTGGGCCGTGGGCTTTGCCGGGTTCCTGATCGCGCGCCGCATCCCCGTGGGCTGGACCGGGCGGCTGTTCTTCGTCGGGGCCCTCGGCGGTCTGCAGGGCGCCATCGGCTGGTGGATGGTGTCCTCCGGGCTGGAGGGTGAGCGCGTCAGCGTCGCCTCCTATCGCCTGGCCACGCATCTGGGGCTGGCCTTCGTCATCTTCGGCTTTATCACGTGGTACATCATGAAGATCGGGCGCAAGCCTGCGGATCTGCTGACCGCGCGCCGCGCGGGGGATGCGCGGCTGTGGACGCTGGGAACCGTGCTGATGGGGCTGACCTTCGTGCAGATCATCCTTGGCGCGCTGGTCGCGGGCATCGACGCGGGACGTGGATACCCCGACTGGCCGCTGATGGCCGGTGGCCTGCTGCCGCCCGACATGTGGCAGCTGACGCCGCTGTGGCGCAACCTGTTCGAGAACGACGGCACCGTGCAGTTCATCCACCGTATGAGCGGCTACGTCCTGTTCGCCTTCGCCCTCTTCGTGTGGTGGCGGGCGCGGGCATCGGCCAATGTCCGCACCCGTCAGGCGCATCACATGATGATGGGCATGATGGTGGTGCAGATGGTGCTTGGCATCGTCACCGTCGTCACCATGGCCACGCCGCATGTCGCCATCGTCCATCAGGCCGGGGCCGTCCTGCTGTGGGTGCTGGTGCTGCGCGCCCGCTTTTTGTCCCGCTATCCCTTTGCCCAATCCGTGAGAGGCGCGCGCGCATGACCACCGCCTATGAGACCCTGATGGCCTACGTCCGCGATACCGAGGCGCTGGGGCAGGTCGCAGGCCGTCTGGGCTGGGATCAGGAAACGGTGATGCCCGACGGCGCGCTCGACCAGCGCGCCGAGGAGCATGGCGCGATGGCGGGCGTGCTGCACGCGCGCCGCACCTCGCCCGTGATCGCCGAAGGGCTGGCCGCCGTGCAGACCACCGACCCGGTGGCGTTGGCGCAACTGCACCACATCCGCCGCAGCCATGACCGCGCGACGAAGGTGCCCGCGTCCCTTGCCGGGGCCATCGCACGGGAGACCAGCCGCGCGCACCGCATCTGGGCACAGGCCCGCGCGGAAGAGGATGTGGCGGCCTTCCTGCCCGCCCTGTCGCGCGTGCTGGATCTGAAGCGCGAGGAGGCGCAGGCGATAGCCGGCGGTGCCGACCCCTATGACGCCATGCTGGACGACTTCGAGCCCGGTGCCACGGGTGCGCAACTGACCGCGATGTTCGGCGCGATGCGGCCCCGTCTGGTGGCCCTGCGCGACCGCGTCCGGCAGGCCCCGCCCGCACCGCAGTTGCAGGGCACGTTCCCCGAGGACGGCCAGATGGCCCTGACCCGCGAACTGGCGGCGGCCTTCGGTTACGACCTGAACCGGGGGCGCATCGACAAGGCAGTGCATCCGTTCTCGTCCGGGTCCGGCCTCGACGTGCGCATCACGACGCGGACGAGTGCCGATGATCCGTTCAACTGCTTCTATTCCACGATCCACGAGGTCGGACATGCGTGCTACGAGCAGAACATCGACCGCGCCTATCTGCTGACGCCGCTGGGGGCCGGCGTGTCGATGGGCGTGCATGAGAGCCAGAGCCGCATCTACGAGAATCAGCTTGGCCGCAGCCGGGCCTTTACCGGGTGGCTCTATGGCCGGATGCGCGACACCTTCGGCGACGTCGGGATCGCGTCCGAGGATGACTTCCACGCCTGCGTGAACCGTATCGGCGACGGGTTCATCCGGACCGAGGCCGACGAGGTGCAATACAATTTGCACGTCCTGCTGCGATTCGACCTCGAACGTGCGCTGGTCAGCAGCGATCTGGCGGTGGCCGATCTGGAGGGCGCGTGGAACGAGCGGTTCGTCCGCGATTTCGGGTTCAGCGTGGACCGTCCCTCGCACGGCGTGCTGCAGGACGTGCACTGGTCGGAGGGGCTCTTCGGCTACTTCCCGACCTATTCGCTGGGCAACGTCTATGCAGGCTGCCTGCATGCGGCGCTGCGGGATGCCGTGCCCGACCTCGATGCGGACCTCGCGCGTGGCGACACGTCCCGCGCCACCGGCTGGCTGCGCGACAGTGTCCAGCGTCACGGCGGGCTTCATGCGCCCCGCGACGTGATCGCACAGGCGGCGGGTGGGGCCCCGACCGAAGGGCCTTTGCTGGACTATCTGGAGCAGAAGTTCGGGGCGATCTACGGGGTGTGAGGGTGTCGGGGGGCCAGCCCCCCGTCCGCAAAGCGGACGCCCCCCGGGATATTTTCGACCAGAAGAACGTGGGACGACGAGCTACCCCGGCCAGTCGGGGGCACGTTTTGCGAGGAAGGCGTCGATCCCCTCGGTGGTGTCGTCGCGGGCCATGTTGGCGACCATGACGTCGCCGGTCAGCGCGTAGGCGGCGGCAGTGGGCAATCCGATCTGCGCGTGGAACGCCTGTTTGCCGATGCGGACGGCGGCGGGGAGTTTCGTGGCGATGGTGTCGGCAAGGGTGCGGGTGGCGGCATCAAGGTCGCCGTCGGGCACGACGCGGTTCACGAGGCCGCCGTCGCGTGCCTCTGCCGCGGTCAGGAAACGGCCCGTTGTCAGAAGCTCGAACGCCAACTTCGCGGGCATGTTGCGGGTCAGGGCCACCATCGGCGTGGCACAGAACAGCCCGATGTTCACCCCGTTCACGCCGAAACGGGCCGCGTCGCCGGCCACCGCCATGTCGCAGGTCGCGACCAGCTGGCAACCCGCCGCCGTCGCCAGCCCGTGGACCTGTGCGATGACCGGCTGCGGCAGCGACTGGATGCGCGTCATCAGCGCCGTGCAGCGGTCGAACAGGGCCTTGAGCCCCGCCGCACCGGTGTCCGGCCCGTCGCGCAGGGTCAGGAGTTCGCGCAGGTCGTGACCCGCGCAGAACGCGCGGCCCGCACCGCGCAGGATCACCACGCGCACGGTCGGATCTTTCGCGATCGTGTCGAGCGTTGCGTGCAGGGCCGTCATCATCGCGGTGGACAGCGCGTTGAGGTTGCCCGGCGATTGCAGCGTCAAGGTGGCCACATGCGCCGCGTCATGGCGGGTCACCAGCGGTGCGGTCGTGTCGCTGCGCATTGTCATGGGGCGCCTTCTCTGCTGTCTTGGGATCAGCCTAGGGCAGGGGAGGCGCGTTTGGAACCGAAGATGGATGCGGCGGCGATGATGGCCTTCCTTGCGGAATCGTTCCCGCAGGTGGCCGGCGATTTCGCCGTGGACGCGGTCACGGCGGACGGCGTGCGCGTGCGCCTTGTCACTGCGGACCGGCATCTGCGGCCCGGTGGCACCGTATCGGGGCCTGCGATGTTCGCGCTGGCGGATGTGGCGGCCTATCTGGCGATCCTGTCGCGGATCGGGCCGGTGCCGCTGGCCGTCACGACGAATTGCAGCATCGACTTCATGCGCAAGCCCGCCAGCGGCGTGGACCTAATCTGCGACTGCCGCGTGCTGAAGCTGGGGCGGCAGCTGGCGGTGGTGGACGCGATGATCCGGTCCGAGGGGCTGGACGCCCCCGTGGCCCGCGCCGGGCTGACCTATGCCATTCCGCCCGTCCGCGAACCCGTCGCACCATGAAAAAAGGCCAGCCCGAAGGCTGGCCGAGGTGCTCGGGGTCGTTCGTGGTAACCGTTCAGCGCTGGTAGAAGGCCTTGTCGGCCTCGGCGCGGGCCTGACCCGGGGTCAGGCCGATATCGCGCAGCTCGTGCGCGTCGAGGCGCGCCAGCGTATGCCGGGTGCGGCGGCGCATGTCCCAGACGGTGACCGCCACGGCGGCCGTCACGCAGATCTGGGCCAAGCGCGGCAGGGCGGCCTGGCTGTTCAGAAGGCTGAGTTGCGACGTGTGGAGGGCGGCGGTCATGGTCCTGTCCTTGAATTGTATTGACACAATGTAGCGATCTGCTATGGTGTATGGATACAAAGCGATCATAGAGGCGTCCAGAAAATGATTGTATCCGATACAATGTGGATGCCCGATCTGTCGCAAGCGCCGCAGCGCTCGAAATACGAGGCTCTTGCGCTGGCGATCCGCGAAGGTGTGGCCGGTGGACAGCTTGCGCCGGGCGCGCAATTGCCCCCCGTGCGCGAATTGGCCTACCGTGTCGGCGTGACGCCGGGGACCGTCGCGCGGGCCTACCGCCTGCTGGTCGATGATCGGGTGCTGGTGGCGGGCGTCGGGCGTGGCACCTTCGTGGCCGACCGGCCCGCACACCTGCCGCCCGGGCTGACGCAGGACATCGCACAGCATATGGCGCCCTCGCTGATGGCGGATTTCCCCGTGGCGCAGGGCGAGCCGGGGTATCTGGTCAGTCCGCGGATGCCGGACATGGGGCAGGGTGCCCTGATGGTGCGCGTGCTGGGACAGCTGGCGGCGGCACCGCCCGACACGCTGATGCGCTATCCCAGCCGCAGCACCGATGTGGCGGCGCGGGCCGCGTTTCATGCGACTCTCGACCCCGCAGCCATCGGGCCGGCGACGGTCGACGACATCGTGCTGGCGCATGGCGGGCAGAATGCCGTCGTCCTCATCATGCAGACCCTGCTGCACGGCCCGCAGCCCGCGATCATCGTGGACGAGCTGAGCTACAACGGCTTTCGCAGCGCGGCAGAGCTGTGCCGCGCCGAGGTGTGGTCCGTGCCGTGGGACACCGAAGGGCCGAGCGTGGAGGTGTTCACGCAACTGGTGCGGCAGCACCGGGTCCAGATCTATTGCACCGCGGCCGAGGTCTGCAATCCGACGACCCGTGCCACCACGCCGGCGCGCCGGGCCGAGATCGCGGCGGTGGCGCGCCGCCACGGCGTGCACGTGATCGACGACGACTGCTACAGCCGGACGCAGCGGCTGGGGCCAAGCTATCGTGCGCTGCTGCCGGAACTGGGGTGGTATGTCACCTCGCCGTCGAAATCGCTCACACCCGCGCTGCGCATCGGTTTCGCGGTGGCACCGCAGTCCTGCGGGCCCGCACTGGTGCGGACAGCGACGGGCCACAGCTTTGGCGTGTCGCAACTGGTGTGCCATACCTATGCGGGTGTCATGGCGGCACCGGAGCTGCCGCAGATCATGGCCGCCGTCACCGCGCGGATCGCGCAGGACGTCGCCTGCGCGGTCGAGGTGCTGGCGGGGCACAATCTGGCCTGGGCGGATGGTGCGCCCTTCGTCTGGCTGACGCTGCCGCCGCCATGGCGGGCGGAGGCCTTCGTCGATGCGGCCAAGGCGCAGGGGGTCGTGCTGAAATCCGCCGAGGCCTTTGTGCAGCGCGACAGCCGCATGGTCCATGCGGTGCGCATCGCGATCAACGGGCAGGTGAGCCACGCGGACTTTCGCACCGCCATGCAGCGCCTGCGCGCGCTGCTGAACGCGCCGCCGGCGCGGATCGCGGTGTGATTTATGGGGTATTATGATACCTTAATCGCAAGTCGCTGATTTTGCTTTCGTATTTTGAGTATGCGGCGCTTGACGGTGCGTTCGCGGTGCGTATAAGCCACTCATCCGAATGACGGGCCGACGTTGGCCCCCGAATATCCTTGGTGAGATAATGAAAACCTTTACCGCGACCCCGGCGGATATCGACAAGAAGTGGATCCTGGTCGATGCCGAAGGCGTCGTCCTGGGCCGCCTCGCGTCGATCATCGCCATGCGTCTGCGCGGCAAGCACAAGCCGTCCTTCACGCCGCACATGGACATGGGCGACAATGTCATCGTGATCAACGCCGAAAAGGTGCAGATCACGGGCAACAAGCGTGACGAAAAGAACTACTGGCACACGGGCCACCCGGGCGGCATCAAGTTCCGCACCACCGGCGAGATCCTCGATGGCAAGCACCCCGAGCGCGTCGTCATGCAGGCCGTCAAGCGGATGCTGCCCGGCGGCAAGCTGAGCCGTCAGCAGATGACCCACCTGCGCGTCTTTGCGGGCGAAGCCCACGGCATGGAAGCCCAGAAGCCCGAAGTTCTGGACGTCGCGTCCATGAACAAGAAGAACACGAGGACTGCATGATGGCCGATCAGATCAACTCGCTCGAAGAGCTGGGCGGCGCTGTGACCGCCGACATCGGTGCGGTCGAAACCGCCATGGAACCCCGTGAGCCGGTCCGCGACAGCCTCGGCCGCGCCTATGCCACCGGCAAGCGCAAGGACGCAGTCGCCCGCGTGTGGATCAAGCCGGGCTCGGGCAAGGTCGTCGTCAACGGCAAGCCGATCGACGACTACTTCAGCCGTCCCGTGCTGCAGATGATCCTCAAGCAGCCGTTCCAGATCGCCGGTGTCGTCGGCCAGTTCGACGTGATGGCGACGGTCGCCGGTGGCGGTCTGTCCGGTCAGGCCGGTGCTGTGAAGCACGGTGTGTCCAAGGCGCTGCAGCTGTACGATCCGACCCTGCGTGCCGCACTCAAGGCCGCCGGTTTCCTGACCCGCGACAGCCGCGTCGTGGAACGCAAGAAGTACGGCAAGGCGAAGGCCCGCAAGAGCTTCCAGTTCTCCAAGCGCTAAGCGTCGGAAACTGTCGACATGGAACGGGCGGCCCTGCGGGGTCGCCCGTCTCATTTCATGGATGCGCGGTTCGGGGGCGCTGCGCCCCGGCTGCGCCCCGGCTGCGCCGTCCCCCGGGATATTTTTGACCAGAAGAACGGGGGCCGGACGATCCGGCCTTGATCTTTTGCTGCGGTGGCGAAACGATCAGCGCATGGCACGCCGCACATCACTTTCGCCCGATCAGACCCGCAGCATCACCCTGCTGGGGGTGCCCTTCGCCTATGCGCTGCTGCTGCTGGCGGTGCCGTTGGGCGCGATCATCCTGTTCAGTTTCTGGACGCAGGATTTCATGACCGTGGACACCACGTTCACGACCGCCAACTACCGCGAGATCTGGGACAGCCCGATCTATGGGCTGCTGCTGCAACGCTCGCTCATGGTGTCCGGAATCGTCACCGCCGTCACCGTCGTGCTGGCCTATCCGGTGGCGTATTTCATCAGCTTTCACGTCAAACCCAGCCGCAAGAGTCTGTGGCTGTTCCTGATCACCATCCCGTTCTGGACCAGCTACCTGATCCGCGTGTTCCTGTGGAAGGTGATTCTGGGCTACAACGGTGTCATCAACTCCGGCCTGCTGGAACTCGGCGTGATCACCGAACCGCTGACCTTCATCCTGTACAACGTGAACGCGGTCATCATCACGCTGGCGCATGCGTTCGCGCCGTTCGCCATCCTGCCGATCTTCGTGGTGCTGGAAAAGATCGACCGCAGCCTGCTGGAGGCATCGCAGGACCTGGGCGAGAGCAAGTTCAGCACGTTCCTGCGCATCACCCTGCCGCTGTCGATGCCGGGCGTCGTGGGGGCGGTGCTGATCGTGTTCATCCCGACCATCGGCGACTATGTCACGCCTGAACTGATGGGCGGTGCCGGTGGCAAGCTGATCGCCAACATGATCCAGACGCAGTTCCTGCAACTGAACAACGCGCCGCTGGGGGCCGCACTGGCCGTGGTCGCCATGCTGTGCGTGACGGCGATTTCGCTGATCTTCGTGTTCCTGAACCGGAAGTACCTGAGGGGCCGCTCGTGAGCCTGCGCGTCTATGTCATCGCCTATCTGATCTTCCTCTATGCGCCGATCGCCTTGCTGCCGGTATTCGCGTTCAACGATGGGACGATCATCGCCTTTCCCTTGTCGGGATTCACGACGCAGTGGTTCACCGAACTGACGCAGAACGCCGCCCTGCATGCCGCCGTGCGTAATTCGCTGGTCATCGCCGCCTGCACCGCCGTCTTCGCCACCATCCTCGGGCTGTGCGCCGCCCGCGCCGGTGCGATGAGCGATTTTCGCGGCAAGAAGGGCATCACCGGCTTTATCATGCTGCCGCTCGTGCTGCCGGAAATCATCGTGGCCGTGTCGCTGCTGGTGGTCCTGCGGCAGGTGCTGGGGCTGTCTTTGGGCAACTGGACGATCATCATGGCGCACGTGCTGATCTGCACGCCGTTCTCCATCGCGATCCTGAACGGCGCCTTCGCCGCCCTCGATCCGGCGATGGAGGAGGCGGCGCTGGATCTGGGCGAATCCCGCTGGTCCGCGTTCCGGCTGGTCACGCTGCCGCTGGTCATGCCCGGGATCGTGTCGTCCATGCTGATCGCCTTCACCATCAGCCTGGACGAGTTCATCATCGCGTTCTTTCTGACCGGCGCGAATCCGACCATGCCGGTCTATATCTGGGGCCTCTTGCGGTTCCCGTCGTCGCTGCCGGTCATCATGGCGCTGGGGACGATCCTCGTGGCGCTCTCGATCCTGCTGCTGACCATTGCCGAAATCTTCCGCAGGCGGGGCGTACGTCGCGCCGGCGGCACCGATACCGGGGGCTTCCTTTGACCGACCTCATCACGCTGCGCGGCGTCCAGAAATACTATGGCGACTATCATGCGCTGCGCGACATCAACCTGACCATCCGAGAGGGCGAGTTCTTTTCCCTGCTGGGCCCGTCTGGCTGCGGCAAGACCACCCTGCTGCGCGTCATCGCGGGGTTCGAGGGGGTGTCCGGCGGCACGGTCATGATCTCTGGCCGCGACATGAGCGACGTGCCGCCGAACAAGCGGCCCACCAACATGGTGTTCCAGTCCTATGCGATCTTCCCGCACCTGACGGTGGGCCAGAACGTGGCCTTCGGCCTGCGCACGCGCCGCGACATCGCCAAGTCTCAGCATGCCGCACTGGTCAAGGAAGCGCTGCATCTGGTCGGCCTCGACGGGTACGAGAATCGCGCGTCCCATGCCATGTCCGGTGGCCAGCGCCAGCGCGTGGCGCTGGCGCGCGCGCTGATCCTGAAGCCCAAGGTGCTGCTGCTGGACGAGCCGCTGTCGGCGCTGGACAAGAAGATGCGCGAACACATGCAGGTCGAACTGATCCGCCTGCAACGCCATATCGGCATCACCTTCATCCTCGTCACCCACGACCAGGAGGAGGCGCTGGTCATGTCGGACCGCATCGCCGTCATGTTCGCGGGCGAAATCGGTCAGCTGGACGATCCCGAAACGCTGTACCGTCGCCCGAACTCGCGCCGGGTGGCGGAGTTCATCGGCAAGATGAACTTCCTGCCCGCCCAGGTCACGGGCATCGACGGGGCCGTGACGCTGGACATCGCCGGGTTCGGCGTGACGCAGGTGCCCCATGTGCAGGTGCCGGAAGGGGCGGTCATCGGTCCCGCAGCGGTCGGCATCCGCCCGGAAACGCTGGCGATCCTGTTCGAGGGCGAAACGGCGTCGCGCCACGAGACGACGGCGACCGTGGACGAGGTCGTCTATTACGGCGACATGACCTATTACGACGTCCGGGTAAAGGACGTGCCGGAACCCCTGACGATCGCGATGAAAAACCTGATCGGGCGTCCCGTGCTCGAGGTGGGGGCGCAGACCCGGATCGGCTGGGACGAGCGCGCCATCGTGGTGTTCTAGAATGGCACCGCCACGCGCAGCGACAGCACCTCCAGCCCCGGGTTGATGTGCGCGATGTCGCCGTTCGAGCGGTGGTCGTAGCTGACCGTCAGCGTCGCATCGGTGTCGAAGGTATATCCCACGCCGATGGCAGACCGGAATTCCAGCACGCTGCCAAGATCGGGCCCACCGCCGCGCGCATAGAGGCCGGGCATCAGGCTGGTCTCGAAAAACAGCGGACCGGGCAGCACGGCGCTGCTGGTCCACTTCGCGCCGGCGCCCACCCAGACATCGCCATCGGTGGTGATGGACAGGGCATATGTCGGTTGCACCGGGCCAAGGCGGCGGGCGGAATCGACGCCCAGATACAACTCCTGCCCGATGTGGTCGCCGTCGAACATCACGGTGCCGGCCTGCATGGAAAAGCGCGGCGTCACGGGGGCGCGGTCGGTCCCTGACGCGGTGCCAAAGCCCGCATCCGCAAGGCTGATGGCCATGAATATCGCCGCAAGTGATCCGTCCAAGGTGTGCGCGCCTGTCTGCTGTGTGTCGGTCGGTTGTGCGGCCCGCTGTGGACCGCATCGCCGCCGCTGGCAAGCACCGTCTCAGGTATCGGCGGGCAGCAGGCCCAGACCGCGCAGGTAGATCCCGACGCCGGTTTCCAGCAGATCGTCGGGGGAATAGGGGCTCGTCCTGCCGGGATTGCCGCGGGCAAAGAGTTCGACCACGCCGTGCGACAGGGCCCAGACATGGGCGGCGAACATCTGCGGCGGCGGCCTGCGGGCCGGTGGAATGTGGCGCGACAGGTCGGCCGCTGCCTGTTCGAGGACGCCCAGCCCCCGTGAGGCCGCGGCATTCAGCGCGGGCGAGCGGTTGACGGAGATGCCGCTTTCGAACATCGCGACGTAGTGGCCGGGATTGTCGCGGGCGAACTGCAGATAGGCCGCCCCGGTCGCGAGGAACGCCCGCAGGTCTGACGGCTGGCCCGTGGCATACGCCGCCTCCATCCGGTCGGCGAACACGGTGTAGCCCTGCAACGCCGCCTCTGCGATCAGGTCGTCGCGGCCCTGAAAGTGGCGATAGACGGCGGCAGGCGTGACCCCCGCCTCGCGTGCGGCCTCCGACAGGGTGAAGCCCATGGGACCACGCGCCTCGATCAGCGACAGGCACGCATCGACGAGGGCCTGCGCCAGATTGCCGTGGTGATAGCCCTGCTTAGCCATGGCGCAGATCTGGGGCACCGACGATCAAGGGATCAACGTCGCCGATGGCCTTGGCCGACTTGCCTGCATATTCCAGCGGCGTCAGCACTGCACGGATCGCATTCACCCGCGCGCGGCGTTTGTCGTCGGCCAGGATCACCGTCCAGGGCGCATCGGCGGTATGGGTGCGGGTCAACGTCTCGTCGATGGCCGTCGTGTAGTCGTCCCACTTGTGCAACCCGTCCACGTCGATCTGGCTCAACTTCCATTGTTTGAGCGGGTCATTCTCGCGGTCGAGAAAGCGCTGCAACTGCGTCGCGCGTCCCACGGTCAGCCAGAGCTTAAAAAGCCTGATCCCGTCGTCCACCAGCAGCTTTTCGAACGCCGTGACCTGCCTGAACCACGCTTCGCGCTGTGCGGGCGTGCAAAAGCCGAAGACGTGTTCGACGACGCCGCGGTTGTACCAGCTTCGGTCGAAGAACACGATCTCGCCGGCGGCGGGCAGTTGGCGGATGTAGCGCTGGAAATACCACTCCGTCGCCTCGGTGTGGGTGGGTTTCGACAGGGCGACGACGCGGGCGTGGCGCGGGTTCATGTTCTCGCGAAAGCGGGCGATGGTGCCGCCCTTGCCTGCGGCATCGCGGCCCTCGAACAGCACGACGATGCGCTGTCCGTCGGACTGCGTCGCGGCCTGCAGTTTCGCCAGTTCGATCTGCAGGTCCGCCAGCGCCGCCTCGTAGGGCGTCTTGGACCACTCATCCGGATAGGGAAAGTCCGGGTTCGAGATGTGGTCCTTGTCCGCGTTGCGGATCAGATCGCGCACCGCGTCCGGGGCGTCATCCTCGAAAAAGCGGCTGATCCCGCCGTCGAACGGTTTGGTCATGGCATCCTCCGCAGTGTGCTGCCGCACTATGTCAGAGGACGCCGTCAGCGCAATCCGGCGCGGGTCGCGGCGCGGTCGATTGCGGCGATGGCCGCATCAGGATCGACGTGGTGGGGCATGTGGCCGATCCCCTCCATCCGGACCAGATTGGTGGTCGGGATGATCTCGGCGATCCGGTCGGAGTGGATGTCGATGGGAACCGTGCTGTCTTCGGTGCCATGCAGGATTTCGACCGGCAGGGTCAGTTCGGGATAGCGTTTCACCATCTCGACCGTATGTGGCCGCATCGTGTTCACCTGCCGCACGTTTGCGCGGAACGTGCTTGGTCGCAGCGCCAGCGGCGCGCCGATGTACTCGCCATAGCCGGGGGTCGCGGCTTGTGGGGCGAAGGTGCCCTCGATCACGTTCTCGACCGTCGATGTCGGCACGAAGGCCGCGATCAGCGGGATCGTCACGGCCCCGCCGAACGCACTGCCGTTGATGGTGTAATAAGCCCCGAGGCCACCGGGCCAAGGCATTGCAACACCGGCGAAAGACACGATGGCAGAAGCGTTTACAGGGCTTTCCTCATCCAGTCCCATCAGGGCCCACTGATAGGTCACGATGCCGCCCAGCGAATGTCCCACGACCACCGGATCGGTGACGCCCAACTGGTTGGCCGCGTCGCGCAGCATCATGGCCTGTTGCAGCGGGCTTTCGCCAGCCGTCGCGAACGGCCCGTCCGGCAGGCCCGGAAAGCGGTCGGTATATCCCAAGCCCGGCCTGTCGAACGCCGTCACGCGGTAGTTTTCCGCCAGCCGGTCGAACAGCTGGAACTTGTAGTCGCGCAAATTGCCGCCCGCCCCGTGGATCAGCACCACGTCGGGGCCACTGCCCGCCTGGATGTAATGGACGCGCGCGCCACCTGCGACGGTCACGAATTCGCCGATCGGCGGAAACGCGGCCTCTGCCGACTGAAAGCGCTGGCTGGCCGTGCAGCCGGTCAGGACGGCGCCCAGACCCAGCGTCAGGGCCGACAGGGTGAACGCTCTACGTGCCAATTTCATTCAAATCATACTTTGTGGATTGATAGATTTCGTTGATCCAGTTGCCATATAGAAGGTGCGCGTGGCTTCTCCAGCGGTTCTGCGGCGGATTGGCGGGATCGTTACCGAGATAGTAGTTGCAGGGCACGTTGATCGGCGTCCCCGCCGCCACGTCGCGGTCGTATTCCTGTTTCAACGTGCCGCTGTCGTATTCGAAATGGTTGAAGACATAGAGCGCGCGGTGCTGCGGGTCCTCGACCAGACATGGCCCGGTCTCTGCGCTGGTGATCAGGGTCTGCAACGACCCATGCGCGTCGATCTCGCTCTGGCGCATCTCGGTCCAGCGGCTGACCGGCACCACGATGTCGTCCGAAAACCCCCGCAGATAGGGCGAGGCGGGCGATGTCACCACATGACGAAAGCATCCAAAGGCCTTGTTTTCCAACGCATGTTTCTGCACGCCATGGAAATGGTTGATCATCGCCATGCCGCCCCAGCAGACGCCGAAGGTCGAATGCACATGGCTTTGCGTCCAGTCGAAGACCTGTTGCAGCTCGTTCCAATAGGTCACGTCCCCGAACGCCAGATGCTCGATCGGCGCGCCGGTGATGATCAGGCCGTCGAACTTTTCGCCCGTCGCCGCCACGTCCGCGAAGGGGCGATAGAACTCCTCCATGTGCTCTGCGGCGGTGTTGCGGGTCTGGTGCTCGCTCATGCGGATCAGGCTCAACTCGATCTGCAGCGGCGTGGCGCCGATCAGGCGCGCGAACTGGTTCTCGGTCTGGATCTTTTTCGGCATCAGGTTCAACAGCGCGATGCGCAGCGGGCGGATGTCCTGCCGGTCGGCCGTATCCTCGGCCATGACCATGACGCCTTCGCGCGACAGCACGGCATAGGCGGGCAGGGTGGATGGCAGTTTGATCGGCATGTCTGGTATCCTGTCAGTCGGTGCGTGGCAGATAGGCGGGTCAGCCCCGCATCTCAACCTGCATCAGCGCACGGGCGATCAGCGCCTCCACGTCGGACGACGTGCGCACGGTCGCCACGTCGCTCGCAGGGATCGTCAGCCCCCACCGCTCAGCGATGGCGCGATAGCGCGGCTGACGGTGCGCCAAGGCGCGGGCATAGGTCCAGCGGATGAAGGCGTCGGGATCGACGTCTCCTTCCGTGCAGTCGTTGTCGGCCAGATAGCTGCGCCATGCGTCCATCAGGAACCCCGCCTGATAGGACATCGGCTTCGGTGCCGCATCGAACCGGCGTACCAGTTCCGCCGTATGCGCATCCGACCCTTCGATCCAGACGATCAGCGTGCGGGCGGCCAGATGCGTCATCACCGGATCGTTCGCGTCTTTGGGATCGACCCATTCGCAGATCGACCCGCCCGTGTCGCACACGAAATGCGGATAACCATAGAGCGCGCGGGCCCGGTCGATGAAATGCCCGGTATCCAGCAGCGCCGCGACCTCTGCCCGGCGGAACTGCTCCTGCCGGCGGGTATATTCCGCAAGCGGCAGGCCACCACGCGCCGGATCGCCCGGCTTGCCCAGATAGGTGGACACCGGATCGAGGTTGTCGAAGGTGATGTTGGACACGATGGCGATGCTGTCGGACAGCAGCAGGTCGCGCAGGAACGGCACCTTCATCGCCTCCGCCTTGGCGTTGTCGGCGATGAGTTCACCCATGTGGCGGGTGCCGATGCGGTAATCGACCGAATAGTGGAACCAGTCGCCGCTGCGCCGCAGCAGGCTGGCGACATGGGTCTTGCCCAGACCGGACATGCCCATCAGCAGCAGGTGTTTGTGCGGTGCGGCCAGCCAGTCGGCTGAGGATGAATAGATCATGGCGACTGGTTACGGCGGCCTCGCGCCGTTTTCCAGCGGTTTGTGACGGTCAGTGCCCGCGCCAGATCCAGCCGCCGCCCAGCACGCGCGTGCTGGCGGGATCATAGAATACGCAGGCCTGACCGGGGCTCACGCCTTCCTCGGCGGCGAACAGCTCGACCTCGGCTTCGGTGTCGCTGATCGGGCGCAGCGTCGCTTCCACGGGCGGCTTGGTGGACCGCACCTTGACCGCGATCTGGCGGGTGCCACCGGCCAGAAAACCGCCGTCCCCCAGCCAGTTGACCTCGCGCAGCGGCACGCGGCGGGTCGCCAGCATCGCTTTCGGTCCGACGATCACGCGGCGCGTGTCCACGTCCAGCTTCACCACATAAAGCGGCGTCTCCAACCCGCCGATGCCAAGCCCGCGACGCTGCCCGATGGTATAGTGGATCAGCCCGCGATGCGTGCCCAGCACGGTGCCGTCCACATCGACGATCTCGCCGGGGGCGGCGGCACCGGGGCGCAGCTTCTCGATCACGGCGGCATAGTTGCCGTCGGGTACGAAACAGATGTCCTGACTGTCGGGCTTGTCCGCGACGGACAGGCCGTACTGCGCGGCAAGCGCGCGCGTTTGTGCTTTCGTTTCAAGATGTCCCAACGGGAACCTCAGGTAATCCAGCTGCTCTGCGGTGGTCGAGAACAGGAAATAGCTCTGGTCGCGGTTGGCATCGGCCGCGGCGTGCAGCTCGGGCCCCAGCGTGCCCGTCTTGCGCTGGATGTAATGCCCCGTTGCCATGCAGTCCGCGTCCAGATCGCGCGCTGTCGCCAGCAGATCCTTGAACTTCACCCGCTCATTGCAGCGGATGCAGGGCACCGGCGTGGCACCCGCCAGATAGCTGTCGGCGAACTCGTCGATCACCGCCTCGCGGAACATATTCTCGTAATCGAGGACGTAGTGCGGAAATCCCATCTTTTCAGCGATGCGCGCGGCGTCGTGAATGTCGCGCCCGGCGCAACAGGCGCCCTTGCGGGCCAGCGCTGCGCCATGGTCGTAAAGTTGCAGGGTCACCCCCACGACGTCATAGCCTTCGCTTGCCAGTTGAGCGGCCACGACGGAACTGTCGACCCCACCCGACATGGCGACGACGACCCGCGTCTGCGCGGGTGGCTTGGCAAAACCGAGCGAATTCAAAGCGTGGTCGAGGGGCATGGCAGTCACCTTGCGACAGGTCGGGTCAAAGTCGAGACGAATGCGATCTATATGCTGCGACCCGCGCTTACCAGTCCTTAAAGCCTTTCACCGAGTGTCGGTTCCGCAAGGTTGATGGGAAAGATGCGGCATGTTTCTGAAGAAAGTCGATGGGCCGCGGTCCGTGACCCTGCCTGACGGGTCGATCATGACACGTGCGGACCTGCCGCCTGCCCGCACGCGGCGCTGGGTCGCCTCGCGCAAGGCGGCGGTGGTGGCGGCCGTGACCCACGGCTTGATCCCGCGCGAGGCGGCACTTGCCACATACGATCTGACGGAAGACGAATTCGCATCCTGGGAAACCGCGATGCGGCTGCATGGTCGTGATGCCCTGCGCACGACAGCGTTGCAGCAATATAGACAACCGAAGGATGAACAGGCATAAAACCTTTTATTCGTAACGGAGCGTTAACTTTTAAAGATCAATTTGTAAGTCGACATAGAGAGCGGAGAGGCTTCATGCGCGTATTGTTGGTCGAAGACGATCCCACCACATCCAAGAGCATCGAACTGATGCTGAGCCACGCCAATCTGAACGTCTATGCCACCGACATGGGTGAAGAGGGCATCGATCTGGCAAAGCTCTACGACTACGACCTGATCCTCCTCGATCTGAACCTGCCGGACATGAACGGGCACGAGGTGCTGCGGCAATTACGGCTGGCGCGCATCGACACGCCGATCCTGATCCTGTCCGGCGAGGATGATACCGACAACAAATTGAAGGGTTTCGGTTTCGGTGCAGACGACTACCTGACCAAACCCTTCCACCGCGAGGAGTTGGTGGCGCGCATCCATGCCATCATCCGCCGGTCCAAGGGACACGCCCAGTCGGTGATCCGCACCGGGACCATTGCCGTCAACCTGGACGCCAAGACGGTAGAGGTGAACGGCACCGCCGTGCATCTGACCGGCAAGGAGTATCAGATGCTGGAACTCCTGAGCCTGCGAAAGGGCACGACCCTGACCAAGGAAATGTTCCTCAATCATCTGTACGGCGGCATGGACGAGCCGGAATTGAAGATCATCGACGTGTTCATCTGCAAGTTGCGCAAGAAACTGACCGAGGCCACGGGCGGCGACAATTTCATCGAGACGGTCTGGGGACGTGGTTACGTCCTGCGCGATCCGCAGATCCAGATGGCCAAGACGCAGATCGCCCTCGGCGCCTGACACCGTGCGCTGCCAGGTCGTGCCGCGACGGCGGCACGGATGAGTCGCTGCTGGACGTCCGACGCCGCAGGCCCTAGCTTCTGCGAGGCTCCGCGCAGCGGCGGGTGCAGACCGGAGACGTCACAATGGCATCGCAGACGACAGGCGACATGGCCCGGACAGAGGCACCGGTGCCATCGCAGATGGACCGCAGCGCCGTCATCGCGGAACTGGCCGATCTGGCCGTCCGGCTGACGGCCGCTGACGATGCGTATCACGGCAAAGATGCCCCTGTCCTGTCGGATGCCGACTACGACGCGCTGAAGCGCCGCAATCAGGCGTTGGAGGCGGCCTTCCCGGACCTCAAGCGGTCCGATTCGCCCAGCGACCGGGTCGGTGCACCGATCAGCGACGGTTTCGGCAAGGTCACCCATGCCCATCGCATGATGTCGCTGGCCAATGCCTTTGCCGATGCGGACATCGTCGATTTCGATAGCGGGATCCGCCGCTACCTCGGGATCGCGCCCGACGTGCCCCTGCGCTACGTGGCAGAGCCCAAGATCGACGGCCTGTCGCTGTCGCTGCGCTACGAGGGTGGCGTTCTGGTCCATGCGGCCACGCGCGGCGACGGCACCGTCGGCGAGAATGTGACGCCGAACGCGCGCACGCTGGACACGATCCCGCAGCGATTGACCGGCGCGCCGCAGATCCTTGAGGTGCGGGGCGAGGTCTATATGGCCCACGACGATTTTGCGGCGCTGAATGACCGGCAGGTGGCAGCGGGGAGCAAGACCTTTGCCAACCCGCGCAATGCGGCGGCAGGGTCGCTGCGGCAACTCGATGCCGGCATCACCGCAGCGCGCCCGCTGCGCTTCTTCGCCTATGCCTGGGGCGAGGTGTCGGAGGCGCTGGCAGACACGCAGTCCGGCGCGATCGACCGGCTGGCCGCCCTCGGCTTCGCGGTCAATCCGTTGACGCAGGTCTGCGACGGCCCGGACCAGATGATCGCACATTATGACAGGATCGCGGTCGACCGCGCCACGCTCGGCTACGATATCGACGGCGTGGTGTACAAGGTGGACGACCTCGCCCTGCAACGCAGGCTCGGCTTTCGGTCGACCACGCCGCGATGGGCCATCGCGCACAAGTTTCCGGCGGAACGGGCCTGGACGCAGCTTGCGGGCATCGACATCCAGGTCGGGCGGACGGGCGCGCTGTCGCCGGTGGCGCGGCTGGCGCCCGTCACGGTGGGTGGCGTCGTCGTCGGCAACGCGACCCTGCACAACGAGGATTACATTGCCGGACGCAGCAGCGACGGCAACACGATCCGCGACGGCCGCGACATCCGCGTCGGCGACTGGGTCGAGGTCTTTCGCGCGGGCGACGTCATCCCCAAGATCCGCGACGTGGATCTGGCGCGCAGGCCTGCGGACGCGGTGCCTTATGTCTTTCCAGAGACATGCCCGGACTGTGGGTCCGATGCCGTGCGCGAAGACGGCGATTCGGTGCGGCGCTGTACGGGCGGGCTGATCTGCCCGGCGCAGGCGCTGGAAAAGCTGCGGCACTTCGTCAGCCGCGCGGCTTTCGACATCGAGGGGCTTGGCGCGAAACAGGTCGAATACTTCTTTGGCGATAACGCGCTTGCGGTACGCGAACCGGCCGACGTCTTTACCCTGCGCGCCCGCAACGACGCCGCGATCGCGCGGCTGGAAAACCGCGATGGGTTCGGCAAGACCAGCGTGAGAAACCTGTTCGATGCCATTGACGAGAAAAGGAATATCCCGCTCAATCGCCTGATCTTCGCATTGGGTATCCGCCATGTGGGCGAGGTTGCAGCGTCCGATCTCGCGCGCCACTTCGGCACGTGGACAGCGCTGATGACCGCCGTGGATGCCGCAGCCCCCGCCGCCGTCGCACAACTTCAGGCCGACCGGGCCGAGGCTGAGGAGCGTCGTGCGGCCGCCGACGCCGGGCGTCGCGCCAGTCTGAAAGCGGTACGCGACGCGGCCTGGTCCAGCGTCCCGCCCGACGCCCGCACGGCATGGGACGATCTGGTGGGGATCGAGGGGATCGGCGCCACGGTCGCCACGGCGCTGGTCACGACCTTGCAACAACCGGCGGAGCGGGCGTCGATCGACCGCCTCGTGGCGGAGCTGACGGTGCAGCCGGTGGTGGCCCGCGCGTCCAGCACCAGCCCCGTGGCGGGCAAGACCGTCGTGTTCACCGGCACGCTGGAAAAGATGACCCGCGCCGAGGCGAAGGCCCGCGCCGAGGCGCTTGGCGCCAAGGTGGCAGGTTCTGTCAGCGCCAAGACAGATCTGCTGGTGGCCGGCCCCGGTGCGGGGTCCAAGGCCGCCAAGGCCGCAGAACTTGGGGTGGAAACCATCGATGAGGATGGGTGGCTGACCCTGATCGGTGACGCGTGACCGGCAGGCCGGAGGTCCTCTTTCCCCTTTTTGGTGAAATCGTCACGCTGAAGGGGATCGGCGCGAAATCCGCGCAATTGCTGAAGCATCTGGACATCACGCGCCCGCGCGATGTGTTGTTCACCTTGCCGCAGGGCGGCATCGACCGCCACAGGCGCGCCACGATCAACGATGTCGTCCCGCCTGCGGTCGTGACGGTCGAGGTGACGGTGGGGCCGCACATGCCGCCGACCGTCAAGGGGCGGCCCTACCGCATCACGGTGAGCGATGCTGAGACCACGTTTCAGCTGATCTTCTTTCACGCCAAGGGCGATTATCTGACGCATCAGTTGCCCGAAGGGACGCGGCGGATCGTGTCGGGGCGTATCGAACCTTTCGACGGCATCGGCCAGATGGCGCATCCCGACTACATCCTGTCGCCCGCCGATGCCGATACCATTCCCGCCTATGAGCCGGTCTATCCGTTGAGTGCGGGGATCACGCAAAAGCTGATGTTCAAGGCGACGCAGGCAGCGGTCGCACTGGCCCCGCCGCTGGCGGAATGGATCGACGGCCCATTGCTGGTGCGCGAAGGCTGGCCTGACTGGCACACGGCGCTGGCTGCGGCGCACCGCCCGCAGGCCAGCACCGACCTGTCACCGTTCACGCCAGCGCGCACGCGTCTGGCCTATGACGAACTCTTTGCGCATCAGCTGACACTGGCGCTGGCCCGTGCACAGATCCGGCGCAAGCCGGGGCGGGTGACGCAGGCGACCGGGTTGTTGCAGGACCGGGTGCTGGCCGCCTTGCCCTACGCCCCCACTGCTGCGCAGCGGCGGTCGGTGGCCGAAATCCAGGGCGACATGGCCGCACCGCACCGCATGAACAGATTGCTGCAAGGCGATGTGGGATCAGGGAAAACCCTCGTGGCACTCCTGTCGCTGCTGGCCGCGGTAGAGGCGGGCGGGCAGGGCGTGATGATGGCTCCGACGGAGATCCTCGCCCGCCAGCACCTCGACGGGTTGCGCCCGCTGGCGGCGAATGCGGGCGTCGTGCTGGAGATTCTCACGGGCCGCGACAAGGGCGCCGTGCGCCGCGACAAGCTGGCGGCCCTGGCGGAGGGTCGGATCGATATTCTGGTCGGCACCCATGCGGTGTTCCAGAAGGACGTGGTGTTTCACGATCTGCGGCTGGCGGTGGTGGACGAACAGCACCGCTTCGGCGTGGCGCAGCGGATGGAACTGGGGGCCAAAGGGCAGGCGGCCGACGTGCTGGTGATGACCGCCACCCCGATTCCGCGCAGCCTGAGCCTTGCGCAATATGGCGAAATGGACCTGAGCGTGCTGGACGAAAAGCCGCCCGGTCGCACCCCCGTCACCACCGCGCTGATCCCCACGGACCGGCTGGACGAGGTGGTGGACCGTCTGCGCGCCGCCGTGGCCGACGGACGGCAGGCCTATTGGGTCTGCCCGCTGGTCGAGGAAAGCGAGACGCTGGACATGACGGCAGCCGAGCAACGCTTTGCCGCGCTGCGTGCCGCCTTGGGCGACGGTGTCGTGGGGCTGGTGCACGGGCAGATGCCGCCCGCGGACAAGGACACGGCGATGGCGCGGTTCGCGGCCGGGCAGACCCGCGTGCTGGTGGCCACGACGGTGATCGAGGTGGGCGTCAATGTGCCCAACGCCTCCATCATGGTGGTGGAACGGGCCGAGAGTTACGGTCTGGCCCAGCTGCACCAACTGCGTGGCCGCGTCGGGCGCGGGGCAGCGGCGTCCACCTGTCTGCTGCTGTATCAGGCCCCGATGAGCGAGACGGCGCAGCGGCGGCTTGGCATCCTGCGAGAGACCGCGGACGGCTTTCGCATCGCGGAGGAGGATCTGGCGATCCGTGGCGCAGGCGACATGATCGGCACCGCGCAGTCGGGACTGCCGCGATTCCGCATCGCCGATCTGGAACGGCAGGCGGCGCTGATGGCCGTGGCGCAGTCGGACGCCCGCAAGCTGCTGCACGACGATCCCGCGCTGACCACCCCGCGGGGTCAGGCGGCGCGGGTGCTGCTGTGGCTGATGGAACAGGACCGCGGGATCCGCCTGATTTCAGTGGGTTGAGAACATCGGGGTACAATGTTCACGAATGTTCTTAAAAAGTTCTTTACAGAACCCACAAAGATGTGAGAACAAAGAAGCAACAGAAGCCAACCGGAGGAGAGAGCCCATGGCCAAGGATATCAAGACCGCGATCCACCGTAGCCGCGATACACTTCTGGCCGACGCGATCGGGGTCGCCTCACTGGTTGTCATGCTGTTTGTCGGATTGTCCCTGCCTGCGATGATCTGACCTGCCGCGATTCGGCATCGCGGCGCGCCTGTCCCACCGGGCCGCTGCATCCGCCTGTCCCCACGGTCACCGGGTTGCCTGCCCTGACCGTTTCCGCCGGGTCGCACCCCTTGCCGCCGCCATCCTGCCCGGATGTGCGGCGGTTTTTTTTATGGCTTCGCCCGCGCTGCGGTCAGGGCGTCCAGCGTGGCGTCGAGGCTGAGCATGATGGACGCATGGCGGTTCTTGTAATCGCGCGCCGGTTCCAGCACCGCAAGACCTTCGAAGGGGGCTGCGGGCACCGGGCCGTCGGTCGTCAGCATCGCAAGAAGCTCGTCCCGGCCGCGCTGTATCGTCGCCCGGTCGAGGCCGATCACCGCGTGACCCACCACCGATGCGGCCGCCTGACCCAGCGCACAGGCTTTCACGTCCTGACCGAAGGCGGTGACGTGCCCGTCGTTGACGCCCACGTCCACCGTCACGGTCGAGCCGCAGAGCGGCGCGCGGCGGCGCGCGGTGCCGTCAGGGGCCGTCAGCCGGGTCGTATGTGGCACGTCGGCGGCGAGGGCGAGGATCCGCGTCGAATAGAGCTTCATCATCTCGGCCTTGTCGGTCATCGGTTTGCCCTTTCGCAGCGTGCCCCCTAGATAGGCGGCATTGGTCCTGTTGCAAAGGTTGCACCCATGCCCTTCGACCCCCTCACGCTGCGCTATGATGCTGCAGGGCTGATCCCCGCCATCGCGCAGGACGCGACCAGCGGGCAGGTGCTGATGATGGCTTGGATGAATGCCGATGCGGTGGCGCGGACGCTGGCCACTGGGCGCGTCACCTATTGGTCGCGGTCCCGGCAGGCGTTCTGGATCAAGGGCGAGACATCGGGTCACGTACAGGAGCTGGTGGAGTTCCGCATCGATTGCGACCGCGACTGCCTGCTGGTCCGCGTCGATCAGACCGGGCCCGCGTGTCACACCGGGCGTCAGTCGTGTTTCTATACGCTGGTGGACGGTAGTGGGGAAACGGTGACGGCTGCGCCGATGGTGGGTTGAGGACGCCTGCCGCGGGCGGGTATTTCGGGCAAGATGATGTCAGGCCAGCCCGACCATCGCGCGGATGTCCTGCGGCGAGGCCCCGTCCGCGCGGTAGATCGCGATGGCCCGGGCGTCGTCGCGCTTTGCCAGTCGCTTGCCAGCCTCGTCGCGGATCAGGCGGTGGTGGCGGTAGGTGGGCGTGACAAGGCCGAGCAGGCGTTGTAGCAGGATGTGGATCGGCGTAGCGTCCGACAAGTCCTCTCCGCGCAAGACATGGGTGACGCCCTGGGCCGCATCGTCCACGACCACCGACAGGTGATAGGACGTGCCCATGTCGCGCCGGGCCAGCACCACGTCGCCGATCGTGGTCGGCACGTCATCGGGTAATCCATGCGCGTCATTGCCTTGCAGGGCCAAGCTCGTGTCGAGCCGCAAGGCGCTGTCCGTCGGGCGCGGACCTGACCGGGGTTTGCCACTACAGGTGCCGGGATAGATCACGCCATCGGGGCCCATCGGCGCGCCTTCCTGCGGGGCGCTGGCGGCGGTCAGGATGTCGCGGCGGTTGCAGGTGCAGGGATAGAGCAGCCCCCGCTGCCACAGCGCGTCGAGCGCCGCGTCATAGGCCGGCCCGCGGTCCGATTGTCGCATGACGGGCGTGGGCCACGTGAGGCCCAGCCAGTGCAGGTCGTCCAGGATCTGCGCCTCCCACTGGGGACGAGCGCGGGTCTGGTCGATGTCCTCGATCCTGAGCAGGAACGTGCCGCCCGCAGCCATCGCCATGTCATGCGCCAGCATCGCCGAATAGGCGTGGCCCAGATGCAGCGGCCCGGTCGGCGACGGGGCGAAGCGTGTGATCAAGCGGGCACGGTTTCCGTCTGAGCCAGCCATGCGGTCCAGTCGGCCTTGGCGCGGTCAGTGTAGGCCTTGTAGCGGTCCTTGCGCCCGCGACGGCCACCTTTGATCCCGGACGCCTCGAGCGGCGGGAACAGACCGAAGTTCACGTTCATCGGCTGGAACGTCTTGGCATCCGCGCCGCCGGTGATGTGGTGCACCAGTGCGCCCATCGCCGTGGTGTTGGGCACCGGTGGCAGGTCGATGCCATGCGCCTGCGCCACGGCCAAGCGGGCGGCCAGCAGGCCCATCGCAGCGCTTTCGACATAGCCTTCGACGCCGGTGATCTGCCCCGCAAAGCGGATGTTCGGCCTCGATTTCAGCCGCATCTGATGGTCGAGCAGTACGGGCGAGTTGATGAACGTGTTGCGGTGAATGCCGCCAAGGCGCGCGAACTCTGCCGTCTCCAACCCCGAAATCATCGCAAAAACAGTCTTCTGCGCGCCGTACTTCATCTTGGTCTGGAAGCCCACGATGTTGTAGAGCGTGCCGAGCGCGTTGTCGCGGCGCAACTGCACGACTGCATAGGCCTTTGTCTCGGGGTCATGGGCATTGGTGAGGCCCACGGGTTTCATCGGGCCGAAGCGCAGAGTTTCGCGGCCCCGTTCGGCCATCACTTCGATTGGCAGGCAGCCGTCGAAGTAGGCGGCGGTTTCGCCGTCCTTGAACTCGGTCTTCTCGGCGGCCAGCAGCGCGTCGATGAACGCCTCGTACTGGTCCTTGGTCATCGGGCAGTTGAGGTATGCGGTGCGCTCGTCCTCCGTCTCGCCCTTGTCGTAGCGGGATTGCCGCCAGGCCACGTCCATGTTCACCGTGTCGGCATAGACGATGGGCGCGATGGCGTCGAAGAAGGCGAGGCTGTCGGCACCGGTCTCCGTGCGGATCGCTTCGGCCAGTGCGCCGCTGGTCAGGGGGCCGGTGGCAATGATCCACTGGCCGTCGCGGGGCAGGTCGGTGATTTCGTCATAGACGACGTCGATGTTCGGGTGCGCCTTCAGCGCTGCGGTGACGCTGGCGGCAAAGGGGTCGCGGTCGACGGCCAGTGCGCCGCCTGCGGGCAGGCGATGTTTCTGCGCGGTCTGCATGATGAGGCCGTCCGCCGCACGCATTTCCCAATGCAGCAGGCCCACGGCGTTCTGTTCGTGGTCGTCGGACCGGAAGGAGTTGGAGCAGACCATCTCGCCCAGATCGCCGGTGCGATGGGCGAAGGTGCCGACCTTTGGCCGCATTTCGTGGATGGTCACGCGCAGACCCGCATTGGCCGCCTGCCAGGCGGCCTCTGACCCGGCCATGCCGCCGCCGATGATGTTCAGATGATGTGTCATGCCCGCGATGTAGGCCACCGCGGGCCGATTTGCAAAGGGTCAGAAGCCCGGCAGAACCTCGAGGATGCTGCGGTTCGTGAACAGCGTGCCCTGATCCGCACCGAAGGCGACCTTGGCGCCCACCGTGAAGAAGCCGTAGGATTCCGACACGCCGTCGAAGTCGCCGGTGACGCTGCCGATCTGGGCATAGAACTGCGGTCCGACGGCCATCTGATATTCGCCGCCTACGGAAATCTGGCTCAGGTTGTCACCGCCCGCATCGAAATAGTCGATGTTGCCGATGGCGGAAAAGCCCGAGCGCAGGGCATAGGCGCCATCCACGCCAAAGATCGTGCCCGTGTCGGTGCCATCGTCCGCCCGGCCCAGATAGCCACCAAGCGACGCGCCGTAGAGTGTTCCGCGCCCTTCGACGCCGACGAGGGTGGCATTTTCGCCTTCGATGCTGTCGGAGGCGACGAAGGCGCCGACCCCGATGTCGGACGACATGAGGTAGGTGGCGTGCAGCGTCACGTTGCTGGCATCGGTGCCGAGGTTGTCGAACTTGTAGCCCGCGACGTTGGCCGACACGTTCGCCACGTTCATGACGCCGTAACCGAGTCCACCCGAATAGGTCGTGCCGCCAAAGTCGGACCCGTTCAGCGGGGCGTTGTATTCGATGCCCAGCTCACCGCCGGAGACCTGTGCCAGTGCGGGGGATGCTGCTGCCAACATAATGGCGGCAGCGCATGCTGCTGATGTGTTCATTTACGCGCCTCGTTCGTTTGTTATGTGCTGAGGGTTAGCCCCTCTTGCCCATGACGTTACAGAACGCAGCCCTGTCCGACAACAGATGCAGGCGATTGCGGCAGGATTATGCCGCAGGCCCCGCCGTCTCTGTGTCTTCTGCATCACCCTGATCGGCAATCCAGGCGACGCTGACGACCTCTTCACCCTTGGCGGTGTCGAACACTTTGACCCCGCCAGCCCCGCGAGAGCGGAAACTGATGCCGTCGACCGGCACCCGGATCGACTGGCCGGTTGATGTGACGAGCATGATCTGGTCGGACAGATCGACCGGGAAGGACGACACCAGATCGCCGCCGCGCATCGCCTTGTCCATCGCCGTGACCCCCATGCCGCCACGCCCGCGCACGGGATAATCGTGACTGGAGCTGAGCTTGCCTGACCCTCTTGATGTGATCGTGAGGATCAGGTTTTCGGCTGCTGACATTTCGGCATAGCGGGCGGGGCTGATCGTGCCCGGCGTCACGTCGTCCTCGTCATCGGACACCTCGGCGTCGTCCGCAAGGCCCGCCATGGCGCGGCGCATCTTGAGGTAGGCGGCACGCTC
Organism: Loktanella fryxellensis; assembly: GCF_900110065.1. Classification (GTDB taxonomy): domain Bacteria; phylum Pseudomonadota; class Alphaproteobacteria; order Rhodobacterales; family Rhodobacteraceae; genus Loktanella; species Loktanella fryxellensis. The sequence goes on along the minus strand of NZ_FOCI01000001.1, from coordinate 30,526 downwards.
CTCTGCGGCGGCGTCGAAGTGGCGGATGATCGACATGGACACCACGCGGTCGTCGCCGTTCAGACGAATGCCGCGCACGCCGGTGGAGGCGCGGGAGTTGAAGATACGCACGTCGGTCGCCGGAAAGCGGATGGCGCGGCCGGCGTTGGTGACCAGCATCACGTCGTCGTCGTTCGATGCGATACGCGCATTGATCAGGGTGTTGCCCACATCCTCGCCTTCGAATTTCATCGCGATCTTGCCGTTGCGGTTCACGGTGGTGAAATCCGACAGCTTGTTGCGGCGCACGGTCCCGCGCGACGTGGCAAAGACGACCTGCAGGTCGTCCCAGTCCGCCTCGGCCCGGTCGACGGGCATGATCGCGGCGATGCTGATGCCGGTCTGGATCGGCAGGATGTTGACGACCGCCTTGCCCTTGGCCGTGCGGCTGCCCAGCGGCAACTGCCAGCACTTCAGCTTGTAGGCCATGCCGTCGGTCGTGAAGAACAGCAGTTGCGTATGCGTGTTGGCGACGAAGAGGGTGGTGACGACGTCCTCTTCCTTGGTCGCCATCGACGACAGGCCCTTGCCGCCGCGGCGCTGCGCGCGGAAGTCGGCCAGCGCCGTGCGCTTGATGTAGCCGCCGGAGGTCACGGTCACGACCATGTCCTCGCGCTCGATCAGATCCTCGTCGTCCATGTCGGCGGCCCAGTCGACGATGGCGGACCGGCGCGGCACGGCGAACTGGTCGCGGACGTCGCGCAGCTCGTCGCGGATGATCTGCATGATCCGGTCGCGGGAGCCGAGGATTTCGAGGTAGTCGCGGATCTTGGCGGCCAGTTCCTTGAGTTCGTCGGTGACTTCCTTGACGCCGAGTTGCGTCAGGCGCTGCAGACGCAGTTCGAGGATGGCGCGGGCCTGTGCCTCGCTCAGGTTGTAGGTGCCGTCGTCGTTGGCGGTATGGGTCGGATCGTCGATCAGCGCGATGTATTCGAGGATATCCTGCGCGGGCCAGCGGCGGGTCATCAGCGCCTCTCGCGCCTCGGCGGCATCTGCGGACTTGCGGATGGTCGCGACGATTTCGTCGATGTTGGTGACGGCGACGGCCAGACCGCACAGGATGTGGCTGCGCTCTCGCGCCTTGCGCAATTCGAACGCGGTGCGGCGGGCGACCACGTCTTCGCGGAAATCGACGAAGGCGGTCAGGAAGCGGCGCAGGGTCAGCGTTTCGGGGCGTCCGCCGTTCAGCGCCAGCATGTTGCAGGCGAAGTTCGTCTGCATCGGCGTGAAACGGTAGAGCTGGTTCAGCACCACCTCTGCGGTGGCGTCGCGTTTCAGTTCGACGACGACGCGCACGCCGTTGCGGTCCGATTCGTCCTGTACGTGGGCGATGCCCTCGATCCGCTTGTCGCGGGCGGCCTCTGCGATTCGGTCGATCATCGCGGACTTGTTCACCTGATAGGGCACGTCGTCGATGACGATGGCATAGCGATCCTTGCGGATTTCTTCGGTGTGGGTCGTCGCGCGCATGATGACGGACCCACGCCCCTCCAGATACGCCTTGCGCGCACCTGACCGGCCCATGATCTGCCCGCCGGTGGGAAAGTCGGGGGCGGGGATGAAATCGATCAGGTCCTCGGAGGTCATGTCGGGGTTGTCGATCAGCGCCAGCGTGGCGTCGATCACCTCGCCTAGATTGTGGGGCGGGATGTTGGTCGCCATGCCGACGGCGATGCCACCCGCGCCGTTGACCAGCATGTTGGGATATTTCGCAGGCAGAACCGTGGGTTCGCGGTCCTTGCCGTCGTAGTTGTACTGGAAGTCGACGGTGTCCTTGTCGATGTCGTCGAGCAGGTAGTTCGCCACCTTGCGCATCCGCACTTCGGTATAGCGGTAGGCGGCGGCCTTGTCCCCGTCCATGGAGCCGAAATTGCCCTGACCGTCGAGCAGCACGAGGCTCATCGAGAAGTCCTGCGCCATCCGCACGAGCGCGTCGTAGATCGCGCTGTCGCCGTGCGGGTGGTATTTGCCCATCGTCTCGGCCACCGGGCGCGAGGATTTGCGGTAGGGCTTGTCGAAGGTGTTGTTGGTGTCGTGCATCGCATAGAGGATGCGGCGGTGCACAGGTTTCAGCCCGTCACGCAGGTCGGGGATCGCCCGGCTGACGATGACCGACATGGCATAATCGAGATAGGCCGTCTTGAGCTCGTGTTCGATGGTGACGGACGGGCCGTCATACGTCCACTTTGGCGTGGCGTTTTCATCATCGTTTTCAGGCGTTTCCGGGGTATCGTTCACGTGACTGCCTTGCTGCAAGCGGACCTGTATCTGGTTCACGGGACCATATCAGATACACGATCTGGTGCGCAACGCCTGATGCCCGAAGGCTTTGACAGCCGTGGCGCATGATTGCCAACAACCTGTTTTCGTTGACTTTTAATCAATCCGTGGAATCGTGGGCGTCAGGGGGGGGCCATGCGGCAAGGGAATGTATGATGTCGACGGAAACGGAACTGATGCTGAAGGGCTACGGGCTGACCACGGCCGAGATGACCTATCACATGCCGGACTATCCGCATGTGTTGAACACCTACGTCTGGCAGGACTACGATCTGGCGCCCGATCACGCCCGATTGTTGAAATTCATCGGCTTCTGGCGCGAGACGCTGGAGGGGCCGCTGCATTCGGTGCGGTTCACCCACCGCAAGCTGATCGCGCCGGGGGAGTGGCGCAACGTGGTGGGTGAGTTCCATTACCACTGAGGGCGGCAGGCCACCGGGGCGCTGCCCCGGACCCCGGGATATTTGGGACCAGAAGAACGGGGGACCCGGTGTCGGCGGCTGTCTGCAGCCTTATGCGTGGCTGCGGGTGGGGCGGTCGAACACGCGGCGGCCCAGCAGGGAAGCGGTGAGGTCGACCATCAGCGACGCGGTCTTGCCCCGGTCGTCGAGGAACGGGTTGAGTTCCACCAGATCGAGCGAGGTGACGCGACCGCTGTCGCAGAGCATCTCCATCACCAGATGCGCCTCTCTCACGGTGGCGCCGCCGGGGACGGTGGTGCCGACGGCGGGGGCCACGGCCGGGTCGAGGAAGTCCACGTCGAGGCTGACGTGCAACAGGCCGTCCGCCGCCTGCACCCGGTCGAGGAAGGCTGCGAGCGGTGCGCGGATGCCGGTTTCGTCGATCATGCGCATGTCCACCACGTCGATGTTCATCGCAAGCAGCGTGGTGTGTTCGGCGGCGTCGACGGACCGCAGGCCGATCATGCAGATGTTCGCGGGATCGACGCGGGCGGGCAGGGGGGGGAACGCGTCGAACCCGTCGCGTCCGGTGACGTAGCCCACGGGTGTGCCATGCAGGTTGCCACTGTCCGAGGTATCGGGGGTGTGGATGTCGCTGTGCGCGTCGAGCCACAGCACGAAGAAGGGACGGCCCGCATCCTGCGCATGCGCCGCCATGCCTGCGACGCTGCCCAGCGCCAGCGCATGATCGCCGCCGAGGAAGATCGGCAGGCCACGTGGGGCCGCCGTGCGGGCGGCATCCATCAGGGTCTGCGTCCAGCCCACGTTCTGCGCCAGTGCATGAATGGCAGCGTTGCGGTGCGGTGCGGGAGAGGCTTCGGCGGGTGCCAGGTTGCCCAGATCCTCGACCGTGTGGCCCAGCGCGGTGATCGCCTCCAGCAAGCCGGCGGTGCGGTAGGCGTCGGGCCCCATGAGGCAGCCGCGGCGGCGCTTGCCGCTGTCGACGGGCGCACCGATCAGGATGCAGTGGGTGGCGGTCATCGGGCTGCTCCTGCGAGGGGGGGCGATGCGGCGGGGGCGCGGGCTGCGGCGATCCAGATCAGGACGAGGATGGCCGAGAACAGGGCATTCCAGCTTGCCATGGAGAGGGTCAGAAACTCCCAGCTGACCTGATCGCACAGGATCAGACGCGGGCCGTCCATGGACAGCAGATCGCCGGACAGCGCGCCGCCGCCGCCGCCCGTGCAAGACGCAGGACCGGGCCACCAGGCCCGTTCAACACCGGTATGATAGACGCCGATCCCGCTGGTGACGGCGGCGGCCACGCCCCCCAGCAGCGGCATTGCACGGCCCGGCAACGCAAGAGCCGCTATGCCGATGACGATGGCAGCCCAGTGCGGCCAGCGCTGCCATAGGCACATCGCACACGGCAGATAGCCGAGGGCCTGGAACACATAGGCGCCCGCCAGCAGCAGGGCCGATCCGCCGGCCGCTGCGACGATCAGGGGTTTGCGGGTCACAGGCGTGCTCCGGCGGGACGCGGGTGGGACGTGCTGCGGCAGACGGGCATCGGACACCTCTTGCGATCTGCTGGCGTTAAGCCACGGATCGGACGGCGGGGTCAAGTCCGGGGCCGCGCCGATGCGCGCGCCGCCCCACCGTGCGGCGGCCTGTTGTCGCGCAGCAGGGCGACACTATAACGTGATCGTGGCGCGCGGCGCGCCGGGGAGACATGCGATGAAATGGCAAGGGCGCCGGGTCAGCCGGAACATCGAGCGCCGCAGCGGCGGCGGCGGCGGGCGCGCCGTGGGCGGGATCGGCGGCATCGCGGGTATCGTGGTGCTGCTGATCGGCTGGTATTTCGGTGTCGATGTCTCGGCCCTCGTGGGGTCCGGCGGGACCAGCACGGGCAGCGAACAGGTTGACCGCGGCCCGATCGACGCCGCCGACCCGGAGCTGGAGCAGTTCGTCGGCGTCGTCCTTGCGGACACCGAGGAGGTCTGGGCGAAGATCTTTGCCGCACAGGTGGACGAGCCCTATGCGCCGCCGCGACTGGTGTTGTTCGACGGCATCACGCAGTCGGCCTGCGGCACGGCGGATGCGGCGACGGGACCGTTCTATTGCCCCGCCAATGCGGAGATCTTTCTGGATACCGCCTTCTTCCGCACGCTGCGCGACCAGCTTGGCGCCGGTGGCGATTTCGCCGCCGCATATGTGATCGCCCACGAGGTCGCGCATCACGTCCAGAACGAGCTTGGCATCCTCGGGCAGGTCAACCGGATGCGCGGTCAGGTGGACGCGGCGCAGTCGAATGCCCTGTCGGTGCGGACCGAGTTGCAGGCCGATTGCTATGCCGGTGTCTGGGCGCAAGGGGCGCAGGCGATGTTCGGCACGCTGGAGCCGGGCGACATCGACGAGGCGATGAATGCCGCCGCACGGATCGGCGACGACGCCCTGCAGCGGGGCGCGGGGCAGGCGGTGCGCCCCGACAGCTTTACCCACGGCAGCAGCGCGCAGCGCCAGCGGTGGTTCGCGACAGGCTATGAGAGCGGAGATCTGACGGCGTGCGACACCTTTTCCGTCGATCGTCTTTGAGGACCGCCCTCTGCGTCCCCGCCCTTGCGTCGGAGTATCTGACGCTGGGTGGTGGCCCCCGCCCTGAAACCATGCGCCCGCTGCGTGCAACGGATTGACGCCGCGCGGCGGTGCGGATACGTGACAGGCGCACCTGCCGGTGTGGCGGAATGGTAGACGCAGGGGATTCAAAATCCCCCGATCGCAAGGTCTTGTCGGTTCGAGTCCGACCACCGGTACCACGCAGACGACGTCGTCTGCACGTCGGGCATGGTTCACGTTCCTTTCAGTTTTCCACCTTGATTCTGCGGGCCGAGCAGGCTGGAAAAGCACGTTCAGCGACAATCTACGCTGCAGGCCGCTCTTGTCACCGTCCACCGAACAGTCATGCCCGGCACCAGCGCTGAAATCGGGCGGAACTGTGACGCGGTGCAAAAAAAGAACAGAAAGTTAACGTCACGGACATTGGTGCCACTTGAGCATCAGCCGACGCCCACTTTGCGGGTTTCACAGTGTGAAACCACAAGTTTTCAACCCTTTGGCACAACGGCCACCGCATCTTTGTTTCCGTAAAGGAAACAGTAGCTTGCCTGTTGAGGAAGTTGCGGCACCATCGGCCCCAAAAAAGGCGCATTTGGTGGTTCGGTTTCGGCCCCGTGCCCGATTTTAATCCTTTTTCGAAATCCTCCGACAGTATATCACTTCAATAGCCCAACTGGGGGGCAAAACCGGCCGATTGGGGCGGTCGGGTCGATGTTCAGGCGCATCGGCGAATGTTTTGGTGTCTGCGGCAACGGGGTCATCCCATGCTGAGGATTATGGTGCAGTGGTTTCGGCCGCTGTTCGGTACGTTGCGCAGTTCCTGAGGGACTGCGCACAATGGCATGTTCTGGCGCCGCGCGCGGCCCTGTGTGAGGAATTGAGAGATGACGCTTTCCCTGTTTGGCTTTGGCACCTACAAATGGTGTGACACCGACGGCAAGTGGTGGAACGGCACACCCACAGACCTGTCCAAGTGCGTTTCCGTCTACAAGCTGGACCTGTTCGGCCGCTGGATCGACTGCACCCCTGCAGGCGCTGCGAAACTCGACGGTTATGTGGACGGCACCGCCGGCAACGACGTCATCGACCTCAACTATCGCGGCGACCCGCAAGGTGACCGGATCGACAACGGCGATGCGCGGCTGACCGGTGCTGCGGCAAACGACGATTTCGTCCGCGCCGGTGCCGGCGACGATCACGTCCAGACCTTTCACGGCAACGACATCGTCTATGGCGGTGCCGGCAACGACACCATCGACGACGAGACGGGCGCGGGCCAAGGGTCCGGCAACGACACCTTCTATGGTGACGACGGCAATGACAAAATCTGGGGCGGCGTCGGTGACGACAAGCTCTTTGGCGGCAACGACAACGACTACGTGAACGGCGAGGAAGGCAATGACCTCGTCGATGGCGGTGCCGGCAACGACACGCTGGAAGGCGGCGCCGGCAACGACACGATCTTCGGTGGCGCAGGCCACGACACCGCGTTCGGCGGCGACGGCAACGACATCGTCAACGGCGGTGCGGACGACGACAAGCTGTTCGGCGGCGCCGGCAACGACACGCTTAACGGCGATGCCGGCAACGACCATATCGAAGGCAACGCCGGTCACGACGTGCTGGACGGTGGTGCGGGACACGATCGCCTGATCGGTGGCGGCGGTGACGACAAGGCGTCCGGCGGCGACGGCAACGACGTGATCTATGGCGACAACGGCCCGAACGCCGTGGCGCCGGGGCCCAAGACCGTGCGCGAAAGCTTCGAATGGTCCAAGGCCCCCGACCCCGGCAAGGACGGCAGCGCCATCGACGACGGCGACAACCTGAACGGCGGGTTCGTCCAGAACACCGGCAACGTGAACGTGGCATTCTCGGTCACCCGCGCGAACGAGCATCCCGCGACGACCTTCGAGACAGAGCAGCAGAAGGTCCACTCGATCTCGGCGGACGGCGCAGCAGTCAATCCGCACAGCTCGCTCGATTCGGTCCTCGACAAGGACGGCGAGACGGCGACCTACAACCTCGACTTCTCGCGCGACGTGAACAACGTCAGCTTCCGCATCAACGACATCGACAATTCGTCCAAGGTCGAGATCCGGGCCTACGACGCGCAGGGCAAGCTGATCCCGATCCATGTCGCGACGGGCAACGGCATTCACGCGTCCAACAATGACGGCGTCGGCGGCAACGAACTGCTGCTGTCGCGCGGTGGCGACAGCTCCGAGACGAATGACTTCTATTCGGCGCTGGTGAACATCCAGGGCCCGGTCGACCGGATCGAAATCATTCACACCAAAGTGCAGGCCCTGCAGACGAACTCCGACGCGGGCATCAACGTGACCGACGTCTATTTCGACACGACGGTCGTGCCGGGTGCGGACACGCAGGACGGCAACGATTCACTGTTCGGCGGGGCGGGCGATGACATCATCGCGGGTCAGGGCGGCAACGACATCATCTCCGGCGGTGCCGGCAAGGATGTCGTGACCGGCGGCACCGGCAACGACACCATCTCTGAAGCGGACGACGGCGCGGTATCCACGGGTGCCGCCTCCGGCACGCGTCCTGCGGCGGATTACGCCAACGTGCTTGCCGGCGGCGCCGGCAACGACACCATCATCGGCGGCAGCGGCGACGACATTATCACCGGCGATGACGACAGCCGCGCCTCGGTCAAGACGGGCGAGGCCTTCAATGCCGGTGCCGACGGCAGCGACACGATCTTTGGCGGTGCCGGCAACGACGAGATCCACACCGGTTCCTGGGCCGACAACGAGCAGGGTCTGGCCAACCTCCAGACCGGTGCTGCGGGCGACGTGGCATTTGGCGGCGACGGCAACGACATCGTGCTGGGCGCTGGCGGCAACGACAAGCTTTATGGCGATGCGGGCAACGACACCATGGACGGCGGTGCCGGTGACGACCACATGGAAGGTGGTGCCGGCAACGACATCATGACCGGCGGTTTGGGCAACGACACCATGCTGGGCGGCGCTGGCGCCGACACCCTGAATGGCGGTGTCGGTCACGACCGGCTGTTCGGTGGCGACGACCGCGACGTCATCACCGGCAGTGCCGGTGACGTCGTGGATGGCGGCGCGGGTGGCGACGACTTCGACACGCTGATCCTGCCGGCTGGCACGATCTACCTCAACACCGGTCCCGGCGGCATCGGCACGCCCGTGCTGGACGCCGATGGCAACAGCTTTACCGGGCGGATCGTGTTCGTGGACACGGCAGGCAAGCCGACGGGCGAATTCATCGACTATACCGAGATCGAAAAGGTCGATGGCGGTACGCCGTTCAACACGGCCCCCGACGCCAGGGACGACGGCATCACCGTCGCCCCGCGCGAAATGGGCGGTGACATCGACGGCAACGTGCTGACCAACGACACGGATGCCAACGGTGATCGTCTGTCTGTCGTGGGCGTCGGTGCCGCCGCTGGCGGTGTCGGCACCTTCGTGGCCGCCAGCAACGGTGGTCTGGTCAAGATCAATGCCGACGGCAGCGTGGATTTCGATGCCAACGGCGATTTCGACGATCTGGTCCTGAATGAGACCGCGACGACCAGCATCACCTACACCGTCAGCGACGGCAAGGGCGGCTTCGATACCGCGACCGTATCGTTCGAGGTGGTCGGCACCCGTGACGGCACGATCCTGGGCACCGATGGCAGCGATGTGATCAACCCCGGCTTCATCGATGCCAACGGTGACATCGTCGACGGCAACGACGCGATCCTGCCCGGCGACGTGGGTGACGACGACCTGATCCTTGGTCTGGGCGGCGACGACAAGATCAATGCCGGCAACGGCAACGACGAAGTCTTCGGCGGCATCGGCAACGACAGCATCGACGGCGGAGCCGGCAACGACACGCTGTTCGGCGATGCCGGCAACGACACGCTGATCGGTGGGGCTGGCAACGACACGCTCTTTGGTGGAACCGGGAATGACACGCTCTTTGGCGGAACCGGTAACGACGACCTGCAGGGCGGGGCCGGCGACGACTTCATCTATGCCGGCGGCGCGCATGACACCATCCAGGGTGGCGACGGCAACGACTATGTCGAAGGCGACAACGGCAACGACACCATCGCAGGCAACGGCGGCAACGACACGCTGTACGGCGAGGATGGTGACGACCTGATCACCGGCGGCGAGGGTAACGACACGATCTTCGGCGGCAAGGGCAACGACTCCATCACGGCCGGGATCGGCAACGACACGGTTCACGGCGACGATGGCGACGATGTCATCAACACGGGCAACCATGCAACGCCTGCGACCGACTACGACTATCCGGGCCCCATCGTTCCGGGCCTGCCCATCGGCGACAATGACCCGTTCCCGAACGACGACCGCGACGTGGTCTTTGGCGGGGCAGGCAACGACACGATCACGACCGGCGACGACGATGACACCATCTTTGGCGGCATCGGGAACGACACGATCGATGCAGGCATCGACGACGACTATGTCGAAGGCGGCGACGGCGACGACACGATCATCGGCAGCCAGGGCGAAGACACCTTGTATGGCAACGGCGGCAACGACCTGATCTATGGCGGTCTGGTCGCCGAGATCGAGCTGGACGACTCCTTTGATCCGGCCGTGGACGACAACCGCGACACGATCTTTGGCGGTGACGGCAACGACACGATCTTTGGCCGCGACGATGCGGACACGATCTTTGGCGATGCGGGCAACGACACCCTGTTCGGCGGTGTGGACAACGACACGCTGTTTGGCGGCGAAGGTCACGATGTCATCAACGGCGATGCGGGCGACGATGTCATCAGCAGCGGCGCGGGGGCTGACAAGGTGTTCGGCGGATTGGGAACCGACCGGTTCACCGATGCCTCCGCCGGCGACGTGATCGTGGGTGGCGAGGATCCTGACGACAAGGACATCGACACGTTCAACTTCGATCAGGCCACGCTACACAAGATCGACCGCATCGTCCGCAATGGCGGCGCGGGCGACAGCGAGGAACTGCGCGAGTCCGGCACCATCTTCTTCAAGGATGGCACGACGGCCACCTTCAAGGAGATCGAGGCGCCCTGCTTTACCCCCGGCACGACCATCGCCACACCCCGTGGCGAGCGTCTGGTCGAGGATCTGCGCCCGGGCGACAAGGTGATCACCCGCGACAACGGCATCCAGGAAATCGCCTGGGTCGGTGCCAAGGAGATGACTGGCAAGGAGCTGGCCGCGAAGCCGCACATGAAGCCGATCCTCATCAAGGCCGGTGCGCTTGGCAACGGTCTGCCCGAGCGGGACATGCTGCTGTCGCCCAACCACCGGGTGCTGGTCGCAAGCGAAAAGACCCAGCTCTACTTCGAGGAGCGTGAAGTTCTTGCGGCGGCCAAGCACATGACGGGCGCGAAGGGTATCCACACGCTGGACGTGATGCGGACGACCTACATCCACTTCATGTTCGAGCGTCACGAAGTGGTGTTGTCGAACGGCGCGTGGACCGAAAGCTTCCACCCCGGCGACTACTCGCTGAACGGTCTTGGCAACAGCCAGCGGAACGAGATTTTTGAGCTGTTCCCGGAACTGGCCACGACCGAGGGGCTGAACGGCTACCAGTCGGCCCGCAAGGCGCTGAAGAAGCACGAAGCAAAGCTTCTGATGAAGTAAACGGTTGCAGCTTTCCCGATCAGGGGGCTGTGACGGAAGACACCGGGGCGGGCCGCAGGAGAAATCCTGCGGCCCGTGTCCGTTTTGGGGCCGATGACGTGGGGATCAGTCCGGGCGGGCGCGGAAGGCGGCCCACGCCTCTGGCGTATCCAGATCGAACAGGGCGCGGTCGTCGGCGAAGGGCACCAGATGCGTGCGGTGTCGCAAGGGCCGCACAAGGGCCGCACCGCCATCGTCGCCGGACAGCGCGGCAAAGCCCGGCCGCAGGCTGGCGTCGAAGAGGAGGGGATGGCCGGGCCGTCCGTCCGGCGTCGCACCGCGCCAGATCAGCGCGTCAGGGTGTGCCGCCCGTGCGGCCACGACCGCCGCCAAATCAGGCCCGGTCAAGAGCGGCAGATCGGCCAGCAGCACCATGAACGCGGCGCAGTCGGGCAGGCGGGCCACGCCGCCACGCAGGGTGCCGGATTGCCCCTCGGCGGCCTCCGGCACGTGCAGGGCCGTCACGTCCAGACCGGCCAGCAGCGCGCGCCGTTCCGCCGCGCGGTGGTGCAATGCCACGTAAATGGGGCCGACCGTCGCGGCCTGTTGCACGATGCGGCGCAGCAGCGGCACGCCGCCCACGTCCTGCGCCAGCTTGTCCACACCCCGCATCCGGGTGGACAGCCCGGCGGCGAGGATCAGGATGGGCGTCATGTCAGGGAATGATGCGGGTGTATTTCGTCCCTTCGAGCGTGGCCCCGATGCGCAGACCGCTTTGCGCAAAGACCACGGCGATCACGGGGGCCAGCGAGGTGATGGTTTCCGCACGCAGGATCTCGCCCTGATCGGCGGCGACGTATTGCAGGTTCGCGCCCGCCGCCCAGCCCATCGACGACCGGAAATCCGCCAGCGCGCTTTCGGTCATGAAGAACAGGACGTGGCTGTATTGCTGTGCGCCGATCTGCAACCCGGCAGAGCCGGAGGTGGCGGAGTAGTAATCCACCGTCGTCCCGCCGACCTGCAACGCACCGCGACCGAACGACCCGCCAAGGCCAAGCCCGGCTTCTGTCACAAGCGGCATGACCAGCACACCCGCCGCCTTGTCGCGCAGGTCCGTGGTGCCGGGATATGTGTCGTACATGAAGTCGAGCGTCGATGCGACGCGGGCGTCGATGGTCGATGCGCCGTTGCCGTTGATGCCGTTGCCGCAGGCCGCCAGCGGCAAGGCCGCTGCCGCCATGACGAAATGCCGTCGTGTGATCCGTATCATCCGTGCTGCCCCATACTGCCATCGGGGCGTTTGCCGCCCCTGTTATGGGGTGCAGGATAAGCGAATCAGGCGAATGTGTCACACGCTAATTCCAGATGCGGCAACAATCCGTCAAAGCCGGTGCAACAGTTTCGCCGCCTCGGGGGCGAAATAGGTCAGGATCCCATCGCATCCGGCACGCTTGAAGGCCAGAAGGCTCTCCATCATCACCTTGGGTCCGTCCAGCCAGCCGTTCTGGATCGCGGCCTGCAACATCGCGTATTCACCGCTGACCTGATAGGCATAGGTCGGTACGCCGTAGGTGTCCTTGACCAGCCGGCAGATGTCCAGATAGGGCATCCCCGGCTTTACCATGACCATGTCCGCGCCTTCCATCAGGTCGCGTTCGACCAGTCGCAGCGCCTCTTGCGCGTTACCGGGGTCCATCTGGTAGGTGTTCTTGTCGCCCGTCAGCGCCGCCGATGCCCCCACCGCATCGCGGAACGGGCCGTAGAAGGCGCTCGCGTATTTCGCGGTATAGCTCAGGATCGCCACGTCGATGTGGCCCGCGGCTTCCAGTGCCGACCGGATCGCGGCGATGCGACCGTCCATCATGTCCGACGGGCCGAGGATGTCGGCCCCAGCCTCCGCCTGTGCGAGCGACATCTTCACCAGCGCCTCGACCGTGCGGTCGTTCACGATGCGGCCATCTTCGACAAAGCCGTCGTGGCCGTTGATGTTGTAGGGGTCGAGCGCGATGTCGGTCATGATCGCGATGTCGGGAACCGCGTCCTTGATCGCGCGGATCGCCTGATTGCTGATGTTGTCCGGCGACCAGGCGAGGGCGCAATCCTCTGTCCGTTCAGCCATGCCCGTATAGGGAAAGATGCACATGGCGGGGATGCCCAGCTTGTGCGCCTCTTGTGCCGCCTGCACGGCGCGGTCGACTGTCTTGCGCGTGACGCCGGGCATCGAGGGGATGGCGTGTTCGTCGTCGCGGCCCGCCATGACGAAGATCGGCCAGATCAGGTCATCCACGCTCAACCGGTGCTGGCGCGACAGACGGCGCACGGCGGGCATCGCCCGCAGACGGCGCAGGCGCGTGGCGGGGAACGGGGCGACGGTCGGTTTCATGGGGCAGGGCCTTTCTTGTCACACACCATGAACTTGCACGAAACATGCGGTGTCACAAGTATGGGCAAGGGCGGATCGCCGGACTAGGGTCCGCGCAACGCCACGGGCTGGGAAAGAACGCGATTTGGATTGGAGCAACGTCCTCTTTCAGGTGATCGACCTGCGGTCGTTCTCGTCCGTCTGGTACTGGATCATGCTGGCGGTGACATGGTCGTCGGTCAGCTACTATGTCCTTGGCGTGCCGTTCGACATGATCACGCGTGCCCGCCGCAGCGGTGGACAGACCGAGGATGACATGGTCGATCTGGTGCGGATCAACGTGAACCGCCTGCTGGGCATCGCGGGATCGGCGGGTCTCGCACTGACCGCTTTCCTGTGTTTCCTGCTGACGACGCTGGCGCTGCTGGGGTTCGTCTATGACGTCGAGATGGCGCAGGCGATCTTTCTGCTGACCCTGCCGCTGAGCATCGCGTTTGCCGTCACGCTGGCCAGCGCCCGGCGCATCCGCGCGGCGGACCCGGAGCCTGCGCAGCTTTACGCGATGTTGCTGCGGCACAGGCTATGGATGCAGGTGATCGGGATGACTGCGATCTTCGTGACCGCGATGTATGGCATGATCCACGTGCTCGCCACGGTGCGCGGGCTGTAGCGTCGCGCGCCTTGACACGGCACCGGATGCGGATAGGTCAGCATCCATGTCAGATCCCACCCACATCACCCTGTCAGGCGCCCCGGAGGGCTATGACGCCAAGCTGATCCTGTCGGAGCTCGACCGGTCGGGCGCGCCCGTGCTGCACGTCGCGCGCGACGACAAGCGGTTGGCGGCGATGCAGGCGGCATTGGCGTTCTTCGCCCCCGCGATGCCGGTGTTCGTGTTTCCCGCGTGGGATTGCCTGCCGTATGACCGGGTATCGCCGAATGCGGACGTGTCCGCCGCGCGGATGGCGACGCTGGCGGCCCTCGTGCACGGGATGCCGTCGCAGTTCATCCTGCTGACCACGCTGAATGCCGCGACGCAGCGGGTGCCCGCCCGCGCCACCCTGCGCGAGGCGGCATTCACCGCCCGTGTGGGCGACCGCATCAATGAGGCGGGGTTGCGCGGCTTTCTGACGCGGATGGGGTTCAGCCAAACCGCCAACGTGAGCGAGGCGGGCGATTACGCCGTGCGCGGCGGCATCATCGACATCTATCCGCCGGGCCAAAGCGGTCCGGTGCGCCTCGATCTGTTCGGCGACACGCTGGACGCGGCGCGGCGGTTCGATCCCGGCACCCAGCGCACGACCGAAAAGCTGACCGAGGTCGAACTGGCGCCGGTGTCGGAAGTCATCCTCGACGAGGCGGCGATCACGCGGTTCCGCCAGAGCTATCGCATCGAGTTCGGGGCCGCAGGGACCGACGATCCGCTGTACGAAGCGGTCAGCGCCGGGCGCAAGCATGCCGGCATCGAGCATTGGCTGGGCTTCTTTCAGGACGATCTGGAAACGCTCTTCGACTATCTGCCGCAGGGTAGCGTCACGCTGGACGATCAGGTCAGCCCGCAGCGGCTGGCCCGGTGGGACAGCATCGCCGACCAATATGCGACCCGCAAACACGCCCTGACGCAGAAGGGGCGGATGGATTCCGTCTACAAGCCCGCGCCGCCGGATCAGCTCTATCTGGACGATACCGCATGGGATGCGGCGCTGGCCGGGCGGCGCGTGATCCGCTTGAACCCGCTGCCGCAGGCTGTGGGCATGGGTGTGCTGGACGCGGGCGCGCGACCGGGGCGCAACTTCGCCCCCGAGCGTCAGCAGGAAAACCTGAGCCTGTTCACCGCCTTGGCGGAGCATGTTCGCAAAAAGGTTCAGGCAGGTCCGGTCGTGATCGCGTCCTATTCCGAAGGTGCGCGGGAACGCCTGACAGGCCTGATCGAGGACGAGGGCATCGGCGAGGTGATCCCCGTCAGCGACTGGTCCCGCGTCGGCAAGTCCGGCGTTCATCTGGCCGTCTGGGCGCTGGAGGCGGGGTTCGAGGCGCCCGGCGTCACGGTGATTTCCGAACAGGACGTGCTGGGCGACCGGCTGATCCGGCAGGCCAAGCGCAAGCGCCGCGCCGACAACTTCCTGACCGAGGCGAACGCCCTGTCGGTGGGCGATCTGGTGGTGCACGTCGATCACGGGGTTGGGCGGTTCCTTGGGCTGGAGGTCGTCACCGCGCTGGGGGCCGCGCACGAATGTCTTGCGCTGGAATACGCCGAGAACAGCAAGCTTTACCTGCCGGTCGAGAATATCGAGCTGCTGAGCAAGTATGGCCACGACGAAGGCCTGCTGGACAAGCTGGGCGGCGGCGCGTGGCAGGCCAAGAAGGCGCGCCTGAAGGAGCGCATCCGCCAGATCGCCGAACGCCTGATCCGGGTTGCGGCAGAGCGCGCCTTGCGCAAGGCGCCGGTGCTGGAACCGATGGAGGGCATCTGGGACCAGTTTCTGGCGCGGTTCCCCTATGCGGAAACCGACGACCAGTTGAGCGCCATCGACGACGTGCTGAATGATCTGGAAAGCGGGCAGCCGATGGATCGCCTGATCTGCGGCGACGTGGGCTTCGGCAAGACCGAGGTGGCGATCCGCGCGGCATTTGTTGCCGCACTGGCCGGTGTGCAGGTGGCGATCATAGCCCCAACAACATTGCTGGCCCGCCAGCATTATCAAAGCTTTGCAGAGCGTTTCCGCGGATTTCCCGTGAACGTGCGGCCCCTTTCGCGGTTCGTGTCGGCCAAGGATGCGGCCACGACTCGTGCGGGCCTTACGGACGGCAGCGTGGATATCGTCGTCGGCACCCATGCACTGCTGGCGAAATCCGTGCGGTTCCGCAACCTCGGCCTGCTTGTCATCGACGAGGAACAGAAGTTCGGCGTCCAGCACAAGGAACGGCTGAAGTCCCTGCGCACCGACGTCCACGTGCTGACCCTGACCGCGACGCCGATCCCGCGCACCCTGCAGCTGTCGCTGTCTGGCGTGCGCGACCTGAGCATCATCGGTACGCCGCCGATCGACCGGTTGGCGATCCGTACCTATGTGTCCGAGTTCGACACGATCACCATCCGCGAGGCGCTGCTGCGCGAACATTACCGGGGCGGGCAGTCGTTCTTTGTCGTGCCACGCATTTCCGACATGGACGAGATGGTGGCGTGGATGGAGCGCGAGGTGCCGGAAGTCACCTTCGTCACCGCAACCGGCCAGATGGCGGCGGGCGAGCTCGACGACCGGATGAACGCCTTCTACGACGGCAAGTATGACGTGCTGGTGGCGACGACCATCGTGGAAAGCGGCCTCGACATTCCGCAGGCCAATACGATGATCGTGTGGCGCGCGGACATGTTCGGGCTGTCGCAGCTTTATCAGATCCGTGGCCGCGTGGGCCGGTCCAAGACGCGGGCCTATGCCTATCTGACCACGGTCCCGCGCCAGAAGCTGACGCCTGCCGCGCAGAAGCGTCTGCGCGTGCTGGCCAGCCTCGACAGCCTTGGCGCGGGGTTCACGCTGGCATCGCAGGATCTCGACATTCGCGGTGCTGGCAACCTGCTGGGCGAGGAGCAGTCCGGGCAGATGCGCGAAGTGGGGTACGAGCTTTATCAGCAGATGCTGGAGGATCAGATCACTGCGATCCGGTCCGGCGTGGCGGAAGGGTTGCAGGACGATGGCGAATGGTCACCGCAGATCAACCTCGGCGTGCCGGTACTGATCCCGGAGGCCTATGTGCCCGACCTCGACGTGCGTCTGGGCCTTTATCGCCGTCTGTCGGACCTGAGCACCAAGGTGGAGCTGGAAGGCTTTGCCGCCGAACTGATCGACCGCTTCGGCCCGTTGCCGCGCGAGGTGAACACGTTGCTGCTGGTCGTGCGCATCAAGGCGATGTGCAAGAAAGCCGGAATCGGTCAGCTGGATGCGGGGCCCAAGGGCGCCACCGTGCGGTTCCACAACGACAAGTTCAGCAATGCGGCAGGACTGGTGGAGTTCATCGGCGACTACAAGGGTCAGGCAAAGGTGCGCGACAACAAGATCGTCGTCATGCAGGACTGGACGCGCGAGCGCGACAAGATCCAGGGCGCGTTCGATATCGCCCGCGATCTGGCGGCAAAGCGGGCGGCAGGACAGAAGGGCTAGGACAACCGGCACGCGAATGGTTAACAATGCGTTAACCTTTCGGGAGAGCCAGTCATGGTGCGTCTTATCGGCCTGTTGTCGGTCTGTTGCATCCTGTTGCCACTGTCAGTGGCGTCGCAGACGCAGGTGCTTCAGCCCCCCATGGCGACGTTGGCGGATCTGGATCGCATGATCGCGGTGCAATCCTTCGATTGCAGCAACCAGACCTGCGACATGCTGTCGGGCTGCGAAGAGGCGTGTCACAAGCTGCTGGTCTGCGGCCAATCCATCCGGGACCGCGACAACGACGGCATCCCGTGCGAATCCGTATGCAGCCGCCGGTGTTAGGCGTCAGTCGTCTGCGGCGATCTGCGACTGGATCTCGGCGATGATCTGCACCCATGTCGCTGCGGGCTGTGCACCTGGCACCGCGTGCTGGCTTGCCACGATGAAGGTGGGAACAGCGGTGACACCCATCTTGCGGCTGTGCGCGTCACGGTCGCGGATGGCGGTCACGTCCGCATCGCTGGCCAGCAGGCGGCGGACCAGCGCCGCATCCAGACCTGCGGTATCCGCCAGATCGGACAGCACCTCGGGGTCGGAAATGTCGCGGCCGTCGACGAAGTAGGCGGCGAACAGCAGATCCACCATCGGCGTCTGGTTCCCCTCGATCCCGGCCCAGTGGATCAGGCGGTGCGCGTTCAGCGTGTTGGGTGTGCGCGTGATCTTGTCTAGGTTCAACGTCAGACCCGCCGCCTCTGCGGCGGTGGCGACCGGGGCATAGGCCCTGACCGCCTCTGCACGGCCACCGAACTTGGCCTCCAGATAGCTGCGGCGGTCCGCACCGGCGTGCGGCATGTCCGGGTTTAGCTGGAACGGATGCCATTCCAGCGTAAAGGGATGGTCCGGCACCTGCGCCAGTGCGGCAAAGAGATTGGCCTTGCCGATGTAGCACCACGGACAGATCGGGTCGGAGAGGATGTCGAGCTTGACCATGGGGGGCCTCTTTTCGTTGCAGCGCAGCATGCGGCGTGGCGGGTGTAATTCGGGGTGCAGACGCAGCACCGGGTCGCTGGCGCGCTCTTATCATGGCTGGTGTGCTGGGGAAGGTCGCAAACGCGAGACGCTGGCAGAGGGTGTCGCGTGGGTGGCCCGACGGATGCGTTGATCCGTCGGGCGGCGGTCATGTCGTCAGGACGCGCGGCCGACGGGTTCGGCAGCCACGTTGTCGTCGCCGAACTTGGCGTCGTCGTCGCTGACATCCTCGCCTGCGGGGACGTCGGCTGCGGAGGCCATGATGTTGGCGTTGTCGTTCTGGGCGGCCATGCTGACGTCGATGGGCTCACCGCCCATCAGCCAGTCGGCCAGCGCCATCTGGGCCGCGACGCGGTCCTCGCCCTTGGACTTGGACAGATAGGCGATGAAGGCATCCTGATCGCCGTCGATGCTTTGAACCTCGTCCTCGTCGAGGTCGGGCCATTCGGTCAGGATCCGGGGAATGTAGGCGGCCCAGTTCTGGGAAACGTCTCTCCATTGCATGTGAAAGCTCCTTTGTATGTTCACGGGACGAACGGTCCCGTCTGGCATTGGTTCCATGTCGCGCGCCCGGACGACCGGGCCGGCCCCGTTGACGGGAGCAGGCCGTTGCAAGGGTCGGACGACGGTGTCAGCGCCGATTGAGGCCGCATGGACAATACCGTGCGGCACGCGGGTCCGCAGATCGCACCAGAAGGGCGCGCACTGCAACACCGGAGGGTCAGCCATAGGCCGCGCAGGCGGTCGTTGCAACCGCCGATGCCATGCCACGGCAAAAGGGGCCCCGGAGGGCCCCTGTCGGTCGCGTTCGGGGCTGGCGGTCAGATCGCCAGATCGGCAGCCCCCAGTGCCACCTGACCCGCGCCGATGGCCGTATTGCCGACCACGCGGGCGGGTGTGCAGGCGGCAAGGGTGAACAGCGCCAGCAGGAGGGCTGCGACCCTCACTCCTCCCACCACCAGACGTCGGGCTGCCAGCCGTTGAAGTCGCCGTAGACCGGGATCACGTCGGGAAAGCGCAGCTGGCGTGCATGGGCCAGACGGCTGTCGTTCCACTGGTAGATCGGGATGTAGTAGCGACCCGCGGTCAGCACCCGATCAAGCGCCTGCACGGCGGCGACGAAGTCTGTCTCGTCCTCGGATGTGAGCAGCGTGTCGATCAGGCTGTCCACGGCGGGGGATTTGACCCCCATCAGGTTGCGCGTGCCGGGCTGATCCGCAGCCTCTGACCCGAAGTAGAGGTACTGTTCGTTGCCGGGCGACAGCGACACCGCCAGCCTGCCGAAGGTCATGTCGAACTCCAGCGCGGAGGTGCGTTCGGTGTATTGCGCGTCATCGACGACGGTCACGGTCGGTGTCACGCCGATCCGCGTCAGGCTTTCGACATACATGTCGATGATGGCCTGATTTTCCGACGCGCCCTGCTGCAGCAGAATGTCGAAGGTAAAGGGCGCGCCCGCCTCGTTGCGCATGACGCCGTCCTGCACTGTCCAGCCTGCCGCCTCCATCTGTGCCAGCGCCGCGCGGGTGCCGGGGCGGTTGCGTTCCGTGCCGTCCGACACGGGCAGGGCGTAGCCGTCCATCGTGCCGGGGATCAGGTCGGCGGCGAAGGGGTCCAGCAGTTCGGCCACGCGCCCCGTGGCGGGGCCCGCATCCATCGCCAGCGGCGAGTTCGACCAGTAGGACGTGATGCGCGGCTGCTGGCTGCCGGTCATGGCGTCGTTGATGAATTCGAAGTTGAAGGCCGCGATCATCGCGTCCCGCACGCGCCAGTCGGCGAACTGCGGCTGGCGGCTGTTCATCACGAAGCCGGTCATGCCGGAGGGGCGACCGTGCGGGATCACCGACTTCACCACGTCGCCGGACTGCACCATCGGGAAATCGTATTGCTGGTCCCAGCGGGCCACGTTGAACTCGCGGTTGGAGTTGACCTCGCCGGTCTTGAACGCCTCGAAGGCGGCGGTCTCATCCGCAAAGAACTCCAGTCGGATTTCGTCGATGTTGTGCAGGCCCTTTTCGAACGGGACCACATCGCGGCCCCAGTAGTCGGCGTTGCGCGTCAGGGTGACGGACCGGCCCGCATCCACTTCGGAGATCACGTAAGGCCCGGAGGTGATCGGCATCACGTCCAGACCGCCGTTGGCGAAATCGACGTTTTCCCACTGCGCTTTTTTCAGGATCGGGCGCAGGCCCGCCAGCAATGCAAGCTCGCGGTCGGCGGTGTTGAAGGTCAGCCGCACGGTGCCGGGGGCCGTCTCCTCGATCGTTTCGACCTTGGCCCAGAAGCCGAGGTAGCGCGGGTTGCCGATGGTGCCGAGCGTCTCGAAGGACCAGATCACATCCTCGACCGTCACGGGGCTGCCGTCGCTGAAGGTGGCGGCGGGATTCAGCACGAACTCCACCCATTCGCGGTTGGGGCCCGTCTCGATCGACTGGGCGAGCAGGCCATAGAGCGTGAAGGGCTCGTCGAGGCTGCGGCCCATCAGCGACTCGCCGATCAGAAAGCGCAGCTGCCACGGCGGATTGCCCTTGAGCACATAGGGGTTGATGCTGTCGAAGGTCCCGACCTCTGCCGTGACGATGCGGCCACCGGTGGGGGCGTCCGGATTGACGTAAGGAAGGTGTGTGAAGTCGGCGGGCATCGCCGGTTCGCCGTACATCGCGATGCCGTGCTGGGGTTCGGCCCATGCGGGGGCCGCACCGATCAACAGGGCGGCGATGGCGCCGTGGGTCAGGCGCGTGACGTGTCGAAATCTCATGGCGGCGGATGTCCCCGGTGTGCGTGATCGTTCACGGATACGCTAAAGAGGGTTTCGAGGGTTATCAAACTTTTAGCTTGGACAGTTCAGCGAATATGCTTATACATAACTCACTGCTCGATAGGTTTCTTGCCTGTATGAAACCTGCCTCAATAACTACACCCCGGCCTTGTGCCGGGGTTTTTTTTGGCCAATCCGCAGATTTCAACGGGTTACAGTGGTGCGAATCGGGGGGCAAGGGCTGAAATGGCTGTTCCGCACGCCTTTTTCCCCGGGCGACTCACCCTGAATCCACTTCGTCTGCCAAGCTGTTGGCGTGAATCACTTTTAGGGAATCAGGGGATTCGATCGGCTGAAAGATGCCGACGACGCCATTCCACCATGACCCTGCAGCACCATCGGTCGCTGCGGGTTGTCCAACCGGGCGTCGCGCCCCATATGCTGCACCTGCAGCATGATCGCTGTCCCGCATAACAGGAGCGTCGCCTATGATCCGGATCAATCTTGGCCTGCAGGGCGGCGGCGCGCATGGGGCATTCACGTGGGGCGTCCTCGACCGGTTGCTGGACGAAGAGGACATCGAGATCGCGGCGATCAGCGGCACCAGCGCGGGGGCGATGAACGCCGCCGCCTACAAGGCGGGTCTGGTCGCCGGTGGCCGCGCCGGCGCGCGCGAGACGCTGGACTGGTTCTGGGAACAGGTCGGCGCGGTCAACGCGCCCTGGGTGCAGGACTGGCTGGCGGCGCTCGCCCCGTCCATCGCCGGCATGGCCGCGATACTGGAAGTGTCGCCCGGCTACCGTGCATTCGACGCCATGTCGCGCATGACCTCGCCCTATGTGTTCGGTGCGCTGATGCGCAATCCGCTGGACAAGATCCTGGCCAACATGCGGTTCGAGGACATCTGCAGCGACGCGGGCCCCGCGCTGTTCGTCGGCGCCACCAACGTGCGCACCGGCAAGATCCGCGTCTTTTCCGGGGCGGAGATCACGACGGACGCGCTGATGGCGTCGAGCTGTCTGCCGACACTGTTCCGCGCGGTCGAGATCCACGATCCCACCACGGGTCGGGTGGAGGCGTTCTGGGACGGCGGCTATACCGGCAACCCCGCGCTGTTCCCGCTTTATGCCAAGGACTTGCCGGACGACATCGTGATCGTCGGCATCAATCCCATCGTGCGCGACGCGGTGCCCGACACGCCAGAGGCCATCGCCAACCGCATCAACGAGATCGGCTTCAACACGTCCTTGCTGCGCGAATTGCGGTCGATCGATTTCGTCCGCCGCCTGCTGGCGGAAAACCGGATCCCGGCAGGCACGATGAAGCGGGTGCTGGTGCATTTCGTCGAAGATGACGCCCTGATGAACGATCTGAACGTGGCGACCAAGACGATCCCCGTGCCGATCATCCTCGCGCGGCTGAAGGCTGCGGGACGCGAGGCGGCTGACGCCTTCCTGCGCGCGCACAAGCACGACATCGGCAAGCGCGACACGGTGGACGTGAACGCGCTGTTCAGCTGACCAGTCGGTTCACGAACCGACCAATTTCACCACCAGCGCCCACATCACCAGCGCGATGACGACGTCGAGGATGCGCCACGCGCGGGGTGACTGCATCACCGGGGCCAGCAGGCGCGCGCCGTAGCCGAGCGCGAAGAAGAAGGTGAACGACGACGTGACGGCGCCGGTCGCGAACGCCGTCTTGAGGCTCGCGTCCCCATAGTTTGTCGAGATCGCCCCGATCAGCCCCAGCGTGTCCAGATAGACATGCGGGTTCAGCCAGGTGAAGGCGGCTGCGGTGGCGATGGTCGGTCCCAGCGCGCGGGTCTGCCCGGCAAGCTGCAACGCGTAGTCGCCGCGCCAGGCGGCGATCATCCGCAGCACGCCATAGACGATCAGGAACGCCGCCCCCGCCAGCGCCATGACGCGGGGCAGGGCCGGGAACAGCGCCACCAGCGTGCCGAACCCCAGCACGCCCGCCACGATCAGCACGGCATCGGACGCCGCACAGAACAGGCACAGCCAAAATACATGCGCCCTTGCCAGCCCCTGCCGCAGCACGAAGGCGTTCTGCGCCCCGATGGCAAGGATCAGCGAGAACCCGGTGGCGAACCCGGTCGCGGCGGCGGCGATCATTCGGGGGCCGCTGGCCCCGTCGGGTCCTTGGGATTGGGATAGACGAGGCCCGCCGAGATCACGAGCTTCGCCGCATCCTCCACGCTCATGTCGAGGATGATGAGGTCGGCGCGCGGCAGGAACATCAGGAACCCTGCGGTGGGATTGGGCGTGTTGGGCATGAACACGGTGGCAAGGTCGGCATCCTGTGGCAGCCGTTCGGCGATCTCGCCCCGTGCGGAGGTCGAGATGAAGGCGATGCGCCATATGCCTTTACGTGGAAACTCGACCAGACAGGCCTGTTCGAACGTGGTGTCGCGCTGGCTGAACACCGTCTCGGCGATCTGCTTGACCCCGCCATAGACGCTGCGCACCACGGGCGTACGATTGACCAGCCGCTCGCCGCTGCGGATCACGGCGCGGCCGATGAACCCCTTGCCCAGCCAACCGACGAGGACGGTGAACAGCAAAAAGATCACGACGCCGACGCCCTGCACGTCGATGGGGATCATCTCGGCGGTGCCGTCGCCGAACCAGCGGTCGGTCAGGGCCGCGGGGCGGTAACGGCCGGGGACGAAGGGCCATACCCAGCTGTCGACCCAGCCCACGACCGTATAGATCAGCCAGAACGTCAGGCCGATGGGTGCAATGATGATGAGGCCCGCAAGGAAGTTGCTGCGCGCGCGCGCCATCAGGCCGGGGCGGCGGTGGCGGCCTTGATTGTCCGGTTCGGGTGGCAGGGTCATCACTTCGTCCGTCGCTTGGCCCGCCCTGTCTAGGCGCTGGGGCGGGCCTTCACAAGCGACGCGGCCTGTCAGTCCGCCGTCTGGATCATCTCGCGGGCGATGGCGGCGGCCAGACGGGCGTTGTTGCGCACCAGTGCGATGTTGGCGGTCAGGGACCGCCCCTC
Source organism: Loktanella fryxellensis (assembly GCF_900110065.1). GTDB lineage: Bacteria > Pseudomonadota > Alphaproteobacteria > Rhodobacterales > Rhodobacteraceae > Loktanella > Loktanella fryxellensis. The sequence goes on along the minus strand of NZ_FOCI01000001.1, from coordinate 6,242 downwards.
GGTCAACTCATAGATGCGGTCGAGCAGGAAGGGCGTCACCGCCTTGGCAGCGATCCCCTGCGCCTCGGCGTCCGCCAGCGCCTGTGCGATCACGGGGGCAAGGTCTTCGGCGGGGATTTCATCGGCTTCGGGGATCGGGTTGCAGACCAGTTGCCCGCCGGGCAGGCCCATGACGTGGCGCACGATCTGCGCCGTGGCGATGTCGCGGGCGGTGTCCATGCGCAGCGGTGCGGCCATGTCGGACGTGCGCGACCAGAAGGCGGGCAGGCTGTCCTGACCGACGGCAATGACGGGAACGCCAAGGGTTTCAAGCACTTCGTAAGTCTTGTGCAGATCGAGGATGGCCTTGGCGCCCGCCGCGACGACGGTCACGGGGGTCTGGGCCAGTTCGTGCAGGTCGGCGCTGATGTCAAAGCTGAGTTCTGCCCCACGGTGCACGCCGCCGATGCCCCCCGTGGCAAAGACGCGGATGCCGGCCAGATGCGCCGCGATCATCGTGGCCGCGACGGTGGTGGCCCCGGTGCCGCCGATGGCGATGCAGGCGGCGATGTCGGCGCGGCTGAGCTTGGCCACATGGGTCGCCTGACCGAGGGCGGACAACTCGTCTTCTTCCAGACCGATGTGCAGGGTGCCGTCGATCACGGCGATGGTGGCTGGCGTGGCGCCCGCATCGCGGACGTCCTGTTCGACCAGCCGCGCCGTGTCTACGTTCTGCGGATAGGGCATCCCGTGGGTGATGATCGTGCTTTCCAGCGCCACGATGGCGGTGCCTGCATCGAGGGCGGTCTGCACTTCGGCACTGTAGCTCATGGGAATCATAGCGGCGTCTCTCCTGAAACATAACGTGCGGCGGCGTCGAGGGCGCGGGCGAGGGCGGTGGCACGGTCCAGCCCCTGCCGTTCCGACGCGATATGCGCCGCCATGAAGGTGTCGCCCGCGCCTGTGACCCGCGTGACCAGCACGGCTGGCGGGTGGGCGGTGATGACATCGCCCGCAGTGCCCTCGGACGCGGCACGCCCGCCGTCGGTGACGAGGACGCGGTGCGCGCCGCGCGCCAGCAGGGCGGCGGCGGCGGTGGCGCTGTCGGCAAAGGCGGTCTGGCAGAGCAGACCCGCCTCCTCCAGATTGACGTAGAGGGTCGCACTGGGATGCCCCAGAAGCGCCAGCAGCCGTTCCGCCTTGCCGGGTGACGCAGGCGCCACGCGCAGGTCGGCCTGCGCGAACAGCGGCGAGGTGGCGATGATGCGCAGCAGGTCCTCTGTCAGGTTGCCGTCCAGCGCCACGGACCCGCGCCACGGCGCGTCCGCCGACCCCAGACGTCCATCGGCCATGGGGCGCAGGATCTTGTCGCCAGCCGCCTCCAGCGAATGGGCGTCGGCAATGGCGGCAATCAGGCCGTTCGCGGCCTCGATCGCCATGTAGACGTCGGTGGGCAGATCGTCTGAGCGGTATATATGCTCGCACCCCAGCCCCATCGCCTGCGCCTCGGCCAGCAACGCGTCGCCTTCTGCGTCGCGGCCGATGACGGTCAACAGGTCCGGGTGCAGACCGAAGCGTTTGAGCGTCATGGCGATGTTCATGGCCACCCCACCCGGCAGACGGGTGATGCGGCCTGGCACGTCGGCGCCAGCGCGCATATGGCTGGCGGTGCGGCCGATCACGTCCCACAGGACGGAGCCGATGCACAGGATGTCGGTCTGCGTGTTCATGGCACCGCTTCTGACGCGCCGCACCCGGCTGCGCAAGGGCATCCCGCGCGCCTCTTGCAATGGGGCGATCCTGCGTGTAACGGGCTGCCACGACAATCCCGCAGGCGGGGGCGGGTGAGGCGGACAGACATCCCCGCAGCATCCACCGGTTGGACCAGCATGGTCTGATACCCCCGCCGAGGCTAAACCGGAAAAGGATAAGACCATGGCTCTTCCCGAGTTCTCCATGCGTCAGCTGCTGGAAGCTGGCGTTCACTTCGGCCACCAGACCGCCCGCTGGAACCCCAAGATGGGTGAATACATCTACGGCGCGCGCAACGGCATCCACATCATGGACCTGACGCAGACCGTTCCGATGCTGGATCAGGCGCTGCAGATCATCCGCGACACCGTCGCCAAGGGCGGCCGCATCCTGTTCGTCGGCACCAAGCGTCAGGCGCAGGCCCCGATCAAGGACGCTGCCGAGAAATCCGCGCAGTTCTACATGAACCACCGCTGGCTGGGCGGTACGCTGACCAACTGGCAGACCGTGTCCCAGTCGATCAACCGTCTGAAGCAGATCGACGAAGCCGCCGAGAACGGCTTTGCCGGCCTGACCAAGAAAGAGCGTCTTGGCATGGAGCGCGAGCAGGGCAAGCTGACCGCATCGCTCGGCGGTATCCGCGAGATGGGTGGCGTGCCCGACCTGATCTTCGTCATCGACGTGAACAAGGAAGACCTCGCCATCCTCGAGGCGCAGAAGCTGGGCATCCCGGTCGTGGCCGTGGTCGACACCAACTGCAGCCCCAAGGGCGTTGACTACGTCATCCCCGGCAACGACGACGCGGCACGCGCCATCGCGCTCTATTGCGATCTGGCCGCCCGTGCGGCGCTGGACGGCATGAGTGCGCAGCTGGGCGCCGCAGGCGTCGACATGGGCGCCATGGAAGAGCTGATGGCCGAAGAGGCCGCCGATCTGGAAGCCCAGCAGAAAGCCGCTGCCGACGCATAAGCGTCACGCGAGGCCTGCATGAAAGAACAGGGCAGGGGCCGTAGGGCCGCTGCCCGTTTTCGATGAATTCCCCCTCAAGGAGACGAGACATGGCAATCACCGCCCAGATGGTCAAGGAACTGCGCGACAGCACCGGCGCAGGCATGATGGACGCGAAGAAGGCACTGACCGAAACCGATGGCAACATGGAAGCCGCCGTCGACTGGCTGCGCACCAAAGGTCTGGCAAAGGCCGCCAAGAAGTCCGGCCGCACCGCCGCCGAAGGTCTGGTCGCCGTGGCGACCGAAGGCAGCAAGGGCATCGCCGTCGAAGTGAACTCGGAAACCGACTTCGTCGGCAAGAACGCCGATTTCCAAAAGATGGTCGGCAAGATCGCCACCGCCGCGATCGCCGTCGAGACGGTCGAAGATCTGAAGGCCACGTCCGTCGACGGCAAGACCATCGAGCAGACCGTGACCGACGCCATCGCCATCATCGGCGAGAACATGTCCGTGCGCCGCATGGCCAGCCTGCACGGCAGCAACGTCGTGTCCTACGTCCACAACTCGGTCGCACCGGGCATGGGCAGCATCGGCGTTCTTGTGGCCTTCGACGGCAGCGACGAGACGTTCGCCCGTCAGGTCGCCATGCACATCGCCGCCGCCAGCCCCGCAGCCCTGGGCGAAGCGGATCTGGACCCGGCGCTGGTCGAAAAGGAAAAGCAGGTCCAGATGGACATCGCCCGCGAAAGCGGCAAGCCCGAGGCCGTGATCGAGAAGATGATCGTGGGCCGCATGGCCAAGTACATGGCCGAATCGACCCTGCTGGGTCAGGCGTTCGTCGTGAACCCCGACCTGACCGTGGCGCAGGCCGCCGAAGCCGCTGGTGTCGTTATCACCGGTTTCACCCGTCTGGAAGTCGGCGAAGGCATCACCGTCGAGAAGGAAGACTTCGCCGCGGAAGTGGCCAAGCTGCACGGCTGAGCCGCGTCACTCTCTGCTCAATACGACGCGCCGGAGCGATCCGGCGCGTTTTTTCATGGGCGCGTGCGGTCATGTGGCGATGGGGCAGGGCCCGCGTCAGCCCAGATAGATCTGACCTGACGGATAGCTCACCTTGGGCCTGCTGCGCGTGGCAAGGAAGAACCCGATGGTCAGTGGCCCGATCCGGCCGAAGAACATCACGACCATGATGACGTACATGCCGAAGTCGTTGAGCTCTGCCGTGGCCCCGCGCGACAGGCCGACGGTGGCAAATGCGGACGTCACCTCGAACATCAGGTCGAGGAAATCGCCGTCGTGGTTCAGCGCGACAAGGAACAATCCCACGGTCATCAGAAACATGCTGATCGTCACGAGGGCCATGACCTTCAGCACCTCCTCGACCTTCAGGCTGCGGCCGAAGACCGACAGCGACCGGCTGCGACGGAAATAGGCCACGGTCGCCAACAGCAGGACGATCATGGTCGTCACCTTGATGCCGCCCGCCGTCGACGTGCTGCCGCCACCGATCACCATCAGCACCATGGTCAGCAGCGTGGTGCTGTCGTGCATGGCGCTGGTGTCGATCGTGTTGAACCCGGCGGTGCGCGGCGTCGTCGCCTGAAACCATGTGGCCCACAGCCGCGACGCGGTGTCCGGCAGACCGCCCAGCGTGCCCGGGTTGGTCCATTCCAGCGCGCCGAAGGCCACTGATCCGAACACGATCAGACCTGCGGTGCCGACCAGCATCAGCTTTGTATGCAGCGTCAGCGACGCGAACCTGCGCTTCTGCGCGATGTCGCCGACGACGACGAACCCGAGGCCACCGGTGATGAACAGCGCCGTCACCATGACGTTCATCAGCGGATCGCCGACATAGGCGGTCAGACTGGCGGGCAGGGTGGACAGCCCCGCATTGTTGAACGCAGACACGGAATGGAACAGCGCGGTCCAAACCCCGGGCCAGAACCCCATGTCCGGCACGAACACGACCGACAGCACGAGCACGCCCACCGCCTCGCAACACAGGGCGATGACCACGATGATCCGCACCAGCACGGTCAGGTTGTTCATCGCCGTCTGGTTCAGGCTTTCGCGCAGGATCAGGCGGGACGGCATGCCCACGTTGATCCCCAGCGCCGACAGCACGAGGACCGCGAAGGTCATCAGGCCCAGACCGCCCAACTGCATCAGAACCATCAGCACGGCTTCGCCGAAGGTGGTGAACACAGCGCCCACATCCAGCATCGACAGTCCCGTCACAGTTACGGCGGAGGTCGACAGGAACAGTGCGTGGATCGGTCTGATCGGTTCCGTCACCGAGATCGGCAGCCACAGCAGCACGGCGCCCACGACGATCGCCACCAGATACATCATCGCCAGCGCCGCAGGCGGCGACATGTTGAAATGCCGCAGCCCCAGCCGCCCGCGTGTGCGTTGCATCGCCATGACCTAGAGGCTGTCGCCGAAATCGCACAGGTCCTTGCGCTGACCCAGCAGCAGCAGCAGATCGTCACCCTGCAACGTGCAATCGCTGCCGTCTTGCCCCACGAATTCTGTGCCGCGCATCACGCCGACACACCGCAGGTCATAATCGCGCATGTGCCGCAGATCCGTCAATTTGCGACCCTGAAGGCTTTGCGGCACGCGGAAGTTCACCACGTGGAACCCGTTGCCGAGGCTGACGTAATCGCGCACCAGCGGGTTGTTCAGCACCTGTGCGACGTGCTGGCCGACCTCGAGTTCCGGGTGAATCACCCGGTCCACGCCCAGTTTCGACAGGATGCGGTGATGCGTCTTGGTCCGCGCCTTGGCCCAGACCACGGGCACGCCGATCAGCTTGAGGTTCATCACCGCAAGGATCGACGCCTCCAGATCGTCGCCCATGGCCACGAGACCGACGTCGCAGTCGGTGATCCCGGCCTCGCGCAGGGCGGCATCGTCGCGGGCATCCACGATCATCGCCTGACTGATCCGGTCGGCGATGGCGGCGACCGCCGTTTCATTAGTGTCGACGCCGATCACGTGATTGCCGAAGCGGGCGAGTTCGGTGGCGACCGTGCTGCCGAAGATGCCCAGCCCGATGACACCGAACGTGCGTTTGCGTTTGACCATGATTCCACTGCCGTGATGAGATTGCGCACAGTATCGCGCAGATCGCAGGCGGCGAACAGCGGCATGGCCCAGCACGTCGGCGGATGCCCGCATGTAAGAAATAGTTACATAATACTGATTATGCGATATTGGATTGTAAGCGCAAAGTTAGAATGTCCCATATCTGCAAAGTAGAAGTGTCACACTTCCCTGTCGATCAAGCAGGATTGGAGTGTGGCCGTGGGATTAATCATCATGAGCGAACGCGAACTGAACCGCATTGAAGTCCTGAGCCAGGTGACGCGCGGCACCATGACGGCCGTGACCGCTGCCAATGTGCTGGGACTGGGCCGACGACAGGTCCACAGGCTGTTGAAGAATTTTCAGAGCGAAGGTCCAGGTGCGATCCGGCACAAGGCGCGCGGTCGCAGATCCAACAACCGGATCGATCCTGCGATACGCGACTTTGCTGTCCTGTTGGTGCGTGAG
>NZ_FOCI01000012.1 GCF_900110065.1 Loktanella fryxellensis | reverse complement strand
ACGCATGCGGCAATCACCGAGAACAAGCACCTCAGCGCGGTGCTGGAGCATATCAAGGCCGCACAGGACAAGGCACCTCCCAAGCCGCGTCGCGCAGGCAAACAGGCGACGGTCTATGTCCCCAACGGTCGGCGCAATACCGAAGGCTGGAATTCCAAACTCGCGCGCAGGGCGAAGGAAAAAGCTGCCGCGCCACATCCCGCCGAATGACCGGAAAGGCATGGCTGGTCAGGGCTGCGATAGATGAGGTCTCCGCCCTGCCCAGCCATGCGCGACACCGCACATGGGACATTTCTACTTTGCGCACCGAGGGACATTTCAACTTGGTTGCAACAGCAATATGCAGGGTGTCCATCAGCCTTCGCGCGCGGCCAGCAAGCCCTGCCGTGCGAACTCCGGTGCGTAGGCGCCGAGTTTCGCGGCCTTTTCCGGGTTGGCGGCGTTGCCGTCCAGACCGCGCCGCTTGACGCCCTGCAGGATCGCGCCCATGCGAAAGAAGCAGAACGCGAGGTAGAAGCCGAACCCGTCGATCCCCGGCAATCCCATCCGCGCGCAATAGGCCGCGATGAAATCGGCGTCCGATGGCAGACCCAGCGCCGCGCGGTCCACGCCGGCAAGGCCACGCCCATCCGGCCCCGGCGGCATCCGCCACTGCATGATGACCCCTGCAAGATCCGCGAACGGATGGCCCAGCGTCGACAGCTCCCAATCGAGGACGGCCACGACATCGGTGCCACCCTGCGCGAACAGCAGGTTGTCGATGCGGTAGTCGCCATGCACCAGCGTGCGGCGCCCATCGTCGGCTGGCCGGTTGGCCTGCAGCCAGTCGATCAGTTGATCCATCGCCGCCATGTCCTCTGTCGCGCTGGCGCTGTATTGCTTGATCCAGCGCGCGATCTGGCGCGCGTAATAGTCGCCGTCAGGGCCATAACCGCCAAGGCCTGCCGCCACCGGATCGACCAAGTGGATTGCGGCCAGCGTGGCGTTCATGGCATCCATGATCGCGGCACGCTTGGACGGCGACTGGTTCGGCAGTCGCGGGTCGTCGAAGCTGCGCCCCGCCACGTGATCCATCAGATAGAACGGCGCACCGATGACGCCCGCATCCTCGCACAGCAGATGCATGCGCGGCACGGGCACAACGGTGCCCTGCAGCGCGCGTTGCACGGCGTATTCCCGTTCCACCGCATGCGCGGATTTCAGCAACGTGCCCAACGGCTTGCGCCGCAGAACGTAGTCGCCAGCCTCGGTCTGGATGCGATACGTCGGATTGCTCTGGCCGACCTGAAATCGGTGCAGCCGCACGGGCCCGTCCAGGCCCGGCAGCCGTCCATCCACCCAGGTCGCAATGGCAGCCATGTCGGGGTCGTCGGTCATCGGCCAGCCTCCCTCGCCTACCCGTCATGATGATCGCGTCGGCGCAGGGTCGCAATGACGAAACGCCCGCACACCCCATGTGCGGGCCGACGCACCTGTCGGCCCGCACCATCCGACCTATTTCAGATCAAGATCAACACGGAGCGCATGATGACCACGTCACAGATCGGCCTGCTGGGCCTTGGCACCATGGGGGCGGCACTCGCCCTCAACATCGCCAACAAGGGGTTCCGAATCGCGGTCTTCAACCGCACGACACAAGTCACGCGCGACTTTGCAGTTCAGGCGGGCGATCTGGCCGCGCGCATCACGCCCACCGAGGGTTTGCAGGACTTTGTCGCCGCCCTGTCGCGGCCCCGCGCGATCATCCTGATGGTGCCGGCAGGTCAGGCCGTGGACGACCAGATTGCGGCGCTGACCCCGCTGCTGGATGCTGGCGATCTGATTATCGACGCGGGCAACGCCGATTTCCACGACACCAACCGCCGCGCGGCGGCGGCAGGTGACGTGCGCTTCATGGGCATCGGGGTGTCGGGCGGCGAGGATGGCGCGCGACACGGCCCGTCGATCATGGCCGGTGGCGACCGCGCCGACTGGGACCGGGTCGCGCCGATCCTGACCGCCATCGCGGCCAGCCACGACGGCGTCCCGTGTGCCACATGGATGGGCCCGGCGGGCGCCGGTCATTTCGTCAAGGCCGTGCACAACGGCATCGAATATGCCGACATGCAGATGATCGCCGAGGTCTACGGCATCCTGCGTGACGGCATGGGTCTGGACAACGCGGCGATCGCCAAGACGTTCCGGACATGGAACGACGGCGCGCTTGCGTCATATCTGATCGAGATCTCTGGCCACGTCGCGGCCGCGACCGATACGCTGACCGGGCAACCCCTGCTCGACATCATCACCGATGCGGCGGGCCAGAAGGGCACCGGGCGCTGGACGGCGATCGAGGCGCAGCATCTGGGCGCGCCGGTTCCGGTGATCGAGGCTGCCGTCGCCGCCCGCAACCTGTCGTCGCGGCGCGACGAACGGGCACAGGGTCAGGCGGCGTTCGGTGCAGCCCCGCAAGCCATGGGCGATGCGCTGACCGCCACCGATCTGGAACGCGCGCTGATCGCCGGCAAGATCATCTGCTATGCGCAGGGCTTTGCCATGATCGACGCCGCGGCACGGGCGTTCGACTGGCCCCTGCCCCTGCCCGACATCGCTAAGGTCTGGCGCGCGGGATGCATCATCCGCTCCGTGATGCTGGACGACATGGCGACGGCGCTGGCGCGGTCGGACGCGAACCTGATGCTGTCGGCGCCGTTCACCGACCTGTTGCGCGACACCCATGTCACCTTGCGCAAGGTGGTGGCACAGGCGGCGCTGCACGGCCTGCCGGTACCCGCGCTGTCGTCGGCGCTTGCATATTTCGACACGATGCGCACCCATCGGGGCACCGCCAACCTGTTGCAGGGACAGCGGGATTTCTTCGGTCGGCACGGATTCGAACGGCTCGACCGGGACGGCACCGATTTCCACGGTCCCTGGGCCGACTGATCCCGCTCAATTCAATGTCGTCAGGGTCGATGTCGTGTCGCTCTTGGGGCGCGGATCGTCGGGCATCGTGCCGGTGGACAGATAGATCACCTGTTCGGCCATGTTGGTGGTCAGATCGCCCATCCGCTCGATGTTCTTGGCCATGAAATGCAGGTGCATGCAGGCGGTAATGTTGCGCGGGTCCTCCATCATGTGGGTCAGGAATTCGCGGAACAGCGCGTTGTACATCTGGTCCACGTCCTGATCGTGCTGGCGCACGTCCTCGGCCAGCGCCACGTCGCTGCGGGTATAGGCATCCAGCGTGTCGCGCAGCATGCCCTGCACCTCGCGTGCCATGCGCCGCAGGGACGCCTCGGCGCCCTGGATCGGCGGCATGTCCACCAGCACGGAGGTGCGCTTGGCCATGTTCTTGGCATAGTCGCCGATCCGTTCCAGCGACGCGGCCAACCGCAGCACCGTCAACAGCACCCGCAGGTCGCGACCCACGGGGGCGCGCAGCGCGATGGTGCGGGCCGCCTCTTCGTTGATCTGGAACTCGAGCGCGTCGATGGCCTTGTCGCCTGCGCGGACACGCTCGGCCAGTTCCACGTCGCGCGTCACAAGCCCCTGCGTGGCATGCAGGATCGCCTCTTCGACCAGACCGCCCATTTTCATGATGAGGGTGGTGATCCCGTCCAGATCGCGGTCGTAGGCAGACGAGATGTGCTGATTCGGCATGGGTGTCATCCTTTCGAGACGGGCCTGTCATCATGTTCGATCGTAGGCACCTTGGCTGCAAAGTCCAACAGGACCATGACATGACTAAGGTTGATGCAGACGCGGTGCAGGGCCACCGCTATGATGACGGCGTGCAGTTGCCGAAAGATGCGCCATGGCCCCCATCGACCCGCGCCGCATGACCGCCCGGATCAGCGGCGATTTCGTGGTGTTCCTGCTGGGGATGCGGATCAATGCGTGGTGGCGTCCGGACCTGTGGGTGCCGTCGCTGGCCGCCATGCCGCGGATGCTGCAGGAGCTTGACCGCGCGCCCCGCACACAGACCGGGTTTCTGGGCCACAACGGGATCAGCATGCGCTGCACCGTGCAATACTGGCGCAGCTTCGACGCGTTGGAAGCCTATGCCCGCGCCCCGGACCGGGCGCATTTCCCCGCCTGGGCCGCCTTCAACCGCCGCTTGCGCGACAGCCGCGGCGCGGTCGGCATCTGGCACGAAACCTACCTCATTCCGGCAGGCGGGTTCGAGGCGATCTATTCCGGGATGCCGCCCTACGGTCTGGCGCGCGCGGGCGACGCGGTGCCCATAACCACGCGCGATGCGGCCCGCGACAGGCTGACGCCGGACCGCGGCTAGGGCTGCGCCACCGGTAGAACGACGCTGAAGGTGGTGCCCTGCCCCAGCGTGCTGTGGATCGTCATGCGGCCCCGGTGCCGGTTCACGATATGCTTGACGATGGCCAACCCCAGACCCGTGCCACCCAGCTCGCGGCTGCGGTGGGTGTCGACGCGGTAGAAGCGTTCGGTCAGGCGCGGGATGTGGTGTGCCGCAATCCCCGGTCCGCGGTCGCGCACATGGACGGCCACGCCCAAAGCCCGCAGCGATTGCTGATAGGCTGGCGCGTCAAGATCGACGATCAGGACACCACCGCTGCCGCCGTATTTCACCGCGTTCTCGATCAGGTTGCCGATCACCTGCCGCAGCTGGTTGGCATCGGCCAGCACATGCGCACCCGCACTGTGGTCGGTCAGCGTCACCGCCACGCCGGAGGCGGCGATGACAGGCTCCAGATCCGCGAGGGTGCCCATGACGAGGCTGTTCAGCGCCACGGCACCGGCGGGCCGCATCCGTTCGTTTTCCTCGACCCGGCTCAGCGACAGCAGGTCGTCGACCAGCGTGGTCATGCGCAGGCTTTCACGTTCCATGATGCCCAGAAACCGGTCGCGCGCCACGGGATCGTTGCGGGCCGCGCCGCGCAGCGTCTCGATGAACCCCAGCAGCGCGGTCAGTGGCGTGCGCAACTCGTGGCTGACGTTGGCGACGAAATCGCGGCGCAACTGCCCCACCTCCTCCGCCGCGGTCCGGTCCTCGAAGGTCAGCACGATGGCATCGCGGTCGGGGCTGACGTGGACCAGCCACGTCGTGTCGCGCCCGCCGTCGCGGCCCAGCCAGCGGGTCTGGCACGGGGTGCCCGTGCGCATGGCGCTCTCGATCGCCTCCAGCGTGATGGGCTGGCGCAGGGCGTTGATGTAGTGCCGCCCCACGACGTGATCGCCCAGCACAGCGGCCAGTGACGGGCTGATCGCCGCGACCGTCTGGCCTGCATCGATCAGCATGACCGGAAACGGCAGCGCCGCGACGGCGATGGTGGCACTGTCGCGGTCCATGGGCTGCCCCCTTTCAGTCGCTGGCGGCGGCGACGGCGGCGCCGAATTCCGCGATCAGCAGATCGGCATCCTCGACCCCGACCGAGACGCGGAAGAAGCCTTCGGTGATACCCAGCGCCGCGCGCCCCTCTGGTGTCAGGCCGCGGTGCGACGACGACGGCGGATGCGACAGGGTCGTGCCGATATCGCCCAGCGTGGGGGCAAAGGCGATCTCTGGCGCGGCCCGCGTCAGGCGGTTGGCCGCATCGCGTCCGCCGTGCAGCGCAAACGACAGCATGTTGCCGCCCTGCCCGCCCAGCAGCGCCACGGCGCGGTTGTGGTCGGGGTGATCGCTGCGGGTGGGATAAAGGACCTGCTTTACCCCCGCCATGCCCGCCAGCGCATCGGCCAGACGGCGGGCATTGTCCTGCGCCGCGCGGTGGCGCAGGTGGAACGAATGCAGCCCGCGTTCCGCCAGCCAGCAGTCGAAGGGGCTGGGTGTCAGGCCCCATGTGACGTTGGCGTCGTTGATCTTGCGGCGCAGGTCCGCATCTTGCGTTGCGACATAGCCCAGCGTGGCGTCCGAATGACCCGCCAGCAATTTGGTGACCGAATGGATCACGATGTCCGCACCGGAAAGAAGCGGCTTGTAAGCCACGGGAGTCGTGAAGGTATTATCCACCATCAACAGGATGCCGCGGTCGCGGGCTAGTGCCACGATCCCTTCCATGTCGGCCACGCGGATCGTTGGGTTCGACACCACCTCGACGAGGATCATGCGGGTATTGGGGCGGATCGCGGCGGCCATCGCGGCGGCGTCGGTGGGATCGGCCAGCGACGTCTCGATCCCCAGACGCGGCAGATCCTGCGCCATGAGCCGCAAGCTGCGGCCATAGAGCTGGTCGCCGCCCAGCACATGATCGCCTGCTTTCAGCAGGCCGAGGAACACCGCACCGATGGCCGACATGCCCGACCCGGTGACGATGCCGCCGCCGGAAGCGGGATCAACCCCTTCCAGCATGTCGATCTTTTCGGCCAGCACCTGCGCGTTCGGATGTCCTTCGCGGGCATAGGTGTAGCCGGAGGCATCCGCATACTGCGCATCGAGGGCGTCCGGGTCCGGGCTGGAATACACGACCGAAGGTTGCAGCGGCGTCACAACCGGGCGCGAGACGGAGGTGGGCCAGTCGGTGCGGCGCACGATGCTGGTCAGCGGTTTCTTCATCGGATCACCTTCAGTTCCCGCGCGAACCGCGCGGCGTTTTGCATGTAATGTTCTGCCGACCGGCGCAGGCCAGCGATGGCGGCGTCATCCAGCTGGCGGACCACCTTGCCGGGTGCGCCCATGACGAGCGATCCGGCGGGGATCACCTTGCCTTCGGTCACCAGTGCGCCGGCGCCGATCAGGCAATTTTCGCCGATCACGGCGCCGTTCAGCACCGTGGCACCCATGCCGATCAGGCTGTCAGCACCGATGGTGCAGCCATGCAGGATCGCGGCATGGCCGATGGTGCAGCCCGCCCCGATGCTCAGCGGAAAGCCCATATCCGTGTGCAGCACGCAGTTTTCCTGCACGTTGCTGCCCTCACCCACGCTGATCCAATCGTTGTCACCGCGCAGGGTGGCCCCGAACCACACGCTGGACCCCGCGCCCATCCGCACGCGGCCCATCACATGCGCACCGGGTGCGATCCACGCATCTGCCGCAATCTCGGGGGCTTGGCCGTCGAAGCTGTAGATGCTCATGCGCCCCGGTCCTCGAACTCGCGCTGCAGGGTGCGGACGTGGTCCAACAGGTCGGGTTGCTGGGCGCGGCGCAGCCGTTCGGCACTGATGATGGTGCGCAGACGTTCTTCGGTCTGGTCCAGATCGTCGTTCACCAGCACGTAGTCGTAGCCGTCCCAGTGACTGATCTCGTCCCAGCTCTTGCGCATCCGGCCCGCGATGGTGTCGGCGTCGTCCTGACCGCGTTCCACGAGGCGGCGGTGCAGTTCGGTGATCGAGGGCGGCAGGATGAAGATCGACAGCACCGCGTCGCGCAGGTCGGAATTGGCGATCTGCTGCGCGCCCTGCCAGTCCACGTCGAAGAGCACGTCGCGGCCTGCGTCGATGGCCTGCTGCACCGGCGCCTTGGGGCTGCCGTAGTAGTTGCCGAAGACGCGGGCGTGTTCCAGCATGTCGCGGTCATCCACCAGCTTGCGGAAGTGCGCCTCGTCCACGAAGTGATAGTCGGTCCCGTCCACCTCGCCCGCGCGCGGGCTGCGCGTGGTGGCCGAGACGGAGAACCGCAGCGACGCATCCCACACCATCAGACGCTTCGCCAAGGTCGATTTGCCCGCGCCCGAGGGCGACGACAGGATGATGAGAAGTCCGCGACGGGCCAAGGGCTTACTCCACGTTCTGGATCTGTTCGCGCAGCTGGTCGATGACCAGCTTCAGCGCCAGCCCCACCTGCGTCAGGTCGCTGTCCTGCGATTTCGCGCACAGGGTATTAGCCTCGCGCATGAATTCCTGGCTCAGGAAATCGAGGCGGCGTCCGGCGGGGGCGTCGTCCTCGATGATGTCCCAGGCGGCGGCGACATGGGCGTCGAGGCGGTCGAGCTCCTCGGTCACGTCCTGCCGGGTGGTCAGGATTGCGAGTTCCTGCACGAGGCGTGCATCGTCGGCTGCGGTGACTTCCATGATCCGGGCATAGGCGTCGCGCAGGGATTGGCGCAGGCGTGGCTGGCGGGCCGTAGCGGCGGCGCGGGCGTCGGCGGTCAGTACCTTGATCCGGTCCAGCTGGTCGGCGACGATGTGCTGCAACGCGGCCCCTTCGTGCGCCCGCATGGCGGTGAAATCCGACAGCAGCGGCCCGATGTCGGTGCACAGTGCGGCGAACAGGCCCGTGTCGTCGTCCTGATCGCCCGCCCCGCCGATCACGCCACGGGTCGCCAGCACGTCGGCGGCGGTGGGCTGCGCCAGCGTGACCCCGGCGGCATAGGCGCGTTCCTGCACCCGGTCGAGGGCACGCAGCACCCGGTCCAGCTGTGCCTCGTCCAGGGCCAGATCGGCATCCTGCGCCGACCGTGTCAGGCGCAGAGTCACCGTCACGCTGCCCCGGTGCAGCGCCTTGCCCAATGCGGTGCGCAGCGTCTGGTCCAGCCGGTCCATGCCGTCCGGCAGCCGCGTGCGGATATCGAGGCCGCGCCCGTTCAGACCACGCAAGTCCCAGTGCCAGCTGGCACCGTCCATCTGTCCGGTCCGGCTGGCAAAGGCCGTCATCGCATGGGTCATCGCCGCTTCCTTCCGCATCGCCCCCGCACCTAAGGGATTTCCCGCCGCAGGGGCAAGGGGGGGCATGGGCTGCGACCGCATCCCGCCGTTAACCCGTTAGGACTTTCGCAGGGGATTTCGCCGGTGGTGCGGGTTAATATTCCCTTAACGGCCGCGACGACGGCGGCCCGGACACCTCATCGTCATCAAAGACCCTGTTGGCAGTTGAAAGCGTATCATCATGTTCGAGACGACCGATCCAACCCGCGCGCCGGCCATGCCGGGCACAGCCTCTTGCCTGTCGCCCGATGAACAGGCGATCCTTCACCTGCTGGAAACCGATTGGCGTCAGATGTGCAGCGGGCAGGTCGTGCCGGATCATGCGCAACTCGACCCCCATGCGCTGCATGACGCCCTGCCCCACGCGTTCCTGTTGCACCGCACCGCGCCCGGTGCGGTCCGTGTGCGGGTGGCGGGGCAGCGGCTGCACGACATGCTGCGGATGGACCCGCGCGGCATGAGTTTTGGCGCGTTCTTTGCCGCAGGCAGCCGCGACGCCGCCCTGCGCATCGTCGAGAGCGCCTTCGACGGCCCTGCCGTGGTGAACCTGCCGCTGACGGCGGCGCGCGGGCTGGGGCGACGTGCTCTACGGGCGGAGTTGCTGCTGCTGCCGATGCAGGATGCGCTGGGTCAGGTCACGCGCATGATGGGCGCGCTGGTCGCGGCCGGCCCGCCGGGCCAGCGCGGCTACCGCTTTGACATCGCCAACGACGGACCGTTGCGCCACGATACGCTGGGCCTGCCGTTCCCGGATCGGCGCACGGTGCGCAGCCAGCCGGTCGCACGGGCGCGAACGCCGTTGCGACTGGTGGTGAACAACGGCTGAGACGAAGAAGGCGCCCTGCGGAGCGCCTTCTTCACGGTCTGTGCGGATGGTGTCAGCTGGCCTTGGCCTGTTCCATCTTGGTGCGCCGGGCCCCCAGCGCCTCGGCCACCAGAAACGCCAGTTCCAGCGACTGGCTGGCGTTCAGGCGCGGATCGCAGGCGGTGTGATACCGGCTCGACAGATCCTCGTCGGTGACGGCGCGGACGCCGCCGGTGCATTCGGTCACGTCCTTGCCGGTCATCTCGACATGCACGCCGCCGGGGATGGTGCCTTCGGCGTTGTGGATGTAGAAGAACTCGCGCACCTCGCGCAGCACGGAATCGAAGGGTCGCGTCTTGTAGCCGGACGACGACTTGATCGTGTTGCCGTGCATCGGATCACAGGACCAGACGACGTTCGCGCCTTCCTCTTGCACGGCGCGGATCAGGCGCGGCAGGTTGTCACCCACCTGCCCCGCCCCGAACCGCGCGATCAGCGTCAGACGGCCCGGCACGTTGTCCGGGTTCAGCGCCGCCATCAGCGCCTTCAGGTGGCCGCTCGTCATGGAGGGGCCACATTTCAGACCGATCGGGTTCAGCACGCCCTTGCAGTATTCCACATGCGCGCCGTCGGGCTGACGGGTGCGGTCGCCGATCCAGATCATGTGACCGGAGCCTGCCAGCCACTTGCCGGAGGTCGAATCGACGCGGGTCAGCGCCTCTTCATACTCCAGCAAGAGCGCCTCGTGAGAGGTGTAGAACTCCACCGTCTGCAGCTCGTGGTTGGTCTCGGTGCTCAGCCCCGCGGCTTCCATAAAGTCGAGGGTGTCGCTGATCCGGTTCGCCAGATCGCGGTATTTCTCGGCCTCGGGCTTGTCGGTGAACCCCAGCGTCCAGGCGTGAACCTTGTGCACGTCGGCGTAACCGCCCGTGGAAAAGGCGCGCAGCAGGTTCAGAGACGCCGCCGCCTGCAGATAGGCCTGTTCCATCCGCGCAGGATCTGGAATCCGGCTCTCTGGCGTGAAGTCGAAGCCATTGATGATGTCGCCGCGATAGCTGGGCAGTTCCACGCCGCCGACGACCTCGGTCGGGGTGGAGCGCGGCTTGGCCATCTGGCCCGCCATGCGGCCCAATTTCACCACGGGCACCTTGGCACCATAGGTCAGGACCATCGCCATTTGCAGCATCACCTTGAAGGTGTCGCGGATCGTGTCGGCACTGAATTCTGCAAAGCTTTCGGCGCAGTCGCCGCCCTGCAGCAGGAACGCCTCGCCACGGCTGACCTTGCCCAGATGCTGGGTCAGGCGGCGCGCCTCGCCGGCGAAGACCAGCGGCGGATAGCTTGACAGCTTGGCCTCGACGGTCTGCAACGCCGCCGCATCGGTATAGTCGGGCATCTGCACGCGCGGCTTTGCGCGCCAGTCCGATTTCTTCCATTCGCCCATCTGAACTCTCCCGCTGTCCGGTCCGTATCATTCGAGGGGCGCTTATATCGCCAAGGCCGGGCCGGGCCAATGGTCAATCGGCCCGAAAGACTGTCCTGAAACAGGGTGCACAAGACCGCTTCACAATCCGGACTTCGCTGTTAGTCTCTCCGACAGAATAAAAAACCAACCGGGAGTTTCGACATGAACAAACTGATGCTGGCCACGGCCACCACCGCCCTGATGACGGGCGCCGCCTGGGCGCAGGACCCGATCACCGAAGTGAAGATCGGGATCGAACTAGGCTTTACCGGCCCGCTGGAATCCATCGTGCCCGCCATGGCCGCAGGGGCCGAACTGGCCATCGCCGAGGTGAACACCGCCGGCACGCTGCTGGGCGGGGCCACCGTGACCACCGCGCGCGCCGATTCGACCTGCACCGATGCGGGTGCCGCCAGTGCGGCTGCCGAAGGCCTTGTGACCGGCGAGATGGTCGACGCGATCATGGGGGCCGACTGTTCCGGCGTGACCAGCGCCATCCTGCAGAACGTCGCCCGTCCAAACGGCATCGTCATGATCTCGCCCTCCGCGACCTCTCCGGCGCTGTCGGACGCCGAGGATGACGGCCTGTTCTTTCGCACCGCACCGTCGGATGCCCGTCAGGGCGTCGTGATGACCGATGTCCTGATGGACCGCGAGATCACCAATGTTGCGCTGACCTATACCAACAACGACTATGGCAAGGGTCTGGCCGATGCGTTCCAGGCCGCGTTCGAGGCCGCTGGCGGCACCGTGACGATCTCTGCCGCGCACGAGGACGGCAAGGGCGACTATTCGTCCGAAGTGGCCGCACTGGCGGCGGCTGGTGGCGACGTGCTGGTCGTGGCGGGCTACACCGATCAGGGCGGCAAGGGCATCATCCAGAACGCGCTGGACACCGGTGCGTTCGACACCTTTGTGCTGCCCGACGGCATGGTCGGCCAGCAGCTGGTCGACGACATCGGCGAAGGCCTGACCGGGTCGTTCGGCCAGTTCCCCGGCACCGACAGCGCCGGCGCAGAAACGTTCCAGGCGATGGCGACCGAGGCGGGCTTCGACGGCACGGGTGCCTTCGCTGGCGAATCCTACGATGCAGCGGCCCTCATCATGCTGGCGATGGAAGCGGCGGGATCGAACGAGTCCGCCGTGTTCAAGGATCACGTCATGGACGTGGCCAACGCACCGGGCACCGAGATCTTTCCGGGCGAGCTGGCGAAGGCGATCGAGCTGCTGAAGGCCGGCGAGGACATCGACTATGTCGGTGCGACCGCGGTCGAGCTGATCGGCAACGGCGAATCCGCCGGCAACTATCGCGAGATCGAAATCCGCGACGGCGCGATCGAAACGGTCGGCTACCGTTAAGTCAGCCTGACGCAGACCGGCGCGGGGGCTTGCCCTCGCGCCGGTTTCATTGCAAAGGCCCGCGCCAGACGGGCCGACCGGGGATGCAACATGATTGTGGTTGAGAACATGGTGAAGGCCTTTGGTGGCTTTCACGCCGTGGATGGCGCGAGCCTGACCATCACCGAAGGGTCGATCACCGGCCTGATCGGTCCCAATGGTGCAGGAAAGACCACGCTGTTCAACGTGATCGCCGGAGTCCTTCAACCGACCAGCGGCACCGTGACGATGCAGGGACAGGACATCACAGGCCTGCCGCCGCATGCGTTGTTCCACCGCGGCCTGCTGCGCACATTCCAGATCGCGCACGAGTTTCCGTCGATGACCTGCCGCGAGAACCTGATGATGGTGCCAGGCAGCCAATCGGGCGAGAGCCTGTGGAACACGTGGTTCGGCCGCAAGCGCATCGCCGACGAGGAACGCGCCCTGCGCGCCCGCGCCGATGAGGTGCTGGATTTCCTGACCGTGAGCCATCTGGCCGACCACAAGGCGGGCCAGATCAGCGGCGGGCAGAAGAAGCTGCTGGAACTGGGGCGCACCATGATGGTGGACGCCAAGATCGTGTTTCTGGACGAGGTGGGCGCAGGGGTGAACCGCACGCTGCTCAACACCATCGGCGACGCGATCATCCGGCTGAACAAGGAACGCGGCTATACCTTCGTCGTGATCGAGCACGACATGGATTTCATCGGCCGTTTGTGCGACCCGGTCATCTGCATGGCCGAGGGGCGCGTGCTGGCGCAAGGCACGCTGGCCGAGATCAAGGCCAACGAGCAGGTGATCGAGGCCTATCTCGGCACCGGTTTGAAGAACAAGGATCAGGTGGCGGGCGCATGACCGCGGCATTGTGTTGGGGTGAGGCGTGGTCAGGGGGCTGTCTGCCCCCTCTGCGCTGGCGCGCATTCACCCCCGAGGATATTTTCGACCAGAAGAAGCCCAAGGAGGGCCGCGGCCATGTCTGACAGCCCCTATCAGGACGACCGCGGCAACAAGGACCGGTCCATCACCCGGGCGGGTGGCGGCGGCACGTCGCAGCACAAGCCGAGCGGCGGCACCGCGCGCCCTGCACCCGGCACGCCGTTCCTGATCGGCGAGGCGATGACGGGCGGCTACGGCAAGGGTCCGGACATCCTGCATGCCTGCACCATCGCGGTGGAACCGGGTGAGATCGCCGTAATCGTCGGCCCCAACGGGGCGGGCAAGTCGACCGCGATGAAGGCGATGTTCGGCATGCTGGACGTGAGGTCCGGTCGCGTCATGCTGGACGGCGAGGACATCACAGCGCTTTCGCCGCAGGACCGTGTCGTGAAGGGCATGGGCTTCGTGCCACAGACGCACAACATCTTTGCCACCATGACGGTGGAGGAAAATCTGGAGATGGGCGCGTTCATCCGGCGCGACGATTTCCACGATACGATGACGCAGGTCTATGACCTGTTCCCGATCCTGAAGGAAAAGCGCCTGCAGCCCGCAGGGCAGTTGTCCGGTGGCCAGCGCCAGCAGGTCGCCGTAGGCCGTGCGCTGATGACGAAACCCAAGGTGCTGATGCTGGACGAACCCACGGCGGGCGTCAGCCCCATCGTCATGGACGAGCTGTTCGACCGCATCATCGAGGTTGCACGCACCGGCATCCCGATCCTCATGGTCGAACAGAACGCCCGCCAAGCCCTTGAGATCGCTGACAAGGCCTATGTCCTGGTGCAGGGCGCCAATGCGCATACGGGCACCGGCCGCGAACTGCTGGCGGACCCGGATGTGCGCCGCAGTTTCCTGGGGGGATGATGATGACACACGCCGACGCAGGGGCACGCCCATGGAATTTCTGAACGGCCTCGTCTTTCTGACGAACTTTGTTGTGGTGCCCGCACTCGCCTATGGCGCGCAGCTGGCGATCGGTGCGCTGGGGGTCACGCTGGTCTATGCGATCCTGCGGTTCTCGAACTTTGCGCATGGCGACACCATGGCCTTCGGCACCGCCGTTACGATCAAGGTGACGGCGCTGCTGGTCGCCCTCGGCATCACGCTGGGGCCGCTGCCGACCGCGCTTCTTGCGCTGCCTGTGGGCATCGCCGCGACGATGCTGCTGGTGCTGGGCACCGACTGGCTGGTCTACAAGTTCTACCGCGTGCAGCGGGCGAAGCCCGTGATCCTCGTCATCGTCAGCCTTGGCGTGATGTTCGTGCTGAACGGTGTGACGCGCGTGTTCATCGGCGTGGGCGACATCCAGTTCGCGGACGGCGCACGCTTCGTGCTGACCGTGCAGCAGTTCAAGGACGCGACCGGTCTGGACGAGGGTCTGGCGATCCGTACCACGCAGGCAATCACGCTGGTGACCGCGGCGGTCACCGTGGCGGCGCTGTTCTGGTTCCTGAACCGGACCCGCACCGGCAAGTCGATGCGGGCGTTTTCCGACAACGAGGATCTGGCGCTGTTGTCAGGCATCGACCCCAACCGGGTCGTCCGGGTGACGTGGCTGATCGTGGCGGCGTTGGCGACCATCGCTGGCGTGCTCTACGGCCTTGACAAGTCGTTCAAGGCATTCACGTATTTCCAGCTGCTGCTGCCGATCTTTGCCGCCGCCATCGTCGGTGGGATCGGCAACCCGGTGGGTGCGATCGCAGGCGGCTTCCTGATCGCCTTCGCCGAAGTCACCGTGACCTATCCGCTGAAGAAAGTGCTGACCTACTGGCTACCCGACAGCATGGCGCCCGACGGCCTCGTGCAGCTGTTGTCGGGTGACTACAAGTTCGCCGTCAGCTTCATGATCCTGCTGATCGTGCTGCTGTTCCGACCCACAGGCCTGTTCAAGGGGCAATCCATATGACCGACAGTCTGCGCACCGGCCTGTTCGCCGCCTTCGTGGCAGGGCTCATCATCGCGACGGGTGCCCTCGACAACTGGAACCTCGCGCTGGTGATCCTGAACTACGGCCTGATCAGTGCGATCATGGCGCTGGGGGTGAACCTGCAATGGGGCCTCGCGGGTCTGTTCAACGTCGGCATCATGGGCTTCGTGGCGCTGGGCGGGCTGGCGTCTGTCCTGATCTCGATGCCGCCGGTCGCCGCCGCTTGGACCGCTGGCGGGTTGCGCACGCTGGCAGGGCTGGCCATCGGGGCAGTCGCCATCGTGGCGTTGACGGCGGTCTATCGGCGCATGGCTGCGGGCAAGGCCCGCACCATTGTCATGCTGGCGCTGACGGTGGCGGGGTTCTTTGCCTTCCGTACCGTGTTCGACGGCGGCGTGGCGGCGATCGAGGCGGTGAACCCGTCGCTGACGGGCTACCTTGGCGGTGCGAACTTTGGCGGCGACGCGGGCCGCGACTGGTGGTGGATGCCGATCATCGCATGGCCCGTGGGTGGCCTGCTGGCCGCCGGGGCCGCATGGGCCATCGGCAAGGTGGCACTGGGCCTGCGGTCGGATTACCTCGCCATCGCGACACTGGGCATCGCCGAGATCATCATCGCGGTCATCAAGAACGAGAACTGGCTGTCGCGCGGCGTGCTGAACGTGACCGGCCTGCCCCGCCCTGTGCCGTACGAGACGGACCTGCAAGCCGACCCCGCCTTCGTCGCGCGGGCGGCGGATCTGGGGTTCGACGCCACGCTCGCATCCACCCTGTGGGTCAAGCTGCTGTATGCGGGTCTGTTCGCCACCTTCCTGATCGTGCTGCTTTTTTTGGCGCAACGTGCGCTGCACAGCCCGTGGGGCCGGATGATGCGCGCGATCCGCGACAACGAGGTGGCCGCCGAGGCGATGGGCAAGGACGTGACCCGCCGCCATCTGCAGGTCTTCGTCATCGGATCGGCGATCTGCGGGCTGGCTGGCGCGATGATGACCACGCTGGACGGGCAGATGACGCCTGCGGGCTATCAGCCGCTGCGGTTCACCTTCCTCGTCTGGGTCATGGTCATCGTGGGCGGGTCCGGCAACAACTTCGGCGCGGTGCTGGGTGGGTTGCTGATCTGGTGGCTTTGGGTCGCGGTGGGCGAATACGGTCCCGACCTGATGATCTGGGTCACCTCTGCGCTCAGCGAGGACAGCACCCTGCGTGCAGGTCTGGTCGATAGCGCGCCGCAGATGCGCTATATCGTGATGGGCACGGTGCTGCTGATGATCCTGCGGTTCAGTCCGCGCGGGATATTGCCAGAGCGTTGATCGAAAGATTGCCCGCGCTGGCCCGGAACCGCTTGCGTTCCGGGCCAGCGGCGCACAGATGCGGGGTCACATCAGCGGAGCCGATCACATGAACATGGCCAGCACCTTCATCAAGCCGATGCACCCCGAGGGGCGCCGGTTCGTCGCGATCTTTGCGGCGGTGACAGTGGTGCTGTTCGTGATCTGGGACCCGCTCGGGTGGCTCGGCGTGGGTGCAACCGTCTGGTGCTATTACTTCTTCCGCGATCCGGAACGGGTCACACCGCAGCGTACCAGCCTGATCGTCAGCCCCGCCGACGGGATCGTGTCGCTGATCGAACCTGCCGTGCCGCCGGTCGAGCTCGGGATGGCAGATGTGCCCCTGACGCGGGTCAGCGTGTTCATGAACGTGTTCAACTGCCATGTGAACCGCGCGCCCGTCGCGGGCACTGTGACCGCCATCGCCTATCGCCCCGGCAAGTTCCTGAACGCCTCGCTGGACAAGGCGAGCGTGGACAACGAGCGCAATTCGCTGCGCCTGACCATGGCGGACGGGCGCGACATCGCCGTGGTGCAGATCGCGGGGCTGGTCGCGCGCCGCATCGTGTGCTTCGTCGCACCGCAGGCGCGGCTGGCGGTGGGCGAGCGGTTCGGCCTGATCCGCTTCGGCTCGCGGCTTGACGTGTATCTGCCGGAGGGCGTCGTGCCGGACGTGGCCATCGGTCAGACCATGGTGGCCGGCGAGACGATCATCGCCCGTCTGACGGACGCCTGAGCCGGTGGCACGCCTGCCCCGCCGCGACGTGCCGTTGCTGCACCTGCTGCCCAACGTGCTGACCATTGCCGCGATCGCCGCGGGGCTGTCGGCGATCCGTGAAGCGGTGGATCGGGATTTCAGCACTGCCGTCTTGCTGCTGATGGCGGCTGCCGTGCTCGACGGTGTGGACGGTCGGCTTGCGCGCCTGCTGGGCAGTCATTCGCCCATCGGGGCGGAGCTGGACAGCCTTGCGGATTTCGTGAACTTCGGCGTGGCGGCACCGCTATTGGTGTATTTCTGGGCGCTGCACGACCTGCCGAAGCTGGGCTGGACCGCGGTCCTGATCTTTGCCGTGTGCTGCGTGTTGCGGCTGGCGCGGTTCAACGTGGCGGCCAAGACGGCGGTGCCGGACGCGGCTGGCGACCATTTCGTGGGCATCCCCTCGCCCGCGGGCGCGATGCTGCTGCTGCTGCCGCTGTTCCTGAGCTTTGCGACGGACGATGCGGTGCGGGTGCCGGATGCGGCGATCGCCGGGTGGACGGCCGCCGTGGGAATAGCGATGATCAGCACCCTGCGCGTGGCGGCGTTCAAAGAGCCGAAGATCGCGACGGGCCACGTCCGCTATGCTTTGCTGGCCGTTGCGGTGGTGATGGCGGCCCTGCTGTCCTATCCGTGGGCCACGCTGGTCGCGGCCTGCGTGGCGTATATCGCCTTCGTCGCCCTGACCTGCAGGCAGGCCGCGCCGGAACGGCCCTGACGGGCCGCGCGGACATCCGCCGCACTGATCCCTTGCAACGCGCGCACAGCGCGCCTATGTCTGGCATGTCTTTCGGGACTATGGACATAAACGCGCTCGTAATAAGCGGATCGGACCCGGGGGCGGTACCCGGCGTCTCCACCAATACTCTGGTCATTTGCCAGCGATGGGGACGAAACAGGATCGACGAACGTCTAAAGGGGTATTGCTTTGTCCCGGTGAGTTACCACCGTTATCGGTACGCAAAAGCTAGTTGCAAATGACAACAAAGCACCGATGGCCCTCGCAGCGTAAGCTGTGCGGAAAATCGAAACCTAAGCCCTAGCGTTTTGCGACGTTAGGCGGGGTCCGCAGGTACCTGGCAACAGAAACCTGCACCTTCCCCCTCATGCGTTCGGACCCGCCGATCCCTTCCCGGTCATTTCCTGTGGACGCGGGACCCGACCTCTCTTTCATCCGCCTGCGATTTGGCTATTGTGACGCCCAACGCAGCCGAGGAAGAGCCACATGTCGCGCACCATCGACTATGGAAACCTGATGCACCGTGCCATGCGCGGCGTGATCCAGAACGTGTTGTCCGACATCCAGAAGGCCGGACAACTGCCCGGCACGCATCACTTCTTCATCGCATTCGACACCCAGCATCCGGACGTCGAGATTGCCGACTGGCTGTCGGACCGGTATCCGGGCGAAATGACCATCGTGATCCAGCATTGGTTCGCCGACCTCGAAGTCACCGATGACGGTTTTTCCATCACGCTGAACTTCGGCAATGCGCCAGAGCCCCTCTATATTCCCTACGACGCGATCAAGACCTTCGTGGACCCATCGGTCGAGTTCGGCCTGCGGTTCGAGACGCAGCCCCACGCCGATGATGATGGCGACGAGGCCGAGGCGCCGATGGACGAGATGGTCGAACCAGTCGAGGATGCACCGCGCAAGCCCGCCGAGGTCGTGAGCCTCGACAAGTTCCGCAAGTAGGCGGACCCTTTTCCAGACCCAACACCGGGACAGCTCCATGACCGACCACCGCTCCGAATCCGACAGCTTCGGCCCCATCGACGTGCCTGCGGACCGCCTGTGGGGCGCGCAGACGCAGCGCAGCCTGCTGAATTTTCCCATCGGCTGGGAAAAGCAGCCCGTCGCCATCGTCCGCGCCCTGGGCGTCATCAAGCAGGCCTGTGCGTCCGCCAACATGGCGCGCGGCAAGCTCGACACGACGATGGGCGATGCCATCGTGGCCGCCGCCGGTGAGGTGGTCGCCGGACAGTGGGACGACCATTTCCCGTTGGTCGTGTGGCAAACCGGGTCCGGCACCCAGTCCAACATGAACGCCAACGAGGTGATTTCCAATCGGGCGATCCAGATGCTGGGCGGCACCATCGGGTCCAAGGACCCGGTGCACCCCAACGACCACGTCAACATGGGGCAGTCGTCCAACGACACCTTTCCGACCGCGATGCACATCGCGGTGGCACGCACCGCCCATGACGTGACCCTGCCGGGGTTGGAGCATCTGCACGCGGCACTGCAGGCCAAGGTCGACGACTTTGCCGACATCATCAAGATCGGCCGCACGCACACGATGGACGCCACGCCGCTGACGTTGGGGCAAGAGTTTTCGGGCTATACCCATCAGGTCGCCATGGGCCTGCGCCGCATCCGCGCCGCCCTGCCCGCGATCTACGAACTGGCGCAGGGCGGCACCGCCGTGGGCACGGGATTGAGCACGCCGAAAGGCTGGGGCGAGACGGTCGCCGCCGAGATCGCGCAGATCACCGGCCTGCCGTTCGTCACAGCACCCAACAAGTTCGAGGCGCTGGCGGCGCATGACGCGCTGGTCGAGATCTCGGGCGCACTGCGGGTCGTGGCGGGATCGCTCTACAAGATCGCCTGCGACATCCGCATGCTGGGCTCTGGCCCCCGCTGCGGGCTGGGCGAGTTGATCCTGCCCGAGAACGAGCCGGGATCGTCGATCATGCCGGGCAAGGTGAACCCCACGCAGGTCGAGGCGCTGACGCAGGTCTGCGCACACATCATGGGCAACGACGCCGCCGTGGGGTTCGCAGGCAGTCAGGGTCATTTCGAGCTGAACGTGATGAAGCCGATGATGGCCTACAACGTGCTGCAGTCGCTGCAACTGCTAGGCGACGCGGCGGTGGCGTTCACCGACAACTGTGTGGTGGGCATCAAGGCCGACCGCGTGCGGATCGAAAAGCTGATGCGCGAATCGCTGATGCTGGTGACGGCGCTGGCGCCGACCATCGGTTACGACAATGCCACGACCGTCGCCAAGACCGCGCACAAGAACGGCACGACGCTGAAGGACGAGGCGATCGCGCTGGGGTTCGTGGATGCGGAAACGTTCGACCGCGTGGTGCGCCCCGAAGACATGATCGGTCCGAAGTGAGGCCCGCCGCATGACCGACGACGCGCCGATCAACCTGAACCGCGCGCGCAAGGCCCGCGACCGCGCCGCCGAGAAGTCGCAAGCAGATGCGAATGCGGTCAAGTTCGGCCGTACCAAGGCCGAACGCCTGCTGGATGCGGCCCGCGTCGACAAGGCGCGCCGCGCCCTCGACCAGTCGCGGTTCGAGGAATAGCCAGCCATGTCCGCGCGGCCCGTCAAGCATTCGCTGACCCTGCGCGGACACCGCACATCCGTCAGTCTGGAGGATGCGTTCTGGCAAGCGTTCCGCGCGATGGCCGCCCGTGACGGTCGGACGATCAATGCCCTCGCGGCCGAAATCGACGCGGCCCGTGGCGATGTGGGCCTCGCCTCTGCGATCCGCGTGCAGGTGCTGAGCGATCTGCAGCAGCGCTGTCAGGACACCGGATAACGCAGGCGATTCGCCGCACTGGTCGGACGGCGCCGCCCCGCGCGCTGCACGTTTGACCGGGGCGCCGTGACGACCGCCCCGCGATACAGCGGCTCCGGATCGTAGGGGTCCATCGCTCGCGGCCTCACCCGCTCCGACAACCACAGACCAGCGCGGCGGACCGCTGTGCGCAAAATTCCGATCTGCATCTGTCGACCCTCGTCATGTTTCACTGCATGACGTTGAACCGATTCTCCTGAACACCTGGTTAAGGCGTCTGCGGTGGATGCCGCGGCGTGATCCGCAACCACATGCCGTGGGCGGTGCGCACCGTCAGATGCGCCACGGGCACGGGGGGCCGGTCGGGCACCAGTTCGAAACGGTAGGCGGCCATCATCTGCGCCAGCAGCACCACGCCTTCGATCATCGCGAACCCGGCGCCGGTACAGACCCGTGGCCCCGCCGAGAACGGGATATAGGCGGTGCGCTGGCCGGTCTTGCCATTGTCGGTCTGCCAGCGGCCGGGATCGAAGGCATCGGGGTTGTCCCAGATCCGCTCCTGCCGGTGCAGATGCCAAGGCGACAGAACGACTTGCGCGCCGACCTTCACACTGCGCTTGCGAAAAATCTCAGGCTTTTGCGTCTCGCGCACCATCATCGGCACGGGGGGATAGAGGCGCAGGCTTTCGCGGAACACGTCGCGGGTGGCGCGCAAGGTGGACAGGCCGGCAAACTGCCCGTCCCATGCCGCAGCCTCGGTCGCCAGCCGGTCCTGCCAGTCGGGATGCAGCGCCAGCAGATACAGCGTCCACGCCAGCGCCGCCGCACTCGTCTCGTGCCCCGCAAGGAAGAAGATTGCGACCTGATCGACCATCTCCTCGACCCCGAAGGTCTGGCCGGTGACGGGATCGGCGGTGGTCATGATCTTGGTCGCCAGATCGTCGGGCGCGGTGCCGCCGGCGATCTGTGCCAGCCGTGCTGTGGTCAGTTGCGTGATCAGGCGCCGGATCAGCCGCGCCGTCGCCCGCGTGTCGCGGCGAAAGAAACGCGGCATCCAGGATGGGCCGGGGATTAAGGCCGCGAGGTTCAGGATCGGCTGCGTGCGCTGATAGGTGCGGAAGGCGTCGAAGACGTCTGCGGCCAACCGGTCCTCGATCGGCAGGGAAAACAGCGTGCGAAAGATCACATCGGCGGCGGCGTGGCTCGTCTCCGGCTCGATGTCGCGGGGGGTGCCGTCGGCCAGTGGCGCCATGCGCGCGACCGCCGCCACCCCTGCCGCGTGGATCGCAGGATAGGTGTCGCGCAGGCGGCCACCGGCGAAGGCGGGGTCGATGATGCGGCGCTGCCGCTTCCAGACCTCTCCGTTGGTGAGGAATACGGAATTGCCCAACAGCGGGCGGAGCCCTGCACCGATCCGGTCGGATTTGGGGAAATCGTCTGGGCGGTCTTGCAGCACCAGCCGTACCAGTTCGGGGTCGTTGATCATGTAACTGCGAAAGAACGGCGTGCGGAATTCGGCCATCCACGCGCGGTAGAGGCGCGCGGGCTGCGCCGACAGGATATCCGCACGGAACAGCCGCAGATACTGCAGCAGCGACACCTTGTCGGGCCGCGCAGGCGGTTTCGCAGGGATCACGCGCCCATGTCCACATGACCCGAGGTGGGTGTTGCGATGCGCGAGGCGGAAGGCGCGCGGTCGCGGTAGCGATAGCCCAAGGTCAGCGGCCCGGCGGTGACGCGGAAATAGTCGTAGTCGCGGGGGCGGTCGAAGGCGCAGAGATACTGGAAATGCAAACGGAGGAACTTCCATCGCAGCGCCGTCCACCGTTCGGGCGAGAGGGTCTGCGTGAAGGCCGCGGAAATCACCAGCGGCCAGCGGGCGTCGGGGGGTGCGACACCGGATACCGCGACGGGATCGCAGAGCGCGAAGGCGCAGCCGTCGCCAGGGGCGGTGATGTCGACCCACGCCATGTCGGTGGTGGAAAGCGCATGAAGATCGCGGCGCAACCGCTTGGCGTCGGGCAGAAAAGACATCATCGGCACCACCTGTCCCAGTGACAGGAAGGACAGCTGCGGCCCCTGTTGCGGCACGCGTCCCGCCCTGTGCAGATCGGCCAGGATCGAAACGCCCAGATGCGCGCCGGACGAATGGCCGACCACCAGCACCTCGTCCACGTCGCTGGCAAGGGCGGCGGCGATGCGGTCGCCGAACGCGGTCATCCGCGCCTCCAGCGCCGGGGGATTGGCGCCGTTCCAGCGGGCGGAAAAGGCGTAGTCGTGCATCAGGTAATGGGCGTAGAGCTTGCCGTCGCGGCGCTTGAACCAGCGCAGGACGGCCACCGCCACAGCGACACCCGCGCCCCAGCCCGCCGCGGCGACGGCCGATGCCAGCGCGCCAGCGACAGGGATCAGCCCGGCAAGCGTCACCACCAGCAGGCCCAGCAGGACCGCCGCCACAAGCTGTGCCAGCAGCATCCCCACAGGATAAAGCGCCGCGATCACCGGCCCCTTGCGCAGTCGCATCAGCCGCAGCAGCGCACCGCTGCCGATATAGGTCCATGCGGTGCGCAGCAGTTGCGCATAGGTGGCGGGGATCGACCGGGACATGCTGTCGCGCACGATGTCGGACCAGACCAGCACGTCGACATCCGCCTGCACCGCCTGCCCTTCGATCACCGCGTCCACCAGCCAGCCATAGGTCTTGCCGCGCGGCTTGGGTTTCAGCGCGAGGCTGAAACCGCTGATCGCGGCCTGTGCGGTACCTTCGGTGCGATAGAGTTCGCGGTAGCGGCGCGGATGGAACGGGTCGTAGCCGGGGATGTAGAACACCCGTCTGCGCCGCACCACCACCGTGTCATCGCCTGCATCCATGCGCCAACCCTGTCACGGCATGGCGGCGAAATTAAGCCCCTAGCCGATCGCGCCGAAGGCAGGGAAGCGTTCCAGCAACCAAAAGCTGAAACTGGTGAACTGCCCGGTCACCATCATCAGCCCCACCGTCCACAGCAGCAGGCCGGAGGTCCGCTCGATCCGGGCCATGTGCCGTTTCATCCACGCCATGGGCCCCTTGAGCCGGGGAAAGAAGGCCGCGACGGCAAGGAACGGCAGCCCCAGCCCCAGCGCATAGACGGCAAGCAGCAGGGTGCCGCGTCCCACGTCGCCTTCGGTCGCTGCAAGGCCGAGAATGGTACCGAGGATGGGGCCGAGGCAGGGGGTCCAGCCAAACGCGAAGGCGAGGCCCAGCACATAGGCGCCGAACGCCCCGCCGCCGGTGTCGCCCGCGTCCAGACGCGCCTCGCGGTCGAGGAACCCCAACCGGAACACGCCGACGAAATGCGCACCGAAGATCATCACGACGACCCCCGCGATGGGCACGAACCAACCCTGCCATTGCAGCAGCGCCCGGCCCAGCGTCGAAAAGGCGAGCCCGAGCAGCAGGAACACCGTGGACAGACCCAGCACGAACATCAGCGCGGCCAGCATGACGCGGCGGCGCGCGGCGGCGGTCGTGTCCATGTCGCTGACGCTGACGCCGCCCATGTAGGCCAGATAGGGCGGCACGATGGGCAGCACGCAGGGCGACAGGAACGACAGCAGCCCCGCCAGAAGGGCGATGGCCATGGCGGGCAGCAGGCTGGCATCCAGCAGGGACATGGTTTCGAACATGGGCGCTCCGGTCTGGTCGCATACCACTAGGCCATCGGGGGGGCCGGGTCACGGGGGCATGCGTCACGAGGGCGTTTACAAAGCGTCGCAGCCTGCCTAGCCATGCCGCATGGATCATGATGCCGAGATCGACGTGACGGGCCTGCTGTGCCCCCTGCCCGTGCTGAAGGCGCGCAAGCGGCTGCAGGCGTTGCAGAGCGGTCAGGTGCTGCGGGTCCGGGCGGACGATCCCGCCGCGATCGTCGATCTGCCGCATTTCTGCGCGCAGGCGGGTCATGCCCTGCTGGCGATGGACGTCGATGGTCCGGCGCAGGTCTATGTCATCCGCAAGGGCTGACGAACCCCGCATCGGAAACGCAAAAGGGCGGACCCGAAAGTCCGCCCTTTGTGACGTGAGTTGCGGCTCTTAGCGACCGAGCGACCACCAACCACGCTTCTTGGGCTTGTCACCCGTGTCGTCCGCAACCGCCACATCGGCCGCCGTGGCCGACTTGACCTCCGGTGCGGCTGCAACGCGCGCGGCCGCTGTCGGTGCCGCGATCGGGTCAGCGGTCGGCGCGTCGGCCTTGGCATCCACCGTTTCTGTCGCGGACGGCAGGATCGCTGCCACCGCACCACTCACGGCCTCCACGGCACTTTCAACCGCGTCCGTCACGACTTCGGTCGCTGGTTTGCGGGTGCGGGTCCGGCGGGCCTTGGGGGCCGGCGCATCGACGGCCGCGGTGTCTGCGTCGTCCGTCAGCGCCTCCGCTGCGGCAGGCTTGCGCCGGGTCCGGGTGCGCGGCTTGGGTGCAGCATCTGGGTCGGCGGTTTCGGCAGCGACATCCGCCGGTGCGGCATCGGCCGTCACCGCCGTTGCATCGCCTTTGGGCGTGCGGCTGCGCGACCGGGTCCGGCGGGGCTTTTCGACCGGGGCCGCATCGTCCACGATCGGCGCGGCAACGACCGCGTCATCCACGGGCGCGTCGGCATCGTCTGCCTGATCATCGGAATGATCGTCATCCTGATCGTCGCCCTGCGCTTCGGTCTGGTCCAGCTGATCGCCGCCCTGACCGCCTTTCCGCCGCCGCCGGCGACGCCGCTTCTTGCGCGGCTGGTCGTCGGCTTCTGCACCTTCGGCTGCCACGCGGGCCCGCGGTGCGGCCGCGGGCGCTGCCTCCTCCGCCACATCGTCTTCCGGCGCATCCTCGACGTCGATCTCGATCTCGTCGAACACGTCCTCGTCGGCCAGATCGCGCGGGTCCATCGGCGGGGCCAAGAACGGCTGCGCATCGGGCACCACGCGGGTCGCGGTCTTGAACTTGTCGATGGCAAAGTCCGGCGACACCAGCGTCACGTCGCATTCGACGCGCACGGACATGCCGTAGCGCACTTCGATCCCGGCGATGTGCTCACGCTTGCCGTTCATCAGGACGTTGGCGATGCCCACGGGGGCGCGGACCAGCACCTCCTTGGACCGGGCACGGACGCCCTCTTCCTCGATCTGGCGCAGGATGTTGAGCACCACGTTGTCGTCAGACCGCAACAGGCCCGTGCCATGGCAATGCGGGCAAGGCTGCGTCGTCGCCTCGAGCATGCCGGGGCGCAGACGCTGGCGCGACATCTCGAGCAGGCCGAAGCCGCTGATCCGGCCCACCTGGATGCGGGCACGGTCAAAGCGCAGCGCGTCCTTGAACCGCTTTTCCACCGCCACGTTGTTGCGGCGTTCGTCCATGTCGATGAAGTCGATCACGATCAACCCTGCCAGGTCACGCAGACGCGCCTGACGCGCCACCTCGTCGGCGGCCTCCAGGTTGGTCTTGAGCGCGGTCTGTTCGATCGAGCCTTCCTTGGTGGCCCGACCGGAGTTCACGTCGATGGCGACAAGCGCCTCGGTCACGTTGATGACGATGTACCCGCCGGACGGCAGCTGCACCGTCGGGTTGAACATGCCCGCAAGATAGCTTTCGACCTGATAGCGCGCAAAGAGCGGCATCTGTTCGGCGTACTGCTTTACCAGTTTGGCATGCGACGGCATGATCATCCGCATGAAGTCCTTGGCGTTGCGGAACCCGTCCGCACCGGCCACGATCACTTCGTCAATCTCCTTGGAATAGAGGTCGCGGATCGTCCGTTTGATCAGGTCGCCTTCCTCGTAGATCTTGGCGGGGGCGATGGATTTCAGCGTTGTCTCACGGATCGTCTCCCACATGCGCTGCAGGTATTCGTAGTCGCGCTTGATCTCGCCCTTCGTGCGCTGAGAACCTGCGGTGCGCACGATCAGACCGGCACCTTCGGGCACCAGCATCTCGTTCGCGATCTCCTTCAGCTTCTTGCGGTCGGCGGCGTTGGTGATCTTGCGGCTGATGCCGCCACCACGGGCCGTGTTCGGCATCAGCACGCAATAGCGGCCCGCCAGCGACAGGTAGGTGGTCAGAGCGGCACCCTTGTTGCCACGCTCTTCCTTGACGACCTGCACCAGCATGATCTGGCGGACCTTCACGACCTCCTGGATCTTGTAGCGCTTGGGACGCGGCTTGCGCGCGGGGCGCACGTCGTCGCTGTCGTCGGCGCTGTCCACGCGCTCGATCTCGTCGTCGCGGTCGGCGGCGTCGCGGTCGCCCGCATCGGCGGCCTCGTCCTGCACCGTATCAGCGTCGCGGTCGTGCAGGATCGGCGTGTGATCCAGAACCTCCGGTGCGTCTGCATCGTCGTCCGCGTCCTCGTCGTCGAGGTCGATGGTCTCCATCCCCGCCACGTCGCGGGCGGTGACCGGATCGGCGCTGCGGGCTTCGGCGGCGGTGCGGCTGCTGCGCCGGGTGCGGCGCACGCGCGGCTTGCCGTCGCGGCCAGAGGCACCGTCCTCCGCGTCACCGTCTTCGTCCTCGTCATCGGCGCGCTGGCTGGCCGCATAGGCCTTTTCCTCGGCGATCAGGGCCTGACGGTCGGCGATGGGGATCTGGTAATAATCGGGGTGGATTTCGGCAAACGCGAGGAACCCGTGGCGGTTGCCACCGTAGTCCACGAACGCCGCCTGCAGCGACGGCTCGACCCGCGTCACCTTCGCGAGATAGATGTTCCCGGCCAGCTGGCGCTTGAACTGGCTCTCGAAGTCGAAGTCTTCAACCTTGTTTCCGTCCACCACGACGACGCGGGTTTCTTCCGCATGGGTGGCGTCGATCAGCATTTTCTTTGTCATTGTATCCATTCGCATGACGCGGGCGACAGTCCCCGGGGGGTGCTGTCGTGCGGCTGTCATGTCTGATCAGGGCAAGCGGCGCGCGGGCCACGACGACACCCCTGGGGGCGTCCATCGTCAGGCCATGTGGTTGCGCGCGCTGCATCGCGGTCCTTGTCTGACCCGTGCGGACACGGGCCTGTTCATGTGCCCGGTCACGATGTTGCACGTATCGACCAAGGGCGTCCTCAGGATCGTTGCCGATCCACTCAGCCGCGTGGCACCGACGGCGGTTGGCCGCGGGTGGTCCGACGCAGAGAATCTCACCGGGCCTTTGCGCATATCGTCATACCAACCGCCCGTACCCCCTACATAGGGTGTAACGTCGTGCGGTGACAATCACAAACTGTGCAAGGTCCACCCCCTGTGGGGTCCGTTACAGATAGTCGGACCGGCTGAGGGTGTATTTCGCCATCTTTTCGTTCAGCGTCCGGCGCGGCAGGCACAACTCCTCCATCACGGCGGTGATGCTGCCCTTGTGGCGCCGCATGGTGTTGTCGATCAACATGCGCTCGAACGCCTCGACAAACTCCTTCAGCGGCTTGCCTTCGGTGGTCATCGCAGGGCGGCTGTCGTCGTTGTCGGCCATCAGCAGCGATGCGATGGACCCGGTGCCGCGCCGGTTCTGCAGCACGGCGCGTTCGGCCACGTTGATCAGTTGCCGCACATTGCCGGGCCACGGTGCCTGCAGCAGTTGCGCGGCCTCTTGTGCGCTGACCTGCGGCGCGTCGCAGCCGTATTCGTCGGCGAACTGATCGGACAGGCGGGTAAACAGGGTCAGGATGTCTTCGCCGCGTTGACGCAGTGGTGGAACGACGATCCGCAAGGCACTGATCCGGTAATACAAATCCGGTCTCAGCACGCTTTCGCAGGTCTTGTCCTGTTCCTGCAGGTTGCAGATGGCCACGATCCGTGTTTCCGCCGGTGTGCCCTGATCGTTGATCGCCGTCAGCAGACGGGCCTGCAGGGTCTGTGACAGGCTTTCGATATCCTCCAGCACCAGCGTGCCGCCGCGCGCCTCCTCCATCGCGGGGATCGGCTCGTCCTCGTCGGCGGGGCCGAACAGGCGGCGGGTCAGCGTCGCCTCGTCATAGGCGGAACACGAGATCAGGACGAACTTCTTGGTCGCGCGCGCCCCCACCGCATGCAGTGCATGGGCCACCAGCGTCTTGCCGGTGCCCGTCTCACCCTCGATCAGCACGTGACCATCGGCCTGCCCCAGATCGAGGATATCCTCCTTCAGCCGCTCCATCGGGACGCTCTGCCCCATCAGCTTCTGGATCAGCGCCGATCCGTCCGACAGCTCGCGGCGCAGCGCGCGGTTATCGAGCGTCAGCCTGCGGGCGTGGCAGGCCTTCTTCGCCAATTCCGTCATGCGGTCAGGATTGAATGGCTTTTCCAGAAAGTCGAACGCCCCGATCCGCATCGCCTCGACGGCCATCGGCACGTCGCCATGGCCGGTGATCATGATGACGGGCAGCGCCGAATCGACGCCGCGCAGCTTTTTCAGGAACTGCATCCCGTCCATGCCGGGCATCCTGATGTCGCTGACGACGATGCCCGCGAAATCCGGTCCCACGATCCGCAGCGCTTCTTCGGCGCTGGCAAAGGCCTCGGTCTCGAACCCGGAGAGCGCCAGCCACTGGCTGATCGACTGCCGCATGTCCTTCTCGTCGTCGACGATCGCGATCTTCATGGCTTTTGTCATCGTGGTCTGTCCTTCTTCTGCAGCTTTCGCTGCGCAATGCCTTATTCCGCGGCCTGTGCCGCGGATCTGAGATGCGGAAGCTGCACCTCGAAGACGGCGCCACCCTCGGCGCCATTGCGGGCGGTCATGCGGCCCCCCAGATCATTCACGATTCCAGAGGAGATCGCCAGACCCAGGCCCACGCCATCACCGGGTTGTTTGGTGGTGTAGAACGGCTCGAACAACTGGTCGAGGTCGTCGATCCCGTCGCCGTTGTCGCGCACGGTCAGGGTCACCGTGTCGCCCACGGCGAGGATGATGTCGATCCGGGGTTCCGTCACGGTCTTGGTCGCGTCGATGGCGTTGCGCAGCAGGTTGATGATGACCTGCTCCAGCCGCAGCCGGTCGCCATAGATCAGCGCAGGCTCGCCCGGCAGCGTGCGGCTGATCTCGACGTGACGCGTCTTGAGCTGCGGTTCCATCATGGCCAGCGCCGACGACACGGCCGCACGGGTATCGACCGTCTCGAAGGCCTCGGTCCCCTTGCGGGCATAACTCTTGAGCTGGCGCGTGATCGCACCCATCCGGTCGATCAGGTCATCGATGCGCTGGAACGACGACAGGGTCTCTTCCGGCCGCTTGCGCTGCAGCAACAGGCGCGCGCCGGCCAGATAGGTCTTCATCGCCGCCAGCGGCTGGTTGAGCTCGTGGCTGACAGCCGCCGACATCTCTCCCAGCGCCGCCAGCTTGGAGGTTTGCGCCATGGTCTGTTCCGCGACCTGGAGGTTGCGCTCCACCTGCTTGCGCGCCGCAATCTCGCGTTGCAGGGCGGCGTTCAGGGCGCGCAGTTCGACCGACTCGCGTGTCAGGACGGCCATGCGCGTGGTTGCGGTGCGCGATGCGACCCAGAACATCAACGCCAGGAGAATGGCGAATCCCATCACCTCGAGCGCCAGCACGCCGTTCACCTGTTCGCGCACCGACGAATAGGCGGTGAAACTGACCATCTTCCAGCCCTGGAACGGGACGCGGGCCTCGCGGCGCAGGACCGCCTCGCCGCGCAGATAGGCGTCGATGGGCAGGGCGGCCCAGTCCTGCGTCGCCCGCAACGCCATCTCGATCGCGGTCGGCGGTGTCTGCACGCGCAGCGCCTCCGCCTCCGGCAGACCCCGCCACCGGGGCTCGGTGCTCAGGATGATGGTGCCTTCGCTGTTGGTGACATAGACCGCGTCCGACACCCCGGCCCAGCCGCGCTCCAGCTTGGCCAGATCCACGGCGACATAGATGACGCCCTGCGGCGTGCCGTTGATGTCGATCCGCCGGGAATAGACGAATCCCGATCCGCCCTGTTCGGTCAGGCTTTGGGTAAACACGGTCCTGTTGCTGCGCAGCGCCTCGACAAAGGCCGCATCGGCGCGGTGCGCTTCGCCCAGACGGGTCCGGTCGGTCGCGCCGACGACGCGCCCGTCGCGGTCCAGCAACATCAGCGAGGCCGCACCGATTTCGTCGACGAAGGACAGCAGACGCTGCGTGGACAATGCGAAGTTGTCGGTGGCGAGCGCGTCGGCCAGTTCCGGATCGCGCGCCAGCAGTTGCGGCACGATGGAATTGCGCTGCAATTCGCTCATCAGGTTGGCGACGTAAAGGGTCAGGCGCACTTCGGCGCGGTTGCGCGTCGTCTCGGTGAACCGCTCTGTCAGCAGCAGGTTCGTCACATAGATCGTGGCGGCAGCCAGCAGCAGCACGACGATGACGCCAAACCGCAGCCACCACCGTCCCTGTCCGCGCCGTGCCCTGATCCGTGCCGCCTTCATTCCCACCAGATAAGGCGGCCGTCCCGTTCCGGCAAGCAATGGCTCAAGCGTCGGCGAGTTGCCGCACGAGGCCCTGGAACAGCGCGACACCCGCCGTGCTGCCGGTCGCCGCATCGACGGCCCGTTCCGGGTGGGGCATCATGCCAAGGACGCGGCGGTTCTCCGACAGGACACCGGCGATATCGGCGCGGCTGCCGTTGAAGTTGCTGCCATAGGTAAAGGCGATCAGGTCGGTGTCGCGCAGATGCGCCAGCGTGGCATCGTCGGCGGTATAGGCCCCGTCGTGATGGGCCACAGGCAGGGCGATGCTCTCGCCCGCGGCATAGCCCCGGGTAAAGGCGCTGTCCGCCGTGGCCACCGTCAGGGCTACGCTGCGACACACGAACTTTAGCCCCGCGTTGCGCATCAAGGCACCGGGCAGCAGGCCGGTTTCGGTCAGCACCTGAAAGCCGTTGCAGACACCCAGCGCATAGCCGCCCCGGTCCACATGCCGTCGCAAGGCACCGCAGACCGGCGACTGCGCGGCGATCGCCCCGCAGCGCAGGTAGTCGCCAAAGGAAAAGCCACCGGGCACCGCCACCAGATCGACATTCCCGATCTCGGCGTCCTTGTGCCAGACCATCGTGACATCGGCGCCAGCGGCGCGCAGCGCCACGGCCATGTCGCGGTCGCAGTTCGATCCCGGAAAGACGATGACCGCCGCGCGCATCAGAGCACCTCGATCCGGTAGCTTTCGATCACGGTGTTGGCCAACAGGCCTTCGCACATGGCGCGGATCTGGTCCTCGCTGGTGCCGTCCGCCAGATCGAGGGCGATGACCTTGCCCTGACGCACGCCGTTGACGCCCGTGTGCCCCATCGACCCCAAGGCGTGGCGGATCGCCTCGCCCTGCGGATCAAGCACGCCATCCTTCAGCATCACATGAACATTGGCCTTCATGGCGGGATACCTCTCAGTTGATCAGCGTGGGCTTGGGCCGGTGGGTGACGTTGCTCGGCAGGACGCCCAGGCGGCGCGCGACCTCTGTATAGGCATCCGACAGGCTGCCCAGATCCTGACGGAACACGTCCTTGTCCAGCTTCTGGCCCGTCTCGACGTCCCACAGGCGGCAGCAGTCGGGGCTGATCTCGTCGGCGACGACGAGGCGCGGGAACTCGTTGTCCCAGATGCGGCCGATCTCGATCTTGAAATCCACCAGCTTGATGCCGACGCCGTACATGGTGCCTGACAGGAAATCGTTCACCCGCAGCGCCATGCTGACGATATCGTCCATGTCCTGCTGGCTCGCCCAGCCGAAGGCGATGATGTATTCCTCGGGCACCAACGGGTCGCCCAGCTTGTCGTCCTTGTAGGAGAACTCGACGATCGGACGCGGCAGGGTCGCGCCCTCCTCCATGCCCAGGCGCTTGGCCATGGACCCGGCGGCAAAGTTGCGCACGATCACTTCCAGCGGGATGATCTCGACCTGGCGGATCAGCTGTTCGCGCATGTTGAGGCGACGGATGAAATGCGTGGGGATGCCGATGTTGCCGAGGCCCACCATGAAGAACTCGGACATGCGGTTGTTCAGCACGCCCTTGCCTTCGATCACGTCCTTCTTGGCGCCGTTGCCAGCGGTGGCGTCATCCTTGAAATACTGGACATACGTTCCCGGCTCAGGCCCTTCGTACAGGATCTTCGCCTTGCCTTCGTAGATCAGTTTCCGGCGTGCCATCGGTTGCCTCGCGTCTGGGGGGCGGCCCGTGGGCAGGCCGCCGCGTGCTGCCTCTTACGCCAAGCCCCACGGGCGGGCAAGCGGTGGAGTCCGGCAGGCGCGCCCTACGCGTCGCCTGTGGCAGGGCGTCCGGCCCGCGTCGCGCGTACGGTCATGGCGCGGAGCGTCATTGGGACCGCACCGCCGCTTACGTCCCTTTCATGCGACATGCCATAGGCATGGCCGCGATGACCCCCGAGGGAGCCGCCATGTCGCAGCGTGCGAAAGCCGGCTCTGACGCCGCCTAGCGATCCAGTGTGGCACGGGCGACCTTGGGATTGACATGGCCGCACGCGGCGCGTCCCGCGCGGCGGCGCATCCGACCGTTTGCGCCGCCGCGCGGGCCTGGTGGCGGTCTGTGCGGGAACGGGGGTACTGATCTGGGGCGCATGGTCGCTGCCGCCCGACGCAGGCCTCACCGCCCCGCGCGGCCAGAGCGGGATCGCTGTCTGTCGCTGGATTTGTGCCACCCTGCTGCTGGCGGGCGCCGTGATGGCCGCAGGACATGCCGAACGAGCATGCCGGCAGCTGTCGCACATCGAGATCCCCGCGCATATCGCGCGCAGGACGGGGCGCGTGGCGCTGGTGCTCGGGCAGAGCTGCGGCGCACCGACCCTCTTGTCGCCGGTGTGGTGCGGTGGCGGATGCTGCACGGCGCGTGCGGCGCGCAGGATGTCGCCCGCCTGACGGCGCTGTCCGCGTCGGGAATAGCCGTGGTCTGGACACTGATCGCATGCCCGGCGGTGCGGTGGATCGCACAGAGCGGACAGGTCCCGACGGACCTGCCATCCGTCTGCGCCGCAGCACGGATCGCGGTCACGGGCGGCATGGCCGTCGCGGCGGGCCGCCGCCTGCCGCGCTGCGGACATGTCGTGCGCAGCGGTGGTCCAGCCATGGGATGGTCGGCGATGGACCGCGTGTGCACGGCAGGCGTCTTTGTCGTGCTGGCACCGGCTGACCTGCCGACTGGACTGGTGCTGGCGGTTGCGGTGCTGGCACGGGGTGCGGGGGCGGCCAGCCACATGCCGATGGGGGGGGCCTTCGACGTGGTCGTGCTGTCGGGACTGCCGGCCCCCGCAGAGGTGCTCTTGCCCGCGCAGCTGGCGTTCCGCCTGATCACCGCGATCCTGCCCGGTGCGGTGGCCTTGCACAGCGTTGTGCTGGCGCGGCCGCTGCCCGCGCGCCATACGCCGGGGCCGATGCGGGCCACCCCGGCGCTGTTGGCGCTGCAACGTCAGGCCGCCAGCGTTCGGCACGACGGTGACAGTGACGCCCTCGTGGGTCGTGCGCTGTCCAGCCGCGTGATCATCGGGGCCGTGATCGGACAGGTGCCGCCACCGCTGGCGCGGGTGGCGCGCTGCAAATGCGACGCAAGGTCCGTTGCCGCCCCGCGGCGGATCGACCGGTCGGTGGTGCACGTCGCCACGGGCGCCACCTTCGACCCCGTCACATGGCGCTGGGACACGCCCGCCTGCGCAGGCCTGTGGCGCAAGGCGCGACAGGCCGCCGCCGCCGGTGTCCATATCGCACCGATCTGCAACGGCGAACACGCCCGCGACATGGCCCTGATCGCCGGCGCACGGGCGCGCGCGCACGGCCGCGCGCGGGGCTTTTCGATGGGCCGCGCGGTGCCCGGTGCGATGGACGATCAGGCCGTCTTCAGCATCTACTCCGACGGCGTCTTGCGGGGTTACGTCGGCGTCATGACCGGGCAACAGGACCGGTGCCAAGACCTGATCCGTTACGACGACCGCCTGCCGGCGGGCGAGGTGCAGGCAGCCGTTGCCGCGGCCATCGCTGTCGCAGCGCAGGCGGGCATCCGGCGGATGGACCTGGCCGCCACGGTGGCCACGACCGGACCCTGCGGCGGGGTCGGTCGCCGCCACGACGGATTGCAGCAGTTCAAGCGCGGTTTCGATCCGACATGGCAACCGATCTACCTTGCGGCCCCTGACCCGCTTGCGCTGATCTGGTCGGCATTGGCGATCCTGTGGGCAGTGCAGCGGCCCGTGGCGCGGCTGTTCGACCGGATCAGCGCACGGGTATCGGTACTGGCCGGTTGCGTGGTCCGTGCGGCAATAACGGGCACGCCGCCGGGCACGCACGGACCCGCTGACAGCATGGTGACGGTGCAACCGCAGTCGCTGCTTGGCCCGTCAGAACAACGGCAGCTGATCCCCCGCGCGCGGCGGCACCGCGAACAGATCCGTGCGCAGGGGCACCAGGCGGCGGTCGAGCCCGAGGCGGCGTGCAGCCAGTCGGAACCGCTGCTGGAGCAGACCGGCCCAGACCCCCTGCCCGGTCATCCGCTGACCGAACGCCGGGTCGTAGTCACGACCGCCGTGCAACTCTCTCACCCGGCCCATGATCCGCGCCGCCCGGTCGGGATAGGCAGCGCTCAGCCAGTCGCGGAACAGCCCCGCCACCTCGCGCGGCAGGCGCAGCACGGTGCAGGAGGCGGCGACCGCGCCTGCGGCGGCGGCGGCGTCGAGGATCGCCTCCAGCTCGTGGTCGGTGAGCGCCGGCACGACGGGGGCCACCATGACCCGCACGGGGATGCCTGCGTCGCTGAGCTGACGCATCGTGCGCAGACGGGCCGCCGGTAGCGGCACACGCGGCTCCATCGCCCGCGACGTGGCAGGATCGAGTGTCGTCAGCGAGATGCCGACGCGCACCAGCCCCTGTGCTGCCATCGGGGCGAGCAGGTCGATGTCGCGGGCGATCAACGCGCCCTTGGTGATGATCGCGACCGGATGGTGGTGGTCCGACAGCACCTGCAGCAGCCCGCGCATGATCCGCCGCTCCCGCTCGATCGGTTGATAGGGATCGGTGTTGGTGCCGATGGCGATGGTCGCCGGCACGTAACCGCGCGCGCCCAGTTCCTGCGCCAGCACCGCCGGCGCGTCAGGCCGCGCGATCAACTGCGTCTCGAAGTCGAGGCCCGGCGACAGACCCAGATACGCGTGGCTGGGCCGGGCATAGCAATAGATGCAGCCATGTTCGCACCCGCGATAGGGATTGACCGACCGGTCGAACGACAGATCCGGCGAGGTGTTGCGCGTGATGACCGTGCGCGGCACCTCTTCGCGGACCTGCGTCCGCAGGACCGGCAGATCGGTCAGGTCCGCGTCCGGCTGCGACCAGCCGTCGTCCTCAAACCGGCGGGCCAGCCGGTCGAAGCGGATGTCCGGGTTGCCGACCGCCCCGCGGCCGGGCGTGCGAAAGGAGGGTGGGGCCTTGTCCGTCATCCCGGCATGATGGAACAAAGCGGAAACATGCACAACCCACGGTCGCCACGCCAAAAGCGCTGGCCGCATGCTGATCTGGTTTGACGAAACCCGAATCGATACTGGACAGGATGTGGCTGCGGGTCTTAGTCAGGTCTGGGGTAAAGGAGGAACAGCATGCGGATCGGACCTTTCCTGTGCCTGATCGGCGCGATCATCGTGCTGTCAGGTGCCACCGTCTGGCTGGCGCAGCAGTCCGGCGCGCTGGCGCTGTTGCCTGCGCTGAGCGCGGTCCTGCTGATCCTGACCGTCCTGATCCGGCAGGTCCGCTGACGCCGCGACATCCGCGCGCATGGGCTTTCCTGAAACCAGGCCCGGCGCCGCACATCACCCCTGAACGGCGGCGACGGTCCTGATCCGGTCGACCATGGCGCGCACGCCGTTCGAGCGTTGCGCCGACAGATGGTCGCTCAACCCAAGGCGCGCCAGCTCCGCATGCGCGTCGATGCGCGCCACGTCGGTCACCGGTACGCCGTCGTAAAGGGCGGCGAGGATCGCGACCAACCCCTTGACGATCATCGCATCGCTGTCGCCACGGACGTGGAACACGTCGTCATCCGGCCCTGCCACCAGCCAGACCTGGCTTGCGCA
Source organism: Loktanella fryxellensis (assembly GCF_900110065.1). Classification (GTDB taxonomy): domain Bacteria; phylum Pseudomonadota; class Alphaproteobacteria; order Rhodobacterales; family Rhodobacteraceae; genus Loktanella; species Loktanella fryxellensis. Next base: position 74,806 of record NZ_FOCI01000012.1, on the reverse strand, counting down.
GCCATCCACGCGGGTCGCATCCACCTTGAAGGCGTCGTCAAGCGGCGGCATCGTCTTGCCCATCTCGATCACGTGACGATATCGATCCTCCCAGTCGTCGAGGAAGTCGAACGTTTCGGCGATCTCTTCGAATGCTGCGGTTGCCATGGCGTGCCCTCCACCGGGTTATGTCCCGCATCTAGGGGCGCTGGCCGCCGGTGTCCACCGGCGGGGTCTGCGGCATGTGCCCGCTAGCGCGGTACCGTCACGACGCGCTGTCCATCGACGGCGAGCGCCACCTTGCCCTGCGTCAGCAGCACGGCGTCGCGACCGAAGACCTCGTGCCGCCAGCCCCTGAGGGCGGGGATGTCGCGCTGGCCGGCCGCGAGCAGGTCCAGATCGGCGGCGGAGGCGATCAGCTTCTGCGCCACATCCTCCTGATCGGCCTTGGCCTTGAGCAGGACGCGCAGCATGTCCGCGATCGCCGGGTTCACCTGCAGCTTCTCGCGGCTGAGATCGGGTTTCGGCAGCCTGTCGTTGGGCAGCGCGAGACCGTCCTTCACCGCCTTGAGGATGCCTTCGGCGATGTCGCCGCGCCGCGCCTCGCGCAGCAGCAGGCGCGACTGGTTCAGATCCGCCTCCGTGGCGGGTTTCGTGCTGGCGAGTTCCACAAGTGCATCGTCCTTGAACACGCGGCTGCGCGGCACATCGTGGCGCTGGGCGTATTCCTCGCGAAAGCGCGCAAGCTCCTGAACGATGCCAAGGAAGCGGGAAGAATTCGTCCGCGTGCGCACCTTTTCCCACGCCGTATCGGGATCGGTCTGATAGGTGGCGGGATCGTTCAGGACGGCCATCTCCTCCAGCACCCACTTCTCGCGCTTGCTGCTGCGCAACCGGTCGCGCAGGTATTCGTAGATGTCGCGCAGATAGGTCACGTCGCCCACCGCATAAACCTTCTGCGCCTCGGTCAGAGGGCGGCGCGACCAGTCGGTGAAACGGCTGGACTTGTCCACCTCGGCCTTGCAGATCTTGCGCACCAGCGTCTCGTAGCCGGCCTGATCGCCGAACCCGCAGACCATCGCCGCGACCTGCGTGTCGAACAGGGGACTGGGGATCAGCTGCGCGTCGACCCAGAAGATCTCCAGATCCTGCCGCGCTGCGTGGAACACCTTGATGACGCCGGGATCGCGGAACAGCGCGTACAGCGGCTCGAGAGAGATGCCATCCGCCAGCGGATCGACGACGACCGCATCGCTCGTGCCCGCGTCCTGCCACGCCAGTTGCACCAGGCAAAGCTTGGCGTAATAGGTCCGCTCGCGCAGGAACTCTGTGTCCACTGTGACATAGGGCTTGGTGGCCGCCTCTGTGCAGAAGGCGGCCAGCGCCTCTGTCGTGGTAATGGTCTGCATGAGGGGCCTGTCTGCTCGGGGTCTGGTCACGTCGCGGGATCGCGCAAGGTTCGTGATAGGCCATCCGCATCCCCTTGAAAACCCGCGGCGGGGATCGGGTCCGTGGCATCGAGCATCACCGGTGTCCGGTCGCCGGACAGATACCGCCGCAGCACCAGCGGATAAAGGCGATGTTCCAGCGGCAGCAGGCGGTCGGCCAGCGTCTGTGCGGTGTCGCCGGGGTGCACCGTCATGCGCGCCTGCCCCAGGATCGGCCCGTCGTCCAGATCGGCGGTCACCGCGTGCACGGTGCAGCCATGCACCGTGTTGCCGGCGTCCAGCGCACGCTGGTGGGTGTGCAGGCCCTTGTATTTCGGCAAAAGCGACGGGTGGATGTTCAGCATCCGGCCTTCCCAGCGGGCGGTGAAGGCGGGCGTCAGGATGCGCATGAACCCGGCCAGCGCCACCACCTCGATCCGCGCCTCGTCCAGCAGCACCTGCAGCGCATCTTCGAACCCCGCGCGATCCTTGGGGTGGTCGCGGTGATCGACGACGGCCGTGGGGATGCGCAGGGCGTTCGCCTTCAGCAGGCCACCGGCGCCGGGATCGTTGGCGATCACCAGTTTTGCCCGCCCCGGATGATCGCCTGTCATATCACGGGCGAGGGTCACCATGTTCGATCCGCCGCCGGAAATCAGGATGCCGACGCGGATCACGCAAGCGTGCCGGTGTAACGGACCCCTGCCTCCGGTGCCACGCGCCCGACCTGGTAAACCGTCTCGCCCGACGCCGTCAGATCGGCGGCCAGATCGTCGGCCCGGTCGGCGGCCACTACCAGCACCATGCCGATACCGGCGTTGAAGGTCTTGAGCATTTCCGGCGCCGCGATCTGGCCCACCTGCGACATCCACGCAAACACGGGCGGCAGTGGCCATGCGCCAAGGTCGATTTCACAGCCCAGATCATCGGGCAGCACGCGGGGCAGGTTTTCCGTCAGACCGCCGCCGGTGATATGCGCCAGCGCATGCACGCCACCGGAGCGCACGGCGGCCAGCGCCGGTTTCACATAGAGCCGCGTCGGCGTCAGCAGTGCCGCCCCCAGCGGGCCGTCGGCGAAGGGCGCGGGATCGGTCCACGAAAGACCCGCAGCCTCCACGATGCGGCGCACCAGCGAATAGCCGTTGGAATGCACGCCGTCGCTGGCCAGCCCCAGCAGCACGTCGCCAGCAACCACGCCCTGCGGCAGGTCGGCGCCACGTTCCATCGCGCCCACGGCAAAGCCCGCAAGGTCGAAGTCGCCGCCGTGATACATGCCAGGCATCTCGGCCGTCTCGCCGCCGATCAACGCACAGCCGGAGGCAGCACAACCTGCGGCGATGCCTTCGATGATGCGGGTCGCGGCGTCCAGTTCCAGCTTGCCGGTGGCAAAGTAGTCGAGGAAGAACAGCGGCTCGGCCCCTTGGCACACCAGATCGTTCACGCACATCGCCACGAGGTCGATGCCGATCGTGTCCACATGCCCCGTGTCGATGGCGATGCGCAGCTTGGTGCCCACACCATCGGTCGCGGCGACGAGGATCGGATCGGTATAGCCCGCCGCCTTGAGATCAAAAAGCGCGCCGAAGCCGCCGAGGCCTGCCATCGTGCCGGCTCGCTGGGTGCGCCTCGCCGCGGGCTTGATCCGCTCGACCAGGGCGTTGCCCGCATCGATGTCGACGCCTGCGGCGGCATAGGTCAGTCCGTTGGCTGTCATCTGAAAAGTCCCCTGTGCGGCGCCATTTGCGTGATCGCGCGATACCCCAAGCGCTTCCTTGGTGCAACGGCGCAACATGTCGAACCCATGCGCGATCTTCCGCCCAACAGGATGCAACCTTTCAGGGCGGCGCGCGTTAGACTGGCATGATGAAACGCGTGATCGCCCCCCTCCTTTTGCTGCTTCCGATCTGCGCCACGGCACAGACCGGGCACATGGCTTTGACGACACCCGACGTCGTGCTTGACGGGGACTGGATGCAGGTGCCGGACGACGTGCAGGTCAGCAACGGCGCAATGGTGCCGGGCCCGCCCAGTCACGCGGACATCGTCGCCATGGCCGACCTCGACGGGAACCCCGACATCATCACCGCGCAGGAGCGTGAGATGATCGCCGTCCTGAACCAGCTCCTCGGCGGTCAACCGATCACGTGGTGACACCCGCGCAAGGGGCTTGACCGCAGCCCCGCCTGCGGTATCCCGTCAACAGCGTGGGCCTGTAGCTCAACGGTTAGAGCAGGGCGCTCATAACGCCTTGGTTGCGGGTTCAAATCCTGCCGGGCCTACCACGCCATGCGTCATCTGACGGTCGAACGTCCGTTTAGCCGTTGCGGGGCGATGGTCGCCCGGATATAGACCGCGACACGGCACCCGTAGCTCAGCTGGATAGAGCGCTGCCCTCCGAAGGCAGAGGTCACTGGTTCGAATCCAGTCGGGTGCACCAAACTCCCTCATCATCGGATCATGCGGCCGGCGACATGATCGACAGGCCGCGTGGTCGATCTGCGATACTGATTTCATGGCCCAACTGGGGGTCGCGCATGCACCTGTTCGTACCCGGTGACGTTTCAATTTGCTGACTGCATAATTCCGTCGCAGCACCGCCCGAAAAACAGGCGTTCACGTTGTGCGCGAGAGAATGGAGCATCATCGGACGGCGCGCACGATTGTTGCTTGATAGGCCGAAAAACCAGCCCTAAGGTTGAATTATCGACAATTGCGACAAGACACACGAAACCGTGTACCGGTCGCACGAAACCAACGACCAAACGCGCGCCATCGCCTGCAGGACAATCAGAGAATCGTCCAGAAAGAGCTCCTTGCTGTGACCACAGTATTCGCCTTCGTCGCCGGCATCGCCGGGTTCGCCTATTTCGTGATGATCGCCGCAGCAACCAAACAACATTTTGCACCGGGCAAGTATCCGGTCGGCATGATGATGATTTCGGTGCTGTCGCTGATCGGAATCTCCGCATTCATGGCATTCGCCTTTTTGTGGACCCTGCAATACCTGCCGTTGGTCCTCATCTTGATCGCCGCCGCCTTCGCCCTGTTTCTCTGGGCCGCGCGTCACAGTCGGAATCGCAAACTGTCGCTGGCCTTCGCTAACGAATTGCAAATCGACGGCATCGTAAAGTCGGGTCCGTGGCAATACGTGCGTCACCCGTTCTATGTGTCCTACATCCTGTTCTGGATGGCCTGTGCGATCGGCACCATGCATCTGGTATCGGTCATCGTGTTTGCCACGCTTCTGTTCGTCTATATCTACTCGGCGATCCGCGAGGAGAAGTCCCTGATGACGAGCCGCCATGGTGACGATTACGTCAGCTATCGCAACCACACCGGCTTTCTGTTTCCGAAACTTTCGACGCGGGTATCCTGATGTTGACGCGCCGTTTCAACGTCGGCCGCGCCGTAACTGCAGACGATTTGCACGATGTCGGCGCATTCCGCTATCGCTGCTATTTGGCGGATGGCCTGATCGCACCGCGCCCGGACAATTGTTTTCTGGACGAATACGACCATCATGCGAATGCACAGGTCCACCGGGTCCGGTATGATGACCGGACCGTGGGCACGATACGTTTGCATATCCTCGACGACAGTCATCATGCCTCTGCGACGATGGCCGCGTTTGCCGACATCCTGATGCCCAAGATCGCCTCTGGGTTGAAGCTGATCGACGGGGCGCGGTTCGCCGTGGCGCCGGATCTGGGGCCGATGCGACTGGCCGTCGCGCGGCAGACGCTGCGGATCTATGCCAACCACGCCAAGGCGAACGATGTCCATTACAGCGTCGCCGCAGTCTCTCTGGACCGCATCCCGTTCTACGAACGCCTCTACGGATTTCACCGAATTTCCGAACCGCGCGCCTATGGCGGCCTCAGCAAGCCGCTGGTGCTGATGGGGTCCGACCTGCGCAAGTCGCGGTTCAGCCAGCGCCACGTGACGATCGACTGATCGTCACCACGCCTTCGCCATCAGCTGAAAAGCTCGTGGCACAGGTCCAGCGCGTCGATCAGGGAATCGACCTCGGCCTTAGTGTTGTAGGCGGCAAAGGACGCGCGGCAGGTCGCCGTCAGCCCCAGATGATCCATCAGGGGCATGGCGCAATGGGACCCGGCGCGAACGGCCACGCCCTTCTTGTCCAGCACGGTGCTGATGTCGTGGGCATGGGCGGGCCCGTCGAGGGTGAAGCTGAAGATCGCGCCCTTGCCCGGCGCGTTGCCCTGCACCTGCAACCAGTTCAGGCCCGCCAGACGACCCTGCGCATAATCGCGCAAACCCGCTTCATGCGCCGCGATGTTGTCCATCCCGACGCCCATCATCCAGTCCAGCGCCACGCCAAGGCCCACGGTCTGCACGATGCCGGGGGTGCCCGCCTCGAACTTCATCGGTGCGTCGTTATAGGTGACGGCGTCGCGGGTCACGTCGCGGATCATGTCGCCGCCGCCCAGAAAGGGGCGCATCTCGCTCATGCGGTCGGGATGGACATAGATCGCGCCGGACCCGCTGGGACCATAGAGCTTATGGCCCGTCACCGCATAGAAATCGCAGCCGATGTCCTGCACATCGACGGCCATGTGGACGGCCGCCTGACTGCCGTCGACAAGCACGGGCACGCCCTTTGCGCGCGCCACGGCACAGATCGCCTTCACATCGACCAGCGTGCCCAGCACGTTGGACATGTGCGTGACCGCCACCAGCTTCGTGCGTGGCCCGATCGCGTCGATCATCGCCTGCGGATCAAGGCTGCCGTCAGCGGCGCAGTCGACCCATTTCAGCACAACACCCTGCCGTTCGCGCAGGAAATGCCACGGCACGATGTTGGCGTGATGCTCAAGAATGCTCAGCACGATCTCGTCACCCGCCTGCAGCCGCGGCGCGGCCCAGCCGTAGCTGACCATGTTGATGCCTTCGGTCGTGCCGGAGTTCAGGATGATGTCATCCTCGGAGCCTGCATTCACAAAGCGGGCAACCTTGCCGCGCACGCCCTCATAATGGTCGGTCGCGACATTCGAAAGGTAGTGCAAGCCACGGTGCACGTTGGCATATTCGTGCTCGTACATCTGCGTCATGGCGTCGATCACCACGCGCGGCTTTTGGGCGGAGGCGCCATTGTCCAGATAGACCAGTGGCTTGCCGTTCACCTGACGGTGCAGGATCGGGAACTGCGCGCGGATCGCTTCGACATCGAACATCAGACGACTCCTCCGACACTGACGCCGATCAGCGCCAGCAGCAGGCCAAGACCAAGGGATACGGTGAACACGCCGATGATGACGGTGCCCAACGCCTTCCATAACGAATTGAAGGCGTGAAGCACGTTGACAAGGTGAAGCAGGGCGAACACCAGCCAGACCAGACCGGCGATGGCCGCCAGCGACGATAGCACGGGCAGGATCAGCAGCAGCACGGTCTGGATCACCTGAATGACCAGCGCCATCGCCTGCCACCATACGATCAGCAGCACCGCCTGTTCGATGCGCCCCGACCCGCCAAGCAGACGGCCCCCCAGATGCACGGCGAGGACCAACATGATGAGCGATCCACCGAGCAGGATCGTCAGCGAGAACGGCGAGGCCACGAACATCGCGGCCTCTGCCGGCGACAGCCAGACACCCGCCATGAGGATCAGCACCGACAGGATCGTGATGAGCGCCATCAGGCTGAGGATCGTGCCACGGTCGAGGGCCAGCCCCCGCAGATAGGCCGCAGCACCCGCAGGGTCGCGCAGCGATCCGGTGATGAATGTCCCGATGGTCATGATTCCGCCTCTCTCAGCGATTGGAGCCAGAGATAGCCGAACACGCCAACCCACAGACCGCCGGTCAGATGCGTACCCGCCACCGGGCCAAGGAAGCCCGCCATCAAGCCATAGATCAGCAGCAGCGGCACACTGGCCAGCAGGGACCAGAACAGCGCGAGGCGCGCGCCGAAGAACGTGCCGCGACCCCGGAACAGCTTGGCCACCAGATGACTGATGCCGGCCAGCCCATAGAGCAGCAGCGGCCACACCATGAACCAGGCGAAAACCTCGTAGGTCATGGTCTGGAACAGGTCGCGCACCTCTGCCCCCGGTGCCACGTCGAAACCGGCCGCCTGTCGTGCCAGTCGAGGCCATTGCGCGACGAACACCAGCAGGCAAAACACCGCCAGATAGCCCAGTGCGCGATCCTCGCGCGGGCCGTCGTCCAGCATGTCGCGCATGACGCGGCGCGGGTTGCGCCACGTGCGCAGGATGTCGGTCGTGACCGCCATCAGTGCGCGTGGCGGTCCAGCCAACCCGCCAGCCGGTCGCGCAGATCGTCGGCCAACGCCTCGTCCGCGATTTCCTGCAGGGCTTCGGCGAGGAACGACAGGGTCAGCAGCGTGGTCGCCGTGCGGTGCGGCACGCCGCGGGACCGCAGGTAGAACAGCGCATCCTCGTCGATGGCACCGGAGGTGGACCCGTGCGAGCAGGCCACGTCGTCGGCATAGATCTCCAGCTCAGGCTTGGCCAGAAACTGGCTGTCGCCATCCAGCAGCAGCGACTGGCTGATCTGGTAGCCGTCGGTCTTCTGCGCGCCGTGCTTGACGAGGATCTTGCCCTGAAAGACGCCGACGGCGCCGTTGCGCAGCACCTTCTTGAACACCTGACGGGATTCGCAGCCGACCGCGTCGTGGGTGATGAAGATGGTGTCGTCGTGATGAAACGCGTCGCCATCGCCGACGGAGGCGCCAGCCACATGGGCGGTGGCGTGATCGCCCATGATTTCCATGATGCAGTCGTTGCGGGTCAGTGCGCCGTTCACCGACAGGGTGAAGGATTTGAACGTCGCATCAGCCCCGATCCTGGTGAAGGTGTGGGTGTTCATCCGGCGACCATGATCGCGGCCCTGCGCGCGGACATGGTGAAACGTGGCACCGTCGGCCACATCGACTTCCATGTTGCTGGCGAAGCGCGCCGCGCCCGCGCCGCTTTCCAGCAGGGTGAGGGTGGTGCCTGCCTCAAGCTTCACCACATGGTGCAGCGCCACATCGGCAGCCGCATCGCGGCGGTCATAGCGCAGATGGATCGCACGACCCGCCTGCCCCGTCACGTGGATCAGCACGCCGTCCGCAGCCATCGCCGTGGTCAGGGCAGCCAGCGGGCGCGCAACCGGTGTCTGGCCCCGCGCCTCGAGCTGGCCGAGCAGGCCATCGGCCCATGCCGCATCCTGTGCGTCGGCCAATCGCGTGACCGTCGCGCCGGCCAGCTTTGGGTCGTCGGACTGCGTCGCATCGAAGACGCCATCGACGAACACCAGACACACCGCGTCGATGCCTGAGAACTCAGGATCATCACCGACCGCCAGCAGGTCGGCAGGCACCGCGTCCCTGGCCACGAGCGTCGTGGGATCGGTATAGCGCCAGTATTCGTCGCGCCGCACCGGCAGACCCATGGCCGCAACCCGGTCCGCCGCCGCCTGACGCGCCGTGGTCAGCCACGCGGGACCGGCGGGAAGGCTGGCGGCCAGCCGGGCGTCGGTCGCCACGGTCCTGCGCTGGTCCAGCGCCATCACGCCTCCTCCGCCAGCAGGTCGGCGTAACCGTTGTTCTCGACCTCCAGCGCCAGTTCCGGCCCGCCGGACTTGATGATGCGGCCATGCGCCATGATGTGCACGACGTCGGGTTTGATATGGTCCAGAAGCCGCTGATAATGCGTGATGACCAGGAACGACCGACCTTCGCTGCGCAGGGCGTTCACGCCGTCGGCCACCAGTTTCATCGCGTCGACGTCCAGACCCGAGTCCGTCTCATCCAAAATGCACATCTTGGGTTCCAGCATCGCCATCTGCAGGATCTCGTTGCGCTTCTTCTCGCCGCCGGAAAAGCCGACGTTCACGGGCCGCTTGAGCATGTCCGCGTCGATCTGCAGGTCCTTGGCCTTGGCCCGCACCGATTTCAGGAAATCGCCGGCAGAGAGTTCATCCTCGCCGCGCGCCTTGCGCTGTGCGTTCACGGCTGTGCGCAGAAAGGTCATGTTGCCCACACCTGGGATCTCGACCGGATACTGGAACGCAAGGAAGAGGCCCGCCGCCGCGCGCTCTTCCGGCTCCATCTCCAGCAGGTCGATGCCGTTCAGTGTCGCAGTGCCGCCGGTGACCGCGTAGCCGTCCTTGCCGGACAGCACATAGGACAGCGTCGATTTGCCGGACCCGTTCGGGCCCATGATCGCGTGCACCTCACCGGCGGGAACGGTCAGGTCCACACCCTTCAGGATCGACTTGTCCTCGTCCTGCAGATCGACCGTCAGGCCTTTGATTTCCAACATGATCTCTTCCTTCTATCCTCGAAACACCAGTGCAGCCCCACACGCCATCAGCGCAAAGCCCGCCAGTGTCATCCAACTCACACCCTCTTTCAGCCAGAAGACCGAAAAGAGCACGAAGACCACCAGCGTGATGACCTCCTGTATCGTCTTCAGCTGCGCCGCCGAATACACCTGATGGCCCATCCGGTTCGCCGGAACCGCCAGCCAGTACTCGAAAAACGCGATCCCCCAGCTGATCATGACCACGACCCACAGGGCCTGACCGGGAAACTTGAGATGCCCATACCACGCGAACGTCATGAAGACATTCGAGGCGATCAGCAACAGCACCGGCACGACGTAAGGCGTCACTGACCGTCCCCCATGGCCGCGCCCTCAGGACGCGGGAGGCCCCTGCACGTCGTGATGCATGCCGACGCCCGTGACGCGACCACCGTCGTTGTGGATCTCTCCGACAATCCTGCCGTTCACGGTCACATCTGCCCCGCGGCCCACCTGCAAAGAGCCTGCCACCACCCCGTCGATCACGACGCGCATACCGGCGGCGACGGTCACGTTGCCCTCGATCGTCACCTCGCGCATGACGCGGGCGTCGTCGTCCACACGCAGGTCACCGTCGAAATGCCCCGAAATGTCTCGCATCATCCCACGGAGCCTTCCAATGAGATGGCGACCAGCGCCTGCGCTTCCATGGCGAATTCCATCGGCAGCGCCTGCAGCACTTCCTTGCAGAAGCCGTTCACGACCAGTGCGACCGCCTCTTCCTCGTCCATGCCGCGCGAGCGGCAGTAGAACAGCTGTTCGTCGTCAACCTTGGACGTGGTCGCCTCATGCTCCACCCTGCTCGAATTGTTCTTGACCTCAATGTAAGGCACCGTGTGCGCCCCGCAGTCGGAGCCGATCAACAGGCTGTCACACTGGGTATAGTTGCGCGATTCCTTCGCGCGCGGGTGCATGGACACGAGCCCGCGGTAGGTGTTCTGCGCGCGGCCCGCCGAAATCCCCTTGCTGACGATCCGCGACTTCGTGCGCTTGCCCAGGTGCACCATCTTGGTGCCCGTGTCGGCCTGCTGCATGTTGTTGGCGATGGCGATGGAATAGAACTCGCCCTGTGAATCGTCGCCGCGCAGGATGCAGCTGGGGTATTTCCACGTCACGGCAGACCCGGTTTCGACCTGCGTCCACATCACCTTGGACCGCGCACCGCGACAGTCGGCGCGCTTGGTGACGAAATTGTAGATGCCGCCGCGGCCTTCCGCATCGCCCGGATACCAGTTCTGCACGGTAGAATATTTCACCTCCGCGTCTTCCTCGATGATGATCTCGACCACCGCCGCGTGCAACTGCGCCACGTCGCGCTTGGGCGCTGTGCAGCCTTCGAGGTAGGAGACGTAGGACCCCTTGTCCGCGATGATCAGCGTCCGCTCGAACTGGCCGGTGTTTTCGGCGTTGATGCGGAAATAGGTCGACAGCTCCATCGGGCAGCGCACGCCGGGCGGGATGTAGACGAACGACCCGTCCGAGAACACGGCGGAGTTCAGGGTGGCATAGAAGTTGTCGGTCGGCGGCACGACGGTGCCCAGATACTTCTTCACCAGTTCGGGGTGTTCGCGGATCGCCTCGGAGATCGAGCAGAAGATCACGCCGGCCTTCGCCAGTTCCTTCTGGAACGTGGTGCCGACGGAGACCGAATCGAACACCGCATCGACGGCGACCTTGCGCCCTTCGTCGGGCACGGCGCCTTCGACGCCCGCCAGAATGGCCTGCTCGCTCAACGGGATGCCCAGTTTCTTGTAAGTCGCCAGCAGCTTGGGATCGACCTCGTCCAGGGACTTGGGCCGCACTTCCATGCTTTTCGGGCGCGCGTAGTAGTAGAGGTCCTGGAAATCGATGTCCGCCAGCTTGAGCATGGCCCAGTTCGGGACCGCCATGCCCTCCCACCGATCGAACGCGCTCAGACGCCAGTCGGTCATCCACTGCGGCTCTTCGTTCTTGCCGGAGATCAGTCGCACGATGTCGGGATTCACGCCCTTGGGGGCGTAATCCATCTCGATTTCGTCGTCGTTCCAGCCGTATTTGTAGGCACCCGAGAGTTGCGCCACCGCATCCACGGTGTCCTGATCGACACCGTCCTTGACGTCCACATCCAGTGCAGCCATGTCGCTCGTCCTTTTCTGCGGCCTCACGCCGCTCTCATCCGTTGGGCCTTCGCGCTCCAGCTTGCAGCAAAGCGCAGGACCTCGTCTTCCGTCGTCTCCGGTCCCAGCGACACGCGCAGCGCGCAGCGGGACATCTCGTCGTCGTAACCCAGTGCCCGCAACACGGGCGAGGCACGGACCTTGCCGCTCGAACAGGCCGATCCGGCCGAAACGGCGAACCCCGCAAGGTCCATCGCCATCACCTGCGTCTCGCCACGCCAGCCGGGGGCAATCATGCAGGTGGTGTTCGGCAACCGCTCCATGTCATTCCCGACGAAAATAGTTCCCGGGACGGCGGCTGCAACCGCCTCTTCTAGAATATTTCTAAGTTGCGCAACCCCGTCCCAGTGTCCGGCAGCAAGAGCGGCCTGCGCGGCGGTCGCCGCAGCAGCGAAACCCGCGATCGCGATCAGGTTCTCGGTGCCGGCCCGCCGCCCCATCTCCTGCCCGCCGCCACGCAGCTGTGCGGCAACCTCCGCGCCCTGCGGCACGACGATGGCACCCACACCCTTGGGACCGCCGCACTTGTGCGCCGACAGAAAGACCGCATCGACGCCGGACCACGCATGGGAAAACGCAATCCGGCCAAAGCCTTGCGTCACGTCGCTGACCGCGAGGCCCACGGGCAGCGCCTGAACGATACCCGTCTCTGAATTGGCCAGCTGCACCACGGCCCGACTAGGATCGTCCACCACCACGCGCCCTGCCACGACCGGCAGGTCGCACGCGACCCAGGCGCGGACCGCCTCGTGCTCCAGATCCGACCCGCGCAGGCCGCGCCCGGCCAGCAGCAACGCCGCCGCCTCGGTCGCGCCGGACACGAAGACGACATCCGCCACACCCGCCCCCAGCGCCTCGGCCACATCTCGGCGACAACGCTCCAGAAGCGCCTTGGCGGCGCGTCCTTCGGCGTGGACAGCGCTCGGGTTGCCGACGACATCCATCGCCGCGATCATCGCCGCCCGCGCCGCGGGATGCAGCGGTGCCGTCGCGTTGTGATCCAGATAGACGCGGCTCATGCGCCAGCCTCTTCGCTTTTTACGCAAATACTCCGGGGGAGGCCCCCTCGGGCCGGGGGCAGCGCCCCCAGCGGCGCCGGACCCGCGCGCTCACTCATCCACCACCTCAAACAGCGCCGGCACCGCAGGGCACGGCACCATCGCGTTGCCGACCACGTCGCTCAGCCGGGTCTGGTGCAGGAACACATAGACATGCGCGCTCAGCCCTTCCCACAAGCGGTTGGTCAGCGACTGGGCGCGGCTGCCGGACGCGCCACCGGACGCACCGGCGCCCTTGTGCATCGCACTGACCGTCTCGTCCACGGCGCCCAGGATCTCCGACACACGGATGTCGGACGCAGCCCGCGCAAGGCGGTACCCGCCGCCGGGTCCGCGGGCGGATTCGACCAGACCGTCGCGGCGCAGCTTAACGAAGAGTTGCTCCAGATAGGGCAGGCTGATGTCCTGCCGCTTGGCGATCTCGGTCAGGCTGACCAGCGTCCCGGGTGGCTGCAGGGCCAGATCCGCAAGGGCGACCATCGCATAACGGCCCTTTGTGCTCAGCTTCACGGCGGTCCTCCCGGCAGGGCGTGCCCTGCATATAGATTGACGATGGCCCGCGACACCACTAGGTCAGGCCGACGACGATGCGCGGACCCGGTCCGCGCAAACTTAGAATACTTCTAAGGTGACACCGGTCGTCCGTCAAGGTTGCCCGGTGCCACCCCCAAGCCAGATGGAACGCGCATGCCCGAAGTCATCTTCCCCGGTCCCGAAGGCCGCCTCGAAGGCCGCTACCACCCGCAGAAGGACCGCGACGCGCCCATTGCCATCGTGCTGCACCCGCATCCGCAGTTCGGTGGCACGATGAACAACCGTGTCGTCTACAACCTGCATTACGCGTTCTACAACATGGGCTTCACGGTGCTGCGGTTCAACTTCCGCGGCGTCGGACGCAGCCAGGGTGAATACGACCAAGGCATCGGAGAGCTGTCTGACGCGGCCTCGGCCCTCGATTACCTGCAGTCGATGAACAACAACGCCAAGCATTGCTGGGTCGCTGGGTTCTCTTTCGGGGCGTGGATCGGCATGCAGCTTCTGATGCGCAGGCCAGAGATCACGGGCTTCATCTCGGTCAGCCCGCCCGCCAACATGTACGACTTCAGTTTCCTCGCCCCCTGCCCGGCGTCGGGTCTGGTGATTAATGGCGCCGCCGACCGCGTGGCCCCGCCCGCCGACACAGTCAATCTGGTGAACAAGCTGCACGACCAGAAAGGCATCATCGTCACGCACGAGGAAGTGCCCGGCGCGGGCCACTTCTTCGAGGATCCGCACATGGACCCGATGATCGCGTCGGTGAAATCCTATGTCCGCCGCCGCCTGACCGAAAACACGCGGTAGGCGTCATGTCCCACGTCGATGATGTCGCCCTCGACCTCGCCCGCCTTGCGCTGGCCGATGCCACGCACAGCGGCGACGCGGGCATCGTGGATCAGGTGGGCGAGATCCTCGGCATGTCGTCTCAGACCCTGCAGGAAAGCTATCTGACATCCATCCGCGTCCTGCGGGCAGAGGCGCGGGCGCGCGCGCTGCTTGATGCGCGGCGGTCGAAGGCACCGTGACAGGCGTCGCGGGGGACCGACTGTCGCACCAGCTTGCGTTCCTGCGCGCGGCTGACGGCCTGAAATCCGTGACCCGCGCCAACGCCCTGATGGACGGCACCCGGCGCGAGAACACGGCAGAACATTCCTGGCATCTGGCCCTGTGGGCGCTGGTGTGGGGCGCCCCTGACCCCGCCATCCCCATGGCCCTGCTGCACGATCTGATCGAAGTCCATGCAGGCGATCATCCGATCCACCTGCCGCAGGATTACGCGGCTATCGCGATGCTGGAACGGGCCGCCGCCGACAGGCTCTATCCGCTGCTGCCCGACGATCAGGGGCAGGCCTTTCGCGCCCTGTGGGAGTCGTTCGAGGCTGCGACGACACCTGTCGCACGCACCGTCCGGACGCTCGACAGTGCGCAGCCCCTGATGCAGGAACTGGGCAACGTGGCCCAGACCGACGTGGACCGCGACATCGCCCGCGCGCTGCTGACGACGGGCCGCACGGCATCGCTGGCGAACGACTGGCCCGCCCTCTATGCCTATTCAATTGGGCTGCTCGACCGCACATGCCCCACCCTCGACCCCGACACGGCGGCGCGTCTGCGCTTTCTCGCAGAGGCCGACCGGCTGAAGACGGTGTTGCGCGCGACCACCCTGTTCGACGGATCGCGGCGCGAAAACAGTGCCGAGCACAGCTGGCATCTGGCGCTGTACGCGCTGACGCTGGCTGAACATGCGGCGCGCCCGGTGGATACGGCCCGCGTCATCGCCATGCTGCTGATCCATGATCTGGTGGAAATCGACGCGGGCGACGTACCGGTGCATGCGGCAGGCCGCGATCACGCCGCCCATGCCCTGATCGAGGCGCGCGCGGCGCACCGCATCTTTGGCCTGCTGCCCGCGGCACAGGGCGCGGCACTGCTGGCGCTGTGGCAGGAATTCGAGGCGGCGACGAGCGACGACGCGATTTTCGCCAAGGCGCTCGACCGGGTGCAGCCGGTGATGGCGAACCTTGCGACGGGCGGCGGCACGTGGCCTGCCTACCGCGTGACGCGCGCGCAGTTGCAGACCCGCGTGGGTGCGCAGGTGCTGCGCGGCGCACCCGCCGTGTGGCAGGCGCTGGAACCCGCCATCGACGCATGGTTCGCCGCATCTGCGCAATCGTGACTGGTCAGGCGGCCCGCACCGCCCATCTGTGAGGCGACCCACACCGACAGGATCACCGATGCGCCCCTTTTCGACCATCGCCGCCCGCCACCCGTTCACCGTCGCACTGGCCGTCCTTGCGCTGTTCGTCGTGTGGTTCACGCTGCCGCTGGTGCTGGCGGGTCCCGTCGATGTGACGGGCGGCACCGGCGCCATCGCGATGGACGACCTTGGCCCCTATATCGTGACCGAAGGCATCGTCGCCACGGCGCTTCTCGTGCTGATCGCGGTGCTGGGCTGGTTGCGCACAACCGGGCTGCGCGGTCCGTCGGACCCCGCGGGGTGGCGGATGAGCGGCTGGTTCATCGGCCCCGCGACGATCGCGGTCGGCCTGTCATGGGGCGCGCTGGTGGCACTGGGCAGCAGTACGCCGCTGCTGCGTCCGCTGGTGCAGATCGTCGCCCTCGCCCTGTTGATCGGGCTCTTTGAAGAGGGCCTGTTCCGCGGCGTCCTGCTGCACGGGTTGCGGTCACGGATCAGCACCGGTTGGGCCATCGTTGCCTCGTCCGTGCTGTTCGGGCTGTTCCATGTGGTCAACGCCTTCGTCGGGCAGGACATCGGGCTGACCATCATCCAGATCGCAAGCTCCACCGGGCTGGGCCTGCTGTTCGGCGCGCTGACGGTGCAGGCGGGCAGCGTCTGGCCCGCGGTGATCCTGCATGCCCTGTGGAACGGGTTCGCCCTGTCGGCGCAGATGGCGTTCCGCCTGTCGCCGGGGTCCGACGCGATGGCACCCCCAACCCCCGGTTTGGCCGCCCTTGTCCTGCCCGCGCTGCTGGCGGTTGCGGCCTACGTCGTCCACCGCCGCTGGACGCGACGCATGACGACAGCGGGAACCCGCCCTGTTCGCATGATTTGACACTGGACAGACCGGGTATGTAGCCTTAGGGCGCATGACTTACCTTTATGTCCGGACCCCTGCCCCATGATCGACACACTCGCCCGCGCCCTCGCTGCCAAGGGCTACGACGCCCTCACCCCGGTGCAGGAGGCGGTGACGGATGCGGCCCTGGATGGTCAGGACCTGCTGGTCAGTGCGCAGACCGGGTCCGGCAAGACCGTGGGCTTCGGCCTTGCCATCGGCAAGACCATTCTGGCCGAAGACGGCACGTTCGGCCCCGCAGGCCGCCCTTTGGCGCTGATCGTGGCACCGACACGGGAACTGGCATTGCAGGTGAAACGCGAATTGATGTGGCTTTACGGCGGCACGGGCGCCGTGCTTGCGTCCTGCGTGGGCGGCATGGATGTGCGCGAAGAACGGCGCACGCTGGACCGCGGCGCGCATATCGTCGTGGCCACGCCGGGCCGTCTGGTCGACCACATCAACCGCCAGAACATCGACCTGTCCGACATCCGCGCCATCGTGCTGGACGAAGCGGACGAGATGCTCGATCTGGGGTTCAAGGACGATCTGGAGTTCATTCTGGGCGAAGCCCCGCCCGAGCGTCGCACCCTGATGTTCAGCGCGACCGTGCCGCCGACCATCGTGAAGCTGGCGAAATCCTATCAGAAGGACGCCGTGCGCGTCGCCACCACGACGAAGGAAGGCCAGCACGCCGACATCGAATACCGCGCGCTGAGCGTGGCGCAGCATGACGCCGACAACGCGATCATCAACGTGCTGCGGTTCTACGATGCGCCGAACGCCATCGTGTTCGCCAACACCCGCGCGATGGTCACGCGTCTGACCACGCGGCTCAGCAACCGGGGCTTTTCCGTCGTGGCCCTGTCCGGCGAATTGTCCCAGCAGGAACGCACCCATGCGCTGCAGGCGATGCGCGACGGGCGGGCCAAGGTCTGCGTCGCCACCGACGTGGCCGCGCGCGGCATCGATTTGCCGAACCTCGAACTGGTGATCCACGCGGAACTGCCGACCAACGCGGAAATCCTGCTGCACCGGTCCGGTCGCACGGGCCGTGCGGGGCGCAAGGGCATATCCGCCATGATCGTGACGCCCAAGATGCGCCGCCGGGCGGAAAACCTCCTGACATGGGGCAAGCTGCAGGCGACGTGGGCGATGCCGCCGTCCGCCGATGAGATCCTGCGTAAGGACGAAGAACGCCTGCTGGGCGACGAGATCTGGTCCGCGACCTTCACCGAGGACGAGACCGCCTTTGCGGCGCGCCTGCTGGCCCAATACGACGCCAGCCAGATCGCCGCCGCCTATCTGCGCCTGTATCAGGGCAAGCAATCCGCGCCAGAGGATCTGACCGCCTACGACGCCCCCGCCCCGCGCGAGGGCCGCGAGACGGCGCCGAAGGAGCGCAAGGCGGCCTTCGGTCCGTCCAAGTGGTTCCGCGTCGACGTGGGCCGCGACCAGAAGGCCGAGGCCCGCTGGCTGTTGCCGATGCTGTGCAAGGCCGGCGACATCACCAAGACCGAGATCGGCGCGATCCGCATTCAGGCGGACGAAACCTTTGTCGAGATCGCCGAAGGTGCCGCCGCAGGATTCCTGCGCGCCGTCGGTCCCGAGATGAAGCTGGAAAACCAGGCGCAACTGTCCGAAGTGGACGGCGTGCCGCAGATTTCCGACCGAGGCGCGCGCCCTGACAAGAAGGCCTATGCCAAGCGCGACGACGACGCACCCCGCGAGTACAAGCCGCGTGAATACAAGCCCCGCGACAGCACGCCGCCACCGCCGAGCCGTCAGGACGACGTGGCTGCCATCGCACCGCAGGGCGACACCTTCGAGAAGCCGCGCAAGCCCCGCGCCGACAAGGCGAAGCCGTTCGCCAAGCCGGAACGCCGCGACCACGGCGATGCGGTCGTCGATCTGAACAAGCCACGCCCGGCCGCCCCCCGTGCAAAGCCCGTGTGGAACAACAAGGGCGACGACGCCCAACCGGCCCGCGCGCCCTACCGCGCCGATGGCGACGCGAAGCCCGCGTGGAAGGGCAAGTCCGAGGGGGGCGACAAGCCTGCCTACAAGGGCAAGATCGGCTATCAGGGCCGCGCCGATGCCGCCGCGGGTGCCAAACCCGCGTGGAAAGGCAAGTCCGACACCGCCCCCGGTGCGAAACCCGCATGGAAGGGCAAGTCCGAGGGTGCAGGCGGCGACAAGCCCGCGTGGAAGGGCAAGTCCGACGGCAAACCCGCGGGCAAGCCGTTCGGCAAGCCCGGCGGCAAGCCGGCCTTTGCCAAGGCGGATGGCGCGCCCGCGCGTCCCAAGGCCAACCCCGGCGACACCTCCAAGCGATTCGTGCCGCCCGGTGCGGCTGGCAAGGCGGGTCCCCGCAAGCCGGTCGGCAAGGGTCCGCTCAAGCGTGGGCCGAAGTGAAATCGGGTCGGGTCATGGCAGCAGAATTGCCCTAATCGCGCCACAGTCGTGTCACTTGCGCGACAGCGAAGCAGTTCACACTTGTCCACAAGCCCTCTGACGGGCCAAGGATTGCAGACCAGACCCACCGACGGCCATTCATCAGGACCCAAAATGCCCAGCCAACACAACGCCTCTCAAATGGCGGACGACCAGCAACAGCAGGGTGACGTCACCCCGCAGCAGCAGCAGACAGGCACGACATTCGTGACGGATCAGCAGACCCAAAGCGGCGCCGAGCAGCGTCAGCAGGGTCAGCCACTCCCTCTCTTTCGGGATTTCGCCAGCATCTGATGGCACCCGACCCGCATCGCCGCCGTGACGTGGCGATGCGGACTCCCTATGGTTGGCGCAGACCCC
This sequence comes from Loktanella fryxellensis, assembly GCF_900110065.1. Lineage (GTDB taxonomy): Bacteria > Pseudomonadota > Alphaproteobacteria > Rhodobacterales > Rhodobacteraceae > Loktanella > Loktanella fryxellensis. The sequence goes on along the minus strand of NZ_FOCI01000012.1, from coordinate 55,426 downwards.
GCGAGGTGCGCCCTTGACCGCCATTTCCAGCATCCGCAACCTCGGCCCAGCGATGGAGGCCGCTTTGACCGCCGCAGGCGTACCGGATGCGGAAACGCTGCGCGCCCTTGGCGCCGACGCCGCCTATGCCCGCCTGCTGGCCAACGGTTTCGCCCCCCACTTCATCAGCTATTACGTCCTGCACATGGCGCTGCAGGGGCGTCCGTGGAACGACTGCAAGGGCGCAGAGAAGGACGCAATGCGTGTGCAGTTCGACGCGTTGAAGGCCAGCCACGCGGACCCGGTCCGTACGGAGCTGGAGGCGTTTCTGGACCGGATCGGCGTCACCGACCGCCACCTGCGCAAGTGATCCGATGGAACCGCGCAGGTCCGACTGCGTTGGGGGCCTGAAAACGCATCATGAAAGGCGTCCTGCACATGGACCTCATCCGTATCATCCTGTCCGTCATCATCCCGCCGCTGGGCGTGTTCCTGCAGGTCGGCCTTGGCAAGCATTTCTGGATCAACGTCGTGTTGACGATTCTGGGCTACTTCCCGGGTCTGGTCCACGCGATCTGGGTCATCGCCCGCACCGGCCCGCGGCACGCCTGATGGACACGGCTGCCCGTCTGGCCCGCCTCGAGGGGTTGGCGCATCGCATGGACACGCTGTTCCGCATTCCGGTGATCGGGCTGCGGGTCGGATACGACGCGATCGTCGGTCTGGTGCCTGTGGTCGGCGATCTGCTGACGCTGGTGCCGTCGCTGTTCATCATCAACGAGGCGCGCCGCATGGGTGCACCGTCGCACCTGGTGGGCCGGATGATGGCGAACACGCTGACCGAAGGGCTGATCGGCATGGTGCCCGTCCTTGGCGATCTGTTCGACGCCAAGTTCAAGGCGAACCGCCGCAACGTGGCGATGCTGCGGTCGCATCTGGAACGCAAAGGGGCCGTCCCGGTCGGACAGCCCCAGTTCGCATGACAAGGTGAAGGCGGGCTGATGGCCCGCCTTCTTCGTCTTCAGCCGACCAGTTCGAGGCCCGAGAAGAAGAATGCGATCTCTTCCTTGGCGGCTTCGGGCGAATCGGACCCGTGGACCGAGTTCTCGCCGATCGAGAGTGCGAATTCCTTGCGGATGGTGCCGTCAGCCGCGTCGGCGGGGTTCGTCGCACCCATCACGTCTCGGTTCTTCTGGATGGCGTTCTCGCCTTCCAGCACCTGCACGACGACCGGCTCGGAGATCATGAATTCGCACAGCTCGCCGAAGAAGCCGCGCTCGGAATGTGCGCCGTAGAACGACTGCGCCTGTGCCAGCGTCATGTGGATGCGCTTGGACGCGACGACGCGCAGGCCGGCATCCTCGAACTTGGCGACGATCTTGCCGGTCAGGTTGCGCTTGGTGGCGTCGGGCTTGATGATCGAAAACGTGCGCTGGATGGCCATGGGTGCCTCTTTCGGGTTGGTGCCGCGCTGCGGCGCTGATTGCTGGCGGTGCCCTAGCATGGGGGGGATGCGGTGAAAAGGGCGCGGGCGCGGTCTGCCGTGCTTGACGCAGGACATCGCCCGGCGCTCTGTGGGGGTGAGCCAAACGGAGATACCGCCATGCGCCTGCCCCTCCTCATCGCCCTCTTGTGCGCCACGCAACTGTCAGCGCAGGACGCTCTGCCGCCAGCCCAGACCTTCGCCCTCGATCCGTCGCACACCAGTCTGACGTTCTCGGTCAACCATATCGGGATGTCCAATTACACCGCAGGCTTCGACACGCTGGAAGGAACGCTGCAACTCGACCCCGCGGACCAGGCCAGCGCGCAACTGTCGGTAACGGTCAATGTCGCCTCCCTCGATCTTCCGACGCCGCCGCTGGGGTTCCGCGAAGAATTGCTCGGCCCCAATTTCTTCGATGCCGACCAGTTTCCGCAGATCAGCTATGTCAGCACCGGCGTCACGCCGACCGGCGACACGACCGCCGACATCAGCGGCGATCTGACCCTGCACGGTATGACGCAGCCCGTCATCCTGCAGGCGACGTTCAACGGCAACTCGCTGGCCGGTCAGTTCGAGCCGCATGCCCGCATCGGGTTTTCCGCAACCGGCGCGTTCAGCCGCACCGCGTTCGGGATGGGCTACGGCGTGCCCGCCGAAGGCAGCACGATGGGCGTCGGCGATCTGGTGACGGTGCGGATCGAGACGGAATGGACCGGCGATCAGACGGTCGAGGCAGCACCGGTGGAGCAATGACCGACACGCCCCGCGCGTCCAAAATGGTGAACGGCACATTGTCGCGGCCGCGCCAAGCGTTACACTCCGTTCACTTTCCGTTGTAAAAAGGGCCGCGCCGTGAATGCCATCGTCGATTTCCTGAACACTGTGCTGTGGAACTACGTGCTGGTTTACGGCCTGCTCGGCACGGGGCTGTTCTTCACCCTGCGCCTCGGCTTCATCCAGTTCAGACACTTTCCCGAGTATTTTCGCGTCATCACGGGATCACGCGCCACGTCCGCCAACGGCATCACGCCGATGCAGGCCCTGACCGTAAGCCTCGCCAGCCGGGTCGGCACCGGCAACCTCGCCGGGGTTGCTGTGGCGATCTATCTGGGCGGGCCGGGGGCGATCTTTTGGATGTGGATCGTGGCGCTGCTGGGCATGGCCACCGCCTATGCGGAATCGACGCTGGCGCAGCTGTACAAGGTGCGCAACGGCGAAGGGCAGTACCGCGGCGGGCCGGCGTTCTACATGGCAAACGGCGTGGGCAGCCGCACGATGGGCTATGTCTTTTCCGTCTGCCTGATCCTGAGCTTCGGCCTGATCTTTTCAGCGGTGCAAAGCAATTCGATTTCCGAATCCATGGCCGGGGCGTTCGGCATTCCCGGCTGGATGACCGGACTGGGCGTGGCGGCGGTTGCGGGCATCGTGATCTTTGGCGGCATCCGGTCGATCGCCAAGGTCGCCGAACGGATCGTGCCGGCGATGGCCGGGATCTATCTGCTGGTCGCCCTCTACGTCATCATCATCGATATCGACGAAGTGCCGGCGATGCTGGCGCTGATCGTAAAATCCGCCTTCGGGTTCGAGGCGGCGGCGGGCGGGTTCACCGGCGGCATCCTCGCGGCCCTGCTGAACGGCGTGAAGCGCGGGTTGTTCAGCAACGAGGCGGGGATGGGATCCGCCCCCAACATCGCGGCCACCGCCGTCCCCGACCCGCATCATCCGTCCAGCCAGGGGCTGGTGCAGGGGCTTGGCGTGTTCATCGACACCATCGTGATCTGCACGGCCACGGCGTTGATGATCCTTCTGTCAGGCGCGGTGGACTACGGTCCCGATGGCGCGCAGGGCATGGTGCTGACGCAGAACGCATTGTCGGAACATATCGGCACCGCCGGTCCGATCTTCATTGCCATCGCGATCCTGTTCTTCGCCTTCACCTCGATCATCGGCAACTACTCCTATGCCGAATCCGCGATGGAGTTCCTAGGGCTGGGCAAGACGGTGCCACTGCTGGTGCTGAAGGCGGCGGTCATGGGGATGGTGTTCTGGGGTGCGGTGCAGCCCGTCAGCGCGGTGTTCAACCTGGCCGACGCCAGCATGGCGGTCATGGCGACCATCAACATCACCGCCATCCTGATCCTGTCAAAGACCGTCGCACGCCTGACTCGCGACTACTTCGACCAGAAGGCGCAGGGCCGCGTGCCGCTCTTTCGGTTCAAGGATCACCCGGACCTGAACCGCGGCATCGACCCCACGATCTGGAACCGCGACGTGGAGGCGGAACGCCGCTAAAGCCTGCTTTCCCATGGCCGCCGCACCTGCTATGCGGCGGCCATGCTCAAAATCTCAGACATCACATATTCCGTCGAAGGCCGCACGCTGCTGGAACACACCAGCGTCACCATCCCCACGGGTCACAAGGTCGGCCTCGTTGGCCGCAACGGCACCGGCAAGACCACACTCTTCCGCATCATCCGCGGCGAGATGGTGCTGGACACCGGCACGATCAGCCTGCCCCGCGGCTGGAAGATCGGCGGCGTCAGCCAGGAGGTGCCCGGCAACGAGGTCAGCCTGATCGATACGGTCCTGCGCGCGGACGCAGAGCGCGAGGCGCTGCTGGCCGAGGCCGATACCGCCACCGATCCGATGCGCATCGCAGAGGTGCAGACCCGCCTCGCCGACATCGACGCGTGGAGCGCAGAAGGCCGGGCGTCGACCATCCTCAAGGGTCTTGGCTTCACCGACGAGGAACAGCGCATGCCCTGTTCCGCCTTCTCCGGTGGCTGGCGGATGCGCGTGGCCCTCGCCGCGGTGCTCTTCTCCGAACCCGACCTGCTGCTGCTGGACGAGCCGACCAACTACCTCGACCTCGAAGGGGCGCTGTGGCTGGAGGCGTATATCGCCAAGTATCCCCACACGGTCCTGATCGTCAGCCACGACCGCGAGCTGTTGAACCGGTCCGTCGGCGGCATCCTGCACCTCGAGAACAAGGGGCTGATCTACTACACCGGCACCTACGACCAGTTCGCCCGCCAGCGCAGCGAAAAGATCGCGCTGCTGACATCCGCCGCAAAAAAGCAGGACGCCAAGCGCGAGCACCTGCAGAAATTCGTGGACCGCTTCAAGGCGAAGGCGTCCAAGGCCAAGCAGGCGCAATCCCGCGTGAAGGCCTTGGAAAAGATGGAAACGATCCGTGTGCCCGCAGATGCGGCGCGCACGGTCTTCACCTTTCCGGAGCCGGAGGAGCTGTCGCCCCCCATCATCAGCGTCGAAGGCGGCGCCGTGGGCTATGGCAACACCATCGTGCTGCACGACCTGAACCTGCGCATCGACCAGGACGACCGCATCGCCCTACTGGGTCGCAACGGAGAGGGCAAATCAACACTGTCCAAGATGCTGTCGAACCGACTTGAGTTGGCGCGTGGCACGATGGTCACGTCGAACAAGCTGCGGATCGGCTTCTTCGCCCAGCATCAGGTGGACGAGCTCAGGATCGAGGAGACGCCGCTGGAACACCTGCTGCGCGAACGCGCGGAGGAAGGTCAGGCGAAACTGCGCGCGCGCCTGGCCGGCTTCGGCCTCGGCGCCGATCAGGCCGACACCGCCGTGGGTCGCCTGTCTGGCGGTCAGAAGGCGCGTCTTTCCCTGCTGCTGGCCACCCTGCCCGCGCCGCACCTGCTGATCCTCGACGAGCCGACCAACCACCTCGACATCGAGTCCCGCGAGGCGCTGGTGGAGGCGCTGACCGCCTATTCCGGCGCCGTCATCCTTGTCAGCCACGACATGCACCTACTGAGCATGGTCGCGGACCGATTGTGGCTGGTGAAGGGCGGGCATGTGAAGCCCTTTGACGACGACCTCGACAGCTACCGCCGGATGCTGTTGACGCCCGAAAAGCCCGCCAACACGAACAAACCCGCCGCCCCCAAGGTGGTCAAACCCACCCGCGACGAAATCCTCGCCCTGCGCGCCGATGCCCGCAAGAACGAGGAACGCGTGGCCAAGATCAACGACATGCGCGACAAGCTGGCCAAGAAGCTGGCCGACCCCGCGCTGTACGAGGATGCCCGCATCGGCGAGCTGGCGACGTGGAACAAGAAATACGCCGAGGTCATGGACGGCCTGTCGCGCGCGGAGTCCATGTGGATGGCCTCGCTCGAAAAGCTGGAGAAGGCGGAAAAGGCGTGACCCGCCTCCTCGCTTTTTGTCAAATACTCCCCCCGGAGGGTCCGGGGGCAGCCGCATGAACCGCGCCCTGCATCCCATTCAACTGACAAGATAAACGCCCGCCGCAGTAGTTTGGCGGAGCCAAGTTCACCCGAGAGGCATCCAGAGGCCCGCACCCATGACCGACCTGCCCGCCCTGATCGCCGCCTTCACGGCCATGTTCATCGTCATCGATCCCATCGGTCTGGCGCCGCTATTCATCGCCATGACGCAGGGCATGACGTCCGCGCAGCGCCGCGCCATCGCCATCCGGGCGTGTCTGGTGTCCATCGGCCTGCTGTTGCTGTTCGCCTTCTTCGGAGAAGCGCTGCTGGCCTTCATCGGCATCTCGATGCCCGCGTTCCAGATCGCTGGCGGTGTGCTGCTGTTCATCACCGCACTCGACATGCTGTTCGAGCGGCGTCAGGCGCGGCGTCAGGACAACGCGGACGAGGCGCATGACGACCCTGGCCACGACCCCTCGATCTTCCCCCTTGCCATTCCCCTGATCGCGGGACCGGGGGCGATCGCCACGATCATCCTGCTGACGGGTCAGGCGGACAGCGCGCTGGGCGTCGGTGCCGTGCTGGGCGTCATGGTCATCGTCATCGGCATCGTGTTCGCGCTGTTCATGGCGGCGGGGATGCTGGAACGCCTGCTGGGCAAGACCGGGATCAACGTGGTGACGCGTCTGCTGGGGATGCTGCTGGCAGCGTTGTCGGTACAGTTCATCCTTGATGGGTTGCGGGGTTTCGATCTGACGTTCTGATCCCTATATCGGGGCCATGAACACGGATCAGATCATGCAGGTCGCCTATCTGTCGCTGCTCGTCGCGGTGATCGCCGGCAGTTATCTGTTGTCGCATCGTCGCAACATGGGCCGCGTCGCGCAGCAGGCGGGCATCTGGGGCCTGATCTTTGTCGGCGTGATCGCTGCGGTCGGTCTGTGGGGCGACATCCGCAACAGCGTCGCATCGCAGCAAAGCGTGGGCACGGACGGCCAGATCGTGCTGCCGCTGCAGGCGGACGGCCATTACTATGCCCGCGCCACCGTGAACGGCATGCCGCTGACCTTCATGGTGGATACGGGTGCCAGCCAGATGGTGCTGAGCCGCGACGACGCGGCAGCCTTGGGGATCGACGTGGACGGGCTGCGCTACCTCGGGCAGGCCAGCACGGCCAATGGCGTGGTGGGGACGGCACAGGTGACGCTGGACAGCGTGAGCCTCGGTGATCTGACCGATACCGGCGTTCAGGCCATCGTGAACGAAGGGCAGATGGACGGCTCGCTTTTGGGCATGAGCTATCTGCGCAATTTCTCCAACATCCAGATCAGCGGTGATGCGCTGATCCTGACCCGGTGAGTGCCATGAAAACCCTGATGATCCTGACCCTGCTGGTTACCCTCGCCGCCTGTGCGACAACGCCTGTCCTGCCGGAGGATTTCGACAGCAGCTTCGCCTTCTAAGGCGTTGGCGTCTCAGCCTTCTTGACCCAGGCGCCATTCTCCTGCGCCCAGTATTGGGCCAGGATCGCGTTGGCGGTCATCGCCTTCCACTGGACGCGCGCGCGGGCCACGGCGTCGCCGTCCTGACCGTCGAACAGGATGCAGGTCCGTTCCAGCGCAGCCGCCTCGGCGCTCGTCACCTCGGCCCCGTCGACGGCCATCATGCAGGCAAAGCCGTCCGCAGGCACGTCCGCCCCCAGCAGGATCGGCTGATCCGCATCATGCGGCCCGCCCGCCAGACCGTGCGGGCGAAAGCCGTCCTCGGTCCCGTCCCACAGCGCCTGATCGAGACGGTCTAAGAGCGCCGCACCGCGCCCGCGCACCAGCACGCGCCAGCCCTGCCCGCGCGCACGGTCCAGCAGCATGGGCAGGACCGCCTCAAGCGGGCTGTCGGTCAGGTGATAGAAATACACCGCACCCACGGCACCCTACCCCTCGAAGCGGTCGGCGATCAGGCGGTTCAGCGCCATGACGCCCCAGCCCGTCGCACCCTTGGGTGCCAGCGGCGTGTCGTGTTTCACCGACGCCATGCCAGCTATGTCCAGATGGCACCACGGCACGTCGTCCTTGACGAAGCGTTTCAGGAACTGCGCCGCCGTGATCGACCCCGCGGTGCGGCCGCCGGTATTCTTCATGTCGGCGATGCCGCTGTCGATCAGCCGGTCATAGGCGGGCGTCAGCGGCAGGCGCCACGCGCCCTCGCCCTCGGCCTTGGCCGCCGCAAGGAACGCATCGGCCAGTGCATCGTCATTGCTGAACACGCCCGCATGTTCGTGCCCGAGCGCGATCAGGATGGCCCCCGTCAGGGTGGCAAGGTTGATCATGCCCACCGGCTTGAACCGGTCTTGGGCATACCAGAGCACGTCCGCCAGCACGAGGCGGCCTTCCGCATCGGTGTTGATGACCTCGATCGTGTCGCCCTTCATCGAGGTCAGCACGTCGCCGGGGCGGTATGCGGTGCCGGAGGGCATGTTTTCCACGAGACCCACCAGACCCACGACGTTCGCGCGGGCCTTGCGCAGCGCCAGCGTGCGCATCACGCCCGCGACGACAGCGGCGCCGCCCATGTCCATGGTCATGTCTTCCATGCCCGCGCCGGGCTTGAGGCTGATACCGCCGGTGTCGAACACGACGCCCTTGCCCACCAGCGCAAAGGGGGCCGCATCGCCCGCCCCGCGCCACTGCATGACCACCACCTTGGAGGGGCTGGCAGATCCCTGCCCCACGGCCAGCAGCGCGCCCATGCCAAGCGCCTTCAACTCCGCCTCTTCGAGGATCTCGACCTCCAGCCCCAGATCCTGCATCGCGGCAAGTCTGGCTGCGAAATCGTCGGTGGTCAGGACGTTGGCGGGTTCATTCGTCAGATCGCGGGTAAAGAACACACCTTCCGCGACAGCCATGCCGGTGTGGGCGGCCTTCGCCACGCCTTCGGGGTCCGCCACCATCAGCGTGATAGCGCCCGGTGCCAGCCCCTTGTCGGTCTTGTAGTCCGTGAACGCATAGCCCCGCAGCGCCAGACCGAGGGCCACGTCCTGCGCCAGCGCGGCCTTGCCCAGCACCACGCACAGCGGCAGTCCGCCCTGTAGCCGCGCCAGGTTGGCACCGATGCGGCGGGCCAGCGTCTGGTCGGGCTTGCCATCAGACTTCACCACCAGCACCGCATCCGCGATCAGTCCCGCCGGATGGCCGAGGCGGAACACGTCGCCTGTCTTGGCCCGCCCAAAGGCATCGGTATCCGCCAGCCGGGACAGCGCCTTGCGCGTCAGGCCGTTGATCTTGCGCGCGCCTGCGTCCATGCGCCCGTCGGCGGCCACCAGCACCGCGATCAGGCCGGGCGTCGCCGCCAGCGCGTCGAGGTCGGTGTCGAGAAAGCGGATGTCGGCGATCTGGGTCATGGCGGGCCTTTCGCGGCTGTGATCTGGTTGCCCCTTGCCTAGCGGGGCGGCGCCGCATTGACCAGTTTGCAGTTTCCGAACATGCCCGCTTCGGCTAACTTGCCGCAACATCACCGAAGGTTGCCCGCGTTGCCCCGTTTCGACCGTTACATGCTGGGCCAGCTGATGGTCGTGTTCGGGTTCTTCAGCCTCGTTCTCGTGCTGATCTACTGGATCAATGCCGCCGTGCGGCTGTTCGATCAGCTGATCGCCGACGGTCAGGGCGCGGCCACCATCGTCGAGCTGATCCTGCTGTCGCTGCCCGGGGTCATCCGTCTGGCGCTGCCGATCTCGGCCTTTGCGGCCAGCGTCTATGTCACGAATCGCATGACGCAGGACAGCGAGCTTGTGGTGATGCAGGCGACAGGCTTTGGCCCGTGGCGGATGGCGCGTCCGGTGCTGTACTTCGGTCTGGTCGTGGCGGTGCTGATGTCGGCACTGACGCATCTGCTGGTGCCGCTGTCGACCACCGCGCTGAACGTGCGGCAGGCCGAGATCGCGCAGAACATCACCGCCCGCATCCTGACGGCGGGGCAGTTCATCGAACCGACCGACGGCATCACCCTTTATATCCGGGCGATCACGCCGGAGGGCGAGATGCAGGACGTGTTCCTGTCGGACCTGCGCGACCCCGGGACAGAGGTGACCTATACCGCGCGCCGTGCCTATCTGGTGCGCGACGGTGGCGACACGCAACTGGTGATGCTCGATGGCATGGCGCAAAGCCTGCGGGTCGCCGACACGCGCCTGTTCGTGACGGAGTTCGCGGATTTTTCGTACAACATCGGGGGATTGTTGCAGATCACGCCGCGCACCGACCGCACATCGCGCGAGGTGATGACAATCGACCTGCTGCGCCCCACCGCAGCGCTGGAGGCCGAGACGGGCCGCACGGCGGCAGAGCTGGTGGCCGAGGGGCACGACCGCATCGGTCAGGCGTTGCTGGGCACTGTGGCGGCGCTGCTGGGATTTGCCGCGCTGATCACCGGCAGCTTCAGCCGCTTTGGCCTGTGGCCGCGTATCGTGGGGGCGGTCGTGCTGATCATCGCCGTCAAGGCGCTGGAGACAGTCGGCATGAACGCCGCCCGCACCACGCCGCAGATGTGGTTCGCGGCCTATCTGGCGGTGGCAGCGGGATTTGCCGTGGTGACCGTGCTGCTGATGGTTGCAGGCCGCCCGTATCTGTTCCATCGCAAGCCTGCTGCGGGGGTCGTCGCATGATCCTCGATCGGTATTTTGCGCGCCGCTTTGCGCTGTCCTTCACCAGCGTTTTCGTCATCTTCCTCGTGATGCTGACGTTTCTGGGTCTGGCCGAGAATCTGCGCCGCTACGGCGACGATGCGGCGGGGTTCGGTGCCATCCTGAAGCTGTCGGTGCTGGATGCGCCGCGCGGCATCTATGAAATCCTGCCCCTCATCACCATCATCGCCAGCGTCACGATGTTCCTGTCGCTGGCCCGGTCGTCGGAACTGGTGGTCGTGCGCGCGGCGGGGCGGTCCGGGCTGCGGCTGCTGCTGGCGCCTGCGCTGACATCGGTGCTGATCGGGGTTCTGGCCGTGGCGGTGCTGAACCCCGTCGTCGCCGCGACCAGCCGCGCCTTCGATGCCGAAGTGGCCGACCTGCAGGGTCCTCGGTCGGTGCTGGGGCTGGTGTCCTCTGGCCTGTGGCTGCGGCAGGGCGACGCGGCGGGCCAGACGGTGATCCGCGCGGCCCGCACCAACCTGTCCGGCACCACGCTGACCGACGCCACGTTTCTGACCTATGACCCGGACGGCGCACCGCTGGCGCGGATCAAGGCGGACACCGCCGTGCTGTCCGACGGCGCATGGCAGCTGGACGGGGTCAAGACCTGGCCCCTGGACATCGACGGCACGCCGGAGGCCATGGCGACGCAGGCGGCCACCGCCACGATCCCCTCGGCCCTGACGCCGGACCAGATCCGCAACACGTTCGGCGTCCCCAGTTCGATCGGCATCTGGGATCTGCCCGCCTTCATCGCCCGATTGCAGGCGGCGGGATTTTCCGCGCAGCGCCATATCGTCTGGTTTCAGATGGAGCTGTCGTCGCCGCTGTTCCTGACCGCGATGCTGCTGATCGGGGCCGCCTTCACCATGCGGGTGCAGCGCGGGGGGCGTGTCGGTCTGAACGTGATGGCGGCGATCATGCTGGCGTTCACGATCTACTTCATCCGCAATTTCGCCCAGATCATGGGCGAGAACGGGGCCGTGCCTGCGGCCCTCGCCGCATGGGCCCCGCCGCTGGCCGCCGCAGGACTGGCCCTTGGCATCCTGTTACAACGCGAGGATGGCTGATGCGCGCCCTGAACCTGATCCTGCTGTTGTGCGCCGCGATCCTGATGTCGCCCGCGACGGGCCACGCCCAGCAGGCCGCGACGCTGGTGGCCGACGAGGTCTTCGTGACCGGCGGCACGACCCTGACCGCCAGCGGCAATATCGAGGTGCTCTATGACGGCAGCCGCCTGCAGGCGGCCCGCGTCATCTATGACGAACCCACCGACCGTTTGCGGATCGAGGGACCGATCCTGCTGACTGGCCCCGACGGAGAGATCCTGACGGCGGTGCAGGCCGACCTCGATCCGCAACTGGAAAACGGCGTCCTGCTGGGCGCGCGGCTGGTCCTGAACCAGCAGCTGCAACTGGCCGCCAACCAGATCGACCGGGTGGATGGCCGCTACAGCCAGCTTTACAAGACCGCCGTCACCTCTTGTCAGGTCTGCAGCGGTACGGCGCCCCTGTGGGAAATCCGCGCCGAAAAGGTGATATACGACGAAGTGGCGCAGCAGATCTACTTCGAGAATGCACGCTTCCGGGTCAAAGGCGTGCCGATCCTCGCCTTTCCTTCGCTGCGGCTGCCTGCCCCCGACAATGCCCGCGCCACGGGTGTGCTGATCCCCAGCATCCAGACCGGCGACCGATTGGGATTCGGGCTGCAGGTGCCCTATTACGTCACACTCGGCGACAGTCGCGACGTGCTGCTGACGCCGTTTTTGGCCGGCAACACCCGCACGCTGGAAGGACGCTACCGTCAGGCGTTCCGCAACGGCGACGTGACCGTCGACGGGGCGGTATCGAGCGACGATCTGGATCGCCGGGACGGGTTGCGCGGCTATCTCTTTGCCGAAGGCAGCTTTGCCATGGCGGATGGCCTGCAGCTGGCGTTCGACATCCAGCAGGCTTCGGACCGCGCCTATCTGTCGGACTACAACATCAGTGACACCGACCGGCTGGCCAGTGTCGTGGCGCTGACGCGGGTGACGGACGATGCCGCCGCCTCGGCCAGCCTGTCCTATTACCAGACCCTGCGCGAGAACGAGGTGACGGCCAGCCTGCCCCCCGTCGTGGGGGCGGCCGGTCTGGTGCGACGCCTGTATCCCGCAGCCGGTGGGACGGTGACCGTCACCGCCAGCGCCGACACGCTGGTGCGCTATGGCGCCGACGAGGTGCCTACGGGGCGCGACGTGACCCGCACCGGGGCCAGCGCCGCATGGGCGCAGGACGGCGTCACGGGCGGCGGCGTGGTCTGGACGGTGACCAGCGCGCTGACCGCGGATGTCTACCAGCTGACGGACACGACGCGGTTCCACGCCACGCTGTCGCGTGTTGTCCCCTACGGTCAGGTCCTGCTGCGCTATCCTCTGGTGCGCCAGAACGGACGGACCCGGCACGTGCTGGAACCCGTCGCGGCCCTGACGTGGTCGCAGCCCTACGGCGACACCCCCCCGAACGAGGACAGCACCCGCACCGAACTCGACGCGGGCAACCTGCTGGCGCTGGCGCAGGCCCCCGGTCAGGACGTGGCCGAGGATGGGATGCGGCTCGGCCTTGGCGTGACGTGGACGCGGGCCGGGTCGGAGGGCGTGAAATCGAGCCTCGGCTTTGGCCGCATCCTGCGCAGCGAGGCCGACCCCGCCTTCACCCCGACATCGGGGCAGAGCAAGGCGGCGTCGGACTGGCTGGTCGCAGGTCAGATCCGCCTGCCGCGCGGGCTGACCTTCGACGGACGTGCGCTGCTGCAGGACGATGCGGACACGACGCTGGCGACCGCGCGCGTGTTCTGGAACCGGCCCGACGTGCAATTGGCCGGCGGCTATATCTGGCAGGCCGCCGATCCGGCGACGGGGCGCACCGACACGGTGTCGGAATACAGCTTCGACGGGGCGGTGCAGGTGACGCAGGCGTGGAACGTCGGTTTCGACACCCGCTACGACATCGCCCGCGATGCGCCCGCGCGCGCCGGGATCGAGGTCGGCTGGCAGAACGAATGCGTGCGCGTCTCGCTTTCGGCCTCGCGCCGCTATGTGGTTTCGACTACGGTGCAGCCAACGACCGACTATGGGCTATCGGTGGCATTGCGGGGCTTTTCCGCCCGTGGCGTGCGGAAGATCACGCCCCGCGACTGCCAAAGCTGAACCGACCGCCGCACCCCGTTCCTGCGGCCTCCCGTGCCGAACCGACGATAGGACCATCGCCCCATGCGCCCGACCCATCTGCTGAAAGCCCTGTTGACCGCCGCCCTGCTGCCCCTGTCGATGGGTGCGGCGCAGGCCCAGTTCTCGCCGGTCATCACCGTGAACGACAGTGCGATCACGGGCTACGAGCTGGACCAGCGGGCGCGGCTGCTGACCCTGTTCAACACGCCCGGCGATGTCCAGACGATCGCGCGCGAGCAACTGATCGAGGAACGCCTGAAGCAGGAAGAGCTCGACCGGCGCGGCGTCAGCCTGGCGCCGGAAGGTCTGGCGATCGAGATCGACGCTTTCGCCACCCGCGCAAACCTGACCGGCGAGCAGTTCGTGCAACTGCTGGCCCAGAACGGCGTGGCGCAAGGCACGCTCGAGGCGTTCATCGAGATCGGCGTGACGTGGCGCGACTACATCCGCCAGCGCTATGCCGGTCAGGCGCAGGTGACCGACGCGGATCTGGCGCAGGCCGGCGGTCAGCCCGTGCCCGGTGCCGACGCGCTGGAACTGCTGCTGACCGAGATCATCATCGCCGCACCGCCGCCGCAGGCGGCGGAGGCGAATGCCATCGCCGCCCAGATCGCACAGGTCACGTCGCAGGCGGCGTTCGAGGCGGCAGCCCGGCAATATTCGGCGCTGCCCAGCCGCGATGTCGGTGGCCGTCTGGAATGGCTGCCGCTAAGCAACTTTCCCGCCGGATTGCAGGGTCTGCTGGCCGGTCTTGCGGTGAACGAGGTGACGGCACCGATCCCGATCCCCAACGGCGTCGCCTTGTTCCAGCTGCGCGGCATCCGTGAGGTGCCACAGGCGCAGGCCGCGCCCACTGCGATCGACTATGCCACCTATGCGGTCGGCGGCGACCGGGCCGCAGCGCAGGGTGTGGCGAACCGCATCGACACCTGCGACGACCTTTACGGCGTGGCACGCGGACAACCTGCGGCCGTGCTGGCCCGCGAAACCGTGGCCCCCGACCAGATCCCGCAGGACATCGCGCTGGAACTGGCCAAGCTGGACGCGAATGAGACCTCTGTCGGGATCAGCCGTGGCAACACCACGCTGCTGGTGATGATGTGTGCGCGCACCTATGGCGACGCCGCCGCCGACCCGGAGGCGCTGCGGACGCAGTTGCAGGCGCAGCGGTTGTCGGGCTTTGCTGATGCACTGCTGGCGGACCTGCGCGCACAGGCGACGATCCGCCCGTGAGTGGCCGCCCGTGAGTAATCGCCCGTGAGTAACCGCCCGTGAGGTACCGCCCGTGACCCGGCCGCCCGGCCGCGACGCGCCCATCGTCATCAGCTGCGGCGAACCGTCCGGCATCGGGCCGGAGGTCGCCGTCGCCGCATGGCGCGCGCTGGGTGCGGACATGGCGCTGCTGTGGATCGGCGATCCCGCGCATTTGCCAGCCGGCACACCGGTGCGCGTGATCGGCGATGTCAAGGACGCACACGGACCCTGCCCCGACGCATTGCCGGTGCTGGCCCGCGATTTCGGCGGCGCAACCGTGCCGGGTCGTCCCGACACCCGCCATGCCCAAGGCGTCATCGACGCCATCGCCGACGGTGTGGCGCTGGTGACCTCGGGGCATGCGCGCGCGATCTGCACTGCCCCGATCCACAAGGCGGCACTACAGAATGGCGCGGGCTTTGCCCATCCGGGGCATACGGAATATCTGGCCACCCTCGCGGGGGGCGTGCCCGTGGTGATGATGCTGGCCTGCGACGCCCTGCGCGTCGTGCCCGCGACGATCCACATTCCCCTGTCCGCCGTGCCGTCGGCACTGACGGCGCAGGGGCTGCGCGACACGCTGCGGATCACCCATGCGGCGTTGATCCGCGATTTCGGGATCGCAGGCCCGCGCATCGCGGTGGCGGGTCTGAACCCCCATGCGGGCGAGGACGGCAAGATGGGGTCCGAGGAGCGCGATCTGATCGCCCCCGTGCTGGCCGCGCTGCGGGCGGAGGGGATGGACCTGACCGGCCCGCTGCCCGCCGACACGATGTTTCATGCGAGCGCGCGGGCGCGCTATGACGTCGCCGTGTGCATGTACCACGATCAGGCCCTGATCCCGATCAAGACCATCGACTTCGCCGGTGGCGTGAACGTGACGCTGGGCCTGCCTTTCGTGAGGACGTCGCCGGATCACGGTACCGCATTCGATATCGCCGGACGCGGCGTGGCGGATGCGACGTCGATGATCGCGGCGCTGCGGATGGCGGCGCGGATGGCGGACGCCCGTGACGCAAGAAGCATCGGAGCCTCCGACGCGCGTATTTCAGACAAGATGATACGATGAGCCGCATCGATTCCCTGCCCCCCCTGCGCGCGGTGATCGCGACGCATGGGATTGCCGCCCAGAAATCGCTGGGACAGAACTTCCTGCTGGACCTGAATCTGACCGCCAAGATCGCGCGGATGGCAGGCGATCTGGTGGGGTCCGACATCCTCGAGATCGGTCCCGGACCGGGTGGACTGACCCGCGGCCTGCTGGCCGAAGGCGCGCGGCGTGTCCTGGCGGTGGAGAAGGATCCCCGCTGCATCCCCGCACTGGAGGAGATCGCCGCCGCCTATCCGGGACGGCTGGATGTCGTGCTGGGCGATGCGCTGGATGTTGACGTCGCGGGGCGGCTGACGGCACCGATCCGCATCGCGGCCAACCTGCCCTACAACATCGGGACGGAGTTGCTGGTGCGCTGGCTGTCGCCGCCGACCTGGCCGCCGTTCTGGGACAGCCTGACCCTGATGTTCCAGCGCGAGGTGGCGCAGCGCATAGTGGCGAAGCCCGGCGACAATGCCTATGGCCGCCTCGCCTTGTTGGTGCATTGGCGCACCGATGCCCGGATCGTCATGGATCTGCCGCCGGAGGCGTTCACACCGCCGCCCAAGGTCAGCTCCGCTGTCGTACACCTGACTGCGCTGCCCGCGCCACGCTATCCGGCGGATGCGGCGATGCTGAACCGGGTGGTGGCGACGGCGTTCAACCAGCGGCGCAAGATGCTGCGGTCGGCGCTGAAGCCACTGGGCCCGGGGATCGAGGATCACCTGACAGCGGTCGGTATCCCACCCACCGCGCGGGCGGAGGAAATCGGGCTGGAACAGTTCTGCGCCCTGACCCGCAGCCTGACGCCGCAGATCTGACATTGCAGACATGAAAAGGCCCCCGGCGATCATCGCCGAGGGCCATTTCATGCGTCGCATCGGGCAGGCTCAGTCGTCGGTGCCGGTGGCCGCACCGGGTGCATCCGATGCCTCGCGCGGCTTGCGCGGGGCGCGGGGCTTGCGGGGTTTCGGGGCTGGCGCATCGGTGCGGGCCTCTGGCGTGTCGACCAGACCGCTGTCGCCCTGAATCGCGGGCTGGCCATCGGTCTGCCCCGTGCGCTGGCGCGGCTGGCGCGTCCGTCGTGCCGGAGACTGCCCCTCGCCATCGCGGCTGTCGGCCACCGGTGCATCGCCGCCACGTGCTGCGTCGGGAACACGTGGCTGATCACTCTGCCGGGGTTGATCCACGAATCGCGGTTGCTGGTCTGCACGCGGCTGCTGGTCCTGACGCGGCTGCTGGTCCTGACGCGGCTGCTGCTCTGCGCGCGGCTGCTGGTCGTCGCGCGCACCACCGGCCTGTTCCTGCGCGCGCAGGCGCTCGTTGCGCTCCCGGTCACGCTCGGCCTGACGCTGACGGTTCAGCTCTTCCTGCTCGGTGCGTTCGCGGTCGCGTTCGGCCTGACGGGCGCGGTTTTGCTCTTCCTGCTCATCGCGTTGGCGATCCACCTCGCGCTGCGCCTCGGCGAGCATCCGCAGGTAGTGTTCGGCGTGCTGGGCGAAATTTTCGGCGTTCACGCGGTCGTTGGACAGCTGCGCGTCACGGTGCAGCTGGTTGTACTTCTCGATGATCTGCTGCGGCGTGCCGCGCACCTTGCCATCGGGACCAGAGCTGTCGAAGACCCGGTTGATGATGTTGCCGCCAGTGGGACGGCTGGTGTTGCGGTTCTTGTTCCCGCGCGACCGTGACTTCGATGATCTCATGAATGAACTTGCCTCAAGCCGTTGGCTTCGTTGGGCATGGTGCCTTGATGCGGTGCAAAGGGCACGACGGGCGACCAAGCTGTGTCTGGCGACAACCGGGGGGAATGCGTGATCACTCGCCGCGCCGATGGGATCGAAATGGCATGTGAAAAGCGGTCTGGCAAGCGAAATTCGGGGGGTTTCAGCGCTTTTGCGGGGTGCTGCGCGGCTTTTGTCCTGTCACGACGCGATCGCGTCCGTCGAGGTCCTGCAGCACGGTGACCACCGTCAGGCCTGCCGCCGTGAACAGGTCCGCCACGGCCTTCCCCTGCGCAGGCCCGATCTCGACCAACAGCCAGCCGCCCTGCACGAGATGCGCGGGAGCGCTGCGCGCGATCCGGCGGTAGGCACCGAGGCCGTCGGCGCCGTCGGTCAGGGCAAGGCGCGGCTCGTACAGGCCCACGTCGGGCGCCAGCGTCGCGAAATCGTCGAGGCTGATGTAGGGTGGGTTCGAGACGATCAGATCGAAGGCGGCGGTGCCCGCGGGCAGCGCGTCCAGCCAGTCACCCGCATGGAACTGCACCCGGTCGCCCAGCCGCAGGTCAGCTGCGTTGCGCATCGCCACCGACAGCGCCGCGCGCGACAGATCGGTGCCGATGCCGAACGTGGTCGCCCCGCGTTCAGCCAGCAATGTCAACAGGATGCAGCCCGATCCTGTCCCAAGATCGAGCATCCGCTGCCATGGACGGGCAAGGGCGGCCTCGATCAGCGTCTCCGTCTCGGGTCGCGGGTCGAGGACATCGGGGGTCACGGTGAAGACGCGGCCATAGAACTGGCGGCTGCCGGTCAGGTGCGACACTGGCACGCGGCGGGACCGCTGGGCGATCAACCCGTCATAGAGCTGCGCCAGACCAGGGCCGACCGCGTCCTGGGCCACCAGCGTAATCCGGGCAGGTTCCACCCCCAGCACGTGCGCGGCAAGTCTGCGCGCATCGCGCGCGGCATCGGGCACGCCCGCCGCCGTCAGGGTCTGCGCCCCCTGCCGCAGCAGGTCGGCCCAGATCACGTGCCCATCTCGGCCAGCAGACGCGCCTGCGCATCCGCCTGCAGCGCGTCGATGATCGTGTCGAGGTCACCCTGCAGGATCTGGTTCAGCGCATAGAGCGTCAGGTTGATCCGGTGGTCGGTCAGGCGGCCTTGGGGAAAGTTGTAGGTGCGGATGCGCTCGGACCGGTCGCCGGTGCCGATCTGCGCCTTGCGGTCGGCAGAGCGTGCGCCGTCGATGCGCTGGCGTTCCAGATCGAACAGCCGCGTCCTCAGCACGTTCATGGCAATCTCGCGGTTGCGGTGCTGCGATTTCTCGGCGCTGACGACGATGATACCGGTGGGCAGGTGGGTGATCCGCACCGCCGAATCGGTGGTATTCACGTGCTGTCCGCCCGCACCGCTGGCGCGCATCGTGTCGATGCGGATGTCGCTGGCGGCGATCTGCACGTCGACCTCCTCCGCCTCCGGCAGGACAGCGACCGTCGCGGCAGAGGTATGGATGCGCCCGCCGCTTTCGGTTTCGGGCACGCGCTGGACCCGGTGCACGCCGGATTCGTATTTCAGCCGTGCGAACACGCCGTCGCCCGCGATGCGGACGGTGACCTCCTTGATCCCGCCCAGTTCCGTGTCCGACTGATCGAGCACCTCGAAGGTCCAGCGGCGGCCTTCGGCATAGCGCTGATACATCCGCAGCAGATCGGCGGCGAAGAGAGACGCCTCATCCCCACCGGTGCCGGGGCGGATTTCCAGCAGCGCGGGGCGGGCATCGGCGGCGTCGCGCGGCAGCAGGGCCAGTTGCACGGCGGTTTCCGATGCAGCGAGCCGTGCGCGCAGGTCGGGCAGCTCTTCTTCCGCCATGCGGCGCATCTCGGGGTCGGACAGCAGGTCTTCGGTGTCGGTGATCTGCTGCGACAGGTCGATGTAGGCCTGCAGCGTGGCCACCACCGGCGTCAGGTCGCTGTATTCGCGGGCGAGGGCCGCGATGTCGCCGCCTGCCACGTCGCCCGCCATCTTCGCCTCCAGAAACTGGAAGCGGTCGATGATCTGGGCCATGCGGTCTGCGGGTATCATGGATGTCAGGTGTCAGTCGGCGCGCGGCCCGTCAAGGGGGCCACCCGCGTCGGTCAGCCCAGAGGCACGACCAGCGGCCCGAGACGGGCCAGCCATTCCTCGACCCGCGCACGGTTCACGCCCAGGTCGCTTTGGCCGAAACGGGACTGTGCGAGAATGACCAGCAGCGGCCCGTCGGGGCCGTCCATGACGGTGACTGTGGTATAATCGGGATACCCCATCAGCGCCGACCGCGTCTGATAGGTCACGAGGCCTTCACCGATGCTGCCCGCGACCGCGTATGTCCGCTGGGTGGACGTGGCCACCGTATCGACGGCACGCAGCACGTCGGCGGCAGGTGCCGTGATCTGGCGGGCCGCCTGAAAGCTGTGCGAACCGCCCACGTCGCCCGCGACCGTGGCCACCGGGGCCACGTGAAACGTCGAGATGTCGCTGGGCGACAGCCGGACATAGACGGCACCGACAAGGGCGACGACACCCGCGCCGATCAGGATCTTCTTCAGCATGACATGCTCCTTCGTGAGTGTGACATATGGCGCGGATGCGGCGTCACGCAAGGCGGCACCCCGTCAGCTCCGCAGCGGCAACGCCCTCTCGATCAGCCGCACAAAGAAGGACGCCCCGTATGGTGCTGTTTCATCGTTGAAATCATACTTCGGGTGATGCAGGCCAGCAGAGTCGCCGTTGCCGATGAAGAGGTAGGCACCGGGCCGCGCCTCCAGCATGTAGGAGAAATCCTCGGCCCCCATCTCTCGCAGGGCGGATGCGTCGCAGGACGAGATTTCGGCCGCCACGGCGGCGGCGAAGGCGGTGCAGTCGGGATCGTTGATCGTCGCCGGATCGCCGTTGCCATACTCCAGTCGCGCGGTGACGCCGAAACTGGCCGCCTGACCATCCGTGATCTGGCCCAGACGGTCGATCACCATCTGCCGCACGGCGGGATCAAAGGTGCGGACGGTGCCGTTGATCATCGCCGTGTCGGGGATCACGTTGAAGACCGACCCCGCGTGGATCTGCGTCACCGAGATCACCAGATCGTCCAGCGCGTAGTGGTTGCGGCTGACGATGGTCTGGATCGCCTGCACCATGCTGACGGCGGCGCTGATCGGGTCGATGGTCGCGTGCGGGGTCGCCCCATGACCGCCGCGGCCGTCGATGTGGATCGTGAACTCGTCCACCGCCGCCATGATCGGCCCCGGCGTGGTATAGAACTGGCCCACGGGCGTCCCGGGCGCATTGTGCAGGGCATAGACCTGCGCGATGTCGAAGGTGTCGAAGATGCCCTCGCGGCGCATCCGTTCCGCACCGGCGCCACCTTCTTCCGCCGGTTGAAAGATCAGGGCGACACGACCCGCGAAGTTGCGGGTGTCGGCCAGATGGCGCGCGGCCCCCAGCAGCATGGTGGTATGGCCATCGTGACCGCAGGCATGCATCGCACCGGGCGTGGCGCTGGCATAGGGCAGACCCGTCGTCTCGGCCATCGGCAGTGCATCCATGTCGGCACGCAAGCCAATGGTGCGACCTGGTTTTTCGCCATTGATGATCGCAACGATCCCGTTCTCGGCAATGCCCTGGTGCACTTCGTCCACGCCGAAAGCGCGCAATTGTTCGGCCACGAAGGCCGCTGTGCGGCGGGTGTCGTAGCCGACCTCCGGCATGGTGTGAAGGTGCTGGCGCCAGGCGGTCATCTGTGGCGCCAGATTAACGATGGCATTGGTTACTGGCATGGGGTCACGGGCATGGCTGGCACTCCGACTGGGGCAGGCCTAATGTGTGCCAGACCGACCGGAGCGCCGCAATGACCGACACCCCCCGTAGCCACGATCGCCTGATCTTCGACCCTCACGGCGGGATGCCGCGCCTGCTGGCGATCATGTCGGCGCTGCGCGATCAGCAGACGGGCTGTCCGTGGGACATCGCGCAGGATTTCGCGACCATAGCACCGTATACGATCGAGGAAGCCTATGAAGTCGCCGACGCCATTGCGCGGGGCAATCACGACGACCTGCGGGGCGAATTGGGCGACCTGCTGCTTCAGTCGGTCTACCACACGCAGATGGCGACGGAGGCGGGACTGTTCACCTTCGACGACGTGGTGCGCGACATCGCCAACAAGATGGTCGCCCGCCACCCACATGTCTTCGGCGACCAGAACCGCGACAAGACCCCGGATCAGCAGACCGCCGACTGGGAGGCGATCAAGGCGCAGGAACGTGCCGCCCGTGCGGAAGGCCGCACGCTCGACGGCGTGGCGATCGGCCTGCCCGCCCTGATGCGCGCGGTCAAACTGCAGAAACGCGCGGCGCGCGTGGGTTTCGACTGGCCCGACGTGGCCCTCGTCGTGGACAAGATCGCAGAAGAAGCAGCAGAGCTGGTCGAGGCCCGCGACACGATGTCTCTCGCCGAAGTGGCCGAGGAATACGGCGACCTGCTGTTCGTCATGGCGAACCTCGGCCGGCATCTGGGCGTGGACCCGGAAGAGGCGCTGCGCGCTGCCAACGCCAAGTTCTCGCGCCGTTTCAACGCGGTGGAAGACGCCCTTGCCGCAATGGGGCGCCGCCCCGCCGACAGCGATCTGGCAGAAATGGATGCCCTGTGGGACGCCGCCAAGGCGCACGAGCGGATGACCGACTGAAATATTCAGGTATTGACCAAACAGAAATAGTCGGGTTTACGGTCACCATATCACTGGAGGACCAACATGACCCTGCGTACCCTGCTTCTTGCCACCGCCGCCGGCACTGTCGCCATGCCCGCCCTTGCGGACGTGAACATCTACACCACCCGCCAACCCGAACTGATCCAGCCGGTGATGGATGCCTTCACCGCCGAGACCGGGATCGCCGTGAACCTCGACTTCGTGAACGATGCGCTGATCGAGCGTCTGACCGCCGAAGGCGACCGCAGCCCGGCCGATCTCGTGATGACGGTCGACATCGCCAACATGCAGCGCGTCGTGGACAGCGGCACCGTGCAGCCCGTCGACAGCGCCGTGCTGAAGGAGGCGATCCCCGCCAACCTGCGCAGCACCGACGACACGTGGTTCGGCCTGACCACCCGTGCGCGCATCGTCTATGCCAGCACCGACCGCGTCGCCGACGGCGAGATCACGACCTACGAAGACCTCGCCGATCCCAAGTGGCAGGGCCGCATCTGCACCCGCTCTGGCCTCAACGACTACAACCTCGCGCTGCTGTCCGCCTATATCGCCCACCATGGCGAGGAAGAAGCCCGCGTCTGGGCCGAGGCGCTGAAGGCCAACCTCGCGAAAAAGCCCGATGGCAACGACCGCGCGCAGGTCAAGTCGATCTGGGCCGGCGAATGCGACATCAGCCTCGGCAACACCTACTACATGGGTCAGATGCTGGCCGACCCCGAGCAGGTCGAATGGGCGAATGCCGTCACCATCCGCTTTCCGACGTTTCAAGACGGCGGCACCCACATGAACATCTCTGGCATCGCCATGACAAAGAGTGCGCCGAACCGCGACGAGGCACTGCAATTGATGGAATTCCTCGTCTCGCCAGCCGCACAGACCGTCTATGCCGAGGTGAACAACGAATATCCCGTGCTCGCCGAGGCCACGCCGTCAGAGTTGGTCGCAGGCTGGGGCACCTTTACACCCGATGACATCGACCTGACCGAGGTCGCAAGCCACCGTGCCGCCGCTCTGCGCATCATGGAAGAAGTGAACTTCGACGGCTGAGCCAAGGCAGTGCAATAAAAAACCCGGCCCTGCAGTGCGGGGCCGGGTTCACTGTCGCGGTCAGGCAGACCGGCGTCAGTCGTTCATGACGGGCAGACCGCCGACGTCGGTGCCATCGGCCAGCACAAGGGCGCTGCCATCGAACGTCACCGCGGTCAGCGGCACAAGACGCTCGTCGTCATCGCCGGACACGGCATCGTCATCGAAATCCACCAGAATCGCATCGGGCGTCATCACGTCGGGGCCATAGACGCCTTCGACATCGCCGATCTTGTCGCCAGCAGTATTGCGCAGGTCGAGGTCGTCGATCAGGTCGGCATTGATGCCGAAGCTGCCGACAGCCGTCGCATCGACGATTTCGACCACGACCATCGGATCGGTTGGCGTTGGTTCGGCCACGACCGCCTCGGTCTGGGCAAGGGCGGTGGTGGCCATCAGGCTGGCCGTCAGGGCAAGTGCGATACGCATGTTCAATCTCCGTTTCTGCTTCGCCATGCTAACGCAAGCTTGCGGCAGACGTTCCATGCAAAATCGCAGCAAGCCGACTTATTGCGCCGCTTTCTCTTCCAGCATCAGCCATTCGGCCTCTGCATCCTGCAGTTTGGCGTGCCGGTCGGTCAGGGCATCCGTCGCCTTCTCGAACTTCACCGGGTTCTGCGTAAATAGGTCCGGGTCCATCATCAGCGTCTCCAGCTTGGCGATCTCGGCCTCCAGCCGCGCGATCACGCCGGGCAGCTCGTCCAGGCGGTGCTTTTCGGTGAACGACAGGCCGGTCTTGCGCGCGACCGCCTGCGGCTGCTTGCCCTTGGTCGACAGTTGCTTGCCCACCGAACTTGCGGCCTTGGCACGTGTGCCGCGCTGCGACTGATAGTCGGACCAGCCGCCGGCATAGACCGTCGCCTGCCCATCGCCTTCCATCGCCACGGTCGTGGTCGCCGTCCGGTCGAGGAAGTCGCGGTCGTGGCTGACCAAGAGCACGGTGCCGTCGTAATCGCCCAGCAGATCCTGCAACAGATCCAGCGTCTCGATGTCCAGATCGTTGGTCGGCTCGTCGAGGATCAGCAGGTTGCTGGGCTTCGCCATCAGGCGCGCCAGCAGCAGACGCGCCTTTTCGCCGCCCGACAGGGCGCGGACGGGGGCGCGGGCCTGCGCCTCGTCGAACAGAAATTCCTTGAGATAGCCGATCACGTGCTTGGGCACGCCGCGCACCATGATCTGGTCGGCCTTGCCGCTGACGCCCATCTCGGGATCGTTCACGAGGTTGTCCCACAGCGTCATGTCCGGGTCGAGCTGCGCGCGGGTCTGGTCGAACAGCGCAATCTCCAAGTTGGTGCCCAGTTTCACCTCGCCCTGATCCGGGGCCACCTGCCCCAGCAGCATCTTGATCAGCGTGGTCTTGCCGACGCCATTGGGGCCGACAAAGGCGATCCGGTCGCCGCGCTGCACCGTCAGGTCAAGGCCCTGCACGATGGGCTTGTCGCCGAACGCCTTGAACAGGCCGAACGCCTCGACCACCTTCTTGCCAGAGGTCGCACCCCCTTCGAACGCCATCGCCGCGGCACCCTGCCGCTGGATCTGCCCCGCACGCTCCGCGCGCAGGTCGGCCAGTGCACGCACCCGCCCCTGATTGCGCTTGCGCCGGGCCGAGATGCCTTCGACGGCCCAACGGGCCTCGGCCTTGATCTTGCGGTTCAGCTTGTGGCGCTGCTGGTCTTCCTCTTCCCACAAACGATCCCGCCACGCCTCGAAGCCGTCGAAGCCTTCTTCGGCACGCCGGACCTCGCCCCGGTCGATCCACAGGGTCGCGCGCGTCAGGTTGCGCAGGAACGCCCGGTCGTGGGAAATCAGGACGTAGCCCGCCTTGGTGGACTTCAGCTCCGCCTCCAGCCAGGCGATCGCCTCGATGTCCAGATGGTTCGTGGGCTCGTCCAGCAGCATCAGCTCCGGTGCCTCGGCCATCAGCTTGGCCAGTGCCGCGCGCCGCTTCTCGCCGCCCGATGCAGTGGCGACCAGCCCCGCCGGATTGAACTTCAACCCTTCGGCGACCATGTCCACGCGGTAGGCCTCGTCGGGGTCCATGCCAGAGGCCGCATAGGCGCCCAGCGTCTCGAACCCCTCCATCGTCGGGTCCTGTTCCATGTAGCCGACGCTGACGCCCGGCGCCGCCGTGCGCTGGCCCCGGTCCGCCTCGACCAGACCGGCCATCACCTTCATCAGGGTGGATTTGCCGGACCCGTTGCGGCCGACAAGGGCCACCCGGTCACCCGGCTGGACCACCAGCGAGAGGTTGTCGAAAATGGGATCACCGCCGAAGGTCAGCGAGATCTCGGAGAGTTGGAGAAGGGGTGCGCGTGCCATGACCGCCTGCTACGAAGGCAGACCGCAAAACGCAAGGCCCTGCCTGCGCCTGTCGCCGACAAGGCGCCGCAGCCGGGCTCGCTTTTTACGAAATACTCTCGCCGAAGGCTTGGCCCCCGGGGCCAATCAGTCCCTGTCCCGCCAGCGGACCATCTGCCGCATCATCCCGTGCAGCATCCGTACGTCGTGACTGGTCAGGGGCATCCGGCTCCACAGGTTGCGCAGGTTCAGCTTCATGCTGTCGGCCTTGTGGTCGGGAAAGAAGAACCCCGCCTGCCCCAGCGTCTCCTCGTAATGCTCGGCCAGCTTCTGCACTTCGATCGTCTCGGCCATGTCGGGCTGCACGAAGGCGTCGCGCAACGCCGACCCCTGCTGGCGCTGCCATTCATAGGCGGTCAGCAGCACGCATTGACCCAGGTTCAGCGACGCGAACTGCGGGTTCACCGGGACCGAAATGATGGCGTTCGCCTGTGCGATGTCGTCGTTCTCCAACCCTGCCCGTTCCGGACCGAACATCACGGCCACCCGCTGACCCGCGGCGATGCGCGCGGCGGCGTCCTGCATCGCCTCCTCGGGCGTCAGCACGGGTTTCGTGAGCTCGCGCGGGCGCGCCGTAGTGGCATAGGTATAATGGCAGTCCGCCAGTGCCGCCGCCGTCGTGTCGCAGATCATCGCATCGTCCAGAAGACGCCCCGCGCCCGAGGCCATGGCGACCGCCCGGCTGTTGGGCCAGCCGTCGCGTGGTGCCGTGATCCGCATCCGGTCGAGGCCGAAGTTCCACATGGCCCGCGCCGCCGCCCCGATGTTCTCGCCCATCTGGGGCCGGATCAGGACGAAAGCGGGCTGGGTCGGCGGTCTGGTCATGGCATCGGTCCCTCTGGGCTGGGCGCGTGATACGGGCCGCGCTGCGTCCTGACAAGCGGACCATGCGTAGCCAAGCCGCACGATCCACGCTAGAACGCCGCAACCCTTACGCCGGATTGATCCCATGACCGCCGACACGACACCCGACGCCGACCTGCCGCAGATCTATCTCATCACCCCGACCGAGGTCGACCTTAACAGCTATCCGGACCGCCTTGCGGCCTGTCTGGACGCCGAACAGGTCGCCTGCGTGCGCCTGTCGCTGGCCACGCGGGACGAGGACCGGATCGGCCGTACCGCCGACGCGATCCGCGCGGTGACGTCAGAGCGTGACGTGGCGCTGGTGATCGAACGGCACGTGGCGCTGGTGGCGCGGCACGGTCTGGACGGCGTACACCTGCTGGACGGCGCGCGGTCCGTGCGCGCCGTGCGCAAGGATCTGGGCGAGGATGCGATCATCGGCACCTTCTGCGGGCAGTCCCGCCATGACGGCATGACGGCGGGAGAGTTGAACGCAGACTACGTCAGCTTCGGCCCGGTGGGTGAAACCGCGCTCGACGACGGCAGCCGTGCGACGCTCGATCTCTTCGACTGGTGGAGCCAGATGATCGAAGTTCCCGTGGTCGCCGAAGGCGCCCTCGACGTTGAGCTCATCCGCGTCGTCAGCCCGCACGTGGATTTCTTCGCCTTGGGCGACGAGATCTGGCGCAACGACGATCCCGCCGCCGCCCTGCGCCTGCTGATGGCGGCGATGTCCTGATAAATCATCAGCTTACAGGGCGGACTTGACGTCCTGCATCAAGTGGTGGGCCAGATCCTTGCGGTCGTCGCCCGGTGTCGTGGGTCGCGGCGCATGGTATGTGACGGTCACGGTCCCCTGCCTGCGATGCGCCAGCGTCGCCAGCAGATGCGGCCCCAGATCCATGTCGCCCCACCAGCCATAGATTCGTGGATCGGCCCCGGCGGGCGCGCGATAGGTCAGCGTCACTGCCTGCACCGGCAGGCCCGCGGCGATCAGGGGTGCCAGCAGCGTCGGCTTGAACGGCAGCACCCGCAGACCGTCGGTCGAGGTGCCTTCGGGAAAGAACATCAGCACCTGACCCTGCGCCAGCCTTGAGCGCAGCCGGGCCACGTCGGCGGCAGCGGCCCGCCTGTCGCGGGTGACGAACACGGTGCCCGTCGCCCGCGCCAGCCAGCCGATGCCCGGCCACCGCGCGACTTCGGCCTTGGACACGAAGACGACGCGTCCGCCCGCGTTCAGCACGAGGATGTCGAGCCAGCTCACGTGGTTCGCCACCCAGGCGCCGCCAGACTGCAGCGGCGTGCCGCGGCGGTCCTGCTTCAACCCCAGCAATCGCAGGGCCACGCGACACACGCCGACCGTCAGACCGGCGGTCCAGGGGCGGCCATCCCCATGACGCAGCCGTTCGAGCGGCCGCAGCAGCAGCGCTGCGATCAGCCCGCCAAAGATCACCGCCACCATCGGCACCGCCCGGCGCAGCACGCGGACCCTTGCGCGCAGACTCAGACGCGGGGGGGGCGGCGGTGGCGCGCCCGACCACGTCACCGGCGGCACAGATACCGGCATCACGACGATCCGCGTGGCGGCCACAGACGGGCCCGCTGATCCGCCGTCATCATGGCCGCATCCAGCATCATGCACACGTCGGTGGTGTTGAAGCCCGGATCGACGCAGGCTCCGTCGCCCACGACGCTGCCAAGGCGCAGATATGCCTTGATCAGCGGTGGAATCGCCCGCAGCGCGGCCTTGCGATCGGCAGGTGCTGCAACGGGCATCGGGATCGCATGGGGGCCAATCGCATGGGGCCGCAGACCGGGCGGCGCCAGATGGTCGCTGTGCAACAGCGCCAGCGGAGCGGTCAGACGCGCCGTATCGGTACCATGGAACGACGCGACACCGAACAGCAGCGTGTCGGGCTGTGCCGCTACGTGCTGCGCCACGCCCGCGAACAGGTGCATCATCGCAGGCCCGCCGCGATAGGCCGGCAGCAGGCACGACCGCCCCAGTTCCAGCAGCGGCCGCCCGCTGGCGAGAAGCGGCGTCAGATCGAACTCGTGTGCAGAAGAAAACCGTCCTGCCGCAATCGCTTGCGACCTGTTCATCATGCGATACACGCCAACGACCGTACCGTCGTCGCGTGCCAGGTCCTCCAGCAGCAGATGGTCGGCGTGCGGATCGAACGCGTCCGCCTCCTGCCCGGGCAGATGCGCATGGCAGGCACCGCCCGCGCCGAGTTCGCGCACGAAGACCTCGTATCGCAGGGCCTGTGCCGCAGCGACATCGCCCGGGCCGTCCGCAAGTCGGGTTCGCAACCGCACTTGGCCTGCGTGCTGCAGCGGAGTCATGGCACGGACCCGTCATTGCCCGTGCATGCGGATGCCGGCATTAAGGATTTGGCAACCAATTGCAGGCACGCTGTGCTGGCGCCGGTTGACTCGTTTGCACGTGTTGCTAGCGTCACTTGGCGATCACGCATCTAGGACCGGAACCAGCATGACCCGCGACCCGTCGATCACGACCTTGCCCTGTTCGCGAAAATTGACGGTCACGCGACCGTCGATGTTCGATTGCACCTGGCCCGTGCCCCAGTCGGGCGCGTCGGGGTGCCGCACCAGCATCCCGGGCTCCAGCATGGCATTGAAATCGTCGGTCATGGCGGCGGTCCTTTGCGCGAACGGGGGTGCGGCGTGACCAACGATCTGGCAACGCTGGTGGGATCTCGCATCTGTCACGACCTTATCAGTCCGATCGGCGCGATCGGCAACGGGGTCGAACTGATGTCCCTGTCGCAGCCGGGCGACTGTGACGCGGAAATGGCGCTGATCGCGACCTCGGCCGCGCATGCCTCCGCGCGGATCCGCTTTTTCCGCGTGGCCTTCGGTGCGGCCAGCCCCGGCCAGTCCATCGCCACGCGTGACGTGCTGCGGCTGCTGTCGGACCACGCCCGCGGCAGTCGCATCACCTATGACTGGCAACCCGCAGGCGACCTGACGCGGGACGAGGTGCGGATCGCCTTCCTGCTGATGATGTGCCTCGAACAGGCGATGGCGCAGGGCGGCAAGATCACCGTATCGCGCACCAGCGGCCACTGGACCGTGGGCGGCCATGCGCCGCGCCTGCGGCTCGACGTGGCCTTGTGGGATGCGCTGGCGCGACCGGGCACCATGGTCGACGTGACGGCGGCGCAGGTGCAATTCGCCCTGCTGTCGCAGATCACGGCACAATCCGACACGGCGTTGCAGGTACTGCTGGCGGACAACACCGTCGTGGTCCGCTTTGGTCATCGGGCCGCCCTGGTCGCCTGAGCGACCGCACATCGCCGGCTGTGCCGCTCAGGCCGATCCGCCATCCTGCAGCACCATGTCGTCCCGGTGGATCAGGGCGGTCCGCCCCTTGTAGCCCAGCAGGGCGGCCGCATCGGCGCTGCGACGGCCCATGATCTGGCCCGCCTCGACGCTGCTGTAGTTGGTCAGACCCAGACCCAGCGGCGCCCCGTGCGCCGTCACGATCGCGACAGGGTCGCCGCGCTCGAATGTGCCATCGACGCGGGCGACTCCCGCAGGCAGCAGGCTCTTGCCGTCGTGCAGGGCCGCATCGGCCCCCGCGTCGACCGTGAACGTGCCACGCGGCTTCATCGCGGCGATCCAGCGCTTGCGTGCGGCCTGCGGCGTCGTCTGTGCCGTGAACCACGTGGCGCGCGCGCCATCTTGCAACGCCGTCAACGGGTTGTGGGGTGATCCCAATGTGATGCACAAGGCACAGCCCGCCTCCGTCGCGACGCGGGCCGCCATGACCTTGGTCTTCATCCCGCCCTTGGACAGGCCCGACACCGCATCCCCCGCCATGGCGAGGATCGCGGGCGTCAGGTGCGGCACGACCGGCAGATGCCGCGCGTCCGCATCCGTATGGGGGTTCGCGGTATAGAGGCCGTCGACATCCGAAAGCAGCACGACCTGATCCGCCCCCACGGTGACGGCGACCTGTGCCGCCAGCCGGTCGTTGTCGCCGTAACGGATCTCGTCCGTGGCGATGGTGTCGTTCTCGTTCACGATCGGCACGACGCCCAACCCCAGCAATGTCTCCATCGTGGCGCGAGAGTTGAGGTAGCGCCGGCGGTCGGTCGAATCGTCCAGCGTCACCAGCACCTGTGCAGTGACGATCCCCAGCGGATCGAGGACTTGCTGATAGGCGCGTGCCAGTTGGATCTGCCCCACGGCTGCGGCTGCCTGCGACTGCTCCAGCGGCAATTCGCCCCGCCCGAGCCCCAGCACGCCGCGCCCCAGCGCGATAGATCCGGACGACACAAGGATCACGTCCGTCCCGCGCGCCCTGATCCGCGCCACGTCCTGCGCGAGACTGGCAAGCCAGTCGGCCCGTAACGCACCCGAATCGCGGTCCACCAGCAAGGCGGAGCCGATCTTGACGACCAGCCGCCGGGCGTCGGTCAGGGCCGCCATGCGTCATCCTCGACGGGCTCTTCCGCTGCGATGCGCGCGCGCAGGCGGCCTTCGTCGATCTGGCCGCGCAGCGCGCGCAGCACATCGGTCACGCCTTCGCCGGTGACGCCGGACATCAGCATGACGGGGGTGCCGACCGCCTCTTCCATCTCTTCGCGCAGGAACACGCGTTCCTCGGCGTCGAGCGCGTCGATCTTGTTCAGCACGGTGATGCGCGGCTTGTCCGCCAGATCACCGCCATAAGCCTCGAGTTCGGTGATGATGGTCTGCCAGTCCTGCATCGGATCGCCGGAGGTGCCGTCGACCAGATGCAGCAGCACGTTGCAGCGTTCCACGTGTCCGAGGAACAGATCGCCCAGACCGCGCCCCTCGCTCGCGCCTTCGATCAGGCCGGGGATGTCGGCCACGACGAATTCGACGTTGTCCACGCCCACGACCCCCAAATTGGGGACCAGCGTGGTGAACGGATAATCCGCGATCTTGGGCCGTGCGTTCGACGTTGCAGCGAGGAAGGTCGATTTCCCCGCATTTGGCATCCCCAACAGGCCCGCATCGGCAATGAGCTTCAGCCGCAGCCAGATCGTGCGTTCGATCCCCTCCTGCCCCGGATTGGCGCGGCGCGGGGCCTGATTGGTCGCGGATTTGAAATGCAGGTTGCCCCAGCCGCCATTGCCGCCACGGGCCAGTACGACCTCCTGCCCGACCTCGGTCAGGTCGGCGATGACCGTCTCTTCGTCCTCGTCGATGATCTCGGTGCCGACGGGCAGGCGCAGGATGATGTCGTCGCCGGATTTGCCGGTCATGCCCTGCCCCATGCCGTGCTGGCCGGAGTGGGCGAAGAAGTGCTGCTGATAGCGGAAATCGATCAGCGTGTTCAGACCGTCCACGGCGACCGCGATCACGGACCCGCCGTTGCCGCCGTCACCACCGTTGGGGCCGCCATATTCGATGAACTTCTCGCGCCGGAACGACACGCAGCCCGCACCACCGCCGCCGGAGCGGATATAGACTTTGCACAGATCGAGGAACTTCATGGGCGGCGGCCTTTGGGGTTGTTAAGCGGTCGCCTTACGGCAATCGTCCGCATTTCTCAAGCGGTCGTGCGTGGCGCGGGTCAGGCGATAGTGGTGGCTGGCGACGGGAAAGCCGCGGGCGATGGCCTGCTCGAACCGGGTCTGCCAGTGCACGAACCCGAGCTTGCGCAGCACGGCGGCCGAGGCCGCATTGTCGGCCCATGCGCTGGCGTCGATCCGCGTCAGCGGCAAGGTGGCAAAGGCGTGATCGACCGCAAGACCGACCCACCGCGTGCCAAGGCCCTGGCCACTGACCTGCGGGTGCAGCATGTAGCCCAACTCTCCACGGGTGACGGCCACGGTGCCGACGATGCGCCCGCCCCGGTCCAGCCCCCAGACGAAGCCGTCCCCCGCATAGGGCCTGCACCGGGTCGCGGTGAAATCGCGGCGCGGCGGCCACGGCCAGCCGCCCATTTGCCGCACCACGGACCGCTCTGACCCGATGGCGTGCAGATCGTCCAGATCCGCAGGCCCCAGATTGCGGGCGGTGATGCCCGTCGCCGGATCATGCATGGCGCGCCTGCCAGTCCTGCGGGGTCAGCACCATGCGCTGCACATCGACCGCGCCGCCGGTGGCACGGTGCGCGACCGAGGCGATGGCGGTATCGCGGAACCCGAGCTTGCGCAGCACCGCCCGCGACGGCCCGTTGTCCAGCAGATGGCCCGACACAAGGGGGGCAGAGTTGACGGCGAAGATCGCCGCGATGACGGCGCGGGCCGCCTCGCTCATGTAGCCCTGCCCGTGCGCCCGCGACGACAGCCAATAGCCCAGATCGGGCTTGACCGAGATCACGCCGATCAATCCTGCGCCCGCATCCAGCGCCCAGTGCGGATGCGCCGGAACGCCCGCGATCACGCGCCGGAAATGAGCGGCGTCGACTGGCGTGAAGGGCCACGGCACCGCCGTCAGCCAGCGCACCACCTGCCAGTCCGCCAGTGCCGCGACGACGGCCGCATCGTCGGCGGGCACCAGCAGGCGCAGCGTCAGGCGGGACGTCGCGATCGTGGCGGGGATCAGTGCTGCATCTTCAGCATGTAGGTCCATGTGGGCACCAGGGCATTGCGGGCGACCGAGAACGCCTCGGCATCGCCGAGGTAGTCGAAGCCACAGTTGGTGAGCACGCGGGCCGACCCGGGATTGTCCTGGAACGCCTCTGCGAAATACTGCGCGGCGTCGTGCGGATTGTGGGCCAGCAGGGTGCGGACAGCCTCGGTCGCGAAACCCACGTGCCAGAAGGCGGGTGCTACCCAATAGAACAGTTCCGACTGCGCCCGGTCCATATGCGCCAGCGACACCAGCCCCAGCACTTCCGCATGACCGTCGTCCGATCCGTCCATGACCCAGACGTCCTCGGTGCGTCCGGGTTGAGATGCGCGGGCGATCATCGCTTCCATCGCGCCGGGTGGCAGGGGGTGCGGGATCGACCGGGTGGCACGGGCCAACGCCGGATCGGATGCGAACATCGTGATCAGTCCCACGTCGGACGTGCGCAGGGGGCGCAAGGTGAAACGGTCGGCGACATAGGTCGCCTGCACCGCTGCAATATCAAGGCTCATGGGTTTCGCTCCTCCTCAAAACCAATGGTGCATCCGCTGCATGACGG
This sequence comes from Loktanella fryxellensis, assembly GCF_900110065.1. GTDB lineage: Bacteria > Pseudomonadota > Alphaproteobacteria > Rhodobacterales > Rhodobacteraceae > Loktanella > Loktanella fryxellensis. Next base: position 21,636 of record NZ_FOCI01000012.1, on the reverse strand, counting down.
ATGCGTAAACGACGAAGGGGGGACCGGCCTGCGCCGGTCCCCCCTTCGCCAGATCTTAGCGTCCGGGTTTACTCGGCGGCCTCTGCCATCGGCAGCACGGAAATGAAGGTGCGACCCTTCAGACCCTTGTGGAATTTCACCTGACCTTCGACGACCGCAAAGATCGTGTGGTCGGTGCCCATGCCCACGCCGTTGCCCGGCCACATCTTGGTGCCGCGCTGACGCATGATGATGTTGCCCGGAATGACGACTTCGCCACCGAACTTCTTGACGCCCAGACGGCGTCCCGCGCTGTCGCGCCCGTTACGGGATGAACCGCCTGCCTTTTTGTGTGCCATGTGTCGGTCTCCTTACTTGCTCAGGTCTTTGGACTGCTGGATCCAGCCTTCACGCTCGATCCGGCCCTTGAAGTTCAGCTTTTCGTCGAATGCGGCGACGTCTTCGTCGGTCCATGCGGCGATCTGCGCGAAGGAGGTTACACCTGCCTCGTGCAGTTTCTTCTCCAGCGCGGGTCCGACGCCGGACAGCACCTTCAGGTCGTCGCCGTCGGTGGTGGCGTCGGCCGTGGCGGCTTTCGCCTTGGGCGCCTTGTCGGCTGCGGGCTTGGTCGCAGCCTTGGTCGTCTTGGCGGGGGCGTCGTCACCCTTGTTCGCAGCGGCATAGGCGGCATATGCACCGGCTGCAGCCATCGCCACGGCGCCGGTCGCGAATGCGATGCCACGGCCCGTCAGGGCGGCGCGCACGCCGGACGTGTCGGCACCCGATTCCAGGATGTCGCCGATCCGCACCAGCGTCAGCTGCTGACGGTGGCCCTTCTTGCGCTGCGATCCGTGCTTGCGACGGCGCTTGACGAAGTTGATCGTCTTGGGGCCCTTGATCTGGTCGATCACGGTCGCCTTGACGCCAGCGCCTGCGACCAGCGGTGCGCCGATCGTGTCGCCGACCATCAGCACGTCGTTGAACTGGATTTCGTCGCCCGCCTGTGCGTCGAGCTTTTCGACACGCAGCACGTCGCCCGACTGGACGCGGTATTGCTTGCCGCCGGTCTTGAGAACCGCAAACATAGGTCTTTCCTTTTGTCTTTCGCGTCGTTCAGGTTCCCCGTGGGGCATTTGCGGCGCGATGCCACCCGTCAACTGCGCGCCCGTAGGCGAATTCATGTCAATCACCGGACAAGGCTCTTGCCCGGATGGCGGCTTATCTGCCCTATGCCCCAACGAGTCAAGCCCCGCCTGCCCCCCTGAACAAAGGTCCCGCCATGCGATCCGTCCTGTCCCTGCTGACCCTGTCGACCGTCGTGCTGACCGCCTGTGCGCCCGGCGGCAGCGTACAGAACCCGTTCACCGGCGTCACATCCGCCCTGCAGGCCCCCGACAGCCAGCGCGGCGCGGTCGAACTGGCCGTCAAGTCCGAGTTTCCCGCGATCATGGCCCAGATCGACGCGGGCGGTGGTCCGGCGCTGACAGCGGCATTTGACGCGGCGGGCGTGCCCCTCGAGGATCGGCCCGCCCGCCTGATCCAGTTGCGCAACGAAGCCGATCTCTATGCCGGCAATCCCGGCGCGCTGACGCAGGCGTTGCTGGTCTGGGGCGGGCGTCAGATGTCCTGACCGGCCATCGCCATCGCCGAGGCGCGCCCGAGTTCCCGGCTGATGGTGACGAACATCTGGTCGAAGGCGTCGAACATCGCCGCATTCAGCGCGCGACCCGCAGCACTGTCGGAAAATGCGATGTAGGATTGCAAATCCTCATCGGACAGCGGCTGATAGGCCAGCATCAGGAAGCCGTACACCCAGTCGGTCGTGGTCGCGCGGATCTCGGGCTCCTGCGCATAGACGTCCGACAGGATCTGATCCTCGGTCAGGTCGTTGCCGAACGCGCCGCCGTCCTGCAACCCCATGTAGAACGCGTAGTTGGCGTTCATCGCACCCACGACGTTCGTCTCGATCAGGTCGTTGGTGGCGATGTAGTCGCCCACCAGATCCGCGCGCGCCGTCTGTTCGGCCCGCGCCAGGGCGCCCGCGTCCTTGGCGGCCTGATCGACCACCTCGTCCAGCAGGGCGCGACGGGCCGAGGTTTCCAGACCGACGATCTCGACCCCGAGGTCGGAGGTGAAGAAGGCGAGCATCGCATCCACGTCCGCCCCGTCGAGGGACGCGGTCAATGCGGCGGCGACCCCGCCGCGCATCCGGTCCACGTCATAGATGCCGGTCACCGTCGCGTCCCAGTCGGCCCCGCCGGACCCGCCCAGCAGGTCCGCCGCGATCTCGTCCCCGTAGGCGATGCCTTCGTCGCGCATGATCTCCAGCATCTCGGGCAGGCCGAGTGCCGCAAAGAGGGCGGCCTGTGCATCGCCGTCGGGCTGCGCAGTTTCGGGCACGGGCGTCGGCATCTGACCGGGCGTCTGCGACTGGGCCAGCGACGGCCCTGCCAACGCCATGCCAAACAAGGCGGCGATCAGAAACGGGGTACGCGCATGGGGCATGACAGATCCTCGGTAGACGTTTTCAACCTGATAAGCGCGAACGACCGACAATCCAAGCATCACGACCCCGCCCCACGACAACGTCACCGCGGCGGAGCACCGACCTGTCGCGTTTCGGGGCTTGCGGTTCTGCGGCGCTCGTTCTAAATCCGCAACAGACGGCCCCCGCGCGGAGAGGTGACGGAGTGGTCGAACGTGGCGGTCTCGAAAACCGTTGAGCCTGCAAGGGTTCCCAGGGTTCGAATCCCTGTCTCTCCGCCACTTCCCTGTTTATATCTTTTGCGGGGTCGGCCCGGTGCCACCGGGCTGACTGGTTGTGCTGCGGCGGCGCGCCGGATGGCTGCCGCCGCGCGCGCTCAGACGATCCCGCTGCTGCCGGCCGCGACGGCCGGGCGCTTGCCTGCCACCTTCGCGCGGTAGCCTGCGGCGCGGTAGGTCGCGATGGGGTCGATGGCGCAGCCCTTGTCCCGTCGCGCCATCGCGAGGATCGGTTCCACGTCGGTGCGGAAGGCTGCCTTCAGCATCCCCTGTGCCGCCAGCGCATCGTTGGCGTCCTGTGCCGCGGACAGCCCCGCACGGTCCACCAGCAGGGCCATGGCATAGGCGCGCTGCACCTCCATCGCCGACGACATCAGGCTCTCGATGGGGTCGGTGACATTGTGGCTCTGGTCCAGCATGTGCATGGGGTCGAACCCGGGGGCGTCTGCCGCATCCACCAGCTCGTTGAAGACCAGAAACAGGCGGTAGGGGTCGATGCTGCCCGTATCCAGATCGTCGTCGCCATACTTGCTGTCGTTGAAGTGGAAGCCGCCGAGCTTGCCCGCGTGAATGAGACGCGACACGATCATCTCGATGTTCACGTTGGGGGCGTGGTGGCCAAGGTCCACAAGGCAGAACGCCTGCGGCCCGAGGTGTTGCGCGATCATCAGGTTGGTGCCCCAGTCCTGCACGACGGTGGAGTAGAAGGCGGGCTCGTACATCTTGTGTTCGGTGAACAGCCGCCAGTCGGCGGGCAGGCCTGCATACACTTGAGCGGTGGCGTCCAGATACCGCTCGAACTGGCGACCGAAGTGGACCTGCCCGGGAAAGTTCGACCCGTCGCCGACCCAGATCGTCAGCGCCTTGGACCCAAGCGCCGTGCCGATCTCGATGCAGTCCAGATTGTGCTCCACCGCCTGCTGGCGCGTGGCCGCATCCGCTTGGGACAGGGACCCGAACTTGTAGCTGTGGGTCTGCCCCGGCTGATCCTGGAACGTGTTGGAGTTCATCGCGTCAAAGGTGAGCCCCACCTCTTCCGCCTTGGCGCGCAGGTCGGCGGGGTCGGCCTTGTCCCAGGGCAGGTGCAGCGACACGGCGGGCGTCGCACCCGTCAGCTGGTGGATGACGCCGCAATCGTCGAGCTTGTCGAAGATGCCCCGCGGCTCGCCCCCGCCCGGAAAGCGGGCGAAGCGCGTCCCGCCGGTGCCGACGCCCCAGCTGGGCACGGCGACGCCGTAGGCCGCGACCTTGGCCTTGATCGCGTCGATGCCGATGCCGCGCCGGTCGAGGCGTTCGCCCAATGTCTCGTAGTCGCGCGCGAGGTCGGCGTCGGCGTGTGCGTTGCCCGCCGCGATGGTGTCCTTGTCGATCATGTCCCTGCCCCTTTAGCGCGTGAATGCCTGGACGTTGCCGGCGTCCACGTTGATGATGTTGCCCGTCGATTTCGCCGACAGGTCGGAGGCGAGGAAATAGGCGGCCTCGGCGATATCCTCCGGCAGCACGCTGCGCTTCAACAAGGAGCGTTGGCGATACATCTCCTCCAGCCCGCCCTTGTCGGTGCCGTAGGTGCTGGCGCGCTGGTCGAGCCAGTCGCCGGACCAGATCTTGGACCCGCGCAGCACCGCGTCGGGGTTCACCACGTTCACGCGGATGCCCGCCTCTGCCCCCTCCAGCGCCAGACACCGGGCGAGGTGGATTTCCGACGCCTTGGCCGTGCAGTAGGCGGCGGCGTTGGGTGACGCGGCAAGACCGTTCTTGGACGCGACGAAGACCAGGGCGCCGCCCATGTCCTGCACACGCATCACCTTGAACGCTTCGCGACTGACGAGGAAATAGCCGGTGGACAGGATCGCCATGTTCCGGTTCCACATGTCCAGCGACGTCTCCTCGACCGGGGCTGACGATGCGATCCCGGCGTTGCTGACGAGGATGTCGACACCGCCGAAGGCCACGGCCATGTCTGCATAGGCGCGCGCCACCGCCTGTTCGTCGGTGACGTTCATCACGACGCTGCGCACCACGTCCGCGCCGAACTGTTTGGACAGGCCCGCGACCGTGTCTGCCAAGGCGGCTTCGTCGATGTCCGCCAGCATGACGCAGGCGCCTTCGGTCAGATACCGCGCCGCTGTTGCCGACCCGATGCCGCCTGCCCCGCCGGTGACCAGCGCCACACGGCCCGCGAGTGATTTGGGCTTGGGCATGCGGGACAGCTTCGCTTCCTCCAGCAGCCAGTATTCGATGTCGAACGCTTCCTGTTCCGGCAAACCGCGATAGGTGTCCACGCCGTCCGCACCGCGCATGACGTTGATGGCGTTGACATAGAACTCCGCCGAAATGCGGGCCGTGGCGCGGTCCTTGGCAAAGGTGATCATGCCGACACCGGGCACCAGATAGACGACGGCGTTGGGGTCGCGCAACGCCGGGCTGTCGGCGTGTTTGCAGCGGTCGTAATAGGCGGCGTAATCATCGCGGTAGGCGGCGACGGCGGCGGGCAGGCCCGCGAGGGTGGCCTCCACGTCAGGCTGCGCGGGATCGAAATCGACCACCAGGGGGCGGATTTTCGTGCGCAGGAAATGGTCCGGGCAGGACGTGCCCAGCGCCGCGAGGCGTTCCATGTCGGCGGCGTTCACGAACTCCAGCACCGCAGCGCTGTCGTCGAAGTGGCCGACCATATGCTGCTGCCCCGACACCATGCCGCGGATCGCGGGCATCAGGCGGGCGGCGGCGGCGTGGCGCTGGTCGGCGGGCAGGCTTTCATGTTTCGCGCCGCCGAAGGCGGGCTTGTCCGCCAGTTCCGCCGCAAACCAATCGGTGGCCTTCTGGATGATCTCCAGCGTCAGCAGATAGCAGGCCTTGGCATCGTCGTCCCATGTGAACAAGCCATGGCTTTCCAGCACGACACCCTTGGCGTCAGGGTTCTTGGCACAGAAGTCGGACAGCCACAGGCCCAGCTCGAACCCCGGTTTCTTCCACGGCAGCCAGCCGATGGTGTCACCGAAGATCTGTTGGGTCAGCGCGCGGCTGTTGGCACTCGCCGCGATGGCAATGATCGCATCGGGGTGCATGTGATCGACGTGCTTGCGCGGCACATAGGCGTGCAGCGGCGTGTCGATGCTGGCGGCGCGGGTGTTCAGGTTGAACGTCGCGTGCGGCAGGTAGCCCACCATCTCGTCCTCGAACGCGACCCCGCGATAAAGCCCCCTCAGCGCCTCCAGCTTGTCCATGTAGAGCGTGGCGAAGCCGTCCATCCTGATCGACCCCACGTCGCCGCCGGACCCCTTGACCCACAGCACCTCGACCATCTGACCCGTCAGGGGATCACGCTCCATCACCTTGGCCGACGTGTTGCCACCGCCATAGTTGGTGATTCGCTTGTCGGACCCGAGCAGGTTGGACCGGTAGAGCAGAAGTTCGGGCTGGGTCATGCCGGCAGCTGCGGCGTCGTCCCATTTGTTTTCAAGGCGCGTCGGCGCGGCGGTCGCAGTCATGGTCGGTGTCCCCCTCGGGCGTTGGCATGATGGTCTTTGCATCCCGGAACCTGCGTCACCTGCGGCAGCCTGTCAATCAATACCAATCACGTTCGATCATGCTGCACCGCAGAATGATCGATTATGAAAAATAATGATTGACGTAACGGTCGGTCTGATCGCAGTCTGTAGGCGAGAAAAGGGGTCATCATGCACGAGAAAGAGCGTCACCGCATCATCCTGTCGTCCGTTCAGGACCGGCCCGTGATGACCGTGATCGACCTGTGTGCCCTGACCGGCGCATCCGAGGCGACGGTACGCCGCGACATCGCCACCCTGCACATGCAGAAAAAGCTGCGCCGGGTGCGCGGCGGGGCAGAGGCGATGACGCCGCAGACCTTTACCGGGCTGGCGGGACGTCCGTTCGCGCTGAACGAGACGCGCAACATCGCGGCCAAGCAGGCGATCGCGCGCGCCGCCGTCGATCTGTGCGACGACGGCGACGCGATCATCATCAACGGTGGCACGACCACGTTCCAGATGGTGCATCCGCTGGCCAGCAAACGCATGCAGGTCTTCACCAACAGCTTTCCCATCGCGGAACACCTGCTCAAGCACAGCCGCAACACGATCATGCTGTCCGGCGGGGCCATCTACCGCGAACAGAACATCATCCTGTCCCCGTTCGAGAACGACGTGACACGCAACTTCTATGCGCGGCGCATGTTCATGGGCGCGCAGGGTCTGGGGCCGCTGGGTCTGATGGAGGCGGACCCGCTGCTTATCCAGGCCGAGACCAAGCTGATCGGTCAGGCGGACGAGCTGATCGTGCTGGTGGACAGCAGCAAGTTCGCCGCCCGGTCGTCGCTGTTGCTGTGTCCGCTGACACGCATCGACACGGTCATCACCGACGACCGCATCACGGACCGCGCCGCCGCCATGCTGGAGGCGGCGGAGGTCACGCTGATCGTCACGACACCGGGGGCTGCATCCGTGCAGGCCACGGCCACCTGAGGAACCGGGGCACCCCGCCCCACCAACCGTAATATCTGGGAGGATACGATGCGCGTTACCATGAAACTCATCTCTGCCACGGCGATGGCCGCGGCCTTGCTGGCAAACCCCGCCATGGCGCAGGACGACGTGCGGATCGCACTTGTCGTCAAGGCGCTGGGCATCGGCTTCTTTGACGCCGCCGCCAAGGGGGCAGAGGAGGCTGCCGCCGAGCTGGGCAATGTCGAGCTGATCTATACCGGCCCGACCGACACCACCGCCGAGGGTCAGATCGAGGTCATCAACAGCCTGATCGCCCAGCAGGTCGACGCCATCGCGATTTCATCCAACGACACCGATGCGCTGGTGCCCGCCCTGCAAAAGGCGATGGAGCGTGGCATCACGGTCATCAGCTGGGACAGCGGCGTGGCGCCCGCTGGCCGTCAGATGCACCTGAACCCGTCGTCGAACCCGCTGATCGGCAACATGATCGTGAAGCTGGCCGCCGACCACCTGCCCGACGGCGGCGACGTGGCGGTGCTGTCGGCCACCTCCACCTCGACCAACCAGAACATCTGGATCGAGGAGATGACCAAGGTGCTGCCGGAGTATCCGGGGATCAACGTAGTCGGCACCGTCTATGGCGACGATCTGGCCGACAAGTCCTACCGCGAGGCGACGGGTCTGATGCAGACCTATCCCGACCTCAAGGCGATCATCGCGCCGACCTCCGTTGGCATCGTGGCGGCGGCGCAGGCCGTGGTCGATGCGGGCAAGGTCGGTCAGGTGAACGTCACCGGCCTTGGCCTGCCGTCCGAAATGGCGGGTGCCATCGAATCCGGTGCATCCCAGTCCTTCGCGATCTGGAACCCGATCGATCTGGGCTATTCCGCGACGATGCTGGCCTATGAGCTGAGCCAAAACGGGGCCGTGGCCGAGGCGGGCGCAGAGATCCCGATGGGCCGCATGGGCACGCTGACGCTGGACGAGAACATGGAAGGCGCCATGGCCGACCCCTTCGTCTACGACGCCAGCAACATCGAAGAGTTCAAGTCGATCTTCTGATGCGGCCCCGGCCCCGGCGCCTGCCGCCGGGGCCACCCTTTCCTTCCGACGAAAGCCCCCCATCATGACCGACGTGCCCGTCCTCGCCCTGCGTGGCGTGACCAAGACCTTTCCGGGTGTCACCGCACTGGACGGCGTGCACCTGTCGCTGTTCGCGGGTCAGGTCACCGCGCTGATCGGCGAGAATGGTGCCGGCAAATCCACACTGGTCAAGACGCTGACCGGCATCTACCGCCCGGATGGCGGCAGCATCGAAATCGACGGCGTGCCCGTCCGCTTTGCCACCGCACAGGATGCAGGTGCCGCCGGGATCACCGCGATCCATCAGGAAACCGTGCTGTTCGACGAGCTGACGGTCGCCGAAAACATCTACATCGGCCACGCGCCGCGCACCCGGTTCGGCCTGATCGACACCGCGCGGATGATGCGCGAGGCCCGCAGCCTGCTTGCCAGCATCGGGGCCACGCTGGACCCTGCCACGCGCCTGCGCGATCTGGGCATCGCGTCCAAGCACCTCGTGGCCATTGCCCGTGCCTTGTCCATCGACGCCCGCGTGGTCATCATGGACGAACCGACCGCGGCGCTGAGCCAGAAGGAGATCGAGGAGCTCTATGCACTCGTCGCCACGCTGAAGGCGCAAGGCAAGGCGATCCTGTTCATCAGCCACAAGTTCGACGAAATCTTCCGTATCGCGGACCGTTACACCGTGTTCCGCGACGGGCAGTTCGTGGGCGACGGATTGATGGCCGACGTGGATCAGGACCAGTTGGTGCAGATGATGGTCGGGCGCAGCGTGGACCGCGTCTTTCCGCCCCGCACCCACAGCCCTGGGGCGGAGTTGTTGAAGGTCGTCGGCTATTGCCACCCGACGGAATTCGCCGACATCACCTTTACCCTGCGGCAGGGCGAGATTCTGGGGTTCTATGGTTTGATCGGCGCCGGGCGGTCGGAGTTGATGCAGGCGCTGTTCGGCATCACGAAACCCAGCAAGGGCGTGTGCCGGATCGACGACCGCATCAGCGTGATCCGGTCCCCCGCCGACGCCATCGCCGCGGGCATCGTCTATGTGCCGGAGGATCGTGGACGTCAGGGGGCGATCACGGCGCTGCCGATCTTTCAGAACGTCACGCTGCCGTCCCTGCGCCGCACGTCACGCCACGGGTTCCTGCGCATGGCAGAGGAATTCACGCTCGCCCGCACCTATACCGAACGGCTGGACCTGCGGGCGGCCAGCCTCGATCAGGATGTGGGCAACCTGTCGGGGGGTAACCAGCAGAAGGTGGTGATCGCCAAGTGGCTGGCGACGCAGCCCCGCGTCATCATCCTGGACGAGCCGACGAAGGGCATCGACATCGGGTCGAAGGCCGCCGTCCACGCCTTCATGGCGGAACTGGCGGCAGCGGGGCTGAGCGTCATCATGGTGAGCAGCGAGATCCCCGAGGTGATGGGGATGTCCGACCGCGTCATCGTCATGCGCGAAGGGCGCATGGTCGCCGAACTGGCGGGCGCGGCGCTGACGCCGCAGGCGCTGGTCCGCCACGCGGCGGGCATCGGCGCGGACAAGACAAAGGTGGCGGCATGACGTTCCTGCGGTCGCGCGAAGCGGTCCTGACGGGCGCGCTGCTGGTGCTGCTGGCGCTGATCGCCACGCGGTTTCCGGGGTTCATAGCCCCCGCCAATCTGGCGGCGGTGTTCAACGACACGGCCCCGCTGATCATCCTCGCCCTCGGGCAGATGGTCGTGATCCTGACGCGCTGCATCGACCTGTCGGTGGCCGCGAACCTGGCACTGTGCGGGATGGTCGCGGCATTGCTGAACGTGGCGTTTCCGGGCCTGCCGGTCGTCGTCATTGTGGCGGCTGTGACGGCGCTTGGTGCGGCGCTTGGTGCGGTGAACGGCCTGCTTGTGTGGAAGGTCGGCATCCCGCCCATCGTAGTCACGCTGGGCACATTGACGATCTTTCGCGGGGTGATCTTCCTCATCTCTGACGGCGCGTGGGTGAACGCGCACCAGATGACCGATCCGTTCAAGGCGCTGCCGCGCAGCGCCCTGCTGGGCCTGCCGGTCATGTCATGGTGCGCCATTGCGGTCATCGTCGGCACGGCGGTGCTGGTCTGGCGCACCGCGCTGGGGCGGTCGTTCTATGCGGTGGGCGGCAATCCCCATGCGGCGGTCTACACGGGCATCGACGTGGGCCGCACGCAGTTCACGGCGTTCGTCCTGTCGGGCGCGCTGGCGGGGCTGACCGGATACCTCTGGGTCGCGCGCTATGCGGTGGCCTATGTCGACATCGCGGCGGGGTTCGAGCTTGACGTGATCGCCGCCTGTGTGATCGGCGGCATCGGCATCGCGGGCGGCATCGGGTCCGTGGGCGGTGCCGTGCTGGGGGCGCTGTTCCTCGGCGTCATCAAGAATGCGCTGCCGGTCGTGGACATCTCGCCCTTCTGGCAGATGGCGATTTCCGGCGCCGCGATCATCACCGCCGTCATCCTTAATTCCCGCACGCGCCGCGCCAAGGGTCGCCTGATCCTGCGCCAGACCGAAGGCCACGCATGACCGACACATCCCTGCACCGCCGCCTGCCCGACCGGTTGACCACACGCACCCAGCGCCTGCTGCGCAGCTGGGAGGTGCTGTTGCTGGCCGTCGCCGTCGCGATCTTTACCTTCAACGCGCTGGCGTCGCCCTATTTCCTGAACGTCTGGAACCTGTCCGACGCCACCTTCAACTTTACCGAAAAGGCGATGATCGCCTTTGCCATGGCGCTGCTGATCATCGCGGGCGAGATCGATCTGTCGGTCGCGGCCATCGTGGCGCTGGCGTCCACGGCGATGGGATACGCGTTGCAGTTCGGCGTCGGCACGCCGGGGCTGGTCGCCATCGGGCTGGGCACGGGGCTGGCCTGCGGGGCGTTCAACGGGTTCCTTGTCACGCGGCTTGGCCTTGCGTCCATCGTCGTGACCATCGGCACCATGAGCCTGTTTCGCGGCATCAGCTCCATCGTGCTGGGGGACGGCGCATTCAACGGCTATCCCGCCAGCTTTGCCGTGTTCGGCCAAGGCTACGTCTGGTGGGTGATCACGGTGGAACTGGCGATCTTCGCCGTCCTCGCGGTCGTGTTCGGCGTGCTCCTGCACCGCACGAACTTCGGCCGCGCGGTCTATGCCATCGGCAACAACCCCACCGCGGCGCTGTTCAGCGGCGTCCGGGTGGACCGGGTGCGGTTCATCCTGTTTTTGCTGACGGGCCTGATGGCGGGCCTCGCCGCCGTGTGCCTGACCTCGCGCCTGGGCTCCACCCGCCCCAGCATCGCCATGGGGATGGAGCTGGAGGTGGTCACGATGGTCGTCCTCGGCGGGGTCAACATCCTTGGCGGGTCCGGCACCATCCCCGGCGTCGTGATCGCGGCCTTCGTGATGGGCCTCGTGACCTTCGGGCTGGGCCTGCTGAACGTACCGGGGATCGTCATGTCGATCTTCGTGGGCGCACTGCTGATCGGCGTGATCGCCCTGCCCCGCCTGATCGGAAAGCTGCGCGCATGAGCGAGAAACACGCCTTCACCATGCAGCTGAAGCCCGGCTGCGCCGAAGCCTACCGCGCCCGTCACGATGCGATCTGGCCCGAGCTTGTCACGCTGCTGCGTGAGGCTGGCGTCAGCGACTATTCCATCCACCTTGACCCCGCGACGGGCGTGCTGTTCGGCGTGCTGTGGCGGACCGACGATCACCGCATGGACGCCCTGCCGCAGACCGCGGTGATGCAGCGCTGGTGGGCGCATATGGCCGACCTGATGGCGGTCCACCCGGACAATTCACCCGTGGTGACGCCCCTGCACACGATGTTCCACCTGCCATGAAGCACGTCGCCGTCATCGATATCGGCAAGACCAACGTGAAACTGGCGTTGGTCGATCTGGTCACCGGGGCCGAGGTCGCTGTCGTGACCCGTCCGAACGCGGTGCGGGTCGCGCCCCCCTATCCGCATTTCGATGTGGAGGGATATTGGGATTTCCTGCTGGACGCGCTGGCGACGTTCCATGCGACGCACGGTGTCGATGGCATCTCCGTCACCACCCACGGCGCGTGTGCAGCGCTGCTGGATGCGGGCGGCGCGTTGGCCACGCCGGTGCTGGATTACGAGCATGACGGGCCGGATGCGGTGGCGACAGCCTATGACGCGATCAGGCCCGCCTTCGCGTCGACCGGATCGCCGCGGCTGCCGGGGGGGCTGAACGTGGGCGCGCAGCTGCACTGGCTGTTCGGGCGCGATCCGGGGTTGCTGGCGCGCACGGCACATGTGGTGACATGGCCGCAGTACTGGGGGTTTCGCCTGACCGGTCAGCTGGCCACCGACGTGACCTCGCTGGGGTGTCACACCGATCTGTGGTGCCCGGATGCGGGGACGTTCTCGACCCTCGTCGATACACTTGGCGTACGCGACAAGATCGCGGCCCCGCGCAGGCCGGACGAGGTGTTGGGGACGCTGACCGCCGCCGTCGCGGCGCGGACGGGCTTGCCCGCACAGACGCCCGTGACCGTGGGCATCCACGATTCCAACGCCTCCCTGCTGCCGCATCTGATGCGCCGCACGGCACCGTTCACCGTCGTGTCCACCGGGACATGGGTGATCGCCCTTGCCGTGGGCGGAGAGGAAGTCGCACTGGACCCTGCCCGCGACACGCTGGTGAACGTGGCAGCCGATGGCCGCCCGGTGCGGTCCGCGCGCTTTATGGGCGGGCGGACGTTCGACATGCTGACCGCCGGTCGTGCGGTGACGCCGACGCCAGCGGACGAGGCCGCGGTGCTGGCAGAGGGCATCATGCTGCTGCCGTCGGTCGTCGCAGGCTCCGGCCCGTTTCCGCAGCGCGCGCCCGCCTGGACAGGCGCCGCGCCCGCGACGGGCAGCGGCCCCCATGCCGCCGCCACCGCGTTCCATCTGGCGCTGATGACCGCCACCTGCCTGTCGCTGATCGGTGCGCAGGGCCCCACCATCGTCGAAGGCGCCTTCGCCCGCAACGCAACCTACCTGCGGATGCTGGCCGCAGCGACCGGGCGCAGCGTGATCGCCGCACCGTCCAGCACCGGCACCAGTCTGGGTGCGGCCCTGCTGATGGGCGACACGGCGACACCGCCCGCCGCCGATGCGGTCATCACCACCCCCGGCCCGGACTGGGCCGCATACGCCACCCGCTGGCGCGTCGCGGTCGCGGGCTGACACGGCCGCCACGTGCCGCACCACTATACCTCGCCCGCGTTCTGGCTCAAGGTAACGCGGGAGCGCGAGGGGGGGGTGTAGACATGGCCATGAACGACACGCCGCTGTCGCGACACCGTCACGCGGCGTGGCGCGACCTGCCATGGGTGCCTGTGGCAGGCCTCGTGGCAGCGTTCGTACTGGTGGCATGGGCCGTGTCGGGCAGCGTCCTTGGCTATTATCTGGCCGCCGACCGCACCCGCGCACAGGCGACGCTGCAACTGACGCATCAGGTTCTGGAAGGGCATCTGCGCCGGTTCCAGACGGTGCCGGACCTGCTGGCGGACGATGGCGACCTGCGGGCGCTGCTGGACGCGCCCGGTGCCGCAGACAGCCGCGATGCGGCCGCAATCAGCGCGTGGCTCGCCACCCGCAACGCGCTGCTGGACAGTTCTGTGATCTACGTGATGGGTGACGACGGCATCACCATCGCATCGTCGAACCACGACCAGCCTGACAGCTTCGTCGGGCAGGATTTTGCATTCAGGCCTTATTTCACCGCCGCCATCGCGGGCGGGCGCGGACGCTATTTCGCGCTTGGCACCACATCGGGGGTGCGCGGTTACTATTTCGCCGCACCCGTCCGCAACACGGCGGGGGCCATCGCCGGGGTGATCGCGGTCAAGGTCGATCTGGACATGATCGAGGCGGACTGGCGCCGTCAGACGGATGCGATCATCGTGACCGATGCGGAAGGTGTCGTGTTCCTGTCCACACAGGCCGACTGGCTGTATCAGGGATTTTTGCCGCTGACCGCCGACCGGGTGGCGCGGACCGTGCAGGCGCGGCGCTATGCGGACCAGCCGGTCGGGGTGTTGCCCGTTTCGCGGTCGCAGATGCAGGGCCTGCCGGTGATCGCGATGACGCCCGGCACCGCGCAGCGCACCTATCTGGAGGTCAGCGCGCCCATGCCGTTGGCCGACTGGACGGTGCATGTGCTGCGCGACACCAGCGATGCGCGCGCACAGGCGCGGCTGGCGGTGGCGGCGATCCTGCTGGGTCTGTGCATCGTGGCGGGTCTTGGCATCGTGTGGTGGCAGCGCCGCGACCGGCTGGCGGCGCGGCTGGCGGCACAGGACGCGGCCAAGGTCGAACTGGAACGCCGCGTGGCGGAACGCACCGCCGATCTGGCGCGGATGAACGCCCAGATCCGCGACGAGATCGCGGAGCGGCGCGCGACGGAAGCGGCCCTGCGGCGCACGCAGGCGGATCTGGTGCAGGCGGGCAAGCTGGCGGCACTGGGGCAGATGTCGGCGGCGCTGAGCCACGAGATCAACCAGCCGCTGGCGGCGGCCCGCAACTATGCCGACAGTGCGGCGATCCTGATGAGCCGTGGCGATCTGGACCGCGCGCAGGCCAACGTGGGCCAGATCGTGATGCTGATCGACCGCATGGCGGCCATCGCGCGGCACCTGCGCCACGTCGCGCGCAAACCCGACACGCCGCTCAAGGTCCTCGATCTGGGGGCGGAGGTGGACGGCGCGCTGGCGTTGCTGGCGAACCGGCTGGGCGACGTCACCGTGATTCGCGACATCGCCCCCCGCCTGCCGCGCGTGCGCGCAGGCAGCGTGCGGTTGCAGCAGGTGCTGTCCAACGTGCTGGCCAATGCCGTCGATGCGCTGGAGGATGCACCGCTGCGCCGGATCGAGATCGCGGCGCAGCACGACGGCGACTTCGTATTGCTGACGATCCGCGACCACGGACCGGGTGTGGCTGGGGCCATCGCCGACCGGATCTTCGATCCGTTCTTCACCACCAAACGGGTGGGGTCCGGTCTGGGGCTGGGGCTGTCGATCTCTTACAACATCCTCAAGGATTTCGGTGGCGATCTGCGGGTGGGCACCCATCCCGCTGGCGGGGCCGTGTTCACGATTGCGCTGCAGGCGGTCGCCACCGACCGGATGGCGGCGGAATGACCCTGCCCCGCGTCCTGCTGATCGACGACGACGTGGCGATGCGCCAGTCCACGGAACAGGCCCTTGATCTGGCGGGGTTCACCGTGACCGCCTTTTCCACGGCAGAGGAGGCGCTGACCCATGCGGGACCTGGGTTCAACGGCGTCGTGGTCAGCGACATCCGCATGCCCGGCATGGACGGCATGACCCTGCTGCAGCGGCTGGGCGAGATCGACCGCGATCTGCCCGTGATCCTGATCACCGGCCACGCCGACGTGGAGCTGGCGGTCGAGGCGATGCGGCGCGGGGCCTACGACTTCATCGCCAAGCCGTTCGCGATCCCGTCGCTGGCCACCGTGCTGCGCCGCGCCGCCGACCACCGCGCGCTGGTGATGGACAATCGCCGTCTGCGGGCGGCCGCAGGGCAACAGGACGATCTGGAGGTGCGCCTGCCCGGCCGGTCCGCCCCGATGATCGACCTGCGCCGCCGCTTGCGCACCATCGGCGCCAGCGAGGCGGACGTGCTGGTGACGGGTCCGACCGGCGCAGGGAAAGAGGTCGTCGCACGCGCGCTGCACGATCTGTCCGCCCGCGCGGCACGCCCCTTCGTCGTGGTGAACTGCGCCGCGCTGTCCGCCACCCTGATCGAAAGCGAGCTCTTCGGTCACGAGGCGGGCGCCTTTGCCGGGGCCTTGCGCGCGCGCTATGGCCGGTTCGAGCATGCCCGCGGCGGCACGGTGCTGCTCGACGACATCGACACCATGCCGCTCGATCTGCAGGCCAAGCTGCTGCGGGTGCTGCAAGACCGGGTCATCACCCGGCTGGGATCGAACGACCCCATCGCACTCGACGTGCGGTTCATCGCCACCAGCCGCGTGGCCCTGCCTGCGCAGGTCGCGCGGGGGGCGTTCCGCGAGGATCTGTATTTCCGCCTTGCGGTCACGACGCTGGCGGTCCCGCCGCTGACCGCGCGGCGCGAGGACATCTCCTTGCTGTTCCTGCATCTGCTGCGCGAGGCGGCGGCGCGACATGGCGCCGAGGACCGCAGCCCCGCGCCGGAGGTGCTGGCCGACCTGACCGCCCGCGACTGGCCCGGCAACGTGCGCGAATTGCGCAATCTGGCGGACCGGCACGTGCTGGGGCTGGACTGGATGCCGGGGGCGGATGGGGCGCCCCTGCCCCGTCTGGCCACCCGCGTGGCCGAGTTCGAGCGCAGCGTGATCGCCGCCGCGATCGCGGCCCACGGCGGTCGGCTGCGCGGCGTCTACGAGGACCTCGGGATCTCGCGCAAGACGCTGTACGAGAAGATGCAGAAGCACGGTCTGGACCGGCGGCTGATTACCGACGGCGACGCAACCGAGGACTAGTCCGCCCCGCCGATGTGTCGGTTTCCACCCATCCTGTGGGTGGCATGTTACCGTTTCCACCCATCGCCATGGCCGTCAGCGCACTAATCTTGCCGTGCCGGTGGCAAGCCTCTGGCGTCCGCCTCGCGGACCCTGCCAGATGCAGCGGCACGTCGCCCCCTTGGGAGAGAAGCGGGACGACGGATCGCATGCCTACGTTCGAGGAGGAACCCCATGGCACTTCACCGCATCCTGACCGGCGCCCTTGCCGGTACCATCCTGTCTTCCGGCGCCCTGATGGCGCAGGACTATCCAGAACGCTCGATCACGATGGTCGTGCCCTTTGCCGCCGGTGGCCCGACCGACACGGTCGCCCGTCTGGTCGCCGAAAAGATGTCCACCGATCTGGGCCAGCAGGTCATCGTCGAAAACGTCGGCGGTGCCGGCGGCACGCTGGGTGCAGGTCAGGTCGCCACGGCCGAGGCCGATGGCTATACCGTCCTGCTGCACCACATCGGGATGGCCACGGCCGCCACGCTGTACCGCAACCTGGCCTATGACACGTTGGCCGCCTTCGACTATGTGGGTCTCGTGACGGAAGTACCGATGACCCTCGTTGGCCGTTCCGACCTCGAGCCTGCGGACCTTGCGTCGCTGGTGACCTACGTCAAGGAAAACGCCGACACGCTGACCATGGCCAATGCCGGGATCGGTGCGGCCAGCCACCTGTGCGGGATGCTGTTCCAGCAGGCGCTGAACGTGTCGCTGGTGACCGTCCCCTATCAGGGCACCGGCCCCGCGATGACCGACCTTCTGGGCGGTCAGGTCGATCTGATGTGCGACCAGACCACCAACACGTCCGAACAGATCCGCGGCGGCACGATCAAGGGCTACGGCGTCACCACGCCCGCGCGGCTGGAGATCTTTCCGGACATGCCCACCGTCGCCGAAGCCGGCCTTGCCGGCATGGAAGTGTCGATCTGGCACGGCATCTACGCCCCCAAGGGCACGCCGGCCGAGGCCGTCGAGCGTCTGAGCGCCTCGCTGCAGACCGTGCTGGCCGATCCGACGCTGGCCGCGAGCCTGGCTGAACTGGGCACCGCACCGTCGCCCGCGACGGACGGCACCCCCGCAGCACTGCAGGCAAAGCTGGAAAGTGAGATCGCCCGTTGGGAACCGGTCATCGCCGACGCCGGCGTCTACGCCGACTGATCGTTGCACATGGGGGCTCCGGCGCGCTGCGCCGGGGCCCTTTTCTATCACTGGATTCCGGGGAGGGGATCGGGATGGCAAGACCCATCAACAAGACGGACGCCGCAGCAGGCGGCCTGTTCATCGCAGTCGGTGTGCTGTTCGCCGTGCAATCCATGGGCATGGAGATCGGGACCGCCCTGCGCATGGGCCCCGGATACTTTCCGCTGGTCCTGTCCGGTGTCATGATCCTGCTGGGCGCGGCCATCGTGTTCACCGCGTTCTCGAGCGAGGACGAACCCGTCGGCACCCTCGCGTGGCGGGGCATGATGTTCATCCTGCCGGCGCCCATCTTCTTCGGGTTGACCGTGCGGGGCCTCGGCTTCGTGCCGTCGATCTTCTTCACCACGCTGATCGCCGCGCGTGCGGCGCTGAAGATGAGCTGGCTCGCGTCGTTGATCCTGTCGGTCGCCGTGATGATCTTCTGCACGCTGGTGTTCAGCGTGGGTCTGGGGTTGCCGTTCCGGCGCTTCGGTCCGTGGCTGCCGGTCTGAGGAGGCTTTGATGGACCTGATATCCAACCTCGGCCTCGGCTTTGCCACCGCAGGCTCGCCCACCAACCTGCTGTTCTGCCTGATCGGCGTCATCCTCGGCACGCTGATCGGCGTGCTGCCGGGCATCGGGGCGACGGCAACCATCGCCATGCTGCTGCCGATCACGTTCCAGCTGGAACCGGTCAGCTCTCTCATCATGCTCGCAGGCATCTACTACGGCGCGCAGTATGGGGGATCGACCACCGCGATCCTGATCAACATGCCGGGCGAATCGTCGTCCGCCGTGACCGCCATCGACGGCTACCAACTGGCCCGCAAAGGCAAGGCGGGCACGGCGCTGGCCGTGGCGGCGCTGGGGTCGTTCTTTGCAGGCTCGGTCGCGACGCTGCTGGTGGCGATCCTTGCACCGCTGCTGACCATCGTGGCGTTGAAGTTCGGTGCGGCGGAATATTTCAGCCTCATGCTGCTCGGTCTCGTCGCGGCCATCGCGCTGGCGCACGGATCCATCCTCAAGGCGCTGGCGATGACGGTGCTGGGGCTGCTCTTGGGCGTAGTCGGGACCGACATCTACACGGGCACGCCGCGGTTCACCTTCGGCATCACCGCCTATGCGGACGGGCTGAACTTCGTGGCGCTGGCCGTGGGGGTGTTCGGCATCGCGGAAATCCTGCGCAATCTGGAAGGCGAACAGGACCGCACCGTGCTGACCACGAAACTGGGCAGCCTGTGGCCCAGCCGCGCCGACCTGAAGGCGATGATCGCCCCCATGCTGCGCGGCACGCTGCTGGGATCGGCACTGGGCATCCTGCCGGGGGGCGGCGCGATCCTCGCCTCCTTTGCGTCCTACACGGTGGAAAAGCGGATCTCCAAGACACCGGAAGAGTTTGGCAAGGGGTCCATCGCCGGTGTCGCCGGCCCTGAATCCGCCAACAACGCAGGTGCGCAGACCAGCTTCATCCCGCTCTTGACCCTCGGCATTCCCGCCAACCCGGTGATGGCGCTGATGGTGGGTGCGATGATCATTCAGGGCGTCGTGCCCGGCCCGAACGTCGCCGCCGAACAGCCGGCACTGTTCTGGGGCATCATCGCCAGCATGTGGATCGGCAACCTGATGCTGATCGTGCTGAACCTGCCGCTGATCGGGCTGTGGGTGAAGCTGCTGACCGTTCCTTACCACGTGCTGTTTCCCATCATCATGGCGTTCTGTTCCATCGGTGTCTATTCGGTGAACTCGAACGTCTACGACCTCTATGCGGTCGCGGGGTTCGGCCTGATGGGCTATGTACTGATGAAGCTGCGCTGCGAACCGGCCCCCTTGCTGCTCGGCTTCGTCCTTGGCCCGCTGCTGGAGGAGAACCTGCGCCGGGCGATGATCCTCGGGCGCGGCGATCCGACCACGTTCGTGACGCGACCGATCAGTGCAACGCTGCTGGGTCTGACGGTGATCGTGCTGATCGTGATGCTGCTGCCGCAAGTCAGCAAGAAGCGCGCGGAAGTGTTCAGCGAAGCCGAGTGATATCCCGCTTGGGTCTCACAAAAGCGCTGCCCGCTGACGCGGGCGGCGCTTTTGCGTTGCGGGGACCGTGCAGCAGCCTGCGTTGAATCCGGTCGGATACCGGGCATGGCGACGCGATGCATTCGCCAGCAACAATGCCGACGCCTGGGGGCACAAAAGCTTCAAAAATCCAAATGAGTCTGGCGGAGGGAATGACACATGCAACGAACTCTCTCTCGTGCCAGCGTCGGACCCCGAGGGACCCACGCGAAACCCTGCGCAAATCTGACGCTCTTTGGAAAACCAGCCGATCAGTCTAAACCGAAGTCATCCCGGAACCGGTCGATCTGATGCATTCGCTCGTGCAGGATGGTCACAATCCCGATGTCGCCATTCGAGAGATGTCGCCAGTAGACGAAATGGCGTTCGTAGCGAAAGAAAAACCCGTTGAGGCCGAACTCGGCCGGGATGGGCTTTGATGCAACGCCATGGTCAGCGATCTTGTCGAAGGCGGCGAACAGGCCGGTGATGTATTTCTCGGCCCGATCATCTCCCCACCTGTCACGGGTGTAGCGGTAGATGTCATCGAGGCGATGCGACGCCCCTTCCTGGATGCGAATGGCGGGCATCGGATCAGGCCCTGTTCCGCGCAATCACCTCGGCTGCGGTCAGCGGTTGATACGACTCCTCCGGGGCTGCGAACGCGTGGGTCAGCTCGCCCTTCAGCCGGTTGAAGGCTTCCTGCTCCGCCCTCTCCTTGTCACGCCGGATCAGGTCGCGGATGTACTCGCTGACGTTCTCATAGGACCCGTCATCGCCTACGTTGGCCGACACGAAGTCGCTCAGGGCCCCACCAAGGCGGACAGTCATCGTTGTCGTTCGGGACATGGCGCAGCACCTCTCATCTCGCGTGTATTCAATATAACCAAAAACGCACACAAAACAAGAGTGAGCTGCGCCCTACTCCTGCCGATCATCGTTCGCCCCTCAATCGTCTGCCTCCTCGACAATGTGGCGGCCCGCAAGTGCAAGAACAACGTAGAGCACGGCATCCGAATGCCGCGCGAGGGCGATCAGATGGTCGCCGCTCGGCCCCCGCTCGCCCGAGAACCAGTACTTCACAGTGCGTTCGCTGGCACCCGTCCAGCGCATGGCCGTTTTGATTGCCCTGTGTGTGTCGTCCAACTCTTCGTGCAGAGCCATCGCTATGGCGGTTCGATAATCGGTTGGTTCTTCGACCAGGTGCACAAATGTGCCCATCTTCGGCACAACTGTGCCCATCTTCACGCGCATTTTCACGTCCTTCTTCGACTCTGTTGCGCAAATCAGCTGACGGACGGTTTTCCCCTTACCCCAGACGGATTTATGCCACTGCCTTTGTGACGGGGATGCCAAGGGCGGTGTAGCCATTCAGGATAGCGATGCGCACCTGGACCTCTGCGACCTGGCGGTCGAAGTCCCGAGCCATCAGCCGCTGGCCCAGCAGCTTTACACAATGCATCTTTGTCTCGACGCGGCTCCGGCGGTGGTATCCGCTCCAGTTCCGCCAGAGCGCCCGACCCAGACACTTCGATGCGCGGAGCGCATCATTCCTGGCTATGGCACCGGCGGTGGTTGGTTCCCATGGTTGGGCAT
>NZ_FOCI01000031.1 GCF_900110065.1 Loktanella fryxellensis | reverse complement strand
GCCCAACCATGGGAACCAACCACCGCCGGTGCCATAGCCAGGAATGATGCGCTCCGCGCATCGAAGTGTCTGGGTCGGGCGCTCTGGCGGAACTGGAGCGGATACCACCGCCGGAGCCGCGTCGAGACAAAGATGCATTGTGTAAAGCTGCTGGGCCAGCGGCTGATGGCTCGGGACTTCGACCGCCAGGTCGCGGAGGTCCAGGTGCGCATCGCTATCCTGAATGGCTATACCGCCCTTGGCATCCCCGTCACAAAGGCAGTGGCATAAATCCGTCTGGGGTAAGGGGAAAACCGTCCGTCAGCTGATTTGCGCAACAGAGTCCTACCGCACCTATACGCTCAATGCGATCAAGACCGCGCCGTCCTGCATCCTGCGGCGCGTTCGCTATGACGAGACGCTCGCCCACAGCGAGGACGTGGCCTATTGGCGCGAGGTGTTCCATGTTTTCACACCAATCACCGTCAAGTCGCCTACGCGGCGCGATCTGTATTATCGCCGCGTTTCGGCTGGGTCGCTCAGCCGCAGGCCAGCCACATTTCATGAAAGTGCCACACCCCGTTTCGCGATCCTTGACAGAATCCGCGATGCGATGGTCGACTTTCCCTGCGATGCCCCGCAACGCAAGTTCGACGTCCAGCTGAAAGCGCTGTTGCTGGCGACGCTGGCCAACCTGGAACGGGGTTGACGAGACATGTCTGACGGGGGATCAAACCCCCGTCAGTTGCCTCACACCTCCGGCAGGCCGTCCAGGATCCGGTCGAGCGTGGCGGGCAGGTCGCGGACGCGCACGCCGCAGGCGTCGTGGATCGCGTTCAGCACGCAGGCGCCTGCGCCGCAGATGCCCAGCTCTCCGATGCCCTTGGCCTGCATCGGGTTCGCCCAAGGGTCGCGTTCGTGCACGAAGTTCACCGTCAGCTGCGGCACGTCGGCGTTCACCGGAATGTGGTATTCGCCGAAATCGCCGTTCACCAGACGCCCGTCGCGGGGGTCAAAAATCATCGCCTCGGTCAGGGCCATGCCGATCCCGAAGGTCATGCCGCCCAAGCACTGCGAGCGTGCGGTCTTGGCGTTCAGGATGCGGCCTGCGGCAAAGCTGCCGTGCATCCGGCGCACGCGCACCTCACCGGTGACGCGGTGCACGCCCACTTCCGCAAAGAACGCACCGAACGTCGCCTGACGCACGGCCTCGGACGTCTTGCCGGGCTCGATGACGCCGGTGCTGGTCAGGGGGGCGTCGCCCAGCACCTGCGCCAGCGGCACCTGGCGGTTGGCGGCGGTGGCGATGCCGTCCTTCAGCGTGAGATCGCCTTCGTCGCAGTCGAGTGTCTTCGCGATCTCCTGACGGATGCGCTCGCAGGCGAGAAACACCGACGATCCCGCCGATGACGCGCCCCAGGACCCGCCGGAGCCCGCTGATTCCGGCAGGTCGCTGTCGCCCAGCACGGTGGTGATGCGGTCAGGGGTGACGCCCAGCATCTCGCCTGCGATCTGGGTCAGGATCGCGTAGGTGCCGGTGCCCACGTCGGTCATGTCCGTCTCGATCAGCAACGTCCCGTCCGGGTTCAGCGTGACGCGGGCATGGCTTTCGCCGATCATGTTGACGCGCACGGCGGACGACATGCCCGATCCCACCAGCCAGTCGCCGTCGGTGGTTTTCGTCTTGCGCCCGTCCCAGCCGAACGCCTTCGCGCCGTCGTCAAGGGCGGCTTCCAGCGTGTGCGACGAGAACGGCTTGTCGTCGCTCGGGTCCACCTCGGGGATGTTGCGGCGGCGCAGTTCCACGGGGTCGATGCCGGCGGCGACGGCCAGTTCGTCCATCGCGATCTCGAGCGCGGTCAGACCGACCGCCTCGCCGGGGGCGCGGACCGATCCGGCACAGGTGGCGTTCACGCGCACCAGCTCCAGCCCGATTTCGCGGTTCTTGCCGCGATAGAGGAAGGGCGTCGCCTGCGTCACGGGTTCGGCGTAATCCTCGTCTTCCAGCTGCGACACGCGGGCCACGTGGCCGATGCCGGTCAGCACGCCGTCCGCGTCCGCCGCCAGACGGATCTGCTGCACGGTTTCCGACCGGCGCATCGTCGCCTCTGACACCTGCCTGCGGGTCATGGCGACGCTGACGGGGGCACCCAGATCGCGTGCGGCCAATGCCGCCGCCACCGCCTCCGGCGAAATGCCGAGCTTTCCGCCGAAACCACCACCCACATAGGGCGCCAGCATGTGGACGTCTCGAACGTCGATGCCGAGGCTGTCGGCGATCTCGTTCTTGTTGTACTTCAGCATCTGGGCGGACGCGCGGATCGTCAGCTTGTCGCCGTCCCACCAGGCCACCGCCGCATGGGGCTCCATCGCGGCGGAGGTGTGGCCGGGCGTTGTATAGGTCTGGTCGACGCTGAAGGCCGCATCCTTCATGGCCTTGTCCAGATCGCCCATGCTGGACTGCTCGTCCGGGTCGCGTTCCACCGCGATGTCGTCCGCCGTGGGGTCCGTCACCGCATCGCCGGGCGTCATCTGCAGGACCAGCCGCTGCGCACCGTGGCGGGCCTGCTCGAAGGTCTCGGCAACGACGAGGGCTACGGGCTGGCCGACATAAAAAATCTCGCGGCTGCCCTGCACCGGGGCCTCGTTGGCGGTGCCCTGTGCTGGGTTGCGCAGGAACCTGTCGCCGTGCAGCACGCGGCGCACGCCGGGCAGCGCCAGCACGGCGGCGTCGTGGGTCCCGTCCAGCGTGCCGCGGGGAACCGTGGCGCGCACCAGCACGCCGTGCAGCATCCCCGCCGGGTGATCCTCATGCGCATAGGTCGCGGTGCCCGTGACCTTCAGCGGGCCGTCCGGGCGATCCATCGTGGTGCCGAGGATGCCCTGCGCCATGTCGTCCAGCCGGTTGCGGTGGTCCGGCGCGTCCATCACGTGGTGCGCGTCCATCTTGGTGTGCGTGTTCATGATGCAGCCTTTCCGCACAGATCCGTCAGGGTGGCGATCAGGGTGCGGCGCGTCAGCGGCACCTTGAAGGCGTTGTCTTTCGCAGGTTTCGCATCGGCTAGCAGGATGTCGGCGGCGCGTGCGAACGTCTCCCGCGTGGCGGGCTGGCCCACCAGTGCCGCTTCCGCGTCGGCATCGCGCCACGGTTGCGGGGCGATGCCGCCGAAGGCGATCGACGCCTGCCCGATGCGGTCGCCGTCCATCGCGATGCGTCCCGCCACCGACACCATGGCAAAGGCATAGGAGGCGCGGTCGCGCACCTTGGTATAGCTCTGCACGCCCTGCGCCGGGGCTGGCAGGATCACGGCGGTGATCAGGTCGCCGCGGCGCAGCACCGTCTCGATCTGCGGCGTGTCGCCTGGCAGCAGGTAGAAGTCCGACAGCGGCACATGGCGGGTCTCGCCGGTGGAGGCCTCGATCTCCACCACCGCATCCAGCGCACGCATGGCCACGGCCATGTCGCTGGGGTGCGTGGCGATGCACTGGTCGCTGCCGCCGAGGATGGCATGCAGGCGCGTGGCCCCTTCCATCGCGGCGCAGCCGGTGCCGGGCGCGCGTTTGTTGCACGGCGTGGCGGTGTCGTAGAAGTAGTAGCAGCGCGTGCGCTGCAGCAGGTTGCCGCCCGTCGTCGCCTTGTTGCGCAACTGGCCGGATGCCCCGGCCAGCAGGGCCTGCGACAGCATCGGATAATCGGTGCGCACGGTCATGTGCGCGGCGAGGTCGGCGTTGGTGACCAGCGTCCCGATGCGCAGACCGCCGTCGTCGGTGGCTGCGATTTGCTTCAGGTCCAGACGCGTGATGTCCACGAGCGCATCCGGCGTCATCACCTCGAGCTTCATCAGGTCGAGCAGGTTGGTGCCGCCCGCGATGATGACGGCGCCCTCGGCGGCCTCGGCGCTGGCGTGGCCGGTGTCGGTGGCGCGGATGTAGTCGAAGGACTTCATGCCTTCACCTCGGCCGCGTCGCGGATCGCATCGACGATGTTGGGATAGGCCGCACAGCGGCACAGGTTGCCCGACATCCGCTCGCCGATCTCGGCGTCGGTCAGGTCCATGGCGCCGGTCAGGTTGCCACTGACGTGGCTGGGCCAGCCGTCCTTGACCTCCTGCAGCATCGCTGTCGCGGAACAGATCTGGCCGGGGGTGCAGTAGCCGCACTGGAAGCCGTCGTGCTTGACGAAGGCCGCCTGCAGGGGCGACAGGTTGCCGGGCTGGCCCAGCCCTTCGATCGTGGTGATCTCGTCGCCGTCGTGCATGCAGGCCAGCGTCAGGCAGGCGTTGATCCGTCGCCCGTTCACGATCACCGTGCAGGCGCCGCACTGGCCATGGTCGCAGCCCTTCTTGGTGCCGGTCAGGTCCAGATGGTTGCGCAGGGCATCCAGCAGGCTGGTGCGCGCATCGGCGTCCAGATCGTGAGGGGTGCCGTTGATCGTGAGCCGCGTCTGCATCGGGCCATCCTGTGGTTTGGGAACATCGGTTGTGGGGCAGGGCCCGTGCCCTGCATCGCCGGGCCAACACCCACGGGGCCGATGGGTTCCCCGACCGCCCCCGCGTCAGGCGCCGTACGATGGGGACAGGGGGTCGTGCCCGATGGACAGGGTCCGTGCGGCGCAGCTTGGCCGTGGCCGCATATCGTTGCCACTACAGGGCACCTGAATTGCTTTGCCGCAGGCCGGGGGCGATGTTACGCCACGGCACCCGTCCCGCGTCGCATCAGGATCCACCCATGCTCGACCAGATCGTTCCCTATCAGGCCCGGCTGCGCCCGGACCGCATCGCCATCGCCCTGCCGCAGGCCGAGATCACCTATGCCCGGCTGGCGGACGACATCGCCCGCATGGCGCAGGCGCTGGATGCGGCGGGGGTGGCTGCGGGACAGGTCGTGCTGGTGCGCGACACCCGGCCCTATGTCCACCTGCTGTGCCTGATGGCGCTGCTGCGGATCGGCGCCGCATCCGTGTCAGAGGAGCAGCAGCGCCGCAGCCTGTCGGCGGTCCGCCCCGACCGGGTGCTGACCGAGGCGCCCGCGACCGATGTGGGGGCCACGCCACAGACGGTCACCGATGCGGACTGGCTGCAGGGCGCGCTGCAGGCCCCGGTGGTGGTGCGCGACTGGCCGCACCCGTCCGACACGACGCTGGTGCGGCTGGAACTGACCTCCGGCACCACGGGGGCGGCCAAGGTGCTGGCCCTGGGTCATGGACTGTGTCACGCGCGGCTGCACACGATGGTCCACCTGCCCAATCCGCTGCGCATGCTCACCACCATGGGGCTGGACGTGACGGGCGGCCTGCTGCGCACCATCGCCGTCTGGCAGCGCGGCGGCACCGTCTGCTTTGCCGGCGCGCTCAGCCCCGGTGACGCGCTGCACCAGCTTCGGCCCAACATGCTCATCATGTCGCCGGTGCAGGTCGCGGGCCTGCTTGCGACGCTGCCGGCGGCGTATCCGCGCGATCCGGGGCTGATGATCGCCCTGACCGGGGCGATGATGCCGCAGCGGCTGATCCGGCAGCTCGCGGCGCGCGTCACCGACAATCTGGTCTTCATCTATGGCACGACCGAGGTGTGGATGATCGCGCAGGGCACGCCCGCCATGGCGATGGCCGGGGCTGCGGGTGTGGTCATACCAGGGGCTGCCGTGCGGATCGTGGACGACGCGGGCCAGCCGCTGCCCGCCGGACAGGTGGGTCTGGTCCAGCTGCGCTCGCAAGAGATGGCGCAGGGCTACCGGGACGGGACCGGCGAGGAGGGGGCCACTGGCGACGGGACAACTGGAGACGGGGCCTTCCGCGACGGCTGGTTCCGGCCGGGCGATCTGGGGCATCTGGATGCGCAGGGCCTGCTGTGGGTGTCGGGCCGCGCGGGAGAGATGCTGAACCTCGGCGGTCACAAGGTCGCACCCTTCGTCGTCGAAGAGGCGCTGATGACGCTGGATGCGGTGGCGGATGCCGCCGCCTTCGGCCTGCCGGACGCGCAGGGTCTGACCGCGCTGCACGCGGCCGTGGTGACGCAGGCCGACCCCGCACCCATCGCGGCGGCGTTCCGGCAGACGCTGGCGCTGCCGATCACGCTGCATGTGATGGACCGCATCCCGCGCAATGCGGGCGGCAAGATTGACCGGATGGCCCTGATGGCCCGTCACGGCGGGGCCTGAACGGCCCCTCGCACGGGCTTTGACACGGGCTCTGACACGGGCCGCGACCCGGTGCGGACTGTGGCAGGAACGCCAGACCTTGCAGGGCTGTCACTGCGTCGCAGGGGGTCCGTTCACCTTTTCTTGACGACGTCGTGAACTGGCATCATGACTTCGCGTAAGTTTGCGCCTGACGGGTGTGCCGGATTCGTCCCGGCACACCCGTCATGCGTATGGACCCCGTTTTGAAACAGGATGATTTCCCGATGACTGTTGTGACTGCACCCCGCCGTTCGGCACTTGGCCTTGCCACCCTGCTGGCCGCCACCACCGCCCTGTGCCACCCGGCATTTGCACAAACATTTCAGATTGGATATTTCACTGGCGAAGAGAGCTCGAGCTGGAACGATCAGCTCAACTGGTTCGACGGCGTGATCCCGAACAGTGTCACCGCGGTCGCCAGCTTTGACCGCGACGTCAGTGTCAATCAGACCGCCAACCTCGTGGACAACATCACCGTCAACCGCGTGGACAACGTGGCCGGCGACAACACGATCGGCCTACAAACGCCGACCGCCGTGCTGACCTTCGGCGGCATCGCACCGCGGATCGACGTGGTCACGGGCTCGACACTGACGCTGGATCTGAATACGACCGTCACGGCCTCCCCGCTGACCAAGACCGGCGCCGGCATCCTGGCCCTTGGGGACCGGGACATCTTTAATGATAGCGGTTGGACCCTGACCGGGGCCATGCTGGTGCAGGACGGCACGCTGGACATGGGCAAGCGGTCCGCCATCACCGGGCGCGTCACGGTCGCGCAGGATGCCACGCTGCTGACCAACTTCTTCGAGTTCAACGACACCTTTGCCCGCATCGGATCGCTGGACGGAACCGGCACGCTCGATATCCGTGAAGGCAGCGGTCTCGAGATCGGGTCGGACGGCACGAACGGCACCTTTGGCGGCACCGTCAAAGGCGAGGGCATTATACGCAAAGTGGGCAACGGCAAGCTGACACTGAACGGGGCCAGCACCCTGACCGGCGATTTCTATGTCGATAGCGGCATCCTGTCGGTGGGTAACGACACGGCGGTCGGCGACGGGAACACCCTGTATCTGGGCGAACAGACCTTTTCGCCGACGCGCATCGCCCTTGCAGCGGCCCCCGCGACACCGACGCTCGACCTGCAGGACGGCGTGGACATTGCCAACACCATCGTGATCCGCAGCGCCACGGCGACCATCAGCCAGACCGGCGGCACGGCCACCCTGTCGGGCAACATCTATGAACAGTCCGAAGAGGGAAGCACGCTGGTCAAGACCGGCAGCGGCGAGATTTCCCTGACGGGTGTGGCCAATCTGGACTGGGTGCGTAGCATGCTGATCATTGACGCGCCGATCGAGGATCCGATCCTTGAGGAAGAGACGCCAGACCCCGCCGTGCGCGTGTCGCGGATCGACGTGCAGGACGGTCTGCTGTCGGTCAACACCGTCGTAGGCATGCAGGAGTGGTCCGTCGGGCGTGTGCTCCCGCCTGTGGGCACCACCGTAACGGTCGCCGACGGCGGCACCCTTGGCGGTGCGGGCACGATCATGGGCGATGTGACCGTCCAGTCCGGCGGGCGCCTGGCGCCCGGCAACTCGGTCGGCACCCTGACGGTCGACGGCGACGTCACCTTTGCGGCCGGATCGACCTTCGCGGTCGAACTGGATGCGGACGGCACGTCTGACCTGCTGGCCGTCGGCGGGGCGGCTGCCCTGAATGGCACCGTCGCCCCCACCGACGTTGACGCGGCGGCTGATTATGCCACGCCGAAGACCTACACGATCCTGACTGCCGCCGATGGCGTCACCGGCACCTTCACCGGCGTGACCGAGGATGCGGCACTGGTCGAATATACGCTGGTCCATGGCGAGGCTGACGTGCAGCTGATCCGCACCGTGCTGGTGGCACCCGTCGATCCTGAAACGCCCGTCGATCCTGAAACCCCCGTCGAGCCCGGAACGCCCGGCGTCGTGCCCGACTTCGGCCGCTTTGCCGTGGGCGACAACAACCTCGAACTTGTGCTGGGGCTGAACGGCTTCGGCTTTGCCGCCGACCCGGCGGTGCTGAACAACCTGCTGCCGCTGAACGCCGCCGACCTGAACGCGGCCTATGCGGCCTTGGGCGGGCAGATCCACGCCGAGGTCGAGGGCGCGGTCGGCGGCCAGTCCGCCAGCTTTGCCGGTGCGATGCTGGACCAGCTGGGTGGGGCAGCCCCCGCGACGGCACAGGTCGGCCAGGCGGCGGCCCCCATGATGGGTGGCCTGATGGGGGCCGCCAGCCCGTGGATCAGCCTGCAGGGCCTGCGTTACGACGTGGACGGCGACGGCAACGCCAGCGGCTTCGACAGCCGCAGCACCGCGATCGCGGGCGGCGTGGTGGCACGGCCCGATGCGATGACCACGGTGGGCTTTGCCCTCGGCTATACCGACGCAGAGCTGGACCTGACCGACATCGACCAGAGCGCTGACGCGGACGGGTTCCACATCGGCGCCTTCGGGTCCAGCGGCGCGGGCCGTCTGGAGACGGGTGTCGCCGTGCGCGGCGCGCTGGCCTATGGCCGTCTGAACGTCGAGACGCGGCGCACCATCGCCTTCGGCAACCTGAACCGGACCGCCACCGCCGAGATGGATGCGGACGCCCTGACCATGACCGGCGAGGTCCGCTATCAGCAGGTGCGGCAGACGGCGAACGGCACGCTGGGCCTGTCCCCCTTCGCCCGCATCGACCTGAGCCGCGTCAGCGTCGACGGCTTTGCCGAAACCGGGGCCGGTGGCCTGAACCTGTCGGGTCAGGCGGGCCGCAACGACCGCGCGGCGCTGACGCTGGGCGTGGCGGTGGATACCGACATGGTGCTGGGCAGCGGTCGCACGCTGCAGGTGGCCGCCGACATCGGCGTGCAGCAGGCACTGGCCAACACCTATGGCACGGCTGCGCTGACGCTGGACGGCTCGACCACCGGGTTCGCGGTGCAGGGGGTCGAGGCCGCCCGCACGCGGCTGCTGATCGGGGCCGATGCGACCTATGCGCTGTCCGACAGTCTGGACCTGACCCTGTCCGCCGACGGCAGCTTTGCCGACGGCAGCCGTCAGGGGGCCCTGGGGGCGGCGCTGAACTTCTCGTTCTGAACCACCAGATCCCCTCCGCGATCCCCCGTGCAGATATCGCCTGCGCGGGGGATCGCGGTCCCCGGTTCTTCTGGTTGAAAATATCCCGGGGTTTGGGGCAGCGCCCCAAGGCGTCTGCCTGAAGACGGATCCCCGCGACCTATCGCTGCACCTCGGCCAGATACCTGCGGCCCGAAATCGCGATGCCGTCGGTGATGTCGTTCAGGATCGCATCCCCCAGCACCGGCCCGTCGCGGCGGCGCAGGGCGTCGAGGATCTGGCGGTGCCGGTCCTGCACATAGTATTTCAGCCCCCGTTCCACGACCTGCCGCTGAAACGGCCCCAACTGCAGCCAGATGCTCTCGACCACGGGCAGCACGGTCTGGTGCGGGTTGGCCGCATAGAGCCTGCGGTGGAACGCCTGATTGAGCGCCGTCACCGCGGTCTGGTCGCCAGCCGCCAGCGCCGCATCGAGCTGTCGGTCCAGATCGGCCATCGCGGCGATCACCGCGTCGGAGACGTAAGGCAGGGCGCGGCGGGCCGCATGCACCTCGACCGTCAGGCGCAGGGACAGGATCTCCTCGAACCTGCGGGCGGTCATGGGAGGGATGCACATGCGGCGGTTTTCCAGCACCGCGATGGCATGTTCCGACGACAGGCGGCGCACGGCCTCGCGCACCGGGGTCTGGCTGCAGGACAGCGCCTCGGCCAGCCCGCGCAGGGTCAGCGTCGTGTCGGGGGCGAAGACGCCTGTCATGATCGCCGCGCGCAGGCGCTGATAGACCCCCTCGTGGTCAGAGGTGCCGGGGGGCAGGGCCAGCAGCGGGATGGCGGGGATCGCCTCGGGGTCGGGCGTGGTCTTGACCAGGGTGGCGGAACGGGACTGTGGCATGGGGGCAGGGGTCCGGGCGTCGGTGTCGGGGCTGAGCTGTCGGGGCTGAGGCGGCTCTGGGCGCACCCTAGCGGCCGGCCGCGTTGACACAATCCGTAATATGATCATATTCTGGGATAAGCGACAATTCTCTCGGAAAGCCCCCGCGTCATGGACCAGACCCTGCCCACCCTGCCGCCTCAGAGGGGCCAAAATCCGGGCCAGATGGATCTGGATCATGCCGCCCATCTGGACTGGCTGAACGCCCAGACCGACATCGAGAACATCTTCGCCTGCATCTGCGACCTGAACGGCACCCTGCGCGGCAAGCGGGTGGATGCCAACCAGGCCGCCAAGATCCTCAAGGGATCGATCCGGATGCCGCTGTCGCTGGCGGGCCTCGACATCTGGGGCGAGGACATCGAGGTCAGCGCGCTGGTGTTCGAGACCGGCGATGCGGATGGCATCTGCCAATATACCGGGCGCGGCATCCTGCCGATCAACTGGACCTCGCGGCCCACCGCCCTCATCCCGCTCAGCCTCTACAACGAGGATGGCCGCCCCTTCATGGGCGATCCGCGCCATGCGCTCGACGCCGTCGTGAAACGCTATGCGGACAAGGGGCTGACGCCGGTCGTGGCGACCGAGCTGGAGTTCTACCTCGTCGATCCGACCGAGACGATCCCGCAGCCGCCCCTGTCGCCGGTGACCGGCAAGCGGCTGGACAGCGACGGCGCGCTGTCCTTGGACGAGCTCGAACATTTCGACGAGTTCCTGAACGACGTCTACGAGGCCTGCCACATGCAAGGCATCCCGGCCGACAGCGCCATTTCCGAAAACGGCGCGGGCCAGTTCGAGATCAACATGCGCCATGTGGGCGACGCGCTGCGCGCCGCCGACGATGCGGTGCTGTTCAAGCGGCTGGTGCGTGGCATCGCGCGCAAGCACGGCTTTGCCGCGACCTTCATGGCGAAACCCTACGGCGACCGGGCGGGCAGCGGTTTTCACGTGCACTTCAGCCTCGAGGATGCGGAGGGCCGCAACGTCTTCGACAACGGCGGCGAGGAGGGCACGCCGATCATGATGCATGCGGTGGCGGGTCTGCTGCACACGATGCAGGAAAACGCGCTGGTCTTTGCGCCGCACGAAAACTCGTTCCGCCGCCTGCTGCCCGGCACCCATGCGCCGTCCTCCGTCGCCTGGGGCTACGAGAACCGCACGGTCGCCGTGCGCATTCCCGGCGGCGACAGCCGCGCGCGCAGGATCGAACACCGGGTCGCGGGGGCCGACGCAAATCCCTATCTCGTGCTCGCCTCCATCCTCGGCGGCGCACTTCTGGGGATCGAAGGCGCGTGGGAGCCGACCAAGGCGCTGGTGGGCGACGCCTATGCGCAGGAGAAGGAGCTGGCGCACCTGCCGCTCGACTGGGCGACGGCCATTCAGGCCTTCAAGAACGGCGCGCATATCCAGTCGATCTATGCGCCGCGCCTGCAGCGGATGCTGGTGGACTGCAAGCGGCAGGAACAGCACCGCTTCAACCGCCACGTGACCGAATTCGAATACGACACCTATCTGGAGACGGTGTGATGCCCAAGGATACAACGATCCCACAGCCCCATCCCTATGCGGGCACGGGCGAGCACACCGGCAGCTACTACGCCGCCTCGGCCAATCCGTCGCCAGACCGCCCCGCGCTGCGGGGCGACATCACCGCCGACGTCTGCGTGGTGGGGGCGGGCTATACCGGCCTGTCCACGGCGCTGCATCTGGCGGAAAAGGGCTATTCCGTCGTCATCGTGGAGGGCGCGCGCGTCGGCTGGGGTGCATCGGGGCGCAACGGCGGTCAGATCGTGAACGGGCTGAACGCCAGCCTGCAGACGATTCAAAGGCGGTATGGCCGCGATACCGCCACCTTCGTCGCAGGCCTCGTGCAGGAAGGCGGCGAGATCATCCGCGACCGGGTCGCGACCTATGGCATCCAGTGCGACCTGAAGCCCAACAACGTCTTCGTCGGCCTGACGGCGGCGCACATGAAGGAACTGGAGGTGCGCCAGACCCTGTGGCGCAGCTACGGCATCGACAATCAGGTGATGCTGGACCGCAATCAGTTGCGTGCTCACGTGAAGTCCGACCTCTATGCGGGCGGTCTTCTGGACACCACGGGCGGTCACATGCACCCGCTGAACCTGTGTCTGGGCGAAGCGGCGGCGTTCGAGAGCCTCGGCGGCGTGATCTTTGAGCAGTCGCCGATCCTGTCGGCGGACACGATGCTGGCGCGGCCCGTGGTGCGCACGGCGCAAGGGTCCGTCACCAGCCGCATCCTCGTGCTGTGCGGCAATGCCTATCTGGGCGATGCGGTGCCGGATCTGGAACCCCGGGTGATGCCCGTCAGCACGCAGATGATGGCGACCGCCCCGCTGGACCCCGCGCTCGCCGCCGATCTGATGCCCGGCGACGACTGCATCGAGGATATCCGCTACATCCTCGACTACTACCGGCTGAGTGCCGACAAGCGGATGCTGTTCGGCGGCGGCACCGTCTATGGCGGATCCGACCCCCGCGACATCAAGGCCAAGCTGAAGCGCAACATGGACCGCGTGTTCCCGCAGCTGCGCGACGTGGGCATCGACTACGCCTGGTCGGGCAATTTCGCCCTGTCGTTCAGCCGCGTGCCACAGATGGGCCGTCTGGGCACCGGCACCTATTTCGCGCACGGCTATTCAGGGCATGGCGTCACCGGCAGCCACACCTTCGGCCGCATCCTGTCCGAGGCGATCGACGGCGACCTCACCCGCTTCGACGTGTTCGCGGGCCTGAAATGGTATCCCTTCCCCGGCGGCCGCGCGTTGCGGGTGCCCTATTCGGTGATGGGCAGCTGGTATTACGGCCTGCGCGACAGGCTGGGGCTGTAGGGGGCGGGGCGAGCGACAAAGGCAGGATCGGTCGCCGTCGCGGACGGCCCGATCGCGGACCTGCCTTACGGTCTGCGCAGCCTTTCGGGTGGCGTGGCCGAACGGGATCGCCAGCGCCCCCTGCACCACCCCCGTGCGTTCCGCGCGCGATACAGGCTGTGGATCCACCGCCCGCACGAATTTTGACTGTCGGACCGTCTTGATTCTGTTACACGGGATTCTCTGAAAACACCTGTGTCGTGTCGATCCCGGGCCTGCAGATGAAAAACAAGATGAATGACTGACACCACAGATGCCACCGTCGTGCGGCGCATCATGGTTTTCGGCGCGTCGGGGGCGGGATCGTCCACCCTGGCCCACCGCATGGCGGACCGGACCGGCCTGCCGGCCCATTATATGGACGAGATCAGCTGGCGGCCCGGATACGTCTTTCGCTCGGTGGGGGAGAAGAACCGCATCACCGCGCGGATCTACGCAGAGGACGCATGGATCTTCGAGGGTGATCATTTCGAGAATTGCCATATCCGTGCAGCCCGCGCGGATCTGCTGATCTGGGTGGACATCGCCTATCCCGTCCGCGCCTGGCGGATCGTCAAGCGGTCCTACAGGTTCAGTGGCAAGGTCCGCCCCTTCATGTCGGAAGGCTGCATCGACCGCTTCGGCACGCGCACGCTGGGGCAGCTCTGGCTGGCGTGGCAGCAGCGATCCCATCACCGCAGACAGGTCAAAAATGTGATCGCGCAGTTCGGTCCATCGCGTCCGATCATCCATCTGAAGGATTACCGACAGGTCGAGGCCTTCGTCGTGGCCTGCCGCAGGCCCGAGGGTGCAGGGCCCGGCCTGATCGTCGACGGCGCATGCGTCGTCAAAGGCGATCCCGCACTGCTGGCCTGACGCCTGCGATAACCCGGCAGCCCCATGTCGTCTTCGCCTATCAAGGACATCGACCTGTCGGCTTGCATCCGCGTCGCCGTATTTATAGGGTCCGCGGAAATCACGTGCAGGAGCATTCGTGGACGATGTGACGCCTCTCCTCGGGCAGGTCAGGGACCTGGTCCTGACCTCTCTGCCGCGCATGATGGACCTGCGTTACAACATCACGTGGAAGCCCGATGGCAGCCCCGTGACCGATGCGGACGTGTTTCTGGAGCGCGAGATCGAGGGTCTGCTGCGCGAAGCACTGCCCGGCCTGCGGTTCGTTGGCGAGGAAAGCTGGCAGCCGGACACCGCCTTTGACACGGACTGGGTCGCGGTCCTCGATCCGATCGACGGGACCGAGAACTTCTGTTCCGGCCTCAAGGAATGGGGCACCACCCTGTCGATCTGGCACAAGGGGCAGCATCGCGGCAGCCTGCTGATGATGCCCGAGTTGAACGACGTGGTCATGTCGGGCCACATTCCCCGCGTGCCGCAGTCGCGCATCGTGGGGTTTTCGTCCTCTTATAACGAGGACATTGGACGCGGCATCGCCGAAAACCCGGAATCGCGTATCATGGGATGCGCGGTCTACAACCTGATCAACGTGATCCGCGGATCCTATGCGCGCTTCGTCAATCCGCGGGGGGCCTACAACTGGGATCTTCTGGGTGGCGTCGCCTTGGCGCGCGAGGCGGGCTGCGACGTGATGATCGATGGGAAAGCATATGACGGACAGTTTCTCGAACCGGGTCGGCGCTATCGCGTCGACATACGGCACCGATACGATCTTCATCCTGGGCAAGGGTCCCTCGGCTGATCGCATCCCGTCGGAGGTCTATGCCGGATCGCTCGTCATCGGCATCAACGATGCGGAGCGGATCTATCCCGCCGACGTCACGATCTTTCACGGCGATTGGGTCAAGACCGCGCTGGCCGAGACGGGTGCGCGCGCGCAGCTCTATCTGACGTCCACGGATTTCAGGCCGGCGCAGGGCGAGGTGTTCCGTGCGCCGCACATCTCCTTGGGCCAGGAAAGCGCCGACCTGATGGTCCAGCGCCTGCTGTCGGACGACTTCGCGATCGAGGATGTGCTGTTCATGTCGGCCCTGCAGGTCGCGCGCGAGGTGGCACGCCACCGGGGCCGGCCGCAGCAGGTCTACATGGTGGGCTTCGATTTCCAGCCCGAACTGGGCTATGCGCAGGTGGATGGTGCGCATTACGAGACGGGCGACGACCAGACCCGCGCGATGATGATCGGCATGCAGGAGAACTTCCTGCTCAATGCCCTGTACACGCTGCAGGGATCGGCGCTGAACGTGACCCATGTGGGATCGCGCGCCTATTCGCGCCTGTCGGTCGACGATCTGGTCGAGATGTTCCTGCCGGATGTCCATGACCGTCCCGACCGCACGTCCTGGGCCGTGTCCATCGTGGCCGAGATCACGACCAATCATTTCGGCGATCTGGGGCGTCTGGAACGGATGGTGCGCGCGGCGGCGGCGGCGGGTGCGGATTACGTCAAGGTCCAGAAGCGTGACGTCGAGACGTTCTACACGCGCGAGCAGCTGGACGCGCCCTACCGCTCGCCTTTCGGCACCACCTTCGCCGATTACCGCCACCAGCTGGAGTTGTCGGCGGAGGGGTTCCGCTTTCTCGATGCGCTGTGCAAGCGGCTCGGCATCCAGTGGTTCGCTTCGGTGCTGGACGAGCCGTCCTACCGCTTCGTCATGCAGTTCGCACCGCCGCTGGTGAAGCTGCCGTCGACGATCTCGGAACACACCGACTATCTGTCCCATGTGGCGCAGGATTGCCGCTGCGGAATCGTGCTGTCCACGGGCATGACAGACCGCACCTACGAGAACTGGGTGCTGAAGACCTTCGCGCATGCGCCGCAGCTCTATCTGATGCAGGCGAACTCGGCCTATCCGACGCCGCCGTCGGATGCCAACATCGGCGTGGTCCGCCATTACGACCGGCTGTCCAAGGCCGACCCGCGCATCGTGCCTGCCTATTCCAGCCACGATCCGGGTTGGTTCGGATCGGCCATGGCCGTGGCCGCCGGTGCCCGCATGGTGGAAAAGCACGTGAAGCTCGGCAACACCGACTGGGCGCATTTCGATGCGGTCGCCCTTGATCTGACGACGCCCGCGTTCCGCGACTACGTAGGCAAGGTGCGCGAGGCCGAGGTGATCGTCGGCGCCGAGGAGAAGGCCATCGCCCCGTCGGAACATCACAAGTATCGCCGCACGTCGGCCTGAGGATCGGATTGCCATGACGCAGATGATCGGTTTCATTCCCTGCCGCGCCGGCAGCGAGCGTGTGAAGCACAAGAACACGCGGCCCTTCGCAGGCTACGCCGGCGGCCTGCTGGAGCTGAAGTTGCGGCAGTTGAAAGAGGTGGCGGGGCTGGACCGCATCATCGTGTCGTCGAACGATCAGGCGGTCCTGGACTATGCCGCAGATTTCGCTGCGACCGAGGATCCGCGGGTCGAACCTTTGCCGCGTCCCGATGAATGGGGCAACTCCGCCACGTCGATGGGAGCCTTCATTTCCGACTACATCGCCCATCTGAGTGAGGATGGCGATATCTTCTGGACCCATGTCACGCATCCCTTCACGACCGCCGCCGTCTACGACCGGGCGTTGGCCGCCTATGCGCAGATCCGCGCGGCCGGTCACGACAGTCTGATCAGCGCGACGAAGCTGCAGAAGTTCCTGTGGCGCGACGGCCGCCCGTTCAACTACGACAACAGCATCGAACGCTGGCCGCGCAGTCAGGACATCGTCCCCGTCTTCGACATCAACCATGCGATCTATGCGATGCCGTTTGCCCTGATGCGGGACACGCGCGACCGCATCGGCCACAGGCCGTTCTTCTTCGAGATGGAGGAGGGTGAATCGATGGATATCGACTGGGAGGATCAGTTCATGCTGATGGACGAGATCGCCCGTGCGCGGCGTCAGAACGGACAGTCCCTGCTGTAACAGGATCCGGACCATCTCGTCCCACCGCAGGATGCCAGCATGCGCCCGGACATTCACAGGTGATCAATGGCCATCCATTCTTGCGGCGATGCACGCCGCAGGTCTATCAATCTTGGTCTGAGACGCTAAAGTTTGCAGCAGTCCTGTCGACGTGGCGATGGGTCGGCCTATGCAGACCGCTTTAGATGATACGATATCTGTGACGATGCCAGCGTAAGTACCTTGTCTGGTGATATCGAGTAACTCGTCATCTCGGCATCGGGAAAGATACGGTGGTCGCGCTTGTCCGTATCAGTGACCCAATGCTGGGGAATCATCTCTGTACAGGGTCCGATTAGGAGATTGAGGTTCTTGAAGGAGTCCCTGTTGATCTTGAACAAAGCATGTGAACTGTAGATCAATCCAGGCTTGCTATACAGGACAGACGGGACAACCGTGCCGGACCCGAGTGGGCCGATGAAGTAATGGACTTGTTCGGAGATAGCGCGACACTTTCCATCCAAGTCGAGTTCTGCGATCGACATCAGCTGAGTGTTGCGGGCTTTGCGCATTACCCGCGATCTAATGCCAGAAACGATCTTTTCCTCCCGATCGAAGGTCTTGAGGGTCGCGGCGTTCAGCAGGTGCGGGTGACGGTATCCGGTCATGCCGTTCAGGATGATCCTGACCGGCGTGCGGAGCCCTTCGGTCCACAGCACCAGGCTTCGCAGAAAAGTTTCCTGTTCGAGCCAGCGCCGCTTTTCCAGATCGAGGGTGAAGAAGATGCCGAACGGCTGCGTGGGTTGCAGGCGGAGCGGCGGGGAACCCAAGACGAGGTCGGTACGCCGTCCGTCCCATTCTGGGAACATCGTCTTTTGCCACAAATTGCCATAGGTCCGCCCGCGCGACTGGAAGGCGAACCGGCAGCCCGGGTCCAGACCCAGGCTACCGAGCATCAGATGGGTCAGGCCATCCAGATAGTCGGCGTTGAACCGGATGCGCTTCATCGCGGCCTCGCCAAACAGGGCGCGCAGATGGGGCGCGGTCTGCGCGGTGTCCGGGTCCAGTCCGATTAACTCGCTGTCTTGATTGAGCACATCGACCTGATAGCCCAGATCGGCCACCTGCCGGATCGATGTCAGGGCAAAGCTGCAATCCCCGACCCGCCAGTTGCCATAGGAAAGGGCCAGGCCCGGCGCGGTACGCTGCGGGACCGCGTCGTTGAAAAAACGCGTCGCGATGTGGAAGAACTCGCGCGACGGGCATGTTGCGTCGCCGCGTTCACGGAAATGTCCCGCATAATGATCCATCGACTTCTGAAAGCGCAACACGTCGCCGATCGCGAAATCTGCGCCGATCAGGACGACATGGCCATATCCGTCCAGTGCCACGACATCCAGCCCCGGCTGCGGCAGGTGCAGATGATAAAGGGTCACGTAGCCGCCAAGCGGCACGCATGAGCGTATCTCGAATGTCGTGTCATACATCGCCGCGATGTCGAATCCGTCTGCATGGGACGGCGTCGCGCGGGGCATCTTGCGGATAAGATCGGAGATCTTCAGCTTGCGACTGAAGGCCCAGTAGCGGTTCGCCCCGATGGCCAGGATGCAGGATGCGTTGAACCGCTTGGCCCCGCGACGCCGGTGATCGTAATGCCTGGCGGTGTAGTCGTCGGTGCCCGCGGGCGTCACCGGGTCTTGCGCGGGCAGCGGTGCAAGGTCGCGGCCGGC
This sequence comes from Loktanella fryxellensis, assembly GCF_900110065.1. Classification (GTDB taxonomy): domain Bacteria; phylum Pseudomonadota; class Alphaproteobacteria; order Rhodobacterales; family Rhodobacteraceae; genus Loktanella; species Loktanella fryxellensis. Next base: position 4,306 of record NZ_FOCI01000031.1, on the reverse strand, counting down.
GAGATCGTCCCTGGCGGTGCGCAGCAGGTCTGCCGTGGGTCCATGGACCAGGCAATGCAGGATAATGGGGTTCCTGTCATAGATCGCGATCGTCAGCGTGTCCTGACCCGTGCGGACCGTGAACAATGCGCGCGACGTCGGCGTCCCGTGGGCGTCAAGGATTCCGACGCCTTGCGCGGTGCTTGCGACCTGACTTTCGTTTCGCGACTGGTTGAGCAGGCTCCAGTTGGTGATCTGTCCGTCATCGGCGGCCTCGAAGCCCTTCAGGAATGTCGTGGCCCGGTACATGAGGGTGTTGCCTGTGGGCATGTTCTGGGGTTGCGTCGGGGCGGGTTGGCCCATCAGGCGGGCGCGCTGAAGTGTTGTCAGGAAGTCGCGACAGTGCTCGAAGAACTTGAGTCGGTCCTTGTCGGGCGGGGGCTGCTCGGTCTTTTTGGCGAAATGGGCCTTGGCCTGTTCAAAGACCTGCAGATAGGCCGGGACTTCCTTGGAATAGCCGCGGAGCATGCGTGAATAGGCATGGCTGGCCGCGTCGAAACGTGTGCGGCAAACCTGCGGGTCGGGATGACAGAAACAGGCAATGACATCCCGAAAGCACTGCGACACGTCGTCGATGTAGATTTTCAGGTCGGGCCACTGTTGCGCCGCGGCGTCGAATTTCTGCGCGAGCGCGGCGTCGTATGCATGGATGTCCATGTCGTCCTCGTGGGTCAGTGGCCGTGCCGGATAACATGATGATTGCCGTGGTTCAATCTAGCGGGGACGTGCCTTGGCGCCGTTGGCGCGCAGGAACAGTGATGGCAGATGCGGCGACCTGCGGTCCGCACCGTCGGCCGTTCGGGTCGTCTCTGAGGCAGGTTGCGGACTCCGGTTTGGTCCAGACCCAGTCCCGGTTGCGGTTTCGTGCCCATGGTGTGCAGACGGCTGTCGAATCCACCGATGATGGGGTAGGACACGGCCGAGTCGCGTCCGTTCCGGCATTTACGGAACGGACGCGTCAGGACGGCCCAAGGAGTGCAGGACGATGACGATGCAGGCTATGGCCGCAACTGCGGACGAGAGCGGGGATGGTGCCATCATCATCCAGCCAGCGATCTGGCCCGAACGGGCCGTCTCGACCCAGGAACTGCCTTATGTCGTGTTGGATGGCGCGGCTGGCCTGTCGCTGGACCTGGGCGGCATCACCTTTGGCGCTGGCGGCACGGCGCGGACGGATACCTATTTCAACCTCTTCAACCTCGGCAAATGGCGCAGGTTCTGTGGCGACATGCCTTTGGGGCTGCAACTGCGGGGGCAGGGTCGGTTCCACCTGACGATCTTCATGGCCGCCGATTTGCAGTTCCAGATGCGGCAGGTGGAAGACAGTCCTTTCGCAGACCGCATCTTTGGCGAGACGGTGACTCTGGACGGGTTGCTGACCGTACCGCTGACCATCGCACAGGTAGACCCGCGATGCGTCCTGTTTTTCGTGATCACGGCGCTGGGTGACGGGCGGTTGGACGACTTCGGCTGGACGACATCCACCCCGCCGCGGCAGCGTCCCGATCTGGTGCTGTCGGTCACGACCTTTCGCCGCGAGGCCGAAGTGATGGCAACCATGGACCGGTTCCGACGGTTCCGGGCTGCATCGCGTCTGCGCGACCATATCCGGATGTTCGTGATCGACAACGGCCGGTCGGTGACGGCTATCGACGGCGACGGAGTCACGCTGTTCGGCAATGCTAACCTCGGCGGTGCAGGTGGCTTTACCCGCGGGCTGCTCGAGGCACAGGCGGCCGGTGCCACCCATTGCCTGTTCATGGACGATGACGCCTCCGTCCACATGGGCGCCGTCACGCGGACCTGGATGATGCTGGCCTACAGCCGAGATCCGAAGCTGGCGGTGGCCGGTGCGATGCTGGACGGCGACAGCCGCTGGCAGATGTGGGAAAATGGCGCGACCTTCCACAGGGGCTGCCGGCCCTTGTATCACCATGCCGACCTGCGCCGCGCCGACACCGTGCTCGCGATGGAGTTTGCGACTACCGATCCGGTGCCGCAGGGCTTCTACGGCGGCTGGTGGTATTTCGCCTTTCCTCTGGCACAGGTGACGTCGCTGCCGTTTCCGTTCTTCGTGCGTGGCGACGACGTCAGTTTCTCGCTGGCGAACGATTTCAGCTTCGTGACGCTGCCCGGCGTGGCCTCCGTCCAGCAGAGCTTCATCGACAAGGCGTCGCCCACCACCTGGTACCTCGACATGCGGAGCCATCTGGCCCACCACCTGAGCCTGAAGGACAAGGACGTCGGTTGGTGGGGTCTGCAACGTATGTTCCTCGGCTTTTATCTGCGTACGGTCCTGCGGTTCCATTACGACAGTCTGTCGGCGGTGAACCTTGCGATCGAGGATGTACTGCGCGGACCGGAGTTCTTTGCCGAAACGGCAGACATGGCGCAGCGTCGCGGCGACCTCAAAGCTCTGACGACGACCGAGGTATGGGCGCCTGTAGTATATGCACCGCAGCTCCGCCGCGGCTGGCTGAACCGGCCGATGCGCATGCTGCTGCTGCTGACGCTGAACGGGCACCTGCTGCCGCTTTCCACATGGCTCGGTACCCGGTTGACCTTGCCGGCCATCAGCCGCGAGGATTTCCGCCTGATGTATGGCGCACGCGAGATCACATTCCTGAACGCGCAGCGCACGGCCAGCTATACGGTGCGCCGGGACCGCAGGCGGTTCTGGCGCGAAAGCCTGCGGCTGCTCCGCAATACCCTGCGGCTGCGGCGCGATTACGACCGGATTGCAACGCAGTGGCGGTCGGCGTATCCGACGCTGACGGGCCGCGCCTTCTGGGCGGATAAGCTGGGCCTGTGAGGATGCGACACACCTGCCCGTGCCAGATCCGTCGGTGGGCGGTGGGCCTGTCGGGGGACAGTCACCCATGAATGTCATAGAGTTATGGGCGATGCTGTCCGAACGGCATGTGATCTGACAGCTGCGTAAATATGTGGATCGCCACGATCCAGCGGCCGTGCTGGACTGGATCCCGCTGCAGGATCTGACGGTCAATAATCCCAAGGATTTCGACATATCGAAGTGTCGTGTCTGGTGCCGTCCGGGCGACCCGGACCAGTTGCACCGGATCAGGTTCGATGGTCTCGCCCGATCGCCGGGGTGTTCGTTCTATTTCTATCGGGTGCCGCACAGGATGAGTTTCAAGCTCAAGGGCCCCGGGCATTGCGTGGTCAATTTTGCCGGTGGATCGGTGGCCATGACCATCCGCATGACCGGCGCTGCCGATCCTGTCATCGGCAGCTGTCTGGCCATCATCAAAGAGCGGATCTCTGCAGGCGGCGTCAGGGCCGTGTTGCTGAACACGGATCTCTTGATCAAGAAGGGCTGTCTCTTTTCCGACGATATCCTGATCCAGGGGGCGAACCAGCATGGGCTGGTCAGTCTGCCGGACAAGACGGTGATCGCGGCCAAGCGCAACCGGGTCGTCGTGGAACAGCGGTCTGGGTCGGGCGACCTGCGACGGTGATGGCCGGTGCGCGGATCGGGGCAGGATCCATTGTCGGACCGTCAGCCGTGGCGGCCAAGACCTATCCCGCGAACTGCGTTATCGTCGGAAATCCCGGAGTCGTCCTGCGTGCGAATACGACCTGGGCCAACAGTCTGTCCGAGATTGCCAAATTGGAAAACGCATTCATCGATGCCGACCTGCGGAAAAGAGCTAAGCCGCCTCGGAAGGTCAAAGGCGTTAAAGCAAAGCTGAAGGCCGGTTTGCCTGCGCTGTGGACCAGGCAGCGTCCAGTGAGCGCACGGTTGGATGCCTTTCGGTATGTGCTTGCAGGGTTTTGCGGTGTCGGTGCGTTCGAATGCATCGCCATACTCCTGCGATGATCGCTGCAGGACAGGCCGATATTAACACTATCAGTGAATCCTTATATGACATAATCATCATTATGCGATATTCATCTGTAAGCGCAAAGTTAGAATGTCCCATATCTGCAAAGTAGAAGTGTCACACTTCCCTGTCGATCAAGCAGGATTGGAGTGTGGCCGTGGGATTAATCATCATGAGCGAACGCGAACTGAACCGCATTGAAGTCCTGAGCCAGGTGACGCGCGGCACCATGACGGCCGTGACCGCTGCCAATGTGCTGGGACTGGGCCGACGACAGGTCCACAGGCTGTTGAAGAATTTTCAGAGCGAAGGTCCAGGTGCGATCCGGCACAAGGCGCGCGGTCGCAGATCCAACAACCGGATCGATCCTGCGATACGCGACTTTGCTGTCCTGTTGGTGCGTGAGAATTACCTGGATTTTG